>NZ_CP044990.1:1467500-2730000 GCF_009017495.1 Deinococcus sp. AJ005 | reverse complement strand
ACAATCGGCCCCTCAGGGGTTCCCCCACGCCTCCCAGAACCTTGAGGGCCTCCTGGGCCATCAGGCTGCCCACCACCTGGGGGACTGGACCCAGCACGCCGGTTTCATCGCAGGAGGGGGCGTCGCCAGGGGTGGGGAACAGATCGCGCAGGCCAAACTGTGGCCCGAACACGCTGACCATGCCGCTGCTGCCGCTGGCTGCGCCCCAGACCCATTCGCGCCCGCTTTGCGCGCAGGCATCGGCGATGGCATAGCGGGTCTCGAAGTTGTCGGTGGCGTCTATCACGAGGGTGACATCATCTGTGGCGCGCTGCATATCTTCGGGGTCCAGTCTGGGAGCAGTGCTGATCTGCACGAACGGATTGATCGCCTGTGCCCGTGCCGCTGCCACCTCTGCCTTGGGACGGCCCACGTCGGCGGCTATGAACTGCGTCTGGCGGTGCAGATTGCTGACGCCCACCGTATCGCCGTCCGCGATCACCAGCCGTCCAACACCGGCCCCCGCCAGCAGCGTGATCACCGGGCCACCCAGCCCGCCCGCGCCCACCACCAGCACGCTTGCGCGCCGCAGCCGTTCCTGTGCCCCGGCCTCCAGCCATTCGGGCACCAGCAGTTGCCGCGAGTAGCGCCGCAGTTCCTCGCGGGAGAGGACTTCAGCGGTCTCCTGCGCCTGCAAGCCGGTTTCACCTGTGGTCATCGCCCTGAGTGTAAAGGAGTCCGGGGCAGGGGAACTGATCGGGCCACAGTTCAGATTGCACTCTGGCCAGTGCGGGTCAACGTGGTTGGATTCCAGTCCCGGCCTGCCCTGGTGTATGTCCAGCACTGAGCAGACGCTCTGCTGCCTGTTCCCTGTATACCTCTTCCGGGCTGCGCTCCCGCCCCGGCCCTGCCCTACAATGCGGCGCGTATGTTGCCCCTGCTGGTTGCTCTCATTTCCTACCTGCTGGGATCGCTGGTCACGGGCGTGTTGTATTCGCGGGTGCGCGGAGCGGACATCAGTGGGCGCGATCTGCCGGGGGGCAGCGGCACCTACCGGCAGTTCGGACGCAACGCCGCCATTCTGGTGACCGCCGGGGACATCATGAAAGGCGTGTTGGCTGTGGCCGTGGCCCGCGCGCTGACGCCGGAGCTGACCTGGCTGGCCACCCTGGCGGTGGTGCTGGGCCACTGCTACCCGGTGTTCTTCCGTTTTCAGGGCGGGGCCGGGATCGCGCCGTTTCTGGGGGCGCTGCTGGTGGCTGCCCCGCTGACGTTGCTGGGCACGCTGGGCACCGGACTGGTCCTGATTCCGCTGTACCGGGCCACGCTGCAAAGCCGCCTGAAGCTGAACGCCGTGCCCTTCGCCACTGCCGTGGCCGTGCCGGTGGGCCTGCTGCTCAGCCTGCGGTACGGGGGTCTGCCCGATCTGCTGGCCGGGGGCGTGGCGATGGCGCTGCGGGCCGTACATTTGCTGGCCTTTCCGGTGGGGCCGGGGGACCGGGCGTGAGGCGGAGACCATACGTGAGGCAGGGGCGGCGCGTAAAAGCAGTCCTTCGGCCCGTCCTCGCCCTGCTGCTGGGGCTGGCGTGGGCTGTCCCGGCGGGGGCCGCTCCGGTGCTGGAAGGCCGCACCCTGCGCTACGAGGACGGGCCGAAGCTGGTCTGGCAGCGCAGTTTTCCGGCAGCTCTGGGCGAGCTGAGCGGTCCGCTGGAGGTGGGCGGCGTGACCTACCTGGGCGTGGGGCCGGAGGTCTACGCCTACACGGCGCGGGGCCGGGTGCTGGGCCGCGCCGATCTGCCGGGGCCGGTCAGTTCGCTGGACGCCTCCGGGGGTGTGGTCCGCGTGACCACCGGGGGGAACGGGTACGCCGAGCGCTTTACGCTGGCCGCCGGACCCTCTGGCCCCAGCGTGCAGGAGCGGGTGGTCTTTCCGCCGGACCCCGCTGTGACGGGCTGGCTGCTGCGCGCCGCCCAGGCCATCCCAGAGGCGGGTGTGCAGGCGGCGGCGAACGATGATCCCACCAATCCCTTCCTGCTGCTGCGGCTGGCCGAACAGCGCCGGGTGGCAGGCGACAGTTATGCGGCCCTCAGCACTGTGCGGCGGGCGCTGGGCACCGCGCTGTCGTTTCCGGCGTGGGTGCAACTGGCCGCGCGGCTGGACACGGCGGGCTATCCGGCAGCCGCCGATCTGGCGCTGGACCGTGCGCGTCGCGACGCCGCCGGACGCGGCCTGGACCCCGACATCCCAGTCAGCCGGGCGGCTCTGGGGGCTTACGGCAATCCCAGCGCCTACCTGGGCACTCTGCTGACGCAGAACCGGCTGGCCCGCGCCGAATCATGGATGGCCTACCTGCGCGAACTGCACCCGCGTTTTGAGGGCGGCCCGGCGCTGTACGCGCGCTACGCGGGCATTCTGGAAACCCAGGGCCGCGCGGGCGAGGCCGAGGAGTGGCGGCAGTTCTCGCGCTCACTGCGGGCCGGGACGCTGTACAACCTGGGGCCGAATGGGCTGGGCAGCGTGCGTGACGCCGCGCGGCTGTCCACGCTGGCGCTGGCGCTGAGTCTGCTGGCGGCGGCGCTGGTGCTGCTGGTCCGGGCGTGGCGGGCGCAGGGTCAGGCCACCCGGCCCCTGGGGGGACGCTTCGTGTCTTGGCTGCGCCGTCCGCTGGCCCGCGCGCGTTTCGTCTCGGTGGCCTACGCGTCCCTGAGCGAGCGCTTTTTGCTGACCCTGCTGCTGGCCGGATTGCTGGCCTCACTGGGCGGCTGGCAGTGGGCCAATCAAGCGGGCGCGGCGCTGCGCAGTCCGGTGCTGACCACCGGAACCTACGGCGGCGGCTGGGGCAACGCTGGCCTCGGGGACCTGAACCTGCGCCCCGGCCCGGACAGCGCCCTGCTGATCGGTCTGGCCTCGCAACTGGACGGCGACGATTCGGCGGCCCGTCAGACCTACACGGCGGCCCTGCCCGATGCCTGCGCCCTGAACAACCTGGGCGTGATCTCACAGGCGCGCGGCGACGAGGCCCAGGCCCGCGAGCAGTACCGCGCCGCGCTGTCGGCCCGCCCGGACCTGGGGGCCGCCGCCTTTAATCTGGGCCTGAATCCTGGCAGCCCCGATGCCAGCTTCCAGCGAACCTATCGCCCTGGCCAGCCCCGGCTGTGCTACCCGGACCAGCGCAGCCTGACCCGCGCCGTGACCGGAGACCTGAGCGTGACCCTGCGGGGGTCGCTGCTGGACCCGGCCCAGGTGCTGAGTGCTGCGCCGGGCCGAAGCCTGCGCCTGGGCTGGGCGCTGCTGGGTACGGCACTCCTGGGTGCGCTGTTGCTGCTCTCGCTGCTGCTGCCCCGCGCGGCCCAGACCTCTGCTCAGGCCCGCCCGCTGCTGGTCCGGGCCCTGACCGTGGTGCTGCCCGGTACCGGCCTGATGAACAGTCCCTGGGGCGGCATGTTACTGCTCGCCTGGGCGGCGGTCCTCGCAGCGTTGGCCCCCCGCCTGGGTCTGGTGACGTTCCCGGATCTTCCTCTGCTGGCTCCCGGCAGCGTGCAGACCGGCCTGCAAACGGGCCTGATCGCCGCGCTGGCCGGAATCTATGTCCTGAATACCATCATCTTGCTGACCGCCGAAGTCCGTCAGATCCGCCAGCAACGCTGGGAAGCCAGGGTGCAGGGCTGAGCGCGAGGGAGAGACTGGTCCCTGGCCCGGGGTGTCAAACCCCGCGGTCCCATTGGTGCCGTGAGTTGGCGGAGGCTGGAGCCTTCCGCATGATCGGGCAAGAACCGTTTGCTTCACGCCTTTCCATCTGTCACTGCGCCGTTTTGCGACATGCGCTAGACTCGGGGGCGTGTTTTTGTTTGCGGTGAATCTTGGGGTCCTCTGGCCAGCCCTGCTGTGGCCGATGGTGTTGGGTCAGGTGCGGGGATGAAGCTCAGCCGCCTGCCGCCGGGCTTTGGGCTGGATACGGCGGCGCAGGGGCTGGCGCTGCGGCAGGAAGCGGTCCACAACGTGCGGCGCGACTGGACCGAGGTGGGGTGGCGGGCGCAGGGCACCGTGACCGAGGCCGGGGTGGACTACGAGGCGTCGGTGGAGTTGCTGCCACCGCCGGACCCGCAATTGCGCGCGTCTTCGTGTACCTGTGGGCGCTACCGTTGCCGCCATGTGGCCGCGTTGGTCCTGTCCACCGATCCGCCGGACGGCCCGCGTCCCCAGGCTCCGGCCAGCGCCGGCACCCAGAAAATGCAGGCCGAGGAAGCGCTGGACGCCCGCACCCAGCAGTGGCTGGCGGGCTTCGGCACTTCGGGCCGCACGGCGTCGCGTGGGAGGCAGTTCGAGCTGCGCTACGTGCTGCGCCTGCTGCCGCCCTCCAACGGCACGTCGCCCACGCGGCGGGTGGCTCTGCGCGTGGTGCGGTTGCCAGTGCGCGGCGAGGTTCCCGATCTGCGCGCTGCCGAGACGTATCCGGTGCCGCGCAGCCTGTCCACCGCCCCGGCCTTCGTGCGCCGCGACGCCGATCTGCTGCGCCTGCTGGACCTGGCCACCGACTCCACCCGTCAGGCGGGCCGCTACGCCGAGGAACTGCACGCCCTGGGCGGCCACCCGGCGGGGGACCTGCTGATCGAATCGCTGCTGGACAGCGGACGGCTGTGCTGGGACCGCCCCGAAATGCGGCTGGCGCGCGGCCCGGACCTGGGGGGGACGCTGGCCTGGACCTCCGACGGGCGGGGGGCGCAGTCGCCGTCGCTGGAGATCGCGCAGGTGCCGGACGCGGTGCTGCTGCCCACGCCCAAGCCCTGGGCCGTGCAGCCCTCTGCTGGCCTGCTGTCACGCGTGGTTGCAGACGCGCCGCCCGAACAGGCGGCCCGTTTCCTGTCCGGCCCCACGCTGCAACCCGCGCAGGCCACGGCGCTGGCCCACGCCATCACCGCCTCCGGCCTGGGCCTGCCGATTCCGCAGACCGTCAAGGTCAGAGAGGAAACCCTGCCCTACACGCCGCAACTGCACCTGATGGGCCGCGTGGGCACCGTGTACGTCCCGGACCGCTGGATGATGCGTGAGGAGGAACAGACCCTGGCGGTGGCCGAGCTGAGGCACGCTTACGGCGGCCTGCTGGTCCCGGATTCGCCGGGCAGCCTGTCCGAGACGCCCAATCCCACTGTCTACCGTGACGGCGTGCTGACCCGTATTCCACGTGACCGGGAGCTGGAGCGGGAGGCCGAACGCGCGCTGGACCGGGCGGGCTTTGACACGGTGGCTGAGGCTTTCGACGAGTACACCTTCGGTCCCGAACTTCAGGACCTGCTGACCCTGGGCGACGAGGAATCCTGGATGGATTTCATGCGCGGCGGGCGCGCGGACCTGGAGGAGCGGGGCTTTACCATCCACGTCCACCCCGATTTTCCTCTCAACTTCGCCGAGATCAGCGACTGGTACGGCGAGGCCGACGACAGCTTCGGTGGTTGGTTCACCCTCGATCTGGGGATCGTGGTGGACGGCGAGCGCGTCAGTCTGATCCCAGTGCTGGCCGATCTGATTGCCCGCCAGCCCGAATTGTTCTCGCCGGAAGCGCTGGCCGCGCTGGACGACGACGAAACGCTGTTCGCCGCGCTGGGCGATGGCCGCCGCGTGGCCTTGCCCGCCGGACGCATCCGCGCCATTCTGGGCGTGCTGGTGGAGTTGAACCTGCGTGATCTGCCCGCCGGGCCGCTGCGCCTGCCGCTGCTGGACGCCGCCCGTCTGGCCGAGCTGGAAGGGGCGCTGAAGGCCCGCTGGGTGGGCGCGGAGCGCCTGCTGGAACTGGGGCGCAAGCTGCGCGACTTCGGCGGCATTCAGCCCGTGGAACCTCCCGCTGGCCTGAACGCCGAGTTGCGCCCGTATCAATTGCAGGGTCTGGCATGGCTGCAATTCCTGCGCGAGTACGAGCTGGGCGGCATTCTGGCGGACGATATGGGTTTAGGCAAAACGGTCCAAACTTTGGCTCACCTCCTGATCGAGAAGGATGCGGGCCGCGCAGACCGCCCCAGTCTGGTGATCGCGCCCACTTCGGTAATCGGCAACTGGCAGGCTGAGGCCGCGAAATTTGCGCCCGATCTGAAAGTGTTGACCCTGCACGGCAAGGACCGCCGCGATCTGTTTGGCGAGATCGGAGACCATGACCTGATCCTCAGCACCTATCCGCTGCTGCCGCGCGATCTGGACGAGCTGCGCAAGTACCAGTACCACATGCTGATTCTGGACGAGGCGCAGAACATCAAGAACAACAAGACGGCGGCGGCCAAGGCAGCGGGCAGCGTGGACGCGCGGCACCGATTGTGCCTGACGGGGACGCCCCTTGAAAACCATCTGGGCGAACTGTGGTCCCAGTTCAACTTTTTGTCACCGGGCCTGCTGCACAATGAGAAGACCTTCCGTGAGCTGTACCGCACGCCCATCGAGAAACGTGGGGACGCGGGCCGTCGCGCCGCGCTAGCGGCCCGCGTGCGTCCCTTCATCCTGCGCCGCGAGAAACGTGACGTGGCCCGCGAACTGCCGCCCAAGACCGAGATCCCGGTGCGCGTGACCCTGGATGGCGATCAGCGTGACCTCTACGAAACCGTGCGGGTGACGATGGAAAGCCGCGTGCGCGAGGAATTGCAGGCGCGTGGGCTGGCCCGCAGCACCATTGCGATCCTTGACGCCCTGTTGAAGCTGCGTCAGGCGGTCACCGATCCGCGTCTGGTCAAGCTGGAGGCGGCCAAGAAGGTGCAGGGCAACGCCAAATTCGACTGGCTCCAGGGCAATCTGCCACAGATGATCGAGGAGGGCCGCCGCGTGCTGATCTTCAGCGGCTTTGCCACGCTGCTGGGCCACTTGGAAACGTGGGTCAAGGAACAGGGCATTCCGTACTCGATGATCACCGGGCAGACCCAGGACCGCCAGAAGCAGATCGACGCCTTCCAACGCGGCGACACGCATGTGTTCCTGATCACGCTGAAGGCCGGGGGAGTGGGCCTGAACCTGACGGCTGCCGACACCGTGATCCATTACGATCCGTGGTGGAATCCCGCCGCCGAGGATCAGGCCACGGACCGCGCCTACCGCATCGGGCAGGACAAGCCGGTGTTCGTGTACAAGCTGATCGCAGCGGGCAGCGTGGAGGAGCGCATTCTGGAACTCCAGGCCCGCAAGGCCAGTCTGGCGCGCGGGATTCTGGACGGCGGCCTCAGCGAGGCCACGCAGCTCACATCACACGATCTGGACCGCCTGTTCGCCCCCCTTGAGAATGAGGATGAAGAGGAAGGCGTAGAGGCGTGAGTTGTGCGGATAGGCTTCTGGATTAGTGGTGACGAAATTATCGGATATTGACAGGTTAAGCTGCGATATGGAACAGCCTATGCAGTCACCGCGTTATAGTCTGCTTGACATACATAATCGAGCAAACGCCGCACTAGTTGATCTATCAAAGGGTCTATTTGAAGAGTTGCCAGTTGCAACTAATAATCTTCTGGGAAACGTCGTTGACGTTTTAATTAAAACAAAAACGTCGAAAGCTCAGAACGTGGCCTTGATGACTGTGCTTCGTCTGAAGCAGGAGGCGCAGGCAATTCGCATGCTTTTAGGTCACGGCTATCCGGCACAGGCCATGTCTCTTGCTGCCAACATGATCGAAATTACTTATGAGCTTCTCTTTATAGGCAACGATGAATCTAAGGCTGAGATCTGGGACAGGCATGTCGGACCAAGGGAAAAGGTGTGGAACCGGCAGAATCGGCTGATAAAGCAGCGTATGATTGAAGGTTGGAAATCCATGGGTATGACCGAAGAAGAATCAAAAGAGCAGGCCGAAGCGGATTACTCTAGTTACGGCCTACTTTGCGATGCAAAACATGGCAATCCTGTGATCAATAAAACAACTGGAGGTTTTATTGAGAATGGAGTTTTAGTAGTTGGCCCACAAGTTTATCAGGAAAAGCCAGAAATATTGCAAGCAGTGTATGTTGCCAACACGACAGCTCGAATGACAGTCTTGGCGGTACGTGCCGTTATTAATTTTCATCTTGGAGGAGAATTCAACGGCACCTTATTTGACGAATCAGAAACCTTAAATATATTTCGGAAAGAACAGGTGTCGACTGTCATGGCTAAGGCTGAAGTAGAAGCAGCGAAAATTATAAACTCTTCTGAACAATAATGTCCAAACCTCTCGCTCTGTGATTAGTCAATTACCCTCGCCAATCAATGCTCGTGATTCATATCCATCCCCGGTGCAGGCAACGGCTCGGCCCCCCGCTCCTTAAGCATCTCGGTCATGCTCCTGATCTCTGCGCTCTGGCTGGCCTCGATCTGGCGGGCCAGCGCCTGCACCTCTGGGCGAACGCCCGCGCCCAGAGCAGGTTCGGCCATCATCAATGCGCCCTGGTGGTGTCGGGTCATCAGTTGCAGGAAGGTGACCTCGGCCTGCGCGGGGGGTAGGGTGTCCAGACTTTTGACCTGCTGCGGCGTCGCCATGCCCATGCTCAGGGCATGTTCGGCGGTCATGCCCGCGCCGCCCCACGGACGGTTCCACAGGGTCAGCCAGCCGTGCATCTGCCCGATCTGCTCCTGCTGAGACAGAATGATGTCCAGCGCCAGCGTGCGGACGGCGGGATCGCTGCCGTTCTCGCGAATACGGGTGGACAGGTCCACGGCCTGCGCGTGATGCTGGATCATCTCGCGCACGAAGCGGACCTCGGTGCTGCCCTCGGCGGGGCCGCTGCTCTGGTTGAGGCGGGGCAGCAGCAAGAGCGCCGCCAGTCCCAGGGCCAGCATCAGCAGCACGGCGGGCAGGGCCAGTCGGCGGCCAGTTTCTCTGTGGGCGGTTGAACGGGACATGCGGGTCAGTATAGGAACGGCCTCTGTGGGCGAATGACCTGCGCCGTAGACTGCGGGCAATGGCAAACCAAGTCGACACCTCTCGCCTGCTGGGGGTCGATACCATCTCGGGCATCGTGGACCGGGCCTGGACCGACACGGCGCGGGCCGCTGCACAGTACGGCCCGACGCTGCTGCTGGCACTGGCGCTGGTGGCACTCTATTCGTTGGTCTTCTGGATCATCTCGCGCGTGCTGCACGGTGCGGTCAAGCGGGTCGTGCCGCCTGACGCCCGGTCCGTCACGCACCGCATCCTGCGCGTGGTGCTGCGCCTGACCCTGCTGATGCTGGTGCTGATCTCAGTTACGGCTCTGTTTCCACCGCTGGCGAGGTACGGCCCGGCCATCTTCCGGGTTTACGCGCTCCTGCTGCTGCTGTACGTGGGCTGGAACCTGCTGGAACACCTGTTGCATCGCCAGACCCTGCGCTGGGGCCTGGACGGCAGCCTGGAACTGCTGATGAAAAACGTGGTGCGGGTGGTCTGGGCCATGAGCGGCATCTATCTGGTGTTCGAGCAGTTCAACGTGAACCTGCTGCCCATCCTGGGCGGGCTGGGTGTGCTGGGGCTGGCGGTGGGGTTTGCCGCGCAGGACATCCTGGCCAACCTGATCAGCGGCGTGACCCTGTTGCTGGACCGGCCCTTTCGCATCGGCGACTGGATTCGCGTGAAGGACCAGGAAGGACAGGTCAGCGGCCTGACCCTGCGGACCACCCGCATCCGCACCCGCGACAACGAATTCGTGTCTATCCCCAACAAGGACGTGGCCGGGGCCGTGGTGGTCAACCTGACGGCGGGCGGCCCGCTGCGCCTGAACGTGCTGATCGGCGTGGAGTACAAGGAGCGGGTGGAGGACGTGCGCCGCATCCTGCTGGACGTCATGACCGCGCATCCCAGGACTGAGAAGGAACCCGCCCCGCTGCTGCTGGTCAGGGAGCTGAGCGCGTCGAGCGTGGACGTGATCATGCGTTTCTGGGTCAGCGAGGCCAATATCGCCTCCTATCCGGTGATTTCCATGCAGATCAGGGAAGCGGCCAAGGAAGCCTTGCAGGCAGGCGGCATGAGTCTGCCCTTTCCGCACCTGCAAGTGCACATCGACGGCGCGAAGGGGCTGGAGGCATTTCTGCCCGCCGCGCTGGAACCCTCGGTCCGGCCCCAGCGTGACGAACATTGACCCGGCTCCTCCCGGCCCGCTCCCGGCTCGCCTTCCGCGCCATGTGGCCCGGCGTGCTGGGCGGCGCGACCATCGGCGCAGCTCTGGGCGTTCTAGCCGCCTTTCTGGGACAGGTCCGTGCCCCCGAAGTGCTTTTGCTGCTGCTTATCCTGGCTGGCGGAGTGGCCGGAGCCTTCACCCCCAGCCGCCGGGTTCTGTATGTCGGCGCTGGAACGCTGGCGCTGCTGCTCGCGCTGTGCCTGCTGACGCCTGTGCTGCGCGGCCCGCTGAACGCGTTGACGCTTTCTCAGCCGCCGCAGAAGGCCGACGCCATCGTGGTGCTGGGCGGCGGCGTGCAGTGCGGCACGCGGGTGCTGGAATCTCCCAGCCTGAGCCGCTTGATGGCGGGCCTGAAGCTGTGGCGGGCCGGATACGCGCCCGTCGTGACCGTCTCCGAGCAGTCCGACGTGTTCTCGGCCACCTGTCCCAAGATGAGTGTGATCGAGCGCGAGATCATCCGGGGGCTGTATCCGCAAAATGGCCCGCAAGTCGTGAACCTGAGCAACGTCACCACCACCACCGACGAGGCGGCCCGCGTGCGTGATCTGGCGGCGGCGCGGGGCTGGAAGCAGATTCTTCTGGTGACCAGCCCCAGCCACTCGCGCCGCGCGGCAGGCATTTTCGCCTTGCAGGGCGTGAACGTCATCAGCGTCCCTGCAACTGAGACGCGCTTCGATTCCACGCTGCCGCTACCCTCGGACCGACTGTATGCCCTGCAAACGGTGCTGTACGAGTGGCTCTCGCGCATCAAAAAGGAAGTGGGCGGTACGCCAGAACGGTGAGGCGAGTCCCGGAAATCCCCTCCCGCGCACTGCGTTTCCCATCCCACCTCCCCTAAACTGCCCGACATGACCACTCCTTCTTCCATCACCGTGATCGGCGCGGGCCTGGCCGGGTCCGAGGCCGCGCTGGCCGCTGCCAGCCAGGGCGTTCGCGTGCGACTGCACGAGATGCGCCCCGTCAAGATGACCCCCGCGCACCGTTCGGGCGGCTTTGCCGAACTGGTGTGCAGCAACTCTCTGGGCGGCGAGGGCGAGCGCCAGAGCAAGGGGCTGTTGCAGGCCGAACTCCGCAGCGTGGGCGGCGGCATCGTGACGGCGGCGGACGCCTCCAAACTGCCCGCCGGAAATGCCCTAGCTGTGGAACGCGACGAATTCAGCGCGCGGGTGACCAAAGCGGTGCGCGAACACCCGCTGATCGAAGTCGTTGAAGGCGAGGTGGAGGCCGTGCCGGAGGGTATTGCCGTGATCGCCTCCGGCCCCCTGACCAGCGACGCCCTGGCCGCCGACGTGGCACGGCTGACGGGCAGCGAACGCCTCAGCTTTTACGACGCTGCCGCCCCGGTAATCGACTTTTCCAGCATCGATATGGACGTGTGCTGGCGGGCCGGGCGCTATGACCAGAGCGCCGATTACATCAACTGCCCGTTTACCAAGGACGAGTATCTGGCCTTTTTTGGCGCACTGGAACAGGCCCGCGCCCATACCCCGCACGACTGGGAAAAGCTGGAATTCTTCGAGGGCTGCATGCCCATCGAGGAAATCGCGCGCCGGGGCGTGGATACCCCCCGCTTTGGCCCCATGTCCCCCAAAGGTCTGGACGATCCGCGCACCGGGCGCTGGCCCTACGCCGTGGCTCAGCTCCGTCAGGAAGACCGTGAGGGCCGTTTGTGGTCCCTGGTGGGCTTTCAAACGGGCCTGAAGTGGGGCGATCAGAAGGCGGTGGTGCAACTGATCCCCGGTTTGAACGATGCAGAGATCGTCCGCTACGGCGTGATGCACCGCAACACCTACCTGAACGCGCCACAGGTGCTGGACTCCACCCTGCAACTGCGTGCCGATCCGCAGAAGTTCGTGGCGGGCGTGCTGGCCGGAACCGAGGGCTATCTGGAAAGTGCCGCGACGGGCTGGCTGGCCGGAACGAATGCGGCGCGGCTGGCGCAGGGCCTGACGCCGCTCACGCCGCCCGCCGAGTCCATGCTGGGCGGTTTAGTCCGCTACCTCGCCAGCGCCAACCCCAAGAACTTCCAGCCCATGAACGTCAACTGGGCGCTGGTGCCAGAGCTGCCTGCGCCCCAGCCGGGGCCGAACGGCAAGGTCCGCAAGCTGGGCAAGCAGGAAAAGCGTCCGATCCTGTTCCGGCGCGGCCTGAACGCGTTCATGGCCTGGGCCGGAGAGGAGGCGGGCTTGCCGGTGACGCCGCCGCCCGTGCCGCATGGGGAGGAGAGTATAGAGGCTCAGGTGCAGCCGGTTTTGCGCTGAGAACGGCAATGCGGAATCGGGTTCTGAGGTGGCCCTGCTCGCTTAACCCCTCTGCTTCGCAGCTCTGCGAGTCCGCCCTTTCGGGGCACCTCCCCTGAGTAGGGAGGTAAGGAAATTGCTGTGCAGAACGGACTTCTGCGCTCCTTGACTCCCTCTCTTGAAGGCATCTGCCAGCGAAGTTGACTGAGGGGTTGTCTTTTGGCCATCCAGCTCACTGCTCATTGAATCCCAATATTGGCTGCCAAGTCTCAGCCCTGCTTCAGATCGTCGTGCGAATCCTCGCGGCCAGCATGTCCAGCGCGGGTTCGTTCATGCCGCCATGGGGAATGATCACGTCGGCGTAGCGTTTGGTGGGTTCCACGAAACTCAGGTGCATGGGGCGCACGAATTCCAGATATTGCGAGATCACGCTTTCGGGGGTGCGCCCGCGTTCGCCCGTGTCGCGAAGCAGCCGCCGGATAAAGCGCACGTCGGCGTCGGCGTCCACGAAGACTTTGAGGTGCATGCGCTTTCGCAGTTCCTCGTCATATAGCGCAAAAAAGCCCTCCAGCACCACCACGCTGCCGGGCAGAACCGTCGTCGTTCTGGCCGAGCGGGTGTGCTGCGTGAAGTCGTACTCGGGCATGTCGATGGGCACGCCTGCCAGCAGGGCATCTACATGCTCGCGCAGCAGCGCCCAATCGAACGCCGCCGGATGATCGTAATTGGTGGTCAGGCGCGTCTCGAAGGGAATCTCGTCCTGGCTGCGGTAATAGTTGTCCTGGGCCAGCACCGCCACGCCCTGAGCGCCCACCGTTTCCATCACCCGGCGCGTCACAGTGGTCTTGCCGCTGCCCGAGCCGCCCGCCACGCCAATCACGAAGGGGGAAGTCATGGCGTTTCTCCAGGGTGGCCGATGTTCAACACTGTAAGTATCACGCGCGCCCCAGACTGCCGATCAGTTCGATGCGGCGTTCGGCCATGCGGCGGGCGACGACGCTGGGGGGTTTGCTGTACTGCTCGGCCACATGGGTAATGCGGGTCACGATCTGGTAGACCTGTTCGGCTGCCGCATTCATGTCGGCCCCGGTGGCGGCGGCGATCAGTCCTGCCGAGTTGATGGCGAAGTCGGGCATGTACACGATTCCGGCCTCCTTGACGGCTTCCTCACCCCGGCGGGTCAGCGGGTGGTGTTCGCCCCCGGCGATCAGACGGCACTGGAGGCGGGGCACGTCGGCGCTGTGGATGCTGTGACCGAAGCCGCAGGGCGCGAGAATGTCACCAGGCACGTCCAGGGCGCTGCCACAGCTCACCACGTCCACGCCGCTGAGACTGTCGGCCAACGCCTGGGCGCGTTCGGGGCGGTCATCGGCAACCGTCAGCTTTGCACCCTCACGGTGCAGGTGGGCGGCCAGCGAGCGGCCCACCGCGCCGACGCCCATGATCACCACCCGCACGCCGCGCATGCTCTCCGCGCCCAGTGCGAAGCGGGCGGCGGCCTTCATGCCCCGGTAGACGCCGTAGCCAGTGATCGCGCTGGTATCGGTGTTCATGCCCAGCGTGGCCGGGGTTTCCTGCGCCACGAAGGCGATATCGGCGGGCGTAACCCCGATGTCCTCGGTCAGTACGGCGCGCGTTTGCAGCGGCCTGACCTGACGGCCCAGCGCCCGGAACAGCGCCTCGCGGGCGTGGGGGTCGTCCACCCCGGTCTCGGGCATCATCAGGACGCAGGCCCCACCGCCGTAGTTCAGGCCGGCCAGCGCCGCTTTTAACGTCAGGCTCTCAGACAGGGCCAGCGCACCGCGCACCGCCAGTTCCTCATCCTGCTCGCGCAGTCTCACGCCCGCGATGGCGGGTCCCAGCACCGTGGAATGCACCGCCAGCGCCGCCCGCAAGCCGCTGGGGGCGTGCTGGAGGATGGTCAGGCTCTCGTGGCCGCGCGCCTGCATCTCTTCAAGGATCAACATGGCCGCGCCTGGGGCAGCTCCGCACTGGCCCGTATGGCCCACGACTGGGAAGGGGAAGGCGACATGGGCCGTAGCCTAGCACCCTCTCCGGCCTTGCCCCTGTTGTTCGCTGGAAGGCCTTAAAGCATGTATCAGACGGTATTTTCCGGGGATCGGGACAGGGAGTGGCTCCTATCAGAGTGGAGTTGTATATATCAACGCTTTTACCGTGAAAGAACGCTGTCAGACCGTTCGGGGCACTCTGCGTTCATGACCTTGCCCGCGCCCGGCCTGCTGTTCCCCCTGGATGGGAACGGGGCGGGCGTGCCGCACGGACGCCCATGAAGCTGGATGTGGGCGAGCAAAGGGGGATGGGAATGGAACAAATTGCTCCGCTCGCCAAGATTCTGGCAGAAGCGAACGGCATCGAATGGCAGCAGTTGAGGGGGTCCGGCTCGGGCGGTACGGTTATCGAGCAGGACATCCTGAACTATCTGTCACGCATCATGAGCGGCGAGGAAGAACCGCCGTCCACCCCGGTCGATGAAATGCCCGAGGGCTGGACCGGCGACGAGCAGCTCCCTGCCGGGATGTTCAGCGCCGACATGCTCAGTCAGGCCGGGATCGACAGCGACATTGCCGAGTTCGTCACGCAGTCCCGCGCGCCGGAGGTCCCTGCTTTCAACGCTGTGGCCAGCGCCACCCACGACAATATGGATTTCGAGCTGGACGACGATATGGCCGATCTGGACGCCCCACTGGCCGCCGAACCGCAGCCCATCGCCACCGACTGGTCCTTCGCCCCGGCGCAGACCCCGGCCCAGCAGCCTCCGTACATTCAGGAAGCGCCCGAACTCGCCTTCCCCAGCCTGAGCGCCCCCGAGCCGGTGCCCGCCCACGAAGTTCATCTTCCCGAAGTGCAGATGCCCGCCGTGCAGGTGCCAGCCGCCAGCGCGCCCGGTGTCAGCCACACCGATGTGGCGGCAGCGGGCGGGGGCCTGAGTGGCCTGCTCTCGCGCCTGTACCGCAAGGATAAGGGGGCCGAGGCCGCGCCCGCCGCGTCCGTTCCTGCGCCCACGCCGACGCCCGAAGTTCAGCCCATGCAGCCTGTATCCGTCAGCGAGGCCGCCAGTGGGTACGCCGCCGAGCTGAGCGCGCCGGAATTCGATGTGGAGACCCCGGCTGTTCAGATGCCAGTGGCTGAAGTGGCCGCCGCCGAACCCCAGGTCGAGGAAACCAGCACCACGGAGGTCTATGCCGCCGAGGTGGATGCTCCCGAAATCCAGGTTCCAGAAGAGATTCAGATTCCAGCAGAAGTTCAGGCCCCCGAGATGGAAGCCCTGGAAATGGAAGCCCCGGAACTCGAAGACTATGTGGCCCCCGAATACGACGCGGCCCCCGAAGTCATGGCAGCGCAGGAAACTGCACCTCAGCCTGTTGCCGAGACGGAAGTTCAGCAACCCGCCGCTCAGCCAGAAATCCAGCCCGCGGCCGCCAGTGCCAGCACGGACATGCCCGCCAGCGCCGTGTGGTTTGGCACCTATCTGCGCCGCGACGCCAGTGTGGCGGCAGCAGACGATCTGCGCGCCCAACTCTCCGACGCCCTGGGCAAGGACGTCTCATTGGCCTTCCTGGTGGCCCGCGCCGCGCAGCGCCACGCCGACATCCTGGGACTGGACCTGGGGCATGTGGCCCTACAAGGCGCAGACGGTCAGGACCAGCCCATCAGGGGGGGTGCGCTGCGCGACGCCATGACCGCCCTGCATAGCGGCCAGACCAGTGCCCCCGATCTGCTGGTCACCGACGCCGGAACGCTGGGCGTGGACGATCTGCACTTCCCGCATACCCTGACCCTCAGCCTGGGCCGCGTGCAGGATGGCCGCGCCGCCCTGAGCCTGAATGGCGACGTGAACCCCCGTCAGGCCGCCCAGTTCCTGACCCGCGTGGCCGAGTCGCTGGAAAAACCTATCGCCCTGGTGCTGTAAGCGCCTCACAAAGTTTCAACAGCCCACTCCCGCAGATAGGGGGTGGGCTGTTCTCGTGTGCTGGACGCTCTGAGAGCCGGAAGCTATGGAAACGGCGCTTTCCCTGCCCTCCACCCTCCATCTGGCCCCCCGGCCCAGTGGTATTCGCTGCCGCCCGGATGCTGCTGAACCGCCGCCTTGACTGCGTCCAGCGGCACGCGGCGGGCAAAGCGGGTGCGGGCGTGCCAGCCTCCCAGAAAAGTAGATGCCTGCGCCGACGCTAGGTCGCTGGACGGGAATCCCCGTAGCGCCGCCCAGGCCCGGTTGACCGCCAGATCAAACAGGGCGGGCGGCGCGGCGGCGGCGGCGTGTTCGCCCTGCGGACTGGCCTCGGTCAGAAAGGGGCGTTCTTCAGGCATGGGGAGGCTCCGGGCAAGGGCGGCAGCTAGGCCAGTCGGGTGGGATTTGCCAGCGCGGCAATCTGCCCGGCGTGCCAGACGGTGTGGCGGGCATTCAGGCGCAGCACTTCCGAGACGGTCATGCTCTCGTTGCTGTGCGTCAGCCGGGTCTGGAGCGCCCCGGCATTCAGCGCGCGGGCGGCGTCCACCTCCCAGGCCATCAGGCGGGTCAATCCTGCCGCGTCGTCGGGGGCGGGGGTGTTCGTGGCGGCGGCGATCTGGGTCCAGTAATCGCGCTTGGTGGCGGTCAGATGGCTGGTCAGCCAGCCCACGCGCGGGTGTGGCTGCCCGTCAATGGTGGCCAGAGCGGCACGCACGCTTTCCCAGGGGGCATGGTTGGCCTCGTCCAGCAGGGTGGCCAACTGATCAGCATTGAAAGTCATGCGCGGCTTCCCGACTGTGTTGTACCAGAGCGCACTGAGAACGCCTCGCCGTCGCGGGTCAGGCGGCCCACTTCCAGCATGCGGGCGGTCACGGCACGGGCCTGCGCCTCGTCCAGCGGGCTGCTCTCGGCCAGATCGTTCAGGGTGAACACGCCGCCCTTGCGCCACGCCAGACGGTAGACCATCCGCTCCTGCACGTCGGGGCGGCCCTCCTGCGTCTGCTTGCGCCCGAAGACGCGCCACACCGCGTAACCCACGGCCAGCCCCACCAGCAGTGCCAGTGGGATCAGCCGGGCGGCCAGCACCGGATCGCCCACCTGAGCGCCCAGGGTCCTCAGCGCGTCGTGGGCTGCTGCTACCGCCCCAGCATCTGCGCCGCCCTCGGTCAACCTGCGGAGCGCGCCCCTGGCCCGCAGGTAGCCCATGACCCCGGACATGTCGCCGCGCACGAAGACGGCGCTGTAGGCCACCAGCGCCGCGGCGAACCCCACTAGGGCAGAGAGAATTAGCCGTAGTCCTTTCACACCCTCATGCTAGGCCACAAGCGCCGCAGAAATGGTGCGCGATGAGGAAAAGCGTGCGAACTGAGACTGGCCTTCACATCCACGCTGGGAAACGCCACTATGGCAGGCAGATGAAACGCATTGCCCCGGTCTTCCGCCCCGTCGCACTGGCCCGGCAGTGAAACTTGAGCTGGAGATCAAACCCCTGAATGCCGCGCCCGACACCTGCACGCAACTGACCGCCATGCTGGTGGAAACGGTGGCTGGGGGTGGCTCGGTGGGCTTTATGCACCCGCTGACGCCGGAGGCTGCTACAACGTTCTGGGACGGCGCGCTGGCTGCTGTTTCGCGCGGCGAACGGATTATTCTGGGCGGCTGGAACGGCCCACAGCTCATCGGCACCGTCACCCTGATTCTGAACACCCCGCCCAACCAGCCGCACCGCGCCGAGATCGCCAAGATGATGACCCGTCCCCGGTGGCGCGGTCAGGGCGTGGCTTCCGCCCTGCTGCGTGAAGCCGAGGCGCTGGCCGTGAAAAACGGGCGCACCATGCTGGTCCTGGACACCGCCTCCGACGAGGGGGCGGCAGGATTGTACGAGAGTCTGGGCTACACCTTTGCCGGAGAGTTGCCCGACTACGCCCTCAAACCGCACGGGGGGCTAACGGGAACGCGGCTGTACTGGAAGCGAATTGGCGGGTAGTCCGCGTTAGCCTGTCGCTACCACTTGTCGTCGTCCAGTACCTCGTCCTTGCCGTCGCGGCGGGCCTTGCGGCGGGCTTCCTTGCCCTGCTTGCGCTTTGGGCGGGGAGTCAGGGCCAGTTCGTACATCCGCGCAGGATCGCAGGGGGCCGGGTACTCGCCCAGCGATTCGCCGGGATCGGCCATCCGCAGGTTTCCGGCGATGTGCAGGTGGCGCTCATTGCAGTACGGGCACTCGTCCACCACCCAGAACATGACGCGGGTGCCGGGCATATCGCGCAGCGATGCGAAGGCCATGCGCGGAGTATTGCGGTCTTTCTTGCCCATAGACGTGCAGGCTAGCGCGGGCGTGGCGGGCCTTCTGTAGCGTCCCTCAGCGTTGGAACCAGTCCATACTTTTCTGAATCACGCAAAAGCGGTTGCCATCGGGATCGGCCAGCACCACGTAATCTGCCTCCGGCCCGTACCGCCAGTCCACGCGTACCGCGCCCAGCGCCAGCAGCCGCGCCACCTCCGCCCCCTGATCCTGGGCGTACAGATCCAGATGGTGTCGCCGGGCGCTTTCGGACGTAACGAGTTTGAGGGCCAGTTGCACGCCTGAACCTGCACGCGGAATCAGGACCACCCAGTCCTCGTCCGGTTCCTCACGCGGCAGGTAATCCAGCGCTGCCGTCCAGAAGGCGATGGCCCGCGCCAGATCGCGCACGCCCCAGACGATGGAACCAATTTTGAGCATGGGTCAGTCTAGGGGCTTACCTGTCTGGCCTGCGCGCCGTGACCAGCATGTAGCGGATGTCCGTGTTGGCTTCAAAACCCGAGGTGCTGTAGACCGCCACCGTCAGGGCCATAAAGTCGCCCTGCACGCGTACTTCTGCCAGTTCGTAGTGGAAGGTGCAGCGGCGACTGGCAGGCACGCGGCTGTCTTCCTGCAAGGTGGTGGTGACCTCGGTGCCGGGCTTCGGGCTGGACGTGACCGAGAGCATCAGCCCGCGTGAGAAGCCGGGAGATTTGCCGCTGGGTGGACATTCCTTGCTGGGACCGAAAGGAAGCTGTGCCAGCCGGAACAGCCACAGCTTGCCGCCAAATTCCACCGGGTAGGTCTGTGCGGCGGGCATGTTCGGGCGGCCCGGCACCGATGCGGGAAAGACGTCCGGGCTGCTGGGTCTGGCGCGCAGGTCCTGCGGCGTGCGCTTCCAGACCACCGTGCCAGGCCGCGTGTCGCTGATGCCCAGGCGTTTGAGGGCAGGCGCGGCCTTGTTGAAGACCTGCCGGTTGATGACGTTCCCCTGCCCCGCGCTGGGATTTTCGTCACTCTGGCTGTAAAACCTTTCCAGCAGGGAATTTTTAGCGCTGTCCACCACCCACAGTTCGGTGTAAACGCTGCCGCTGCCCTCCTGGGCACCCGACTGGGCCAGGGCCGCGTAGCGCCCGTCCGGCGAGAAACCGACGAACTCTGGATCGGCACGGTCTGCGGCGGCGTGCCCCAGCGCGGCGCACAGCAGCAGCGTCAGGAGGCGCTTCACCTCAGCGAACCTCTATGGCCACGCTGCTCAACGTGGGATTGGGGCTGGCCTTCTCGCTGGAGTAACGAATCTCGTAGCTGCCGGGCTGTGTGGGCATCTTGAGGGTGCCGGGGTTGCCGTTTCTGGTGTAGAAATAATCCTTGTACTCGCCGACGGGCGCACCCTTCGCGACAACCGTCACGTAATCTCCGGGATTGTTTGGCCCCGTCCATTTCACCTGAATGCTGCTGCCCGGTTTAGCGCTGGCGGGGGCGCTCAGGCCGTATTTGGGCGCAATCAGGGTAAGGGGAATGCTGGCGAGGGTGGGATTGGGATTGGCCTTCTCACTGGAATACCGCAGCTCGTATTCGCCCGCAGCCAGCGGCACGATCAGTTTGCCGGGACTGCCTGCCTTCGTGTAAAAGTAAGTGGTGTATTTGCCGACAGGCGCACCCTTTTCTACCACCGTCACGTAATCACCGGGGTTGTTCGGCCCGGTCCACTTGACTTCAATCTGGCTGCCCGCTCCAGCAGATTTTGGGGCCGACAGGCCGTAAGTCGGCGGCGTCAGCGTAATCGGCGCCGTGGCAAGTGTGGGGTTGGGATTGGCCTTCTCGCTGGAATACCGCAGCTCGTATTCGCCGGGGTCCAGCGGCACGATCAACTTGCCGGGATTACCTGCCTTCGTGTAGAAGTAATCCTTGTAATTGCCGATGGGCGCACCCTTCTTGACGATGGTGACGTAATCGCCGGGGTTATTCGGCCCGGTCCACTTGACCTCAATCTGGCTGCCTGCCCCGGCGGATTTCGGTCCCGAGATGGCGTATTTGCCCGTCTGTGCGGTGGCGGTGGCGCGGCCCAGTGCCTCACCGAGTTCCGCGCCGCTGCGGGTGTTTTCAAACGTTCCCACGCCTTCAAAACTCTTGCGGGCCTTGTCGTTCAGGTCAATGCCGATGATGCGGAGGTCCACCTCAATGCCCAGCTTTTTGAAGGTGGCGACCGCGTCGTTCAGCTTGCCTCCGCAGGATTCCTCGCCGTCCGTGACCAGAACGATGACTTTGCGGCTGCTGTCTTTGGGAAAGTCGGCGGCAGCTTGCATTAAGGAATAGACGATCGGCGTGGCCCCCTTGGGCTTGGCGTCGTTGACCTGCTTTTGCAGAGCGGCCTTATCAAAGCCTTTCATCGGCGTGACCAGCACGGAATCCTCGCATTGCGCGCCCGCCTTCAGGCCTGCGCCGTAAATCCGCATGCCCACGTTCAGGCTGGGATCGGCTTTCAGTCCCGTCAGAAACTGGGTCAGGGTGGATTTGGCGGAAGCAATGCGGGTCTGGCCGTCGGGCAGTTTGCCCAGCATACTGCCGGAGGCGTCCAGAATCAGTTGGACATTCGTGGTGGTCTGTGCGCCCGCTGCGCCAGCAAGAAGACCCAGGCTGAGGGCCAGAACCACGGAAGTACGGCGGGACGACATCTGTAAATGCATGTTGATCTCCTGGGGTAGAGGAAGCGGGCGTCCTGGGGGCGGGACGCTCTGGATGGGAGTGGGCGAGTTGGCTTCTGTCCCGACGACTTGTGTACGGGCGAACAGGTACTTTTTGCGGATGTCCTGGTCTGCTGCATGTGATGGCCAGCGGGATGGATACAGCGCAGGGACGGTCTGGGAGGCACAGACTCAGGCTGGGCCAGGCGGACAGTAAGGCTTGCATTTGATCGTGAAGACGGCGACTGGCCTCCGCTGGATAAGAGGCATCTAAGGGGGAGTTAAGTTACATTATAACCAGACTCGGGGACAGCCGTCCAATTCCAGCGTCATGTCTGCGTTAGACGCTCTAAACTGCCCCCTGATGCCCGTCTCCTTCCCCATTCCCCGCGAGGTGCTGTGACGGCCCCGGACCAGACCAGCGAACTGGACCCCCATCTGGAGCGGGGGCGCAAGCTGCTGCACCTGTACCGCCGGGGCGTGGGCGGCGAGCGTACCAACGCCGGACGCCTGCTGCTGACCCACCTGAAGACCCAGGACCTGACCCTGTATGACCTGGATGCCAGCCTGCCCGTGTCTCAGGAACTGGCCGATCTGGACAACTGGCGCGAAAGTGCGGCGCTGCTGGCCCGCATCGGCAAGCCTGGAGAGGAAGACGTCTTAACCCGCCTAGTAGACGCCACGGACCTGACCGAAACCGAGCTGGCGCGGTTGCTGAAAGCCGTGGACACCGAGACGCTGGTGGATGTGCGCGCCGACGGCTGGGCCTACACCCACGGCGGAAATGCCGATGACTACCGCTGCGCCGCCCGGCGGGTGCTGCCCTCCGTGCTGCTGGCGGGCCGGGGATCGCTGGCAGACCGCCTGCTGGCCGCCACGCTGCACCAGCACCATCTGCTCACGCATCCCGAGCGCAACATCCGCGCGGCAGACGAGTTGCAAAAGCGTGTGCTGCTGGGCCTGATCTTCGGTCTGACCGGACACCGCGCCGAGGCCACCGCCGAGGGCGTGCGCGCCCACCTGAACGCCGATCAACTGGCCCGCGTGCGGGCG
The DNA here is from genome assembly GCF_009017495.1 of Deinococcus sp. AJ005. Classification (NCBI taxonomy): domain Bacteria; kingdom Thermotogati; phylum Deinococcota; class Deinococci; order Deinococcales; family Deinococcaceae; genus Deinococcus; species Deinococcus sp. AJ005. Next base: position 2,707,702 of record NZ_CP044990.1, on the reverse strand, counting down.
CTGCTGGCCGGGCAGGGCGAACGCCTGAAAGCCGGGGCTTTGCGCCACGCCGAGGAACTGGCGGCGGAGGTGGGGCGCGGGGGGTAGGAGAGTGAGTGGCTGTTTTTCCGCGTAGCTCTCACGCAAACCCCTCTCCTGCGGAGCTGTACCAGCCAGTCTGCTTTGCAGCCAGCTCCCCTCAAGGGGAGCCAAGATACGCCACTGGCTGGGCCATCCAGCAACTCTTGCCTCCCTTTTAAGGGGAGGTGCCCCCGGAGGGGACGGAGGGGTTTTCGTGGGAGCTACCCCAGAAAGCCGACTTGCCCACTCCTTTCCATCTCCCTTCTGAAGCATTCCCATCAAGTCCTGCCGATCCTCTGTCCCACACACCCCACTTCCCGGAGCCACCATGAATGTCCTGTTCACCAAAAACTTCAGCGTCACCGCCGCCCAGCTTCACGCTCTGAAAGGTTCGCGGTATGCGGTCTGGGCCAGCCACACCGATCCCGGCCACGGCATGCTGGCGGCGGCGGACCACACCTTTCTGGAACCGCGCGGATTGCTGGGCGACGACTACGCCGCGTGGTTGCTGGACGCCTGCGTGCGCCACGGCATTGATCTGGTCATTCCCGGCAAGGAACGCGAGCGGCTGGCTAGCTGGCAGGAGAGCTTCGCGGCGGCAGGCGTCACCCTGATCACGCCCGCCTTGGAGACCACCCAGCGTCACTTGGAACGCAAGGACGAGTTTTTGCGTGACTGGCACACCGATGTTCTGCCTATTCCTCGCTGGACCACCTTTGACAGCCTTGCCAGTTTTGATGACGCGGCGGCGACGTTGCGGGAGCCAGGGGTGCGCCTGTGCGTCAAGCCCGCGCGGGGCATCTACGCCAGCGGCTTCCGGGTGCTGATGGACACGCCGGACCTGAAATCGTTCCTGGGCGGCGAGCTGTATCAGATGAGCCACGCGGCGGCACGCGAACTGTTTGCCTCGGGTGAATTGCCCACCATGCTGCTGATGCACACGCTGGAAGGCGCTGAGCGTAGCGTGGACTGCGTGGCGTGGCAGGGCGAACTGCTGCGGGCCGTGGTGCGCCGCAAGGGCGGGGAAGGTCAGCAGATTGAGGACCGCCCCGATCTGGTAGAAGCTGCCCGCCAGATCACCGCACGCTACGGCCTCAGCGGCATTTTCAACTTTCAGACCAAGGACGGGCCGGACGCGGACGGGCGCAACCGCACCCCCAACATGCTGGAGATCAACGCCCGCGCCTCCGGTGGCCTGCGCTACAGCATGGCGGCGGGCGTCAATTTCCCGCTGCTGCTGCTGGACGCCGCCACGGGCGTGCTGGACCGCACCGCCATTCCGCCCGTCCAGACTGGCCTGCGCGTCGCGGAGGACAAGGTGGCCCGCGTCATCCATGAGCAGGAGGTGGCGGTTTGACCTCTGCCTCAACCTTCCACACGATCAATCTGCCCAGCGGCACCCTCAAGCTCTGGCTGGAAAACCCACATCCACCGCTGGATACGCTGCTGGATTACGCGGTGAGGCAGAACCCCCGGCGCGGCTTCCTGTTCGTCAGCCGGGTACTGGGCAAGCACATCCCAATCTCCCCAGGAGTCGCGGCGCGGAGTTATACACAGTTGGCGGCGGCCCTGCCTCCTCTGACGGCTCCCCATTTTATCGGGCTGGCGGAAACGGCCACCGCGTTGGGAGAGGGCGTATGCCGGGCGTGGCGCAAACTCCATCCAGACCAGACCGCCACCTTTCAGCACACCACCCGCTACCAGACCCGGCACCCGATCCTGCTGCGTTTTGACGAGCCGCATTCGCACGCCCCGGCCCATCTGCTGTATGACCCCGGCCCTGCCGCCCGCGCCGCCACGGAACTGGTGCTGGTGGACGACGAACTCTCCACCGGGACCACGCTGGAAAATCTGGCCCGCGAGTGGCGCAGCCTGCACCCCCACCTGCGCCGCGTGGTGATGGTCAGCCTGACCGACTGGTGTTCGTGCCGTGCCGAGATTGAGCAGAGGCTGGGCCTCCCCGTGACCTTCGTGAGCCTGACGCGCGGGAGCTATGAATTCATGCCCGCTGCCGACTGGCAGCCGCCCGCACTGCCTGCCGTGACTGGAAATGGTGCTGATAAATCGGCGTTGCTGCCCGCCAGTGGGCCGCGCTACGGAGAGGATGTGGAGTTGAGCTGGCCCGAACTGAACCTTTTATCCACAGACCGCGTGCTGGTGCTGGGAACGGGTGAATATCAGTATCCAGCCTTCGCGCTGGCGCAGCGGCTTGAGCCAGACGTGTTTTCCTGCGCCTTCTCGGCCACCACGCGCAGTCCGGTGCTGGAGGGGCTGGCGATGGCCCGCAAACTTAGCTTCAGTGACAACGTGGGGGACGGCATCCCCAATTACCTCTACAACGTGGACCCGGACCTTTACACCCGCATTCTGGTGACGTATGAGGGGCGCTGTCTGCCCGATCCGGCCCTGATGACGCTACTGGGCGACAAGGCTCAAGCTGTATGTCTCAGCCCACTGCACTCCTTGTGATCGTCGCCTTCACCGATCTGGACGACACGCTGTTTCAAACCCTCCGCAAGTTGCCGCTGGGGATGGAAGGGTTAACCCCGGCCACCCTGGGCCGCGATGGTCAGCCGCATTCGTTCTGCACGCCCGCGCAATCGGCCCTGCTGGCGCACTTCATCGCGAGTGGCATCACCGTGATCCCCGTGACGGGCCGCGATCCGGCAGCAATGGCGCGTGTGACGTTGTCCTTCACATCCTGGCGGGTGCTGGACCACGGCCTGACCGTGCTGCGGCCAGACGGTGAGGTGGATACCGACTGGCGCGGGCAGGTGCTGGAGGGGTTGGAACCGTTGCAAATCCCGTTGAATGACTGCACCGATGCCGTCACCGAACTTGCCGAGGCTCTGGGCTGCCGCCTGAGCCGTCACACCGCCCACGACACCCACTTCATGACTGTTCTCAAGCACCCGGACGCCGACGCGGGCAGCCTGGAAAGGGTGCAATTGGCGCTAGAAAACCATTTGGAATCACGCTCTTACGCTGGGTTGCATATCATCGCCAATGCCAACAATGTCAGCGTGCTGCCCCGTTATCTGGGCAAGGCCGAGGCGGTGCGCTACCTGCGCGGGCAGCATTTCCCAGACGCCACACTGACCCTGGCCCTGGGCGACAGCCTCAGCGATCTGGCCTTCATGAACGCCTGCGATCTGGCGATCACGCCGCCGGGTGGACAGCTCCTGCGGACTATGACTGCCGCGAAATTGCCCCAGCGCTAACACCTTTGTTCAGGCGAAGCGTTCCAGATCTGGGTGTTCCTTGAGCTGCTGCACCACGCGTTTGATGTCCTGGGTGCGGTCCTTGCGGACCACCAGCGTCACCTCGTTGGCACGCACCACCACCACGTCGTCCAGACCAATCGTGGCGATCAGATCGTCGCCGTTGGTGGTGTACAGGATCGCCCCCCCGGTGTCCAGACCCACATGGCGGCCCACCGCGACGTTCTCGCCCTCGCCTTTCAGCAGGCGTTCCAGCGCGTTCCAGTCGCCCAGATCGTCCCACCCGAACTCGGCGGGAATCACGCTCACGGCGTCCGACTTTTCCAGAATGGCGTAGTCGATGCTGATCTTGGGCAGCGTGGGGAAGGTTTCGCGCAGGGCACGGTGGGTCAGGCCCTGTGCGTCGGCGTTCATCGCGTTGCTGAGCTGCCCGTACATTTCCGGCTGATGCTCCCGGAAGGCGTCCAGGATGGCCGAGACCTTCCAGATGAACATGCCGCTGTTCCAGGCGTAGCCGCCGTCCGCCAGGAAGCCCTGCGCCGTCTCCGAGTCGGGCTTCTCGGTGAAGCGTGTGACTGCGTAGGCGGTGAATTCCTCGCCGTCTCCCATGCTCTCGCCGCGCTGGATGTAGCCGTAGCCGGTGGCTGGAAAGGTGGGCGTGATCCCGATGGTGACCAGTCGCCCGCTGCTGCTTGCCAGCGCAATAGCCTGCCGCACCACCCGTGAAAAGGTCTGGGTATCGGTGATGCGGTGATCGGCGGGAAACACCCCCATCACCGCGTCAGGCTGTGTGCGTCCGATTCGCAGGGCGGCGTACAGCACGGCGGGGGCGGTGTCGCGGGCGGCGGGTTCCACCAGCAGGTTTTCCAGCGGCATGTCGGGCAACTGCTCCAGCACCTGCGAGCGGTAGTCGTTGCCGGTGACCACCATCAGGCCTTCCAGGTCACCACACAGTTCCACCAGCCGGTCACTGGTGGCCTGAAGCAGGCTGCGCCCGGAGTCGTCCAGGGTCAGGAACTGCTTGGGACGGTGGCGGCGCGACAGCGGCCAGAAGCGTTCGCCGCTGCCCCCGGCCAGAATCACCGGAACGAATGGGGCGGCCTCTGGAGCAGAGGTCTGGCCTGGGCTGGGCTGGACCAAATTGGTCTGGGCAGTCTGCATAACTGGACTCTACAGTGCCAGAAAACGGCGTCGGCGCGTCTTGCGGTTCTGGGGGGTGGGGGAGAGGTGGCCTCCGCTTACCAGTCTGCGGCCTCATCAGTTTCAGGCTTTCCAGCGCGGTCTACTGTTCCGCAAGCCCTGAGACCGGGTCAGACTCTCCACAGGCACTCCCAAGGAACTGTCAGAAAGAAGTGGCAGGGCAGCCCCTAGACTGCGGGCCATGAAGGCCATCATCCCCGCCGCAGGACTGGGCACCCGCCTGCGCCCGCTGACATTTACCCGCCCCAAGCCCGTGCTGCGGGTGGCCGGGCAGCCGATCATCCGCCACGCCATCCGCACGCTGATGGCCGCCGGAATCACCGATATCGGCATCGTGGTCTCGGACATCACGCGCGGGGAAATCCAGCACGCGGTGCGCGAGATGCAGGGCGTGAACCTCACGCTGATCAACCAGCACGAGCAACTGGGGCTGGGCCACGCCGTCCTGACCGCCCGTGAATGGGTGGGCGACTCGGACTTCTGCGTGTATCTGGGAGACAACCTCTTCGAATTTGGCGCGAAACCCTTCGTAGACCGTTTTATGCAGGAGAAGCCTGCGGCCCTGATCGCGCTGGTAGAAGTCGAGGACCCCACTGCTTTCGGCGTGGCCGAACTGGACGGCGAACACATCAAGCGGCTGGTAGAAAAACCCAGGGTGCCCCCCAGCAATCTGGCGGTGGCCGGGCTGTACTGCTTCACGCCGCAGATTTTTAAGGTGCTGGAACACATGCCGCCCTCGGCACGCGGCGAATATGAGATCACCGACGGCATCCAGGGATTGATCGACGCCGGGCAGGCGGTGCTGGGCCAGCGCGTCGTGGGCTGGTGGAAGGACACTGGACGCCCGGACGATCTGCTGGACGCCAACCGCCTGCTGCTGGAGGGCCTGGAAACCGATATTCAGGGCACCGTCGAGAACTCGCGCATCTCGGGCCGGGTGGTCATTCCAGCCTCGGCGCGGGTGACGGGCAGCCAGATCGTGGGGCCAGTCATGTTGGCCGAGAACGTGGTGATCGAGTACGCCTATATCGGCCCGTTCACCAGCATCGGGCGCGGCAGCGTGATTCGCAACGCCGAAGTCGAACACAGCGTCATCGACGCCGAGGCGGTGATCGAGAACACCTACCGCCGCCTGCAAGACTGCCTGATCGGCGTGCGGGCGCAGGTGCGTGGGGGCCGCGAAATGCCGCGCACCCTCAAGATGATCATCTCGGACGCCAGCATTATCGAACTGGTGTGAGCGGGGCTGAGCTGGATAGGCTCGAACGGCTGCCGGAGGGTCTGGTGGCCCCAGTCGATGACGGGGCCTGTGACCATCTGCCGGGGCGCAGGCTGCCCGCTCTTGCGCTGCCCGCCACGGAGGGTCCGCCCGTTGACCTCTCCGCTCTCACCGGCCTGACCGTGCTGTATGCCTACCCACGCACAGGACAGCCGGATCAACCCCTGCCCACCGACTGGGATGCCATTCCGGGGGCGCGGGGTTGCACGCCGCAATCCTGCGCCTTCCGGGACCATCACGCCGAGTTGCAGGCTGCCGGGGCGCGTGTCTTTGGCCTCAGCACGCAGGGCACGGCTTATCAGGCCGAGGCGGCGGGGCGGCTCCACCTCCCTTTCCCGCTGCTGTCGGACGCTGAGTTGAGGTTTGCTCACGCGCTGAATCTGCCCACCTTCGAGGTGGACGGAATGAGCCTGCTGCGCCGGGTGACGCTGATCATCCGTGACGGCGTGATTCAGAAGGTTTTCTATCCCGTCTTCCCGCCGGACCAGAACGCCGCGCAGGTGCTGGCGTGGCTGGCGGAAAGCCACCCTGCCCCCGCCGTTTCGTAGGCCGCTTTGCTTACGGTCCTACCGTGCGTGGAACGCGGTTGCCGGACCCCACGCGCCCTATTATTAAAGGATGAGCGATTCTCCCCTGATTCACCTGGGTTCTCTGATGCGGTCCTCCGAGGACGCGCATGCCGAGGGCGAACTTGACCACCTGAACTACGAGCAGGGCGGCAAACCGCAGACCCTGACCTTCACCGAACCCGCGCCCTACGAGATCAGCGTCAACTCGCTGAGCGGCAGCGAGATGTACCTGCAAGGCAGCTTTGAACCCACCATCACGATGGACTGCGCCCGCTGCCTGCGCGAGGTAGAGGTGCCGCTGGAACTCACGCTGGGCACGTTAATGCGTTACGAGCCGTCTGCCGACGCGCCGTATCTGGAGGAAGCCGAAACCGGCGAGGAAGTGCTGGTTTTTGGCGATTCCACCCTGGATCTCAGCGGCTATCTGGCCGAGATGACGCTGATGTCCGCGCCCCTGAGCGTGGTCCACGATCCCGAATGCAAGGGGCTGTGCCAGGTCTGCGGTCATGACCTGAACGATGGTCCCTGCGAGCATATGGCGGCAGTTCCAGTGGAGGAAATCGACGATGATCTGGGCATTCCCCTGGGCAGTAGCCACGCCAAGCAGACCCCGTTCGCCGCACTGCGTGACCTGAATCTGCCGGAGGAATGAGCATGGCGGACCCTGCAACTCCCGAGTTGACCCACTTCCGTGATGGTCTGCCGCGCATGGTGGACGTGACCGACAAGGCCGCCACCACCCGCACCGCCACCGCCGAAGCCTGGGTGCGCCTGCCCGCAGAGGCCCGCGCGGCGCTGGAGGCCGGGACCAACCCCAAGGGTGATCCGCTGACCGTGGCGCGGCTGGCGGGGCTGGCGGGCAGCAAGCGCACGGCGGACCTGATCCTGCTGTGCCACCCGATCCCTGTAACGGGCGCGGACGTGCAGGTCACGCTGGAAGACGCGGGCGTGTACATCACGGCCACCGTCCGAACTACCGCCCCCACGGGAGTAGAGATGGAGGCCCTGACCGCCGCCAGCGTCGCCGCCCTGAACGTGTACGACATGCTGAAAGCCGCCAGCAAGGCGCTGGAAATTACGGGCATCCGGTTGCTGAGCAAGACGGGCGGCAAGAGTGGTGATTACTCTGCCCCACCGGCCCCCTGATATGCAGTCACCCTAGACAGCCGCCGGGAACTTTCGGGAATCCTCTATCGTAGGGGAACAATATGGGCATGGAGCGACACAACCGGGGCGAGGGGTCAATGGCTGACCCGTCCGACTGGCTGGAGTTGCTCCACCGCGAGGCTGAGGGTGAGCTGACCCCCGAAGAAACCGAGGCATTGCACGCGTTGCCCAATCAGGAAGAGGTGGCGCGCTGGCGGCTGCGGCTGGCAGCGACTACCGCCTATCTGAGCGCTTTGCCACCGCCCGGTCTGCCTGCCAGTTGCGCGCAGGATGTGGCCGCAGAAGTGGCTTGGAGCGTACGCCTAAGCGCATCTCAGCCAGAGCTGCCGCATTCGTTGGCGGACGCTGTGACAGCAGACATCGCTGCTGCCCGTCATCTGCAAGCCCAATCCATCCCAACACTTCCCTACAGTCTTGCGGCGGGTGTGGTGGGCGACATCCGGGCGGCGCGGCAACTGATGACGCCTCCCATTCCGTCCAGCGTGGCCGCCGCCGTCGCCTCTGACATCGCGTGGGCCGGGCGGGTGGGCACGCCTGCGCCTGTGCTGCCGCGTTCGGTGGCCGGGGCAGTGGTGGCCCGCATCGCCCAGCCGGAAGCGGAGAGCGTCCTAGCACCTCTCCCCAGCCTCGCCCCCATTTCACCCGCCGCAAACGGCTTCCTGGCTCCCCTCAAGCCCCGGCACAACCCGGCCCCGCTGGCGCTGGTGGTGGCATTGATGGCCGGGCTGACCCTGCTGGCCGTGACCACGGTGTGGCCCAATCTGGCCGCCGGGGCGCTGGTGTTGCGGACCCTATTGGCCCAGGTGTCGCCGCTGGCCGGGGTGGGGCTGGCGCTGCTGTTGCTCACCAGTGCGCTGGTCAGTTGGCGGCCCGGCCCAGTCATGCAACGGTTCGGGGCGGGGGCCTTTGCCCTCAGCGCGGTGCTGACCCTGCCCGCGCTGTACAGCGTGGCCGTTCATGGGGACGTGCGTTTCGGGCAGAACATCGTGGTCAGCGGGCCGGTGGACGGCAATGTGATCGCGGTGGGCGGGCATATCCGCCTGGAAGCGGGCGCGCGGGTCAACGGTGAGGTGGTCACGCTGCTGGGCGACGTGCGACGTGAGCCGGGGGCACAGGTCAGCGGGCGCGTGAATGCGCTGCTGGGCCACGCCCCCGGCGATCTGGCCGCGCTGGAAACGGCCCCGCCACAGGGCATCGGGATGGCCACCGCCGCTGCCTTCAGGCCGCTGCTGAGGTGGCTGGGCAGTGCCGCGTGGCCTCAGATTTTCGTCACGCTGACCGGGGGCGCATTGTTGCTGCTGTTCGTGGCGGGGCTGGCCCCCACGCTGGCCCGCCGCCAGCGCCACGCCCCCATGCGGACGCTGGCGCTGGGCGTGCTGGCGCTGACTGCGCTGGGTGGCCCCGCGCTGGCCCTGGCCCTGGCCGGGCTGCTGGGGCCTGCCCTGGTGGCCGCCGCGCTGGCCGTGGTGATCCTGGCCGTGGGCCTCAGCGTCAGCGCCTATGACCTGGGCCGCACCCTGGCCCGCCGCCTGCGCCTGCCAGTGCCCGACGCGGTGGGGGCGATGCTGGGCCTCAGCGCCGTGGCCGCCAGCCTCAGCGAGCCGCCGCTGGCCTTTGGATTGGCGCTGATTGGGGGGGCGTGGGGTGCGGGGACGTTGTTGCTGGCTAGGGGTGGGGTGCGGGTGGGTTGAGGGGTAGTCAGTGCAACTCCTCTCCAGGCTCCTACTTCGCTCTCCGCCCAAACTAGAGCAAGGGCAAAATTACAGCCCCAGATGCAGCCGAATCCTGCTGTCCAATTCGCGCATCAGATCTTCGGGAATGTGGCCCAGACGGCGCAATACGCGGCTGAGGGCCACACTGCGAAGCTGCTCCACCTGCGCTTTACTGTCGGCATCTAGATCAGTGCGTTCATTAGGCAGAAGCAGTTGAAAGCTATATACCCGCGCGGTGTTGCTGGTCAGCGGCACCACCGTAATCACGACATTCTGCGCGTTGGAAGCGTTGTTCGTGACCACCACCGCAGGACGGGTAAAGTCGGCCTCGTTGCTGCGGGCTGGCGAGAAATCCACCAGAAAAATGTCGCCGCGCCGGATCAGCCCTACAGCAGTTGTCATAAAAAGACCATTTTTACGACTGAGCGGAGCGAGTGACTTTTGTCGAGTAGGACGCAGAATGGAGTCACCGGAAGTCTTTTATTCCGGTGGCATAATTCGGAGAACTGCTCTAACGCCACAGCTTCTCGCCCTCGCCCGTTTCCAGCCCGTCGCCCGTCTCAAGATCAACGAACTCGCCAGAGCGGGCGTATTCGGCGTATTCCTGGGCCAGCAATTGTTCCTGCAAGGCCCGCAGTCCCAGCGCAATGATCTCGCTCTTGCTGGTGCCGGTGCGTTGCTGATAATCGTCGATGAAGGTGGCAAGATGTGGCGGCAAACTGGCGGTGATGCGCTGCGTCGTATCGTATGTCATAGACGCATACTAACATGCATACTTCTGCGCGCTGGTCCCTGTTATCTTCATGCACTCAAAGAAGAAAGGCCAGAGAACCACGTCTCCGGCCTTCTTTCCTTGCACCCTCAACCTTAATTCAGGATGCGCTTGAGGTGCAGGTAAATCTCGTACCAGTCGCCCTTGTCGCGCGGGCGCTTGCCACGCAGTTCGATGCGCGACAGGGTCTGCACCCAGTCGGGCGTGATCTGCGGCCCCAGCGTGGGATCGGCCACCAGATCGGCCAGTCCTTTGGGCATGGATCCCTCGGTGGACGCGCCGTAAAATTCGACGCCCTCCAGCAGATCATGAACCGTGATGGCGTAGGACGCCGCCAGGGTTTGCAGGGTTTCTAAGCTGGGGTTGGTGCGGCCACGTTCCAGATCGCTGAGGTACGGGACGCTGATCCCGGCGGTCTCGGCGACGTCTTTGAGCCGCAGCCCGCGTTCGCTACGGAGTTCGCGGAGTCTTTCGTGCAATTTCATGTGTCACCTCCTTGGCTGCGGCTTGGCCTCACTGGCTCTGCCCCTGCCCATATGACTGGACTTCGCGTACTGAACGCGGGAAAACAGATTCGGCGTGCCGCCTGGGACTGCTCTTTTTCTGCGGGCATGGCCCCAAGTGGGGGCGTTTGCCTGTGGGCAGAATCGGGCAGCCTTGGTTGGAGTGTAACACCGTTCCCCACTACGGTCAATACAGAATACGGGGGTAGAGTTCTTGCAGAGCCGCCCGCCGATCTGCTATAGTCGTAATCAGCAGAAGGTTTTCTCCAAAGTCGATTTTCCCAAACACTTCCCCTCGCGGCCCCTCGGGCTGGAAGGAGTCCACAGTTATGCGCGCACTGGACACGATTGCCGAGAGCATCCGCGTGGGGTACGTTCACCCCACCACCGTTTTAAACACCCTGATCGAAGTGGAAAATGACGGCGGCCTGCTGGCCGTGCGCCGCGTGGAGCGCCAGTTGTGCCTGGGCACCCACGCCCTGCGCGAACGCGGCCACCCCAACACGGCGCTGGCCCAGAGCTGGCTGGGCGCGGCCCGCGCTTATCTGGTCACGCAGGCCGAGCGCAAACAGGCAGTTTGAAAGGAAGAGGGAAAACGGCCCGGACGTTAAGTTCCGGGCCGTTCCCTTGTCTTGTGTCTAGCTTTCCGCCCCGTCCAGCCCGTAAATCTCGCTGTACTTCCTGTGCAGATACGCCACATATGGATCGGCGCTCAGCGGGCGTCCGGTGGCCTGTTCGGTGATCTGCGTGGGCGTCAGGCTGCGCCCGGACTGGTGGACATGCTCGGTCAGCCATGCCAGCAGCGGCGCGTATTCGGCGTTCTGAATGCCCTGTGCAATCGCCGCGTCCGCCTGCGCCGCCTCCAGCAATTGCACGCTCAGCAGGTTGCCCAGCGCGTAGGTGGGAAAATAGCCGATCAGCCCGGCGGACCAATGCACGTCCTGCAACACGCCCTGCGCGTCGTTCGGCGGGGTTAGGCCCAGGTACTCCTGCATCTTGGCATTCCACGCCTCGGGCAGCTCCGAGACCTTCAGGTTTCCCTCCAGCAGCGCCAATTCCAGCTCAAAGCGCAGCATGATGTGGAAGTTGTACGTCACCTCGTCGGCCTCCACCCGGATCATGCTGGGGTTGACGCGGTTGACGGTGCGGTAGAGGGTTTGCGCGTCCAGCCCGGCGGTGACCTCCGGCGCGGCTGCCTGAAACTGTGGGAAGTAGCGCTCCCAGAACGGCAGGCTGCGGCCCAGCAGGTTCTCGAACAGCCGCGACTGGCTTTCATGCACGCCCAGGCTCGCGCCGCCCGACACCGGGGTCCGCTCCCAGCGCCCGGAAACGCCGCGCTCGTACATGGCATGCCCGGTCTCGTGCCACGTTCCGAACAGGCAGGCGGGCCAGTACGGTTCCACCCGCGTGGTGATCCGCAGGTCCGAGCGGCTGAAATTGGTCATGAAGGGGTGCGCGCTCTCGTCCTGGCGGGCAAAGGAGCTGTTCAGCCCGAACGCCTCGCCCGCAATTTTCCACGCGAAGGCTTTCTGCGCCTCGGCGGGAAAGGGCCGCGTCAGCACGCCGTAATCCGCCGCGTCCTTTGCCGCCGCGATGCGCCTGAGCAGCGGTAGCGTTCGGTCCCGCAGGTCCGCGAAGATGGTCTTGACCGTCCCTGCCCGCATCCCTGGCTCGTAGTTGTCCAGCAGCGCGTCGTAGGGGTGTTCGTCGTAACCGCGCAGATCGGCCTCGCGGCGGGCCAGCTCCATCATCTGGGTCAGGTGCGGCGCGAACGTGGCGAAGTCGCTGCCTTTCCGCGCCGCGATCCAGGCGTGGTGCGCCTCGTTCTGGGCGCGGGTCCGCTCCTCCACGAACTCAGTGGGCAATTTGGTGGCCTTCTCAAAATCACGCCGCGCCACGCGCACGATGGCCTGATCAGTGTCGTTCTGCGGCGCGGCGGCGTCCAGCAGCTCACCCGTTTTTTCATCCGTGAACATCGCGTGGGTCAGGCCCGCCAGGGTGGACAGTTGCAGGCCCCGCACGCGGGCGGCCTCGTCGGGCATGCTGGTTTCCTGCTCCCAGGACATCAGCGCCTCCGCCGCGCCCAGATCAGAAACCTGGCCCAGACGGCGGCGCAGTTCGGTCATGGATAGCTCGGCTGTGGTGTCGGGGGTGGAACTGGACTGGGTTGTGGTCATGCTTCAGGGTAACGCCGCAAAGGGGAGATGGGGCCGGGGTCCAGCCGCCTATGCCCCGTCCCACAGCTTCACGTCCAGCACGCCGCCCTGCTGACCGATCACGATCACCGCGTCGCCGGGATGCAGGGCGTCGTCGCTGTGGGCGGCCAGTTGCGTGACCTGCCCGGAAATGGTCACGGCCACCCGGCCCGGACGCCCCGGTGCGGGCGAGATCAGCACCTCGCCCGTGCGCCCCGCCAGCCGTCCTGTGCCGCCGCTGACCTCGCCGCGCGTGCGGGCCAGCCGGAACAGATACGCCGTGAAGCCGCCCACCGCCAGTCCGCTGACCAGCGCCATCACGAACTGCACCGTCACGGACGCCCCGATCAGCCCGCCCATCACCCCCGCCAGTCCAAAAAACGTGGCGAAGCTAACCAGTGCCCGCAGGCTGAACCACGAGGCGATGTCGCCCGAGCCGGGATGATCTGCGGCAAGGTCATGCCCACCAACATCATGCCCGCCCAGCAACGACAGCCCGAACAGCACGCCGCCCACGATCAGACAGATCAGATAGATGCCCACAAGAAAGTCCCCCTCTGCTGCCTGTTACGCGGCGGGGGGGGGAAAGGTTGCCAGGGTCCGGCTCAATTCTTTGCGGTCTGGGTGGCCCAGCGCAGGCGGCCTACCAGCTTGAGGGTCTGGCGGTTTTCCTCGGCCAGCAGGGCGCGGTTCAGGCTTTCGGGGCAGAACTGAAGGGGAGTGGTCTGAGACTGTAGAGGGGCGGGGCGAAACTCGTGCAGTTCAGGACTGCCCAGCACGGTGCTTTTCTGGAGGTTCCACCGTCTGCCTGAATCGAAGGACCTGATCATGGCTGGAGTCTAGAAAATGCCCTGGCACAGCGCTCTGACGCGCGTGCGGCGGCAGGCCAGGGCCGGGCCGTTTAGGGAGCGGGGGGGTCCGCGCCGGATTGGGGCCAGGTTGGGGTGTCTGAACGCCCCCGGCCCCGGCCCAGAGGTGGGCGCTATGCTCCGGTGGACTGTTTCAGACCGCCCTGTTTCTGCCGCCCCCCACCCCTGCCCACGGAGGTTCTCCATGTCCACCCGCCTGACCGAAATGCCCGCCTGGACGGCTTTAACTAGCCACTACCGGATGATGAAAGACACCCTGCTGGCTGACCTGTTTGCAGGCGATGACCGGCGCGGCGAACGCCTGAATGCCGAGGGCGCGGGTCTTTATCTGGATTACAGCAAGAACCGTGTGACAGACGAGACCCTGGAGCTGCTGCTGGCGTTGGCGCATGAAACCGGAGTAGAGGTCAAACGCGACGCCATGTTCGCGGGCCAGCGCATCAACGTCACCGAGAATCGCGCCGTGCTGCACACCGCTCTGCGCCAGCCACGCGGCGCAACCGTGATGGTGGACGGAGATAATGTCGTGCCGGATGTACATGAAGTGCTGGACCGCATGGCGAAGTTTGCCGACTTGGTGCGCGGCGGACAGTGGGCAGGCTTCACAGGCAAGCCGATTAGAAATATCGTCAACATCGGCATCGGTGGCAGCGATCTGGGCCCAGTGATGGCCTACGAGGCGCTCAAGCACTACGCCCAGCGTGACCTGACCGTGCGCTTCGTGTCCAACGTGGACGGCACCGATCTGGTGGAAAAGACCCGCGATCTGGACCCTGCCGAGACGCTGTTCATCGTCAGTTCCAAGACCTTCACCACGCAAGAGACGATGGCGAACGCGTCCTCGGCCCGCGCGTGGCTGCTGGCGGCGCTGAACGATGACGCTGCTGTCGCCCGTCATTTCGTAGCCGTCTCCACCAACGCCGACGCCGTGCAGAAATTCGGCATCGACACCGCCAATATGTTCGGGTTCTGGGACTGGGTGGGCGGGCGCTACAGCATGGACAGCGCCATTGGCCTGAGTCTGATGCTCGCCATTGGCCCGGACGGCTTCACCGAACTGCTGGCCGGATTCCATGACATGGACGAACACTTCCGCACCGCGCCGCTGGAAAGCAATCTCCCGGTGCTGATGGGGATGCTGGGCGTCTGGTACAACAATTTCTTCGATGCGCAGTCCCATGCCGTGCTGCCGTATGACCAGTACCTGCAATTCTTCCCGGCTTACCTGCAACAACTGGACATGGAGAGCAACGGCAAGCACATCACCCTGGACGGACAGGCGGTGGATTACCAGACTGGGCAGGTGATCTGGGGCCAGCCGGGGACCAATGGCCAGCACGCCTTTTACCAGTTGATCCACCAGGGCACCAAGCTGATTCCCTGCGACTTCATCGGCTTCTGCCAGACCCTCAATCCGCTGCCCACGCCGGATGGTCCGCCCCACCACGACCTGCTGATGGCCAATGTTTTCGCGCAGACCGAGGCGCTGGCCTTTGGCAAGTCGCTGGACGCCGTGCTGGCCGAGGGCGTGGACCCAGCGCTGGCCCCGCACCGCGTCTTCGACGGCAACCGGCCCACCAATACCCTGCTGGCCGATAAACTGACGCCGCGCACGCTGGGCGCATTGATTGCCCTGTACGAACACAAGGTCTTCGTGCAGGGGGCCGTGTGGAACATCAATTCCTTTGACCAGTGGGGCGTTGAACTGGGCAAGGTGCTGGCCGGGAAGATCGTGCCGGAACTGAAAGCAGGTGTGGAGCCAGAGCTGGAGCATGACAGCAGCACCAACACGCTGATTCGGCGGTATCGGGACCGTCGCTAATCAATCGGTGTGGGGACGGCAGATGGGGAGTGAGCGCCGAACCTGACTGCGCGTGCGCCTAAATCCGTATTCGCAGTCCCAGTAAAAAGCCCGCCGTGAACGCCCCGGCGAAAGGCAGGTTCGCCAGCAACACGCGCTGAAACCACGCGGCCCCCTGCTCGCCCCCCTGCTTCAGCGCGGGTTCAGCCACCGATTGCAGGTGCAACCAGTTGATGGTGACGATGTCGAAATACGCCAGCAGTTGCAGTGCGATGAACAGCAGGCCCACGATGATCAGCACAAAACGCCCCACGGCTTTCACGGCCAGCGCGGTGGCAAAACCCAGCAGCGCGCCCACGCTCAGCTCGGGCAGCAGAGGGCGCAGGGCGTCAAGGAAGCCGGGGTCGGTGGGGGGTATGGGGGTTGAAGTCGC
Source organism: Deinococcus sp. AJ005 (assembly GCF_009017495.1). Lineage (NCBI taxonomy): Bacteria > Thermotogati > Deinococcota > Deinococci > Deinococcales > Deinococcaceae > Deinococcus > Deinococcus sp. AJ005. Next base: position 2,691,921 of record NZ_CP044990.1, on the reverse strand, counting down.
AGTCATCACGGGGCCTTTCAGTGCGGCATCCTAGCGCGAATGCCCTGGACCCGGCTTGGAGGCGGCCCCCGCAGCCACACCGTCCAGAAGGAGGACGCGCCGCCGCCCGCCAGGACGGTATGGTGTGAGGGACGTGACCTCGCCGCCCGATCCTGCCGCTCCACCTGTCGCCGCCCCTGATGTCGTCTCGCCGGAGTTGCTTTCCCGGCTGACGGCGGGTGACGAGGCCACGTGGTACGCCTTCGTGCAGGAGTACGAGGGCCGCATGTACGGGTATCTATACCGCCTGGAGGGCAATCCCGACGACGCCCTGGACCTGACGCAGGAAGTTTTTTACCGCGCGTGGCGCAGCATCCGCACCTTCCGGCCCGGCGAGCGGGTGCTGCCGTGGCTGTATCAGGTGGCGCGCAACACCCAGATCGAGTCCCACCGCCGCAAGCAGTTGCAGCGCTTCAGTCTGGAGCAGGCGCGCGAGGACATCGGTTTCGAGGTCACCTCTGAGGCGCGTTCCCCGGTGCGCGCCGCCGAGAGTGCCGACGCCCAGGACCGCGTGCAGCGCGCCCTGCTGAAGCTGCCCGACGATTACCGCGAGGCCGTGGTGCTGCGCTTCGTGGAGGACATGCCCTACGAGGACATCGCCCGCATTCAGGGTGTGGCGGTGGGCACGGCCAAGAGCCGGGTCTTCCGCGCCAAGGAACAACTGGCCGAACTGCTGGCCGACGTTGCCGACGTGAATTAGGGCACCTGTCCGAAGTACAGCGCCAGGAAAAGAGACTCCTGATGCTTCCATTCTCTCCTTCGGAGCTGTACCAGTCCCAGATACTCAGCGAAATTCACTCACTGTCCTGGGCAGAACAGACGACCATGACTGTTACAGCTCGTAGAGAGGACGCTTGCCCGCCCGTTCGGTCAAAATTGAACAGCTTTTTTGACAAATATTCTGGATCAATCTCCAGCGCATGTCTGCGGGGGCCGTAGGTCGGGGGCAAGAGGCGGATCTGCCGCACCCATTCATAGAGTTTTGCTGAGGCACGCGTCAGTGGAAAGCCAAGCCACTTTTCAGCAACCGGGCCGCATTCACGACACTGTCTGGCCCCGTTCCCTTTGACCCGCCACGACATGGTGTGCGCCAGATGACCGCGCAGGTCAGCCCCGGATCATCACCGCGTCCGACACTCAGGGTATGAAAACTTTCCCCTTGCCCATCAAATCAACACTGTCTAAGTCAACACTGGTCAAGATCGCCCTCGGCCTCAGCGTTGCGCTGGCGGCTGGCCTCAGCGGTCCAGCCCTGGCCGCACCCAAGATCAGCGCGCAGAGCATCATCGTCAATCCGGTGCAGACCACGGTGGATGTCAAGGTCTGGACGGACCGCGACACCAGCGGCACACGCACGCCGTCCTACGCCCCCGGCGAGCGGATTCGCCTGTACGCCAGCGTGTCTCAGGACGCCTACGTGTACCTGTTCAACGTGGACCCGAACGGTCAGGTGGACCTGATTCTGCCCAACAAATACCAGGGCGGCGCGAACTTTCTGAAGGCCAATGCAGTCAAGGTGTTTCCGGCGGCGGGCGATCCCTTCACCTTCGACATCGCCGCGCCCTACGGCCTGAACAAGGTGCTGGCGCTGGCGAGCAAGACCGAACTGGACCTGAAGCAGATCGCCACCTTCAAGAGCGGGCAGAACAGCTTTGCGGACGTGAACGTCAAGGGTCAGCAGGGGCTGGCGCAGGCGCTGAGCATCGTGGTGACCCCCGTTCCGCAGAACACCTGGGACAGCGCCACGGCGTTCTACCAGGTGGTGGCCCGCACGGGCGCGGCGGTTCCTGCCCTGCCCACGCAGCCCGGCAACCCCTGGGGCAACGCCCGCAAGTGGCAGACCGTGGTCAGCGCTCCCTCTGACCTGCGCGCCCTGCACGACAGCTACGCCGCGCGCCTGAAGGCCGAGGGCTACGTGCAGACCAAGCTGAAGATCAAGAACGACAAGATCGAGAGCGACTACCGCCGGGGCGACGACGAGGCTTCACTGAAGGTAGAGCGCAAGGGCAAGGGCGTGGAGATCAAGCTGGAACGCGACTGAGCATCCTGACAATCTGAAATTGAAATTGAGAGGAGGCCCTGTGGGGTCTCTTTTTCTGTTTTTCCTGACCTCGTGTGGGCGCTGAAACATTCGGTGCCGCCGGGGTCATCTGCTAGGCTGAGCGCACCGAAGTCTTTCCCACTGGAGCTTTCTGCCGATGTACTCGCCTGCCAAGCCCACAGCCCACAAGCTCAGCCGCCTGCTCAACCAGCGCCGCGCGCCTTAACGCTTATCGTGCGCGCCGCCCCAGTATGTCCGGGCGGCCTTTCTCCTTCGTCCCCACGCCCCACCGGAGGTTGCATGACCCGTTCCGCATCTGAATCCAAACAGTCCAAACCAAAACAGTCAAGGCCCAAACCTCAACCCGAACCCAATCCCACCGACGCCGCGTTTGACGCTGCTGCCGCCGCCTACGAGCAGGCCGGGGACATGTTCCAACTGATCGCCCCGGACGGCACCAGCACAGGTGCGGGTGAATTGCCGGACCCCGAAACCCGCCTGCGCCTGTACCGCGAGATGCGCCGGGCGCGGCATTTTGACGAGCGCGGCTGGGTGCTGTACCGCCAGGGCCGCCTGGGTGTCTTTCCGCCCTTTGGAGGGATGGAGGCCAGTCAGGTGGGCACCGCCGCCGCCCTGACCGCCGACGACTGGCTGTTTCCCACCTACCGCGATACGGGCGCGGCCCTGACCCTCGGCCTGCCCATTGCGCGGGCACTGGCGTACTGGCGGACCTCGCCGCACGGCTGGGCCATGCCCGAGAACCTGAAAGTGTTGCCCTTCTACATCCCGATTGCCACCCAGTACCCGCACGCGGTGGGCGCGGCGCTGGCCGAGAAGCGCAAGGGAACGAAAAACGTGGCGATGGCCTACATCGGCGACGGCGGCAGCAGCGAGGGCGACTTTCACGAGGCGCTGAACTTCGCCGGGGCGCTGGAAGCTCCGTGCGTGTTCATCCTCCAGAACAACGGTTGGGCCATCAGCGTGCCGACGCGTTCGCAGACCAAGGCCACCAACCTTTCAAAGCGGGCCGAGGGCTACGGCATTCCCGGCGTGCGCGTGGACGGCAATGACGTGCTGGCGACGTACCACGTGACCCGCGAGGCCGTGGAGCGTGCCCGCAGAGGCGATGGGCCAACCCTGATCGAGACCGTGACCTACCGCGTCAAGCCGCATACCGTGGCCGACGATCCCAGCCGTTACCGCACCGACGCCGACAACGAGGGCTGGGACGCCAAGGACCCAGTGCTGAGATTACGGACTCACCTGCTGAACGAGGGCTTGATGACCAAGGAATCTGAGGCCGCGCTCCTGAAAGAGGTGGCCGACGAATTCGAGGCCGCCCTGAAGGAAGCCGACAGCTACCCGGACCCCGAACCCGCCGAGATTCTGGACCATGTGTTCGCCGAGCCGACGCCGCAGTTGAAGCGGCAGCGCGAGCAGATTCTGAGCGAGCAGGACTCGAACAAGGATAACGCATGACCGCCACCGCGCCAAGAACAGACACCAAAACCATGACCATGATCGCTGCCATCACCAACGCGCTGGATCTGGCGCTGGAGGGGGACGACACCGTCCACATCTTCGGTGAGGACGTGGGCGTGATGGGCGGCGTGTTCCGCGCCACAGACGGCTTGCAGGCCAAGTACGGCGTGGACCGCGTGTTTGACACCCCGCTGGCCGAGGCCGCCATCGTGGGCATGGGCATTGGCATGGGGCTGGCCGGGTTGAAGCCGGTGGCCGAAATCCAGTTCGCGGGCTTTCTGTACCCGGCGCTGGATCAGGTTCTGTCGCATCTGGGGCGCTACCGCCACCGCACCCGCAGCCGCTACCACCTGCCGATGGTGGTCCGCGCGCCCTACGGCGGCGGCGTGCATACTCCCGAGCAGCACGCCGACAGCCCCGAAGCCATTCTGGCGCACACCCCCGGCATCAAGGTGGTCATTCCCAGCACCCCCGCCGACGCAAAGGGCCTGCTGCTCTCGGCCATTCATGACCCGGATCCGGTGTTCTTCTTCGAGGCCATCAAGCTCTACCGCAGCGTCAAGGAAGAGGTGCCAGTCGGTGATTACCGCATTCCGCTGGGCAAGGCACGCATTGTGACCGAGGGCGACGACGTGACCGTGATCTGCTACGGCGGCATGGTGGAGGTCGCGCAGAAAGCCGCCGCCGCCGCCCAGAGTGCCGGAATTGGCGTGGAGGTCATTGACCTGCGGACCCTGGTGCCGCTGGACACCGATACCATCCTGGCCAGCGTGCAGAAGACGGGCCGCGTCGTTGTCGTGACCGAGGCTCCGCGAACTGGAGGCTTTCACAGCGAGATCAGCGCCACCATTGCCGAGGAAGCCATTGAATACCTGCGTGCGCCGATCATTCGCGTGACTGGCTTTGACGCGCCGTATCCGCCCTTTACGGCCATTGAAGACGTGTATCGCCCGAACGCCGTGCGGGTGGCGAAGGCGATTAAGGCGGTCATGGGGTACTGAGCTGGGGCGGAGGCTAACCCGCTTCTGCCCCGTTCAGAACCCCATATCGCATATCGGTTCGCCACATGCTCAGGCCGCAGCCGAAAAAGTCCCTGTCCCTGATCCAGATGGCGCAGTCAGGTAACGCAGTCAGGCAACACGGCGGATGCCCTAGACGTGTAGTCGGCCAGTCGTCCGGGGCCAGGGTCTGCGGTAAGACGGAGACGGGCCGGGGGTTCCAGGTGAACGTAGGCCACTGGGGACACGGTTCTGATTGACGCAATGGACGTCTCCCTATAGCCAGAGTCTGGCTGAAGAAATGGGCCATTCCACAGATGCTTTCCTGCGGCACAGGGCCTATGCTGCGGCCATGAGGACGACAGGTGGACCAGGGTTGTGAGTGCGACTGGAGCGCACCACACATGGCAAAACACAGTTATGAGCGCGCCCGCTGGGATCGGCGGGAAGCGCGGCGGCGCGTCAGCATCGGCGGGTGGTGGGTCATGGGTTTGTGGAATGCCCCCACAGGCAGCAGGGAAATTCAACGGCAACAAGTCATTCAGGCCACCCGAAAAGCCATCAATGGTTCTATCCACAAGCGCATGAGCGAAGTGGCTGGACATTCTCACCGTCTCTGGCGGCAGCAGGCCCACCACATCGAGCGTCTGCACACTCTCGGCGGGCACGACGCCGCCGATGATCTCGATCCGCAGCCCCGGCGGCTGGGCATCATGTGGGGCATTCACTAGAAGGTCTGCCCTGACCTACCCATGCCCTCCCCGCCTTACCCGGAGGCGTGACATACTCCTTCTCTGGAATGCCCAAGCGAACTGACCTCCACACGATCCTAATTCTCGGCAGCGGCCCCATTCAGATCGGGCAGGCTGCCGAGTTCGACTATTCCGGGACCCAGGCGCTCAAGGCCCTGAAGAAAGAGGGGTACCGCGTGGTGCTGGTCAACAGCAACCCGGCGACCATCATGACCGATCCCGATCTGGCCGACGCGACGTATCTGGAACCGCTGACCCCTGAATTTGTGGAGAAGGTGATCGTCAAGGAAAAGCCCGACGCCCTGCTGCCCACGCTGGGCGGCCAGACCGCGCTGAACCTGGCAATGCAACTGCATGAGCGCGGCACGCTGGAAAAATACGGCGTGGAGCTGATTGGCGCGGGCGTGGAGGCCATCAACAAGGGCGAGGACCGCGAACTGTTTCAGGCCGCCATGAAGAAAATCGGCATTGCCACGGCCAAGGGCAAGATGGTCCACAGCATGGCCGAGGCCACCGAATACCAGAAGGAAATCGGCCTGCCCATCGTGATCCGGCCCTCCTTCACGCTGGGCGGCACCGGGGGCGGCATCGCGCACACCTACGAGGAATTTCTGAGTATCACCGAGGGCGGCCTGCGTGACAGCCCCGTGACCTCGGTGTTGCTGGAAGAAAGCATCCTGGGCTGGAAGGAATACGAGCTGGAGGTGATGCGCGACACCGCCGACACGGTCATCATCATCACCAGCATCGAGAACTTTGACCCGATGGGCGTGCATACGGGTGACAGCATCACGGTGGCCCCGGCGCAGACCCTCAGTGACGTGGAATACCAGCGGTTGCGCGATATGTCGCTGGCGATTATCCGCGAGATTGGCGTGGCGACGGGCGGCAGCAACATTCAGTTCTCGGTCAATCCGGTGGACGGGCGCGTGATCGTGATTGAGATGAACCCGCGTGTGAGCCGCTCCAGTGCGCTGGCGAGCAAGGCCACCGGCTACCCGATTGCCAAGATCGCCGCGCTGCTGGCGGTGGGGTACACGCTGGACGAGCTGCCCAACGACATCACCCGCGTCACGCCCGCCGCCTTTGAACCCAGCATTGATTACGTGGTGACGAAGATTCCGCGCTTTGCCTTTGAGAAATTCCCCGGCAGCTCCGATCACCTGGGAACGCAGATGCGGAGCGTGGGCGAGGTCATGGCGATTGGGCGCACCTTCAAGGAGTCGCTGCAAAAGGCGATGCGAAGTGTGGAAAGCGATGTGCGCGGGGTGTTCGCGGCCCTATCGCCGGACGAGCTGCGCGGCCTCCTCTACCCCAATCCGCGCCGACTGGAAGCGGTCATTGAATTGCTGCGGCGCGGCGAGACGAAGGAGCAACTGTTTGACGCCACCAAAATTGACCCGTGGTTCCTGAGCCAGCTTCACGAGATCGTGGCCGCCGAGGGCGAGATTCTGGAGCTGGGGCCGATTGCCGGGTGGAAGTACGAATACTGGCGCGAGGTCAAGCGGCTGGGCTTTTCGGACGCCCGCATCGGCGAGATCGTGGGCCTGAGTGAGCTGGAAGTCCGCGCTCTGCGGAAGGAAGCAAAGGCCACCCCGGTCTACAAGACGGTGGACACCTGCGCCGCCGAATTTGAGGCGCACACGCCGTACCACTACAGCACCTACGAGTGGGAGGACGAGGTCACGCCCACGGACCGCCCCAAGGTGGTCATTCTGGGCAGCGGTCCCAACCGCATCGGGCAGGGGGTGGAGTTTGATTACGCCACCGTCCACGCGGTCTGGGCCTTGCAGGACGCCGGGTACGAGACGATCATGATCAATTCCAACCCGGAGACGGTCAGCACCGACTACGACACGGCAGACCGACTGTATTTTGAGCCGCTGACCTTTGAAGACGTGATGAACATCGTGGACCACGAGAAGCCCGTGGGCGTGATCGTGCAACTGGGCGGGCAGACCCCGCTGAAGCTGGCGCGGCGGCTGGAAGCGGCGGGCGCACCCATCATCGGCACCAGCCCGGACGCCATTGACGAGGCCGAGGACCGCGCCAGCTTCAACGCGCTGTGCGAACGCCTGGGCCTGCCGCAGCCGCGTGGGCTGGTGGCAAAGACTCCCAATGAGGCGCAGGCACTGGCCGAGCAACTGGGCTTTCCCCTCATGGCCCGCCCAAGCTACGTGCTGGGGGGCCGCGCCATGCGGACGGTTCGCAGCATGACCGAGCTGACCACCTATCTGGACGAGGTGTACGCCGCCGTGGAAGGACAGCCGAGCATCCTGCTGGATCAGTTTCTGGAAGGGGCGCTGGAGCTGGACGTGGATACTTTGTGCGACGGCGAACGTGCCGTGGTGGCCGGGATCATGGAGCATGTGGAGGCCGCCGGGATTCACAGCGGCGACAGCGCCTGCGTGCTGCCTCCGGTCAGCCTGTCCCCGGAACTGATCGCCCGCGTGAAGGCCGACACCGAGCGGCTGGCGCTGGCGCTGGGGGTGAAGGGCCTCATGAACGTGCAGTGGGCGGTCAAGGACGATGTGGCGTACATCCTGGAGGCCAACCCCCGCGCCAGCCGCACCGTCCCGTTTGTGAGCAAGGCCGTGAACCACCCGCTTGCCAAGAGTGCCGCCCGCATTGCCGTGGGCCACACGCTGGAGCAGATTGGCCTGCTGGAAACCCCGGTTCCCACCATGTACAGCGTCAAGGAAGTTCACCTGCCCTTTCTGAAATTCGCAGGCGTGTTGCCCATCCTGGGGCCGGAGATGAAAAGCACCGGCGAGAGCATGGGCATAGACGCGGACCCGTATCTGGCGTTTTACCGGGCGCAGTTGGGGGCCAAGAACAACCTGCCCCTGAGCGGCACCGCCCTGCTGCTGGGCGACGGTCTGGATAACGTGGCTGCCATGCTGGAGGGCGCGGGCCTGAGCGTGATTCGTGAGCAGGACGGCGACAAGTTGCCTGATCTGTTGATTGATGTCACCGAAAGCCGCCTGCTGAGAACGGCGCTGGAACGGGGCGTTCCCATCGTGAGTACGCGCGAGGCCGCTGAGTGGACGGCGAAGGCGATTGCAGGCGCGGTGGGGGTTGGGGAGTTGGGGGTTAGGAGCTTGCAGGAGTGGGTGGGGTAAATTGAGCATGATCAGTTTGACATACGGGTCATTCGTTAGATGACTACTCTAGAAAGGGTGACGCCTTTTTTGAAATGGGCTGGCGGGAAAAGTTGGCTCGTTAATAATATAAATGTACAATTTCCTACAAAGTTCGGTAAATATATTGAACCATTTTTAGGAAGTGGAGCAGTATTTTTTGATATTAAACCTAAATCGGGAATAATCTCCGATTTAAATGGAGATCTAATTGACTCATATACTGCAATTAGATCAGATTATAAATCTGTTGAAGAAATTTTAAAATATCACCATCATATGCATTCAAAAGACTATTATTATATGATGAGAGCAACTAAACCTACGGAAAAGTATTCCAAAGCCGCTTGGTTTATATACCTAAACAGAACTTGCTGGAACGGCTTGTATAGAGTCAATCTAAAGGGAGAATTTAACGTACCTATAGGTACTAAAACATCCGTAATAATGAGGAAAGACAATTTTAAGGCGGTTAGTGAAATTTTAGGAGCAGTCGATATAGTTAAACAAGATTTTAGCCACAGTCTATCTTTAGCAGACAATGGTGATTTGATCTTTGTTGACCCCCCATATCATAACTCCTCTCTTAGTACTAAGTTTGTTAAGTACCAAGATACTATATTTGGGTGGGATGAACATTTTAGACTGCGGAGTCAATTAATTGAAGCTAGACTAAAAGGCGCTCATGTTATTATGACTCACTCAGTTACAGAATCTATAGAATATTTATACAAAGATATAGCCGATATAAAGCTCGTTAGCAGAAGAGATACACTGGCAGCTAGTTCAGATTTTCGGGGACGTTACATGGAGATGGTCATTATTTTCAAATAAGGAGTGTAAAAGACTTGGATATTCGTGCGCTACTCCAAAAATTAACAGCCAGATTCAAATATACTCACATCTATTTGTCGAGTGCCTTTGAAGCTTTGATAGAGTGGGGAATAAATATATTTATTTCGACTCTGCCGCTGTGGCTTGGGGCAATTTTATTTTCTGCTTTTAATAACGTCAATGATAATCTAAAAGATACTGGCGTATTCACTACTTTTCTAAAAAATGTACCGGAAACTTACCAAAAGGGGGAATTGTTCAGCTACTCTGCGGCTGGAATTGCTCCTATAATTTACATAATTTGGAAAGCTAGAAATAATAAAAAAACGCAAGGTATTTTCTTAATCTTTGGCCTGCTATGTATAGCAATTGGCGTGATATCAAGCGTTTTCATTGGAACAGATATATTGAATATCAGGGGAAATGTTGAAATTATTAAGCAAATTTCTATTTCTTGTTTTATCATGGTATTTGTAATGCTATTAATAACATTTTATCTCCAAAATTTCTACTCTCCCGAAAGAAGATTAGAAGATTCTAGCAAAGCTATCAAACAAGACACAGACACCTTTGTAAGTCTTTATCTAGAATCAAGGAGGTCGGAATAATGCTTCTCTACCCCGACAACATAAAATCAATTGAATTTCCCGCTATTGAAATAAGTCAGCCAATAGGAAGTTTTTTTATCGCAGCTATCCCAGCACAGCAATTATACTCAATATCATACGCTGATGTTAGGCGCATAGAGGGAGAAGAAAGGGGTTTTGAAACCTATTTAGGAATTCAACGCCCACTAAGCAATAAACGAGTAAAGGAAATTAAGCAATATGTAGAAACTATTGATGCATCATTTCCAACATCAATAATTATAGCCATAAATGGCAACTGTGCGAAATTTTTAGATGGCTTAATGACATTATCAAGTTATGAAGGAGATAGTGATACTAGTGAAATACATTTCAACCAAATAGCAAGAATTATTGATGGTCAGCATCGCTTGGCCGGGCTGGAAGGGTATAGCGGAGCTGAATTTATGATACCCGTTACAATATTTATAGACATGGATGTTGCTGATCAAGCATATGTTTTTTCGACTGTTAATCTAGCACAGACAAAAGTAAATAAAAGCCTAGCATATGACTTATTTGATTACGCAACGCAAAGAAGTCCACAAAAAGCAGCTCACAATATTGTTGTCGCGTTAAATTCTGATCCAGAGTCGCCTTTCTTTAGAAGAGTAAAAAGATTAGGCTCTGCGACAGATGGAAATTTTATTGAAACTCTTACGCAAGCAGCTTTTGTCGAAAATATTCTCAAATATATTACTCGTAATCCATTAAAAGATAGAGATGATCTTAAACGTGGGAAAAAATTAAAATTTGATCCGTCAAAAGATCATGATCTTATATTTCGAGAATTATTTATAGAGCAAAAGGACTTTGTGATTGCCGAAATTATCAACAACTACTTCAGCTCAATTAGGGAAAGGTATCCCGAGGCCTGGAATGACATTTCTAGGGGAGCAGTTTTGAGTAAAACTAATGCTTTTATGGCATTTATGCGATTCTTGCCAGAGGCTCTGGAGGTTTTAGGTTTATCATCTAGAAATCTGATTGACGTGAAACTGGCTCCAAGAATAGCCGAATTTTCCACCTTGCTCTCGAATTTAACTTTAGATGACGCCGATTTTACGGTAGAAACTTTCAAGCCTGGCTCGAGTGGATCAGCCTTACTATACAGAACGCTTAAGGATCAGGTTTTAAGGTCAAATACCAGATAATCAGCGGCTTAATTTCGGATAATAAAATAATGTTTTTGTCACGTCCCCGCTTCGGCTTTCGCCCGTGGTGGGGGCGGGCGGGGGAATGGGGTTGCGTTATATTCATGCCTCAAGCGTTATGCTCAGGCATGACTTCTACTCATGCCTACCATCTAAAAGTGCAGGCGCAGGGGCGCGTTGTCGTGCCAGTGGACGTTCGCGCAGAACTGGGTGTCCAGGAAGGCGATGACCTGATCCTGCTCAGAGAGGAACACGGCTTCCGGCTAACCAGTCGCCGGGCGCTGGCACTGGAGTTGTACGGCAGCCTCAAAAGTCCTCCTGGGGTGGATCTGACTCAGGAACTTCTGGATGACCGCCGCGCCGAAGCTGCGAAGAAGGGCTGGTAATGCTTCTGGATGCCAGTGCGCTCCTGGCTTACCTGCTTAAAGAAGAGGGTGGCGCGGAAGTGCTGGACATCGTGTCCCGCATACCCTGTCAGGTCAGTAGCGTGACCATGACCGAAGTCCAGGGAAAGCTGGTGGGACGCGGCGAATTAACCCCAACTCAGGTGCAAATGAAGCTCGGTCCTCTGATGGGTTTCCTGCGAGAAATTCCCTTTGACCCAGCTTGCCGCGAAAAAGCCGCGTTCTACTACGCCCGCAAATCACCGTATGACCTTAGCCTGGGCGACGCCTGCTGTCTGGGAACGGCGGAGGCGCTGGGCATGGACGTCCTGACGGCGGAGCGCGGCTGGGCCGTGATTCCAGACCTGCCATTCCAGGTGCAATTGATTCGGTAGAACCTTAGCCCCTGCTTCGGCTTTCGCCGTGGTGGGAGCGGGTGGGGAGAATGGGGTTGGGTAGTGGATGCGGCTGCGCTCGAACAATCTTACACACGCCCATGTGTAGACTTGGGGCATGGCGACGAATCTTCAGATTGATCCGCAACTGCTGGAACGCGCCCTCCAGGTGGGCGGCAAACGCACCAAGCGCGAGACGGTGAATGAGGCGCTGACCGAATACATCCAGCGCCGGGAACAGCTTAAAATCCTTGACCTGTTCGGCACGGTAGACCCGCAAGACATGCTCAGCGACGAGGAATTGCGCGAACAACGCAAACGCGCTTGAGTTCCGCCGTAATCGTGGACAGCGACGTATGGTCTGAGGCATTTCGCAAAATGACGGGCGAACCCTCCCCGGAACGCCAGATGCTGGCCGAACTGGTTCAGCATGGGCGGGTGCAGATGCTGGGCTGTATCCGTCAGGAAGTTCTGCAAGGCATCAAACGGCAGGAGGTCTTTGAACGCATTCGCCAGACGCTCCGGCCCTTTGCCGACTGGCCGACATCGGCACTGGAATACGAACTGGCCGCAGAGTTTTTCAACATCTGCCGAAGCAATGGGATTCAGGGCAGCAACACCGACTTTCTGATCTGTGCGTGCAGCGTGACCTCCGGCCTGCCTGTACTGACCAAAGACAGGGATTTTGCCCGGTATGCCGCATATATTCCGGTGACACTCGTACAGGTTTAGAGCTTCTGCCCTGCGCTTTGGCTTTCGCCCGTGGTGGGGGATGGGGTTCTAGGGTCAGAGGGCCAGATGCAGCCAGATTCTGCCGTCCGATTCGCACATCAGGGTTGCCACACCTGACCCGGCAAGACCTGTTCAGCCACAACCCGCAGTTTCAGATCAAAGGTCATGAACTGGAGTCCCAGCGGTGCGATGGCCTGAGCTGCGGCCAGATGTACGGCGTCGGAGGCGCGCAGGGTGTGGGAGGTGGCAAGCTGGGCAGCGTCCTGTAACAGTTGCTCGTCCACGCTGATGTGCCGGATCGTCGGCCAGTCGCGCCCGATGTCTTGCAGGGCCGCGCGGTAGGCCCGTTCACTGATGGCCTTGCGCTGCCTGCGTCCTGCCAGTGCCGAGTGCAACTCCACGTAAGTGATGGCATGGGTGATGTCTCCACTGGCCTGCACCTGTGCCAGACGGACTTTCTCGTGGTCTGGTTCGTCGGTATAGAGGCGGGCCAGGGCTGAGGTATCCAGATAGAGCAACGTCAAAGCGATGGTCCCAGAAACTCCGGCAGCAGATCTTCAATAGGTGGGCCGCTCACCGGGGCCAGCACGGCGGAGCCTTGAACTTTCAGGCCCCAGGGTTCGCCGCCCAGCAGCCTCAGGGCGCGTTCACGGGCGGCCTCTTCCGCGTCATCTGGCACATCGATCACCTGAAGGATATCGCCGACATCGGCCTGAATCCCCAGCCGCCGCAGACCGATCACCAGATCGACCAGCGTACTCAGTTCCACCCGTTCCACACGGGCGTTGTACAGCGCATTGACCGTGGCCGGGCGCATCCTGGCCGCCTGTGCCAGTTGCTTTTGCGTGATTTTGTGCCGCCTGAGTAAACCTGCCAACTCGATTTTCATGTGTCCAGTCACGGTTTCCTCCCAGCGGTAGCATAATACTTCTAGAAGTAAAGAGCATCTGTCGCAAGTTGGTTTTTACTTTTCTGCCTCCCCGCTTCGGCTTTCGCCGCTGGCGGGGAACGGATGGCATGTTCCTGCCAATGATCGCTTATCCCGTTACGTCTCTGCCGTAAAATACCGTCATGTCCGCCACGCGCAAGATCATTCATGTGGACATGGACGCCTTCTACGCCTCAGTGGAGAGGCGCGACGATGCGCGGTTGCGGGGGCGTCCGCTGGCGGTGGCCTGGGGTGGGCGGCGCAGCGTGGTATTAACCGCCAGTTATGAGGCGCGGCCCTATGGCGTCCGCAGTGCCATGCCGCTGTACCGGGCGTTGGAGCGCTGCCCAGACCTGCTGGTGGTCCCGCCCCGCTTCGAGGCGTACCGCGAGGTCAGCACCCAGATTCGCGCTGTATTTGCCCGCTATACCGCCCAGATCGAGCCGCTGTCGCTGGACGAGGCGTACCTGGATGTCACGGTCCCCCTGCGCGGCGGTCCCAGCGCCACCCGCATCGCGCAGGCCATTCGCGCCGACATCCGGGCCGAAACCGGGCTGACCGCCACTGCTGGGGTCAGTGTCAACAAGTTTCTCGCCAAGCTCGCCAGCGGCATGAACAAGCCTGACGGCCTGACCGTGCTGTTGCCTGCCGATGTGGACGGGCTGCTGGCAGCGCTGCCGGTGGGTGACTTTCACGGTGTCGGCCCGGCTACCGCCGCCAAACTGGCCGCGCGGGGAATCCACACTGGGGCGGATCTGCGTGCCGCCTCGCCGGAAGCGCTGACCGCCCAGTTCGGCAGGGTGGGGCAGCATTTCTGGCGCATCGCCCACGGTCTGGATGACCGTCCGGTGGAGTCAAACCGTCCCCACAAGAGCATCGGCGCGGAGGAAACCTACGGCGACGATCTGCGGGGGGTGGCCCCAGTGCTGGAGCGTCTGCCCGTGCTGGCGGACGCGGTGGAGCGGCGGCTGGAGCGGGCGGGGCTGGCCGGGCGCACGGTGGTGTTAAAACTCAAGTTCAGTGACCGGGCCATCATCACCCGCCGCGTCACCCTGGGTGCCCCCGTTCACCTAGCCCCCGATCTGGCCCGCGCCGCCGCACATTCGCTGACGCCGGAACTGCTGTCGGGCCGGGGCGTGCGGCTGGCCGGGATCACGGCGGCGGGCCTGTGCAGTTTGGGAGAACTCCCGGCGCAACCGGGACTGTTCGACTGATTCTTTGCCGGAGAGGGTGGGGGGTTGTTCTACGCGCTGTCCCGCACGATCAGGTGTGGCTGGAAACGGCGGGCACGCGCTGGCCCCCGGTAGCCGCTCAGGCGTGACAGCAAAAGCTGGGCAGCCTCGTAGCCCATCGCCTCCACGGGCTGGTGCAGGGTGGTCAGGCCGCGCGCGGCGGCCCACGGCTGATCGTCGAAACCGATGATGTACACGTCCTGACCCGGCGTCAGCCCGCGCAGCCGCGCCTCGTCCAGCAGCGCTCCGGCCAGCAGATCGGCAGAGGCAAACACTGTGCAGGGCAGACCACCCTCCCTGCGTTGTACATCGTCCAGTAGCGCGGCGGCGGTGTTGCGGGCGGCTAGCGTGTCGAAACTGGCGGTGTACTCGGTCTCCACCCTGCGCCCGGCAGCGGCCAGCGCCTGATGGAAGCCAGTGCGGCGGTCCTCGAAAACGCGGGTGGTAAAGAGCTGGTCCAGTTCGGTCTCTACCCAGATGGCATACAGCGTTCCCGGCAGCGTGGCGGCGTATTCCCCGGCCAGCACGCCCCCGGCCAGATTGTCCATATACGAGCAGTCGGCGTCGTCGGTGTAGGCGTCCACCAGCACGGTGGGCTGCTGGGTCCGCAGCCTGCGCTCGTGGAACACTTTGGTCAGGTTGTAGGTTGCCATCACCAGCCCATCGGCCTGATACGCCAGTGTGTGAGAGGCCAGATAGCGCTCCAGCCGCGAGCGGTCCAGCAGCGGAAAGATGGCCACGTCGTAGCGCGCTTCCTGAAAGGCCGTTTCCAGGCCGTCCAGCAGCCGGGCATAGAACTCGGTGGTCAGCACGGGCAGCAGCACGCTGATGGTGTAGCTCTTGCCGCCCGCAATGCGCCGGGCGTGGGGGTTGGGCGTGTAGTCGAGGTCCGCGATGGCCTTCAGCACGGTCTCGCGCGTCGTGGGTTTGACCGCCGCATGGTTGTTCAGCACCCGCGACACGGTACCGACGCCCACGCCAGCGCGCTGGGCGACATCCTGAATGGTGGGGGTTTTCATGGTTAGGAGGCCAGGATACCCCGGAACGTGGAAGTGATTCCAGAAAGTCGGTGAGGGTATGGGACATGGTCCCTGGGAATGAGGACTGTGAGCTTGGGGAAGACCAGTCCGGCTCTGCTTAAACCTGAGTCTGGACTGCGCCGCAGCGCTTCTGAAGTCGGATCGGCGGTTGGAAAAGCCAGTCCCGAACAGCGCCAGGGTGGGAGGCCGAATGAAGATTTTCGCTGAGCGTCACCGCGTTGCCGGGGAGTTCTGCACTTTCGGCGCGTACTGCGCCACGCCGCCCGCCACCGCAAACTCGGCCTTCAAGTCGGCCAGAGGTTTGCTGGGCTTACTCTCTGGGTCGCCGGGCAGCGTGTGGGCAAAGACCTCCAGCGCGTCCGGGTAGCCGTCGCCGTCCGCGTCCCCGTCCGCTTTTAGCACCGCGTACAGCACGTCAGGGAATTTGCCCTGCTGGCCCGCTTCGGCGTCGGCCTTGAAACCTGCGCGGATGGCCTCACCAAACGGATTCCAGGGTGCGCCGCCGCCCACATTGACGTGGCAGAAGGTGCAGGCCATCACCCGGCGGTCCAGCTCCCACAGCGGATTGCCCTCGTCGTAATGAAACTGCTGGATGGCCTGGGAACGGTATCTGGGCATGGCAAGCGCGGCGGGCAGGCTGAGGATCACCAGCGCTGCCAGCCCACCTGCCACCAGACGAACGCTGCGGCCACTGGTGCTCAGGCCACCCATCCCGGTCCCGTGAAATCCCCGCCCAGTACGCTGCGGGCGTCCAGATTCAGCCATTTTTGCAGGCCCTCAGCGTACACCCCCCGGAAGTCCTGGCGGTATTTGATGTCGCCCATCGAGAGGTCTTCGAGGTCCGGGCTGCTGCCGTGGATGCCGCCCTTCACGCCATTTCCAAGTGCGAACATCACGCTGCCCTGGCCGTGGTCGGTCCCGGCGCTGGCGTTCTCGGCCACCCGCCGCCCGAACTCGGAAAAGCCCATCACGACCACCTTGTCAGCCAGCCCCTGCTTCTGAAGGTCCGCGTAAAAGGCGCTCAGGCCGCCCGCCAGCGTGCCCAGCAACCCGTCCTGCTCGCCGCGCTGCCCGGCGTGGGTGTCGAAACTGCCCAGCGTGAGGTAGATGATGCGTTGGCCCACCCCGGCGGCGATCAGGCGGGCGGTGTCGCGCAGTTGCGCGCCGAATTTGTGGTCCGGGTAACTCGCACCCGCCTTGTACTTCTTGACGTTCTGCTGCACCCGTGCGGTGTTTTTCATCATCTGACGGGTGGCGCGCAGCAGGTAATCGGCCTCGCCCTCGCGCGGGGCGCTGAGCATGGCTTCAAAAGCCCCGTCCACTCCCTGCGGCAGCTTGATCTGAAAACCGTCGATTCCGTCGATACTGGGCAGGCTGAAGGCGTCGGCCTGAAGGGCGCGT
Organism: Deinococcus sp. AJ005; assembly: GCF_009017495.1. NCBI lineage: Bacteria > Thermotogati > Deinococcota > Deinococci > Deinococcales > Deinococcaceae > Deinococcus > Deinococcus sp. AJ005. The sequence continues at coordinate 2,674,744 of NZ_CP044990.1, read as the reverse complement.
GGTGTGGACGAGCCTATGTTGGAGGCGCAGAACGGGTCCCCAATCTTCTCGGCCATTCGCCCGATCCAGCCGTCGGCCTGCGCCTGCGTGGGATCGGCGGTGTGCCAGATCGCCATGCTGGCGAAATGTGAGCGGTTGGGATTGGGGTAGCCCACGTTTTCCATCCAGGCCAGCTTGCCGCCGTCCCACAGGTCCATCAGCGGCTTGAGGGAAGGGTGCATGCCCAGGTCTGGCGTCAGCGTCAGCACGTCCTTTTTGGGAATGGCGATGGTGGGCCGCGCGGCGTAATACGCGCCGTTGCTGTAGGGAATCAGGGTGTTCAGGCCATCGTTGCCGCCCGTCAACTGGATCACCACCAGCGTCTTGTCGCCGCCCGCCTGCGCCGCCGCACGCGCCAGAAAGCCGGGCATCCCCGTGGTGGCAGCCACCGCCAGGGCGGAAAGTTTCAGAAAATCACGTCTATTGGGCATGTGGAAGCTCCTTCGGAGGGTCTAAGGGTCAAAAGGTCTGAGGGTTAAAAGGGCTGAATAGGGCAGGCGGTAAGCGGTCTGGCTTTCAGACGTTCAGACCTGTCCCTCACGCCAGTTGAAATTCGGGGCTGACCAGTGCCAGATACACCCGTTGTTTAGGATTCAAGCCTTTCAATGCCGCCTGCACCGGACTGTTCTCGCTGCCGAAGAGGGCTAGATCGCCGGGGGCGCTGTCCAGCGTGGGGGCGGCCTTGCCCAGCGAGAGGGCGGCGGCCACCTGCATGCGTGTCAGCAGGGTGGAATCGTTGATCCACTCGCGCCCGCCGTCCCAGCCCTTCACCGTGTCGGGTTGCAACAGGGTCTGGCCCATCTTCCCGGCGGTCTGGCTCAGGTTCAGCACCTGCTTGACCTCCAGTTTCGGCTGCCCCAGCGTGCGAACTGCGCCCACGATGTAGTCCACTGGCCCCCGGATGATGGCCTCGCGGTTTTGCGGGGCGTAGAAGGCCGCGCTGGAGAGGAGTTCCTCTAGCACCGCGCCGATGTTGCCGTTCGTCCGCTGGAAGGTCTCGGCGCTGCCCTGCACACCTTTCTCGTTGGGCACGTCAGCCATGAAGGCGCGGTGCAGCTTGCGCGACACGAAGACGGCGGTCTGCGGGTGTGTGGCGGCGGTGTGGATCACGTCCTCGAAGCTCAGTTTGCCCGTCTGTCCCAGGTAGGTTTTCGGGCCGTCGTCGTGCTGCTTGGGGTTGTAGCTGGCCTTAACCGCTTCCAGATAGGTGTTTTTGGGGTTACCGCGCCCACCCTCCAGGGACCAGCCGGTCAGCGCCCGCGCGCCCTCGTGGACATCCTGCTCGGTGTAATTGGGCTTGCCGGGTGCACCGATGCCCAGGGTGAACAGTTCCATCAGTTCGCGGGCAAAGTTCTCGTTGGGCTTGCCCTTCCTGTTCTTGTCGTTGTCCAGGTAGTGCAGCATGGCCGGGGTCTGCGCGACGGCCAGCGTGAACTCCTCGAAGCTGGGCGCGGCGGCGTGCTTCCTCAGCAGCCCCAGATAGGCGGAAAGGGCCGGGTGGTTCTTGACCTTCTCGGTGCCGATGACAAAGTGGTTACTCCAGGTCAGGGCCAGCTTCTCGCGCAGCGGATTCGGGCTGTACATCAGTTCAAACAGCCACGCGGCGCGCGTGAGTTGCAGCATCGCGCCGGGCGTGGCCCCGGACGAGGGATCGAAAGGGTTGCCCGGAACAGGATGAGCAGGCGCGGTGCGGGCATCGAACTTCAGCGCAGCTTGGGCCACGGCGCGGGCGTCCTGGCCCACCAGGGCGCGAATCTGTGCGTCGGTGGCCCCGAAGGCGGTGCGCCGCAGGAAATGCGCGGCGTCTTCGGGGCTGAGTTTCTGGGTATAGGGGGGCAGGCTCACGGGGTCTCCTTGTGCAAAGTGGGGGTGTTCTGAGCGTTAGAGGCGTCCACCTTCAGGAAAGTTCCCAGCCCCGCCGTATTGACCCGGCTGACCTTTGCCAGCGCCTGATCCAGAACGCTTTGCGGCAGGTTGCCCACCAGCCATACGAAGCCCGTGCCCACCCGGCGTGAGGCGATGCCCGGCGCAGAGCGCACGCCTCGGGGAGAGGTGACCAGGGCAAAGACATTCACGCCGTCGGTCAGACTGATTTCCAGTCCGCCGTTCGGCCTGCTCCTGACTGCCGTCGGTTGCACCCCGGCGGACAGGCGCAGGCCGGGTAGGGCTGATAGGAGCGCGGCGCGCAGACCCTCAGGAGGGGTGGGCAGAGAAACCTGAATCCGGGCAGGCTGCGTATTCACCTTCTGGAACACGGCGCGGCGGGCGAGGGTACCGTCCGGGAAACTTTCCTGGTAGCCCAGCGGAATGTTCCACTCCTGATCGATCCACAGGGTCCAGTGCGCGGCCTGCGTGTTGTTCGGGGTTAGCTCGAATCGGGTGGTGGGGCGGCCCGCTACGGCTTCCCCGGTGGCCCGGCTGACGCCAAAATTGCGTGCCAGCAGACCGGGGCGAAAGGGCACGCGCGGCAGTGCTTTTGCTGATTTGGTGGGCAACTCGCGCGGCGGAAACAGCACCGTGACCTCTACCACGCCGCGCGCTTCCAGCCTCTGCGCCTGCTTCAGCGCCGAGAGCAGATCGTCCATGTCGGAGGCCCCTGCCATGCCAGACAGGGCCAGGAGACCCAGCACCAGCGCCCTCACCAGCCGTCTCCCCAGGCGCTCTGGTACACCCCATACGCCGCGCTGGCGGGCAATTCCGGTGCGGGCCGCAGCACGGTCAGTCCGGCCACCGCCGCCGCTGAGGCCAGCAGCGTACTGATCCAGCCCGCGCGGATGTGGCGTTGCCGGGTGCGTCTCTGCCGATGCCCGCTCAGAAACCGCCCGGCGGCCCCCTCGTCGGCGGGCGTCGGGGTGCGGGCCTGGGCAAACAGCGTGTCCAGATCGTGGTCATTCATGGAAGTGTCCTTGGTTGAAAAAGTTGAGTAGGGTTCACGGCACGATCCCCACTTTCATCAGGTATTCCCGCAGTGCGGCGCGGCCCCGGTTGATGCGGCTCTTGACCGTGCCCAGTTCGGCCCCCGTGATGGCGGCGATCTCGGCGTACTCCAGACCCGACAGTTCGCGCAATGAAACGGCCTCGCACTGGTCTTCGGGCAGGGTTTGCAGGGCGTGGGCCAGTCGGGCGCGCAGATCGGCCTGTTCCCCAGCCTGGACGGGATTGTGGGGGGCGGCGGGTTCGGGAGTCTGGGCAAACGAAACGGTGGGGTGGCCCTTGCCTTTCAGCGCTTTATGGCAGGCGTTCAGCGTGATCCGGTGCAGCCAGGTGCTGAAGGCCGCATCTCCCCGAAATCCCTTCAGCCCTTTGTGGACGGCGATGAACACGTCCTGTACCACATCGTCCGCCGCCCCTGGCCCCACCATTCCGGCAGCCAGCCGGTGAACGCCCGCCGCGTGCCGCCTCACCAGCGCCTCGAAGGCGTGGTCGTCGCGCACGGCCTGACGGACAAGCTGGAGATCGGTGGGGTGCAGCTCAGAAGATTCCGGCGTGTCCTGTACGGACGGGCGGACGGCGAATGGGTTAGAGGCCGGGGGGTCATTCAAGCTCACCTCGTACCTTAGAGGGCGCGAGATGAAAAAAAGTTCCCGGCCCTTCCCAGGGTCTGCCCGTTACACTGTGGCCATGACTGCCCGCGCCCCCCTCTCGCGCTCTGCCGAGGATTATCTCAAGCAGCTTTATATGCTGGGCCACGCCGATAAAGTTCTGGGCAAGGGCGGCCAGAAGTTCAGCACCCAGAAAGTCAGCACCCAGGCCCTGGCTGACGCGTTGGAAGTGGCCCCCGCCAGCGTGACCGGAATGCTCCGCAAGCTGACCGAGCAGGGGCTGGTGTCGCACGCGCCGTACCAGGGCGCGGCCCTGACCGCCGAGGGCGAGCGTGTGGCGCTGGAAGTGCTGAGGCACCACCGCCTGCTGGAACTGTTCCTCCACCGCGCCCTGGGCGTGCCGCTGGACGAGGTCCACGAGGAGGCCGAGCGGCTGGAACATGCCCTGAGCGAGCGTCTGGAGGCCCGCATTGCCGCGTGGCTGGGGGATCCCACGCACGATCCGCACGGCGACCCCATTCCCACGCTGGACGGCGATCTGCCTGCCCGCGCCGAGCGCCGCCTGTCGCAACTGGCTGCCGGGGACAGCGGCGTGGTCGCGCGCGTGCCCGATGCCGATGCTGCCCAACTGCGTGCCCTGGTTGGCGCGGGCCTGACCCCCGGCGCGGGGGTGGTGGTGGAGGCCGTGGACGTCGCCCTGGGCACCCTGGGAATGAGGGTGGGCGGCAGGGCGCTGACCCTGTCGCTGAGTGTGGCTGCGCAGGTGGGTGTCCACGCTCATGCCGTCGACACGGCGAAATAGAATCTGCTTTGTAGAACCTGTCAGGAAGGCGTCATAAAAAATAGAAGGCCCTTCTCAGAGAATGCCGACACTGAGCGGGCTTGAACCAGAGAGGGGCGTTCTGGCCAGCCTCAGCCCTCTACTGCCGCGCCCCGCAGAAATGCCCCCACCCGACCCGGCAACTCGCCGGCGTCCATCAGAAAGGCGTCGTGGCCGTGGATGCTGTCCAGTTCCCAGTAGGTGGCGTTCGGCAGCGCGGCGGCCCCGGCCTGGACCTCGGCAGCCGGATACAGCACGTCGCTGGAAATGCCGATGGCAAGGACGGGCGTGCGGATCGAGGCCAGTTCGGCGTCGTTCGGCTGAAACCCGTCCATCGCGCCGGTCAGGGTCACGTAACTGCGCTCGCAGAAGCGGGCCAGCAGTTTCTCACCCTGATATTCCAGATAAGAGGTGACGGCATGTACCCCTGGCCTGCGCTGCACGGTCTGCGTGGCGGCCAGACTCTGCGGGCTGCGGTAGGACAGCATGGCGATCTGGCGGGCCACCTTGAGGCCCTCGCCGCCGGGGGCCGCGCGGATGGCGGCGCGGGCGGCGCTGTTCAGGCCCACTGCCCACGGTGAATGGCGCACGGGCGCACCAATCACTACGGCCCGCGTCACCAGATCGGGGCATTCCAGCAGCCACGCGTAGGCCAGCAGCCCGCCCATGCTTGCGCCGATGATCTGCACGCGCCGCACGCCCAGATGCTCCAGCAGCGCCCGGCCCACGCGGGCCATGTCCCGCAGAGAGATGGGAAGGTCCCCCAGGGCTGCCGGGCCGTCCGTGCCCGCGCAGCCGCCCAGCACATTGGCGCAGACGATGTAGTCGCGCGTGGGGTCCAGGGGCCGCCCTGCACCCAGAAAGTCCGGCCACCACTCGTGTACGGCGCTGTCGCCGGTCAGGGCATGCAGCACCAGCGTGGCCTCATCGCGCGCCTCGCCGTAGGTGTGGTAGGCCACCCGCACGTCACTCAGGGGCCGCCCGCAGTCCAGCAACAGGGGAGAGGTACGGAACAGCGTGACCACCTTGACCTGAAAATCAGTGGGCGAACATCGCTCCGATTCGGCGGGCGGGGGCGGGGCAACGGCGGTGCGGGACAGGGCGGTCACACTCCCCCTGTGACCCCAAGCGCTGTGACTCCGGGAGTCTCAGTCTCTGAGGTGCCTTCCATCAGGGCGGCGGCCAGCGCCTGCGCGAAGTCCTCTTTGATGTCGTCTATGTGTTCGATGCCCAGCGACACGCGCACCAGCCCCGGCGTGACCCCTGCCGCCGTCTGTGCGTTCTCGTCCAACTGGCTGTGGGTGGTGCTGGCCGGATGGATCACCAGCGTGCGGGTGTCGCCCACGTTGGCCACATGCTGCGCGAGTTGCACGCTGCGGATGAACGCCTCGCCCGCCTCCCGCCCCCCGGCCAGCTCGAAGGTCAGCACACCGCCCGCGCCGCGCGGCAGGTAATGCTGGGCACGGTCAAAGTGCCTGTGGTTGCTCAGGCCGGGGTAGGTCACGCGGGTCACGTCGGGATGGCCCGCCAGCCACGTCGCCAGCGCCAGCGTGTTCTGCGCCTGCCGCTCGGCCCGCAGCGATAGGGTTTCCAGGCCCTGAATAAATTGCCACGCCTGCTGCGGGGCCAGCGTGGTCCCCAGATCGCGGAGGCCCTCGGTGCGGGCGCGCGTGATAAAGGCAACGTTGGACAGGCCCAGCGGATTACCCTCGCCGAAGGTGTCCCAGAACTTCAGGCCGTGGTAGCTGGGGCTGGGTTCGGTCATCAGCGGGTAGCGCCCGTTGCCCCAGTCGAAATTGCCGCCGTCCACGATGACCCCGCCGATGCCGTTGCCATGCCCGCCGATCCACTTGCTGGCCGATTCGACAATGATATTTGCGCCGTGCTTCAGCGGCTGGCAGAAGTACCCGCCCGCGCCAAAGGTGTTGTCCACGAACACGGCCACACCCTGCGCGTGGGCAACCTTGGCAATCGCCTCAAAATCGGGAATGTTCAGCGCCGGGTTGCCGATGGTCTCGAAGTACACCGCGCGGGTCCTGTCGTCAATCAGGGCGGCGAATTCGTCCGGGCGCTCGTCCTTGCCCGTAAAGCGCACCTCGATCCCCAGCCGCTTGAGGGTCACGCGAAACTGGTTAACTGTGCCACCGTACAGGTTGGGCGAGGACACGATGTTGTCCCCGGCCTGCGCCACGTTCAGGATCGCCACCAGTTGCGCGGCGTGCCCGCTGGAGACCGACAAGGCCCCCACGCCGCCCTCCAGCGCCGCGATTCGTTCCTCCAGCACGGCGTTGGTGGGGTTCATGATCCGGCTGTAGATGTTGCCGAAGGCGCGCAGGCCGAACAGGTCGGCGGCGTGCTGCGGGGATTCGAAGACGTAGCTGTTGGTGGGGTAGATCGGCACGGCCTGTGAACCCGTGGTGGGATCGGGTTTCTGTCCGGCGTGGACTTGCAGGGTTTCAAATTTGTGGGGCATGGGAGGGCCTCCGCTGTGGGCTGGGTGGGGGCCGCCTGCTGGGTCCACTGTGAACACAATGGCAGCGCCCCTCTCTCGAAGTAGAAGAGAAGGGGCGAATATCGTCATCCGCGTGACCTTCCCGCTTGGTCCCGCCCGGCGCGGCGCTCATCGTTGAGCCGCAAACCGGGGGGCTGGCCTTGGCACCGTGACGCAATGAAGTCCGGTTGCCGCGCCGTCTACGAGCCAGGTCTCTCGGGCGCTCTGAAGTGGGTGGTGCTGGGTGGTACAGACTCCACGCGGGAGCTAGGCAGAGGTTAGCGGGCGGGGTGGGGCCAGGTCAAGGCGGGGCGGGTAGACAGGCCGGACAGGGGGGACGGGGCGGACGCGCGCCACCACCCCAGAGTAAGGAGAGATTTTGAATCAAGAGAACTGATCAGTCGGAGAGCCGTCTTCTGTTTCAAGCCTGAAGGGGGTTACAATTCTGGTGTTCATCCCAACGCATCTCTGCCCGGTTCTGGCTTGCTCGCCTTTTTCCGGTCGGCCCCTGCGCTTCCCAGTAACGGCAGCGACACTGACGTGACGATGTGGGAACGCAGTTCAAGGAGTCGTATGAAGAAAAGAATGCTCGGCGCGCTGGCCCTCAGCCTTTCTCTGCTGTCCGCCTGCGGTGACGGAAACAGCCCTGCCCCCACCCCTCAGCCCAATCCGCAACCCACCCCCCAGCCTGTCCCGACGCCCATCGATTTCAGCAAGCTTAAGACGCTCAAGCCGGGGCAGCAGGACACCATCCGCACCAGATTGAAGGTCAATATCGTGTTCGTGGGTTACCGTCAGACCAGTCCTGGGCAGATCGCCACCGCGCGGCAGATCAACACCGGGGACTTCAAGGAAATTCTGCCCAAATCATACGAGGCGATTGCGCGCATTCCCAGCTCGTATGGGCGTGAAGAACCCACCGGCAACGCCTTCGATTATCAGTACAACTACGTGTTTGCCGACAAGGGCTTCGAGGATAGTTTCTTCGACTATCTGGGCAAGAACGGCAAGGCCGCGCCCGTCACGGTCTATCAGCAGCTCTACAACTGTCAGAACGATCTGGACCCGGACACTGGCAATCCCACCTGCAAGACTCCCTCTCCCAATATCAACCGGGTGGTGGACAGCAATTACGAGATCGACGCTAGAGGAACCGAGGACTGGCTGGCTGATCACGTATCGCAGGTGGGCGTCAAGCCCGGCGAATACACCATCTTCATGGTCAACTGGTATGACCGCCCCGATTTCAAGCTGCACAGCTACACCCGCGTGGACGCCGCCGACAGTGATACTGGCGCGCCATTCGGCACGAAGTCCAGTCGCCGCCTGATTGCCTGGGGCGGCAGCGTGCGCCCCAGCAAATCGGCGCAGCGCATATGGTTTTACGACCTGTCGGCCAACCCCGATCCATGGACCAACGGCTACGACGTGAGCAACCCGGACGTGGACGGCGACGGGGTGGCCGATTACCGCATGCCGCCCATCTGGGAGTACGGCACCCGCAAGGCCAGCCTGGGCTTTGGGCGCAAGGTCAGCCCGGATCTGGCGCTGGTGACGCGCTACGTGGCCCTCAATCTGCTGTTCACGCCCAGCCCGATCTACCGCGCCGCCCTGACGCCGCCGCAACTGCCCGAAGAAATTGCGCTGGATGTGCATGTCGAGCAGGGCACGGGTGCCGTGCTTCAGGGCAAGGTGTACAAGCCCGACTTGGCCCAGAGCCGCATCGCGCCGCTCCAGCCATTTACCAAGTTCACTACCACGGTCAAGGAAACGCCACTGAACGGCAGCCTGGCCGACGTATACAAGTGCTTCTTCGTCGATCCCAGCAAGCCTGCCGACATCTGCTCGCCGGAATATTACGACGCGACCGGGGAAAAACTCTTTCAGTACAGCGTGAAGGAGCTTCGTCAGGAGTACGCAGCCACCCCCGCCACTAAGTATCTGCTGCCTATCTATCTGTTCAATGACCAAGCCAACACCCAGCCGGGCCTGCTGGGCATTGCGTACGATGACAGCGAAACCGGCACCCAGAGCTTCGTCTACTCCTTTCTGACCCCGGACCTGAATAATGCGGGCTACGGCTTCACCGATACCAGCGTCCACGAGACCGGTCACCACCTCAGCCTGTCCCATCCACACGACGGTTACGACAGCGAGCAGAACATCTCCTATGGTCCCAGCGGCCCCTACCTGTTTGCCAACGTGGGTGATGAGAGCGCCACCGTCATGTCCTATAACGACTTGTCGCGCGATTTTGGGCAGTTTAACCTGGACAGCCAGTACCGCTACCTGAGCGCTGCGTACTTGAACAACACCAACGCCATCTTGGAACTCAGCCGACGCGCCTCGCAGGAAGGCAAGGTGGCGGTGGCCGCCACCAGCGCTGACGCGCTGTTCGCCCAGGCCCAGAGCAGTTACGACGCGATGGATTATCTGGCTGCTGCCAAGTCGGCCCACGAGGGTTACCGCACGGTGCTGGACGCCGCCAAGACGGCGGGCGTGGCGGTGCAGCCCTACAAGTGGTACGAGAACCTCAACGGCCTGTCCCTGAATAAGGGGAAGCCCGCCTATAGCCGCACGTTCCTGCCCCAGAAGGGAGCTGTGATCTTCCCAGAGGAGAACACTTTCCAGCGCAGCAAGCGTCTGGGCCGCTAAAGCCCGGAATGCTCAAAGCTCAAACAGTAAGAGGGCACGCCAGTTCGGGGTGCCCTCCTTTGCTGTGTTTCTCGCCCTGCGTTCAGGAGCGCGTCATCGGGGGCCGTTAGGCTGGAACCATGACCCGCCTGATCCTGCGCGCCACCCTGGCCCTCTTGTTGCTGGGCGGCGTGGGCGCTGCCGGGCCGTCGGTGGCCCGAATGCCCCTGCCAGCGCCACAGCGTGTGCCCGAAGGATTCAGTGTGAACCCAAAGGCCATTCAGGACGTGCTGCCCACCCTGGATCTGCTGATCACGGTCCAGTTGCTGCCGGGCCTGCTGGAGCGTGAGGAGATCACGCTGGACGCCGTGGCTAGCCAGGACCTGCGCGCCCTGCTGCGGCCTCTGCTGACCCGGAAGGCGTTGCCCCCCGCCGACGCCCGCAGACTGGAAACATCGCTGCACGCCATTCTCTCGCCGTCGCAGGAGCTGGCGCTGAAACAGGCCCGTGCCGCGCTGGAGGCCAGGACGCAGGCGTTCATGACCCGCGCCCGCTTCGCCACGCCGGATGGTCCCCTCAACCTGACCCTGACCCGGTACGGGCTGATGGTGCCGGGTGGGCAGGCCACGGTAAAGGCAGTGCTGGGGGCGAACGTCAGTCCCTATGCCCAGGCAGGTGTAAACGCTGAGCTGCTGGCACGGCTGCTGGACCTGCTGGAACCCTGATCTGGCAAAGGGAGCGCAGATGTCGTTCTGGCCCGCGCCACCTTGAGTACGATCTGGCAATCCGGGCTAACATAAAAGCTCTATGAAACTCACACGTTCCCTTCTGCTGAGCGTCGCCCTGCTGGGCACGGCGTCCGCCGCGCCGATCACCATCACCGTGCTGCACACCGACGATCTGCACGGGCACCTGGAACCCACCAAGATCGGCGAGGGCACGTACGGCGGCTACGCCCGCCAGACCACGCTGGTCAAGAAGTACGCCGCTGAGGACCCCAACCCCCTCGTGCTGTCCGGGGGCGACACCTTCCAGGGCACGCTGTTCTACAACGTCTACAAGGGGCTGGCCGACGTGCTGTTCATGAATTACCAGGGCTATCAGGCGATGGCCGTGGGCAACCACGAGTTCGACGACGGCCCGGCGGCGCTGGCCAAATTCGTGGACAAGGCCAACTTCCCCGTGCTGGCCACCAACATCGACGTCAGCGCCGAGCCGCTGCTCAAGGACCGTATCAAGCCCTACGCTATCCTGAACGTGGGCGGCGAGAAGGTCGGCGTCATTGGCGCGGTGACCCCTGATCTGCCGCTGATCAGCAGCCCTGGCGACAACGTCAAGATGCTGGACGTGATTCAGAGCATCCAGGCCAGCGCCGACGCCATCAAGGCACAGGGCATCAACAAGGTCTTCCTGGTCTCCCACTTGGGCTACACACTGGAGCAGCAAGTGGCGGCCAAGGTGTCGGGCCTGGACGTGATCGTCGGCGGGCACTCGCACACACTGCTGGGCACCTTCGACAACAAGGATTTCCCCGCCAGCGAGGGGCCGTACCCCACCGTGGTGAACAACCCCGACGGCAACAAGACCCTGCTGGTGGCCGCGTGGGAATGGGGCAAGGTGCTGGGCCGCCTTCAGGTCAAGTTCGACGATGCCGGGGCCGTGCAGTCCTGGGAGGGCAACCCCATCCCGGTGTCTGCCGACGTGCCCGAGGACGACACCGCCAAACGCATGGTCACCACCCTGACCGTGCCGATTGCCGCCCTGCGCCGTCAGGTGGTGGGCAACGCACCGGGGGGTCTCAACGGCAGCCGCGAACTGGTTCGCCAGCGTGAGAGCGGCATGGCCAACGTGCTGGCCGACGCCTCGCTGGCCGCTGGTCAGCAGGCTGGGGCAGAGCTGGCACTGGTCAACGGCGGCAACGTGCGCGCCAGCATCGACGCTGGCCCGATCACCTTCGATGAGGCCATCACCGTGCAGCCTTTCGGCAACACCCTGACCATCCTGGACCTGACCGGCGCGAAGATTCGGGATGCCCTGGAATACGGCGTCGCCACCTGGAGCGAGAACAAGGGCCAGTTCCTGCACGTCTCCAAGGGCATGAGCTACACCTTCGATCCCAGCAAGCCGGTGGGCAGCCGCGTGAGCGCCGTGACCCTGAACGGGCAGCCGCTGGATGAGACCAAAATCTATAAGGTCGCCATCAACAATTTCACGGCGGGCGGCGGCGACGGCTTTACCTCGTTCAAGGGTGCGCCGATCCTGGAAACCGGCAAGCTGGACATCGACATTCTGGTGGATTACCTGAAGGCCAACCCCAATCTGACCGCCGAGCCGGAAGGCCGCATCGTGGTTGTGAACGGGACGAAGTAAGGCTTGACCTGAGAGATCGACTCAAGGAAAACCCCCTCTGCCCGGTGTGGTGGAGGGGGTTTTTAGCGTGAAGTTGAGATTTCAGTGTGGCGTCGAGATTCTCTTACCCGCTCACCGCGCCGCGCAATTCCCACCAGGCGCGGGGCAGCATCAGCAGTTTGCGGGTGCCGCTGACATAGGCGCGGCGGTTGAAGTTGTCGTAGCCTGCACGTTCCAGATCGTCCAGAATGCCCTCGTAGGCGCGTGCAGCGGTGGCGACGGCCAAACGGGCGCTGCCGTGCAGGCAGGGAATTCCGGCGCGGCCCTCGGCGTACCAGTTGCGGGCCAGGGCGCACAGGTGGGCCATTAGGGCGCGGTATTCAGGGGTCACCACGCCGCGTTCCAGATCGGCGGGCGTGATGCCATACTCGCTCAGCAGGGTCTGCGGCAAGTAGATCCGCCCGCGCGTCAGGTCCTCGCCCACGTCGCGCAGGATGTTGGTCAGTTGCATGGCCTGCCCCAGCATCAGGGCGTGTTGCAGGGTTTTCTCGCCGCCGCTGAAGCCGCTGACCGGGGCGATCATGAAGCCGATGACCCCGGCCACCCGGCGGCAGTACAGCGTCAGATCGTCCATATCGCGGTAGACGTGACCCCCCAGGTCCATCCGCAGGCCATCGTGCAGTTCGGCGAAGGCCGACAGAGGAATCGGGTAGGTGCGGGCGGCCCAGGCCAGCGCCGTGTCTACCGGATCGGGTCCGGGCCGCCCGGCGAAGGCACTCTGAATCCGGTTCCACCACACGTCCAGCTCGGCGCTCACGCTGTCGGCTGTGGACTCGTCGGCAATGTCGTCCCCGGTGCGGCAGGCCGCGTAGACCGCCCAGACCGCCTGCCGCTGCCGCAACGGAAACAGGCGTGACCCCAGAAAAAAGGTCTTGCTGTGGTCGCGCGTCACGTCCCGGCAATAGGCCACCGCCTGCGCCGGGGCAGCGGGGTTGTGGGAGGAGGGCAGGGACGTCTTGATCATGGGCACAATTCCTTGTCGCAGAGTCTAGGGGGTCTGGCAGGGGCAAACCTCCCACATTCTTACAGACTCCTGACAGATGGGCACGCGTGCGGGCGTAGAAGGCGAGATCAATCCTTTACACAGCGCTCTTTACACAGCGTCCTGCTCCGACTGATTTCTGAGGTCTGACTGCTGCTGGTCTCTACTGCTGCTGGTTTTTGACATAGCGCCCGAACCTGACGGCGCCGATGCCCAGGCCGTCGGTCAGGTGCATTCCGGGCAATTGCCGCCCCACCCAGGCCGGATCGGGAAAGTTCAGGCCGCCCAGCGCGGGTCTGGAGAGCAGGCTTTGCAGCGGGCCGCCCGTACGCGGCAGGTACATCAGCCACAACTGGCCGCCGGGACGCAGCACGCGCGCCAGCTCCCGCAGAAAACGGGCCGGGTCATGTGTTTCGTTCAGGGTCGCGCCCACGGTCACGCCGTCAAAACTCTCGTCTAGCAGGCCGCTGTCCTCCAGATTCAGCAGTGCCCAGTCGATGTTGCCACTCGTTTCGCGGCGCTGGCCCTCGCGCAGCATGGGGGCGCTCAGATCGGCGGCCAGCACCCGGCAGCCTGCCGCCGCCAGCACGCCCGCGTAAAAGCCCGCGCTGGTCCCGGCGTCCAGCCAGTCCTGCCCCGGTTGCGGGCTGCACAGGGAACGGAACAGCCGGGCCTCCCGCTCCAGACCGAAGGGTGCGCCGCTCAGCAGGCCCAGCGATTGTGCGCGCCACAGCATGTAACCGCGTGCGGTCAACTCCAGCTTGTTGCTGTGTTGAGCCAGACTCAGGCCCGGCGGGGCCGCGTGGGGGTTCAGGTTTCCTTGCATCTGGGGCATTTGCGACACATTAACTATTATGCTGGGCATTATCTGGCCTGTCTGTTCACGCTGTTCTGGGCGTGGGGCCGCTCCCCGGAGGGAATGATGGAAGAACGCAAGAGTATGGGAGGGGCCATTGTCGATGTGTTCGATGCGGGCGTGACCCTCGTCAAATCCGAGATCAATGCGCTGGTCAAAAAATTCAGCGAGATCGCCAAGGCCAAGGGTCTGGGCGTGGTGCTGCTGCTGGCCGCCACCGGGCCGCTGGTTCTGGCGCTGATCTTCATGATTTTGGCGGTCTTCTACGGCCTGATGCGGCTGGGCCTGGGTGCCTGGGCCGCCGCGCTGCTGATCGCCGTGTTCAGCTTCGTGGTCACGGGCGTGATGATCCTGCTGGGTATTCGCAAGCTGGGTGCGGAAGTGGAAACCGACGAACCCCGCGCCAAGAGCCTGGCCTCTATGACCGAGGACGAACGCCTGGAAGCGCAGTATCAGGCCGAACAGGCCGAGAAGGCTGCAAAGGAACGCCGCGCCGCCCAGGCCACTTCGGTTCAGCCAGTCCCGGTGCAGGCCACTGCAGTGCAGTCCAGCCCGGTGCAGGCCACAGGCAGCGCTGGCCTGGGCGCGTCTGTGCAGCACACTGCCGGGAATCAGCAGGCACGGGTGGGCGCACCCGACCTGGCCAAAGACCAGGATTCGCGCCAGCCTGCCAGCCGGACCTCGGTTGAAGTGCCCCGCGATCCCGGTCAGTACGCCGCCGGCGAGAACCGCTACGTGGGGGGGAACGGTCAGCAGGCCACCGTGCGCGTGGAGGGCGGCACCTCCACCGTACCAATCTATGAAAGCGAGCCGGACGGTTCCGCAAAAATGTACGGCGGCTCCCTGAACGAGAAGCTGGACAAGGGCGAGGTGCCCAGCGCCAGCCACGCCGAGACTGGTGCGCACAGCGGTAAGAAGCACGATCCCCGCTTGCAGGAACCCGTCGTTCTGAGTGACGCCCCCGGCATCCCGGTCAGCACCGATCCCACCTACAAAGACGACATCAAAAAGGGCGGAGGTGATTACTGATGGCCGAGTTCAATTCCACCGCTGGTCTGACGGAGCGCGAGGCCGCCCGTGAACGCCTGAAAGCCAGTCTGGACGTGCTGGCCGAGCGCGCCAACCTTCAGGTGCAGATGCAAAAAGAGCCGGTCAAGATGCTGGGCGGCGCTTCTGCCGTGGGCGCGGTTCTGGGCCTGCTGATCGGCACGCAGTTCAAGCGCACCAGGAAGATTTACGTGAACGCCGAAAGTCCCGTCAAGTACCAGAAAGAACTGATCAAGGCGCAGAAATCCCAGAAGGGAGGCGGCGGCTTGGGCGGCGCATTGCTGGCCACCCTGGGCACGCTGGCGGTCAAGACCCTGTCGGACCGCGTACTGACCCCCAAATTGGAAGAAATCGCCAACAACATGCTGGAAAAGTCTGGCGGAGATTCCAAACCGGGTGCGCCCAAGCCCAAACCAATGGACCGCTCAGCAGCCTCCGCTGGACCGTCGCTGAGCAAGAGTGATGCTCCGGTTACATCGGCTGGCAGTGGCTCCACACCGATGGGAACCGCGTCTACCACTTCTGCAACCACCAGTCCCAGCGCCACCGCCTCTTTCCTGAAACCCAGTGCCCCCACCGGGCAGGCCCAGAGTTTTAACGATCAGGCCAGTGCCGAGGGTAGCGCGCCCCCCCTTGCCGCCAGCCATGATCACCCCGGAGTGGTGCCCATCCCCAAAAGCGTGGTGGAGGCCAAGGCCCAGGGCAGCGTCATCGCCCCCGACGAGAAGGGCAATCCCAACCTGCGCTGAGTTTCACCTGCAAACAGAAGTTTCCGCTTTGAAACAGCCCGCCGCGTAATGGTGGGCTGCTTTTTGATCTCTGTTGGCCCGGTCTGCTAGCCTCGGTGCCATGACCGCCACCCGCAGCACCCGCCAGCGCGACGTGATCGCCCAGGTCCTGGGCCGTGCATCGGGGCCGCTGGCTGTGCCCGAGATCCTGGGGCTGGCCCAGAGTGACCTGCCAGGCCTGGGCATCGCCACGGTGTACCGCACCCTGAAATTGCTGACCGAGCAGGGCCAGATCCATCCGGTCACGCTGGACGGCGAGACCCGCTATGAGGCGGCGGGCAAGGGCCACCACCATCATTTTTCCTGTACCCGCTGTGGGCGCGTGTTCACGCTGCACACCTGTCCTGTCGCGCTTCCCAGCGGTACGGTCTACCCCGGCGGCTTCGTGGTGGAGGCGCATGAGGTCACCCTGTACGGCCAGTGCCCGGAGTGCGCGGCGAACTGACCTGATCGCTAGAAAGAGACGAACTCCGAAGAGCCTGGACGAGCATTTCACTTCCTCTGCCCCCATTGGGTGGTCTCCTGGTCAGTAACTTCGGGTATAGTTTAAATGAAGGAGCCTTCATGCCCAGAGTCCTGTTGCCCGCCGCCCTCATGTTGACCGCCGTCCTCAGTGCCTGTGGTGGGGGTGATCTGACGCCCACCGCCGCCACCCTCGAACTCACAGGGGGGACGTCCCTGGCCGTTGGCGCATCAGCCCAGCTCAGCGCCGTGTTGCGCGATGTCAACGGTCAGGCCCTGCCCACGCAGGTAACCTATACCTCCAGCCAGCCCGGTGTCATTGGGGTGGACGCTCCGGGCAACCTGACGGTCAAGCGGCTGACCGCCACCGACAGTCCGGTAAAAATCACGGCCAGCGCGGGCGGTAAGACGGCCACGCTGGTGGTCTCCACCTACGGTCTGGAACTGGCGGTGGGCACCTACGTGTGGAATCTCCAGCCCTTCGGGGCCGCGCCGGGACGCTTCATCGCGGTGCGTTACCGCCCGGAAAGCGGCGAGACACAGGCCTCAACCTTCACGGTGACGGCCCCCGGCAATGAAAGCCTGAGCTGTGAGCTATCCCCGAAGAATATCAACAACTGGTGCTGGTGGGCGCTGCCTGACGCCACAAAATACCCGGCGGGAGAGTACCGCGCGGGCCTGATCCAGAACGGTCTGGTCTACGCGACCACGGCCACCCTGCCAAAACCCGGCGCGACACTCGGTTTCGTAGACGGGGGCGCGGCGACGATCAACCAGCGTGCGGTCACGTTCGGGGGCAAGCTGCCTGCCGACGCGAAGTGGCTCTATTCCTACGTGGCCAACAGCCGGGTCGAGACCTCGTCCCTGACCAGCCGCCAGACCGCCGTTCTCCGCGGTCAGGCGGAACAGCCCGGGGACCCGCTGGCCGTCTCGGTGTATTCCACGGCGCTGCCGACCACACTGAATGTGGGGAGTGCAGTGACCGCTGGCTCCTACGACACCTGGATCACGGCCATGTCCGGCGACCTCAGCAGTTTTGCCGATGTGTTGCCCGAGCAGTTCAACGTTTCGGCCACGTTCAGCGGGAAAGTTACCCTGAAATAGCGGCGGCAGGAGCTTCAGCCCCCTGCCGCCGTAGTAGGTTCGGTTGGGCATCCAGCACGCCGTCCGGCACGCCTGCCAGAGCTTCCTGCACCACTTCCAGGCCCGCGCCCGTCCTGTGTCCCCGCTCGCTGAGGGTGCGTTTCCAGTGCCGCGCCCCAGGCTGCCCCGCGAACAGCCCTAGCGTGTGCCTCATCATGCGGTTGAGGGGCTGCCCAGCCTGCAACTCGGCGGCCACGAAGGGCAGAAACGCCTCTATCGCCTCGCGGCGGGTGGGCGGCGTCAGCTCGTCTCCAAACACATCCTGATCTGCCGTCGCCAGCAGATACGGTGTCCCGTATGCGGCCCGTCCGATCATCGCGCCGTCGGCCCAGGCCAGAGCGTCCTGCGCGTCTTCCAGCGTCAGCAGGCCGCCGTTCAGCACGATGGTCAGGTCTGGGAAATCTGTCTTGAGTTGCCGCACCACGTCGTGGCGCAGTGGCGGCATCTCGCGGTTTTCTCTGGGCGACAGGCCCGATAGCCACGCCTTGCGCGCGTGGACGATGAAGGTCTCGCAGCCCGCCGCCGCCACCGTCCGAACAAATCCGCTCAGGTGTTCATAGCTGTCCAGATCGTCGATGCCAATGCGGTGCTTGACGGTCACAGGCAGATGCGTTGCGCCCCGCATGGCTTCCACGGCGCGGGCCACCACGTCCGGCGAGGCCATCAGGCATGCGCCAAAAGAGCCGCTGCTCACGCGGTCCGACGGGCAGCCGCAGTTCAGGTTGATCTCGTCGTAGCCGTACTCCGTGGCGATGCGGGCGCATTCGGCCAGCGCTGAGGCGTCGCTACCGCCCAGTTGCAGGGCCACCGGATGCTCGGCCTCCGCGAACGACAGATGCCGCTCGCGGTCCCCGTGCAGGATCGCGCCCGTGGTGATCATCTCGGTATACAGCAGTGTGCGGCGCGTCAGCGTGCGGTGAAAGGCGCGGCAGTGGCGGTCCGTCCAGTCCATCATCGGGGCGACGGAGAGTGTGTGGGGGGGCAGGGAAGAGGCGAGCATAGCAAGGGGCAGTGTAAAGGGAGGCGCAGGGGCCAAAAGTGCCACCGCGCCTCCCTCTGAATGTCGGTTTACAGTTCCCGTCCCGTTCCCGTATCTGCGTCGAATGTCGTGCCCGAATCGTCGGTGTCTTTCGGATGGTCCGGCACCGCTTTTGGGGATGGGCGTTCGCGGCCAATTGGCGTATCGGTCATGCCCGTCTTGGACTCGTCGTAATAGCCGCTACGGTCACTCATGCCGTTGCCTAGATCGTCGGGCAGACCGCCCCGCTGGTCATCTTCGTTCGGATTCCTAGTCATACAGCAGTGTAGGCACGGGGAGGCGCGGCGTGGAAAGGCAGACCTTTACGCACACTTGCGGCAAGGCCCGCCCGACTGGCGCGCTCATACGAATTCCGTCTGTTCCATGCGGAAATCGGGACAGCGCCGATTGCTGCACTCCACGCCCGGAACCTGTTTTTCTCCCACCCACTGTCTTGTCCAGAGCAACGCCCATGACTGGTACAGCTCGCAGAGAGGACGCTTGGACGCCCGTTCGGATTTGCAGGTGTCTCCAACACCTTTCAATCGGAGTCCGTATCAGTCCTGCCCGGTCACATAGATCAGCGCGCCGAACAGCGCCAGATTCTTCAGGAACTGCGTCTGCTGCTGCTCGCGCTCCTTGCCGTTCTTGTCCCAGAACGGGTGGCCGATGACAGTGGTGGGAACCATGCTGGTGGCCAGCGCAGTACCGGCCAGACGCGGCAGCAGCCCCAGCGCCAGCAGCGCGCCCGCGCCTACCATGACGCCGCTGTTGATCTGGACGGCCAGTTCGGGCTGCGGGATTTCTGCACCCCGCGCGGCACGCACGATGGGTTCGGGGTTTTGCAGATGGTCCAGACCGTTCTTGATAAAGATGCTGGCAAGCAGCGCCCGCCCGATAAATTTCGCTACGCTCATTGGTGATCCTCCTTGGGAATGCTCAGGAGTTTAGCGCAGGGGATGGGGCAGAGGCGGGGGCGACGTTCAGTCAAGGTTTGGGGTTGGTTTTTTCCGTGTTTTGATGTGAATGGCGGTTTCCACGGCTTAACCCCTTTGCCCCCTGCGGAGCATCTCCCCTTAAAAGGGAGACAGGGGGGGTATTGCGTGGCACGGTCAATTGCGCTCTTTTAAGGAGGGCTGGCAGCGAAGCAGACTGGCTGGCACAGCTCCACAGGAGAGGTGTTTTCTTCTAAGTCAACTGCCGCCCCAGTTCGCGCAGCACGCCCTGGACGGCCTCTGTTCCGGCGTTCAGCAGGGCTATATATTCGGGCACGGTCAGCGGGCCGTCTTCCGCGCCGCCCTGGGCCTCGATGATCAGTCCGGCGTCGGTGGCGACGATGTTGAGGTCTGCCCGAGCGGTGCTGTCCTCGGCGTAATCGAGATCCACGCGCAGTTCCGCCCCCACGTAGCCCACGCTGATCGCGCCGACGCTGTGCAGCAGGGGCCACTCGCTGAGGGTGCCGCCTTTGACCAGTCGGTCACAGAAGTCGTGCAACGCTGCGTGCGCCGCCAGGATGCTCGCCACGCGCGTGCCGCCGTCCGCCACTAGCACGTCGCAGTCCACGTAGATGGTCTGGTTTTTAAAGGGGCGCAGGTCCATGCTGGCGCGCAGGGCACGGCCCAGCAGACGCTGGATCTCGTGCCGCCGCCCGTTTTGCAGGCCACGCTCGCGCGGCGTCCGGTCATGTGTGGCGCGCGGCAGCATGGCGTACTCGGCGGTCAGCCAGCCCTCCTTCTTGCCGCGCATGTGCGGGGCGGGCTTGTCCTCCAGCGTCACGGTGGCCAGAATCTCGGTGCGCCCCAGCGTCAGGTGCGCGCTGCCCGGCGCG
The DNA here is from genome assembly GCF_009017495.1 of Deinococcus sp. AJ005. Lineage (NCBI taxonomy): Bacteria > Thermotogati > Deinococcota > Deinococci > Deinococcales > Deinococcaceae > Deinococcus > Deinococcus sp. AJ005. Next base: position 2,654,685 of record NZ_CP044990.1, on the reverse strand, counting down.
TAGGGGTTGACGCCGCGCCGCACGGTCAGGGGCCGGGGCTGGAGGAGGTCACGCCCCTCGCGGACGGGCAATTTGTGGGAACCGGAAGGAGACGACATGGCCCGCAGCTTATCCCCCGGTTGCCGCCAGATGCAGAGGTTCGGTCTGGCCTGTGCTGAGGGCCGCGAAGACGGGGCGGGCGGCCTCCACATCTCCGGTCACGAAATAGGACGCTTTGCCCTGCTGTTGATGGTTATTCAGCAGCCCCGCAGTCGCCAGCACGTTGCGGGTGTGCCGCGCCACTGCCGCACCGCTGTCCAGTAGGGTGAAGGTGCCGCCAAACTCCGCCCGGATGCTGTCTGCCAGGAATGGATAGTGCGTGCAGCCCAGCACCAGTTGATCCGCTCCGGCCTCGGCCAGCGGCGCAAGCGTTTCGTGCAGGACTTCGCGGGTGCGTTCGGTGTTTGCCTGCCCTGCCTCCACCAGTGGCACCAGTTCCGCGCTCACGGCGGTCAGCACACGCACGCCTGCCGGATCGGCGAAAGTGTGGATCACGTCCTGGAGTAACGTACCGCGCAGCGTGCCAGGGGTGGCGAGAACGCCCACCACGCCCGTTTTCGTGGCGGCCACGGCGGGCTTGAGCGCAGGCACCAGCCCGATGATCGGCATCTCGAAGCGGGCACGTAAATGTTCCAGGCTGAACGCGGACGCTGTATTGCACGCCACCACCACGGCCTTGACGCCGCGTGCGTGCAATTCCGAAACAGCCCGGTCCGTCAATTCGCGGATTTCCTCGCCGGGCCGCGCGCCGTAAGGGATGTGCGCGGTGTCGGCCAGATAGATGAAATCCTCGTGTGGGAGCAGGTGGCGCAGTTCGGCCAGCACGCTCAGGCCGCCCACGCCGCTGTCGAAGACTCCGATGGGGGCGCGATTCATCCGGGCGACTGATCCTGACGGTCCAGGCTTTCAATCGCCGCCACGGCCACTGCCGCCACCTGAATCAGTTCCTGGCGGTACTCCGCAAGGGTACGCGGGCCGCGCTGGGCCGCCCGTTTGTCGTAAATGGGAAACAGCGTCTCGAACACCGCCTGATTCGCCTCGCCCACCTCCTCGGCCAGAACCATCAGCCAGGTGGACGGATCGTGGTCCTGCTGGCCCCACTTGGCGTCCTGCCGCTGGCGTTCGGCCAGAATCTCGGCCAGGACGTCCGCCGTTGCTCCGGTCATCAATTCTGGCATCAGTCCAGCGCCTCGCGGATCGTCTCGCCCAGCGCCTTGATACCGCGTTCGATCTGCTCCGGCGTGGCGTTGCTGTAGCTCAGGCGCAGGGTGTTCTCGCCGCCGCCCAGGGCAAAAAACGGGCTGCCAGGCACGTAGGCCACGTTGCGGGTCAGGGCGCGCACGAGCATCTTCGTGCTGTCGATCTGTCCCGGCAGCGTGATCCACAGGAACATGCCGCCCTCGGGCCGGGTGTACTCCACGCTGCCGGGGAACTCATTCTCGATGTGCCCCAGCATCAGGGCAGCGCGTTCGCCGTATGCCTTCCTAACCATCTCGATCTGGCGGGGCAGCACCTCGTCCAGCAGCTCGGTCACGATCATCTGGTTCAGGGTGGGCGTGTGCAAATCTGCCCCCTGCTTCGCCTGAATCAGCTTGGAAATCAGGGGCGCGGCGGCCTGCACCCAGGCGTCGCGCAGGCCCGGCACCAGGGTCTTGGAAAAGCTGGAGCAGTAGATGACATGGTTTGAATCCACGTCCCCGGCGTACTCCAGCCCCAGTTCGTACAGGCTGGGCGCGGCCTCGCCCGTGAAGCGCAACTGGCCGTAGGGATCGTCCTCGATGACCAGCACGCCGTACTGCCCGGTCAATTCCACCAGACGGCGGCGGCGCTCGGCGCTCAGCGTGCGCCCGGTGGGGTTCTGGAAATTGGGCACGGCATATAGCAGCTTGGCCGGAGTCGTCTTGAGAATGGCTTCCAGCGCGTCCACGTCGATGCCGCCATCATCCGTGGGCATCTGCACATAGCGGGGGCCGTAGGGCTGGAAGGATTGCAGCGCGCCCAGATAGGTGGGGGCCTCCACCAGCACGGTGTCGCCCTCCGAGATCAGGATCTTGCCCAGCAAGTCCAGCCCCTGCTGGCTGCCCGTCATGATCTGCACATTGGCGGCGGGAATCCCGGCCCTGTTGCCTATCCATTCCCTGAGCGGCGGATGCCCCTCGGTGGTGCTGTATTGCAGGGCGGCGGGGCCATATTTCGTCAGGGCCGTGTCGGCGGCGCGCCGGACTTCTTCCAGCGGGAACAGCTCTGGCGCTGGCAACCCCCCGGCAAAAGAAATCACGTCCGGCTGCTGCGTGATCTTCAGAATCTCGCGGATAGCGCTGGCGTTCATGCGCCGGGCGCGGTCAGACAGCAGGGCCGTGAAGTCGGGTGCCTTGAATTCAGCAGCGGGGCGGGCGGGGGTCATGGGGAATATGGTACGCCGGAGCCGGGATGCTGAGAGGACCGCCATATCTTTTGACCGTGTCCAAACGACTTGACCCCCGCCCGCGCCAGCCGGGTACAGTAGGGGAGCTTACAAGGAGGCAATCATGCTCGTAACCGGTAATGACATCCTGATTCCCGCCCGCGCTGGCAAGTACGGCGTCGGCTCGTTCAACACCAACAACATGGAGATCACCGAGGCGATCATCCACACCGCCGAGCGGCTGCGGAGTCCGGTGATGGTGCAGATGAGCGAGGGAGCCATCAAGTACGGCGGGCAGGATCTGGCGAACATCGTCATCGATCTGGCAAAGCGGGCCACCGTTCCCGTCGCCCTGCACCTGGACCACGGCAGCAGCTACGAGTCGGCGCTGAACGCCATCCGCATGGGCTTTACCAGCGTGATGATCGACGCCTCCCACTCCGACTTCGAGGGCAACGTCAGGGAAACCCGCCGGGTGGTGGAGGCCGCGCACGCGATGGGCATCAGCGTGGAGGCCGAGATTGGCCGTCTGGGCGGCATCGAGGAACATATCGTCGTGGACGAGAAGGACGCCTTCCTGACCGATCCCGATGAAGCCGTGCGGTTTATCGAGCAGACCGGAACCGATTATCTGGCGATTGCCATCGGCACCAGCCACGGAGCGTTCAAGGGCAAGGGCCGCCCTTACATCGACCACGCACGCATCGAGAAGATCGCCAGCATGACCGGGATTCCGCTGGTGGCGCACGGCTCCAGCGGCGTGCCCCAGGAAATCGTCGAGCGTTTCCGTGCGGCGGGCGGCGAGATCGGCGACGCGGCAGGGATTGCCGACGAGGATTTGCAGCGCGCCACGCAGTTCGGCATCGCCAAGGTCAACGTAGATACCGATTTGCGACTGGCCAGCACGGTAGGAATCCGCGAAGTGTTGCAGGCCACGCCCAAGGAATTCGATCCGCGCAAGATCTTTGGCCGCGCCAGAGACGTGATGTCGCAGGTCATCGAACACAAGATGGGCGTGCTGGGCAGCGTCGGCAAGGCCTAAGCACCTTCAAGTCAGAGGTGGGGCGGGAGCTGCGGCTCTCGCCCCACTTTTTTGTCTTACTGGCATGGAGGGGCGCACGGTCTGCTAGGCGTTCCAGCGCCGCCTTCGCTGATCTTCAGGTGAGCATTTTCACCAGGAGTTCTCACCCGCGCGCCCTATGCTCGAAACTGGCATGAAGGCGGCCCCTACTCTTCTCTTTCTGGTCTTTTCGGCAACCCTGGTCTCCTCCCAGGCGACCGAGGTCCTGTCCCCGTTGACGGCGGGCAATGTGTCGCGGCTGGCAGCCCTGCTGCCGTTGCCGGGCCAGTCTGCCACCGTGCTGGAAAAGCGGCCCAACCTGTCCACCGTGGGTTTACAGACGCGGGTGCTGCGGGTGGGCGGCAGCCCGGAAGCGTTGTATCAGGTCATCGTCAGCGCCAGCAAGGGCGTGCGCGCGCCCTACGATCCCCGGCTGGGCATTACTGAGGAGGAATACAAGCAGTATCTGGTGTTTCAGTCGGTGCTGGCCTCCACGGACAAGACCTTGCGGCTGCTGCTGTCGCGTGACACCACCCGCGTGCTGTTTGGCAATACCGCTGGCCTCAATGGCGTGCTGGACGGCGTGAGCATCAATCTGCGAACGGGCGAGATGCGCGGCCCGGAAGGTTACAGCGCCCTGCCCACCCTGGTCCCGCCCAGCACGGCCCCGGACCGGGTGCTGGACGTCCGCAGCGGCTTCCAGTGGAAAATGATCGGCAGCGACGCCACCGCTGGCAACGGGGTCAAGGGCACCCTCAATCTGCTGGAACTGGGCAGCGGCAGGATTGTCCTCAACTACACCCGCACCAGCATGATCAACCGCAAACTGACCGAGGGCGAGATCATCGTCGGCTACGAACGCTGAGGATCAAAGGGGGCTAATCAGAGGGGGCTGTCCCGGCCTATTTTTGTTTGCCGAACAGCCGGGGAAAGCGGCCTGTGCTGGCCGGGGCCGGAGGGGTGGCCGGGGCAATCGAGGTTTCCAGTTCGCGGACGGCGGCCAGCAGGTACTCGGGCACGCCTGCGCGGAACAGGTCGGAGCCGTTCATCCACTCGGCCCCCAGCAGCTCGCTGGCCTGGGGATTGAGGATGCCCGAGCAGTACTCGCTGCCGAAGATCAGGTTGAGCCGGGCGTCGCCGCTCCCGCCCTGCACCCCCCGCGCCGCGTGCGAGCCGACCAGCCGCAACTCGGCCACCGCCAGCCCCACCTGCGACAGCAGCGCGCGGCGCAACTGCGATTCCACCAGATTGTCGCCGCTGGGCGCACCCAGAATCAGCCCCGGCAGCCCGTACAGCCCGCTGGGCAGCAGCGGCGCACGGGGACGCACGATCAGGTAGGTGTCGCGCTGCCGCACCAGGGCAAAGACCCCCACCTGATAGGCGGTCACAGTTGTGTTTTGATCGCTGGCGGAAAGGGTCAAGGGTGTTTGAGACTCCTGTGGAGTGTGGGGGCAACTGCGATGTGCTGAGCATCATTGTAGTGCTGGAAAGAATTTTCCAGAACCCCCATCCAACTCCCCCCGACGGTTTGTGAAGAAATCGTCAGACTGCTGCCCGATTGGTGTGAAAGACCCGCACCGCGAACAGCGCGGCAATCAGGTACTTGGCCAGGATGTCCGCGAAGATGATCTGCGCGATCTCGCCCCCGGACATGATGCCCAGAAAGGCCAGCAGATTGAATAGCACCGAATCCAGCGGCACGCTCACGGCGTTGCTGGCCAGCACCCGCGTCCACCAACTGCGGTGCAACAGGCGCTGATACACGGCGGTGTCGGCCAGTTCGCCCGCCAGGATCGCCAGAAAAGAGGCCCCGATAAAACGCCATTCGGTGCCGGTCAGCAGGGCCGCCAGCGTATTGATGATCAGCGCGGCGGCGATGGCGATAAACACGGCACTCAGCCCGCCCGCGCGGTGAATCCGGTCCCGCAACGTGAACACGGCGGCGAAGAAGATGGTGCCGACGCTGAGCAGTCCGTACACCGGCAGCGGAATGAATTTATTGAGGGTGATGTTGGCGGCCAGAATGCTCAGCGCGTACAGCGCGATCAGCAGCAGCGGCAACGGTGTGTTGCCAGACGGGGCAGGTCGTCCCCGTTCAGCGGAGTGGGCAGAAAAATGGTTCATGGGTCCAACCTCCGGCCTGGGCGACTGCATAGGTCACGGGCCGCCGATCAGGGTAGCAGACCCGCAACCAGATCAACGGGGCTTGAAAGACCGCCGTGATGCCCCGTGCGGCAGACTGCTGCGGTGCGTTCCCGTTTTCTGTTCCTTGCCCTGTTGCTTACTACCCCAGCACAGTTGCTGGCCAGCCCAGCGCAGGCCGCAACGTCTTCCCCCGGCTATGTGCTGTCCGGCATGCCGCTGATCCGCCAGAGCTACAACGCCTGTGGCCCCGCCAGCCTGACTCAGGTTTTGCGGTACTACGGCGTGAAGGTGGACATGGCGACGGTCAGCCACTACACCCGCCCGTCCGAAACGTCGTACATGACCGCGCAGGCGATTCTGGACTTCGCGCCGCGCGCAGGTATGGAAGCGCGGCTGTATTCGGGCGGCTCGATCAACACGGTGCGGACCGCGATCAAGAGCGGCGTTCCTGTGATCGCCCTGCAAACTTACGTCAGCCCCAGCGGACAGGTCATTCCCCACTGGCGCGTGGTGGTGGGCTACAACGACGCTTCCCGGCAGACCTACCTGATGGACCCGCTGCTGGGCTACGTGGCGATGGGCTACGACGATTTCGCCCGCGTGTGGGCAGACCACCGGGGCCAGTTCGCGCTGATGTACCCGCCCAGGCTCTCGGCAACGGTTCGCAAGGTGATCGGTTAGGCTAGCAACAGTTCGACAGTTCGTTCAATCAGCCGCTCACCGGGCGCGGCGTACAGGCAGGAGTCGGCTAGCAGTTCGGCGTGCTTTTTTGGATCCTGGCTTGCCAGTTCGGGGCTGTTCAGCTCGGGAGTCATGGGGGAGAGGGTAACGGGAAGCGGGGAAGTGGGGGTGAACGGGGTGGGCAGCCCGGCTTCACCCCTCCTACTTCTCGACCCTGACTTCCAGATCCTCCGGCACTGCGCCCGCCACACCCCGGTAAGCCGCGCTGGTCATCCAGTAGCGTTCCAGCCAGCGCTTGAGCAGTGTGGCGGTGGGAATGGCGATAATCGCGCCCACTGGCCCCGCGAGGGCCAGCCCCACCAGCAGCGAGATTAGGATGGCGGCGGGGCTGAGGCTGACCACCCGGCCCATGATCAGCGGCCCCAGCACGTTGCCCTGCAATTGGTTGATGATAAAGAACAGTGCCGCCACCAGTCCGATGGTCAGCCCGCCCTGCGGAATGGCCTGTAACATGGCGACCACGGCGGCCAGCACGATCCCGATGTACGGCACCAGACTCAGCAGGCCGCTCAGCGCACCCAGCGCCAGCGCATTCGGTACGTGCAGGGCCAGCAGACCCAGCGTGGAGAGAACTGCGCCCGTCAGCATCAGCAGCAACTGGCCGCGCAGGAAGCCGCCGAAACTCTGGCTGACGTCCTCCGAGAGCCGCAGCACCGTGGGCTGGGAGGTGCGTGGAAACACACGCAGCAGGCTGTGGCCCACCCGCTCGTAATCCAGCATGAAATACGCTGCCAGCGTCACGATAAAGCCCAGTTGCCCCAGCCAGCCCACCAGATTGGACAGCGTGTTCAGCACATTGGGGCCGGAGTTGAGGAGCCGCTCCAGCACTGGGCCGCTGTTCTGGGTGATGTTGGTGGTCTGTTCGTCGATATAGCTGCTGACGCTGTTCTTGAGGCCCTGCACGCCGGGAATGGTGTCCAGCCGGTCCAGCAGGTTGAACAGCGCGATCTTGAGGTTGACCGCAATCGTCGGAATCCCGGCGACCAGCCCCGCCACCTGCTGGCTGAGGGTCACCAGCAGCAGCGTGGTCAGCCCCAGCGTCAGCAGAATCAGCAGCAGCACGCCCACCATCCGCCCGATGCGGCGGCGTTCCAGCCACTCCAGAATCGGGTTGACTAGAAAGGCCAGCCCGTAGGCGGTCAGCACGGTCAGGATCACGCTGGCCAGAAGCTGGCTGCCCCACAGCAGCGCCCGCACGGCCACCACGATCAACACGGCGTACACGATCATCCGCACGGGGGGCATGACCCACAGCCGCCGGATCAGGTCACGCACGTCCCTGGCGGTTTTCCAGTCGCCTGAAGGGCCGCGCGGGGCAGAGGAGGGCGGCTGGGTCATGGCCCTATCCTGCCACTTTGCGGGGTCAAAAGTTGCGCCCCCGCTGTGCAAGCCGGGAGCGCGGGGAAGGGCGGTGCCTAGGCCGCCAGCGGAACTGAACTCGGCGGCTCACTGCGGCTGGCCGCCTTCTGCCAGAAGTACACGGCGGCGATCAATCCCAGCGCCAGCAGGTTGATCAGGAGATGGGTGGGAATGATCAGCATGAACGAGGCCACCAGCAGCATCAGCGCCTGCAAGGGGTTGGTCTTGCGGTGCAGGAAGCGCATGGTGGCGGCGCTGAAGGCCACCAGCCCGGTAAAGGCGAACAGGATCATGAAAATCGCGTCGCCGAAGCCCAGGCCGCTGAGTTTGTTGTTGGCGATCAGCAGCAGTTGCGGGTTGAAGAACAGCATGTAGGCCAGCAGCGCGGTTCGCAGCTCATACTTGAACGCCTGCACGCCCGTTGCCACTGGATTGCCCCCGCTGATGGCCGCCGCCGCGAAGGCCGCCAGCGCCACCGGCGGCGTGCTGTCGGCCATGATGCCAAAGTAGAAGACGAACATATGCACCGGCAGCATCTGCACCGGGTTGGTGTTGTCCAGCCCGGCGATCTTGGCGATAATCGGCACGATCAGGGCGCTCATCAGAATGTAATTGGCGGTGGTGGGCAGGCCCATGCCCAGGATCAGCGCGATCAGTTGCGCCATCATCAGCACGATCAATATGGCCCCGAAGCCGGCTACGGCCCCGGCGTCCACGCCTGGAATCAGCCCCGCCACGTTCAGCAGGATGTTGCGAACGCCGTCGCTGACCAGTTGCACGATGTCGGCCAGCCCGAAGCCCAGCCCGGTGATGGTCACGATGCCCACGATGATTCCGGCGGCGGCGGTGGCGATGGCAATGCCGATCATGCTTCTGGCCCCGCCCTCGAAGGCGTCGATCAGTTTTTTACCGCCGTCCAGTAAACCCTGCTGCACGCTCAGGCCCCGCTTGCGGCCAAAGTAGACTTCCTGAATGAACATCATGGCGATCATCATGAAAATGGTGTTCAGCGCGACGCGTTCAGGGGTGGCCTCCGGGTTGATGGTCAGTGTGCCGATCAGGTAGCCCAGCGGAATCAGGTAATACCAGCCCTTGACCAGCGTCTGGCGCACGCGCGGCAACTCGTTCTTGGGCAGGCCCTTCAGCCCCAGCTTCAGCGCCTCCAGATGCACCACCACCAGCAGCGCGCCGTAGCACAGGAACGCCGGAATGGCCGCCGCCAGGATCAGCGTGCGGTACTCGATGTTCAGGTTCTGCGCCATGATAAAGGCCGCTGCGCCCATCACCGGGGGCATCAATTGGCCGTTGCTGGAACTGGCCACCTCGATGGCCCCGGCTTTCTCGGCGCTGTAGCCCACCCGTTTCATGGTGCCAATCGTGATGTTGCCGCCCGTGACCACGTTGCTGACCGCCGAGCCGCTGATGATGCCGTTCAGCGCGCTGCTGAGAACGCTGGCCTTGGCCGGGCCGCCCCGGAAACCGCCCAGCGCGCCCTGCGCCACGTTCATGAACCAGTCCCCTGCGCCCAGCTTGTCGAAAATAGCCCCGAACAGCACGAACAGAAAGACGATCTGCGCCGAAACGCCAATGGCCGTGCCGAAGATGCCTTCGGTGTTGGCGAACAGTTGGCCCACCACCTGCGGCCAGCTCTGCCCGGCGTGAAGCTGAAGCTGCGGCCCCAGATCGCCCCGGATCAGCCCGCGCGGCCCGGTCAGTGCGTACAGCATGAACACCGACGCCACGATGGGCATGGCAATCCCGATGGTGCGCCACGCCGCCAGCAGCAACAAAATGACCATGCCGCTGCCCACCCACACGTCTATAGGCAGCAGCGAGCCGCCCTGCACGGTGGCAATCGCCGGATACTTGACGATCAGGTAAATGGCCGTTCCGGTGGCCAGAATCCCCAGAATCCAGTCGTACCACGGCACCTTCGTCTGCGGCTTCCCTGGCGACTTGCGAAAGGGAAAGACCATGTAGGCCAGACTGAAGGCAAACGCCAGGTGAATGGCGCGCAGGGTCAGGGTGTCGATGTTGCCCACCTGCGCGGCATACATCTGATAGACGCACCACGCCACGGCGATGACCGTGACCATTGTCTTCTGCCAACCGAACAGCTTGCGTCCGCCCGTCTCGGCGGCTTCCACCATCTCCAAGGCGCGGCGTTCGCCCTCGGTCATTTCAAAGCCCGGCGGCTCCAGGCTCGGGTCACTGCTGATCGGTCTTGTGGGATCACTCACTGTTTGCTCATCTCCTTTCTAAAGAGGAAGGGCCAGCCTCCCGCGTTCTGTTTGGCTGGCCCTTCTCGTTTACCACATGACCTTATTTAACGCTGACGCCCATTTCCTTGAAGAACTTGACGGCTCCGGGGTGCAGCGGGGCGGGCAGGCCCTTGACGGCCTTGGCGTAGGAAAAGTTGGTTGCCAGCGCCGGGTGAATGGCCTTCAGCGCCTTCTCGTCACCAAAGGCCGCCTTCATGGCCTTGTAGATGGTGTCCTCGCTCTCGGCGCTGGTGGTGACCAGGGTGGCCTGCACCGCCACGCCGGGCACGGTCACGTCGATGCCCTTGTAGCTCTTGGCAGGGATGTTGTAGCGCACGTAGAAGGGGTACTTCTTGATCAGGCTGGCGGCCTGGTTGCCGGCCACCGGCACCAGTTTCACGTCCACCGTCTGGGCGATCTGCGCAATGGCGCTTGCGCCCACACCCACGGTGTAGAACATGGCGTCGGCGCGCTTGTCCTGCATCAGCGAAATGCCCTGCGACGGCGAGACGCGCAGCGCCTGACCCAGATCGTCGAACTTCAGGCCGTAGGCTTCCATGACCTGCGCCGCCGTCTGCTCGGTGCCCGAACCCAGGTCACCGATCACGACTTTCTTGCCCTTAAGGTCGGCAATCGAGTTGATCCCCGCGTCCTTGCGTGCCAGAACGTGCAGCACTTCGGGGTACAGCACAGCCATGGTGCGCAGCTTCTTGTCGGGCTTGCCCTTGAAGGCGTCCAGGCCGGTGCCGCTGTAGGCGTAGTAGACCACGTCGTTCTGGGCCACGGCGGCATTCAGTTCGCCGGTTGCCATCGCGCTCATGTTGAACACGCTGCCGCCTGTAGAGCGGGCGTTGGCGCGCAGGCCGCCGCCCGCATCGTTCATCATCTTGGCCATGCCGGTGGCCACGGGAAAGTAAACGCCCGTGGTGCTGCCGGAGCCGATGGTCAGGAAGGTGGTGCCCTGGGCGAGTGCTGCGCCCGTGAAGAGGGCGGCGGTGCCGAGAACGGCGGCGGTCATGAGCTGCTTGCTGCTTTTTTTCATGGTGAATCCTCCGGGATGACGGCGCTGCGTGAAAAGCAGGCCGCGTGGAATGTTGAGAATGCTGGAATGTTAGCACGGCATGGGAATTGGACACGCTTCCATGAAACCCGGTCAGTTTCTCTCAGAACCTGTCCTGCCCTGTCTGAGACGGCCCGCAAGCACCATCTTCACCCCACCCGCGCCGCCTCGGATAGAGTTGTGTCCATGACCTCGCTTGCCAAATCCAGCCCCAGCGGTGTGCCGATCATCGTGGCCGAGAATGTCCACAAGCACTTCGGCTCCTTCCACGCCCTGCGCGGCGTGAACATGAGCGTGCAGCCCGGCGAGGTGGTGGTCATCATCGGGCCGTCGGGCAGCGGCAAGAGTACGTTTATCCGCACGATCAACCGCCTGGAGGAACACAGCCAGGGCACCATCATCGTGGACGGCATCGAACTCAAGGACGGGCAGAACCTGGACGCCATCCGGCGCGAGGTGGGCATGGTCTTTCAGTCCTTCAATCTGTTTCCGCACCTGACCGTGCTGGAAAACGTGTCGCTAGCACCCACCCGCGTGCGTAAGGTGCCCAAGGCGCAGGCCCAGCAGCGCGGCATGGAACTGCTGAAGCGCGTGGGTATCGAGGAACAGGCCCACAAGTACCCCGCGCAGCTTTCGGGCGGCCAGCAGCAGCGCGTCGCCATTGCCCGCGCCCTGGCGATGGACCCCAAGGTGATGCTGTTCGATGAGCCGACGAGTGCCCTGGACCCGGAAATGATCAAGGAAGTGCTGGACGTGATGAAGGGCCTGGCCGAGAGCGGTATGACCATGCTGGTGGTCACCCACGAGATGGGTTTTGCCCGCGAGGTGGCGGACCGTCTGGTGTTCTTCGACGAGGGAAATATTGTGGAAGACACCACGCCCGACGAGTTCTACAACAATCCGCAGCACGAACGGGCCAAGCAGTTTTTAGGGAAGATTCTGGGGCATTGAGAGGTAGGTTGTGAATATTGAACCTATGGTTGGCGTGGGGCAATTTAAGCTTGGAATTGGATTAGATGATCCCTTATGGACTGAGATTGGCGAACACCACCCATTTAAGCGTAATTTCATGCAGGAGAATCCGTCCTTAAGTTTCCCCTTGCACCGTACCGTTGTTTATTTTGACAATCAGAATCTGAGTGCTGCCGTTGAAATACTTGGAGACTCCGCAAATTTTAAGAGTACTAACCTTATAGGTTTATCCGTGAGTGAGGTTAGGACTTTAATTGGCGGTGAGGCTGGGGAATACTCATATCAGGACGACGTACTGACAAGTATATCACTCAATATGAGTTTCTATATTTTCAGAAGAGCCAGAAAACAAGTTATACGTTCAGTATTAGTTTTTGCGGACAGTTATTTAACTGAAGATGATTTGGAACATCAATAAGCAAGTAAATATAGAATGGATAGACTCTTTTTCTCACGCGTCTCGCCGCAGCTTGCCGCACTGCCAGAAGGCGGCGGCGCACAGCAGCAGGCTGATGGTGAAGACGGGCAGATAGCCGAAGCGGTCCGCGATCAGGCCGCCCAGCACCGGCGTGAACAGCGCCGCGCCCACCAACGTGTTCAGCGTGCCGATGTAGCGGCTGCGTGCGCCCGGCGGCGAGATGTTCAGCAGGTGGTTGGTGTGGCCCAGATTGAAGCCCTGTGCGGCCACGCTGGTCAGTAGAAAGACGCCCAGGTATGCCCATTTGCCCAGGCCCAGCATCCCCACGGCTGCGGCGTACAGCGGGGCCAGTCCGTAGAACACCGAGGCGTAGCGGATGATCCGCCGCGAACCCTTGCGTTCGGCCACGCGCTGCCACACGATGTTCGACAGTGGCGCAGCCCCGGTCAGCGCCATCACGAAGGTTCCCAGGATCGCCACGGGAAAGTCCAGCACGCGCAGGGCGTACACCGCGAAGAAGGGATCGCTCATGCTTGCCCCGGCCAGCAGCAGGCGCACAGTCAGGAAGGCGCGGAAGTGCGGGTCACGCAGCGTTTCGGGAATGGCGCGGAACTCGGCGCGGTAGCCCTGGGCCTCCTGCGGGGGGTCCGGCGGCTCCTGCACGCGGCCAAAAATCCAGTAACCGAAGGTGTAGGCCGCCGTGCCCAGCGCGAAGATCAGCGCGTAATTCAGCGGGAAGGCCAGCCCGGACCCCAGAATCCAGCGCACCAGCAGCCCGGCCCCGAAGGCCAGCAGCCCGCCGTACAGGTTGCGCGTGCCAAAAAAACGCGGGCGGCGTTCGGTGCTGACCGTCTTGCTGACCACCTCTAAAAACGGCAGGCCCGCCACGCCGGAGGCCAGTGAATTGATCAGCATCGCCAGCACGAACAGCGTCAGGCACAGCGCGGGCTGATCGGCCAGGAAGGCGGCGATCAGGGCCATCGACAGGTAGCTCAGGGTGCGGACCGCCGCCGCCGAGCGGTACACCGGCAACTTGTGCGGCAGGCTGCGAACACGCGCGGCCACCAGCAGTTGCGGCAGCATCCAGCCGCCCCCGGCGATGGCGGGCAGCAGCCCGATCACCCAGTTGGGCGCGCCCAGTCGGGACGCGAAGCCCGCCACCACCACGGTCACGTTCAGGAAGCCGTCTCCGACAAAGACGCCCCAGCCGTTGAGAATCCCCAGTTGCTCGTTGCGGTCCCAACTGCGCCATCTGTTCATGGGCCATCCCTTCACGCGGGCATTATCCGCGCTCCATGACGGCGGGGGTTCGGAATGGAGGGACAGCCCACACTCTGCCTGGGGATGCTCAGGGCAGTCGTTGTGGCCCAGCAGAACGCCGTGACAGCTTCTTTCCTGCTTCGACACGGCTCACGGAATCATCAGGAGGTTTAATGTTACGGGCTGCAGTGACCCTGGCCACCGGCCACGCACAACAGGCAGAGAAGGCCCAACTGCTATTTTGGGATCAACCCTGGCCCCCGCTCCACGACCAGAAGAATTCGGAGGTTTCACAGATGAAAACGTCGTTTTCTATTCGTCTATTTTTCGTTCGTGTCGCCCTTACCCTGGCCCTTGCTGCGGGGGTGGCGCAGGCGCAATCCGGCACCTCTATCGAACTGATTCTGGACGCTTCGGGCAGCATGTTCAGTCGTCTGCCAGACGGGCAAAGCCGCATCAACGTCGCCAAGGATGTGTTGCAGAGCTTTATCGTGGGCCTGCCCAGTGATCCGGGCCTGAACGTGGGACTGCGGATCTACGGCGCTCAGGTGGCCTCTGGCACGGCGGCCTGCATGGATTCGGCGCTGGTTCTCCCGATGAAGGGTCTGGACCGCGCGGCCCTGCAAGCCCAGGTCGCCCAGACCCGGCCCAGGGGAGCGACGCCCATCGCGTACTCGCTGGAGCAGGCGGCGAACGACTTTGCGCACGATGACAGTAAGAAGCTGATTGTCCTCGTCACCGACGGCCAGGAATCCTGCGGCGGCAAGCTCGGCGGCGTGATGGATACTTTCAAGAAACGGGGCATCGACGTGGACCTGCGGATTATCGGTATTGATCTGAGTGATGCGGCCCGGCGCAGCTTCACGGGTGTGGGAACCTTCGAGAATGTCCAGTCTGGGGCGCAACTGGCCTCCGCGCTGGGCCGCGCCACCGAACAGGTGGTCAGGCCGGTGCAGACCCTGCTGCCAGTGACGGTCCGGCTCACGTCTGGCGGTCAGCCGCTGAGCGCCGGGGCCACCCTCAGTTTTCAGTCGGCGGTAGGCGGCCAGAGTACAGGACTGCAAAACAGCGGCGGCACATATGGGGCAAGCCTCGCGCCCGGCGTGTATTCGGCCCAGGTGACGACTGCCGAGTCCGGCGTTCAGACCTTCGGGGGCCTGAGCGTGGTGGTGGGGGCGGCCAATGCCTTCACCTTCGAGGTCGGCAAGGTGGGCGCGGTTAAGCTGGAGGTCTCGCCCCTGCCGCCGACTGCCGGTGGCAAACTCAAGGTCGACTTCTCTGCCGCGCCCACTGGAGAGCGCAACTGGATCGCTGTCGCCCAGAAAGCGGACCCGGACAGCGCCTACCTGGATTACCAGTTTGTCAAGACACCTTCTGGGTCGCTGGAACTCAATGTTCCCGACGAGCAGATCGAGTATGAGGTGCGTTATTACCTCGCCAGCCCCGACGGCAGCACGCGGGTGGTGGGCCGCAGCGCCCCCTTCACGCCCAGACGGGTAGCGACCAGCCTGGATGCCCCAGCCAGCGCCGTGGGCGGCGGTCAGATTCAGGTCAAATGGACTGGAGCGAACAACGAACGTGATTACGTGACCATTGTTCCGAAGGGGGCAGCTGAGGGAACATACACAAGCTACTTCTATACCCGCGCCGCCAATCCCGGCACTCTGGATATCCCGATCACGCCCGGCGACTATGAACTCCGGTACAGCAGCGACAACTCGGCCCGCACGGTGGCAAGCCGTCCGATTACCGTGCAGGCGAGCCGCTACGCCCTTGAAGCGCCCCAGACGGCGGGTGCGGGCAGCGAGATTACGGTCAAGTGGACCGGGCCGAACAATCCCGGCGATTACGTGACTGTCGTGAAGAAAGGCGCTCCGGTGGGAACCTACACTCAGTATTTCTATACCCGTGATGGCAATCCCGGCAAGCTGAAGACTCCGCCCGAAGGCGGTGAATACGAGGTTCGCTATTCCACCGAGGGAGCCAGTCCCAACCCCACGCTCGCCAGCGTGCCGATCATCCTGACCGCCAGCGCCTACACCTACAGTCTGGAGGCGCCCGCCACGGCCCTGGCCGGAAGCCGGATCACGGTCAGGTGGACTGGGCCAAACAATCCTGGCGACTACGTGACCATTGTGAAGAAGGGCGATCCGGTGGGAACCTACACCCAGTATTTCTACACCCGTGACGGCAACCCTGGCACCCTGCAAACGCCGCTGGCTGTGGGCGACTATGAGCTGCGCTATTCCACCGAGGGCGTCAGTCCAAATCCCACGCTGTTCAGCCGTCCCCTGGTATTGACGGGGGCCAGCTACAGGCTCGAAGCGCCCACCAGTGGTCAGCACGGGCAGCCAGTCCAGATCAAATGGACCGGCCCGAACAACCCTGGCGACTACATCACCATCGTTAAGAAAGGTGCGCCTGTCGGCAGCTACACCACCTACATCTATACCCGTGACGGTAACTCCGGCAGCCTGCAACTGCCCGATGAACCCGGCGACTACGAGTTGCGCTATTCCAGTGAACAGGCCAGCCCCAATCCAACGCTGTTCAGTCTGCCGTTTACAGTGAAATAGTCCGCTGGCGCGTTACTCCCGCTTTTTGCCCACCTCGCGGCTCAGGCGGTCTGCGGCCACCAGCAGTACGTCCCAGACGCCAGAAAAGGGTGGGGCGTAGGACAGGTCCATCTCGAACAGGTCCTGTACCTTGCCCCGGCTGTGGAGCAGCGCGGCCACGACGTCCACGCGCTTGACGCTCTCGTGGTTGCCGCAGACCAGTTGCGCGCCTAGCAGGCGGCCTGTGCCGCGCTCGGCGGTCAGGCGCACGTAGATGGGTTTGGCGGTGGAGTAGTACCCGGCGTGATCGGTACTGCTGACGTCCACACTGGCGGCGTTCAGGCCGAGCGTGTCGGCCTCGGTCTGGGTCAGGCCAGTCCGGGCCGCGCCCAGCGCGAAGGTCTTGAAGATGCTGCTGCCCACCACGCCGGGAAAGGTGGCGTCGCCCCCGGCCATGTTCACCCCGGCCACCCGGCCCATGCGGTTGGCGGTCAGCCCCAGCGGAATATGCACCTTGCGGCGCGTGACGCGGTGGGTGGATTCGGTGTTGTCGCCCGCCGAATACACGCCCTCCACATCCGTCTCCTGGCGGGTGTTGACCGCCACGGCCCCGGTCTTGCCGATGCGTGCCCCGGCGGCGCGAGCCAGCTCGGTGTTCGGGCGCACGCCCACGGCCACAATGACCACATCGGCGCGGATCAGGCCGTGATCCGTCTGCACGCCCGTCACGCAGCCGCCTTTGCCAGTCAGGCCCTCCACCGTGGTGCCGCAGCGAATCTCTACGCCGTTGCTCTCCAGCTCTGCGCGGACCCGGACCTGATATTCGCCGTCCAGCATCCGCCCGGCCACTTCTGGCCCCTTTTCCACCACCACCACGTTCAATCCCCGGCAATGCAGCGTCTCGGCCAGCTCCAGCCCGATGTAGCCGCCGCCCACGATCACGGCCCGCTTTGCGCCGCCGCTGATGGTGGCCTCAATGGCCTGTCCATCGGGAATATCGCGCAGGACATGCACGCCGCCCAGATCGGTTTTTGCCCAGTCGGGGCGGATGGCCGAAACGCCGGTGGCGATCAGCAGTTTGTCGTATGGCTCGTGTGTGCTGCGCCCAGAATTGCGGTCAACGACGGTGACGGTGGCCGCTTTCGAGTCCACCCCTGTCACTTCGTGGCGCAGGCGGATGCCGATGCCACGGGCGCGCATCTGGGCTGGGGTGCGGGCGATCAGGTCATCGAAGCTGTCCACATCTCCGCCCAGCACATAGGGCAGGCCGCACGCGCCGTAGCTGATGTACTCGCCGCGCTCAAAGACCACCACGTCTGCTTCTGGGTTCTGGCGCATGGCGCGGCTGGCTGCACTCATGCCCGCCGCCACGCCGCCCACGATTACGATTCGCATGCGGCAGTTTAGGGGGTGGGGGGTGGGCCGACCTGATGCCCCGTCTTGCGCTGGACGTTACAATGCCGGTCATCAACCACATGCCTGCGCTTCTTTTCAAGGAGGCCGGGTTCAACACTGGACCACGTTGTCCACAGGAGTCCACATGAAAAAAGCATTTCTAGCCCTGACCGCCCTTGCCCTGCTCGCTGGCACTACGCAGGCCCGCACCTGGGACGCCATCAAGCAGAGCGGCACCATCAAGATCGCCACAGAGGGCGCGTTCCCTCCCTTCAACATTTTGGAAGGCAAGAAGCTGACCGGCTTTGAAGTCGATCTGGCCGAGGCACTGGCCAAGGAACTGAACCTGAAGGTGGAATGGACCACCCAGCCCTTCGACAACCTGCTGATCGGCCTGAATCAGGACCGTTACGACTTCGTGATCGCCAGCCACGGCATCACGCCGCAGCGCGCCAAGGCCGTGGATTTCTCCAACCCGCACTACTGCACCGGGGGCGCAATTGTCTCCAAAGTCGGCGGCCCCATGACGTCTGCTGATCTGGCGGGCAAGTCGGTGGCCGTGCAGGTGGGCACCACCTACCTGGAAAATGTCCGCAAGGTGCCCGGCGTGGGCGACATCAAGACCTTTCCCAAGGACACCGACGCCCAGGCCGCGCTGATGTCGGGCCGCGTGGACGCCTGGGTGGGCGACAAGTTCACCGGGATCGATCTGGTCAAGGCCCAGAAGGGCAAACTCAAGCAGGGCGCACTGCTGTTCAACGAGAGTATTGCGATGGCCGTCAAGAAGGGCAACAGCAGCCTGCTCAAGGAATTGAACTCGGCGCTGGACAAGTCGCTGAACAACGGCACCTACGCCAAGATCAGCAACCAGTACTTCGGCCAGGACATCCGCTGCCGCAACTGAGCGGAGTGAAGTAAGAGAGGCGAAAGCGGCGGTTCCTGCGGGGGCTGCCGCTTTTTTCCGTTATGCTCCAGACAGCCTCAACCCTGGGGTGCTCTACACATGTCAACAGCCCTGTAATCCACCACGTCAAGAATTCGTGCGTCCCATGCTGGGCGGCACATCTGTTTTCTTGAGCAAGACTGGCTGTTGAATGCCCAGGGAAAAATATGTTGAAAACAAGTGACCCCACGCGGGTCTATCTGGCGTTGTCGGCGGGCCTGTCGTTTGCCTTTGCCCTGGCCTACACGCTGCAAGGGCTGTATTTCGTGACCGTGGCGGGCCTGTACCCGCTGCAACTGCTCCTGATTGGCGCGGCGCTGGAAGGTGCTGCTTTCCTGCTGGAAGTGCCGACGGGCGTAGTCGCCGACGTGTACTCGCGCCGCCGCTCGGTGATTCTGGGTTGCGTTTGCCTGGGCGCGGCAATGACGTTGGTGGCCGCGTTTCCGGTGTTCTGGGCGCTGCTGCTCACGCAGATCGTCTCGGCGGCAGGCTACACCTTTCTCAGTGGCGCTCAGCAGGCGTGGCTGGCCGATGAAGTGGGCGAGGACCGGGCCGCACACCTGTACCTGCTGGGCAGCCAGTATGGACGGGCGGCAGGCATTGCCGGGATTGCGGCGACGGCGGCGCTGGCCACGCTGGGCCTGCACCTTCCGATTCTGGCGGGCGGCGCGGTGGCCCTGCTGCTGGCCCTGTATCTGTGGCTGCGGATGCCCGAAGACGGCTTTTCCCCCGCCCCACGCGAGGAACGCCAGACCTGGGCTGTGCTGACTGGCACCTTTCGCCAGGGGGTGCGTGAGGTGCGTGCCAGCCGGGTGCTGACCCTGCTGATGCTGAGCGCGGTGCTGTACGGCGCGAGCAGCGAGGCGCTGGACCGCTTGAATGAATTTCTGCTGATTCAGGAAGTGGGATTGCCCGGCGGTTTGAGTGCCGCCAACTGGTTTGTCCTGCTGGCCCTGACCGTGCAGGTTGTTGGCTTAATCGTGATCGAACCCCTGCGCCGCCGAATCAATCCGGCGGACGCGCAGGCGGCGTCGCTGGCGCTGCGCTGGGTGCTGGGCCTCAGCGTGGCGGCGTTGCTGGCCTTCGCCTACGCTCCAAACTTTGGCTGGGCAGCGCTGGCACTGGTGGTTCATGGCGTCCTGCGTGGACTGTACTCGCCGCTGTATGACGCCTGGATCAATCGGGGACTGAACCCAGCTTCACGGGCCACCGTCAATTCCATCGCGTCGCAGGCCGATGCGCTGGGGCAGGTCACCTTCGGCCCGGTGTTCGGGGTGCTGGGCAACGTGCTGGGGGTGCGCTCAGCATTGGCCCTAGCCGCGCTGGTGCGGTTGCCTGCGCTGGAAATCGTGAGGCGGGCAGGAGGCGAGAAGGCAGATTAGGCCCATCCGCCGATTCACTCAGCCCCGCGCCGCCGCGTATACTGGCCGGGCAGTGACCGGGAGGAGTACCCGCGCGTGCGCCCACAGGAAGTCCAGAGCGTGACTGAGAATCTGGATGGGAAAGCAGCCGGAGAAAGTCGCCCGCGAGCGAGACGGAGGAAGCCGTGAGAGCGGTGTGTAGAGCCGTCCGGGTGCGCCCGATACAGCGCAGAGCGAGCGCCCGCCATCCAGGCGGGAATTGCGGTGGTACCACGGGAATCGTCTTTTTCAGACGTCTCGTCCGCGCATAGGTGAGAGCCTGGCGGACGGGGCGTTTTTTCGTTTCTTCAATCGGCGAAAAAGAGGAGAGCAATGGTCACGTTTTACGACAATCAAGCGCAGGCGCGGGCAGATGCCACGTCTCATGGCCTGCGCGAGAAAGTTCTCTGTTTGGTTGTGAGTGGCCCTTCTCTGCTTGTCTTTGAACATGCGGACATGACAGAAGCGGGCGTGCAACTCCCAGCAGGCGGTGTGGAAGCGGAGGAAATCCCAGCCGACGCCGCCGTGCGCGAGCTGTGGGAGGAATCCGGTTTGCAACTCACCGCGCCGCGCCATCTCGTTTCCTACCGCTGGGAGGCGCAACTTCCAGAGCGGTTCACCCGGCAGGTTTGCCACGCCTACGCCTACGCCACGCTCGCTGATCTGCCCGACACCTGGACCCATTTCGCAGACGGGTATCTCTTCGCCTTTCGCTGGGCCGATCTCAACGCGCCCGGCCTGGACTGGGAAATGGACGCCGCGCTGCCGTATCTGAATCCCGTTCCCTCTGCCCCCTCTCAGGAGACCCGCCCATGACTGACCTTCCAGACACCACTTCCGAAACAGACATTACCGAAACCCCTACCCCCGAAAACGATTCCATTCTTGCCAAGCAGTTTGACCCGCAGGCCATTGAGCCGGACTGGGCCGTCCGCTGGCGCAACGAACCCTTCCGCGCCGACGCCACCAGCGGCAGGGAGCCGTTTACTATCGTGATTCCGCCGCCCAACGTGACCGGCAACCTGCACCTGGGCCACGCGCTGGACAACACCCTGATCGACACGCTGATCCGCTACAAGCGCATGGCGGGCTTCGAGGCGCTGTATCTGCCGGGCATGGACCACGCCGGAATCAGTACGCAGGTGGTGGTGGAAAAGCAACTGCGCGAACAGGGCGTCTCGCGCCACGATCTGGGCCGCGAGAAGTTTCTGGACCACGTCTGGGAGTGGAAGGGCGAGTCCGGCGGCATGATTCTGAACCAGCTCACGCGTCTGGGCGTCAGCGTGGACTGGACCCGCGAGCGCTTCACAATGGACGAGGGGCTGAGCCGCGCCGTTCGCGCCCAGTTCGTGCGGCTGTACCACGACGGAGCCGCCTACCGGGGCGAGCGCATCGTCAACTGGGACGTGGCCGCGCAGACCACCCTGTCCGAGTTGGAAATTGACCGCGAAGTCCGCAAGGGCAAGATGACCACGCTGTCTTACAAACTGGAGGACGCCTCCGCCCCGGCCAGCAACGGCGAGGCGGGCGAGATTCTGATTGCCACCGTGCGCCCCGAAACGATCTTCGCGGATCAGGCGATTGCCGTGCATCCCGAAGATGGGCGCTTCACGCATCTGGTGGGCCAGAAGGCGCGAATTCCTCTGACAGACCGCTTCATTCCGATTATCTCCGACGCCGCCGTGGAAATAGATTTTGGCGTGGGCGCACTCAAGATCACCCCGGCGCACGACCCCACCGACTTTGAAATCGGCGAGCGGCATGGGTTGGCGCGGCCCAGCGTGATTGATCTGGAAGGGAATCTGACCTCTGACCTCGTGCCAGAAGCCTTCCGGGGCATGGAACGCTTTGCGGCGCGGAAGGCGGTGGTCAAGGCACTCATTGCTTCTGGCGACTTGCTAGAGGAAAAGGACCACGACACCGCCATCGGCCTGTCGGAACGGACCAAAGTGCCTGTGGAGCCGATCATCAGCACGCAGTGGTTCGTGCATATGAAGCCGTTTGCCGATCAGGTCTTAGAGGGGCTGGAAAGGGGCGAGATGCGGCTGGTGCCGGAGCGCTACGGCAAAGTCAACCGCGACTGGCTGGAGAACATCCGCGACTGGAACATCTCCCGGCAGTTGTGGTGGGGCCACCAGATTCCCGCGTGGTACGACGCCGACGGCAACATCTACGTCCCGGACCCAGAGAATCCCGAACTGGACTGCGATCAGGATCCGCGTTACGCCCACCTTGAACTGCGCCGTGACCCGGACGTGTTTGACACCTGGTTTTCCTCCAACCTGTGGCCCTTTTCCACGCTGGGCTGGCCCGACACCGACAGCGAGGATTTCCGCAAGTTCTACCCGACGCAGGTGCTGGTCACGGGCTACGACATCCTCTTTTTCTGGGTGGCGCGGATGCAGATGGCCGGGTACGGGCTGACTGGACAGGCTCCATTCAACACGGTGATGCTGCACGGCCTGTATCTGGACGCCAAGGGTCAGAAAATGTCCAAGAGCAAGGGCAACGGCATTGACCCCATTGAACTGTTTGAGCAGTACGGCGTGGATGCCTGCCGCTTCGCCTTCGCCTTCCTGAGTACCGGAGGGCAGGACATCCGCCACGACGCGCGGCGCTTTGAGCAGGGGCGCAACTTTGCCAACAAGCTGTGGAACGCGGCCCGCTTTGCTTTAATGCGGCTTGGCGAGGCGATTCCGAAACTGGAGGGTGACGACGATCTGACTAACTATGTCCGCAGCCTCCTTCCCGACGCAGCCAGTGCAGAACTGCGGAGCAAGGATGTGCTGACACAACTGGTGGCCCGCGATGACCTGACCCCGGCAGACCGCTGGATCATTTCGCGCCTGAATGCCGTGACCGCCGAGGTCAGTGGGCAACTGGACGCTTTTGATCTGGGGGCGGCGATTCGCACGCTGTACGCCTTCACCTGGGACGAGTTTTGCGACTGGTACATAGAAGCAGCCAAACCCGCGCTGGCCGAGGGACGGCTGGGTAGCATGGCAACCCTCAAGGCCGTGCTGGAGCATATTCTGAAGCTGCTGCACCCCTTCATGCCGTTCATCACCTCCGAGGTGTATGACGCGCTGGGCCACCGCCGCCAACTGGCACTGCATACCTGGCCGCAGCCCGTGGACGCTCTGCACGACGCCGACGCTACCCGCACCTTCAACGGTCTGCGTGACGCGGTGGCTGCCGCCCGTAGCCTGAAGAACGAACTGGGATTGTCGCCACAGGACCGCTTGGGCGTGGTGGTAGAGGGCGAACAATCCGCCACAGTCGCCGCAAACGCCCGCGTGGTGGAGAGCATCGCCCGCGTAAATCTGGTGTCCGAGCTGGAAGGCCGCACCCTCTCCGCCGTAGAGGGCGGCGTGACTGTCCGCGCCCCGCTGGAAGGCACGGTGGACATCGCCGATTGGCTGGGCAAGCAGAAAAAGCGCCTGACCGAGCTGGACAAGCAGATCAGGCAGGCGCAGGGCAAGCTGGCCAGCGAGAACTTCGTAGCCCGCGCCCCCGCCGAGGTGATCGAGGAAGAGAAACGCCGCGTGCAGGACTTTGGCGCACAGAAAGAGCGGTTGGAAGGCGTGTTAGCGCAGTTCTGACCCGGCGTCCCGGCCCAGGGCGCAAGCCTGATGCTGGAAACGGGACGTTCGCTTCCGCTTTTGAGTCATACTCTTGAGTGGAAGCACGTTTTTTATTGCCCTCAACCCCATTCCCCATCCCAAGGAGACGCCATGCCCCCTCTTCGCCCCGACATTGATCCCAATGGCCTGCTGGAATATTCAGTGGTTTACACGGACCGTTCCCTCAACCACATGTCCGCCGCCTTTCAGACCGTGATGAACGATCTGTCTACCGAGTTGAAGGCCGTGTACCACGCCGACGCTGTGGCGATCATTCCGGGTTCGGGAACATCGGCGATGGAGGCGGTGGTGGACCAACTGGCGCAGGGAGAGCGCTGTCTGGTGGTTCGCAACGGCTG
Organism: Deinococcus sp. AJ005; assembly: GCF_009017495.1. Taxonomy (NCBI): domain Bacteria; kingdom Thermotogati; phylum Deinococcota; class Deinococci; order Deinococcales; family Deinococcaceae; genus Deinococcus; species Deinococcus sp. AJ005. The sequence continues at coordinate 2,630,691 of NZ_CP044990.1, read as the reverse complement.
GTTCAGTTACCGCTGGTCCCAGATTTTTGAGATGAGCCGCGTGCCGGAATCGGTGACGGTCCTCTCGGCCCAGACGCAGGCAAGCGGGCATCAGGAGCCGTTCGCGCCCCCTCCCATTGAGGAAGTGCTGGAGGCCATCCGCCGCGAGAAACCCGCGCTGGTGTTCGCGCCGCATGTGGAAACCTCGTCGGGAATCATCCTGCCGGAAGATTACATTCGCCAGATGGCACAGGCCACGCACGAGGGCGGCGGGTTGCTTGTCATTGACTGCATCGCCTCGGGCTGCGTATGGCTGGATATGACGGACCTGGGCATTGATGTGCTGATCACCGCGCCGCAGAAAGGATGGAGCAGCACGCCCTGCGCCGGAATCGCGCTGCTGAGTGCGGAGGCCGTGGCGCGGGTGGACGCCACCGACTCGGTGAGTTTCATGCTGGACCTCAAGAAGTGGCTGAACATGATGCGGGCCTACGAGGGAGGCGGTTTCGCGTACCACGCCACCCTGCCCACCGATGGCCTGCGCCAGTTCCGCGACACCGTGCAGGAAGTGAAGGCTTTCGGCTTTGAGCGGGCGAAAGAAGCACAGTGGGAACTGGGCAAACGTGTTCGCATCGTTTTGAAAGAGGCGGGTTTTTCCAGTGTCGCCTCTGAGGGCTACCAGGCTCCCGGCGTCGTGGTCAGCTACACCGAGGCCGACGCCATCCAGAGTGGCAAGGCGTTCCGCGAGGCGGGTCTTCAGATCGCGGCGGGTGTGCCGCTTCAGGTGGGCGAGGGACCGGATTTCAAAACCTTTCGCATCGGCCTGTTCGGACTGGACAAGCTGGCGGATGTGGACGGTGCGGTGGGGCGTTTTGAATGGGGCTTAAAGACGGTGATGAAGCAGACCCAGGCCGTTGCCTCTACCTGATATGGGTTCCGTTTGTTTCGTGTATAGATCGGGAAAGCTCCGATCTCCACACTTCACACCCAGAATCCGTTTTTCTGCTTCCTGCTCTGCTTCGCAGCATTGCAAGTCGGCTCGGATTACAGGTGTTTTCAACACCTTCTAATCGGAATCCGTTTCACACCCCAAGCTTGCCATCGGGCCTGACCCTGTATAAACACGCTCTCAGTCTGGCAAACCGAGGACTGGGCAGATTTACGGTCACCCCTGCACATTGCGGTTGTTTCGCAGTTTTTGGACAAAAAGCGCGATGACTCCATTTGGAAAAAAGAGAAAACCACGTACTAGACGTGGTTTCTTCTGGTGGAGGCTTGGGGATTCGAACCCCAGACCCTCCGCTTGCAAAGCGGATGCTCTCCCGCTGAGCTAAGCCCCCTCAGCGGGGCGCAGATTAGCAGATGGCGGGTGCGAATGGCAAGGGGTGATGGGGGGACGCCAAGTCCAACGCAAAGTCAGCGATACGCTGGGACATATCTGATACGAACTCCGATTGAAAAGTTTGGAAACTTCGGGTGCCAGGGGATCAGAGACATCCAAAAAACAGCGCCAAGTTATGGGCCGCGATTTTCCGGCAGACATGCGCACCCCGTTTAGGGCTTGAGCCAGGATAGATTTCTCCGTACCCAGACGATAAAAAGTGAGACGATATGGCTAGATATCGTCTCTACCACAGTTTAGGCCGTCGGCATAACATTCGCACTTTCCATCGCTGGGCCAAACGACACTTTAATGACCAGAAAAAGTGTCGTCATCAGAAGGTCACCGATGCCATGCTCATCGCCCTATTGCTGGCACGCTTGATCTACAAACAGGCGTACCCATCGGTCTGGTGGAGTGATCTTAAGGCAGACCGCCCCGGTCTGCCGTCCTACACGCAAGCTTTCAACCGGGCCAACGGTCTGCTGGCCGTCTTGGAGAAGGTCTGTACACCGTCCCGATCCTGTGCTGAGATGGTGATCGACTCCATGCCTCTCCCCATTTGCCGTCCCAAACGAACGCGGCGCTGTCTCTTTCCTGGAGCCAGATGGGGACACGGGACACAGGGGAAGTTTTTTGGGTACAAGCTCCACGCGTGGGTCCTGGAAGACGGTGAGGTTGCGCAATACCTGATCAGACCGGCCAATTTGCACGACACCACCGTGAGCTACGAACTCAATCGACGCCATCCCCGACTTCGACGGGCCAAAAATTGTGGGGGATAAGGGGTACTGCTGCGTGGGCTACATCTATCCACCCAAAAGCAACTCCCGGTATGACACCGGATGGCGGCCAGACCGCCATCCGAAACTCCGCAAACGCATAGAAACGGTGTTCTCCCAACTGGTTGCAGAGGGGATTCGGTCTGTTCAGATCAAAACACTGGCCTCATTGCGGCTGCGCGTCGTCCTGGCCGTCATCGCCCATAACCTTACCAAGCCCTAAACGGGGTGAGCAGATTGTCCTCGCGGTCCTGCGCAGTGAACAATCGGTGGTAGAGCTGGCCCGTCAGCATGGCGTCGCCGAGAGTCTGATTCATAAGTGGCGGACGCAGTTCCTGGAGGCGGGGCGTGCCCGCCTCTTGGGCAGAACAGCACCCGTATGGGGCTTGCCCGCCTCCTTGGCGACCATGTCGATCATGGGGTCAAAGCCCTCGAGCAGGAAAACGAGCGTCTGAAAAGCCTGCTGGGCGAGAAGGAGCTGTCCCTCAACATCGCAAAAAAAGCCCGGGGTCTTTGAGCGTTCAGCAGGCCCCCCTAGCTCTACGCCGGGGTGCTCCAAGACCAGCCCCACATCAGCCTGTCCAGCTTTGCCCGGGACGTTGAAGGGCCGTACTGGAAGTTGCGTGATGCCAGACGATACGCCCGACGAGCGAAAGTTCGTCAGGCACGGTGTGAATCGCACCGTGATCAGGTGCGTGACGTCGCGCTGGCGAATCCAACCTATGGGTATCGGCGCGTTCAGCGTCAACTGGCAGGGCAGTACGGTCAGGCTGCGCCTGGCCGTCATGAGGTCCGACGCTTGCTCCAAGAATTGGACTTGATTCCGGCCTAGCCGAGGAAAATACGGCGCCCGTCTGTGCCCGTCCTGACGCCCTTCCTGTGGCCCGAGGGGCGACGGGTTCAGATTGACGCCACCCGAGTCTCGCGGATGGGATCGCCTGGGTCTATGTCGTGCTGGATGTTCAGAGCCGCGCCGTGCTGCATCTGAACGTGGTTCGTCATCTCTCGGCAAGCAGCGCGGTCACCGCGCTGCAGACAGGACTTCAGATGCTGCATCACCACGGGATTGAGGACGAGGGAGTGGTGATGTCAGATGGAGGGTCGGATTTTACGTCGCAGGCCTTTCGGCAGGCGTGTGAGGCGGTGGGCTGCTGGATCAGGGCGAAGGTGTCGCAGCGCGGTGGAATGGGGAGTCTGGAACGGGTCAACCGAAATCTGAAATACGAATGGATTTTCCGACAGGAGATGCGGTCCATCACCGAACTTCGCGTCCAATGTGCCCAATTCCAGCACGGGTACAACACCGCGAGGCTCCACTCGGCCCTCGGGTATGCCTACCCCTGGGATAAACTGGTCGTATCAGCGAAGTCTCTCTTCGCTGCTTGACGGGATTTCTGGAGCATTACCATGGTAGGTATACCTCAGCTTCCGCTGTTGCTGGCCGACTCTCCCCTGGCACTCGAAGTTGCCAACATCCGTCTCATGTTGCGCCCCCTGGAACCCGATGCCTGACCCTTTTAAAACACGCGCTGAGTCGGAGGAAATGGCGGCGACGGAGCAACCACCCTTCGTGTCGAAAGTCTGGAAGTGGCAACTGTGACGCCCACCCTGCACGAACTGACCGCTTGGCTGCGCGCGGAATTTGGTGAGGCCCAGCCTCTTAAGCGCGACGGCCCGCAGGAAGTTCAGAAGCTGGCGCTGGCCCTGGAACCCGCCGATTTGCCGCCCGAAGTGGACGCTGACGCGCTGTTCGTCCACCGATCCCTGCGGGTGGGGGAGAAGTGGCCCGGCCTGGGCGTGCTGAGCGTCCACGACGGCTTTGATCTGGCGCTGACGACGGGGCCGAACCATCGGCTGGCCCGCGCTCTGGGCTGGCGGGACGTGCGAGAGGTGGTCTGGAAGGGAGAGTTGAAGGGCATCACCGCCACGCCTCCACAGCAGAACTGGGATGAATTGCGCGCCGCCCTGCATGCCGAACTGGGCGGCGAGGACAATTCGTGGCCGCCTGCCGACACCTCTGGCCCGTTGCGCGTGGCGCTGATGAATGCCATGAATCCAGGTCTGATCGAACATGTCGCTGATGGGGGGGTTCGGGTGTATCTGACCGGGCAACTGCGGCCCTCGGCCTCGGCTTCGGCCCACGCGCGGGGGATGGGCGTGATCGCGCTGGGCCACCGCCGCAGCGAGGAATGGGGCTTGCGGCGACTGGCCGGTGAACTGCGCTCTGCCTTTCCTGGCCTTCAGACCAGTGTCCACGAAGGCGCAGACTGACGCGGCCCTGACGGCGGTTTAAGGTTTCCTCACGCGGCGTTCAGGGGGCGTCATGGCGGGGCAGGTACGCTGACCCGTATGAAGATGCCCCAAGTAAAGATGCCCCGAGTCAAGATGGCCGGGCGCAAGAGCCTGATGCTGGGCGCGGCCCTGATGCTGGGCGGCGCGTCCCTTTCCACGGCAGGGGCGGCGGGCCTGTCGCCCACGCTGCTGGAGCGGGCCAAGCGCGGTGACCAGACCAAGGTGGGCGTGATCGTGCGCTTCCAGTTCGGCAACGACGCGCGGGGCAAGGCCCAGCTCAAGAATCTGCGTTCGCAGCTCAATGGCCGCCTAGACCAGCTCGGCTCGTCGGCAGGCTTTCTGGCCAGCGCCATCAAGAGCGGTCAGGCCACGGCATTGTGGCTGGACCAGAGCATCTTCCTGCCGCTGACCCCGGTGCAGGCGCGTGCGCTGGCCGCCCTGCCCTTCGTGACCGACGTGTTCGAGAATTTCAAGGTCAAGATTCCCAATCCCCAGAAGGCCGTGGCCCTGAGCGCCTCTGCCGCCGCCGCCGGAGAGCCGTGGCATCTGGCCAAGATCGGTGCGCCGCAGGCGTGGGCCGCCGGGTTCAAGGGCCAGGGCATCAAGATCGGGCACCTGGACAGCGGGATCGATCCCAACCACCCGCAACTGAAGGGCAAGGTCATCGCCTTCGCCGAGTTCGATGCTGAGGGCAACCGCGTCAACAGCCAGGCGCACGACAGCGCCGACCACGGGACCCACACGGCGGGTCTGCTGGTGGGCAACACGGTGGGCGTGGCCCCCGATGCCAGGATCATCAGTGCCCTGGTGCTGCCCAACAATGAGGGCACCTTTGCCGAGGTGATCGCCGGGATGCAGTACGTGCTGGACCCCGACAACAACGCCGACACCGACGACGGCGCCGACGTGGTGAACATGAGCCTGGGCATTCCCGGCACCTACGACGAGTTCATCGTGCCGCTGGAGAACATGCTCAAGGCCGGGGTGGTCCCGGTGTTCGCCATCGGCAACTTCGGCCCGGCGTCGGCCAGCACCGGCAGCCCCGGCAACCTGCCGGACGCCATCGGCGTGGGCGCGGTGGACCAGAGTGGCAACGTCGCCAGCTTCAGCAGCCGGGGGCCGGTGGCCTGGACCGGCAAGATCAACGGCGTGTTTGTCAAACCCGACATCGCCGCGCCGGGGGTGGACATCACCAGCTCGATTCCGGGAGACAAGTACGGGGCCAAGAGCGGCAGTTCGCAGGCCAGCCCCATCGCGGCGGGCGCGGTGGCACTGCTGCTCTCGGCCAAGCCCGGCAGCAGCGTGGACGCCATTAAAAACGCGCTGTACACCAGCGCCAGCAATGCTGGGGCAAAGAACAACAATGTGGGCTTCGGTCTGATCAGCGTGCCGGGTGCGCTGGCCAAGCTGGGCGTGAACGTGGGCGCACCAGCACCTGCCCCCAAGCCGACGCCTGCTCCTGCGCCGACACCGACTCCGACGCCCCCGCCTGCGCCCAAGCCTACCCCGACGCCTGCTCCCGCACCCACGCCCACTCCACCGCCTGCGCCCAAGCCGACGCCTGCCCCCACCCCCACGCCGCCGCCCGCCAACAAGACCCCCACTGGCCCAGCGGGCTACGATCTGTGCGCCCTGGAAGGCCAGAAGTGCAACTTCAGCGGGCAGCGCGCCGCCGCCTTCGGCACCGAGGGCCAGTACGCCACCGGCACTGGAACGGACGGCTTCAACTGCACGGTGGCCGAGTGGGGCCGCGATCCTTTCCCCGGCAAGCTCAAGGGCTGCTTTATCAAGCCGGTGCCGGGCGCTTCGGTCCCTGCGCCCAAGCCGACGCCTGCCCCGACGCCAGCTCCGGCCCCCAAACCCACCCCGGCTGCCAGTGCGGGCAAGCCCCGCGTTCTGCTCGTCGATGACGACATGGGTGTGGGCGCGGACGTGACCGGTGCGCTGCGCGACGCCCTCAAGTCCAACGCGGTCAGCGGCGGTGCGTTCGTGTGGAACGTGCAGTCTCAGGGCGCGCCTCCCCTGAGCGAGATGCAGAAGGCCGACATCGTGATCTGGGCCAGTGGTGAGCAGTACCAGAACACCATCACCGCCGCTGATCAGAACACCCTGCGCCAGTACCTCTCGGGCGGCGGACGGCTGCTGGTGACCGGCCAGGACATCGGCTACGACATCGGTGAGAGCGACTTTTACCGCAGTGTCCTGAAGACCCGCTTCGTGGCCGACAGCAGCGGCATCGCCAAATTTGTGACCAGCGGGGCCTTCGGCAACACCGCCTTCACCCTGAATGCGGCGGGCAGCGCCCAGAATCAGGTCTACCCTGATGTGATCGCCGATCTGGGCGGCAGCGCCACCGTTGCCTCCTGGGGCAGCGCCAACGCCAACGCCGGAACCATCAGCGCCCAGAGCATTAAGGTCGATCCCAACCGGGGCCGCGCCGCCCAGAAGCAGCAGGACCCGCGCGGGTTGGTCGAGCAGATCGCGGGCAAGATCATCGGCACCGCGCTGGGCCAGATTTTCGGCAACAGTGGCCAGCAGGCCAGCCAGCCCGCGCGCGGCGGACGGGTCAGCGCCCAGAGTGCGGGGGAAAACGCCGGGGCCATCGTCGCCAACGACGCGGGCCGCTACCGCACCGTCAACATGGGCTTCGGCCTGGAAGGGCTGACCCCTGGCAGCCGCAACATTCTGGTCAAGACCTCCTTCGACTGGCTGATGCGCTGAGCGGAACAGATTAAGGAACGGGGAGAGGCGCGGTTGGCCTCTCCCTTTTTCGTTCCTTTAGCCGCTCCCCACGGCCCCCCTACGCTGGCGGGCTAGGGTGACCATATGACCACTCTCAAAGACATCATGACCCCGGACCTGACCACCGTGGACACCCGCGCCACCCTTAAAGAAGTCGCCACCCACATGAAGGAACAGGGCATCGGCAACGTGCTGATCATGGATGGCGATATGCTGACCGGAATCATCACGGACCGCGACATCGTGGTGCGTGCCGTCGCTTACGGCCATGATTTCGGCACCCCGGCGAGCGATTACGCCACGGGCGACGTGTTCACCATGCCTGCCGACACCACGGTGGAGGAAGCCGCCCGCGAGATGTCCCACCGTCAGCTCCGCCGCCTGCCCGTGACCGAGGGCAGCAAGGTGGTGGGCATCGTCAGCCTGGGCGATCTGGCTGTGCGGGCGCAGACGGGCGTGGACGAGACGGCCCTGAAGGGCATCAGCCAGCCGACGAGCTGACCCTTCTTTGTGGCGGCGGCCCCCTCTCCAGCCGGAGGGGGTGGCCGCTTTTCCATGTTCTGGTCCAGAGGCGTAAGCTCGGTCCCATGACCACCATTGCCAGTCCACTCGCGCCGCGCGCTACCGCCCTCGAAGTCGTTCAGGGGACCAACCTGATTGGGAAGACCGCCGTGATCACTGGCGCATCTTCCGGCATCGGCGTCGAGACGGCCCGCGCCCTGCTGTCGGCGGGGGCATCGGTGATCCTGGCCGTCCGGGACACCGGAAAAGGCGAGAAGATCGCTGCCGAACTCCGTGAATCGACGGGCAATCAGAACGCTCAGGTGATCGAGCTGGACCTCGCCTCGCTGGCCCAGGTGCGTGAAGGGGCGGCGCGAATTCTGGCGGTGGCCCCCGCAATCCACATGCTGATCAACAACGCGGGCATCATGGCGACGCCGCAGGGCCAGACCCCGGACGGCTTCGAGACGCAGTTCGGCACCAATCATCTGGGCCATTTCATGCTGACACAGTTGCTGATGCCCGCGCTGCTGGCAGCCGCCCCTGCCCGCGTGGTGGCCCTGAGCAGCAGCGGCCACCGCCGCAGCGACATCGTCTGGGACGACATCCAGTTTGAACGCCGCCCCTATGACCGCTGGGACGCCTACGGCCAGAGCAAGACCGCCAACGCCCTGTTCGCGGTGGGCCTGACGCAGAAGTACGGCGCGCAGGGCGTGACCGCCAACGCCGTCCATCCTGGCGGCATCATGACCGGATTGCAGAAGTTTGTTCCGGTGGAAGAACAGCGTGCGATGGGCTGGCAGGACGAGTCGGGCAAGCTGAACGCGGTGTTCAAGACCACGGAAGAGGGGGCGTCCACCACCGTCTGGGCCGCTACCTCGCCCCAACTGGAAGGTGTGGGTGGGCTGTTTCTAGAAGACCTTCAGGAAAGCACGCCGCTGGACCCGCAGAACCCGGACCCGATGTTCGGCCACAAGCCCTACGCCCGCGATTCAGAGAGTGCGGCGCGGCTGTGGGCGCTGAGCGAGGAACTGGTGGGTCTGAACTGACGCCGTATTACAGGTAAGCCAGCGCCCAGTCCTCGGCCCCGTGTCTCAGCCCGGCTTCGAGCAGGGCCAGACCGTCCGGGGCGTTGTCCTGATGCCAGGGCAGCGGGCCGATCAGCGCCTGAAAGTCCTCCAGACTGAATTTCTGTGGGGCGTGCCTGATACTTTCCACTGCGCCACCTGAAACTTCATAAACTGCGCCGTAGACGTTGCCCTTGCGGGCGTCCAGCGAGACGGCCTGAGCGTTTTCACCTCTGACCAGACCTTCTAAGGTGGATACTCCGCGCACCGGGGCAGTCCACACGCGTCCCAGCCCCAGCGCATAACTGGCCCCCACGCGCACACCGGTATACGAGCCGGGGCCAGTGCCGATCACGATCAGATCGGCGCGAAAGGGGAGGCCCGCTTCCTCAAACAACTGGCGCGTGGCTGCGGGCAATTCCTCGGCGTGTGCCCGGCCCACTTCTCTGGAGGAAGCCGTCTCGCCGCCCTGCCAGCGCAGGGCCAGGGTCAGGTAGGGGGTGGCGGTGTCCAGGGCCAGAACGACTTGAGCGGGGGCGGTCATCGCCGGGCATTGTAGGGCCGCCGTGCCGCCAGACATGAAGGTTGTTACCCCTGCGGGAACGTGATGCGTATCTGACCGCGTAGGGCGGCGGTGCTATCCTCGGCTATCATGACTGAAATCGCCAAGGGCCTGGCAGGCGTTAAATTCACCGAGAGCAAGCTGACGTTCATCAACGGCGAGGAAGGCATTTTGCTGCATCTGGGCATTCCGATTCAGGAATGGGCCGAGAACAGCACCTTCGAGGAACTGTCGCTGGCGCTGCTGGAAGGCAAGCTGCCCACCGCCACGGAACTGGCGCAGTTCGATGCCCACCTCAAGGAAAACCGCGCCATTCCGCAGCAGCTTCAGCAGGTCATCCAGGACATGCCGCGCGGTATCAATCCCATGCAGGCGCTGCGCACGGCTGTCTCTTACCTGGGCCTGCTGGACCCGCAGTCCGAGGACATCACCCCGGAAGCGCAGCGGGCCATCACCATCCGCATGATCGCGCAGTTCAGCACGATCATCGCCGCCATCAGCCGCACGCAGGAGGGCCACGACGCCGTCGCGCCGCGCATGGACCTGACGCACGCGGGCAACTTCCTGTACATGCTGACTGGCACCGAACCTACCCCCGAGCAGTCCCGTCTGTTCGATATCGCGCTGGTGCTGCACGTCGATCACGGCATGAACGCCAGCACCTTCACGGCGATTGCCACCTCCAGCACCCTCAGCGACATGTACTCGTGCATCACCTCGGCCATCGGCGCGCTGAAGGGACCGCTGCACGGCGGCGCGAACGAGGCCGTGATGGACATGCTCGACGAGGTCGGCACGCCTGACAGGGCTGAGGCGTATATCTCCAAGAAGCTGGACAACAAGGAAAAGATCATGGGCGTGGGCCACCGCGTCTACAAGAACTTCGATCCCCGCAGCCGGGTGCTGCGCGACTACGCCGAGCATGTGGCGAGCAAGGAAGGCAAGAGCAACTACTATCAGGTTCTCGAAACCATTGAAAAGACCGTGGTGGACCGTCTGGGCGACAAGGGCATCTATCCCAACGTGGACTTCTACAGCGGCACGGTGTACAGCGACCTGGGCATCAAGAAGGAATTCTTCACCCCGATCTTTGCCCTGGCCCGCATCAGCGGCTGGTGCGCCAGCGTGATCGAGTACAGCAAGGACAACAGCCTGCTGCGCCCCAGCAGCGTGTACACCGGCGAGAAGGACGCGAAGTACGTCCAGATTCAGGACCGCAAGTAAGCGCCAGCCAAATTCATCCCCCTCTCAGATCTGGGAGGGGGATTTTTCGATCTCTGGGAGAGGATTGGAGCGATAGGGCTGTTAGTCTATGTCTTGCTTGAGGAACGAAGAGAATCACTTTTGGTGACCGCTCGTTGGTCCTCTACTCTACGCGATGCCCCGCCGTCCCCGGTTCTCGGCTTCCACGGCGCGTTGGAGTTCCCCAATCTGCTTCAGGATGCCCAGTTGCTCGGTGGGGGCGGCCCCGCCCACCTGCTTTTTCAGCAGGCCGATCTCGGCGCGCATGGCGTCGATGCTCAGAGTCACCTGAATGTCGTCCACAGCGGCGGCAGCGTAGGCGTTGACCTTCTGATCGTACTGCTCGCTGCCGTGCCGGGAGATGCTGCCGGAATCGCGGCCCTCGAACAGCAGGCGGATCAGCAGTTGTTCCTCGGGCTGGCCCCGGAATACGTCGAGAATGGCGTCGGAACTGGCTGCGCCCTGCACGGCTAGCATCACTTTACGCACCGATTCGTTACGCCACGGCACGCTGCCGTCCAGTTTTGCCAGCAGGCTGGGATTGATCAGCAATTGCCGCAGCAGCTTCATCTCGTTCTCTTGCTCGCCGCGCCCGGCACTCATGCCCGCCAGATGGGTGTCGGTCAGGGTGCGGCGCTTGGCCTTGCTGCCGATCCACTCCATCAGTGCTTCGGGTTTGATGCCCAGCGTCTCGCAGGCAGCGGTGCGCACGCCCTCGGCGATCTCGTCCAGCGGATCGAGGTTCTGCATGCGCGGCAGCAGTTCCATCAGAATCTTGCGCTTGCCCTCGGCGGTGGCGGTGCCGTGCGTCTCGATGGCGGCCTGCACGCGGTAATGCACCTCGTCCACACCCTCGGCCAGCGCTTTGCGGATGCCCGCGTCGTCCCCGGCCAGCAGCGCGTCTGCCGGGTCCTTACCGCTGGGAACAGAGGTGGCCCGCACGCGGAACTTGGCCCCCAGCACCTGATCCAGCCCCTTGAGCATGGCCTTGAGACCCGCCTCGTCGTGATCGAACATCAGCGAGATGCTGCGTGCGCCCAGCCGTTCCAGCAACGTGGCGTGTTCGGCGGTCAGGGCGGTACCCAGGCTGGCGACTGCGCCCGTGAAACCGTGCTGCTGCATGGTGATCACGTCCATGTAGCCTTCCACCACGATCAGTTCAGAGTCGCCGTTCTCCGACTTCCCCAGCCCCGTGCGCGCCTTGTCCAGCCCATACAGCACCTCGCCCTTGCGGAAGGCGTCGGTTTCGGGCGTGTTCAGATATTTGGGTTTGCTGTCGTCCAGCACGCGCCCACCGAAGCCCACCAGACGGCCCAGATGGTCACGGATGGGGAACATCACGCGGCCCCGGAAGCGGTCATAGACTCGCCCGTTCTCGGCGTTCTCGGTCAACAGGCCCGCTTCCAGCAACTGTCGATCAGACAGACCCTTGACGCGGGCGTGCTTGAGCAGGCCGTCCCAGCCGTCGGGGGCGTACCCCAGCTCGAAGGCGGCAATCGTCTCGTCGGTCAACCCGCGCCGCCGGAAGTAGTCCAGCGCTGGCCCTGGCAGATGTTCGCGGAAATAGGCCAGAGCAAAGGCGTTCACGTCGTACAGATCGCGGCTGCTGCGCTCGCCGTACTTGGCCTCCACCTGAATACCCACGCGCTCGGCCAGCTTGCGCAGGGCGTCGCCGAAGCTCAGGCTCTCGCTGCGCTGCACGAAGCTGAACACGTCGCCCCCGGCCTTGCAGCCAAAGCAGTAGAAATAGCCCTGATCGGTGTCCACCTGAAAGCTGGGGCTTTTCTCGTTGTGGAATGGACACAGCCCCTTCATGCGGCCTTTCCCGGCGGGGGTCAGGCGCACATATTCACCGACGACTTCCGCGATGTTCAGCCGCGAACGAACGTCCTCCTTGGTTCCCATGTGTCCTCACCTCCCCGGATGCCGTACGCGCGCCTACCTCTGAAATGAGGGGGACACCGTCCGGGCATGATCTCGTAGTGTACGCCTTCAGAATGCCCTGCGGCTAGAGGAGCAAAAGGCCGTACCACACGCCAGAAATCATGAGTGTCGGCTGCGGATGCGGCTGGGACGGTCCCGCGCGACTCCTAACGTTTTTCCTCGCTCCGCGCTCATCCTCCGCACCCGCGCAGGCGGCAAGCTGGGGGCCGCGTTATGCCTGCCCTCGGCGATCCTCCCAACTACAGCACCCCCCGGACGCTGGGGCTGGCGCTGGTCAGCGTGCTGGGTGCGCTGGCCCATTTCACGCTGGGCGCGCTGGATTACGAGCATGTCAGCCGCTACCTGGGGCTGGCGGTGATGCTGCTGGCCGGGCTGCTGCTAGTCTTCGGCATCCTGACGCTGATCCGTTACGCCGAGGCGATCACGTCCATGCACGATCCGCACGCCCGCACCCCGATGTACAACACCCCGCACGAGGGCCTGACCTACCGCGTGGGCGTGGGCCTGAACGGGCTGGCCGCCGCGTCGGCGCTGGCCTGGGCGGTGGGCGGCGAGCTGCCGCTGTGGCATCTGGCCGCCGCGCTGGTCAACGTCTATGCGGCGTATCTGGCGTGGCAGACCCGTCCGGTGCGGGAGAAGGGCGAGGGCGCATAAAGGTCCCGGCAAGTCCTCGTGAATGTCCCCTTACGCCCACATCACTTCGCCTGGGCGCACAGAGTGGAGAGTGGGGTCATGACCCAGAACAGTAACAGCCAGCAGTACAAAGTCAGCCGTGATGGAACGAAGCACGGCGAAGACGGCCAGCACCATCTGGTGGCCGGACGGCAGGGCAGCATGCGCCTGTGGCATAACGAACAGCCCAGTGACACCGAGGGCAAGCAACCCCACGCCAACGATTACGAGACGTTGGGCTACGTCATCAGTGGCAAGGTGGAACTGGATATGGATGGCCAGACCATCCTGCTGGGCGAGGGCGACAGTTACTGCGTGCCAAAGGGCGTGCAGCACACTTACCGCGTCACGGAAACCCTGACCGCCGTGGAAGTCACGACGCCAGGACAGGCCGGTTAAGCGCGCCGCACCAGCCTGAAGAACCACGCAAGCCCCCACCCGCGTTGCTGCGAGTCGGGGCTTTTTCGTTGTACCAAGACGGGTTTTGCTTCCTTACGGATTCAGGGCTTCCCGCAGCCAGCTCTGAAATTCGGGCAGGGCGCGGTCGTATTGCAGGGCGATGATCTCGGGCACCTCGTAGGGGTGCAGGGACTTGATTCGGGCTTCCAGTTCGGGGTATTTCTCGCCGCTGGTCTTGATCAGCAGCATGCTCTCGGGGTCCTCGGCCACGTCGCCCTGCCAGCGGTACACGCTCTGGACGCCGGGAAGAATGTTGACGCAGCCTGCCAGATGCTCGGCAACCAGCGTGCGGGCCATGTCATGCGCCCGTTCGGGGGGAAGCGTAACCAACACGACAAGGGACATAGGCGCACAGGATACCCTGCCGCCCTGGGTGAGAACCGTGACATTTATTGGGGCTGGGATGGGGAACCAATCAACCTGGGACCAGACAGCTCCGAGATCAGAGGGAAATGTAAAAGTCTTGCAAAGCCCCCCACCCCGCGCGGACCGGACGGGGTGTTAAGCTTCCCTCTATGCGGACAATTGTCCTGATCGCCGGTCTCGTCCTCCTGCTCATCTTTGCGGTGCTGAATTTCGGCTCGCTGATGGCCTTGCAGCCCATGAATCTGGGCTTCATCCAGTACGTCACCGCGCCTATCGGCCTGATCATGCTGCTCACGGCCATCTTTGCCGCGCTGCTGTTCTATTTCTGGGCGGGGATCAGCAACCTGCGTGCCCAGGCCGACACGGCCAAGCTGCTGCGCGATATGGAAACATTGCGGGTCAGCCTGGACAGCCAGGAAGGCAGCCGCTTCGCCGAACTGCGGAGCCACCTGGATACCCGCATGAACGCGCTGGGCACAGGTGAAACGGGCAATGAGCTGCGGGCCATGAATGCGCGGATTGACGGCTTGCAGCAGGACATCAACCTGCAACTGGCGCAACTGGACGATTACCTCAAGACCAAACTGGGCGACGCCCCGGCAAAGTCATCCAGAGAGATCGATCTTCGCTTGGACAAAAAGCTGTAGTGCGGCGTTTTGCTGAACCCGGTGCATTTGTTCTGTGGCCACGCCGCTAGAATGCGGCCAGAGATGGATTCCCGGAGGACTGAACCGCATGGCGCTTGACCGATTTTTTCGCCGCCGCCGCCCGCAGCAACAGACGGGCGCGGACGTGCCAGAGTTATGGACCCAATGCCCTCAATGCAAGGAGAGCATTTACAACCGAGATTTACTTCTGAACGCCTACGTCTGCCCCAAATGCGGCCACCACCTGCGGCTGGGCGCGGCCCAGCGGGTGGATGTGCTGCTGGATGAGGGCAGTTTCACGCCGCTGTCTGGCAAGGTACATCCCGTGGACGCGCTGAACTTTCACGACACCGAGGCGTACACGGACCGCCTGAAACGCGCCCAGGCCAAGACGGGCCGCCCCGACGCGATCCTGACGGGAAGCGGCACCATCCTGAACTTGCCAGTCACGCTGGCCGTGATGGACTTCGCCTTCAGCGGCGGCAGCATGGGCAGCGTGGTGGGCGAGGAAATTTCGCGCGCCGCCGAATACGCAGCCGAACACGGTACGCCGCTAATCATCGTGACCGCCAGCGGTGGGGCGAGGATGCAGGAAAGCGCTTTATCGCTGATGCAGATGGCCAAGACCACTGTGGCGCTGGAAACGCTGAGCGAGGCGGGCCTGCCCTATGTGAGCATCCTGTCGGACCCCACCACCGGGGGCGTGACTGCCAGTTTCGCCACCATCGCCGACGTGATCGTGGCCGAGCCGGGGGCACTGATCGGCTTTGCCGGGCCGCGCGTGATCCAGCAGACCATTCGCCAGAGTCTGCCCGAGGGCTTCCAGCGGGCCGAATTTCTGCTGGATCACGGCATGGTGGACGCCGTGGTGGACCGCCGTGAGCAGCGCCCGTATCTGGCCAACCTGCTGGGACTGCTGACCCGCCGCGAGGTCAGCGCATGACCGGCAGCCCTGAGGCCCTGCGTGAGCTGGAAGCCCGCGTGCGCGATCTGGAGGCCACCGCCCAGCGCACCGGGCAGAACCTGGATTCCTCCATCTCGCCGCTGAAGGTGGAAGTGCAGCGGCTGCGCGAGGCCAGCGGGCCGCCCAGTCGCTGGGAACGGGTACAACTGGCCCGCGCCCCCGGCAGGCCCACCGCGCTGGATTACGTGGACCGCCTGTGTACCGGCTTTACCGAGTTGCACGGGGACCGCCGGTTTGGCGACGATCCCGCTTTAATCGGTGGCCCGGCCCGCTGGATGGGTGTGCCCGTCATGCTGCTGCTTCAGCAGAAGGGCCGCGACACCAAGACCAAGATCAAGCGCCGTTTCGGCAGCGCCAACCCCGAGGGCTACCGCAAGGCCGTGCGCCTGATGGATCTGGCCGAGAAATTTGGCCTGCCCGTGGTGGCCCTGGTGGACACCCAGGGCGCGTATCCGGGCCTGGAGGCCGAGGAACGCGGTCAGGGCTGGGCGATTGCCGAGAGCATCCGCCGCATGCTGAACCTGCGCGTGCCCGTGGTCTGCGCCGTGATCGGCGAGGGTGGCAGCGGCGGCGCGCTGGCCGTGGCGGTGGGCAACCGCGTGCTGATTCAGGAAAACGCGTGGTACAGCGTGATCTCCCCAGAAGGTGCGGCCAGCATCATCTGGAAGGACGCCAGCAAGGCCCCCCTGGCCGCCGAGGCCCTCAAGCTCACGGCCCCCGATCTGCTGGACCTGGGCATCGTGGAAGAGGTCATCCCCGAACCCACGGGCGGCGCACACCTGAACATGGACGAGGCCGCCGCCGCCGTGGGCGAGGCGGTGGGCCGCCATCTGGCCGAGTTGATGGCGCAGTCGCCGCAACAGTTGAAGAAGGGGCGGGCGGCGCGCTTCCGGGCGCTGGGGGCCTTCACGGAGAGGTAAAGCAAGAAAGCCTGTAACTACGGCCCTCTTCATCTGGAGAGGGCTTTTCATCTGGAGAGGGCTTTTCATGGCCCTCAACCCTTATTCAGGCGTCAGCGTGAACACGGCTATTTCCGGCTCGCACAGGTTCCGCAGGGGCACGCCGCTGAGGCCCAGCCCCCGGCTGACATAGGCAGGCGTGCCGTGTGAGCCTGTGACCCAGCCCATCGCGTAACGCTGTCCGTACCTGCTGGGCACTATGGGAGCGCCGATCAGCGGCAACCGAATCTGACCGCCGTGGGTATGGCCGCTCAGCACCAGCCCCAGGCCAGGAGGCAGGTCCGGCAGCAGATCGGGATTGTGGCTGAGCAGCAGCGTTCCCCCTGCCGAAGGCTTGCCAGCCAGGGTTGCGCCCAGGTCTACCTCTCCCTCCCACAGGTCGTCTACTCCCGCCAGATACAGGTCATCCCGTACGCTGCGGCCCTCGTTTCTCAGAATGGTCACGCCTGCCTCCGCGTAGGCGGCGCGCAAGGCCTCGCGGCGCTGGGGCCAGTCATTGCGGCGCGGGCCGTAGTGCGGACTGTAATACTTGCCGAAGCTGCCGTAATCGTGGTTGCCCCACACGCCGTACACGCCCAGTGGGGCCTTCAGGCGCTTCAATTCGCTCAGCAGGGCGGCAGGGGCCTCGTCGGCGCGGTAGTCCATCTGATCGCCGCCCAGCACGATCAGGTCCGCCCTGGCGGCGTTGGCAGCGTCCACCCAGGCGCGCACGCTGCCGCCATAGATGAACAGCCCGAAATGCAGATCGGTCAGAAAGGCCACCCGCAGGGGCCGTGTCAGGCCTGGCAGCGTGCGGGTGTGCTGCGTCACGCCAAACTGGTACGCCTGCGCCGCGCCCATACCACCCAGCGCCGCCACGCCCAGGCCAGTGCCCGCCAGCCCGCGCAGCACGCGGCGGCGGGTCAGGTGGGGGCCACGGGGGCGGGGGGTAGACATGTCGCGCAGCCTACCCCCCCTGGTGGGGGCAGGGCGTCCCCCGAAGGATGCAGGTCAGCGAACTGTAGGAAGGGGGGCGCTAGACTGCCGCAGATGAGCGTGAACACCGAAGAACTGCTGGTAATTGATGTGCTGGACGAGGACGCGGGTCTGGCCGATGTGGAAGATACGCGGGGACGCACCTTCCAACTGCCCGCCGAGTGGCTGCCCGCTGCTGCGGACGGCGGGGCGTACCGGGTGGTCGTACAAATGAACGGGGCGAGCGGCACCGTGACCTTCACGCCGGACCCGGACGGTGCGCGGCTGTTGCGCGAACGCAGCAAGCAGACGCTGCTGGACTTCACGGATGAAAACAGCCCTGGTGAAGAGCAAGGAGAACCGTTATGACCCGTCAGGTGGTGGTGATCCCGGATTTGCATGGCAGACCGGACCTGCTGGACGCCGCCCTTGCCCAGTACCCGGAGGCGTATTTCGTGAGCCTGGGCGACGCTATTGACCGGGGACCGCGCAGCATGAAAGTGGTGGAAAAACTGCTGGCCCTGAAAAAGGAAGGCCGCGCCACCCTGCTGATGGGCAACCATGAGCTGATGGCGGCCTCGGGCCTGCGCTGGTACCGGCAGTATCTGGGCACCCACGACATGGGCGATTACCGCCGCGCCATCGAGGGCTTCCGTTCGTGGATGCGGGCCGGGGGCGAGACGGTCCGCAGCGAACTGGGCGGCCTGACCCTGGAACAGTTTCCGGCGCTGCTGGAAGAATATTTGCAGGACCTGGGCCGGGTGGTCTACGTTACCGAGGATGGCGCGGTCCACGATCAGCCGCCCACCACGCCCAGCGTGCTGATTGCCCACGCCTCGCCCCCGGTGCGCCACCAGCAGTACCCGGACGCCATGACGGCGGCGCTGTGGCTGCGCCCCTTCGAGGGACCGTTTCCCCTGCCTGACGGTGTGGTCTACAGCGTTCATGGCCACACCCCGGTCCCGGTCCCCGCCCGGATGGGCCGCCACCTGTACATCGATATGGGGGCCTACGAGACGGGCCGACTGGCGCTGGCCGAGATCAAGGGGGGCAGCCAGCCTAGAATCACGGTGCTGTGCGGGCGCGGCAAGCCCAGTCTGGGCAGCAAGTACCCCCGTTTCGGGGAACCGGTGTCCGTGCAGGCTGTCGATCTGCCGGGTGCGCCGCCGCGCTGAAGCCGGGGCAGGTTCACGTCTGGAAGATGGCATAGACAAAGTACGACGGCGAACCTGATCAATGGTTCGCCGTCCGCCTTTTCCACGCTGCCGGGCTTCAGCCTTCCTCGTACTCCAGATAGGTGTAGCCCAGCAATTCCTCGCCGTAATCGTCCAGCAGTTCGTTTTCCTGCTCGTTGGTCAGGATGCCCTGTTTGATGGCGTCGTCGGCCTGATCCTCGATGGCGTCGCGCAGCATGGGTTCCTCGTAACCCATCGACTCGATCATGCGCCGCGCCTTCTGGCCGCGCACGAACAGATCAATGTGGAACTTGCCTCCCGGCTTAACCGTTACGTGCGCCTCGCTGACCTTGCCGAACAGGTTGTGGGCGCTGCCCAGCACGTCCTGATACGCACCCATGAGGAAGGTGCCCAGATAGTACGGGCGGTCCCCCGGCTCGTGCAGCGGCAGGGTGGACTTCACGTCGCGCAGGTCGATGAACTTGTCAATCTTGCCGTCGCTATCGCAGGTGATATCCACGATGGTGGCCTGACGGGTGGGCTGCTCGTTCAGGCGGTCCAGCGGCACAATCGGGAACAGCGCCTGAATCGCCCAGTTGTCCGGCAGGCTCTGGAACAGACTGAAGTTGCAGATGAACTTGTCGGCCAGCACCTTTTGCAGGTCTTCCAGTTCGTCCGGCACGTACTTCTCGTTCTGGATCAGCTTGGCGATGCGGCGCAGGATGGCGTTGAACAGCGCCTCGCCGCGCGCCCGGTCCATCAGGGTCACGTAACCCAGATCAAACAGGTTGTGCAGCGTCTGCTTGTCGCCCACGGCGTCGTTGTAAGACTCGCGGTAGTTGCGCAGGGTGATCTTTTCCAGCACGTCTTCCATGTCCTTGACGATCTGGTGGCTGTCCTCGCTGGCGGGCGCGAGGTCTTCCAGGTCACGGGTGGGGCCGGTCACATCTACCACCGGCATGATCAGCACGGCGTGGTGGGCGGTCAGGGCGCGGCCAGACTCGCTGATGATCACGGGTTCGGGCACCTCGCGGGCCTTGCAGACCTCCTGAATGGTGTACACGATGTCGGCGGCGTACTCGCGCACGGTGTAATTCATGGAGGCGTAGAAGGTGGTCTTGGAGCCGTCGTAATCCACGCCCAGGCCGCCGCCCACGTTCAGATACTTCAGCTTCGCGCCCGCCGCGATCATGCCCGCGTAGGTCTGGGTGGCCTCGCGCACGGCCACCTTGACCCGCCGGATGTCGGTGATCTGCGAGCCGATGTGGGTGTGCAGCATTACCAGGCTGTCCAGCATGTCCTCTTCCTTGAGGCGCTCCACCACGCGCAGCAACTCGTAGGCGTTGAGGCCGAACTTGGCCTGATCGCCGCCGGATTCCTCCCACTGGCCGCTGCCGCGTGCATGCAACTTGAAGCGCACCCCGATGGCGGGCTTGACGCCCAGCGCTTTGGCCTGCTTGAGAATCCGGTCCAGCTCGCTGTATTTCTCAATCGTGATGACCACATTCTTGCCTAGCGTGCGGCCCCACAACGCCAGCTTGATAAAGCCGTCGTCCTTGAAGCCGTTGCAGCACAGCAGCGCGTCGGGGTGCATCCGCTGGGCCAGACACAGCGCCAGCTCGGCCTTGCTGCCGGCCTCCAGGCCGTGCGCGTAGTCGTAGCCAGCGGCGGCCACCGACTCCACCACCACGCGGCGCTGGTTGACCTTGATAGGGAAAACGCCCTGATAGTGGTTGCCGTAGCCGTACTCGGTGATGGCGTTCTGGAAGGATTCATTGAGGTGCTTGACGCGCCCGGTGATGACCTGGGGAAAGCGCAGGATCACGGGCAGGCTCTCTCCGCGCTCCACGATCTCATCCACAATGGCGCGCAGCGGGGCGTGCAGGCCGGGGGCGGGCGTCACTTCCATCTCGCCCTTCTCGGAGACGCGGAACCAGCCGCCGCTCCAGTTGGGCACCTGATACAGCTCGGCGGCGTCGGTGGTGGTGAACAGGGGGGTGGTCAGGGGGGATTTAGTGGCAGTCATGTTCGGGCGTCCTCCTCCGGGGCAGAAACCAGGGCTTCTGGGGCCAGGGTGTCTGGGGATAGGCTCGCCGTGCGCGGGGTTCGGAGCAGTGGGGAACACAAAATTTGCTCACGGACGCCGTGCGAAACCGGGACGCATCATAGGACAAAGCGCGGGGGCAGGGTGTCACGTTGGCCGCATATGGCCGAACCTCCACGGCTGTGTCAAGACAAGACAAAAAAAAGGAGCGAGGCACTTTGCTCCCCACTCCCTTCTCTTCTGGCGGTCCGGACGGGATTTGAACCCGCGACCTTCTGCGTGACAGGCAGATATGCTAACCGCTACACTACCGGACCCTATATTTTCCAGCTCAGGCTGGCGGACCAGCGGACAGAAGATTAAGGGTCAGGGCCGGAGAAGTCAAGCTGGGCGCTTTCTGGGGCTACTCTAGGCAGCATGACACAGACTGAATCACAGGTGGCCCGGGTGGTCTTCACGCGCGGCGGCGTGGACGAGAGTATTCACACCGTTCATCTGGCCGTGGTGGACGCGGATGGAACCTTGATCGCCAGTTGCGGTGACCCCGCTCTGGTCACCTTCCCGCGCAGCAGCAGCAAGCCGGTGCAGGCATTGCCGCTGGCCCTGGCCGCCCCCGAATTGCCGTCCGATGAGCTGGCGATTGCCTGTGCCAGCCACGCCGGAACGGCAGAGCATCGGCTGGCGGTGCTGCGACTG
This sequence comes from Deinococcus sp. AJ005, assembly GCF_009017495.1. Lineage (NCBI taxonomy): Bacteria > Thermotogati > Deinococcota > Deinococci > Deinococcales > Deinococcaceae > Deinococcus > Deinococcus sp. AJ005. The sequence goes on along the minus strand of NZ_CP044990.1, from coordinate 2,609,263 downwards.
CTGGAGCGTTCCGGCAGCACCGTGGCTGATCTAAAATGCGGTATGCACCCGCCCTTCGACGCGGCGGTGGCGGCAGAACTGATCCGTGCGGGTGAGACTGCGACGCCTTTGCACCACAACTGTTCGGGCAAGCACGCCGGAATGCTACTTTCGTGCGTGCTGAATGGCTGGCCGAAGGAGGGCTACACCGAACACGGTCACCCCCTGCAAATCCGCATTCGGGAGTTGCATGCCGAACTGGGTGGTGTCGATCTGCAACAGGTAGAAGTGGGTACCGACGGCTGTAGCGTTCCGGCCTTCGCGCTGCCGCTGAGCGCCGCCGCCCGGATTTTCGTGGGGCTGGCGCAGCCTTTAGGTGAATATGCAGAGGCGCTGGAACGCATCTTTTCCGCCATGACCGAACATCCTTTTCTGGTGGCTGGACCCGGACGGCTGGACACCACCCTGATGCCTCTGGTTCCCGGTCTGGTGGCCAAGATGGGCGCGGAGGCGTTTTACGGCATCGGCCTTCGGGATAGCCCACGCGGACCGCTGGGCGTGGCCTTCAAGATCATGGACGGCGGCGAGCGGGCGCGGGCGCACGTGGCGCTGGGGGTGCTGGAGGCGCTGGGCGTGCCGCTGACGTCAGAGCTGCGTGCCCTGGCCCCTGACACGCTGCACAACTGGGCCGGGCGCGAGGTGGGCGGGGTGCGGGTGGAGCTGCCAATGGTGTGGGCCTGACCTCTTCTCTGCGCCATCTGGCCCATGTCTTCCTGACGCGAATGATTCAGACTGAGGCGTGACCCTGACCGAACTGACGGTGACGCCTTTCGATCCCCATACGGCCCTGCCTGAACAGCGTCTGGCGGTGGGGCAACTCAATGTGGACGTGTTCGCCTTCGCGTATCCCGGCGAGCCGCCGCTGAACGCCGGGAAACAGGCGCTGGGACTGATTCAGGGGATGCCTGAGGACCGGACCGAACATTTCGTGGTGTGGGATGGTGGACGGGCGGTGGGCTGGGGCAGCCTGAATTACGACACGCAGCAGAATCTTCATCTGGCCCACGCGCGGCTGATCGTCCACCCGCAGCGTCGGCGTGAGGGACTGGGCCGCGCGCTGGCCGCCGCTCTGGAGGAAGTGGCCCGCCGTGAAACGCGCCGCACCATCACCTTCGTGACCTCTGACCGTCACGCGGGCGGAGAACCCTTTGCTCGGCTGCTGGGGGCCGAGGCCGCGCTGCCCACGCGCCAGAGCCGTCTGGAACTGGCGGGGGTGGACCGTGACCTGCTGGCCCAGTGGCTGATCCGGCCAGCCGGAGAGCCGTACCGCCTGCACACCTGGGACGGCCCCATCCCCGGCGAGTTTCTAGAGCGCATGGCCGATCTGATGATGGTCATGAACTCTGCCCCGAAGGGCGAACTGGACATGGACGACTGGCGCATCACCCCCGAAACGATCCGGGGCTGGGAGGCGAATTCGGCGGAAAGTGGTGAGCGCGAACTGCTGATCGCCGTGGAAGACACCCGGAGCGGCGAACTGGTGGGCTACACCGATGTCTCCTGGACACCTGAACGTGCCTCCATCATCCATCAGGGATCAACTGCCGTGCGCCCCGTCGCGCGTGGGCAGGGCCTGGGCAAATGGCTCAAGGCGCTGATGCTGGACTACCTCGCGCAGAATGCTTCCGAAGCCCGCGTGATCCAGACCAACAACGCCGAGGAAAACGCCGCCATGCTGGGCATCAACGTGGCACTGGGCTTTAAACCCTGGGTGGCGATTACCGAATGGCAACTCAGGCTGAAATGAACGGGAAAGGGCGGCGCAATCTTTGATGATTGCGCCGCCCTCTTTTCATTTTCTCTCAGGTCATTGCCGCTCAGGCTTTCGCGTTGGCCCCGCGCCCCTGGCCCAGCCGGATCTTGAAGTCCCGGATTTCATAGCCCTTGACCGTCTCGTTGGTCCCCACGGTGGGCGCGGTGACGATTTCCACGTCGTTCCAGATCAATAGGCGGCGCAGGAAGGCGTCGCTCTCGCGGATCGCCAGGAACGCGCCGGGGCAGCGGTGGTGGCCGTCGCCGAAGGCCAGCACCGGGGCCTGGACGCCGCGCGGCAGCGGGCGCATGGGGCACAGGGCATTGGCCGGGTCGCCCACCACATCCGGGTCTGTATTGGCGTCGGTGATGTGCAGGGCCATTACGCTCCCTGCCGGAACGGTCTGGCCGTCCAGCGTCAGGTCCTCGTTCGCGCGGCGGTACAGCGTGCGGACCACCGGCTCCAGCCTCAGAATCTCGTGCAGGATGGCGTGGCGTTCCTTCTCGGTGCCGTGGACGTAGTCGGCACGCAGTTCGGGATGCTGGAGCAGGTGCCACGCGGCGGCGCTGATGAACTCGCGGGTGGTGACCATGCCTGCCGTGGCGTAGGTCAGGCACTCGGTCACGATTTCCACGTCGCTGTAGTTGCGGTCGATCAGATGGCTGATCAGATCGTCACGGCGTTTGCGGCGGCGCACGGCGATGGCGGGTTTCACGTCCAGCAGGAAGAAGGCGGCCAGATTGCTCTGCATCAGGGTCTGCTTGCCTTTGCCCATTTTCTGGGCGGCTCCGGGCTGGCTGTCCAGGCCGTTTTCCACGAAGCTCATCACGCGTTTTTCCAGGCCCGGCAGCACGCTGCTGGTCAGCCCCACCACCTGCGCGGCCACTTCCACGGCCAGCACCAGACTCAGGTTATCCAGATTGCCCTCTCCGTCGCGCACCAGCCCGGCAATCAGTTTGTCGGCCAGGGCCGCGATCATGAGCTGATAGCCCGCCACTGAAGCGGGGGTGAAGTACTTGGCGGTCTGGCGGCGCATGTCGTGGTGGTGGTCTCCCTCGGCAAACAGCACCGGCTGGTTGGTCAGCGACGGCCCGCTGCGCTGGGAGGATTCCGACATGAACCCGGCCTGCGACACACCGTCCTGTTTCAGCACCTCGCGGGCGGTGGCGAAGCGGTGAACGTGGTACAGACCGTCCTCACCGTGCGTCACGGCGGGCAGGCGGGCCACGTCCCTGGCCTCGTGCGTCAGCGGTTCGCCGTAGCCGAAGGGGCAGCCGGAGGCGGGGGAGGGTGTGGGGGTCTTGCGGTCAGATCTGGAAGATTCAGTCATGGGGTTGGCTCCTGTGTGTGTTGGGGTTGCTGCTGGGCGGCGTGGGCCACGCCTTGCAGGGTCTGGATCAGGCCGAGCTGCTGGGCGCCGTCCAGATGGGCTAGCGGGGGTCCGGTCAGCATGCGGACGGTTTGCAGGGCTGCGGCCCAGCGCTCACGCCCAGCCGGGGTGATGCGGACGATCACGCCGCGTCCGTCCGCCCCGATGTGTGTGATGGCCCCACGTTCGCGGGTCACGGCCCCCAGCGCGTCCAGCACGGACAGTACCCGGCTGATCTCGTAGCGCGGCAGGCCCAGTTCGCGGGCCAGATCGGCAGGCTGCTGCGGCCCGCCTTGCAGGTAGGACAGGGCGATAAAACTCCGCAGGTCCAGTTCATGGCGGCGCAGGCAGGCCTCGCCTACCGTGGTCAATGCCTGCCAGGTATCCCACAGCGCCGTCAGGAAATGCAATTCGGGGCTGTTCAGCTCGGCATCGGTGAGTGGAGAGGAGGGGGGAAGACTCACCGCACCATGATGCCCGACGGCGAAGATGATTGCAAACTGCAATCAATACAATTGGGGGTGTCTCATCTGATGGTAAAGGCTGTGTGAGGGCTGAATTTCCTTGCTTGCCTCTACTTCACCCGCTCCAGCCAGTGGGCGTGGACGCGCAGTTCCTCGGCGTGCAGGAGATGGGGCGGTCCCTCCAGTAGGATGCCCAGCGCATCGGCCAGGGTGTTTTCGTGGATCAGGGCCTCGGCGCGGCGCAGGGGCCATGCATGGTGTGCGATGCGGCCCCGGTAGACCTGCCCACGCCTGTCGGCGCTGTAGAGGTTCAGGCGGTTGGTCAGCCAGTCTTCCAGGCTGCCGGGCGGGGCCTCGACAGGCCCACCGATGGGCCGGTAGGCGGCGGCAAAACGTGCGGGCGGCTCGCCCCGATGCGTCCGCAGACTGGCGTAGCGTGTGATGCCCTGCTCACGCGAGACCCACATCCGGGCGTCGAAGTAGGGCAGATGGAAGAACCGCCGCGCCAGCCTCACCCCCAGCGGCTGTGCGGCGTCCAGACTGTAGAACCACACGCCCGGTTCGCCGCCTGCCGTCACATAGGTCCGCAGGTTCAGTTCGGGAAAGGCGCTCAGGCCCGGTACACCCGGCACCAAGCGCGGGGCCACGTCTGCCATGCGGAACGGCACCACGCCCAGATACGCCTTGCCGCCGTGGGTATCGACGGTCACGCCGCGCGGCAGGGTACGGGCAATGGCCTGCGCGTCCACCGGCCAGTGCATGAAACACAGGTCATGCCAGGCCATGCGGAGAATCCAGGGAAGGGTGGCGGGCGGCGGGGACATGTTTCAGACGCTAGCGCGGGCAGAGGCGTCGGGTCTGCGTGAATAATCAAGGTCAGCTCAAGACGTGACAGTGGGCCTCGTTAAGCTCCCACACAGTCTTCTCCTGAACTGGCCGCTTAACCTGCTCTGCAACGGCAACGGCGGCCTGTGCAGGCCGCGCCGAAGGAGAGACCACCATGATGAACAACGAACAGGCCATCGACAAACTGCAATACCTGCTGGGCACCCTGCGCGACGGTGAGAAGGGCTTTGCCCAGGCCGCCGATCACGCCGACGCCCCTGACCTGAAAACCCTGTTCACCGAGCGCAGCCGGCAGCGTGCCACGCTTGCGGGCGAAGTCGTCACAAAGATTCAGAGTATGGGGGGCGACGCCGACAAGGGCGGCAGCGTCGGCGCGGCCCTGCACCGCACCTGGCTCAACGTGCGCGACGCCATGACGGGCAAGGGCGATTACGCCGTGGTGGCCGAGGCCGAGCGCGGTGAGGACGTGGCGATTCAGAACTATCAGGACGTGCTGAACGAAACAGAGCTTCCCGCTGATCTGCGGTCCTTTGTGGACGGCCAGTACGCCCAGGTCAAGGCCAGCCACGATCAGATCCGTGATCTGAAGCACAGCATGAAACCCGACTGAATCAAGTGACGCGTAGAGAGAGGGCCGGAGATCTACACTCCGGCCCTCTCTTCTGCTGCGCGCTCAGGTCTTGCGGCGGCGGCGCAGACGTTCCATCGCGGCTTCCAAGCTCTGGCGCATGCGCTCCAGCGCCTGGGACAGATCGCCGATTTCGTCGTTCTGATCAGCGTGGACCGGGCGCGACAGGTCCCCCATGCTGATGGCGTCGGCGGCCTTGACCAGCCGCTCAATGGGCCGGGTGATCTGCCGGGCCGCGCGGCCAGCCAGCCAGCCCCCCAGGGCCAGACCCAGCAGCGCCGCCAGCAGGACCAGCAGCAGCGCGTTGCGCAGGGCGGAGGTGGCCTGGGTGTTCGGGACGCCCACCACCACCTGCCGCAGCACGGGCGTGTTCTGGGCCGCCCCCGCCGGCATGACCTCGGCCTTGCCTGCCGCGTTCTTGCGGAAGGTGGCCTGGGCGATCACGTACTGGGTGCCGCCCAGCTTCAGCGTGCCGCCGTTGGGGTGGCTTCCCAGCCAGGCCGACAGTTCCCTGTTCTGGCTGCCCACACCCGCGTCCTGGGCGCGCAGTGTGGTCTGGCCGCCGGGGAACTCGGCCCGCACGAAGCCCACCCCCGGCGTGGCGGCCAGCGCGCCAATCTGGGCACTGAGCTGTGCCCCGCTGCCCAGGTTGGCCCCCACGGCGGCGGCCAGTGTTCGGGCCTGCTCCTGCGCGGCCTGACGCTGCACAGCGGGCAGAACCAGGGCCAGCACACCCAGTGTCACGGCGCTCGACAGTGCCAGTGGGGCCAGCGTGCCCAGCGTGAGCTGACGCGTCAGGCTGCGGCGCGGGCCTTTGGGTTCGGCTTCCCCGGTCCCGGCGGGAAGGACCACTGGCACCATCGCTGCGGCGCTGCCCATCCCGGACGATGGTGCAGCCGGTGTGGCCGTGGCGTCGGTCATGGTCAGCGCGCCCGTGAAATCTGACCAGACGTCGCTGGGCGGCATGTCGGAGAGCGGCGTGCTGGAGGTCAGGGACGCGCTGCCGAAAGTCTGTCCCAGCGCCGTGTCCATGCTGGTCAGGGGCGAGGCCACCGCCAGACCCCCGCCCGAAAACTGAGCGGAGCTGCCCCCAAAAGCTGACGTGGAAAAGGGATCGTTGGTCACCACGGCGGTGGACATGTTGTCAAAGGGTGAGGCCGAGGTGCTTTCCGGCGAACCGGGCCAGGCGGGCGCGGGCATCGGCGAGGCCAGGAACGCCTCGTCCGGGGCGTCATTCCGGGCGAACGGCGTGGCGGGCGAGGGAGCCAGCCCCTGGAACGGCTCGTTGAGCATCTGGGTCTCTTCCTGAACCTCTTCCAGGGCCACCGCCGCCCCTGCTAACTGGAACACGTCCAGCAGCAGTTCTGCGCGGGCGCGGCTGGTGGGCTTCATCAGGCGTCCGGTGCGGCGTCCAGACAGCCGCCCGGCCTGCTCGGCGCTGAGGCTGAAGCGCTCACTCAGTTGCTGTTCCAGTGCGCGCCGACGTTCGGCCTGCACAGGTTGTTGAATGGTCACGGTGTATTTCATGGTTGGCCCCCTCCTGCTGTTCCCCGTCCCTGCCCGGTGTTGCGCGGTTCCTCACGGCGCAGCTCTGCTGGCCGCCCTGCGTTGCTCCTGTTCGTTCCCTGTTCTGCCTGTCGTTGCGCCGATCTTCGTGGGCCTGATCCCTGTTTGAGGCCAGTCGCCAGATTCATACCAGCTCCTAGATTCATGCCAGTCCCCGTGAGCGCAGGTGCCCCGCGAAACGGCCCGTCTGTTCCGGGGTCAGTTCGGCGGTCAGACCCGAGAGCAGGGCACTCAGGGTGGCGGCTTCCCCCAGGTCGTCGAGAACTTCTTCCACCATCAGTTCGGCCACCGGGCCGACCACCTGGGTCAGGCATTGGGTCACCTGCCGGGCCGCTTCGTCTGTCACCGGGCGCCCGTGGTCCTCGGCGCGGCTGATCCACCCCTGCGCCTCATGGAGCTTGCGGCGCAGTTCGGGAGCGCTCAGGCCGGCCAGCCGGGCCACCTCGGCAGCGTCGCGCGTGCCGTCGATCAGGTCCAGCGTGCGCCACAGCGCAAACGGCAGGGCCATCTCAGGGCGCAGGCCATCCGGCCACGTCAATGCTCCTGGTCCAGACGTGCTCATCGGCCTACCTGACGGCGCCCAGACGCGGTGCCTGCCACCGGGCCGCCCAGTCCGGCGGCGGCCCATTCGGGGCGGTTTGGCAGGTCACCCAGTGCCAGATCGTCCAGACTGACGCCCAGGGTCATCAGGGCCACCCGCAGCGCCGTTTGCAGCGCTGGGCGGAATTCTCCGACAGCCACACTCGGATCGATGTTCAGGACGCCGCCGCGCAGCGTGACCTCGCGTACGAAGGGGTCCAGGCAGGGATGCTCGGCGCTCAGGCGCACGCAGGTCTGCTGCCAGACCTCGTCCAGCGAAACGTTGCTGTGAACTGCGGCCAGCAGATGACGCCAGAACTGGAGCAACTGCTCACGGTTCTCTGCCGTGTTGGGCGAGTAGGCCACGCACAGCGCGCCGTCGTCTGGCAGATGTCCGGCCAGCACCTGCCCCGATTCCCACACGCTGCACAGTTCCTCCGAGACCACCAGACCGTAGAACTGCTCGCGCTTGAGAATCAGTTGCGTGTCGGGCCAGCGTCCGGCCAGTTGGCCCGCCCGCGCCGCACGGCTGGTCCAGACCACTGCGGCCACAGGCGGCGAACACTCGCCCAGACGTACGCGGGCACGCGGCAGACCGCCGTGGGTCACGTCCCAGCCCACGGCCTGCCCGCCGCCCGTGAAGCCGCCCAGACATTGCCCGCGTACCCATACAAAACGTGCCCAGCGGTCCCCCTGCACGGCGTCCAGCACGCCGCTGAAACCTGCGGTCTGGCGGGTTTCCAGGTCCAGCATGATCTCGGTCCAGGGGTAATGGTCAGTACACAGGTCCGCATAGATCACGCGGTCCAGGGGCAGGGGAGGCGGGGCGGTGGGCGGCGGCAGGGTGGGGGATTCAGTCATGGGCAGGGTCCCGGGGGCAGAGTTGGAGGCAGGCGGTGGGCTGAATGATTGGGAAGCTGGGCGGTGAGGGCCGTGAAGAAGGGTGCGGCAACGAGAATGAAGCCCATGACACCCCAGACCCTCTTACTCCCCGCTTACAGACGTTGAAAATCTCACTTTTCGGCCACGTCTTTTGCCCCTGACCGCGTCCTGGGAACTTCATCCCGACTCACCGCGTACTCACTTATTGGAGGAACATCCCATGAACGACTTCATTCCTGTTCTATTCGTCGCTGGCATCATCGTCGTCGGCATTGTGCTGGTGATCATGCTCATTCAGAACCTGCTGATCGTGGTTCCACCCAACAAGGTGCTGGTCATTTCCGGGCGCAGCAGGCAGACCGCTGAGGGCGACACGGTGGGCTACCGCGTGATCCGTGGCGGACGCGCCTTCCGCATTCCGCTGCTGGAAAAGGTGTCGTGGATGGACCTGACTACCATTCCCCTGGACCTGACCGTGGAAAACGCCTACTCGCGCGGCGGCATTCCCCTCAAGATCCACGCGGTGGCCAACGTCAAGATCAACGGCTCCGATCCGCAACTCGGGAACGCTATCGAGCGCTTTCTGGACGTGCCACGCGCGTCACTGACCAACATCGTGCGCGATACGCTGGAGGGCAACCTGCGCGGCGTGATCGCCACCCTGACCCCCGAAGAAATCAACCAGGACCGTCTGCGTTTCGCCGAATCGCTGATCGAGGAGGCCGAGCATGACATGAACAACCTGGGCATCAAGCTCGACACCCTCAAGATTCAGAACGTATCCGACATCGCCGGGTATCTGGAAAGCATCGGGCGGCGGCAGACCGCAGAGGTGCTGAAGGAAGCCCGTGTGGCCGAGGCCGAGCGCAACGCGGAGGCCACCCAGTCGGAGGCCCAGGCGGTGCAACGCGCCCAGGTCACGCAGTCCATCGCCCAGCAGGCCATTCTGGAGGAGCAGAACAAACTGGAAGTCCGCCGTACAGAGCTGGGGGCCATTCAATTGTCGCGCCAGAACGAGGCGACGGTGGAATCTGAACTGGCAAAAGTGCGCGCCACCCAGAACTTTGAGCAGGAGCAAGCGGCCTTAGAAGCCCTGCTGCGCCAGAAAAAGGCCGAGGCCCAGCGCCAGGCCCGCGTGATCGAGGCCGAGCAGAATGCCGAGGCCGCCGAGGCTGAAGCCCAGGCCCGGCAGCGTTCGGTGATTGCCCAGACTGCCTCACAGCAGGCCATTCTGGAGCGCGAGAACGAGCTGCGCGTGCGCCGCGCCGAACTGGAAGCCGTGGCCGCCAGCCGCGAGAACGAGGCCAAAGTGGGGGCCGAACGCGCCCGCGTGGTGGCCGAGCAGCAACTGGAGCAGGAGCGAATTATCCTCAACCAGAAGCGTCTGGAGGCCGATGTGGTGGCCCCCGCCCGCGCCCACCGCGAGGCCGAACTGCTGGCCGCCCAGGCCGCCGCCGCCCCGATCATCGAGGAGGGTCGCGCCAAGGCAGAGGCCGTCAGACTCATGGTGGAAGCCTTCCGCGACGCCGGACCCGAGGGCGAACGCGCCTACGTGCTGAACATGCTGCCCGCAATTATCGAACAGATCACCGGCAGCGTGCGGGGCATGCAGATCGACAAGGTGACCGTGATCGACAGCGGCGACGGACGCGCTGTGAGGAGTGCCATGCAGACCATGCCCGCCAACATCATCGGGCTGGTGGAGCAGGTGGAGAACGCCACCGGGGTCAACCTGCTGAGCATGTTGCAGGGCCGCTTTACGCCAGGCGAGACGCCTGCGCCCAAAGACGTGCCTTCGGTAGCGAACGACTGATCATCAAATTCTCCGACAAATTCTCTGGCGGATACCTCTTCATGGGGGCGTCCGCTTTAAGCTGGCGTGATGGATTTCACCGCGCTGATCGAGCAGACCTTCCCCGGTTCGCATATAGGAGAGGTCTCCGCGCTGTCTGGCGGCTATGCCAACGATCTCTTCCGGGTGGGGCTGGACGGCGCATCATTTCCCAGCGTGATCGTCCGGCAGTGGCGACGTGCGCCGGGCGTGGCCGCGCGGGAACTGGCGGTGATGGCGCGGGCGGCACAAGTCGTTCCTGTGCCCCGAATCCTCGCCTCAGCCCTGAATACAGCGCATCCTTTTGCCTTGCTTGAGGACATGCCAGGAATGCGCGGCGACGAGGCTCTGGCCTGGTTTCCAGATGAGGCTGAGGCTATTGGTGCGGTTCTGGGCGGAGCGTTCTCGCGTATCGGCGCTCTTCAGTTTGAAGCTCCTGGGCTGTTTGCTGATGAAACGCTGCGGGTAGACGCCTTCACGGGCGACGCGGCGGACAACCTGCTGGCCTACGCCCACCCGCTGATCTGGAACGACGCGGCACGGGCGGTGCTGGGCGCACAGCTTCAGGCCGGGTGGTGGGGCCTGATCGAGCGGGAAGCGCCCTGTCTGTGTGGTCTGGAACCCCAGCGCTCGCTGGTTCACGCGGACGCCAATACAAAGAATGTTCTCGTGGAGCGGCGTCACGCGGGCTGGCAGGTAAGCGCCGTACTGGACTGGGAATTCGCCCTGAGCGGCCCACCACTGATGGACCTGGGGAATCTGTTGCGCTTCGAGAACCGCGCAGGAACGCCGTTTTCTGCTGGAGTCCTGCGCGGCTGGAGCCACCCGCTTCCCGACGCCGTGCGGCAAGCGCGGGCGCTGGACGTGTACTCGCTACTGGACTTCGTGAACCGTCCAAATGCCCTGCAAGCCAATGTTCTCGCCCTGATCCGGTGGCAAGTCCAGACGGATTCCCTTTGACACCTGAGCGCTGTGGCATCCTGTTACTGTGAGCAACCTCTATACAGCACAGGCCACCGCCACCGGCGGACGCGCGGGACACACCAAGAGCAATGATGGACGCATCGACTTGAACCTCAGCGTGCCCAAGGGCATGGGCGGCGACGACGGCCCCGGCACCAACCCCGAGCAACTGTTCGCCGCTGGCTACGCGGCGTGCTTTCAGGGCGCGCTGGGCGTTGTGGCCCGCCGTGACAAGATCACGCTGCCCGGCGATCAGACCATCACGGCGATGGTGGGCCTGAGCAATGAAACCGGGGCCTTCGCGCTGGACGTGGAACTCCAGGGCCACTTTCCCGGCATGGACGAGCAGCAGGCCATGGACCTGATGAAGGCGGCCCACGAGGTTTGCCCCTACAGCGCCGCCACGCGCAACAACGTGGACGTGCGCCTCAGCGTCAAGTAAGCCAGTAAAAGAGAGGAGTGCCGAACGCAATGTTCGGCACTCTTTTTGATGGTTGTCGAGAAGTGGTTTAACCCAGTTCGGTCAGGAGCTGCTGAACGCGGTCCTTCAACTCGCCGCGTTCCTGGGGCTGGCCCAGTTGGTGCAGGCCGCCGTGGTAGGCGTCGGGATCACCGAACAGGCGGGAGAGCAGCTCAAACTCGCGCTGGCTCCTCAGGCTGGCGTCGTCGCGGAACATGGTCACGTACTGGTCCTGAAACGCCCAGTCGCTGACCTTGCCGTCCACGAAGTCGCGCATCAGGCGGCGGTACGGCTCGATGTTGTCGTCGGTCTGCACGCTGCCTGATGCGCTGCGGGCGGGCACCTGCGCGAACACCGGTTCCAGCGCCTCAGGGGTGATGTCCCAGTTGTTGACCTCGAACTGCACCTGACCGTCTTTGAAGATCATCAGTTGCGGGCTGTGGTGAACGATGCCGGTCATCTCCGTCACGCGGTTGCTGGCGGGCCGCCAGTCCACCACGCGGATAAAGCCCACCGGCAGCTCGTGGTCCTGCAAGAAGGTTTCCAGCACGCCGAAGCCCTGCATGGTCTTGTGGCAGGTCCCGGCCTTGAACACGGCGGCCAGCGGGTAGTCCTGGAGGAATTGATCGACTTCTTCAGGGGTGGTCAGGGGCACCAGAACCTGTTTCTCGGCGTCAGCAGTTTGCGTCATGCCCCCAGCATACCCGCCGCTTTACAAAACGAAGTGAGGCGGCCCACAAGTGGGGGTGGAATTCGGCATATTGGGGGGGGTGGGACAGGCGCAAGGGGCGAAAAAGCGGGAGCTGCACTATCTTTGAAGGATGTCCAGTCCGCCCGACGCCACCGAATTTTTCAGCATGACCTACGGCGAGATCACCGTCAGCGGCTGGGTCACGCTGAACGTGTTGCGCCGCGTGGAGGCGGGCGAAGTCATCCGTTTTACTGTCTATGAGGCCATGAGCGAGGACATTGCCCTGGGTGACCTGATCTGTAGCTTCGCGGCGGGCAAGCTGGCCCCCTTCCGCCTGCCCGAAGAAATCTAGTCCTGGCAACCCAGACCCGGCGAGTTCATTTCCGTCAGCTCAGTCCAGCGCCCACACCACTGCTTTCAGGTGCGTGGCCCCCGGAAAGTCCTCGCCTGCGCCTAGGCTTTCTGCGGCGCGGCTCCGTCGCCCGGTTTCCTCTAAACCCAGCCGGACCATGCGCTCAAAGCTGGCCAGGGAGACGCTTGCGTGGTTCAGCAGCGTCATGATCTGCCCGCCCGGCGCGGTGACTGCCGCCGCAAGCGCCGCGAGCCGCCCGTAATCCCGTTCCGCGCGCCAGATTCCGGCCTTGCCCCGTGCGAAGCTGGGAGGGTCCAGAATCACTAGATCAAAGGTCTCACCGCGCCGTTCCAGCCGCCGGAACCAGTCGAACACGTCGCCGTACAGAAAATCTTCCTCCGGGGCGCTGACGCCGCTCAGCGCGTAATTCTCCTGCCCCCAGGCCAGCACTTTGCGCGACAGGTCCACATTCTTGACGGCCTCCGCGCCGCCTAGCGAGGCATTCACGCCAAAACCGCAGGTGTAGGCGAAGGCGTTCAGCACCCGCGCTGGGGCCTGCTGCCGGACCCAGCCCCGCGCCGGGCGGGCGTCCGCAAACAGGCCGATGCTCAGGTCTGCGCCGGGGCGGATCAGGAAGGGCACGCCGTTTTCCAGCGCCGTGACTTCCCCCTGCGCCTCGCCCCAGATGGGATCAGGGGGCGAGAGCCAGTCGCGTTCCACATTCGCCGCGTGCCGCGCTTCGGGGGGGCGGCGTTTGAGGTAGATGCCTGCCAGCCCCGCCGCCTTGCCACAAGCCTCAGCTAATTCTGCCTCTTTCTGTGGCGAGAGATCAGCATACAGGCTCAGCACCCCGGTGTCCCCGGCCACGTCCAGCGAGAATTCCCCGGCAGTTTCGGTGGTGTGGATGCCCCGGTAGAAGGTGGTGCCCTGCGCGGGCAGATGGGCGCGGCGGGCGAGCAGATGGGAGAGACTGTCAAGCATGGAATCTGTGAACAGAGAACGGGACGCCTTTGATCACGGCCTGCCGCCCAGAATCCACCACACCGCCGCCGTCGCCACCGCCGTGATTACCCAGAAGCGCAGGGTGACGTGGGTCTCGGGCCAGCCACTCAGCTCAAAGTGGTGCTGGATAGGACTCATCTTGAACACGCGCTTCTTGCGGGTGCGGAAGGAGACCACCTGAATCACCACGCTCAGCACGGCCACCACTGGAATGATGGCGGCCAGCGGCAGCAGCCACACGTCGGCGTACAGCACGTATGCGCCCGCCGCGATGGCCCCGATGGCGTGGCTGCCCATGTCGCCCATGAACACCCTGGCCGGGTGTGCGTTGAACCACAGAAAGCCCAGCAGCACGGCCACCAGCAGCGCCGAGACCGGCGACAGCGCCAGCAGCGGCAGCAACACGATGATCGCCACGCCGCCCAGCAGGCCGTCCAGCCCGTCAGTGAAGTTGAAGGCGTTGACGCTGCCGATCATCACCAGCGTCAGCAGAATCGTGTCCCCAATCTGCCCGAAGCCCGGCACTAGTTCATGCGCGGCCAGCGGCGCGGCGAACCAGCCGAACAGCAGGCCCACCAGCAGTTGCAGGGGCATCTTCTCGCGGGCAATCAATTCCTTTTTGCCGCTGCCCTTCATGCGCGAACGGACCTTCAGAAAGTCGTCTATGCCGCCGATCAGGCCCATGCCCAGCGCGGTCAACATGATCAGCAGTTCGCGGGGGCCGCCCGCATTGCCCGTGAAGTACAGCGGGAAGAACACCAGCGCCAGCGCCAGCACGAAGGCCACGCCGCCCGCCGTGGGCGTGCCCTCCTTGATCAGGTGCGTCTGAGGACCGTCCTTGCGGACCGGCTGCCCCCAGCCCTGCGCCTTGCTGGCACGGATAAACAGCCACACCAGCAGCAAGGAGAGCAGCGCAGCAACAACCATCATGGCTGGGTCCTCAAGTCGGCACTTGACACAGGAAAGGGGGGCAAATGTTGTTCACACATCAATTGGCGAGGGTAGCACGCGGGCGCTGGGCGGCCCGGTCCTCAGTTCTGCCAGCAGACCCCGGCCACCCGTCTGCCCCCAAGCCGCCAGCCCTCAATCTGCCAGATAGCGGATAAATTCGCGCATGGCATTCACACACGCGCCCTTCTCGCCGTCGGCACTGCTGCCGGTCACGGTCCGTAGGGTTCCCAAGTCGTTGAGGTAGAGCTGCGAGACCTTGTACGTCGCGTCCTCTTTCTTGTAGTCGTAGGCGGCCAGCACGGCCCAGAATCCGGCGCGGTCCACTGGCTGGATCACCACTGGCCCCATTGACTTGCTCAGTTGCACGCGCAATTTGGCGGCAAAGGCCAGCGCCTCCTCCTGTGAGGCCAGCACCGGGAACGCCTGCCCGGAGCGTTCCTCGCGCAGCAGGCAGGCCCCGCTGGTGTCGGTCCAGACGTTGGCGTTGCCGTTCACCGGTACCCAGCCGCTCATGGGCACAATCAGGGCGGAGGCGCACGGCCCCAGCAAACTCAGGGCGAGGGCGGAGACGAGGACGGGGCGCGACGTGGGCATACTGCCCATGAGGCTAACAGGCATTCCTTTGTCAATCGTTAGCGGTGCGCTCATCCAGATGAGGACACCTGCCAGCGCGAGAGGTCAGCTCAACGCAGCCACGCGGGTCTCCAGCCCAGCTTTTACGGCGGGCCATTCGCCCCGTAGGACGCTGAAAACCACGCTGTCGCGGGCGAAGCCGTCAGGAACCACCTGATACTGCCGCAGGGTGCCCTCCTCCTCTGCGCCCAGTTTCTGCATGGCGCGGATGCTGCGGGCGTTGCGGCTGTCCACCTTGAACTGCACGCGGCCCGCGCCTAGGACCTCGAAGGCGCGGGCCATCAGCAGCAGCTTAGCTTCCGGGTTCACGGCGGTGCCCTGTGCGGCGGGCAGCAACATGGTCCCGATCTCGGCCCAGCGGTCTGCCCACCGGATCTCGCTGTAGCTGATGCGGCCCACGCAGACGCCGCTCTCACGCAGACAGACGGCGAAATTGATCCGGTTCGGCAGGGCATTCAGCCGCCCGATGTAGTTGGCCCAAGCGTCGGGCGTGGCCTCGGCTGGGCCGCCCCGCGCCAGCAGCCGCACCGTTTCGTCGTCCGCCCCGGCGCACAGGTCGGCGGCGTGCGACTCGTCCAGACCTTCTAAAAAAATATGCCGTCCCCGCAGGGTGGGCGTCTGGAACCACTCGATTTCGGGGGCAGGAGCGTCAGGGGTCACGGCGGGAAGTCTAGGACATGGTCGGGTATTCACCTGCCAGATGGCCGCTGGGCACCCTAGCCCCGGTGATACGGCTCCCCCGCGCTGATCGTCGCCGCACGGTACAGCGCCTCGGCCAGTACCACCATCGCCAGATCGTGCGGCAGGGTCAGTTCGCCCAGGCTCCACAGGGCGTCGGCACTGCTCTGCAAAACACTGGCCCGCAGCTCGTCGGTGTGACCTTCCGGACCGCCCACCGCCAGGGCCAGTTCCCCGGTGCCGCCCAGCGCGCGGGCGTCCAGATACGCGCTCAGGCCCTCGGAGGTAAATTGCCGCCCGCGTGGGTCCAGCAGGATCAGGGGCGCTTTTCCGGCAGCCTTGCGAATGGCCTCACTTTCCAGCGCCTGCGTCTTGCCGGACACCCGGCTGACCTGCACCTTGTGGTAGCGCCGCAGCCGCGTGGCGTACTCGTCCCAGCCCGCGCGGGCGTAGGCCAGCCGGGGTTCTCCGACGGTGATCAGGTGCAGCCTCATGCGCAGCAGCCTAGCTTTTCCGGTCCACCCCAGATCAGCGTAAGCGGATTAACTGCCCGCACCCGCCGCCGCCCGCTAGACTGTCGGGCATGGTCCTGTTCGCCACTCCCCAGAGCGGCACTCCTTCCAGCCTTCCCACGCGGGTCGGCGCATGAACTACGCGGCCACGCTGGCGGTGATGGTGGTGCTGGCCTTCTGCTTTCCGCTGACATTGCGGCTGGGCGCGGGCTTCGGGGTCTCGGAGACCATTTCGATCTCGGCGCTGGGTGCGCTGCTGACCTTCGGGCTGGCGCTGTATCTAGTGCGCTGGCAGGTGGGCCGTCATCAGCAGGCACTCTCCAGAATGGAAAAGGCCCGCGCGCAGATTCTGGCGGACCCGGAAAATCCCCGCTCGTACTTCGTGGGCGGCGAGCATCTGGGCGCGCTGCTGCTGCGGCTGGACCGTCGGCGTGAGGCGGCTGAAATTATTGATCGTTATGCCCGGCTGGGCGGGGCACGTGAATCGGAAATCGTGGCTTTGCAGGAAGCATTGTCCAGGGCGAACCGGCGGCAGCGCCGTGCCCAGGGGAGGGAAGCATGAGGGCCTACAAGGGCATTGTGGAAAATGGGGTGGTGGTGGTGCTGGGCACCCGCCTACCCGAGGGCACGGTGGTCACCGTCACCGTGGGCGAGGGCGAGTTGCTGCGCGCCCGGATCACCAACGTTCTCAAGCGGCCCCGCAAGGTCAAGGTGAGGATCAAGCCCAATGTCGGGCTGGCCGCCACCGGAACCGACGGCGCAGGGCTGATGGGGGCGAATCTGACGCTGACGCTGCCGCCGTCTGGAGTCGATGACTGAGTTGTCTGGTCCTGAATTGAAGGATCTCGAATTGACTGGTCTTGAACGGTCTGGCCCTGAACTCTCTGACGAGCAGGCCGCCGAACGGACTGCTCCTGTTTCCGGGTCACAGGACGGCCCGCGCGTGTGGCTGGTGCCCACTCCTGTCGGCAACCTGGGTGACATCACCCTGCGCGCCGTGGAGGTGCTGAGGGGCGCGGACGCGGTGGCCTGCGAGGACACCCGCCGCAGCGGCGCGCTGCTGGCCCACCTGGGCATCCAGAAGCCGCTGGTGCGGTTAGACGCCCACACCATGCGCCGCGCCCCCTCCACGCTGGAAAAGTACCCCCGGCTGGCCTATGTCTCGGATGCGGGTACCCCCGGCATCAGCGATCCCGGCGCGGAACTGGTGGCGGCAGCCATCGCAGCAGACATTCCGGTAGAGGTGCTGCCCGGAGCCACCGCCTTCGTGCCCGCGCTGGTGCTGTCGGGGCTGGATACGGGCCGCTTCACTTTCGAGGGCTTCCTGCCCCGCAGTGGCCGCGAACGCAAAACCCGGCTGTCGGCTCTGGCTGCCCGCGCAGAAACCACCGTGCTGTACGAGAGTCCGCACCGTCTGGGGGCCACATTGGGCGATCTGGCGGGCGTCTGCGGCGAGTCGCGCCCGGCCAGCGTGACCCGCGAACTGTCCAAGAAGTTCGAGGAAACGGTTCGCGGCACCCTGGCGGAGCTGACGCAGAAGTTCGCCGCCGGAGTGCGGGGCGAGATCGTGGTGGTGGTGGCGGGCCGTCCGGCAGGCGAGGCCCATCCAGACGCATCCGCGCCCGATCACGAGGCGGTGGCGGTGGGGCTGGCCGCGCAGGGAAAAACGGCCAGGGATATACGTGACGCGCTGATGGCCCAGGGTTTGCGTAAGAATGACGCTTATGCGTTGGCCCTGCGGGTCACTGAGAAGGCCGGGCCAGATCTTTCTGATGGGCCAGACCTTTCTGATCCGAGCTGAATCAATCGGGCTGAATCACAGTGCCACCTTCCCTCCGATCTTTCCTTTCCCCGAAAAGCGAGACTCAATATGACTGAACCCACCCCCAGCCGGCATCCCAACCTCACAGGCATCCAGCGCGTAGCGGTCCTGACCAGCGGCGGCGACGCCCCCGGCATGAACGCGGCCATCCGCGCGGTGGTTCGCACTGCCGCCTTTGAAGGGCTGGAGGTCATGGGGGTGCGCCGGGGCTTTTCCGGTCTGCACCGGGGCGAGCTGAAGCTGATCGGCCCCAGAGACGTGGCCAACACCATCCAGCGCGGCGGCACCATTTTGCTGACCGCCCGCAGCGCCACCTGGCGCACCCCCGAGGGCCGGGCCAGCGGCGCGCAGCATCTGCGTGACAACGGCGTGGGCGGCCTGATCGTGATCGGCGGCGACGGCAGCTTTCACGGCGCACAGTTGTTGCAAGAGGAACACGGTATTCCGGTGATCGGCATTCCCGGCACCATCGACAATGATCTGTACGGGACCGATCACACCATCGGCTATTTCACTGCCGTGGAGACCGCGCTGGACGCCGTGGACAAGCTGCGCGACACCGGGGCCAGCCACGAGCGCATCTTCGTGATCGAGGTGATGGGCCGCCACGCCGGGCATATCGCGCTGGACGTGGCCGTGGCCGGGGGTGCGGAGGAAGTCTTTATCCCCGAGGACGACAAACCCATCGAGGACGTGATCCAGATCGTCAAGGACAGCGTCAAGAAGGGCAAGACCGGCAGCATCGTGATCGTGGCCGAGGGCGTGCCAGGCGGCGCGCAGGGCGTGGGCGACGCCATTCAGGCCGGAACGGGCCTGGAAACCCGCGTCAGCATCCTGGGTCATATCCAGCGCGGCGGTGCCCCGGTCTCCAGTGACCGCATTCTGGCCAGCCGTCTGGGCGAGGCCGCCGTCTATGCCCTGATGGACGGCGTCAGCGGCGTGATGGTGGGGCGGCACGGCAGCAACATCATCCACACGCCCCTACACGAGACCTGGGAAAAGCGCAAGGATGTCAACCGCGACCTCTACCGCTGCGCCAAGAAACTGAGCGTTTAGGGCAGACATCCAAAGGGGCGGGGCGCAGGGAAACCATCTTTCCCACGCCCCGCCTCTTTGGTCTGCCGCTTACTGCTTGGGCGGTTTGACCGTCGACTGTGCCGACAGACTCTGCTTGCCCGCCTCCACCTTCATGATGTACAGCGTGACCGAGTTGCGGTCCCCAACGCTGTTAAAGGTCACGTCGCCCGACAGCAGGCCCTTGAAGCTGCCCTTGCGAATG
Source organism: Deinococcus sp. AJ005 (assembly GCF_009017495.1). Classification (NCBI taxonomy): domain Bacteria; kingdom Thermotogati; phylum Deinococcota; class Deinococci; order Deinococcales; family Deinococcaceae; genus Deinococcus; species Deinococcus sp. AJ005. The sequence continues at coordinate 2,589,963 of NZ_CP044990.1, read as the reverse complement.
GCCGTTTCCACCTGCGTGCGGCTGGGCAACTTGCCGCCGTTGGCTTTGGCCGCGTCGAGGATGCCCTGTGCGATCACGTTGGCCGAGTCGTAGGAGAAGGCGGCGTACCCGGCGGGTACAGTCTTGAATGCCTTGCGGTAGTTGGCCGTGAAGGTCTTGGCCGCGGGCAGCGACTCCAGCGGCGCGACGATGGTGGTGTAATAAATATTGTTGGCACCCTTGGCCGCAATGGTTGCCAGTTCGGTGCTGTCCAGGCCGTCGCCGCCGACGACGGGAATGTTGATACCCGCGTCACGCAACTGCCGGATGAAGATGCCGATCTGGGTGTAGATGCCGCCGAAATACACCGCGTCCGGCTTCTGCAACTTGATCTTGGCAATGATGCTGGAAAAGTCGCTCTTTTCCTCGGTGCCCTCGTTGACGATCACCCTGGCCCCGCCCGCCTTGAGGGTCTTCTCGACCTCGGCGGCCAGTCCCTCACCGTAAGAGGTTTTGTCGTTCAAGATATAGACCGACTTGGCCTTCAGCTTATCCATCATGAACTGCGCGCCCGCCGGTCCCTGGGCGTCGTTGCGGGCCACGATGCGGTTCATGTTGGCCAGGCCCCGGTCCGTGACCTCGTTGGCGGTCACCGCTGGGCTGACCATCGTGACGTGGCTGGCCTTCAGCGCTTCGCTGGCCGGAATCGCCACGCCGCTGTTCATGGTTCCCACCACGCCCAGAATCGTGCGGTCAGAGGCGATCTTGCGCGCCGCCGCCGTGCCGGTGGCCGGGTCCGCCTGATCGTCGTAGCCGACGAATTGCAGATCGAAGCCCAGCTTCTTGAAGGCGGCTTTCTGCTCGTCGACGGCCAGTTGCGTGCCGTTTCTGAGCAACGTGCCGGTAAAGCTCTGGCTCCCCGACAGCGGCGAGAGACTGGCGATCTTGATGGTGGTCTGCGCGCCTGCCACGCCAGTAGCAAGAAGGCCCAGGGTTATCAGATTCAAGGTCACTTTCTTCATTCATTCCTCCAGGAGACTCGGCGTTCAAGATGAAAATTTCAGCCCTTACTATGTACGGGCCGAGATTGAAGAGGCCAGAATCAGTTTCAAATAGATGACATCAGCCTAACGATTTTCGCCAACTGTGTCAAATTGGTCCTGTTAATGAGGAGAGAATTTCACCATGAACAGAGGTCGATCAATCACATATCTTCAGGTACTTTTTGACAATGGGGAAGTCGTCATTTTACTCGCTGTGGCGCGGCTCTTGGGGACAATCTATTCCTGTATGATGGTGTTCTATTTTGCTGGAGAATGGGCGGGTTTTTTACTCTCCACATTATTGATCAGTTTCGACAATAGACCTCCTGCGAAAGTCCCTGGTCAAGCTGTATAAGTGATGCACAGCCGTCTGGAACGCACGCTGAAGATGAACCGCACGCGCTTCAAACGGCGTACCGGGATCTCCCCCGAGACCTTTGCCAAGATGGAAGCCGTCCTGACCCGGCGGGAACGCGCCAAGAAGAAATCCGGCAGGCCCGCCGCCCTCAGTCCTGGTGAACAGCTCCTCCTGACTCTTGAATTCTGGCGGGAATACCGCACCTTCGCTCACCTCGGCGACGATTGGAGTGTCCATGAAACCACCGTGCAGCGCACGGTGGAACGCGTCGAAACCGCCCTGATCCAGAGCGAAGAGTTCCGACTCCCCGGCAACAAGAGCCTGAAACAGGAAGAAAACGTCTTCCAAATCATCGCCGTGGATGCCGCTGAAACCCCATGTGAGCGGCCAATCAAAAAGCAACGCCGCTGGTACAGCGGCAAGAAGAAACGGCACACCCTGAAAACGCAAGTCGTGATCAGCGTCACCACCTGCATGATCCTGTCCGTTGCTCCCGCCTTCGGGTCCATGCATGACCTCACCCTGTTTCGGCATTCGGGCGTCCGTGTCCACCCCGAGACGGCGCTGATCGGCGATGCCGGCTACCAGGGCATCTGGCGGCATCACGGTCATTCGATCACACCGCACAAAGGAACAAAAGCAACACCGCTGACGCCTGAACAGCGTCAGCAGAATCGGGAACTGGCGTCGACCCGCAAGCGGGTCGAGCATGTCATTCGGCGTCTGAAGATTTTCCGCGTGCTGAAGGCCATATACCGTCACCGAAGGCGGCGCTTTTCCTTACGCGTCAATCTCATTGCGGCAGTGTGTAACCGCTCCATTGCCGGCGTGGCATGACTTTCGCATGAGGTCTAATGAAGAAGGCCGGAGCAATCTGCCCCGGCCTTCTTGTCGATCCTGTAGCTTACTCGCGCTCGACGTTCCGCAGGAAGGCGGGGATGTCGTAATCCTTGGGATCGTAGCTGCTGCCGTTGCCGCGCACGGGGCGGATGGTCTCGGGAATGCCGCTGCGGGCGGGGCCGCTGCCGATGCTTATGGGCGTTTCGTTGAATCCAGTGGCAATCACGGTCACGCGGACCTCGTCGCCCGCAGCCTCATCCGGGGTGATCCCGAACAGGATGTCGGGGTCCTCGAAGCCGGTGGCCTGACGGATCTTCTCGACGATGTCGTTCGCGTCGGTCATGCTCAGGTCATAGCTGCCGGTCACGTTGACCAGAATGCGGCGCGCACCCTCAATGCCGCGTTCCAGCAGCGGACTGTGAATGGCGCTCATGGCGGCTTCCTCGGACACCTTCTCGCCCCGGCCCGCGCCGATGCCCATCAGGACCGTGCCGCTGTTGGACAGCAGGTTACGCACGTCCGCGAAGTCGAGGTTGATCATGCCCTCGACGTTGATCACGTCGCTGATGCCCTTGACACCGTAGTACAGCACGCGGTCCGCGATCAGGAACGCCTCGCGGAAGGAGACTTTCTTGTCCACGGCAGTCAGCAGCTTCTCGTTGTCCACCACGATCATGCCGTCTACCGCGTCGGCCAGCTTGCTGATGCCTTCCTCGGCAATCCGCAGACGCTTGGGGCCTTCAAAGCGGAAGGGGCGGGTCACGATGGCCACCGTCAGGATGCCCATCTCGCGGGCAATCTGGGCCACCACGGGCGCAGAGCCGGTGCCGGTGCCGCCGCCCATGCCCGCCGTGATGAACAGCATGTCGGTGCCGCCCAGGTATTCCTTGATGTGTTCGCGGTCTTCCAACGCGGCCTTCTCGCCCACGTCCGGGTCCGCGCCCGCGCCCAGGCCGCGCGTCAGGCGGTCACCCAGTTGAATACGGATCTCGGCGTGGCTTTTTGCCAGCACCTGGGCGTCCGTGTTCCCGGCGATAAATTCCACGCCTTCGAGTCCCGATTCAATCATGCGGTTAACGGCATTGTTGCCTGCCCCGCCCAAGCCGATCACGCGAATTCTGGCCGCTTGCATCTCATCTTCTCCTTGCCTCATCCCGGCCTGCTGGGCAGAGGAGAGGTCGCTTTCTGGGTTGGTGGTAGTTTAGCGCACCTTTATGCGAGGTTTCGCACAGGATGCGGCGCAGAGGGTTGCCGGGCCAGATAAAGGAAGGCGAGAACTGAAGAAAATCAGCTCTCACACATCTTTACCCTGTCGGCGTCATCTCAGGTCCATTCCTTGAGCCAGTTGCGCACGCGGCTCATCAGGCCCGAACCTGCGTTCGGCTGCGTGGTCTTGGTGGGAATGGGATTGGGTTTGGGACTGGGTTTGGGCTGAGTGGCATCCTTGATGATCGGGTCCTGTGGCTGAGAAGCCTTTTCCGGCTCCTTTTCCTGAAACACGATCTGCGGAATGCGTCCGTTCTCGCCCAGGCTATACAGCACCAGCCCCACGCTGGCGGCATGTTCGGGGCCGCCGACGATATCGGTCAGGCCGCCGATGCCGCGCGGACGCCCGATGCGGACGGGCAGGCGGAAGCGGTCACGGGCCAGTTCCACGGTGCCGCGCAGCAGCGACGCGCCGCCGGTCAGAACCACGCCCTGAGCCACCAGTTCGGCGGGACCGAGGGTGTGGTCGATCTCCTCGCGGATCATCGAGAAGATTTCCGAGAGACGCGGTTTGATGATGCGCGACAGCTCGAAGGCGCTGATGGCGTGGGTGCTGCCCGACGCGGTGGTGATCTCCAGTGTTAGGTCTTGATCGGCCAGATCAGGGAGGGCTGAACCGTAGCGCTTCTTGACGTTCTCGGCTTCCTCCATGGGAATCTTGAGGATCTGAGCCAGGTCCGCCGTGACGTGTTCGCCGCCAATCGGAATGGTGGCCGAGTGCGCCAGATTGCCGCGCTTGAACACCCCGATATCGGTGGTGCCGCCGCCCATATCAATCACGATGACGGTCTGGGTCTGTTCCAGCGCCTCCAGCGTGGCCAGCCCGGAAGCCAGGACGTGCAGCACGAAGCCCTCCACTTGCAGCCCCGCTTCCTGCACGCAGCGGCGCAGGTTCAGCAGCGGCCCGGCGGTCCCGGCCACGATATGCACGTCGACTTCCAGCCGCACGCCGTGCATGCCCACCGCACTCTTGATCCCTTCCTGCCCGTCTACCACATACTCCTGCGGCAACGTATGGATGATTTCGAGGTTGGGGTCCAGCGGCACGGCGCGGGCGTTTTCGATGGCGCGGTCCACGTCCGGTTGGCCGATTTCCTGGTTGCGGCGGATGGCGGCCAGGCCGTGGCTGGTGATGGCCTTGGCGTGGTTACCTGCAACGCAGACGTACACGCTACTGACCTTGACCCCGGCCACCCGCTCGGCGGCCAGCACAGATTGCTTGATGGCGTAGGTGGCGCGTTCCAGGTTGACCACGCTGCCGCGCTTCATGCCCTCGCTGGGCACGCTGCCCTCGCCAATGATGTCGATGCCGCCGCCCGAGCCGATCTCGCCGATGACAGTGGTAATTTTGGTGGTCCCGATGTCCAGGCCCACGATGATGGTGTTGTCCCTGATTGCGTTGTCCTTCATTCCTGGACGCTCACCCCCCAGGGATAGATGTTGATGTTCTGTTTTGGGTACATGCCGATACTCCCAGCATACTTCAGTAAGGATTTGAGGTCGCCGCTCCAGACCGACCCAGCGGGCAGTTTAACCCGGAGTCCGGTTGGCGTGTAGGCCACCGACTCTACATTGTAACCGCCCAGAGCGCCCAACACCTTCAGGGCGTCGCCCAGCCGGGACGGCCCCCAGCCCTGGATGAGGGGAAGCGCGGCTAGTCCGGCGTTTTCCTCGGGTGTCGTGGGCAGCACGGTGCTGTCGAGCGCCAGACCCACCACAGTCCCGTTTGCTTTCTGCCAGCGTGCCACTGGCCTGCGCTCGTTGACCTGCACGGTGACCGTGTCAGGGAAACGCCGCGTGACCGCCGCTGAGAGAACCCAGGGATCAGCCAGCAACCCGCGCGCCCGCCACGCCCCGTAGTACAGCCAGCCGAAGTCCGGGGTCAGGCCCGCCAGCTCACGCACCCGCTCGGCGTTCAGGTGTTGCTTGCCCGTCACTTCGACGGTACGGATGGGCAGCGCGAACCAGCTTGCGGCCAGTGCCCCGGCCAGTACGACGCCGCCGCCGATCCACCACCAGCGGCGGCGGGACGGCGGGCGCACTGTCGAGACCGAGGGGACCGGGGCGCTCAATTCAGAAGCTGAGTCGTCGGGGCCGCTCACTCTGTTCCCGCTCGCCACTGCGTATCTGCGGAGGCGGGCACGGCCTGTCTCTGTGCGTCGTCCGGCCACAGCTCGTATTCCAGCTCCAGCGGCACCCCCACGCGCTCGCGGATCAGGTCCAGCAGGGCGTGAACGTCGTTGGCGGTTGCGCCGCCCAGATTCACGATGAAGTTGGCGTGTTCGGGGGCGATCAGGGCGCTCCCCACCCGCGTTCCCTTCAGTCCGGCCTCGTCAATCAGCCGCCCGGCGCCCACGCCGCCAGGATTCTTGAAGGCGCAGCCAGGGGTCTTCATCTTGGGCTGACCCTTGCGGGCAGTGTCGGCCAGCGTCATTTTCGCCAGCACCTCTTCCGGGGTGCTGCGCTGCAACTTGAGGCGCACTCGCGTGACGATGTGGTTGCGCGGAATCCCGCTGTCGCGGTAGCCCCAGCGCAGATCATCGGGGGTGACCACCTTCAGTCCGTCCGGCGTGGCAATTTCCAGCGTGTGCAGGCCGTCGAACATCTCGCCGTAGCGGGTTCCGGCGTTCATCCACACCGCGCCGCCCACCTGTGCGGGAATGCCCACGGTGCCTTCCAGGTTGCTGTAGCCCAGCTTTTGCAGCGCGCGGATCAGTCCGGGCAGGGGCACGCCGCCGCCTACCCAGCCGGTCACAATGGCGTCTCCGTCGCTCAGTTCGGCGTCCGTCGTCAGGTCACGCTCGGCCAGTGGGCCGCTCAGGCGAATGACACGTTCAGGTACACCCTCGTCGGCGATCACCAGATTGCTGCCACCGCCCAGGATGCGGTACGGAGCCGCCATCGCCTCGGCCAGTTGCTCATGATTGGCGACGAACCAGACCTCGGCCTCGCCGCCCACGCCCAGCGTCGTGAAGCGGGCCAGCGGCAGGCGTTCCACCCGCGCGCCCGTTTTGCTCTGGAAGTCTTTGCTCTGGAAGTCGGCGGTCACCCCGACACCTCGCCAACTTCCGGTTCTACCAGCTCACGCGACAGCTTCCAGACGTCACCCGCGCCCATCGTCACGATGATGTCGCCGGACTGTGCCGACTGGCGCAGCACACTCAGCACCTCGGCGCGGTCCGGCAGGTAGCGCACGCCCGCGTGCCCGTTCCCCGCCATGCGGTCCGAGATCAGCGTGGCGTGGATGCCCTCGATGGGCGTCTCGGAAGCGGCGGCGATGTCCAGCAGCAGCACCTCGTCGGCGTCCATCAGGGCGTCGGCCAGCCGGGGCCAGCTCTGCTGGGTTCGCAGATAGCGGTGGGGTTGGAAGACCACCCGCACGCGCCGCCCGGTCTGGCGCGCGGCCTGCACGGCGGCGGCGACTTTGGTGGCGTTGTGCGCGTAATCGTCGATGACCAGCGCCCCGTTCAGCGTGCCGATGCGCTGCCAGCGGCGGCCCGGTCCACCGAAGGCAGCCAGGGCGGCGGCGGCTGGCCCGAACTCCCCGCCGTACAGGTGGTTGACCGCCAGCGCCGCCAGTGCGTTCAGCACATTATGCAGGCCCGGCAGACCCACGCGCGCCTCGCCCAGCGTCTCGCCTCTGAAAAGAATGGTGAATGATGTGCCGTCCGGGTCCGGGCGCAGGTTCACGGCGCGGTAATCGGCCCCTTCGGCCTGTCCGTAGCTGAGAATCTCTTTTGCCCCGACGCACAGCTCTTCCAGTCCCGGCCAGTCGGCGCACAGCAGGACGCGCCCGGACTGCGCCACATACCGCGCGAATCCAGCGTGCTGTTCCTCCACGGTGGCCCAGTAGGTGGCTTGGTTGCCGCCCACATGATCATCCTCGGCGTTGGTGAACACGGCGGTCTGGCTGCCCAGTTCGGCAAAGGCGCGGTCCGACTCGTCCACCTCGGCCACAAAGGGACCAGTACCCACGCGGGCATTGCTGCCAAATTCCGGCACGATGCCGCCCACAAAGGCCGACGGGTCCAGCCCAGCCCCGGCCAGCACCACGGCGATCATGCTGGTGGTGGTGGTCTTGCCATGCGTGCCGATCACACCGATGCTCGGTCCTGCGCGCAGCAGCTCGTCCAGCAGCGCCATTCGCGGGCGGACCTCAATGCCCGCAGCGCGTGCGGCCACCAGTTCCGGGTGGTCTTTCGGCACGGCTTCAGAGGCCACCAGCACGTCGATTTTGCCATGGGGCTGATCGGTGACGTGTGATGCTGCGTGGCCAGTGTCCACGGGGGTTCCCTCGGCCTGGAGCTGCGCGGTCAGTTCGGTGACGGACTCGTCGCAGCCGCTGACCTGCGCGCCACGCGCCACCAGCAGGCGGGCAAAAGCGCTCATGCCGATGCCGCCGATGCCCATCAGGTGGTAGTGCATCTGGGGCGGCAGGGGTGGGGTTGAGGAGGAAGAGTCAGTCATGTCAGAGGGGGGTGGGACCATTAGCGCAACTTGCCTTCGATTAGGTCCGCGAAGCGTCCGGCAGCGCCCACCGGGGAGCGTCCCAGGGCCGCGTCGCGCATCTCGGCGCGGGCGGCGGGCGAGGAACACTGTAACACTGCCGCCCCCAGATCCGCATTCACGCGCGACTGTTCTACCAGGATTCCGGCCCCGGCTTCCTGCACCATGCTGGCGTTGTGGAACTGGTGGTTCTCCGCCGATTCGGGCAGCGGCACCATGATGGTGGGCACGCCATGAAACGCCGCCTCGGCCAGCGTGCCGGTGCCCGCCCGCGTGATCGCCAGGTCCGCCGCAGACCACGCCGCCACCGCGTCCACAAAGCCCGTGGCGTGGTACCAGTCCATGTCCTGCACGCGCGAGGCGACCTCTGGAAACCAGCGCGGCCCGGTGGAATGGATCACCTGAATGGCCTCGCTGCCCACCGCCTCCGAGACCAGATCGCGGAACAGGTTGCCCTCGTCCTGGGCTTCAAATTGCAGGTCGATGCGGGCCGTGGTGGCCGCCGAGCCGCTTTCCAGCAGGCCCTCGGTGCCCAGGATGTTGCGCAGCGTATCGGGCACGTTGTTGTTCAGGAACAGCGAACCCTGCGAGCCGCCCATCACCAGAATCGTCAGCGGGCCGACGCGCAGTTTCAGGCGGTCCAGGGCTTCCATGCGGTCCATGCGTTCCTCGCGCACGGGCATACCCACCATCGTGGCCTTGCGGGGGTCCAGGCCCAGCACCCGCTCGTAAGCTGTCCCCACTGCTTTTGCCTGCCGCACCGCCAGCCGTTGGGTCAGGCCCAAGCGGGCGTTCTGCTCGTGCAGCACGGTGGGAATCCGTAGACTCTGGGCGGCCAGCACCCCCGGCAGGCTGGCAAAGCCGCCGTAGCCCACCACTGCGCCGGGCTTGAGCTTGGACAGCACGGCCCGCGCCTGAGCGATGCCCTGCCCGGCACGGATCAGCTCGCGCGGGTCTGGGCGGCCCTGCCCGCTGCGGGCCAGCTTGCCCGCGTCCACGCCCTGAAACAGCAGGCCGTGATCGGCGGCGATGCGTTCCTCCATACCGCCGCGCTGGCCCAGAATCATGGCCGCGTGCCCGCGCGAAATGAGTTCGTGCGCGGTTGCCACCGCCGGGTAAATGTGTCCGCCCGTTCCACCTGTCGCCATCACCACCAGAGCCATTGGGGCGCAGTGTAGAGGATTGGGTTGTGGGCTGTGGCGAAAGCAGGGGCGTTCAGGCCAGAGCGTCGGCCCCGCTGGCCGTCTGGAAGAGGCTGCGCCACATCTCCTGCAAAGCTTCAGCGACTCCCGGCACATCCAGCACGTCTCTGGCCTGACGCGGCACCTCGATCAGCACGCCCTCCAGCACCCGCGCGCCCATCGTCCGCAGCACTTCGGCCAGTTGTGCGGGGGCGTGAATCGATCTGGCCGAGGCGTTCAGCGTCAGCACAGGCTTCTCGCTCATTTCGCCACAGCCCACAACCCAGTCCAGCGCGTTCTTGAAGGCCCCTGGCAGCCCATGCGCGTACTCCGGGCAGGCGATCAGCACGGCGTCGGCGGTATTCAGGGCAGCGCGGAAGGCAGAGACGGCAGCAATCTCCTGCTCTTCAATATCTGGATTGAAATGGGGAAGATCAGCCAGGCCGTCGAAAAGTTCCATTGTCACGCCGTCTGGAGCCGTTTGCGCCGCCGCGTGCAAAAGCGCTGTGTGGACCGAAGCCGCCCGCAAACTGCCCGACAACCCCAGCACCCTCACTCTTGCTGCGCCCGCCTCTCTAGCAACTCGCCCAGCCGCCTCAGCACTTCCTCGATATTTTCCATGCTGGTGGCGTAACTCAGGCGGACCTGACCGGGGGCGGCGAAATCAGTGCCGGGAACCACGGCCACCCGCGCGTCGTCCAGGATGATGCGGGCGGCCTCCAGCTCATCGGGATGGATGCGCGTGGTGTCGGCCATCACGTAGAAGGCCCCCTGCGGCGTGGGCGTTTTGAGACCCAGCGCGTTCAGCCCGGCCACGATGCGGTCCCGGCGCTGGCGGTAAGCCTTCAGGGCCATCCCGATAAATTGCGTGGTTTCCTCGTGCTGCTGGAAGGCGGCCAGGGCGGCGTACTGTGACACGCTGCTGGCGTTGCTCGTACTCTGCGATTGCAGGGCGTTCATGGCGGCGATCACGGCCTTCGGGCCGCCCGCGTAGCCGATGCGCCAGCCGGTCATGGCGTACGCCTTGCTGGCCCCGTTGACGGTCAGCGTGTGTTCCGGCGCAAAGGTGCCGATGCTGACCTGCTGGGCGTCGTAGACCAGATGCTCGTACATCTCGTCGGTGACGATCATCAGGTTGTGGCGCATGGCGACTTCGGCCACCGCTTTCAGCACCTCCGGCGGGAACACCGCCCCCGTGGGATTGCCGGGGCTGTTCAGCACGATCATGCGGGTCATGGGGGTGACGCGGGCCTCCAGCGCCTGCGGATCGAGCTGGAAGCCGTTCGCCGCATGCGTGGGCACAGGCACCGGAAACGCCCCCGTCAGCGCCACCATCTCCGGGTAGCTGACCCAGTACGGGGCGGGAATCAGCACCTCGTCCCCCGGATTGAGCAGGGCGAAAAAGGCGTTGAACAGCGCCTGCTTGCCGCCCGAAGTGACCGTCACCGCGTCTGGCGCGTACTCCAGCCCGTTCTCACGCTTGAATTTGGCGCTGATCGCCTCCCGTAATTCGGGAATGCCGCTGACTGCCGTGTACTTGGTCTTGCCCGACTCGATGGCGTGGATGGCGGCGGCCTTGACATGCCCTGGGGTGTCGAAATCCGGCTCGCCCACGCTCATGCTGATCACGTCTACCCCGGCGCGCTTGAGTTCCAGCGCGCGGCTGGTCACCGCAACGGTGGACGAGGGCTTGAGGCTCAGCGCACGCGCCGACAGTAAAAAGGGGCTGCTCATGGGAATCAGGGTACAGGGGCGACGTCTGCAGTGATCAGAGTCGGCAGCAAAGAAGTGCGCCGCCAGCGGTTGACGGCGCAGGGCAAAGGGAAACTGTTACGGCAGAACGTTCCAGTTCAGGTAGGCGCGCTTGAAAAAGCCCCGGTCTTCCAGGTTGGCCGCGAAGGTGATTTCAACCCTTCCGGTGGGCGGCGTGAAACCGTCCGGGAAAGGCGTTTTGAGGCGCAGGCGAACGGGAAATTCTGCTGGAAGGGTGGTGGCATCATAGACGCGGTCAGGTTCGAGCAGTTGCAGGGGCGGAGCGCCGGGGCTGGTCCAGTTGAACACCGAGAGCTTGAACGAAACCGGGCCGCTGGTGTGTCCCGGCTCATCGGTGACGCGCAGGATGGCCGTGACCTTTTTGCCGTACTTGGCATTGATGCCCCTGGGAAAGCTGAAGGAATAGCGCAGGTCGGCTCCAGGGTCATTCTCGCACCGTACCTGGGGATTGGCCCAGTCGGCGTGGTCATAGTTGATGCCGTCTCCCGCGTTCTTGACCACCAGACGTAACTCGCCCCTGCCGCTGATGTCCAGGTCGATGTTGCGGGTTGCGCTGGCACCGGTCATGGTCCCGCTGCTGTAGGCCAGCGCCCCGTCCAGAAAGACCTGGAACACCACGCTGCCCCGGTTACCTACCTCGTCGTCCACGCCGATGCTGGAGGTAAAGCGGGTGCAGCGCGCCCCGTTGTGGCCCTTCAACGAGAACCGCATCTCGCTGCCCGCGTGGGTTCCGAAGCCCCTGGCATAAGTCACGCCGCCCAGGGTCAACGTGTGCCCGTCTCCCGCACCCTGCTCGCCGTTGCTGCGGTCCAGTTCGATGGGTCCCCAGCCGTTGGTGGCGGCCAGCAGCGGTTCAAACGACAGGGTATTGAGGGCCGCTGTCAGCCGCTGGGCGCTGAGCTGGCCTGCCGGGGCCGTGTAGGTCCACGGGTACGACGCGCCGCCCGCATAAGGGTCTGTCTGTGTTGCGGCGGGAGCGGCTGAATCATGGCCCCCGCAGGCCGAGAGCAGCGCACCCAGGATCAGGGCGGCAGTGACGGACGGCAGGACTCTGGGGATGGACATAGGGAAAGCCTCCTGGACAGGTCATCGGTTGCTGGGGCGGCGAATGGGGGCGGAGCGGACAGGACGCGGCAGTCGGGTACTGCGTCTCTCCTGTTCTCAAGCCGTCCGCGTGACGGGAAACAACGCTGTGCGGCTGGAGTGAAAGCATCGTGCGCCCCCCGGCGTGATCAGGGCATGATCAGAGGAGGAGAAGCTGATCCAGATGGGTTTCTGGCTGGCTGCATGTTCAGTCGCTACATGTTCGGGCGAGACGCCAGAGAAGTTCAGGTGGTCTCCTGTGCCGTCTTCGAGCGCAGCCGAAAGCGTGGGAATCCGTTCGGGATAAGCGCCCGTGGCCTGATTCCAGTGTTGAAAGTTACCTGTGCCGACAGTTTCGGGCGAGATTGATGGCACAAAAAAATGGCCCGGAAACCAGTCCGGGCAGGGCAGCGAAACCCCAATGTTATTCCGTGGGGGCTGAAATGGCCCTCAGAAGCGGTAGGTGACCCCCAGATTCACGCCGGGCAGGAACAGTGCCACGCCGCCGCCGCCCGCCGCGCCGAAGCCGACGCGCGCCTTGGCCTCGGCAAAGTAGCCCCACGGTCCCGCGCCGAAATCTCCGCGCACGCCCCCGACGCCGCCCAGCAGGATAGCAAAGCCGGGAATGGTCCCCACGCTGGGGCCGCCGTAGGCCCGCAGCCCGCGCCCACCCCCCGATAGCAACAGGTCCACATTCACGAATGGCAGTGGACCATTGGCGTCCGGCAGCGGAATCAGCAGGGCCTCGGCACTGGCGCGCAGGGCCAGATTCACCTTGCCCAGATGGCCTATCGGCGCGCTGGCCCCGATCATCACACCCGGCAGCACGTAGAACTCGGTGCCTACGCCGCCCCAGACGGTGAAACGGTCCGGCGCAGGCTGCGGTGTCGGCGTGATGACTACCTGCGGCGCACCCGGCACCACTTGCAGCGTCTGCTGCTGCGGCGGCTGAACGAAAATGGGCGTGCCGGACTCTGCTGGCGTGGTCTGGGCACTGGCCAAGGGGGCAGCGGCGAGGGCGAAGGCGAGAGCCAGCGTTCGGGTCAGAGCAGTTTGCATGGTTGACCCAGCGTAGCGGATGCCGGGAGACAAGCGGGCTGGAATGGCGAATCAAAAATCAGGGAGAAGGCGTGCAGGCCCTCTCCCCAGTGAACACTCTGCAATTCCCTCAATGCAGCAGGCCGATGCTGCGGGCGCGGCTGACCGCCTGGGTACGGTCCCCGGCGTCCAGCTTGGCGTACAGGCGGGCCAGATGGTCCTTGACGGTGTCGGGGCTGACGCCCAAGCTCTTGGCGATCTCCTTATTGCTGTAGCCCTGAGCCAGCAGCGGCAGCACTTCCGATTCGCGGGGGGTCAATCTGGGCACGTCCACCTGCGGCAGGCGGTCAATCTCGGGGTGGGCCACGATGTCACGGAGCTGGCGGGCCAGACTCTCGGGATCGGTTTCCTTGCTGACGTAGCCGCGCGCCCCGGCGGCGCGGGCAGCCTGCACGATGGCCGGTTCAGCGAAGGTGGTGATCAGCACGCTGACGACCTGCGGGTGGGTCATGCGCAGGCGTTCGCAGACCTCGATGCCGGTCATGCCGGGCATCTTGATGTCCAGCAGCGCGGCGTCGGGTTGCAGGGTTCGGCAGGCGTCCAGGGCGCTCAGGCCGTCGGCGGCCTCGGCCACCACATCGAAACCCTGGTGCATCAGGGCGTACTTGAGACCCATACGGAACAGCGGGTGATCGTCGGCGATAACAAGTTTCATGGGGTGACCTCCGGGAGAGTCAGCGTGAAGATGGTGGGCAGGGTAGATGCGAGGAGGGCGGGAGCGAAGTCGTGGCTGGGCAGTTGGTGGGGTTGGTGGGCGTAGTGCAGCTCTCCGCCGTGCGCCTCGGCAATGCGGCGGGCGATGAACAGGCCCAGCCCGGCGGTTCCGGCGGTGTACTGCTGTCCGGCGATGGTGGTGGGCTGCGAGGTAAACGGCTGGGCCAGTTGCGCCAGCGAGCCGCCCAGGCCGGGGCCGTCGTCGGCGACCACCAGACCGTCTGGCGTCACGAGCAGTTCCACCTTCGAGCGGGCGTAGCGAATGGCGTTCTCGGTCAGGTTGGTCACGGCCCGCTCCAGCACCGGGGCGTCGGCCAGGGCGTAGCCGTGCCCGTCCACGGTCAGTTCCAGGCCGCCCCACTCGGCCTGCGGCTGCACCCGGCGGGCCACGCCGTCCAGCAGGGCGCGTAGATCGGTGGGGACCGCCTGGATGCTCACGTCCTCGCGCTCGAAACGGTGGGCGTCGGCCATCTGCTGCACCAGCGCCAGCAGGCGGGCGGTCTCGGCCTGCATCTGCGTGCCTACCTCCTTGCGCTCGGCTTCGGGCAGCGGCAGATTCACCAGCGCGTGTGTGAGGTGCCCGGCGGCGATCAGCGGGGTTTTCAGGTCATGCACCAGCGTCGCCATGAAGGCGTTGCGGCGCGTTTGCTCGGTGCTCAGGCGGCCCAGCAGGTCCGAGAAGGCGCGGCGCAGCAGCAGAATTTCCGCCGGGTCGTCGCTGTGGGCACCCAGTTCGCCGCCCTCCACCTCGGCCTGAAGGCGGCTGAGGGGCCGCAGCAGCGCGCCGCTGAGAACATAACCCACCATTCCACACAGAACGCCCACCAGCAGCATCCAGCCCAGCAGTGCGCCCGCCGGAAGGTTGGGCTGGGCGGTCAGCGTGAGGACCAGATTGGGCAGGAAAGCTAGCAGAAAGATCACGAGTGCGAACTGAGTCCGCAGGGTGTTGCGCGAGGCCCTGCGCCGCACGGCCAGGCCGCCGTGCGGGTCATCGGCGGGGGATTCGGTGATCAGGCGGCCACTCACAAAACTCAGCTTATGGGGGGGGGTCTGACAGAACCCTCACGGGGTGGGGGGAGGGGAGGGCTTGACCAGTAGACTGCGCCTATGCTTCAGCCTTCTGTTCATGGTCACGTTCGCGTGTGGTCCCTGCCCACCGGCCCCTTGCAGGAAAACGCCGTGCTGGTGGCGGGTGCGCAGAATGAGGGCTTCCTCTTTGATCCCGGCGACGACGCGGCCCAGATTCTGGCCCTGGTGCGGGATTCCGGCGTGACGGTGCGCGGTATTCTGCTGACCCACGCGCACTTTGACCACATCGGGGCGGTGCAGCCCGTGCGCGAGGCGTTGCGGGTTCCAGTCTGGCTGCACCCCGCTGATCTGCCGCTGTATGGCCTGGGCGCGGCCTCGGCGCAGAGGTGGAATCTGCCCTTTATCCAGCCGGATGCCCCAGACCACGAAATCGCGCAGGATCAGACCTTCACAGCGGGTGACCTGATCCTGACGGCCCGCGAGTTGCCGGGGCACGCGCCGGGGCATGTGGTTTTTCTGGCGGGCACGGATGGAGATAAGGGCGTGGTGGTGGCTGGGGACACGCTGTTTCAGGGCAGCATCGGGCGTACCGATCTGCCGGGAGGTGATCACGCCGCGCTGCTGGCGGGCATCACCCGCGAACTGCTGACGCTGCCCGACGCCACTGCCGTCTATTCCGGCCACGGCG
This sequence comes from Deinococcus sp. AJ005, assembly GCF_009017495.1. Lineage (NCBI taxonomy): Bacteria > Thermotogati > Deinococcota > Deinococci > Deinococcales > Deinococcaceae > Deinococcus > Deinococcus sp. AJ005. Next base: position 2,574,405 of record NZ_CP044990.1, on the reverse strand, counting down.
GGGCCACCACGGTGGGGGCGGAACGGCGTAGCAATCCCTTCTTGCGCTGATTTTGCGCTGAGGGCTGTTGCGGGGGCAGAAATGAAAGCGAGGTGGCGAAAGACCTGCCCGGACGCGCTACGCTGGGCGGCATGATTCAGGAACGGGGCTGATGCCGGGCGCAGGCGGCGGGCCGGGCGCGGTGCTGGCCCCCGGTCTGACCGAGGTCAGTTACAGCACCAACCAGGCCAACGCGCTGATCCACCTGTACCGCGCCGAAGTCGGCAAGATGACCGCGTGGCGGCAGCGGCTGGACATGACCACCAACTGGTCCGTGGTGACCAGCGCGGGTCTGGCCTCGTTTGCGCTGGGGGATGCGGGCAACAGCCACGCCACCTTCCTGTTCGCCATGTTCATGAACTACTTTTTTCTGCGCCTGGAGGCCCGCCGCTTCCGCACCTACGAGATTGCCCACCACCGCGTGCGGATCATGGAGCGCTTCTTCTATCCGGCCATGCTGGGGGACCGGGTGGACCCCGGCTGGCACCAGTTGCTGCTGGCCGAACTGAGCAAGCCGCGCAGCCCCATGAGCCGCAATGACGCGCTGGGCTGGCGGCTGGGGCGCAATTACCTGTGGATCTATGCGGCGGTGCTGCTGGCGTGGTTTGCCAAGCTGGACCTGGAACAGCCCAAGGGCTACGTCCTGACCTTTCCCGACGCCTTCGCGCTGGCCGACATCGGCAACTTTCCGGGCTGGCTGGTCTTCGCCATCGTCGGTGTGTTCTATAGCTACCTGATCTGGCTGGCCGTGCGCGCTGCCCGCACCTATCCGCTGGAAGAGGGCTGAGCCGCAGAGGGCTGAGCGTAGTACGGGTGGGAATCCGCATCAGACACACTTCATGAGATCTCGTTAGGCTCCCTGCATGCGTTCCATGCGTCCCCTTGCCGCCGCCCTGCTGCTGCCCCCCCTTCTCAGCGGCTGCGCCTTTGGCGCGTATATCAGCCCCCTGACCCCGCTGGAACGCGCCGCGAACGGCACCTACGAGGGCATCGGCGTGGGCGGCACAGGTCGCGTGCCCTACCGCATGACTCTGACCGTGCAGGAGCGCGAGGGCCGCGCCACCGGGGTGATCACCAATCTGGAAAGCCGTAAGGCGTACGCGGCCAGCGGCCCGTTTAAGCGCAGTGCCACGGGCGGCGCGCTGGAACTGGGTTTGTATGAAAACGGCGACAAGCACCGGGGCAACCTGCACGCCACATTGACCGGCACGAAAATCAGCGGCGTGCTGCGAACCGTGCTGCTGGGCCGCGAACTGCTGGGCTACACCATCGAATTGAATCAGGTGCCAGAGGGTGTGCCGCCCACTGCGCCTGCCGTGTCTGTTCCAGCAACACCGTGAGCCTGGGTAAAGTTAGTTCCTCTGCTGAATGCGGCGGCCCAGACGGTGTAAGTCCTCCATGCCCCCGGCGGGTAGCAGGGCGTCCAGATGGGGCAGTGCCGCTTGAATGGCCCGCTGCACCGGCTGATACTCCGGCAGCGCGGCCAGCGGTGAGAGCCAGATTACGCGCCCTGCCCGCGCCTTCAGGTCGCGCAGGGCGCGTTCCAGCACATCCGGTTCGCCCGTGTCCAGCCCGTCGCTAAGGATTAAAACCAGCGTGTCCCGGTTCACGCGTTCGCGTTCCTGGCGGGCCAGTTGCAGCAGATTTTCGCCGATGCGGGTGCCGCCGCCCCATGCCTCACCCAGATCGGGAAGGGCCAGCGGCTGGCCTGGAGAGGCGTGGCGTAGATACGGGGTCAGCCGGGTCAGTCCGGTAGAAAAGGCATAGACCTCCACCCGGCGCGTCCGCAGAGACAGCGCGTGGGCAAACCGCAGCAGCAGCGTGGCGTCGCGGCCCATGCTGCGGCTGCCATCCAGCACCAGCAGAAAGCGCGGGGAACGGCGCGGACGCCCCAGCCAGCGCAGCAGCGCCGGATCGCCTGCGGTGCGGGCAGCGGCGCGCAGGGTGCGGCGGGCATCCAGCTTCGGCCCCCGCGCCATTGGCCTCAGCCGCCGGGACCGCCCCAGTTCCACCGCCCGGATCAGCGCCGTGGCAGCGCGCAACAGCTCCCGCAAATCACCGTCTTCAGACCTGACTTCGCCCCCCGCTCCCGCATTCGGGCTGAGACGGGTCTGCACGGTCTGAAAGTCGCCACCAGAATCATCCGGGTCGTCCTTGGATTCACTCTGCGGCTGGGCCTTCACGGTGGTTAGTTCCGGTTCCTCCCCGGGGGTGGGTGGAGCCGGGGCGGGGGCCTCTCCGTCGCCTTCCTGCTGTTTTTTGGGCGTGGTCTCGGTTTCCTGTTCCGTGCCGGGGGCCTCGGTTTCGGGCAGCAGAGGCGGAAGTTCGGGTGGGGCTAGACTGCCCTCAGTGCGGAAGAAGGTGTTGAACTCGTGGTCAAAGATGCGGGCCTGTTCTGGCTGGGCAATCAGCACGGCACGCAGGGCGTCGCGCAGTTGACGTTTGCTCAGCACGTCCACCACGCCCGCAGCCCTCAGCGCGTCACTCGCTTCTCCCGGTCCCACCAGAAAGCCGTGCCGCACGCGCAACCGCGCCACGAAAGCAGTGATCTGGGCCGACAGTTCGGCAGAGATGGGGTCGCTCACCCCGCCTCCGCCCGGCCCGCCCCCCCCCGCCCCGCTATACCACGCAATGTCGGTGCGGCCAGCAAATGGTCCTCGCGTAGCTTCAGCACCGCGCCCAGGCTGGCCTCGATGCTGGCAGCGTCTAGATGGTCCCGGTGCAGGTATAGCAGCGCCGCCGCCCAGTCCAGCGTCTCGGCCACCCCCGGCGGTTTGCCCAGCGGCAACTGGCGCAGGGCATGTACGGCGTCGGTGATCTGCCGGGCTAGCGCCGCGTCGATGCCAGGGAGCCGCGCCTGCACGATCTCCAGTTCCTGCCGCGCGGTGGGGTATTCCACCCAGTGGTACAGGCAGCGGCGGCGCAGCGCGTCACTCAGCTCGCGGCTGCGGTTGCTGGTCAGAATGGTATGCGGGCGCGTGCGGGCCGGGATAGTTCCCAGTTCCGGCACGGTGATCTGCCACTCGGCCAGCAATTCCAGCAGAAAGGCTTCAAAGGCGTCGTCGGCACGGTCAATCTCGTCGATCAGCAGCACCGGGGCCACGTCCTGCTGAATGGCCTGGAGCAGCGGGCGGGCCATCAGGAAGCGTTCGCCGTACAGTTCGTCGTCGTCCACCCGGCCCCCGCTGATCTCCGCCGAGCGCAGGTACAGTAGTTGGCGGGCGTAATTCCACTCGTACAGCGCGGCCTGCGCGTCCAGCCCCTCGTAGCATTGCAACCGGATCAGGCGCGTTCCCAGCGCCGCCGCCAGCGTCTTGGCCGCCTCGGTTTTGCCCACCCCTGCCGGACCTTCCAGCAGCAGCGGCTTTTGAAGTGCCGGAACAAGGCGCAGCGCCGTGGCCAGCGCGTCTCCGGCCACGTAGCCCTGCGCCCGGAAGGCGGTTTGCAGGGCGGCGGGGTCCGTCAGGTCAACCGGAGGGGTCACGCGCCGCCGCCGGGCAGGCGCAGCGTGGATCGAACAGAACTGAACATGGCCCAGTATCGCGCATGCCGCCTGCCTTGTTCTGTCTCAAAACCCTGTCTTCAACGGTGAGGACACTTTTGGCAACGGTTTGGGGAAATACCCGAAAAACCCCGTTTAGGGCCTGACGCCGATCATGGAAAGCCCCTCTGGGACAGCAACAAGACGAATCCATTCACTCCTCAAAATGAACAGGCCACGTTTTTTCCTCGGCTTTGAATCACCTCTCGCGCTCAAGGTGCAGCACATTGAAAAGACAGCTTCTGGTTGCAGAATCCCACAGGCTCAGCGAAAGGCCAGTTTCGATCTCCAATATGCGGAAAACGCTTTCCCAGACGGCCTGGATTCTGGCTCGCTCAAGCCCTAAACGGGGTCGAAAAGTATTTCTGGGACGCCATTCTCGCTCCCCCCTCTCCTGCGGAGCTGTGCCAGTCCCAGCCTCCCCCGTAGGGGGGAGGAGCTAAAACCTCGTGTTTATCGGGTGGTCATCCCTCAAATTTGGAAACTGTCCGAACCATTAGTCTTGGAATCGTGCCTTAATGTTAGTTTTGGCCCCCGCAAGTGAGCGAACGGTCAGAGGCGCGGGCCTAAGCTGCGCCCATGACCTTCCCCCTGCTGTTGTGCGTCCTGAGTGCCCTGAGTGCTGGCCTGTACTTCGGCAGGGACTTTGCTGAGGCGCACCGCCGGGGTCAGAATCTGCTGCGCTCCGTGCTGCCCCACTTTGCCGTGTCCGCCGTGCTGGTGGCCCTGAGCATAGGGCTGGACGGCACGGAACTGGGCCTGTTGTGGATGACCGTCGCCACCGCCAGTCTGCTGGGACTGGCGCTGGGTACGCTGCTGCCGCGCCCGCTGGTGGCCGCTGTGCCCGTGCCGCGTCAGGGCATCCCCGCAGCCTGATTTTCAAGAATTGAACGCGCCGCCCCTCCGTTTCAGGAGCTGGGCGGCGCACTCGCTTTGACCGACTACTTCACCAGTTCGATGCCCGCCAGCTCGTCCACTGGCAGGCCCCACTCGTTCATGGCGGCAATAAACGGATCGGGGTCAAATTCCTCAACGTTGTACACGCCCGCCTTCTTCCACACGCCCGTCAGCATCAGCATCGCGCCGATCATGGCCGGAACGCCCGTGGTGTAACTCACACCCTGCGCCTGCACTTCTTGATACGTCTGGGCGTGATCGGTGACGTTGTAGACGAAATGCACCTTTTCCTCGCCGTCCTTGCCAATGCCTTTGGCCTGCACGCCGATGCACGTCTGCCCGGTGTAGTTGGCGGCCAGTGATTCGGGCACGGGCAGGACGGCCTTCAGGAATTCGATGGGCGCAATTTTCTGGCCCCGGAAGTCAATCGGCTCGATGCTGGTCATGCCGATGCCTTCCAGTACGTTCAGATGCTTGATGTACGACTCGCCGAAGGTCATCCAGAAGCGCGCCCGCTTGATGGTGGGGAAGTTAATGACCAGCGATTCGAGTTCCTCGTGATACAGCACGAAGCTCTTGCGGGTGGCGACTTTGGGGTAATAGATGTCCTGGGAAATCTCCAGCGGCGCGGTCTCGATCCACTCGCCGTCTTCCCAGTAGCGTCCGTTGGCGGTGATCTCGCGGATGTTGATCTCGGGGTTGAAGTTGGTGGCGAACGCCTTGCCGTGATCGCCGTTGTTGCAGTCGATGATGTCCAGATAATGGATTTCTTTGAAATGGTGCTTGGCGTGGTGAGCGGTGAACACCTGCGTCGCCCCCGGATCGAAGCCACAGCCCAGCAGGGCCATCAGGCCAGCTTTCTCGAAGCGTTCGCGGTAGGCCCATTGCCAGGAATACTCGAACTTGGCCACGTCCTTGGGTTCGTAGTTGGCGGTGTCCAGGTAATGCACCCCTGTTTCCAGGCAGGCGTCCATGATGGTCAGGTCCTGGTAGGGCAGCGCCACGTTGATGACCATTGCCGGGCCAAATTCGCGGATCACCTTGACCAGTTCCGGCACGTTGTCGGCGTCCACCGTCGTCGTACTGAATTGCGTCTTGCTGTCCGGCAGATGCTCGTGAATCTCGGCCACGATGGCATCGGCCTTGCGGACCGTGCGGGTGGCGATCAGGACTTCCGTGAACACGCCGTCGTTCTGCGCGCACTTCTTGGCGACGACGTTTGCCACGCCGCCCGCTCCGATAATGATGACCTTGCTCATGGCCCGGAGTGTAGCGCGGCGGCGGTTTGTCCGGGACGGTTGCGGGGGCCGCTCAGGATAGGCTGGACGCCAGATGAGCAAGCGTTCTCGCCCCAAAAAACAATCCGGCAGGCAGCCCACCAAAAAACTCGGTCAGCCACCTGCCGCGCCAGCCGTCAGGGCCGCCGAACTGCGCGACATCACGCCTGCTGAACGCGGCAGGGCCGCCCGCAGCTTCTACTGGATTCTGGGGGCCTTCGTGCTGGGCATCGGCGTGATCGTCGCCACGCTGGCGGTGCAGAGCAAGGCGGCCCGCGATTACGGCCAGCGCGTTGTGCAGGCGGTGCAGGCCACCAAACCGTCCGAGAACGCGTCCTACGGGCTGAAGTGCGTCACGGCGCTGCCGGGGGCGCTCCCGCGCGGCATTCTGGACTGCGACGTGACTGTGGACCGGGGCAAGGTGGGCGTGGTCTTGCAGGCCGAGGGCGATAAGCAGTACCGACTGGGAGAGTAGGAACTTCAGGTGCGGGAAACCGTCTCGCGTTTGACCTGCCCCTCCCGCCAGCGCTGAACGCCCAGCAGCACCAGTGCCTGCACAGGCAGAGACCGGGTGTAGAGCTGTGGTCTGTCCGCCAGCAGACACGCGCCCAGAAAGGCCAGTTGCGTCGTTAATCCGAGATTCGCTGCGACGGCGGTGATGGGCAGCGGCGTGTAAGCTCGGCGCTCCTCCGGCGTCGGAGAATTGCCTGCCACAGCTGTCAACCGAGTCTCGAACCAGCCCCCCAGCACGCGCTCCTGCGGGATAAAGTAAGCGGCATATACGGTTTTTAGAACCGCCAGCACACGCAGATCATCGCCCGCCTGCGCCGCCCCTTCCCGGAACACCTCGCCCCGCGCTGTACGGTGATCGCGTTCCCACAGGAAATCGGTGGTCAGGATCAGGCTTTGCAGCACGGTCAAGGGAATTCCGGCTCGGCCCGCAATCGCCACGTTCAGCGCCAGATCGACCACCAGATCCATCTCGGTGTCCAGATACCGGCCCGTCTCGGTGGTCTGCCCGGTGGCGCGGGCCAGTTGACCGTCCAGATTGTCCAGCACGGTCTTGACTTGCAGCAGCAGCGCGGGCGTCAGGCGCGAGCGCCACCACGGGCCGCCGCGCCGGATCAGCCACGCTGCGTACACCCCCAGCGCCGTGTGGAACAGCACCACATGGGCCGGATTCACGTTCTGCCGGGCCAGCGGGTCCACCAGCAGTTGCGCCAGCGGGCGGTAGACGCGCTCGTTCAGCACCTCGTCGGCAGGGCGTTTCTTGCGCGTCCCCTCCAGGCTGGAGTGTGGGCTGTCCCCGCCTATCGCCGTCCCCCGTACTTGGGTGGCCCCTTCTTGACCCCGGCGTAGCGGTTGCGTTCCTTGCGTTTCTGGGCGCTGCTGAGGGTTGATTTGCCGCCCTTGCCCGAGGTGACTCCTGCGCCAGCCCCACGGCGCGGCGCGAAGGAATCCACCAGCAGAAAGCGCGCCATCGGCACATACAGGATCAGGATAAAGACCAGACTGCCCCACCAGGTATTCAGGTACGGGCGCAGCGGCGTCAGCGCCAGCAAGCTGCTGATCAGCGTGGCGACGGTGGCAAACAGCACCACACGGATGACCAGTTTGAGCAGTTTGGTGCGGGTAAACCCAGGATCGGGATCGGGGGTGATCAGCCAGCGCCAGAAATTCATGGGGTCTCCTGAGAGGGTGGTGTCGTTGAGAGGAGGGCCGTGGGATTGAGTTTTTCCGCGAAGGCTTCCAGGCCGTCAAATTCAGTCTGTCCGGGATTCAGATCAATTCGCAGTGTGGGCAGGTGCATCTTGGCGGCAATGCGGTCCAGGGCCGCCGCCGCCGCGCCGTCGTGGGCGGGGGAGACCAGCAGCACGCCGCGCACTGCGCTCTTGCCCGCCAGCATCGAGGCCGCGCCGAACAGTTCGCGCTCGCCTGCCGGAACTTTTGCGGCGTCATGCATGCGTTCAGCCCGGCGCATCACGTCACTGTGCGGCAACTCGGGCGAGAAGACGCCGTGCAGGCCAGCCGCCTCCAGCGCGGGGCGCAGGCTGCCGGACAGCACGTCCTCGGCCAGGAGGGTGCGCGGGCCGATCACGGCCACGGTGACCAGCCCGGCGCGGCCCAGCGGGGGCATGCTGATCCGGGGTTCGGCGGCCAGCAGGCGCACCTTGGTCAGTGCGCCGCGCACTGCGCTGCCGTTCTGCGAGACCCGCAGGCCCACCTCTGCCGCATGGCCTTCCAGATCAGGACCGCCCAGGTCGGGCACGGGGATCAGCGTGGGCAGGCCACTGATGCGCCGGGGCAGCAACTCGGTCAGCGCCTCGCTCCAGGCGTCGTTCGACACGGCAGGCCACTCGGGCAGCAGCACGGCGTCCACGGCCTCCAGCGCCAGGATGCGGCCCAGCGCCAGTTGCACCGTCGTCGGCTCGCCGGGCAGGCTCTGCTGGCCCAGCGCCAGGGCCTCCGCATCGTCCAGGGCAGGCGTCACGGCCTCCACGTCCAGTTCTTTCAGGTACGCCGCCCAGTACGCCCGGAGGCGCGAGGCGGGGGAATTTAACAGGCCAACTCTCATTGTGGACAGTGTACGCGGCGTGGGCGGGTGGGGGCGCTACGAGGCTCGCTATTGAACGGCCAGCGCCAGCCAGTGGGGGGCGAGGTGCAACCTCCGCTGAAGAGCGCACCAGCGAAAAGGCTGCTGTGTGGGATTGCCCAAGGCTTTCGCCTTTGCTGGTCGTGGCGCGGATGCCTAGGCTGTGCTGGCGCTGCCTGTCCTCTCTTTCCGGCCAGGAGCAAAGGAAGCTCCCCATGCCGCGAACCCTACTTCTGACCTTCTCGCTGCTGACCCTCACGGCCTGCGCGCCGTCGCTGACCGCCACTCCCCCGAACGCGGCCACGCTGGCTTTAAAAGAGCAAATTCAGCGCACGTCCCTCACTTTCCCGGCCACCGACATCCAGCTCAGCTCTGGCCTGGACGGCGGTCTGCTGCTGAGTGGACGGCTGGAGGGCCGCTATTTCAGCGCCAATTTCCCACCCGACTGGAACCACGAGGCTGTCCTGTATGCCCACGGCTACCGCCTGCCCGACGACAAACAGGACACGGCGGCCAGCGATCTGATCCAGGGTGACGATACGCGAGGCGTGCTGCCCAACGCCTACCGCCAGGGTTTTGCGGTGGCCCGTTCGGTCTATGACAAACGCGGATTTGCCGTGCAGAGCGGCATTGTCAACACCCTGCGCCTCAAGCGCTTCATGGACATGCTGGGGTCCACGCGCGATTACATCACCGGCAGCTCCCTGGGTGGCAGCGTCGTCATGGGATTGATCGAGAAATACCCGGACGCCTTCGCCGGGGCGATCTCCGGTTGCGGTGCGGTCAGCGACTGGCAGTTCGAGGTCAAATATCTGACCGATCTCAGGGCGCTCTACAATTACTTCACCCAGGGCACGCCCTACGCCCTGCCAGGCACGCAGGACGTGACGCAGGGTCCGCTTAAAGTCGATCCCAGGGAACTCCTCAAACCAGTGGGGCAGCTCTTTTTGCGGGCGAAACTGAATCCGGGGGGGCGTGAAGCCCGGCTGATCGACACCATCGCCAGCGCGGTGCCGGATGTGAAGGTCATGCCGGACATCCCCACCTTCTTCGCCTCGCTGGGCGCGCAACTGTTCGGCCTGAATGACATCACCGCGACGGCTGGGGGCATCTTCGCCTCCAACGCGGACACGGTGTATCACAGCCCGCTACTGACGGCCCAGGAAAATGCCGCGCTGAACGCCGGAATTCAGCGATACCGCGCCTCCAGCCCGCAGGCCGTCGTCTACGCGCAGGACTGGTACAGCGCCACTGGACGGTTTAAAACCAAATTGCTGACCTATCACAACACCGCCGATCCCCTGGTTCCCTTTGAGCACGAGGCGCGGCTGCGGGCGCGGGTGGAGGCCGCCGGGAACACGGCCAATCTGGTGCAACAGACGGTGGAACCCCGCTTGCAGACCCTGACCCGCGTGCTGCTCTACCGCGTGCAGGGCATCGAACACTGTGGATTTAGCTCGGAGCAGACCGCCTTTGCCTTCGCTGAACTGCGCCGCTGGGTCGAGGACGGGGTACGGCCCCAGGACGGGCTGGACATCACCCGCCCACCACAGGAAAAACCCACGCCCTGAAAATCAGCTTTTCAGAGCGTGGGGCGGAACTTCGGGCGATCAGGGTTGCCTGTGCAGCCGCTTTAGCTCTCTGCCCCAGCGTCGGCCTCCACTTTCCCCTCGGCCTTGCCTTCGGTAGCTTCCTCGGCGCGTTTCACGTCCTCTTCCTCAATGTGGCGCTGCTCGTCGTCATGCTCGAACAGTTCTCGGCGGGCGCGCAGTTTGGCCTCAGGCTGTTGCAGATCGCTGCCCTGGCCGCTGTGAACCCTCTGAAAAAAGACCAGTGCGCCGCCGACCAGTGCAAACGATCCGGCGAAGTACAGGGTTTCTACCGGGTCCTTCCAGCGCACGAAATGCTCCAGAAAGGTCACGCCCAGAATGACGATGATCACCGAGATGATCTTCTGTTCCAGATCGGCCAGACTTTCCACCCCCAGCGCGCTGGTCAGGTTCAGCGGCGAGATGAACAGCGAGTACAGCCCCACGCCGATCAGGTAGAACACCACCGCCTTGAGCATGGTGGAGACGATTTCTAGAAAGTCGATGGCCAGGGTGCCGCGCTGGCTCTCGATGCCGTTGAAGATGGTGTCGTGCCAGGAGTTGTAGAGGGTGGACAGGGCCAGCACCGTGCCCTGGAGGAACAGGCTGAACGACACCAGCAGCACCGCCACGACGGCGATCAATACGACGTAGCGCGTGCGTCCGATGGCGGCGGAAAACACATCGGTCTGGCGTTGCTGTCTGGTGCTGGGGGGAGCGACGGGTCGCCCCCTCTTGGAGGTGGTGGTCACGCCTCTCATGATGCCCTGAGTGGCCCGCCGCGAATGCATGATCTATCCTGCGCCCCGTGCCCGCTGAAGCTCACGAAACCTTGATCCTGCCGCCTCCACTGCGCCGCGTGCTGCCCGCCGCCCGCTGGGAGCGCGTGAACGTGGGCGAGAGCGGCGCGGGCGTGTGGAAGTCGCAGAAATTTGTGGTCAAGGTGCAGGCGCGCGGCGGCGTGCGATTCGCCACCTCGCTGCAACAGGAGCGCGAGCGCCTGCGCTGGCTGGCCGGGCGCGTCCCGGTGCCGCGCGTGGTTGGATACGAGGTAGAGGACGGCCTGGAATACCTCGCTCTGACCCGCGTGCCCGGCCTGGACGCCTCGCACGCGGATGTGCTGTTTCACCCGGACCGGCTGGTGAATCTGCTGGCCCGCGCCCTGCGCGAGTTGCACGCCCTGCCGCTGCGCGAGTGCCCCTTCAACATGTCCCTGAGCGTGATCCTGCCCCACGTCCGCGAACGGGTGGCGGCGGGTGTGGTGGACGAATCGGATTTCGACGGCGAACGCGAGGGACGCACCGCGATCAGCGTCTTCAACGAACTGGCCCGCACCCGCCCCGAAAAGGAAGATCTGGTGGTCACGCACGGCGACGCCTGCCTGCCCAACTTCATCGTCAACGGTGAATTCATCGAGGGCCTGATCGACGTGGGCCGCGCCGGAATCGCGGACCGCCACGCCGATCTGGCCCTGACCCACCGCAGCCTGGGTCGCAACCTCAGTGCCGAAGCTGCCGAGGGCTTCCTCGATCTGTATGGGCGCGGGTTCGTCGATCCGCAGAAGCTGGCGTATTACCGCCTGCTGGATGAGCTGTTCTAAAGCGGTTGTCATAAAAAGACTATGTTTATGACCGAGCGGAGCGAGCGACTTTTAATGAGCAGGACGGACTTGCAAAGCTGCGGAGCAGAGAATGGAGTCGCCGGAAGTCTTTTACTCCGGTGACGTAATTTGGAGAACTGTTTTGGTCTTTGCGGGGCGACGCTACCTGACGTTGCTGTAGCCGCCCGTGCAGGCCGCGCCACGCTCGGGGGTGGTGGGTCCCTGCTCGTACCGGTCCAGAAAGGTCTTCAGGCGGGCGTCGTCGGGTTTATCTACCTTGAGCTGCGCGCCCCAGGCGCTGGCGGCCACGGGCGTGTCCATGCCGTTATAGGGGCTGAGCAGCGTGTAAGGGCGGCCATCCACCAGGGTTTTCAGTTGCGCCACCCCCGCCGCGTCCAGATCAGGGCGGTAGGTGATCCAGACCGCGCCGTGTTCCATGCTATGCACGGCGTATTCGTTGTACAGCGGCTGGGCGTAGACGCCGCAGTTTTGCCACAGCGGGTTGTGTGCGCCCCCGGCAGGTGGGTTCTCGGCGTAGACCAGGGAGCCGCTGCGGTGATCGCCCGCCGGGTAGGTGAAGGTCTGGAGGCCCTCCAGGTCGGCACTCTTGTCGTTGCAGGCCGTCAGGGTCAGGAGGAGAAGGGGAAGAAAGGCGCGCTTCATCGCCGCCCAGCATAGCGGGGCCAGGTTAAGGTTTTATTCGCCCGCCTCCATCTTCACGCCCGTTGCCAGCGGGTCCAGTGCCAGCCCCGGCGGACGCCCGCCGCTGAAGCCGTTCCCCAGCAACTCCACCTCCTGACGGTCCGGCACGATGTCGCCTTTCAGGCCACGGGCTGCCAGCCTGGGCAGGAAGGCGTCCATCACCGGCACCTCGCCGTGAACCAGCCAGACATGGGGGTTTCCGGCAGTCTCCAGAAAGGCCAGCAGATCGTCCTGATCGGCGTGGGCGGAAAAGCCGCCGATGGTGTGGATCTGCGCCCGCACGGCGATGTCCTCGCCCATGATCTGTACGGTGTCGGCCCCGGCCACGATCTGCCCGCCCAGGCTGCTGGGCGACTGGTAGGACACGATGATCAGGCTGGTCCCCGGCTTCCACAGGTGGTGGCGCAGGTGGTGCTGGATGCGCCCGCCGGTCATCATGCCGTTGCCCGCCAGGATGATCGCCGGGCCGTCGTAGCGGTTGATGCGTTGCGACTCGTCGCCGGTCAGGACCTCGTGTAGCGTGCTGGGCGCGAAGGGGTCCTCGCCTGCGCGCAGGGCGTCCCGGACCTCGGGCACCAGTTCATCCCCGAACCCGAAATACGCGCGGGTGGCGCGGGCGGCCATCGGGGAATCCAGAAACACCGGAATGCGCGGCACCTCGCCGGAATCCATCAGTTTCTTGAGGGCATGCAGGATGGTCTGCGAGCGCTCGATGGCAAAGCTGGGGATCAGAATTTTGCCGCCCGCGCGCACGCTGACGCGCAAGGCGGCGCTGAACTCGGCCAGGGTTTCGGGCCATGCGCGGTGGCTGCGGTTGGCATAGGTGGTTTCCAGCACCACGGCGTCGGCCTGGGGTGGGGGCGTGAAATCCAGTTGCAGGCCACTCGCGCGGTTGCCCAGATCGCCGCTCATGATCAGCCGCCCGTCCGCGCACTCCAGCAGCAGGTACGCGCTGCCCAGGATGTGCCCGGCCCGCTGAGGCGTCACGCGCAGGCCCGCCACGTCTGTGTGCTGCCCAAATTCCAGCACCGGGCGCAGCAGGGCCAGGGTGCGGTGAACGTCCTCCTCGTCGTACAGCGGGGGCAGAACTTCATGTTCGCGGTCCTGGCGGCGGGCGCGGCGCAGGTCCTGGCGGTAGCCCTCCACCTGAAGGCGTGCCGAGTCCAGCAGCACGGTTTCTGCCAGTGCGGCGGTGGGCGGCGTGCAGTACACCGGCCCCCGGTAGCCTCGGTTTACCAGCAGCGGCAGGCGGCCCACATGGTCCAGATGCGCGTGGGTCAGGATCACCGCGTTCAGCTCCGCCGGGTCAAAGGGATAGGTTTCGTGGTTGCGGGCTTCCATGTCGCCGCCGCCCTGGAACAGCCCGCAGTCGATCAATATTCGCCGTCCGCCGTCCAGCGTCAGCAGGTGCATGCTGCCCGTCACCGTACAGGCCGCGCCGAAACTCTGGAGTCGCATGGGGAAGTTTAGCGTGCAGGTGGGAATGGTTTGATGCTGGGAACGGGGGCGCGCGAAGTTGGTTTCAGGGGGCTGGGCAGCCTGCCACGGGTTGACCCCTCAGTCTGCTTCGCAGCCAGCTCCCCTTAGAGGGAGCCAAGAGTGGCAATTGAACGTGCCACGGAGAAATCTCCTTGCCTCCCTTCTACGGGGGGATTCCCCGAAGGGGCGGACTCGCAGAGCTGCGGAGCAGAGGGGTCAAGCGAGCAGGACAATCCCAAAACCAAATTCCATCCGCGTCTCCTCTCGGAGAGCCACGCCCATCAAAACCATCAATCGGATGAGGCCGATCTTCACCCTCTTCATCTTGCCTGTTCCCTGTCGACGCGCGTAGCCTGCGGCCTATGACATCGACTGGTTTTGCCAAGATCGCCGTGGGCGTGGATTTCTCGCCTTCCAGCCAGAACGCGCTGGCGCTGGCCCGCGCCCGTTTTCCGGGCGCGCAGATTCGGCTGTTGCACGTCACGGACGCTCGTGTGACCACCTCGCCGGACCTGATGGGCGGCGTGACCCCCGCCGTGTTCGATGCCGGGCTTCTCAACTCTCTGGAAGATGCCGATGCCAGGCGGTTGGCCTCGATCATGCAGGACGGCGAGGAAACCGAGCAACTGGTGGGCGATCCGGTCACGGGCATCGTAGAAGCTGCCGCCCGCTGGGGCGCGGACCTGATCGTGGTGGGCACGCACTCGCAGGGCGCGCTGGAACATTTTTTCATTGGCAGCAGCGCCGAGAAGATCGTGGGCCGCAGTCACCTGCCAGTGCTGACCGTGCGCCTGCCGGACCGCCGCTCTTGAGGGGCCATCCATGAAAGTCGGTGTCGTTGGCGCGGGGCTGGTGGGCGCCACCGCCGCCTATGCCATGACCCTGCGCGATTCGTGCAGCGAGATCGTGCTGGTTGATCAGGATGAGAGCCGGGCGCGGGCCGAGGCCCAGGACATCGCCCACGCCGCGCCGATCAGCCACGGGGTCCGGGTCAGCAGTGGCGATTACGCGGCGCTGGAGGGCAGCAAGCTGGTGCTGATTGCTGCCGGAGCCAACCAGAAACCCGGCGAGGGCCGCACCGAGCTACTGGAGAAGAATGCCGAAATCTTCCGGCAGGTCATCCCACAGGTGGCTGTACATGCCCCCGGCGCAGTGCTGTTGATCGCCACCAATCCCGTGGACGCGCTGACCGATCTGGCCGTGCATCTGGCCCCCGAACATGCGGTGATGGGATCTGGCACGGTGCTGGACAGCGCCCGCCTGCGCTGGCTGATCGCGCAGCATGCCGGAGTCGACGCCACGAATGTCCACGGCTATGTGCTGGGTGAACACGGCGACAGCGAGGTCATCGCCTGGAGCAGCGCCACTGTGGCCGGGCTGCCGGTGGCCGAATTCATGGCCGCGCGTGGCCTGCCCTGGACTCCCGAGATTCGCGCCGGAATCGAGGCCGGAACGCGTGACGCCGCCGCCAGCATTATCGGCGGCAAGCGGGCCACCTATTACGGCATCGGCGCGGCGCTGGCGCGGATTACCGAACGGGTACTGGGGGACCGCCGCGCCGTGCTGACCGTCAGCGCGCCCACCCCCGAATACGGCGTCAGCCTCAGCATTCCGCGCATCGTGGCGGCGGGTGGCATCGAGGCCAGCGTGATGCCGAAGCTGACTGAAGACGAAAAAGCCGCACTGGAACGCAGTGCGGCGGTAATCAGGGCGTCCGTGGCAAGGTTGGGTTTGTAGGACCGAGCGGCGAGCCGTTGGGGTCTTCCGATGGATTGCGCGGAGGGAGCGGACGGGTGCCGGGAGTTGCCGTATCAGGCGTCGCCGCTGGCGCTGAATTCGTCGCATCTCCCTCTTCCACAAATTCCCCGGTGATGGTGCCGCCCTCGGATTTCACCGCGTAGACTTCGTTTTTGTCCAGGTCATACAGGATTGTTCCGGCGCGCAGGGTGTCGCCGCCCTTGATGCTCACGGCAGGCTGCTCCGGCGTGCCGATCAGGCGGGCCAGATTCGCGGCGTCGTCGTACTCCACCCGCCCGGCCTTGCTGACCCGCCCGCCCTCGCTGTTCAGGACCACGTTGCCCACCAGCGTGGTCTTCTCGTCGTCCACGTTGACCTCGATGCGCTCGCTGCTGCCGGTCAGCGGGTCTTTCTCGTTGGCCCGCTTGAAGGTCACCGGGCCGTTGATGCGGGCGATGCCGTCTGTCTCGTCGTAGACCAGTTTCTGGCCCTGCAACTCGGTCTTGCCCTGCGTGACAAAGACGGTATCGGGGGCGGGTTTGGGACTGGCTTCCACACCGCAACGGGTCAGGCGATCCTTGGCATCGGTGGGAACGGTTTCCAGAAAACGGGCGGTCCCGGCGCTGGCGTCCACCCGTCCGTCGCTGCCGTCCTGGCCGTCTTTGGGCTGCTGCTGCGTGACCACCGCCAGCGGCACGCGGATCACGTTCTTGTCGATGGTGATCCGCACGCCTCCCGGCCCAGTTTCACTGAAGACCGCCAGATTGGGCGCGTCTTCCGGGTCATCCTCTTGCGGGCTGCACACGGCAAAGATGCCAGTGTCGTCGCTGGTGCCCGTCCGCACGATGCGGATACGGCGTTCCTTGCCGTCCTTGTCGCTCTTGCGGACCAGATCCAGGCTGGCGTTTTCCGCGCCCGGCGTGTCGGTCTCAGGGGAGGCGGTCTGGTCAGGAGAGGTGGGATCGGCGGCAGGTACAGAGGGCTGCGTCTGGGCGGGAGGCACGGCGGGTGTCGGAGTTGCTGGCGACGTGTCCTGTGCCAGCACCCACACGGGCAGCGCTGCGCCCGCAGTCAATGCCAGCGTGACTGCCACCCCCCTGAGCCGAAACTTCAGCCGAAACCTCCGCATAGCCCTCAGCTTACTTCTCGCCGCTCAGCTTGAACTGTTCGACTGGAATCTTGTACGCCGAGTTCAGGGCGCGCACACGGGCCAGATCGGTGCGCTGTTCCAGGTAGCCGCTGGCCGGGGCGCGCACGGTGACCTTGCTCTTGCTGTCCACGCTGACCGCGTTGCCCACCACATAGGCCACGTTCTTCTTGTCGTCGTAGTACACCGCGTTGCCCGTGGTGGTCTGCGTGCCCTGCACCAGTTTCACGCCGCCCGACACGTACAGCGTCTTGGTCTTGGTCAGCGCGCGGACTTCCTGCCCCGTGATGGTCAGTTCCTTCTGGTTGCCCTTGGCGGCGCGCGTCAGGCTGGGGTTGCCGGTCATCTGCGCCAGTTCCTTGTCCTCGTCGAAGATCAGTTTGTCGGCCTTGCCGGTCTGGTTGCCGTTGGTCAGGCCGACGTTGCCCGTGCTGGTCGAGATGTTGTTGTCCACATCCAGGCTCATCTGCGAGGCGTTGATGCTGACCTTGTCGCCGTCTTCCTTGTTCTCGGGCACAAAGGTGGCGCTGGGACTGCCGCTCAGGACGCCCTGCCCGGTGGCCTCGCTGTAGGCCAGGGCGCTGCCCGACGCGCTCAAGCGTCCACGCTCCACCTTCACGTTGCCGGTGAAGTTGGCGGTGCGTTTGCCCTCGGCGTCCAGCAGCGAGATGCCGCTGGGGGCCGCCAGCGTGGCCTGTGCGGCCTCAATCTTGAGGGTGCTGACGGTGGCTTTGACCGGATTGCCACTGTAGGTCAGTGGTCCGGTGCGGACATTGCCGCGCGCCCCGCCCTGAATCTTGACGATACGGTTGGGGTTGGAGGCAGTCTGGGCCAGCGCGGTCAGGCTCAGCAGGCCGATCATCAGGGCGATTCGTTTCATGGTGGGACTCCTTGGGACGGTCTGGAATGAGAGGGTTGAAAACGTGTTGTGTCAGGTCTTGCTTTTGGCTCTGGGAACCAGTTTCCCGTTTTCGCAGGTCTCTTCGGAATCCAGATTGAGTGAGGTAGAAGAGGTGTCGTTGTCCATGTCGTCGAGGTCGAACTGGAACGACATTCGTAGTTTCTCGGCGTGGCCGTTCAGGAAGGGAGACGTGATGTCAGCTATCGGCGCGGTGAACCCGTAGCCCTGTTCGATCTTGACTGGATTCTGGGGCG
Organism: Deinococcus sp. AJ005; assembly: GCF_009017495.1. Classification (NCBI taxonomy): domain Bacteria; kingdom Thermotogati; phylum Deinococcota; class Deinococci; order Deinococcales; family Deinococcaceae; genus Deinococcus; species Deinococcus sp. AJ005. The sequence goes on along the minus strand of NZ_CP044990.1, from coordinate 2,556,649 downwards.
TTCCCGTCATCACGATGCCCGCACATTCCTTGACCAGCCTGATGCTGGCCTTAACCGTGGTCATGTCGTCCTGCCCGTCGATGGTCAGGTCTGGCGCGTCCAGCGTGGCGTCCAGCGTTTCGCGGCCCGTGAGTTTGCCGTCCGCACCCCGTTCCTTCAGCACCCGCTTGCCGCCGGAAATCCCGGTCAGCAGCGTTTCGTTGGAGACCGGATTGCTGCTGACGTTTTTGGCGGAGAAGCTCCACACGGCGTCCGCGTCGCGTGATGGGAACAGGCGCAGTTCCACACCCTGCAAGGTGGCGTCCGTCTTCGCCCCTTCCCGGTCCGCGCCCGGCAAGAAGGCGAAGATCAGGGCGAAGGCGAGGATCGCCAGCAGCGCGTAGAGGCCCGTTTTCTGCACGCGCGCACTCTAGCGTCCGGCCCTCATGAGAGTGGTGGGCCTGGGATGGGTTGATGGGGGAGGGCGGTGGGGGCAGCGGCGGAAGCCCAGACAGGCCGCCCTTCACCCCTTACCCTGTTCCTCATGATCGACACCCATTGCCATCTCGATTACCTGGACGATCCGGCCACTGCACGCGGCGAGTTGGGCCTGAACGTCATGGTCTGCATCGGCGCGAGTCCTGAACATGCCCGCAAGGCCGTCGCTTTGGCCGAACAGTTCCCAGACGTGTACGCCACCGTCGGCCTGCATCCCACCGACACCGACGAGGACAATTCAGAGGCGCGGCAGGAGTTGGAGACGTTGGCGCTGCACCCCCGCGTGGTGGGTATCGGCGAGAGCGGGCTGGACGACTACTGGGACGACACCAAGCGGGCCGCGCAGCTCAGCGCCTTCGAGTGGCAACTGGACCTCGCGCGGCGGGTGGGCAAGCCGCTGGTGATCCACACCCGCGACAAACAGGGAGAGGACAGCGCCCACCGTGGTGTGATCGACGTGTTGAGCCAGTGGCCGGACGTGCCCGTGATCCTGCACTGCTTCAGCGGTCACCCGGAGCTGCTGCGCTTTGGCCTGGAGCGCGGCGAACACACCTTTTTCGGCTTCGCGGGCAACACGACGTACAAGAACGCCCACGAGATTCACGCCGCCGCCCGCACCCTTCCCCTGGAACGCATGCTGCTGGAAACCGACGCTCCCTTTCTGGCCCCGGTGCCCAAGCGCGGCAAGCCCAACCGCCCCGGCTACGTGCGCCACACGCTGGATTTCATCGCCGGGCTGCGCGAGATGCCCGCTGCCACGCTGGAGCGCATGACGGATGCCAACGCGCGGCGGGTGTATGGGCTGGGTGCGGATACCCCCAATACCCCCCATTGAGATACATCGAATCCAGAGGTATGCTCCTAGCATGAATACCCGCGAAAAACTGCGCCTGTTAATCCTGGCGGTGCTGGAGCGGCAGCCGGAACACGGCTACGCCATCGCGCAGGCGATCAAGGCGCGCAGTGAGGGGCTGCTCAATGCCCGCGAAGGCACGCTGTACCCCGCCCTGCACGCGCTGGAGGCTGAGGGTCTGGTGGACAGCCAGGAACATGACGTTGGTGGGCGGATGCGCCGCGAGTACCGCCTGACTGAGAAGGGTGGCGGGGCGCTGGCAAAATCGCGCCGGGCGTGGGCAGAGCAGGTACGCGCGGTGAGCGCAGTGATTGGAGGCGAGATATGAATTCAGAATTGCAACGTTGGCTGGACACGGCCACCCACACCCTCGCCCCCAGCGCGACCCAGCGGATTCAGGATGAATACAGGTCTGCCTTTGCCGATGCCCAGGCGGCGGGCGACACGAACATTCTGGCCGCCTGGGGCGATCCGCGCCGCGTGAACCGGGAGTTGCGGCGCGTCCATCTGACGGTTGCCGACATGAAGGTGTTGAGCGCGATTGCTCCAAGCCCGTGGGGAGCTGCCACGAAAGGTTGGTTCGTACAGAAAATTTGGTGGTCTACGCCGCTGCTCATAGGGATTTACGGCCTCCTGGGGTACAAAGCTTTTGATTTGACCTGGTTCCAGGCTCTCGCGGGAAGCACCCTGTTTGGGGTGGTCTTCGCTGCTGGGCTGCTGTGGGGTGAACGACAGACCACACTCAGCTCCACCCGCGAGGAGGCTGGAATTTCTGGCCTGTGTATCTCTGTCGGCATGTTCGCCGCTGCTCTTGCGCTGATTCCTCAACTGCCCTGGCCTGCGCCAATGCAAATGCAAGGTTTCCTGTTCGCCGTCATCGCGCTGTTGCTGCTGGTCACGGTCTGGAGTGGCTGGTTATGGCGCAAGGTGCGGCGGGCAGAACTGGTGGCATAGGTCCCTCAAGGTGTAAAGAACTTCACTTTTTACACCCCTGGCATTGCTATGGTGCTAGAGAATGGATCTTCTCCTGCCCTTGCCCGCGAACCTCAACCTGTTCTGCCCATCTCCTGTGGCCCACCAGGGTCTGTGTTGAACTGGAGGACAGGGGTGATCGGCCTGCTGGGGCTGGGCACGGCGTCCCTCGGCATGTGGGCCTGGGCGCAGGCCAGCGCGCCGACGGCTCCTGCTTCTGCCGGGGCTGCAGCGCCGGGGGCCAACGACTCCGGTACGCTGTTTAACGGCTACCGCGTCAGCCCGCCGTACCGCGACCGGGTGGCAGCGCGGCCCAGCCAGTTGTGGCCCGCTGCCAAAGACGTGCCCGAGCCACAGCTCAAGCCGCCCAGCGGCCCCCTGAAAACCGTGCGGGTGTTCTACAGCGATCCCCTGCCCAAGAGCAGCGCTTTCCGGGACGGGGGCAGTCTACACGCCATTTTGCTGGCCAACCTGCTGGGCCAGTACGACAACGTGAAGGTCATTCGCGCCCCGATTTCGCAGTACAAATCCGGGGATGCAAAAAACAGCCTGCGGACCTTTTACATCGGCACGGTATACGACGAGAAGATCCCGGCAGAATTTATGAACGAGGTCAAAACGGGTGCGCCCGTCACCTGGATGGGCTACAACATCTGGAAACTGGGCGACATCACGGCGCTGGGCCTGCAATACAAGAGCCTGCACACCGCCCTGACGCCGGGCCAGATCGCCGGGGCCTATAGCGCCGTGACGTACAAGGGCCGCGTCTACAACAAGTACCCGGCCCGGCAGGAGATCAGCGAGGTCCGCGCCGATCCGGCCCTGACGCAGACGCTGGCGGTGGCCCGCAGCGCGGTGGGCGACGCGATTCCGTACCTGGTCCGCAGCAAGAACTTCTATTTCGTGGCCGACAACCCGTTCCTGTACATCCAGCCCACGGGGCGCTATCTGGTCATGGCCGACAGCCTCAAGACCATGCTGGGCGACAGTGGCACGGCCACCTGCAAGAAGCGGGCGATCCTGCGGCTGGAAGACCTGACCTCTCTGCGCGGGCCGCAGGGCCTGAAAGACACCCTAGACGTGATCGAGAAGCTGAAGGTGCCTTTTGCCATGACGGTGATCCCGGAAAGCTATTACGGCGGCGTGGCCTATCCCTGGAAGGGCAATATCCAGAGCCTGCAACAGGTCTACCGCGCGGTCAAGTTGGGCGGCGTGGTGATCCAGCACGGGACCACCCACAATTACCACGGCCTGCGTGACCCCGAGGGCAACAGCGCCGAGGAATGGGAGCTGTGGGACAAGGAGAACAACCGGGCGCTGGACAAACTGGGTCCGGTCAGCACCCAGGCGCGTATCCGCCAGGGCCGGGCGACGCTACTGTCGCTGGGACTGCGCCCCCGGCTGTGGACCACGCCGCATTATGAGGCTGCCACCGAATTGTACCCGGCCATCAATGCCATCTACCCGCGCGTGATCGAGCGCCGCATGTACGCCGCCGATGGTGTGCGTGGCGGCCAATTCTTTCCGTACCCGGTGCGCGACGTGTACGGCACGCTGGTGCTGCCCGAGAACCTGGGCAACATTCAGAAAGGTTACCTGAGCGATTCGCTGTTGGACGCCGCCAGGGCCAACAGCGCCCTGGACTGCGCCTACGCCAGTTTCTTCGTGCATCCGTATCTGCTGGAAAGCGGGCATGTGGGAACGGACAAGCTGAGCAAGGCCAGCCTGACGGCGCTGATCACCAGTATCCAGGCGCAGGGCTACACCTTCGTCGATCCGCTGGACATCACCACGCGCACGCTGAAATAAGCTGCCACATGTGCAGCCGGTCATGAGAACTTCTTCACTTTAAGGTCTGACTGCGTTATGATTCTGTCAGGCGCGGGTTTCTCCCGTTTTTCCGTCGTTCTAGGTGTGCTGGGTGGTCCAGCACCGCCTGACGGCAGACAGGAAGCCTCGAAGATGAAGCAGCAGCAGCAGCAGCGGTTGCCCCGCATTCCGGCCTCCCTTTTTCCTGACGATTTCTTGTGACGACCCAGGGCCTGAGCAGTTCATTTTCGCCTCATCCACAAGGAACGTGATGCCCATGAAAAAGACCTTTCCACTGCTGATGCTGAGCCTGACCCTGGCGCTGGGAGCCTGCGGCGCACCACCTGCGGGTCCGGGAGCCGCCGATCCGGGGCAGCCGCCCACCTCTCCGGCGCAGCCACAGCCCGTGACCGGCGACGTGACGCCGCTGTTCGGCGGCCACGCCCACCCTGAACTGTTTCGTGACCGGGTGGCCGCGCTGGCTTCGGACCTGTGGCCGTCGCTGCCGGATCAGGCCGCTGCGCCGCAGGACGGTGGTGGGCCAGCCAGCAGCATCAAGACCGTGCGGGTGTACTACAGCGATCCCCTGCCCACCACGTATCCCTACCGCGACGGCGGCAGCTTCCACGCCATCATGCTGGCCAACCTGCTGGGGCAGTACGACAATGTGAAGGTCATTCGCGCCCCGATCTCGCAGTACAGATCCGGGGACGCGGCGCAGGACCTGCGGACCTTCTACATCGGCACGGTGTACGACGAGAAGATCCCCGTCGCCTTCCTGAACGATGTGAAAGCGGGCGCGCCAGTCACCTGGATCGGCTACAACATCTGGGAAATGGGCGACATGTCGGCGCTGGGCCTGCAATACAAGAGCCTGCACACCGCCCTGACGCCCGCCCAGATCGCTGCCACGTACAGCACCGTGAATTACAAGGGGTACAACTACAAGAAATACCCCGCCCAGCAGGAAATCATCGAACTGAAGGCCGATCCGGCCAAGACCCAGACGCTGGCAGTGGCCAGGGACGCGGCGGGCGACGCGATTCCGTATCTGGTCCGCAGCCAGAACTTCTATTATGTGGCCGACAACCCTTTCCAGTACATTCACCCTACGGACCGGTATCTGGTCATGGCCGACAGCATCAAAACCATGCTGGGGGACACCGAGACCGCCACCTGTAAAAAACAGGCCATTCTGCGCCTGGAAGACATCAGCGCCGTCAACGATCCACAGGGCATGCGCGATACCCTGGACGTGATCAGCGCGCTGAAGGTGCCCTTTGCCATGACCGTGATCCCGGAAAGTTATTACGGCGGTGTGTCCTACCCCTGGAAAGGCAACCGGGGCGGCCTGCAACAGCTTTACCGCGCCGTCACGATGGGCGGTCTGGTGATCCAGCACGGGACCACCCACAACTACCACGGTCTGCGCGACCCCGAGGGCGAGAGCGGTGACGAGTGGGAGTTCTGGGACAAGGAAAACAACAAGTCGCTGGACAAGCTCAATCCGGCGTCTGCCCAGGCCCGCGTGCAGCAGGGCCGTGACGTGCTGCTCTCGCTGGGCATTAACGCGCAGATGTGGACCACGCCACACTACGAGGCCGACGTGAGTCTGTACCCCACCATCAACAAGATTTATCCTAAAGTCATCGAACGCCGCATGTATACCGCTGACGGGGTGCGCGAGGGTCAGTTCTTCCCGTACCCGGTGCGCGACGAGTACGGCACGCTGGTGGTCCCCGAGAACCTGGGCAACATCCAGGTGGGCTACCTGAGCGACTCTGTGCTCGACGCCGCCGAGGCCAATAAAAATCTGAGTTGCGCCTACGCCAGCGTCTTTGTCCACCCGTACCTGCTGGAAAAGGATTACGTCGGCCCGGACAAGCTGACCAAAGCCAGTCTGACCGCACTGATCAAGGGCATCCAGGCCAAGGGTTATACCTTCGTCAATCCGCTGAACGTCACCACGCGCACCCTGAAGTAGGGCGGCCTCGGTACCTAGAGCATTCACCTCCTTGAGATCCCCTCTTGGGGGTTTCTTCACTTTTATGGCAGTTTTATGTATAATTTTTCTCAGTACGCTGTTTTCTATTGCCTGACATTTTTGCCTGTCGCCTGCTAGGCCAGATCGTTGTTCCGACTCTGAAGGGCGCTGGCCTGGAAATCTGGAGAAATGACAGTGGGAGGAAAGTGTAGGGCAAGCAGGTCCGCCGCCTCGCTGGACCGTGCTTTCCGGCCCGCCTCCCCACCACCTCCCTGTGAAGGACCGTAAAGGAAAAAAATGACTCTAAAAGCTGCCCTGCCCGTTTCGATCCTGAGCCTCAGCCTGATTCTGGGGGCCTGCGGGTCATCGCCCTCCGGTCTGGGGTCCACGCCGCAGACGGGTGGCACGGACCCCGCACCCACCCAGGTGCAGCAGGCCCAACCGGTGGGCGGCGATATGACCCCGCTGTTCGGGGACCACAGCATGCCTGCGCCGTACAAGGACCGGATTCCCGCGCAGCCCTCCGATCTGTGGGCACCCTTGCCGGATCAGCCGCTTGAGACGCAGTCGCTCCAGCCACAGGCAGCCAGCAAGACCGTGCGGGTGTATTACAGCAATCCCCTGCCCGCCTCGTCTGCCTACCGCGACGGCGGAGCTTTCCACGCCATCATGCTGGCCAACCTGCTGGGCCAGTACGACAACGTTAAGGTGATCCGAGCGCCCATCTCGCAGTACCGCAGTGCGGACGCCCTCAGCAGCCTGCGGACCTTTTACATTGGCACCGTTTTCGATGAAGCCATTCCCACCGCGTTCATGGATGACGTCAAGGGCGGCGCGCCCGTGACCTGGCTGGGCTACAACATCTGGAAGCTGGGGGACATGTCGGCGCTGGGCCTGACTTACAAGAGCCTGCACACTGCCCTGACGCCCACGGATATCGCGGCGGCCTACAACACCGTGTCTTACAAGGGCTACAACTACAAGAAGTTCGCGGGGCCGCAGGAAATCATCGAGGTGGGCGCCGATCCGGCCAAAACACAGACGCTGGCGGTGGCAAAAGACGCGGCGGGCGATCAGGTGCCGTATCTGGTCCGCAGCAAGAATTTCTATTACGTGGCCGACAACCCCTTTCAGTACATCCACCCCACGGACCGCTATCTGGTCATGGCTGATAGCCTCAAAACCATGCTGGGCGACGCGGGCACGGCCACCTGCAAGAAACAGGCGATCCTGCGTCTGGAGGACATCAACGCCTTCGCTGCCCCGCAGGGACTCGGCAACACATTGGACGTGATCAACACGCTCAAAGTTCCGTTTGCCATGACCGTCATTCCCGAAAGTTACTACGATGGGGTCCATTACCCCTGGACCGGCAACGTGCAGAGTCTGCTCCAGGTCTACCGCGCCGTCACGATGGGCGGTCTGGTGATCCAGCACGGGACCACGCACAACTACCACGGCCTGCGTGACCCTGAGGGCAACAGCGGCGAGGGATGGGAGCTGTGGGACAAGGAAAACAACAAGTCGCTGGACAAGCTCAATCCCAGGACCACCCAGCAACGGATTCAGCAGGGCCGCCTGACGCTGCTGCAACTGGGCCTGTGGCCGCAGATGTGGACCACACCGCATTACGAGGCCGAGGTGAGCCTGTACCCCGCGATCAACAAGATCTACCCTAAAGTCATCGAACGCCGCATGTACACTGCTGATGGGGTGCGCGAGGGCCAGTTCTTCCCGTACCCGGTGCGCGACGAGTACGGCACGCTGGTCGTCCCCGAGAACCTGGGCAATATTCAGGCCAGTTACCGCAGTGACGCCATTCTGGAAGCTGCCGAGGCCAATAAAAATCTGAGTTGCGCTTACGCCAGCGTGTTCGTTCACCCCTACCTGATGGCCGACAATTACACGGGGCTAGAAAAGCTGACCAAAGCCAGCCTAACCGCGTTGATTCAGGGCATCCAGGCCAAGGGCTACACCTTCGTCAACCCGCTGAATGTCACCACCCGGACACTGAAGTAGAGCGGACCCAGCGGTATGGTGGAGTTGTGGGCAGGGCAAACGGGACCGGGGCGGTTTGGCGCGGAAGTGTGCTGGCGCTGCTGCTGGGTCTCACCAGCCCGGCGGTGGGCCAGCCGGGCCGGACCGTGAAAGGGCCTGCGCTGGCCCACGGCGTGTTCGTGGCCTCGCCGGATCAGCCCGAGGATACCGTGGCTGACGCGCAGCTCGATGCCTACACGGCGGCAGTGGGCCGGGAACTGGCCTACGTTTACCTGACCAACAATTGGTTTCGCTCGCGGGCCTTTCCCGCCGAGCAGGTGGCGCGGGTCCGGGCGCGCGGGGCCACGCCGTTCATTCGCCTGATGCTGCGCAGCAGTGACGAAGAGGCGGTCCGTCCTGATCCGCTGTTCACCTTGCAGGCCATCATCGCCGGGCGGTTCGACGACGATCTGCGGGCCTGGGGCGCGGCGGCGGGCCGGGTGGACGGCCCTGTGTACGCCGAGTACGGCACCGAGGTCAACGGTTCGTGGTTTGCCTGGAACGCCCGCTGGAATGGAGAGACGGCGGGCGCGGCGCAGTTCGTGCAGGCGTACCGCCGGATGGCGAAGGTGGTTCGTGAGGGCGGCGGCAGCAACGTGCGCTGGGTCTTCCATGTGGCGGCCCAGGACGATCCACCAGTCCGCTGGAACACGCTGGAAGCCTATTACCCCGGTGGCGACGTGATCAGCGTGCTGGGCGTCTCGGCCTACGGCGCGCAGTCGCCGCAAGACGCCGCCTCAGACATCCTGAGCCTGCGCGCCCAGCTCGACGACGTGATGCCGCGCCTGAGTGCGCTGGCCCCCAGCAAGCCCGCGCTGCTGCTGGAATTCGGCAGCGCGCGGGGTGCGGCGGTAGCGCCCGAAGCCTGGGCCGGGGCCGCCCTGACGGACCTGATTGCCGGGCGCTGGCCTGGCCTGCGTGGCTTCTCTTGGTGGAACAGTGCGTGGACCAACGACGACGATCCACGGCACGACACCGAGATGCGCGTCGAAACGCAGCCGGCCCTGGCCGCCGTCTTCCGCCGCTTTTTGGACGGGCCAGGCGTGACCGAGCGCCTGAACCTGACTCCCCCTTTACCTCAATCCTCAATCCCTGCCCAGGAGGCACCGTGACCCTGCTCGATTTCAATTTTTCTTCCCTGCTGTCCACCGGGGTTTTCCTGCTGCTGGCACTGTATATCGTGGTCAGTCTGGATGATCTGCTGCTGGACCTGGCCTACCTTCTGCGGCGGCGCAGGATCAGGGACTGGCAGCTCAGCGCCGCCGAGTTGCAGCGTGACCGCCCGGCCCGCATCGCCGTGATGGTGGGCGCGTGGCAGGAGGCGGGCGTGGTCACGCCGATGATCGAAAGTACCCTGAAACTGATGCACTACCCCGCCTCGCAGGTGGAATTCTTCGTGGGCGTGTACCCCAACGATCTGGCCACCGCCCCCGAGGTGCAGGCGCTGGATGAGCGCGCCGCCTGCGTCCACTGCGTGGTCAACGAGAAGTCGGGGCCGACCAGTAAGTCCCAGAATCTCAACGGGGTCTACGCTGCTGTCCAGGCCCACGAGGCCCGCACCGGCCAGAAGTTCGACATCATCGCCGTCCACGACGCCGAGGATGTGATCCACCCATACACCTTCAGCGCCTACAGCGCGCTGCTCAAGAAGCACCAGATGGTGCAGTTACCGGTGTTCGCGCTGTTCCCACGGGTGGGCGGTGTGGGCCTGCGCGGGCTGGTGCGCCGCACGCTGGCGCAACTGGTCACTGGCAGTTACGCCGATGAATTCGCAGAGCATCATCTGCATCACCTGCCCGCCCGCGAGGCACTGGGGTTGTTTCTGCCCTCGGCGGGCACCGGCTTTGCCATGCGCCGCGAGGTGATGGCCCTGCTGGACGAGGAAGACGGTCAGGTGCTGACCGAGGGTGCGCTGGCCGAGGACTACGAGCTGGCGCTACGGCTGTGGCGCAAGGGCATCAAGGTGCATTTTCATGTCCAGCCGCTGCCACGCCTGCGCCAGGATGGTCGGACCGAGTGCGATTACGTGGCTGTGCGCGAATACTTTCCCACCGAGATCGCGGCGGCCATCAAGCAGAAAGGCCGCTGGACCTACGGCATCACGTTGCAAACGCCGCAGCGCCTGCGCGGCATGAAGCTGGGTCTGCGGGACCGCCTGACCCTGTGGCACGATCAGAAGGGCAAGTTCACCAACCTGATCCACCTGATTGGCTACCCCTTCTCGGCGGCGCTGATTCTCTGCACGTTGCTGGGCGTCGGCTTCGAGTCCACGCCGCTGCTGCGCGGCCTGCTGTACACCGTGCTGGGCATTACGGCGTGGCGCATGCTGATGCGCGGCGCGGCGGTGCGGCGCATTTACGGGCTGCGGCAGGCGCTGATCGCCACGCTGGTGCTGCCGGGCCTGCCCCTGCGCTGGCTGATCGGCAATTATATCAACACCCTGGCCACGGTGCGCGCGTGGCGGCTGTTCCTGTTTCCCGCCAAGGGCCAGACGCGCGGCACGGCGGTGTGGGACAAGACCGAGCGCAAGGCGTATGTGCCCGATTCCGTGCTGGACGACGCCCGCCGCCGCCTGGGCGATCAGGTGCTGTTCTCCGGCGGGGTGGATTCGCGCACGCTGAGTCGCCTGATCCGCGAGGGCCAGAGCCAGTCCAGGCCGCTGGGTCAACTGATGCTGAGCGGCCAGCTCATGTCCGAGGCGGCGCTGCGACAGTCGCTGGCCACCCTGCATGGGCTGACCTTCATGGAGCTGACCCCGGAAATGATCGACGCCCGCCTGCTGCCCACCGTGCTGGGCCGGGAGATGGGCTTCGCGGTCCTGGGACAGCGGGAGGACCAGGTGCTGATCGCCACGCCGCACGCCAGTCACACCGAGCGTCTGGCCGGGATTTTGCGGGTGCTGGCGCAGCAGCCCGGGCTGGCCGAACTGGGGGTCACCGTGTTCATGACCTCGCGGGCCAGCCTGGAGCATGCCTACAGCCGTCCAGGCATCAGCGGCTCGATCTACCGCCGGGCGCTGCGTGATCCCCGCATCGCGCTGGACATGCTGCCGCACGAATTCGAGCGCGTGCGTATGCAGCGTGAGATGGGCGGTCTCGAAACCCGCTGGGCTTCCGGGGTGGCCGGGGTCCAGCGTCCCAGCAAGCTCCGGGTTTCGGTGGGCAAGGGGTGATCTGAGCGCCCGTCTGCCGCCCATGCCGTGGGCCGGATCGGGGCGCGCAGGTCTACGGGCCACCGCAGTTGCCGCCGCCCGCCCGGACCCGCTAACATGGCCTGTATGAAGTCACGTGCCTATCACTCCGATCTGGTGATGGGAGGCGTGTGGCTGCGAATGTCCCATCTGCCCGGTCTGACGCGAACTCCAAGCGCCTGAAAGCCTTTCACTGGTTTTCAGGCGTTGTGCTGGAATGCGGCCAGATCGGGTCTTCTCGTGTCTTGAATCAAGGAGTTAAACATATGCACGTCTTTTTACCCGATGGAAAACAACTTGAATTACCGCAGGGTGCGACGGCCCTGGACGCTGCCCAGGCGATTGGCCCGCGCTTAGCCCAGGACGCGCTGGCAGCTACCGCCAATGGCGTACTCACGGACTTGCAGACCCCGCTGCCCGAGGGTGCAGAGATCAGCCTGATTACCAAGAAGAATCCGGGGCAGGCCCAGAGCGTCTTCCGGCACTCGCTGGGCCACGCCATGAGTCAGGCGGTGGGCGAGTATTACGAGCGCAAAGGCCATCCGCGTGAAGCAGTCAAGCGCGGCGTCGGCCCCAGCATCGAGAACGGCTTTTACCAGGATTTCGATCTGCCCGAACCGCTGAGCGAGGAAGAACTGCCCGAGATCGAGAAGATCATGCGCGAGATCATTGGACGCAATCTGGACATCAAGCGCTCAGAGGTGAGCAAGGCGCAGGCGCTGGAACAGTTCGGCTTCGATCCGTACAAGGTGGAATTGATTTCCGCGCTGCCCGATGATGAGCCGATCACCTTCTACACGCAGGGCGAGTATGTGGACCTGTGCCGGGGGCCGCATTTCCCCAATACCGGCAAGCTGCCCACCGCCTTCAAGCTGACCAGCACATCGGGCGCGTACTGGCGCGGCAACGAGAAGAACCCGATCCTACAGCGCGTATATGGTGTGGCCTTTGCCTCGCAAAAAGAGCTGGACGAGTATCTGGAGCGGCTGGAAGAGGCCAAACGCCGCGATCATCGCAAGCTGGGTCGCGAGCTGGAACTGTTCACTATTGATCCGCTGGTGGGCAAGGGCCTGCCGCTGTGGCTGCCCAACGGCACGGTGCTGCGCGAGGAACTGGCGGCGTTCCTGAAGGAGCAGCAGTTCCAGCGCGGCTATCAGGGCGTCATCACGCCGAACATCGGCAATCTGGAGCTGTACAAAACCTCTGGGCATTACCAGAACTACAGCGATAGTAACTTCTCGCCCATCACCGTGGACGATGAGCAGTACATGCTCAAGCCGATGAACTGCCCGCACCACGTCCGCATCTACGACAGCAAACCGCGCAGTTACCGTGACCTGCCCGTGCGCCTGGCCGAGTTCGGCACGGTGTACCGCTACGAGCAATCCGGCGAGCTGAACGGCCTAACGCGGGTGCGCGGCTTCACGCAGGACGACGCCCACATCTTCTGCCGCCCCGATCAGCTTAAAAAAGAGTTCCTGGATGTGCTGGATCTGACGGTGCTGGTGCTGCGGACCTTCGGCATGAACGATGTGCGCTTCCGCGTCGGCACCCGTGACCTCGCAGATGAAAAGTACGTGGGTGACGCGGCGAACTGGCAACTGGCCGAGGACGGGATTATTCAGGCCGTGGAGGAAGTCGGCCTGCCCTACAGCATCGAGCCAGGGGACGCCGCCTTCTACGGCCCCAAGCTGGACTTCGTAGTCAAGGATGTGCTGGGCCGCGAGTGGCAACTGGGAACCATTCAGGTGGATTACAACCTGCCTGAACGCTTCGACATATCGTATGTGGGCGAGGACGGCCAGGATCACCGTCCGGTGATGATCCACCGCGCCCCCTTCGGCAGCCTGGAACGCTTCGTGGGCATCCTGATCGAGCATTACGCGGGGGACTTCCCGCTGTGGCTGGCCCCGCGTCAGATCGCCATTGTGCCCATTGCAGACCGCCACAACGCCTACGCCGAGGAACTGCGCGCCGAGTTGCACAAGGCCGGGCTGCGCGCGGAGGTAGACGACACCAGCAACCGGATGCAGGCCAAGGTCCGCAACGCCGAACTCTCCAAGATTCCCATGATTCTGGTGGTGGGCGACAAGGAGCAAGAAGCCCGCGAGGTCAGCACCCGCGAACGCTGGCCCGACGGTCACAAGGAGCGCAAGGGCGTGGGCTTTGACGAGCTGAAGGCCGAGTTGCTGGAGCGCTATAAGAGCCGCAGCTAAGGAAAAAGTAGGGGAGAGGCCGCCTGCTGGGTTGGGGGCGGCCCTCCTATTGCAGTGGTTTGAGCGGCTCCAGCCTGACCGGATCACTGATGCGCTCGGTCAACGGCAAGAGGATGGCGGCGTTCTGATCTGGTGGGGCGGTTTCCCAGGTTGCAAGCGACGTATGAAGCTGGATGGTTTTGTTACGGCCCTCACCGAGTTTGCTGGGAAATGCAAGATCGACGGGGAGTTTGATCTGGCCTGCCTGATCCGCCACGTTGACGAATGTTCTGAAAGCGGGAGGGTTGGGAGTGTTCCGGGCTGGAATCTGATTGACCCAGTTCCAACTTTTGACCAGCACCAGGACAGGTGTGCCTGCTGGAATGGGCAGCTTGACCGTTCGGGTCGGACTGTCCGAATACAGCGGCCAGATAGTAGGGAGGGTCTGGAATTCCATATCGGCAAACCACACCTCGCGGGGCAACTGGCGCAGGCTGGCGGCAATGGCGGGCGCGTAAAGCAGGCCCAGGGTGGCCTCGCGCGTGTCATACGTAAAATTCTCATCGCCCATTGGTGGAAAGGGCTTCTCGTCTAAAAAGATTTGCCCCACCCGGATATCAAGCGGCCAGCCTGCCAGACTCGCGCAGGACAGGATGCTGGGCATGGAGATATAGAAATCACGCGGAGTCCGTGAAAACGGCAGCGTCGGCGTGTTCTGATTGTCGGAATAGTACGGGCCGTAACACATGACTGACCCGCCTTGCCCCAGTTCGGCGTCCGGCAGCCCGGCATGGGTCAGGACGTAGCTTCCATATTTGCGGGTCAGGCCAATCCCCAGTGGGTGCAGTTGACGCCGAGCTTCAGTCACCGTCATGGCTCCCTCGGCGCGCATTTCCGCGACGCTGGCGGTGCTGGAACCGGCCCCGGCCAGCCACTGCGCCGAAAATAGCGTGGGCAGCGGCAACAGCAGCAGGGCAGCCAGCGCCCCCAGGGCCAGAAAGCTCAGGGCCGGGTGAACCTGTTCGCCCCGGCGCAGGCTGCGGGCGATGGCCGGGGCGGGGCCCAGTTCCCGCATGGCCTGAACCCGCGCCCCTTCCTCTGATTCACCTGCCATGACAAGTTGCTGAACCCGCTCATGCAGATGGGAACGCAATTCTGCCTGCGCAGCCAGACACAGTTTTCGGCTTAAACCGCGTGTGGCGGCGTTCAGAAAGCGTTCCTCGTCGGTCATGCAAATTCCAGATACGGGCGCAGGGCCGCGATATGGGCGCGTTGTTCCTCACGTTGGCGGGCCAGCTCCGTTCTGCCGCCCTCGGTCAGTTCGTAGTACTTGCGGGGCGGGCCGCCGCTGTCGCTGGGTTGACGGTCTGACTGGATCAGTCCGCGTTTCTCCAGGCGGTGCAGCGCTGGATACAGCGTGCCTTCCTTGAAGTTGAAGTGTCCCTGGGTCGTGGCCTGGACGTCCTGGATGATCCGCAGGCCGTACAGCGGTCTCGCCTCCAGGCTGGCGAGCAGCAGAAAGTCCAACGTGCCGCGCAGTAAATTTCCGTCCGAACCTCTGCCTTGCATGACTACATAGTGGTGCAAAGTGAATAGGGCTGTCAATGGTGGAGGATGGCGCACTTTTGGCCCTAAATTACGTTCAGGCCCTCTCATGAAGGGGCATACTGCTTGGATGACCACGAACGCCCCTGATGTCCACACCGCCGCCGATCCGTTCATGCAAGAAGAACTGGAATTGCCCGGTCTGAGCGCCCTGACCGAACAGTGGCTCAGTGCGATGGGTGAAGACCCCACGCGCGAGGGGCTGCTTAAAACCCCCCACCGCGTCGCCAAAGCCTGGAACTTCCTGACTGACGGCTACCGCATGACCCTGGAGGAAGCCGCTGGAAACGCCGTCTTCGAGGCCGAGGGCAGCGAGATGGTGATCGTCAAGGATATCGAGTTCTATTCCATGTGCGAACACCACATGCTGCCGTTTTATGGCCGGGCGCACATCGCCTACATTCCCGACGGCAAGATCCTGGGCCTGAGCAAGTTCGCGCGGATCGTGGACCTGTACGCCCGGCGTTTGCAGGTACAGGAGCGCATTACCACCCAACTGGCCGACGCCGTGGTGGAACTGCTGGCCCCCAAGGGCGTGGCGGTGCTGATGGAAGGCACCCACCTGTGCATGGCGATGCGCGGCGTGCAAAAGCAGAATTCTTCCACCACCACCAGCGCCATGCGCGGCGTGTTCCGGGACGATCCCCGCACCCGCGCCGAGTTCATGAGCGCCACACAGACGACCCTGCGCTCACGCTGAAGCCCGGTTGAAGAGGAGAGGGGGCTGTGATTCGCGTCACTGGCCCCCTCTCCTTCTTTTACCCCTGCCGTTCCAGCCAGCCAGCCAGCCACGGCAATTTCTTCTCTACCTTGTCGCGCATGCCGCCCCAGTACCGCTTCGACCAGCCTTCGATATTGCGCTGCTTTCCACGGGCCACGGCCATCGCACCCTCGGGGATGTCGTCGTGGACGGCACTCCCGGCGGCGATAAAGGCAGCGTCGCCCACCGTACGCGGCGCGATAATGGTGCTGTTGCTGCCGATGAAGACGCCCGCGCCGATCACGCTGGGGTGCTTGTTGATGCCGTCGTAATTGGCGACAATCGTCCCCGCGCCGACATTGGTTTCCGCGCCAATGCTCACGTCGCCCAGGTAGGCCAGATGTCCGGCCTTGACCCCGGCGTCCAGACGGGCGTTCTTGGTCTCCACGAAGTTGCCGATATGCACGCCCGCGCCCAGCACGCTGCCGGGGCGCAGGCGGGCAAACGGCCCCACATCGCTGCCCGCGCCGACGTGTGCGCCCTCCAAAACACTGTGGGGCTTGACCACCACGCCCGCCTCCAGCACGCTGTCGGTGACGATGCTGTACGCGCCGATGGTGACGCCTCCGGCCAGCACCGTCTGTCCGCGCAGGATCACGCCGGGTTCCAGGGTCACGTCGCGGGCGATCTGCACGCTGTCCTCGATGCTGATGCGCTCGGGGTCTTGCAGGGTCACGCCCGCGCGCATATGTGCGGCGTTGGTGCGGCGGCGCAGAATAGCCTCCAGTTCAGCCAGACCAGTGCGGTCGTTCGCGCCCATCACTTCGTCGGGATCGGCGAGTTTGAAGGCGTGGGCGGCCTCGCCCTCGGCCCGATACAGACCCAGTAGATCGGTCAGGTAATACTCGCCTGCCGCGTTGTCGTTGCCGATGCGGTGGGCCAGTTCCCCCGCCCGCGAGTCCATCAGGTACACGCCGCTGTTGAATTCGCCCACCGCCTCTTCCTCGGGCGTGGCGTCTTTTTGCTCAACGATGCGCACCACGTCGCCCTGCGCGTCGCGGATGATGCGCCCGTAGCCAGTGGCGTCCGGCAGTTCTCCGGTCAGGATGGTCAGGGCGCTGCCACGCGCGCGGTGGTCTTCCAGCATGGCTTCCAGCGTCCCGGAGCGCAGAAGCGGCGTATCGCCGTACAGCACCAGCACGTCCGCGTCCTCATGGCCATTGCCCTGAAGCGAATCGACCAGCACGTCGATGCCGCAGATGAAGGCGTGGCCAGTGCCCAGCCGCTGTTCCTGGCGGGCAAAAACGACACCCTGCCCCCCCAGCGTCATCTCTACTTTTTCTGCGCCGTGCCCGGTCACCACCACGACGTTTCGTGCGCCCAGTTCACGCGCCGCCTTCACGGCCCAGGCCACCATCGGGCGGCCCGCCACGGGATGCAGCACCTTGGGGAGGGCCGAATTCATGCGGGTTCCCTGTCCCGCCGCAAGGATCACCACGTCCAGCGGACGTCTATATGCAGTCATTCCATTTCACCTTTATTCCAGTGTAATGCAAGTCCTCCCCGCCTGGGGGCGGCTGGTCATACGGGTTCCGTCCATAACGCGGCAGGAGTCGGCGCTGTCCCGATTTCTGCACTCCACGCCCGGAGGGATGTTTTTCTCCTGCTCACTCTCGTCATGAACAGACTGTCGTCGTGGGAGCGCGTCCGTATCGAGCTACTCCTCCCCTCCTTCCTATGACTGGGACAGTTCGAAGCGAGGACGCTCTTCTTCCCGTTCGGATTTCAAGTGTTGAAAAACTTCTGGAAATTAGATTCGGTATCAGATGTGTGGCGTTCCGGCCCGCGTCAGGCCCCACAATGCCCCGTATGCAACGTTCCACTGTGCAGCAGCAGCGTCCCAGCAAGCGTCTCGCGGTGATCCATACCGGCGGCACCATCGCCAGCCGTCCCAGCCCCGACGGGCGCGGCCTGACCCCCCAGCAGGCCCCCAGCGTGCCGGGTCTGGCGGACGTGGAGGTCCATGACTTCCATCCCTTCAACCTGCCCAGCCCGCACATCACACCCGCGCACATGCTGGAGCTGGCAGGGCTGATCCGGCAGCTTGCGCCCGAACATGATGGAATTGTCGTGACGCACGGCACCGATACGCTGGAGGAAACGGCCTTCGCCTTGCATCTATTGCTGGATACGCCCACGCCCGTCGTCCTAACCGGCAGCATGCGGCATGCGGGCGAGGTGTCCTGGGACGGCCCAGCCAACCTGCTGGACGCCGCCGGGGTGGCTTTGCATTCACAAAGTACCGGAAGAGGTCCGCTGGTGGTCTTTGGCGGCGACATTTTCGACGCGCGTACCGTGACCAAGGTGCATACCACCGCCGTTGACGCGTTCGGCGGCTATCCCGGCCCCATCGGGCGGATTGACCGCACCAGCAATGGAACAGTGGACACGGCGCATGTCCGGTTCTTCGCCACCCCCGAACAGCGCCGCACCTACGTGCCCGGCAGCCTGAATGCCCGCGTGGACATCCTGTACGCCTACGCGGGCTGGCGCGGCGAGGGCTACGCGGGGGCGCAGGCGGACGCCGACGGCATCGTGATCGCGGCCCTGGGCACCGGGAACCTGCCCGCCGAGTTGCTGCCCCTGATCGCTGCCACGCAGCAGCCAGTAATCATTGCCACCCGCACCCACGCCGGACCCGTGCTGCCGGTCTACGGCTACACGGGCGGCGGCGCGACGCTGGTGAAAGCCGGGGCCATTCCCGCCAGCTTCCTGAACGCCCACAAGGCCCGCATCCTGCTGCTGACGCTGCTGGGATCGGGCCTGGGGAAAGAGGAGATCAGGGCGGTGTTCGGGGAGGCGGGTTTTTAAGAGGGGATTAGCCGAACTGACCGCGCTTCCCTTACTCTGCTGACTCCAGATCCAGCCGGATCAGGAAGCGTCCGCAGGATGGGCACTTCACGGGGGGCAACTTGCCCAGCGCGGCTTTCTGCTGCACGTTAATGGGCAACACCACGTTGCAGCCGGTGCAGCGCCCGCCCTTGATCTCCACGACGCCCAGACCCTTCTTGGCCTTGCGGATCATGTCGTACTCGCGCACGGTGCGGGTGTCCAGATCACTGACCAGCGCGGCGCGTTCCTGGCGGTCTGCCTCACCCTGGGCGCGCAGGTCCTCAATGCGGGCCTCGTCCTTCTCTTCCATCGTGTTCAGGCTGGGGCGCAGGGCGCGGTGCTGGGCACGCAGATCGGCGGCCCGTTCGTTCAGTTCGCGCTGACGCTCGCGCAGCGGCACCAGATCTTCGGCCATCTCGTCGGCGCGCTCACCGAGCTGCTGAATCCGGCTGCCGTACTGGCTCTGGGCGCGGGCGTCGAAAGCGTTCTTCTCCTGCTCCTCGGCGGCGCGGGCCATCTGTTCGCGGGTGCCGCCCAGGTCCTGCTCCTGCTGGCGCACGCGCTTGTCCACGCCTTCCAGGGTGATCTCGGTGTCTTCCAGATCGTTGTTGAGGCGGCCCTGCTCGGCGCGGGCGGCCCGCAGGTCATCGGGGAAATTCTGTTCCTCGTCGCGCAGACGGTCAAGGCCCAGGTCAAGTTCCTGGACGCGGTGCAGGCGACGGAGGGGGGAAAGATCAGTCATCACCCGCCAGTGTACCCCTCAATCGCCGGGGCCGGTTCCGAACGGGCAAGAAAACGTGAGGGCGGCGCAGCGATCAGGGGAAGCCATCGTCCCCCCGCCGCCAGATACGGGTGCCCCGAACTGTTCCCAGGGTTGCCGTAACCCTCGCATTCTGTTATGCTATCAACGTAATAAGCATAGCCCATTCAATCTGCTCAGGAGGTTTCCCATGCTTTACCGACACGGTGATGTTCTCGTCCAAAGCGTTTCTACCCTGCCCGAAGCCCACTCCCGCCCCGGCGTCACGCTGGCGCGCGGCGAGGTGACAGGTCACAGCCACCGTTTTGCCGAGGCTGCGGCGGTGCAACTGTACTCGGCAGGCGCGGACACCTATGTGCAGGTGCTGGCCGACACCGCCGATCTGATCCACGAGGAACACGCCACCATCACGCTGCCGCGCGGCTTTTACAAGGTATGGATGCAGCGCGAATACAGCCCCGAAGCGATTCGCCGGGTGCTGGACTGATGCCGCAGGTGTTGAACGCTGCCGAGGCGCGGCAACTGCTCCTGAGTGGTGAGGCGCAGGGGCCACTCAAGTTCCGTGGACGGCTTGATCTGTCGGGTCAGAAGGGGCTGCGTCGCCTGCCTGCTGGCCTGAGCGGCGACACCCTGGACATCAGCGACACGGGTCTGAGCGAATTGCCCGAAGACCTGCATGTGGGCGAACTGATCGCCCGCAATCTGCCCCTGATGGGCGTTCCCGCCAGCCTGCGCGTGCAGTTTCGCCTGACCCTGGACGGCTGTTCCCGGCTCCAGACCCTGCCCGAAGGGTTGAACGTCGGCTCGCTGAACTTGCAGGACTGCCTCTCGCTGGAAGCGTTGCCCGAGGGGTTGGACGTCTGCTTTCTAAACATCAACCGCTGCGAGGCCCTCTCAAGCTGGCCCTCCAAAGCCCAGATCCGCTTCGGTCACCTGTCGGCCCGCGACTGCCTGAGCCTGCGCGAATTGCCCCAGTGGCTGACCCAGGTGGCGCAACTGGACATCTCCGGTTGCCGGGGCATCACAGAGCTGCCCCTGGGCCTGCGGGTCAGCGGCTGGCTGGACGTGGCGGGCAGCGGCCTGACCGTGTTGCCTGCCGGATCGGTTCCGGCTCTGCGCTGGCGCGGCGTGCGCGTGGACGAGCGGCTGGCCTTTGCCCCTGAAACCATCAGCGGCGCGGAAATCCTGGCCCAGCCCAACGCTGAGGTCCGCCGCGTGATGATGGAGCGCATCGGCTCCGAGCGCTTTCTGGAAGAAGTGGGCGCAACCGTGCTGGACCGCGATACGGATGCGGGCGGTGAACGCACCCTAGTCCGCGTGGAGCTGCCCGACGACGAGCCGTTCGTGGCGGTGTGCGTGGGCTGTCCCTCTACCGGGCGGCGCTATACCCTGCGCGTGCCGCCCACCATTACCCGTGCCCAGGCGGCGTCGGCGTGGCTGGCGGGGTTTGATGAGCCGGGGCTGTATGCGCCGGTGATTGAGGCGTAGAGGGGCTTCCCAACTCCCGCGCCCGCGCCAGATACGCTTCCAGTCTCTCCCTGTCCGCCCACACCGCCAGATCAGGAATGCGTGCCAGCAGGCCGTCGCCGTATATCTGCGCCGCGTCCAGTTCACCCAGATGCACGTAGCCGATGTGGCATTCGCAGCTTGCGCGGGAGCAAGGGCGGGGGCGCAGCAGTTCGCGCACGTTCTGGGTGTAAATGTTGCCGATGGGCCGCTCAATGAAGTGGCAACGGCGGGCCGTGCCGTCGCCCTCCACGCTGATGACCGTCTCGCCCGCGCCGCACGGCAGCCCGCGTGTGCGGTAGCGGCGGGTGTTGACCTCAAAAAGTGGGTCCACCGCGCCCAGCCGGGCCAGATCGTGCGCCGAGTAATAGCCCGCGCCCACCTTGAAGGCATTGACCCACAGGTAGACGTGCGCGGGCAGGGTGGCGCGCATCGCCTCGATATCTTCAAAATGGCCCTTCTTGCCCACCACGCCCACGCTGTAGCGCACGCCACGGGCATCCAGTTCGGCGCAGCGGGCCAGGAAGCGTTCCTGCTTGACCTCGCCGGGATGGTAGGTGGCCCACAGGGCGATCCTGGATTTCTCGGCCTCCTCCAGCCATTTCAACGAACCGGAGAGGTTGGTCTGAATAGCCAGTTGCCGAATGTGCGGCAGGTGGCTCAGGCGGGCCAATGCCTGTTGATAGCGTGGCCTGACCAGTGCCTCGCCCCAGGGGGTAAAGAAGACGGAGAGGTCAAACGGTTGCGCCTCCGCCCAGGCCACGAACCGCGCCAGCGCCCGTGCGTCCGCCGCGTGTTCCGCCGCCGACTCGGTGTGCTTGGCGAAGGGGCAGTAGGGGCAGGCATAGTTGCAACTGGAGAGCGGTCCCCGGTAGATCACGCTCAGGTGGTCTAACTCCACTCGTACTCCTCGCTCAACTTCCGCACGGTGGGCGAATACAGCCACGGCCCCAGCGCGTCGGACTGTTCCAGGCCAGCAGGAGTCAGGGTCAGGGTGCCAGTTTGCAGGCGGGCGAGGTCCGTCTCCGGCAGCGTTGCGAGCTGAGGAAAGTCGGCCAGTGCGTCGCTTGCAAACTCCTGCTGGTACGCGCGCAGGTTCAGCCCGGAGATGTGCAGGAGCGATTGCAGCGCATACCGCCGCCGCCGTTCGTCCTCGCTCAGATGGATGCCGTGCGTGATCTGACCGAATCGTTCGGCTGGCTGCTCCACGAAGTCCTGAATGATCTCGCGCACGCCCACGCGGCCCACGGCGTACTCGCTGGAGTAGTGCAGATGCCGCGTGTAGGACCGCGCCCCACAGCCCAGGCCCACCATGCCGTCCAGTTGGCAGGTGTACTCCGGCTCGGATTCCAGTGGCAGACTCGCTTTCTGAAAGCGGCGCATGGACGTTTGCAGGTAGCCGCGCGACAGCAGGAAATCGCGCCCCAGCCGGTATAGCTCCAGCCGCTCGTCGTCCCAGGTGCGCCCCAGCCGCTCGTCGTCCCAGGTGCGCCCCAGCCGCCCGATTCCAGTGAGTGGGCGCACGTACAGCGGGTAGAGGAACAGTTCCTCCGGCGTCCACGTCAGCGCTGTTTCCAGCGATTCCAGCCACGTCTGCGGCGTCTGGTGCGCCAGTCCGTAGATCAGATCTATGTTCAGCCCCGGCAGCCCGGCGGCGCGGATGCCGTCCAGCGCCGCAAAGACCTCCGCGTTGCTCTGGGCGCGGCCCACGCCCCGGACCTCGGATTCCAGAAAGCTCTGAATGCCGATGCTGACGCGGGACACACCCCGTTCGGCCAGTAAGCGCAACCGCTCCGGAGTGGCGGTAGCGGGGGAGGTTTCTACACTGGCGGGCAGGCCAGCCACGCCGAAATGCGTGTCCAGCAGGTCAAATACCCGTTCCAGCTCAGGTGCCTCCAGATAGGTGGGTGTGCCGCCGCCGATGGCGAGGCGCGAAAACGTGGCCACGTCCAGCGCGTCCCGCACCACTTCCATCTGCCGTTCCAGCGCGTCCAGATACGCCCGCTCTAAGCTGACCGGGGCGTTGGCGACGGTGAACAGGTTGCAAAAGCCGCAGCGCATCTCGCAGAAGGGAATGTGCAGGTACAGGAACAGGTTTTGGCGGTTCTCGGCGGCCCAGGCGTCGCGCAGCGGTACGAGTCTGGTCAGCGGGCGGTACGCCGTCTTGTGCGGGTAGCCGTAGGTGTAGCTCTGGTACGGGCCGCCGCTTAGCAGCTCAGGGAGGGTGGCGGTCATGCCCCAGTTTCCCCCAAAACCAGTTCCGCGTATGGCACCGTCCACACCAGCGGGTGTGCGAGGCGGTGGCCGTGGTAGCCGTCCTCGCCAAAGCAGGTGCCGTGATCGGCGCAGATGATCAGCAAAGTAGTGCCGCGTGCGCGCAGGGCGTCCAGCAGGATGGGCAGGGCGGCATCTACGGTTCGCAGCGCCGCCCGCTGTGTTTCCGGCGAATCCTGCCGCGCGCCCGGCACATAAAAGTGCGTGGGCGTATGGGTGGCCGCCACGTTCAGCAGCAGAAATGCCCGTTGCTCGGATGGAACGGCGCGCAATGCTTCCGCCGCCACACGCATCTGCACGTCCGCTGAATCCGGGTTTTTCACGCCGCTGGCCGGGGACCAATGCGCTTCCGCGAACAGCGAAGGCAACGCGCTGCCCAGCGCCGAGCGCCCGTTGAAGAAGCCCACGCCGCCCACGCAGACGGTGTGATACCCGCGTGCGGCCAGGGCGGCGGGCAACGTCGCTTCCTCGAAGGTCAGGGTCTGCGGCGAGGTGCTGCGGCTGCCCTCGAAGGCGGCGGCAAACAGGCGCGGATGCCGTCCCGGACGCGCGGGCGTGGGCAGAAAGCCCGATAGAAAGGCGTGGTGGGCAGCGTAGGTAAAGCTGCCGGGCGTATGCCGCTTCTCCCACACGCCGCCGGGCAGCAGGGCGGCCAGATTCGGAGTCTCGCCCGCCTCCAGCGCGGCCACGGCCACGTCGTAGCGCAGGCTGTCCAGCGTGATTAGGGCCACGTCGCAGCGTCCGATCAGCTCACGCGCGTCAAGCATTCCGCACCTCCAGCGCCAGCAACTCCGCCGCGTAGGTGTCCCATCCGTCCACAAGCACGCCTCGGTGGTAGTCGCCAAACGCGTTCACTTCCAGCACGGCCTGACGTTTCCACCCTGGCGTCAGCAGTAGGTCCACGCCGCCGTAGAGTGCGCCGGGAAAGGCAGCCAGGGCGGCCTCGGCGGTGCGGCCCACCTCTGCCCAGCGTTCCGCGCCCAGCCCAGCTTTCAGCGCCTCGATGTCGCCCCGCTCATTGCCCAGATGCAGATTGGTGATCGGTCCGCGTGACGCCCTCACCAGCGCGTGCTGCGCCCGCCCGCCGATGACCACCACGCGCAGATCGATGGTGCCGCCGCCAAAACTGGCTTTGGGGAGCCAGCGTTCCACATGCAGGCGGTGCGGGGCCAGCGCGTCAATCAGCGCCTCGATCTCCGCCCAGTCCTCCAGTTTGATCAGCCGCCGTGAGTTGAACAGCCGCCTGCCCTCATGACGAACGGTGGTGACGGCGCTGACCCTTTTCCCGGTCCACTGCAAGGCCAAGATGCCAGAACCGCTGGAGCCGTAGGCCAGCTTGACGAACAGCCGTGACCAGCCACGTTCCTTCGCCGCGTGCATCAACCCGTCGAATGATTGAATGTCTGGTAACGCCTCTGGCACTGACACGCCTGCCGCCTGTAAAAGCGTGTGGGTGGCGGGTTTATCGAACATGGTCAGGATGTGGGCCGTGGTTTGCATTCGGGTATGGGGTGGCGCACCCTGCAACTGCGCGTCCAGCTCCCGCAAAACCTGACTGAAGCCCGCGTACCATGCCCGCGACGGTGCGATTTCGCCCGCCTCAAGGTCCACGGGCTGCCCGCCACCCAATTCGATCAGGGCCAACTCGGTTTGAATGTCCTCGCCCGGCGACTCGAAGCGCACCACGCTGCCGGGGCGCACCTCCTGCGCCAGATTCGCACGGCCTGTCATCAAATTCAGATACGACAGCACCCGCCCTGGGGGCCAGCCCATGCTCTCTAACGTGGCCCCGAAAGAGCGGGCGCGTCGGCCATCGGGCGGGGCGATCAGCAGTACATCGCGGGGTGCCGGGGTCATTCCCCCAGGGCCACGAACCGCCAGTCGTCCTCGTCGTCCTGATGATCGGAGGTGTCCACCTCGATGGGCAGTGCGCCGAGTTTTTCCATCATTTCCTCGGTGCAGAAATGGTGGGTGAGGATCAGTTTCTTCAGGGTTTTGACGCGTTCGCTGTCCAGCAACGCTGCCGCGCCCTCGTCGGTCAGGGTGCCCAGCGACAGGTCCAGCACCTCCAGTTGATCCAGGATTGGCGCGTGGGCGAACATCTGCGCGATCTCGTCCTGATGTTCGCTGTTCTTGACCCCTAGATATTTCAGGGCCGGAAAGCGCGAGCCGTCCAGCAGCGGCGTCAGGTCATCGGCGGCGTTCGTTGCTCCATAGTCTTCGGTACCCAGATACAGTTCCAGATGTTCCAGCCGGGGCAAGTTGGCAGTGACCACCTCGCGCACCACCTCGGCGCTCAGGCCGCCCGCCTGGACGATCAGTTCGCGCAGCTCTGGCAGTTCAATCTGACCCAGGCTCAGGCTGTTGCCGCCGCGCACGCCCAGATGCGTCAACTGCGGGTAGGCGGCCAGAATGGGGGAGAGATCGCCCTGCGTGATCCACGACACCTCGTTTTCCTCGTAAGTGATGTCGCCGATAAAGAGAACCCTGATGTTGGAAAGCTGCGTGTGGGCGGCCACTAATGCCTCAATAACCTCGTCGGGCACACCGTCCATACTTTCGTCGGTCCACAAACCCACCACGAAGCCCTGGCTGGCCTCCACCCCTGGCAGCGCCAGAAACGCGCGGAACTTATCGGTCCATTCCGTTTCGTTGTCGTAATCCACGGCAATGCGGTGAATGGTGGTGGCGGGGTCGCCCAGCGGCTGCCCCGGCTCCCACTGCGTAACCTGAAAGCCGCCAAATTCCGTCAGATGTTCACCGATGGTCATGCGCCAGTTTAAGCTGGGTGGCGTTCATGGCAAGCTCGGTCATCTTTACGGCCATCTGACCCCGCACGCAGGCGTACCCTGAACCCATGTTCTCGCGCCCTGGCCGTCCCACATCCACCTTCGACCCGGATGCGCCCCGTCCCAAACGCGATCCCCGGCAACTCATCCGGCTGCTAGCCTACGCCAGGCCGTACCGGGTCATCTTTATTCTGGGTGCGCTGGCCACCCTGGTTTCCAGCGGTCTGAATCTGGTCTTTCCGCTGCTGTTCGGGCGGCTGATCGACGCCTCGTTCCTGAAGGTGGGCAGCACCGACACCGGGCCGCTGGACCGTACCGTGCTGCTGCTGCTGGGCATCTTCGCGCTGTCGTCGCTGTTCGGGGCGGCGCAGTCGTACCTGCTCTCACGGGTGGGGGCGGGCGTGGTGGCGGACCTGCGGCGTTCGCTATTCTCGCACCTGCTCACGCTGTCGCCGCGCTTTTTCGGGGACCACAAGACCGGTGACCTGACCAGCCGACTGACCGCCGACGTGGGCACCGTGCAGACCGTGACCAGCACGGCGCTGGCGCAACTGGCGGCGCAGTCGGTCAGCCTGATCGGGGCTGTAATCTTGCTAATCCTGACCAGTTTCAAACTCAGCCTGCTGACCCTGGCGGTGATTCCGCTGATCATCGGCACCGCTGTGTTCATCGGGCGGCGCATCCGCAAGGTCAGCCGCGAGGTGCAGGACGCCGTGGCCGCCGCCAACGCCGACGCAGAGGAAGCCATCAGCGGTGTGCGTGTGGTCCAGAGTTTCACCGCTGAAAATGTGGAGAGAGGCCGCTACGGGCGGGGCATCGTCGTCAGCTTTCTGGCCGCGTTGCGCCGTGCCCGCCTGCAAGCCCTGATGAGCGGCGTCCTGAGCTTCCTGACCTTCGGGGCGCTGGCCGTGGTGCTGTGGTACGGCGGGCGACAGGTCATGGCGGGCAGCCTGACCCCCGGCAGTCTGGTCACGTTCCTGATTTACGCCCTGCAAGTGGGCGGCACGGTGGCTGGGCTGACCGGCATCTTCAACCAGTTTCAGGAAGCGTTGGGGGCATCCAGCCGCATCTTCGAGCTGATGGATGAGCGCACCGATCTGCCCGCTCCCACCACGCCGCTGCCGTTGGCCCGTGCCGAGGGCCGCGTGGAATTCCGCGACGTGAGCTTCGCCTACGATGGCAAATCGGAATTTGCGGGCGCGGCGGTGCTGCGTCACATCAATGTGGACGTTCCCGCCGGGCAGGTTGTCGCCCTGGTTGGCCCCAGCGGCGCAGGCAAGACCACATTCGTCAACCTGATTCCGCGTTTCTGGGACGTGACGGGCGGCTCTCTGCGCGTGGACGGCCAGGACATCCGCGAGTACCCGCTGGAGGACCTGCGCGCCCAGGTGGGGCTGGTGCCGCAGGAAACGCTGCTGTTCTCCGGCAGCGTGCGCGAGAACATCCTGTATGGTCGCCCGGACGCCTCGCCGCAGGAGGTGGAGGCCGCTGCGAAAGCTGCCAACGCCGACGACTTCATCCGCGCCTTTGAACACGGCTACGAAACGGTGGTGGGCGAGCGCGGCGTCAAGCTGTCGGGCGGTCAGCGCCAGCGCGTCGCCATTGCCCGCGCGATCCTGAAAGACCCGCGCATCCTGATTCTGGACGAGGCCACCAGCGCGCTGGACAACGAATCCGAATATCTGGTGCAGGCCGCGCTGGAACGCTTAATGCAGCACCGCACCACTTTCGTGATCGCCCACCGCCTGAGTACCATCCGCAATGCGGACCGCATTCTGGTCATGAACGCCGGCGAAGTCATCGAGGACGGCACCCACGCCGAATTGCTGGCCCAGGGCGGCCTGTACCGTGACCTGTACGAACTGCAATTCCGTCAGGAGCAGGAAGCGCAGGCGGAACTGGCCTGAGACAGGCGGCCCGGCCTGCGCCGTTTGGCTGGGGCTTGCGTGTTCTGGGGGGGAATGGTACTATCCTTCTCGCGCCGGAAACGGCCCGCCACCGCGAGAAGGACCCATGTTCGGCAGTAGCTCAGTGGCAGAGCGTTCGACTGTTAATCGAATGGTCGTAGGTTCGACCCCTACCTGCCGAGCCAAGAGAAGAAAACCTCGTTCTTGACGGGGTTTTTTTGTTTTGTCCCTCATTGGACGACACGCGAGTGACAACCGTGATCGTGCGCTCTCCGAAAGGGGCTGCGCACACCCCGTCAGAAGGAGCCGGTATGACCACCGACGAACTCTGGCAGCAGTTCTTCTTCCACCTCCAGGCCCGCCGCCGCACCCCGGCCACCCTGCGGTACTACGCCAACACCCAGACGGTGTTCGGGCGTTACATGGCGGCCCACGACCTCCCACAAGAAGCCACGACCCTGACGGTCCATCACCTGCGAGGCTTCTTGCGGCATCTGGAAGCCGATGGCCTGGCTCCAGGAGGCGTCCACGCACACGCCCGAGCCTTGCGGGCGCTGCTCACCTGGGCGTTCAAGGAAGAGCTGCTCAGCGTCAACCCCGTCAAGCGGCTGGAGATGCCCCGCGTGGACCGCCGCCGCCTGCCCGCCGTGTCCGGGCCGCAGGTTCAGCAACTGCTCAAGCTGTGCCGCAAGGGGCAGCAGCCGCTGCGGGACTGCGCGGTGGTCTTGGTCCTGTTCGATACCGGCATCCGGGTTCAGGAGGCCATCAACCTGCAACTGGGCGACCTGCTGTTCGGGCGCGGGCTGCTGCGCATCCACGGCAAGGGCAACAAGGAGCGCTTCGTGCCCATCGGGGCGCGGGCCATGCAGGCCCTGAACGTCTACCTGCGCCGCGAACGCCGTCCGGCCCACGCTGGGGTACCCAGCGTCTTCCTGGGTCGCGGCGGCCAGCCGCTGACCAAGAGCGGCATCGGCATCCGGCTGCTCAAGCTGGCCCAGGCCCTCGGGGTGCCGCGCGCCGACTGCTCACCGCACACCTTCCGGCGCGGCTTTGCCGTGGAGTTCCTGCGCAACGGCGGCGACGTGTTCACGCTGCAACAGATCCTGGGCCACAGCAGCCTGGAGATGACGCGGCGCTACGTGAACTTCCTTGACGACGACCTCAAGGTGGCCCACCTGCGCTTCTCGCCGGGAGACCGCCTGTGAAGGGCATGCTCTGCACGACGATCAACTGGGAGGCTAACCATCTGTGTCACCCGCTGGGCCACGCACTGCACCGCCGGGGCCAGCGGGCCGTGACCTGCCTGGTCTCCAGATCCACCAGTCCTCTGGACGCCCGCTACGTCGATCCCTTCAACCCACCGGGCCTGGGCGAACTCCGGGTGCCGGAGAGCGAGCTGAACACCGCCATCCGTATGGCGCGGGCGGCGTGGCTTGACCACCTGATCTGCACGCGCCTGGAGGAGCACTTCGGACCCTCCTACCCCCAGCAGGTGACCATCGACGCCACCGGCCGGCACCACACCGATCTGATTGGTGAGCTGGTGGAGCTGGTGGAATGGAACCGCCGTCTTCAACGCCTGGTGCTGTGGGTGCAGTTCACGGGCGAGTTTGAGAAATAGTGGCGCTGTTGCTCACCGGGGTCAGGGCTTAAGAACTGCGGTGATGACCCAGCTCACCTTCTTCGGCCCTGAGTCCACCCCTTTCATCATCTCACTCGCCTACCACCTGGCGTCCCTGGAACACTGCGTCTTGGTCCTGTACGTGGGGCCGGATCACGCCCAGATCCCCACCGACGCAGCCCACCTGACGGGCATCCGGCTCGGCCAACTGCATGTCCGTCCAGAGAACTTTGAGCAGACCGTTCAGGCCGTAAGCAACGCAGGCTTCGGTCACGCGCTGGTGATCTGGTCTGGGCCTCTTCCTCTACCTGTCCTCCTGGCCCTGAACCGCAAACTCGTTGATACCCAGCATCTCGATCTTCAAGAACTGGGCGCGATGCTGGCCCAGCACATCGAGCAGGCACGGCTGGCTGGGACAGGACCACTGGCACTGACGGTCACGGACGTGCCCCAGATCCACTGAGGAGAAAGTGGCGTTGGCAAGCTCCAGCACGCCGTCAATGCCAGAACACTCCTCCTCCTATGAGCCAGGTGCAGGGGGGGGTTGACAGTGCTGTTAGTGTCAGAAGCGTCTCCCTCATCGGACTGAACCAACCCGTGCGCCCCTGCCTTTCTGGTGGGGGCGCCTGCCGTGGTTGCTGCTTAGCCACCGCCCTCTCACACCTCAACCCAGGAGAACCCCATGCCCTGATCCTCCAACTGCTCCTCGCGCTTCAAGTTCCAGAGAATTTTGGAAAAACCGGTGTGCTACTTTTTTTATAGGACAGCACGCGCAGTCCAACCGACATCCAGAACTCAACATCAAGCGGCTTCCAGGTTCTTCGCCTGTTGGCCGCTTTCTCGTGCCAGACACCCTCCCAACATCCCTGAACATCTCCTTCCTACCCGGCCCTGCCGGATGCGCGTGGGGAGGCCGTATGGCCATCACAGCACTTCAGGTTCAGCAGATCAAAGACGCCCACACCGCAGGCATGCTCGACCCTGCCATCGCCCAGCACGCCGGGGTGTCCCTCGCCACCGTCAAACGTTATAGGGATCGGCTGGGCCTGACCACCCACTGCGTCACGGCCCAGCGCGGCAAGCTGGGCGAGCAACTGGTGGCCGCCGAGGCCGCCCGGCGGGGCCTCACGGTGGACTGGCACGCGCGGGAGCGCGACGGCCATGACTTGCTCATCAGCGGCCAGCGCGTTGATGCCAAGGCGGCCATGCAGCTCACGGACGGCCTGTGGCGCTTCAGGATGCACCGCATGAGGGAGAGCCTCTTCGGGCAGTACGCCTACCGCAAGAACTACGCCGAAGACTGCGAGGTCATCGCGCTCGTGGCGCTGTACCCCGATGAAACTCCGCCCGACTTCTACTTGCTGAGCAGCCTTACCTTGCCCGAAGACATCCGCATCCGCCGGGGCGGCCCCTTCGAGCCAGCGCGTGAGGACTGGGGACTGCTTGCTCCAACTGCCACGATCCAAGCCTGAGTCCACACGCCAACGCATCTCGCCCGCCAGCCTCCGACACACCGTCGGGGGCAGCCTTTTCAGGTCCTGTACGGGCCGCCAGGAGATTTCATGAACTTAGCTCACCAGATCAACTTTCCTGCTGCCCTCGCCACCTCCGCCATGATGGCCGCCAGCCCGATGAAGGAAGAGGTTCCGTTCAGGACCCATCTCTCCAAGTCGTCGCACGCAGGTTTGATCACCAAGATGCCTTCGTACCAGCCTAACCGCGAACTTCGGCGAGCTTACGAGCGGAAGTACGGCAGGGAGTTCCCGACCAGAGTGCCGCCCGCACCACGCAGGCGCCTCACCAGGTTCTCAGCCGCTGAGTTGATGGAGATGGACTTTCCTGAGCAGGTGTTCCTGGTCGACGGCCTCCTGCCAACGGGCCTGATCATGACGGCAGGTGCACCCAAGATTGGCAAGAGCTGGTGGTTCTTGCAGCTCGCCGTCAGCGTTGCCAGTGGGCAGCCTTTCCTGGAACGCAACACGTCGCAAGGTGCCGTTCTGTATCTGGCTCTAGAAGACACGGGCCGACGTCTGGCAGACCGTCTCGCCAAAGTTGCGCCTGATGTGGACTTCAGCGAGATCCCGCTCGATTTTGAGACCCTGTGTGCGCGTGCCGATGAGGGTGGGCTTGAGTACATTGAAGACTGGTTGAAAGCCGCCAGCAACCCGAAGCTGGTCATCATTGACGTGTGGGGCCGCTTCGCCCCCACTTCATCCGGGGTCTCTAAGAACGAGTACGAGCAGACGACCAGAGCAATGCAGCCGCTCCAAGCTCTGGCGAACAAGTACGGCATCGCGATCTGTCTTGTCCACCACACGCGGAAGTCGTCAAGCGACGGTTCTAGTTCTGCTGATCCATTCGACGGGATTCTCGGTAGCCAGGCGCTGACCAGCAACATGGACGCCACCATGATGCTCACGCGTACCCGCATGGAGAATGATGCGGTCCTGAGAATCACGGGCCGTGACATCGAAGAACGGCAGTTCAACTTGAACTTTGACCGCGATAGCTTCCGCTGGAACGAGGTGGGCGGCAAGCTCGCACCCTCCCTCTCGCCAGAGCGCCAGAAAGTCCTTGACGCTGTCGCTGCGGGATGCACCAAGACCAACGACATCGTGGCTCATGTGGGCAAAGGCCGGACTGCCGTTGCCAACATGCTCAAGATCCTCTGCGACGACGGCCACATCGAAAAAACATTTAGAGGCTCCTACCACCTGCCAGGACATGCTGCCACAGACCTGGGTGACATGACTGACTTGGATGACATCGCCGAACCCGACTACTCCGCCCTGATCTGAGTCACCCATTCATCCACTTCACCAACCCTCTCTCTTGGGGCGTCCGCGCAAGGCCGCGCCGGCGCTCCATTGCTCATCCCCAAAGGAACCCCACCATGACCAACCCCAACCTGACCACCTGCACCCCCGCCCAACTCCGCGCCCTGCTGGTGGCCACTGACATCCCGCATGAGGCCATGCACCTGACCATCCACTCCGACGGCACGCTGGCAGTGGCCCCACTGTTCCCCGCTCAGGACCACCGCAACTATGGGCCGGGCAAGCTCCAAGCCTACCTGTACGTCTCCAGCAGCGCCTCTGAAAACGAGGAAGCGCTGGACGACTCGGTGATGGAGAGCATCCTCCGAGACGCCCGCTGGGCCATTGCCGACGGTGCGTTCTTCCGCATCGACTAGCCTGCCAAAAGAAGGGTGTTTAAGTCGTCGCCTGGCTTCTGACCGCACCCTGAATCGGGGCTATGAAGAGCCTCCTTGCATGCAGCCGCATGTCCATTGCTGACTTTACATCCACCCGCATGTCCATTGCTGACTTTACATCCACCCGCATGTTGATTGCCGACTTTGCGCCCATCTGCACCCACCAGCCCGTCACCGCAGGACACTTGCAAACAACGGGTGCCTCACCACCCTCCTCCTTCTGACCCACCCCGAACCGGGGCTGACATGAGTGACACGGTGACATCAGACCGCCTGTTCACCCATGTCATTCACGTTACCCCCCACCGCGTCCCCCGACATCAACTGACGCACCTATACGCGACAATGGAGACCACATGGATCAAGCCCACCCCCACCCCCCTCAGCTTTCCTGGATCACCAACTTCATCTGGGGCATCGCCGACGACGTGCTGCGCGACCTGTACGTGCGTGGCAAGTACCGCGACGTCATCCTGCCCATGACCGTGCTGCGCCGCCTGGACGCGGTTCTGGAACCCACCAAGCTCGCCGTGTTGAGCATGAAAACCACCCTGGACGAGGCCGGCATCGCCAACCAGGAAGGTGCGCTGCGGCAGGCGGCAGAGCAAGCCTTCTACAACACTTCGCCCTTCACGCTGCGTGACCTGCGCAACCGGGCCAGCCAGCAGGCGCTGAAGGCCGACTTCGAGGCGTACCTGGACGGCTTCTCGCCCAACGTGCAGGAGATCCTGGACAACTTCGAGTTCCGCAACCAGATCTCCCGGCTGTCCAAGGCCGACGCGCTGGGCACCCTGATCGAGAAGCTGCTCGACCCGGCGGTGAACCTCGGGCCAGACCCGGTGCTGCACGGCGACGGCAGCGTCAAGGTGCCGGGCCTGGACAACCACGCGATGGGCACCGTCTTCGAGGAACTGGTGCGCCGCTTTAACGAGGAGAACAACGAGGAGGCCGGGGAACACTGGACGCCCCGCGACGCCGTGCGCTTGATGGCCCGGCTGATCTTCGATCCCGTTGCCGATGATCTGGAGAGCGGCACTTACCTGCTCTACGACGGGGCTTGCGGCACAGGCGGCATGCTCACGGTGGCCGAGGAGACGCTGACCGGACTGGCGGCCTCTCACGGCAAGCAGGTGTCCACCCACCTGTACGGCCAGGAGATCAACGCCGAGACCTACGCCATCGCCAAGGCCGACATGCTGCTCAAGGGTGAGGGTGAAGGGGCAGACAACATCGTCGGCGGCCCGGAGTACTCCACGCTGTCCAACGACGCCTTTCCAGGCCATGAGTTCGACTTCATGCTCAGCAACCCGCCGTACGGCAAGAGCTGGAAGAGCGACCTCGAACGCATGGGCGGCAAGGACGACATCAACGATCCGCGCTTTGTGATCGACCATGCCGGGGAGAGCGACTACTCGCTGCTCACCCGCAGCAGCGACGGCCAGATGCTGTTCATGGCGAACCTGCTGAGCAAGATGAAACAGGACTCCACACGCGGCAGCCGCATCGCCAGCGTCCACAACGGGTCAAGCCTGTTCACCGGGGACGCCGGGCAGGGCGAGAGCAACATCCGGCGCTGGATCATCGAGAACGACTGGCTGGAGGCCATCGTTGCGCTGCCGCTGAACATGTTTTACAACACCGGCATCGCCACTTACGTCTGGGTGCTGACCAACCGCAAGCCCGAGCACCGCCGGGGCCAGGTGCAGCTCATCGACGCCACGGGCTGGAGCAAGCCGCTGCGCAAGAACCTCGGCAAGAAGAACTGCGAACTGGGCGAGGGCGACATTAACCGCATCCTGGCCGCCTTCCTGACGCTGGAGGAGAGCGAGCAGTCCAGAGTCTTCCCCAACGAAGCCTTCGGATATCACAAGGTCACGGTGGAGCGCCCCCTGCGCCTGCGGGTGGACCTAGGTGAGGAGCGGCGGCGGCAGTTCCAGACGGTCTGCACCGAGGCGGACGAACCCGGCGTGGTCAAGCTAATCACCCTGGCCGCTGGGAAGTTCGGAGCCGGCCCGCACACCAACTACAACGACTTCAGCCAGCAGCTCCGGCTCCTGGCCGATCAGCAGGGCTTCAAGCTGACCGCCAAGCGCCTCAAGCTGATCCAGAGCAGCCTGGCCGAACGCGACGAGGACGCCGACCCGGTGGTCAAGAAGATCCACAAGCCCGGCAAGGCCCAGGAAGACGCGCTGCACGGCCTGTACGCCTCGCGTCACGGCGTCTTCGAGTACGAGCCGGACCCGGAGCTGCGCGACACCGAGCAGATCCCGCTGCTGGAAGAGGGCGGCGTGGCCGCGTTCGTCGAGCGCGAGGTCTGGCCGCACGCCGCCGACGCCTGGGTGGACGCGGGCAGCCTCAAGACCGGCTACGAGATCAGCTTCACCCGCCACTTCTACAAGCCCCAGCCGCTGCGGACGCTGGACGAGATCACCGCCGACATCCGCGCCCTGGAAGCCGAGACCGATGGGCTGCTGGCCGAGATCATCGGGACGGCGCGGTGACGCCAGACCTCACGCCAGAGGCGCTGGAGGCCGTGGCGGCCTTCCTGCCCATCTTCACTGCCCCGGACTTCCGCTTCGCCCATAACGACTCGCCGCTGCGCCAGACCGGAGAGAAGAGCTTTGAGATGGTGGGCTACGCCTATGACCCGCAGGTCCGGGCGTTCTTGGACGTGCTGGGCTGCTACGGGTGGGTGTACAGCGACGATATCTTCGGCTGGCCGGAGTGGGCACAGACCGACGAAGCCAGGCAACTGCGCGACGATCCCGGCACGCTGGCGCAGGCCACGCCCATCCAACTCGCCCGGCTGCTGACCGTCTTCGCCCGCCAGGAGCGCTTCAACGACGGGGCCATGCTGGGCTTTTGGGAAAGCGGCGTGCTGCTGGGCACCCTGCGGCGGGCCGAACAACTTGCCACCAACACACAAGGAGTATCTTCCTAATGGCACGCGATCTCTACACTATTACTCCGTATACCGTCAGCACGCTCCTGAATTGGATCAGCACAAACGAGATCGCCATTCCTGAGATACAGCGCCCCTTTGTCTGGGAGGCTTCCAAGGTTCGCAATCTGCTGGACTCGCTTTACCGTGGCTTTCCTGTTGGCTACCTGATCACTTGGCAGAACGCCAATATAAAGCTCAAGGACGGCACCTTTTCCAAAGGCCAGCGTATTCTGATTGACGGTCAACAGCGTGTAACAGCGCTCATGGCTTCACTAATGGCAACCGAGGTCGTCAATAAAAATTACGAGTCGGTGCGTATGAAGATTGCATTTCATCCAGGCGAGGAGAAGTTTGAAGTATCCAATCCCGCGATTCAGAAAGATCCTGCCTGGATTCATGATGTTGCCACAATGTTTCAAGATGACGCCGATCTGTTTGAGATTGTGGACGCCTATACTGCCGCCAATCCAAAACAGAAGACTGCTGATGTCCGGAAGAGCATTCAGAGACTGGCCAACATCAGAGCCAGTCAGGTGGGCGTAATTGATCTGGACAAAGACCTTGACATTGAGACTGTCACCGAGATCTTCATTCGCGTGAACTCAGAGGGCGTGGCGCTGTCGCAGGCCGACTTCGTGATGTCCAAGATCGCCGCCAACGAAACCTACGGCGGCAATACTCTCCGCAAAGCCATTGATTATTTCTGCCACCTGGCCGCACACCCCAGCTTTCTCAGCACCTTTGAGAAGGACGCGGCGTTCAAGGCATCCGCTTTCTACCCCAAGATGAAATGGCGGGGCAATGTGATGGACGACATCTACGAGCCTGGTTATACCGACATGCTGCGGGTGGCCTTCACCAGCCAGTTCGGGCGTGGCCGCCTGCAAGATCTGGTGGCGCTGTTGTCTGGACGCAACTTTGAAACCAAGCAGAATGAAGAGGCCATTGCCGAGGCATCGTT
Source organism: Deinococcus sp. AJ005 (assembly GCF_009017495.1). Classification (NCBI taxonomy): domain Bacteria; kingdom Thermotogati; phylum Deinococcota; class Deinococci; order Deinococcales; family Deinococcaceae; genus Deinococcus; species Deinococcus sp. AJ005. The sequence goes on along the minus strand of NZ_CP044990.1, from coordinate 2,519,959 downwards.
TGCCAGCCTGAGCCACGGTATCCACCAGTTCATCAACGAAGCCCACTTTGAAAAGTTCACCATGATCATTCGCTCGGCTGGCTTCATCAGCACCAGTCTGATCAGCAGCCAGAACGCCCTGAACGCCGCGTACATCGTATATCTGCACGGTCGGGCCAAAGGCATTAAGCAGTCTGAACTAGAGAGCTATGTGCGCCGCTGGTACGCCCTGTCCATCCTGACCGGGCGCTATTCGGGCAGCTCTGAGTCGGCCTTTGATCGCGACATTCGGCAGATCAACGAGCGTGGCCTCGCCACCCACATTAGTGAAGTCGTCAGGGCCACTCTCACTGACAGCTTTTGGACGGCGCTACTGCCACAGCAGATGGACACTTCAAGCGGTAATAGTCCCTTCTTCCTCGCGTATCAAGCCGCGCAGGTCAAGGCCAATGACCGGGGCTTTCTGTCGCAGGCCATCACCGTGCCTGACCTGTTGTTGCACCGCGTTGACGTCCATCACTTGTACCCCTCAGACTTTCTGAAGAAGCAGGGGATGACCAAAGGCAAGTACAACCAGATCGCCAACTTCGCGCTGGCGCAGAGCGAGATCAACATCGCCATCGGCAACAAGGACCCGCAACTGTACTTCACGCAACTGCTTACACAGGTCAATGGTGGCGAGGTCAAGTACGGTGGCATCACCGACGAGGCCGATATGCGGGCCAACCTGCGCGCCCACTGCATCCCGGAGACCATGCTGGATGACCCGTCCATGCCGTATCAGATTTTCCTGGAGCAGCGCCGCCAACTAATGGCCCTGAAGCTCCAGGCGTGGTTCGGAGGGCTGTGAGATGATCCACGCCCTAACCCCCTACCCCGCCATGAAGGACAGTGGCGTTCCCTGGCTGGGGCAGGTGCCGGAGCATTGGGATGTAACACCAGCCCTCGCCGTGTACAAGCCTCGTGAGATCAAGAACAAAGGCATGATCGAAAAAACAGTGTTGTCGCTAAGCTACGGGCGCATCGTGATCAAGCCGGAAGAGAAGTTGCGCGGCTTGGTTCCTGAATCTTTCGAGACGTACCAGATCGTGGAACCGGGGAACATCATCGTCCGAACCACTGATCTCCAGAACGACAAGAACAGTCTTCGCATCGGCCATGCCAAAGACCGGGGCATCATCACCTCGGCGTACATGTGTCTTGAGACGACTGACCGCGTTCTTAACGAGTTCGGCTACCAGTATCTCAACGCCTATGACCTGTTGAAGATCATCTACGGCTATGGCTCTGGCCTGCGACAGAATCTGGACTTCAAAGACATTCGGCGCATGCCTGTACTTGTTCCATCACACGACGAGCAGAACGCCATCGTCCGCTACCTGGATCACGCAGACCGCCGTATCCGCCGCACCATTGCCGCCAAGCAGAAGCTGATCAAGCTGCTGCAAGAGCAGAAGCAGGTCATCATCCATCAGGCGGTGACGCGGGGCCTTGACCCGGACGTGAAGCTGAAGCCGAGCGGCGTGGAGTGGCTGGGCGATGTGCCGAAGGGGTGGGAGGTAAAGCGGCTGAAGTCGGTCTGCCTTGATATTATTGATTGCAAGAACCGCACTCCAGAGCAAGTTGATGATGGTGAGTTCACTGTCGTCAGGACAACTAACATCAGAAACGGTCAGTTTAAGCGAGAAGGCTCTTTCCAAACGAACTTGAACAACTTCACTATCTGGACTCAGCGTGGAGCGCCGCAGGAAGGTGATGTGTTCTTTACCCGTGAAGCTCCAGTTGGCGAAGCCTGTCTCGTTCCTGCTGGTGGTGGATTGTGTATGGGTCAACGAATGATGTACTTCAGACCTGACCCTACACAGCTCAATAGCAAATTTTTGCTTCACAGCATTTACGGGCCGATGGTACAACGTTATATGGATCTTGAGTTGAACGGCAGCACGGTGGGCCACCTTAGATTAGGACAGATCACTGCCATTCCACTGCTTATTTGCCCAGTATCTGAGCAAGAAGCCATCGTCAAACATATTGATCACAAGTCAGAGGAGTTGGACAAAGTCATCTCCCGCGCACAATCTGAGATCTCCCTCCTGCGCGAGTACCGCACCCGCCTGATTGCCGATGTGGTCACGGGCAAGTTGGACGTGCGGGACGCGGCAGCGCTGTTGCCAGAGCTGGATGCCGATATGCTGCCCGATGAGGTAGAGACGGATGTGGACGAACTTGAACTGGACGAGGGCGAAGGCGAGGTTGAGGAGGAAGGGGTGGAGGCGTGAGCCTGAATCTGTGTTCACTCCGGCTGAACTGGGAACGCCGTGACAGTGCTGGGGGCGGGCGGCTGAGAGCATAAGGGTCATGCCGACAGATCGACAAAGGGCCATCGACAAGGCGGGTAAGGTGTTCCGGCAGGGAGTGTCCACGGGCCACGCGGGCGAGAAGCTCAAGTGCGTGCAGGTGCTGTCGCGTCTGGGCGAGCGGCACGGGCTGCTGCTGTGCGACATCGATGCCTCGCTGCCCAGGAGCTGGGACGCCGAGTTGCTGCGGGTCAGGATCGGTCTGGTGGTGGTCTCGGCCTCTGCGGGTCCAGAGGGGCAGGGTCAGGCGCACAGAACGGCACCCGTTGATCTGGAGTCCCTGCTGTTTCAACATATGGACGTGGCCGAGCGCAAGCGGCGGCTGCAAGGCCCGCTGTTCAGTCAGGGGCTGCTGAGGGCCGTCGAGCGCACCAGCGCCTACATGCGCCTGCTGGCCGAGATTCACTCGCTGGACCGCTCCAACGTGGGGGTGGGTCTCGGAGACGGTGAGCTGATGGTCTGGCTGGGCCACGCGCTGTCGCGTCAGGGGTCCCGCGTGGAGTCCCGGCCCGCCTCGCACACGATCTTCGAGGATCTGGTGGCTTACTGCCGCGCTGGGTACATGGCCGAGACCGGGGAACGGCGCAGGGCCGAGCAGTTCAAGCAGAGGCAGGAGAAGCAACAGCAGGCCGAGGCAGCACGCCAGCAGGCCGAAGCTCTGCGCCGTGACCGTGAACGGCAGGCGGCAGACGAGCGCCGGCAGCGTGAGGCCGAGCGGGTCAGGCGCGAGAGCGAGGGGCGCTGGGACTTGGACGACGACGCGGAGGTGTTCTCCATGGCCTTCGATGAGCGCGCCGAGGCCCGGCTGTACCTGAAAGTCGCCCGGCAGCAGGTGGGAACCAGAGGCACCGTGAAGCCCGTGACCGCCGCGACGGGACAACTCGTCGTGAAGCTGCTGGTCACGCTTGGCCTCAAGGACGACGTGGATCAGGCGTTCCACAGGGCGCTGCATGACCTTCAGATCGCGGCAGCCAAGGTGCGGAGCAAGGCGGCCAGGAACCGCGACGAGGCGGTCAAGCGGGCCGAGGCCGCCTACGCGGCAGAGTGCGAGCTGGCCTTTCAGCGCGTGGTGGACCGGTACGTCGCGTGAGGAGAGCGTATGACTGACCCTGTCCCAACGTCCGGGGTGACCTGCTGGCAGCGGACGTGCAGGCGCTGGTCAACGCGGTCAACTGCGTGGGCGTGATGGGCCGGGGGATCGCGTTGCAGTTCAAGACCCAGTACTCGGAGAACTTTAGGGCCTACGCGGCGGCGTGCAAGCGCGGCGAGGTGGTGCCGGGGTACATGTTTATCACCGAGCGGGGCGACTCTGGCGGGCCAGAGTACCTGATCAACTTCCCCACCAAGCGTCACTGGTGGGATGCGAGCCGCATGGAAGACATTGAGTCCGGGCTGGCGGCGCTGGCCGCCGACTTGCAGCGGCTGGGTGTGCAGAGCGCGGCCCTGCCTGCACTGGGGGCCGGACTGGGTGGGCTGCCCTGGCCTGCGGTGCGCGCCCGCATCGTGGCGGCGCTAGGTGCGCTGCCCGGCGTGCAGGTGGTGGTCTACGGGCCGCTGTGAGCTTGCTTGAGGGCGTCTTGCTTGCTCAGGGTGTTCTCAGTAGAGAGTGTGGTTCTGAAAGCGTCCGACACGCTCTTCTCCGCATCTCACATGCTTTGACGGGTGTTTGATGAAGCGGGGTGCTGCATGTACCCTGGCAGGCCGTGTGACAGTCAACCGTCTAGAGTGGGTCATGACCCAGATTCGTGTCCTGCTGCCCGAACTGCTGGCGCAGCATCGCCTCAACCGCAAGCAACTGGTCGAGGGTTCAGGAGTGCGCCACGCCACCATCAACGACATGTACATCGATAAGCGGCAGCCCAGCCTGGACACCCTGCATCTGGCCTCGGCACTGGAGGCGCGGGCGCATGGGGACATCCGCTTCCTGACCTTTGACCCGGACCTCGCGGCGGTAGCCGGAGTGCTGCTGAGCAAACAGGAGAGGGCGTGACGGGTGAGCTGGGCAGGCGGCAGGAGTTGGAGAGGCTGGACGCACTGGGCGTCCCTGAGCAGAACGAGGGCGAGCGGACACAGGCTGCTCCTGTACTGCCCGGTGACGAAGACCTCTGGGCGCTGGGCTTCCCGGCGTGGCAGGACGTGCGCGGGCGACTGTCGGTGGCGGACCTGCACGCGCGTGGCAAGCGCTGCGGCATCTACGTCCTGGGCTTCGAGAACGGCGAGCGCTACGTTGGGCAGGCCGTCGACGTGGTCAGCCGCTTCAACCAGCACCGCAAGACCCACGCGGACCTCTCACACCTGACCTTCAAGCCCGTGTCCAGGGCCAAGCTCGACGAGGTGGAGCGGCAGCACATCCACCACCTGGAAGCGCAGGGCCTGGGGCTGCGGAACATCGCGCACATGAGTGTGGTGACGGGGGAGCGCGACCTGGACCTGCTGGTGTCGCCCGACGAGCAGGAGCGCTGGCTGGGCGGCGACGTGGCGGACTTGCAGGACGCCGAGGAGCAGGTGCGGGACGATGACCTGCGCCGTCGGCATCACCGGAGCTTCGAGCGGTTCATGACGTTGCCACAGGCGCACGACGTGTTGTTGTTGCTGGGGCTGTACCTAGATCAGGCCGTCCCGTTCCCCCGGCGTACCGAGCTGACCTTCTGGAACGTGTCGTGCCTGCCGTACGGCGGGCCACCTCGCACCTCGCTGTACTGCCGGGTCAGCCTCAACATGCAAGAAGTGCTGGCGCTGGGCGTCGACGAGCACGGCATCTGGGCCAGCTTTCACCTCGCCAGCAGCGTCTATCAGCAGGAGTTCGGAGCACAGTGGCGAGCGCGCCTGACCGAACTGGGCTGGGAGACCACCGACCAGCAGTACAAGCCGGGAGGCCACGATCAGGTGCAACTCGTGGCGGGCAGCTTTGAGGACGTACGCGACTTGCTGCTCAGCCCAGGCCACACGGACGGCATGCGGCTGTTCAACCTGCGCCTGATGCGCAAGGGACCCACCTACTTCAGCAAGTTCCACAGCCTCGATCTGGCCGGGGCCGCCATGCAGGAGTTCGTGTCCCGGATGGACGAGATCGTCGCGGCGGTAGAAGCGGGAGAGGACGAAGATGAGGGCTGATCGACTTGGCGGAACACGTCCCGTTGTGTGCGCGGCCCTGCACGTTCAGGCTGGAGGCCAGTGATGCACACAGACACTTCGGAAGCGGGCCTGGAGCGCCTGATCGTCGACTCGCTGACTGGGGGCGGCTGGCTCGCAGGCACCCCACAGGACTACGAGCGCGAGTACGCCGTGGACCTCGCACAGCTCACCGCCTTTCTGGAGGTGACACAGCCCGCGCTGGTGGACGCCTTTGACCTGCGCAGCGCCTCGCCGACCCGTCACAAGTTCCTGTCGCGGCTTCAGGGCGAGATCACCAAGCGGGGCGTGGTGGACGTGCTACGCAAAGGGGTCTCGCACGGCGCGCACCATCTGGAGCTGTTCTACGGCACCCCCACGTCCGGCAACGTCAAGGCTGCCGAGCAGCATGCCCACAACCGCTTCAGCGTGACCCGGCAGCTCCGCTACAGCCGCAACGAGACTGCGCTGGCGCTGGATCTGGGGCTGTTCATCAACGGACTGCCTATCGCCACCGCCGAACTCAAGAACAGCCTGACCAAGCAGACGGTGGCCGACGCCGTGGAGCAGTACAAGCGTGACCGCGACCCACGCGAGCTGCTGTTCGGCCTGGGCCGCTGCGTGGCGCACTTTGCCATCGACGACGCCGAGGTCCGCTTCTGCACCCACCTCCAGGGCAAGGCGTCGTGGTTCTTGCCGTTCAACCAGGGCTGGAATAATGGGGCCGGCAACCCCCCCAATCCGCACGGTCTCAAGACCGCGTACTTCTGGGAAGAGGTGCTGCGGCCAGAGGGCCTGACCAACATCCTGGAGAACTACGCCCAGATCGTGGAGCGCGAGCATCCGAAGACCAAGAAGAAGCGCCGCGAGCAGGTCTTCCCGCGCTACCACCAGTTGGACGTGGTGCGCCGGTTGCTGGCCCACGCGGGCGAACACGGGCCAGGGCAGCGCTACCTGATCCAGCATTCGGCGGGCAGCGGCAAGTCCAACTCCATCGCGTGGCTGGCGCATCAACTCGTGGGTCTGGAACGCGGCGGCCAGCCGGTCTTCGACTCGGTGGTGGTGGTCACGGACCGCCGCATCCTCGACAAGCAGATCAGGGACACCATCAAGCACTTCGCGCAGGTGGGGGCGACGGTGGGTCACGCGGTCCACTCGGGCGACCTGAAGGGCTTTCTCCAGAGCGGCAAGAAGATCATCATCACCACCGTCCAGAAGTTCCCCTTCATCCTTGATGAAATCAGCCTGGAGGGCGGCAGACGCTTCGCCATCCTGATCGACGAGGCGCATTCCAGTCAGGGGGGCCGCAGCGCCGCCGCGATGAACGAAGCGATGGCGGGTGCTCAGGACGGCAGTGAAGGTACAGACGATCCCGAGGACCTGATCAACGACACGCTCCAGCGGCGCATGCAGGCGCGCAAGATGCTGCCCAACGCCAGCTACTTCGCGTTCACGGCCACGCCGAAGAACAAGACCCTGGAGATCTTCGGCACCCCGGTGCCAGGGGGCGGCAAGGTGCCCCACCAGCCGTTCCACCTGTACAGCATGAAACAGGCGATCCAGGAGGGCTTCATCCTGGACGTGCTGGCGCACTACACGCCCGTGGGCAGCTACTACCGCCTGATCAAGACCGTCGAGGCGGACCCCGAGTTCGACGTGCGGCGTGCCCAGAAGAAGCTGCGGGCCTACGTCGAGGGCCACGAGCACGCCATCCGCGTCAAGGCCGGGATCATGGTGGATCACTTTCACGCCCAGGTGCTGGCCCTTCAGAAGATCGGCGGTCAGGCCCGCGCGATGGTGGTCACCGGCAGCATCCAGCAGGCTCTCGAGTACTTCCACGCCGTGAACGCCGCCCTGGCGGAGCGCAAGAGTCCGTACCGCGCCATCGTGGCGTTCTCAGGCGAACCCGAGTTCAGGGGGGTAAAGGTGAGCGAGGCGAGCCTCAATGGCTTCCCGTCCACGGACATCCCCGATAGGATTCAGGAGGACCCCTACCGCTTCCTGATCTGCGCGGACAAGTTCCAGACCGGCTACGACGAGCCGCTGCTGCACACCATGTATGTGGACAAGCCGCTGTCGGGCATCAAGGCGGTGCAGACCCTCTCGCGCCTGAACCGGGCACACCCGAAGAAGCATGACGTGTTCGTGCTGGACTTTTACAACGACACCGGGACCATCCAGAAGTCCTTCGAGGAGTACTACCGCGCCACGGTCCTGAGCGACGAGACCGACCCGAACAAGCTGCACGACCTCAAGGCGGACCTGGACGGGGCGCAGGTGTACTCGCAGATCGACGTGGATACGCTCTCAGGGCTGTACTTGACTGACGCGCCGCGTGAGCAGCTCGACCCGGTGCTGGACGCCTGCGTGGCCGTCTACAACGAACTGGACGAGGACGGGCAGGTGGCCTTCAAGGGGCAGGCGAAGACCTTCGTGCGCACGTACAGCTTTCTGGCATCGCTGCTGCCGTACACGACGGCGGCCTGGGAGCGGCTCTCGATCTTCCTGAGCTTCCTGATTCCCAAGTTGCCTGCCCCCAGGGACGAGGACCTGTCACGCGGCATCCTGGAGACCATCGACATGGACAGCTACCGCGCTGAGAAGCAGGCGATGATCAAGATCTTGTTGGCCGACGCTGACGCGGAGCTGGACCCGGTTCCGGTGGCAGGGGCAGGTGCCCAGATTGGCCCGGAGCTGGAGCGCCTGAGCAACATCCTCAAGGCGTTCCATGACCAGTTCGGCAACACGGGCTGGAGCGCCGATGACCGCGTCTACAAGCTGATCACCGAGGAGATCCCAGCGCTGGTGGCCCTGGACCCTGCCTATCAGAACGCCGTGCAGCACTCCGACAGACAGAACGCCCGTGTCGAGAATGACCGCGCGGTGGACCGGGTGTTGATCAGGGTCATGAAGAGCAACACCAACGTCTTCAAGGCGTACTCCGACAACGGCAGCTTCAAGAAGTGGCTCCAGAACATGGTGTTCGATCTGACGTACTCGCCGCCGCCGAGGGAGAAGGGCGGGGGCCGCTGAGCAGCTTTTAGAAGTGGGTGACATGAATGACGGGATGACTTGGCGCTCTCCGGTTGTCACCTTGTCATTCATGTCACTGGGTGGACGTAAGTCAGGCGTCTCGTGCGGGCGGACGTAAGTCAAGGCGACTCCTGCGGTGCATGTAAGCAAGTCGCTGGAAAATTGAGGACGTTGAGGGGCTGCGGGCCGTCCCTGACCTCACATCAGTTTATGTCGAAAATAGGTTAACTTTATTAGACGAACCACAGTAAAAAACGGTCTGAATGCTCAATGACGAAAATCTCAGATCGTAAAAATGAATTCTGAGTTACTCTCTGCACGCCAGCTACTTCATCAAGGTGTAACGATGCACGACTAGCTGGTGCAAAGGAGTCGAAAATGAATAGCAGATCCCCCAGAACTAAAACAATCTACAATGAAGTACTCAATGCGCTTTATAGTTCAGATGACCCTATGAGCATAGAAGATATTAAAACGGTAGTTGAAGATGATGCAAGCGGCATCACAAATCTTACATCCAAATTACTAAACCAGTCGGATGGATATAGCCCAATCAGGCGCGTTGGATACAACAGTTACACCCTGACGAGTTGGGCTAGAGAACTGATGAATGCGGGCGATCTGCCCTCTGACCCTAGATATATGAGCGCTGGTTTATTCATGAAAGAACCCACAGCAGAAGAGGGGCACATGATCGTTGACTTTATGACGAAAGCACTCCTTGAGAACACGAGTAGCCTTCAGAATCAGGCAGTGATAGAGGAGGTTTTACAGCACGTGGTCGCTGATAACTATGATGTGATCAAAGATGTTCCTCCAAGATCTTTGATTCCCTTTCTTAACGAGGCAATAATCGAAGCTGACTCGAAGAGTAGAGGTGCTATATTTTCCTGGATAGGGTCAGGTAGCTTTACTATAAGCAATGGGCACCAGGCGAAGTCCGAATCCATCTGGTTCTCTTCTAAACTACCTAGTCTTTCTTCTTACGAGCGTCTCAATCTATTGCTTAAAGTTGTCCCGAACTTAGATTCATATCGGATCTTTCCACGATCCTCAGAGCAGCTAAGTCAAGCTATTTTTAAACACTCCAATGACGTAGTAAGAGTGTATATAAGTGATTCTGGCGAAACTATTAAGGGACATCAAATTAGATCTCTATTGAGAGAAGTAGAGCCAGGAGAAAAACTTCGCATCTATGCTATGGGGCAAGTACTTCCACAGGCATTGGAACTGGCGGCTAGTGAGGGTGTTGAAATTGTACTTTCGGATCAGACCAAGAGAATGCTCTCAAATGGTTTAGTATTCGGCGGTCCCTATTAGATCTCACTGCTTTGCTTGACATGAGTTTCTGATGTCGCCTCATCGCGACGGTTTCTCAATCGTGTACAGCGGTTGAGAAGCTGTTGGACACGCTATTGTTCCTTGGTCATGCCAAGCACTTCGGTGGGGAGACTCCGGCCCTGCGCTACGGGATCTGAGCCGCGTCAGTTCAGCGCCGCACGCTGAGTTAAACACCCAACAGCACCTCAAGTCGCCCTAACAGCAGACGCCCACGTTGGTCCGGTTGAGGTGCGCCGGTCTAGGGACTCGCGGTGCGGCAGACACCCCACGCCACGACATGCGCCTGCAAGCAAGACCTCTACGGGGTTCGCCGGACAAAAATCTACGTCGATGCAGGGGTGAGGCGCATCTACCTGGGACCGCTGCTACCCCCCCCCCACTCCGGGGGCATCTGCGAGGCTCGTCGTGCGTCTGTCAACCCCGCTCACCGAAGTTCTTGCCGTGTTGTGCGCTGTCTGGGACAGGTTGCCTTCCACGTTGGAGACCCAGCGTTGACGCTTTCACCGGAAGAGAAACATTGAGGCTTCGGCCCCGCCATGACACCGTTCCTGCCCAGTTCTCTGCGCGTCGCCCCGCAACCAGGCCACGACAAGGTTGCAAGGACGCCCCCCTACTCCCCACCCCTACGCGAAGCGCACCAGCTTCGGGCGTTGTCTTGCCCGCTGCGATGAACACGGCAAGAACTTCACCGAGAGGTATGCAGACAGCAGCTTCTGAGGAGACACCATGAACCCAATATCCAGTACCACGCCAGCCATCGACACGGCCACCGCCACCGAATGCACCTACAGCTTCCGCGCCGCCTACAGGCATCACCGCCACCTTGCGCCTGGCACACACGCCTGTCTGCTCGTCGAGGACAGCTTTGGGGCCGCCCTGCGCTCCGAGACGGGGTGGGTGGAAGTGCTGGCTTGCTCTGACGACGGCGTCTATCTGGGGCGCCTGATCACGCCGCTGGACCACTTCGCCGAGATCCGTTTCGGCCAGCAAGTTCACTTCACGCTGGATCATGTGCTGGAGGCCAATGGACAGGTCATCGCGGCCTGATTTGAGCCACAGCCAAGCAGCCCACGCACCACCCGCTTCGGGGTTGATGGATGGGCTGCTGTGGGGTCTCTCTCGCCTCGGTGAGACGACGCACTTTAGCGGTGCGGGTCATACGCTTTCCTGTCACACACGCAGATGAACGGCCTGCACATCTGCACAGGAGACGCTCCTTCTGACGCGTCGACAAGGCCGCAGGCCGCACCCAGGGCAGACCTGTGTGAGTTCCGGGGAGTTCGGGACCGCGTGATCTCTCCGGTGGGCGCTGGTGCTCCCGCCCCGCCACTCTCACCCGCCCTGGGACATGCCTGGGGCGTTCGGGTGCAACACGGCAAGAACTTCGACGGGTCTCGCGGTGGCCCAGCAACGTCCTGCCTTCCTGCTCCAAAACACTGTCCTGTGTTACGCACTTCATCCCTGCGGCACGGCCTTGATCGCTCCGAAAGAGAAGGCCAGGAGCGACAACTGCGCCTCTGGCCTCCTTGCTGTGGTGGTGGGCGGGGGGACTCGAACCCTCCTGTGGCCGGCAGCAACCCACTCGCGCGCCCGTTGATGGAGGGGTGGGCGCTCTCCCCTGATCTGGCGCACCTACCAGATCGCGTCAGATGATGCCCCGGCCCTGTCAGCCCCTTGTGCGCTGGCCAAGCGCTTTCTTACTGCGGGCGTCAGTGTGGGTGGCCCGCTGCCAGGCAGGTCCGTGCTGGAGCCGCCTCAGCATCACTCCATGGGTACGCCTGCAACGTCCACATACAGCACAGCAAGACCGTGAACCCGATCCCCTCAGTGCGTCGCGCCAGTCAAAGCCGGTGTGGCAGCCTGTGGCCCCGCCTCATCGGCCAGGGCGTACGCCCGCTCCATAGCCTGACGGGCCTTAGCAGTGAGCCTCTGCGCGCCATACACGCTCAGCACCTGGCGGAAGAGCGGGTCCAGGTCTTCTGTACTCAGGCCAGGATCGTCACCCATCAACTCCCGCATCAATGCACGCACCTCCGACGGAGGAATATCGGGAAGTTCGCGTGGGCCACGTTCACGCCGCACCACCATAGGCGCGCCGCTCAGCCGCACCACCTTGTCAATCTGCCCAGACGTGCCCCACTCGTCGGCCTGCTCGAACACCCCAGCCCGCAGGGCGCGGGTCATGGCCTTGTTCAAAGCGCTCTTGACCGTCTGACCGAAGTTGATGCCCGCTGCCCGGCAATAGGTCTGGTACGCCTGGCGGCAGGTCATTGGCCCTTCTGCGGCGACGATCTCGCGCAGTCCGTCAATCACCGGATCGAAGCTGCCCAGGGCACGCGGATCGGGCAGCGTGTGGGCCGCCCAGTGCGTGTAGGCGGCCAGCCCAAGGCCCGTCTCTGAGCGGTGAGGCGCAATGACCTCGCCAGCCGTGTCCTCAATGGGAGACTGTCCCATCTGCTCAGCAATGTCGGCGGCTGTCTCAGAGACCTCACTGGTGAGCGGGTCACTGTCCTGCGCTGCTGGCACCGGGGCGTTCGTCTCCAGCGGCGCGAAGTTGCGTGGATCACCCTCAGGAAAGACGCCTCGCCGGTCCAGAGCGGGCCACAGGCTTTCGAGCGCCGCGTCCGGGTCACGGGCGAATGTGCTGCCCCGCACCCGCCAGAACTGCATCCCGGCACGTTCGAGCACCTGCTGACGGGCCAGATCGTCGCTGTACTTTTCGGGACCATGCCAGAAGTCGCCGTCACACTCCACCGCCAGCCGCCCCCGCAGGCCCTCGACCACAAGATCGATGCGGTAGCCGTTCATGGCGTACTGCGGGACCACCCGGTAGCCGCGCGCCACCACAGCCAGATACACGTCCAGCTCGAAGAAGCTATCGAAGGGCGCAGGGGGCGGGCGGTTGCCGCGTCCGGGCCGGGCGGCCTCTTCACGCAGGTCCTGGATCTTCTGGGCGCTCAGCGGGTTGACGCTCTCGATCTCCGGGGCGTGGGCGTGCCGGATCAGCGAAGCCCTCAGGTCATCCGGGTTCAGGTCACGCAACTCCACGCTATGGAACAACCACAACTGGTCACGCGCGCGGCTGACCGCCACGTTGTAGCGGGGCTGGAAGATGGCGCTGTCGCGGCCCACCTTGGCCAGTCGCCCATTGCTGGGACTGGCCACCATGCTCAGGAAGATCACGTCGCGCTCGTCGCCCTGAAAGCTGTAGGCGTTGCCGCAGACCAGTTGCCGGGCCTCGATCTCGGCCTCGGAAAGTTCAGATCGTAGCGCCAGGGCGATCTGCTCGGCTTGCGACTTGCCCAGCAGACTGATCACGCCAAAGGTCTTGCCCGCGTACTTCGGATTGACGATACATGCCTTGATCTGATCGACGATGGCGCTCACCTCGGCAGGGTTCACCGGATCGCCGCGCATCGGCATGGTGTACCCATCTTTAACATGGTGGGTCACCAGGGGCCGCAGCCGCTCAGCCCCGAACTGCCGCAGCGCGATCAGCGGCTGATCGGGATAGCTCAGGTCACTGGAGAACTTGATGATCTCGGGCATGCAGCGGAAGTGCTCGCGCAGGCTGATCATTGGGGAGTAGGCGTACTCGCCGAAGCTGAACAGGCTGGACTTGGGATCGGTGATGATCTCCGGGGCAGGAAAGTCGTAGAGGTAGCGGCGCTTGAGGTCCTCAACCTTGTTGAGCTGGATGCCCACCGCCTCGGGTTCGATCTGCTTGTCGTCACCGACGATGATGATCTTCTTGGCGATGAAGCTCAGGAAGAGTGCTTCGGGACCGGCCTGCGACGCCTCATCCACAATCACCACGTCGAACATGCCTGCTGACATCCCGAAGGTCTCCGCCACCAGATGCAGCGGCATGATCCAGGCAGGGATGGCGGTGCGGGCCTCTTCCAGCGCTTGACGCGCGACCTGGCGGTGCCGCTCGGCGTGCTTGCCGGTGCCCTTGCCCAGGCTCTTGACCGCCCGCTGCCAGCGCACCAGCGCCTGCTGCTCCGGTCCACGCATGCGGCTCAGGGCGTTGCGCCACGCCTTGATGGCTGCGAGCTGGCCCAGGGTCTCGCGCTGTACCTGCCGCGCTCCGGCCAGTTGCTCACGCACATCATCTTCGGCGTCGGGGTTGGCGAGTACGGCCAGGCGCTCGTTGGCCTGCGTCCAGCGCCACGCGGCCCCGAAGGCGGCCAGTCGATCATCCCAGACAGGTTCGTGTGCGGTCTTGCTCAGGTCATCGGCCAGCGTCGGAGCAGCGGCACGCAGCTTCTGCTCCAACTGCTGTCTCTCACGCCACAGCGCGGTGTTGGCCGCCACCCGGCCCAACTCCAGGTACGCGCGGCCATAGCCGTCGGGGTCCCGCCCATCAATGGCGCTGATCAGGCTGTCCACCACCGGGTGAGGTTTCAGTGTGGCAAGGGCCTGGAGCGAGGGTAGAGCGTCTTCGAGCAGGTGCCGTCTGGCACGCAGGTCAGCCTCACGGTCAGCAGACTGGGCCGCCTCCACCAGCGCCGTGGGCTGCCCGGCCATCCACCATTGCGGCTGATCCAGGCCAGGGATGGCACGCACGGCGTCTTGTGCGCTTCGCAGCAGCGGCTTGAGCTGGGCCAGCCGTGCCAGGGCCTGCCGCTGCTCATCCAGCTCGGTCACACGCAGCTTGAGGGGGCCACTCACCTGCACGTCGACGGCGGCCCACAGTGCCTGGACACGCTCAAGGTCCGCGCTGAGCCGCAGATGGTCAAGCAGATCCTGAAGACCCTCGGGTGTGGCCGCCGGGCGTCCACCCACCATCACCTCTTTGAGGTACAACCTGTTCCTGACCGCCTGTGGCTTGGACAGCCAGTTGCCCCACCCTCCTCCGTCTTTCAGATGTTTCAAGACGGCCTCGGCGTCGCTCTGGACTGCGGGCGTCTCATGACCGTCCAGGCCCGTGACGGCGCGGCCCTCCAGCCATTCGGCACGCGCCAGCAGATCTGGCAGGAGCGCGGCGCTGCGGGTCTCCACCTCCTGCCAGCGCCCGGTCTGTTCCTTCAGGGCAGCGTCTACAGCCCCAGTCAGCCACGGAATGGGGCGTCGGCGCTCGGTCTCGGCGGCGGTTGCCAGTGCCTGGACGGCGCGGATCAGGTCCGCGCGGACCTCTGGCGCGGCATCTGCGATGGGGACGTAGGAGGCTGATGCCCGGATCTGCTGGCGTTCCTGCGCGCTGGTCTGGGCGTCCTGCTCGGCCCGCACGAGCCGCACGAAGTCTTCCGGCGTGGCGAGCTGGGTGGGATCCGGCTGGCGCAGCGCCGCTTCCTGCACCTGCTCCTCGGACAGGGTGCGGCCCAGGGCCAGCAGCCGCAGCACCCCAGCGTCACTCAGGGGCGCGTCCTGTGCAGGATCACTCAGGTCATCGAGCCAGCCGTACCCTGGCTCCTGGTCACGCAGTTGACCACCGATGTGCTGGGCCGATCCCCGGTAGCCGAACACGTCAAGAGAGTCCGTCTCGGCCTGACGGATCTGACGCAGCGTGTCTAGCAGCCGGGTCTCGTCCTGACGGGTGCGCTCAAGCAGGCTGAACAGCCGCCGCTCGTCCTCGGCCTCCTGCCACGGCTGGCGGGCCGCAGAGCGGCCCAGGATCTCTCCCACCGAGCGCTCCAACATGGCGCGCGCGCCTTCTTCACCGCGCAGGTGGGTCACGCATAGGCTGGCAAGTTCAGGTGGGAACTTGTCGCGCAGCACCTTGAGGGCGCGGGCCGTGTGGCTGGTGACCAGCACGCGTTGGTCCGAGGCCAGCAGGTGGCTGACCAGGTTGACGATGGTGTGGGACTTGCCTGTGCCGGGCGGACCCTGCACGAGCACGCCTTGCTGGCGGCGCAGCCGACGAACGATCTCCTGCTGGGCGTCGTTGGCAGGCAGCGGGAAGTACACGGTCTCTTGTGCTTCGCCCGGTTCCTGTGGCGGGTTCGGGTCCTCGACGCGTTCAAGGAAACCCCGCAGGTTCTGCGGCAACTCACGCAGTTGCGGCAGTTGCCCGATGATGTCGCTGTAGGCGGCGGCCAGGCTGCGCTCTCCACGTGGTCTCAAGATCAGGGCCGGTGCCCAGTGGACGGTGGGATGCTCGGTGACGCCGCGCGGCGGCTTGAGGTCATGTTCGTAAGTGCCCCGGTCCCCCGCTGCGTGGACCCACTTCTTCAGCTCGGAAGGCAGCACCTCGGCGTTCCACAGGTCCTCGCCGCTGTCTTTGAGCGTGGCCTCGATGCTGGCCTGCACCCCGGTCTCCACCCGCTCGCCCGCGTCGAGCATGTCCTGCTCCAGCGTCGTGCGGGCACCGTCTCCGGCTGCGGTAACGCTCAGCACACCTCGCAGCGCATCGAAGGTCAGCTCGGCGCGGGCGGTCAGCAGGTGGCGTCTGATCTCGTGGCCGCCGGGTGTTCGCCAGGACAGTGCGCCAAGGCCCAGCCGCAGCTCGTAGGTCTCGGCGAAGTTGCTCAGTTTCTGGTGAAAGTCGAAGAGCTGCGAGTAGACCTTCTGGACCTCCCTGGTCCGCAGCTCCTCGCTGGCCCAGCGCTGCCACTGGCCCTCGTAGGTCTTCCAGGCACGCAGCACGTCCGGCTGCTCATCGAGAAACAGCGTCTCGCTGATGGTCTGCGGCCGCAAGTCATCATCCTGAATCACAGAGTCGACCACAAGTTGCGGCCGGATTTCTGGCGCTTTCTGAGGATCGCTGAGCGACCCGCTGACCCAGGGCTGCAACTCGTCCGGGCGCGCGGGCGCGGGCCGCAGGCGGGGCTTGTGCACCGAGAGCCAGACTTCCGGGGACGGCCCCTCGGGAGCGCGCGCCGCGTTGACGACTTCCGGCTGTTCTGGGAGGGCATGCAGCCACAGCAGGGTGCCGTCATCGTTGGTGCGCTTGGGCTTGTATTTGAGCTGCGTGAACTCTTGCAGGAATTGAAAGAGTCTGGTGCTTCGGTCAAGTTGAGTTGGCGTTTGCATGGGTTGACCTCTGGCGCGGCGAGTAGAGACTTGGGAGAGCTGGATTATAGAGATCGCGTCCTGACAGACGGATCACCTGCCCGCCGGGAGACGCCGAGTGCATGCCGTAGACGACGGCGAGTACCTGGCCTGCTTCATCGTCCTCGTGCGCCGCTTCCCCGAGATCGGTGTCACTGACCGATTGCTCTTCCGCCTTGAACACGTTCTGAAGACCAACGGCATGGTGATCAGCGCATAAGGTGCGCAGTCTCGGCGGCGTGCACCTGCGCCATCAGTCGGCTTACGGTGGCCGGGTGGACGCCGAAGAGCCGGGCGGCCTGCGCCATTGAGTAGCGTTCCTCTTGTACGCCGCGCACCAGCTCGTCGCGCTGGGTCTGCGAGAGCTTGGGCTTGCGTCCTCCAACCCGTCCGCCGGTACGCGCCGCCGCCAGACCCTCGCGGACCATCTCCCGCTCGAACTCGGCGAAGGCCCCGAGCATCTGGAGCAGCATGTGCCCGGCGGGCGTGGTGGTGTCGATGTGCCCGGTCAGCGAGCGGAAGCCCACGTCCAGGCCGTCGAGCCGTTCGAGCAGCATCAGCAGATCTTTCAAGCTGCGGCTCAGGCGATCCAGCTTCCAGACCACCAGCACGTCGCCGGGCCGCAGGGTGTCGAGCAGGTGGTGCAGCTCGGGCCGGTCCCAGTGGTCACCGGAGGCACGCTCCTCGTAGGTGCGCTCGGCCCCCGCCAACCTGAGCGCTTGGGCCTCCGTGCGCAACCCCATCGCCAATGATCAGGCTTGGGCAACAGGGTTCTGCAAGGCGGCGAGCCGCGCTGGGACACACACGTCAAGTTGGTGCGTCATCGTTCGTTTCTGTAACCCCAGCGCCTATGCATGCCTCAGCCCGGCCAGTCTCCAGGACTGAGCGTGAGCATCGGACAGACAACCTTCATCTGAAGTCTGAAAAACAGGTGCTGGCCGTATAGTCCGGTCATGACGGTCAATCCGGTCAGCCACAGGGAGGCCCATGCCAGCCCCGCACGCTTCCTCCGCTGACCTCCAGCTCCTGAGTCAGGCCCTCGCTACGAGTGTCCACAGCGTTGTGATCGCCGACGCCCGGCAGCCAGACCAGCCCATCATCTATGTCAATCCGGCTTTTGAACGCATGAGTGGCTACCCCGCCTCCCAGATCCTTGGGCGCAACTGCCGTTTCTTGCAGGGCCAGGACTGGGACCAGGGTGCCAGGCATGAACTTCGGCAGGCCATCCAGGAGGGCCGCAGTACCACTGTCCTCCTGCGCAACTACCGTCTGGACGGCACCTTGTTCTTCAACGAACTCACCATCAGTCCTCTGCATGACCTGGCAGGAAACGTCACGCACTTCCTGGGCTTCCAGACCGATGTGACTGCGCGGGAAGCGGCAGCCGTCCTGATGGCTGCTCTTCAAAACCTGACAGAGAACCTGGCTGCCGTCCGCACTCAGCAGGAGGTCACGGGCCTTGTTCTGCGCGACGCTCTGAGCGCCCTGAGGGCCATCTCCGGAGTGGTGCTTCTGGTGCAGGATGGGCAGCTTCATGTCGTCGCCCGTAATGGTTATGACGACGCCAGTATCTGGCAGGACGGGGACCTGGAGGGCCACAGGCCCAGCCCGGACGCACTGCGCAGGGACACCCCGCTGTTCTTCCAGGAGAGCGGCGAGCTGGCGGCCGCTTACCCGGAACTCGAAGCCCGCACGGGCGGTATGGCTCCCGTCGCCAGCGCAGTGCTGCCCATGGTTCAGGACGGTCAGCCGCTGGGCGTGATCATTCTGAACTTCCGCGAGCCGCACCGCTTCACTCTGGACGAGGAACACTTCCTGAGAACGCTCGCCGGACAGTGCGCCCTGGCCCTGGACCGCGCCCGGCTCTCCGGTGATCTGGAGCGGCAGGTGAGAGACCGCACTGCCGAACTTGAAGCTTTTGTCAACTTCACCGAGGTGGTGGACAGCGAGACCAATGTGCTGGCACTCGCCGGGCGGGCTGTGGATGTGCTGAGCGTGCTGTTTCCTGACTGCACCAACGGCTACTACGCGTTGGAAAACGGCCTGTGGAAGCTCAAAGTACACACCAGCGATCTGGAAGATGATCCCAGCCTTCTGGGCGCGCTCAGGGCCGGGATGCCATTGGACACACCGGCCTTCGCCCAGCCCATGCAGACGGGCCAGCCCATTTTCGTCGATGGCTGGGACCCCCAGAAGGAGCGTTTCGCTGGGACTGAGATCTACCAGAGCGTCGCCTTCTACCCGCTGTCCATCGGGGGGCGTCCCCAGGCGATGTTCGCGCTGGGGTTCAAGGACACCATGTCTTGGTCTGAGCATTACAAGGCTGTGTTCCGGGCCGTGGGCCGCAGCCTGGGTCTGGCCCTCGAACGCACCGAGACCGCCCGGCAGCTCATGGTCCAGCGTGACCAGTTGCAGGCAACCAACGAGGAACTCGAAGCGTTCACATACAGCGTCTCGCATGATCTGCGGACCCCCGTGCGCCACATCATCAGCTTTGGTGATCTGCTGCGCCGCGAACTGCCGGAGCCGTTGAACGCGAAGGCAGAGCGCTACTTCGGGATCGTCTCCAGCGCCGCTATCACGCTGAGCGGGCTGATCGACGGCATGCTGGACGTCTCGCGCACCTCGCGCCAGCCACTCAGAAGGGAGGGGGTCAATCTCGAGCGACTGTTCACGGCAGTCCGTCACGAGATGGGCGTGGCCCAGCCGCAGCGCCAGATCGAGTGGCGGATTAGCGATCTGCCCACTGTCATGGGGGATGCGGACCTGTTGCGCCAGGTGATCACGGCGCTGATGAACAATGCGGTGAAGTACACCCGCACCCGCGAGCAGGCACTGATCGAGATCTGGGCAGAAGACCAGGGGCCGAGTTGGGTGGTGCGGGTGCGCGACAACGGGGTGGGCTTTAACCCGCAGTACAGTGACAAGTTGTTCACCATGTTCCAGCGCTTGCACCGTCAGGAGGATTTCGAGGGAGCGGCGGTCAGTTTGGCGAACGCGCGCCGCATCATGACCCGGCATGGCGGGACGATGATGGCGGAGGGTCAGCCTGGCGTG
Organism: Deinococcus sp. AJ005; assembly: GCF_009017495.1. Taxonomy (NCBI): domain Bacteria; kingdom Thermotogati; phylum Deinococcota; class Deinococci; order Deinococcales; family Deinococcaceae; genus Deinococcus; species Deinococcus sp. AJ005. Next base: position 2,500,088 of record NZ_CP044990.1, on the reverse strand, counting down.
GGGTCCACCTTCGGCTTCATCCTGCCCAAAGTCCCTGACTGATCTGTTCAAGCGGTGACGAACAGAGGGCAGTGTGGAGCAATGCCCAAACCCACTGGCCTGGTTGCAGGTTCGCCGTCACTGCACGGTGAGCTGGCCCAGGACGCTGAACAGGTGTCGAGTCAGAACATCCCGGACCTGAAGGCGGGCTACTACGAACGCCAGGGCGAGCACTGGGTGGCGCTTGTGACCACCGACGGCGTGCCGCCGGATCTGCTGAACCTGATCCAGGGCGGGCTGCCGCTGGACACGCCCTGCTTCGCCCAGACGGTGGCCGCCCGCACGCCGCAGTTCTTTGACCACTGGGACGCCGCCGAGCAGGGCATCCCATTCACGGAGACATTCCATGCTGCGGGCCTGGCCCCCTTCTTCCGGAGGGGTCAGCCTGTGGCCATGCTGGCCGTGGGCCTGGAAAGCACCGAGGTCTGGACCACGCAGCAGCAGCACCTGTTTAAGGCGGTGTACCACGCCCTAGACAGCGCCCAGAAGCGCAGTGACCTGGCCCAGATCCACAACCGTCAACTCGCCCTGGAAGCGTTCGTGCAACTGACCGAGGCCATCGGGACGGAAACCGACCCGCTGCGGCTGGCCGAGCGGGCCAGGGACCTGCTGTGGGTGGCCATGCCCGAGTGGTCCGTGGGCTACTACGAGTGGCACGCTGGCCTGTGGTGTGCGCTGCTCGCGGATGTGCCTGACCCCGAACTGCGCGCCTCGTTGTTCGCAGGACTGCCGGACACCACCCCTGGCTACCGCGCGGCGGTGAAGGCACAGGGGCCGGTGTTCTTCAGCCGCTGGAACGCCCAGGAACAGGCGTTCCCCCTCACGGAGTCGTACGGCGCGGCGGCCTTCGCCCCGTACTTCCGGGACGGTCTGCCGGCGGCCATGTTCGTGATCGGCAGTCAGGTTGTTCAGGACTGGTTGCCGGCAGACCAGGCGGTGTTTGAGGCCGTGGAACGTAGCCTGGGTCTGGCGCTGGAGCGGTCCTGGCAGACCCAGGCCCTGGAAAGCCGCACCCAGGAGTTGCAGGCCAGCGCCGCGCTACTGCTGCGCAGCAACCAGGGACTGAAAGCAGTCAACGGGGAACTCGAAGCCTTCGTGTACAGCGCCTCGCATGACCTGCGGACGCCGGTGCGGCACGTCATGGGCTTCGTGGAGATGACCCGCCGCGCCCTGGCCAGTGGGCACCCGGAGAAGGCCGAGCGCTCGCTGGTGGTGGTGGAGCAGGCGGCTGGGCAGATGAACCGCATGATCGACGCCATGCTGGCCCTGTCGCGCAGCACCCAGGAGCCGCACGCGCACACCGAGGTCAACCTGAGCGTGCTGGTGGAGCGGGCCAGACGCAACGTCGATGACGAGGGCCGCCAGATCGAGTGGCGGGTAGAGCCGCTGCCACAGGTGATGGGAGACCCGGTCACCTTGCAGCAGGTGATGATCAACCTGCTGAGCAACGCTGTGAAGTTCACGCGGCCCCGGGAGCAGGCGATCATCGAGATCGGGACGCGGGCGGGACCTACCGCGTGGACCGTGTGGGTGCGGGACAACGGCGTGGGCTTTGATCCGGCGTACGCGGGCAAGCTGTTCACCCCCTTCCAGCGGCTGCACGCGCACAGTGAGTTCGAGGGCACGGGCATAGGACTGGCGACGGTGCGGCGCATCATCTTGCGGCACGGTGGACGGGTGTGGGCCGAGAGCGTGCTGGATGAGGGCACGACGGTGTCGTTCACGCTGCCGCACCTGCGGCCCCTGGAACTGGGAGACGGCGAACCAGGCTAAGTCAGGGCCTCCGCAGCAGCGCGAAGAGGCCGTCAAGCGACTCCTTTGACACTGCGAAAACCTGATGGCACCGCACTGAACCTCTTCGGTGGCTCTGTGAACAACCGCGTGCCAAACATGATCTTCTCGGCGTACTGGGTACAAGTCTTCGGGATAAAGCGTTGCTGAGAAAAACACCAGCGGACATCACGCGATAAGAAGAAAGCGGCCTTCGGGCCGCTTTGATTCCTTCAACATAGCCCGGAATGCAGGGGACGTCAAGGTATGCAGCCGGGTCCTGGCATCTGCTCCCCATGTGGGGCGGTAGCGTGCGCCCACGTCCCGTGTCAGACGGCGTTTACACCTGCTCGGCCAGGCCAGGGGTCTGGGCACGCTCCAGCGCCGCGTATCTACCGCCCCTTGAACGCAGCACGGCGGGCGGTCCGTCCTCGACGATCACGCCGCCTTCCAGCACCACCACCCGGTCCGCGCTGCGGGCCAGCGACAGGCGGTGGGTCACGATCAGCGCGCTGCGCCCCTCCATCGCTTCCTCCAGCGCCCGCACGATCAGTGCCTCGGACTCGGCGTCCACCGCGCTGGTGGGTTCGTCCAGCAGCAGCACGGCAGGATCGGCCAGCAGCACGCGGGCGATGGCCAAACGCTGGCGCTGACCGCCCGAGAGTTTGACGCCGCGCTCGCCCACGATGGTGTCCAGCCCCTGCGGCAGGGTAGCGACAAAGGCGGCCCCAGCGCGCTCCAGCGCCAGATCCACCTCCTGGGAGGTGGCGTCGGGACGGGCGTAGCGCACGTTCTCCAGCACGGTGTCGTAGAACAGGAAGGTGTCCTGCGGCATCACGGCGGCGGCGCGGCGCAGCGAGGGCAGCGTCAGGTCCCGCACGTCGTGGCCGTCCAGGGTGACGCGGCCTGACTGGGGATCGTACACACGCGTCAGCAGGCCGATCAGGGTGCTCTTGCCCGCCCCCGACTCGCCCAGCAGCGCCACCCGCTCACCGGCGGCCACCCGCAAGTTCAACCCGCGCAGCACCGGCTGGGCCGGATCGTAGCCGAAGGTAACGTCCTCAAAGACGATCTCGCCCAGCACCGGCTGCGGCAGCGCAACGGCGTCCGCGTGCTCCAGGACCGTAACCGGGGCGTCCAGCACCTCGAAGATGCGCCGTCCGCTGGCCTCGGCGCGCTGAAGCAGATCGTTGAGGCCCACCAGATCGTCGATGGGACCATAGAAGTAGCGTCCGTACCCCCGGTACGCCAAGAGTCCGCCCAGCGTGAATTGGCCGCGCGCGATCAGCACCACCCCGCCGCCCAGCATCAGGATGTTGCCGAAATTGGCGATGAACCGCACCAGCGGAAAGGCCCGGTTGCGGATCACCACCGCCTTCATGCCCTCGTCGTACAGGGCCTGGCCGATGGCGGCCACCTTCCGGGCCTCGGCCTCCTCCCGCGCGAAGCCCTGTACCACCCGGATGCCCGAGAGGCGGTCCGCCACGGTGGCCGAAAGGTCTCCCAGACGGTTGCGGGCCGCGCGGTACGCTGGGCGCACGGTCTGGTTGTAGCGGGTCAGCAGCAGGGCCACGGCGATCATCGGTAGGACCACCACCGCGCCCAGCAACGGCTGAAGCGCGATGAAGATACCGATCACGCCAATCAAGCGCAGCGAGTTGCCCAGCACGGTGTTGATGCCGCGCAGCAGCACGTCTTGGATGCCCTCCACGTCCGCTGTGACGCGGGCCAGCAGGTCCCCGGTGCGCTGGCCTTCGAAGTACGCCGCTGACTGCCCGGCGAGCTTCTGGTACAGCAGCAGGCGCAGGTCCAGCGTGAGCTGCTGCCCGGTGCGCTCCAGCAGTAGGCCCTGAAAGGCGGAAAGCACCTGTTGCAGGCCGTACACCCCCACCAGCAGGGCCAACTGCCACGCCACGAAATTCCAGTCGCGCCGCGCTAGACCCACGTCCACCACCCGGCCCCACACCAGCGGTGGGTACAGCTCGGCTGCAACACTGCCCACCAGCAGCACCATGCCCAGACCGATGGTGGCACGGTACGGCCACAGCAGGGCATAGAGGCGGCGGATCGTGGACCGGGACGGCGGGGGGGTAGGAATACGGCACCTCTGCGGACCCGTGCAGACGCCGGTCACGCGGGGCCAGAATACGGGCCGGGGGGGCAGGCAGCAGTAGGACGTGGCACACATGCCGCACACCGGCAGATGAACGATTCGTGTCGTTCCCTCTGGCCATCTGAGATTTTTCCCGTCTGAGATAGGAGAAATCAGCTTCGCAAACCGCCCCAATCCCTCTGAGGGGCGAACGCCCATGGTAAACGGAGAATCGTGAGAGGTACGTGCTAGACGGCGTCTGGCGATAAGGGGAAGACACACGACACGAGATTGGGTTTTCAAGGCCAGACTGCTGCCCATACCCCACCCGTAGGTCAGGTGCTCCTGTGGAAACTTGACAATGGTAAAGTGCCAGAATATGCTGTCTGAAACGAGGTTTTCTAGCTCAGTGGCAGAGCGTTCGACTGTTAATCGAATGGTCGTAAGTTCGACCCCTACCTGCCGAGCCAAGAGAAAAGCCCCCGCTTGAGTGCGGGGGTTTTTGCTGTCTGGGCGGGTTTAGCGGTTCTGGTACTGGGGCAGGTTCTTCCAGGGCGTGAAGAAGTTTTTCGAAGTGATAACGCTCTGTACATTTAGGCTGAGGCTGCTGGCGGACGCTGTTGCTGATTTCCAGGGAAGATAGGTCGTGGGCTGTGATGTAACTGCATATTTCTGACTTTTACCAAAGTCAAGGTATGTGTCAACAACGTTCCAGCCTTTCTTCAAAATGAGAGTGGTATCTATTGGGCTACCAAAAGCTAGCTCTTTACAGTCTCCCTTGAACCTAAATGTCCCATCAGTATTTGAGAACCACCAAGCCTTGTAATTATAGATTGGATTTTTTGAATCTGCCTCGGTAATAATAGATTGAAATTTATTAGTCTTAAGACTGGCGATTGGCAATAAGCGCATATTGTCCGGTGCGCTGATGCTTTCTGTTTCTTTGGCAGTACAGCCAAACACGTCAGAAGGCTTGACCAGCTTATTGTTGAAGCTCGCTGTCATAACATCAGACTTGGGCAGACCGAGATCGAACTTGCCGTCCATATCGACAGGTGCCGTCGCAATCGCTTGATCCTTATCGTTTTCTGCCCCCGCACTGACACTCGAAGCGTCACCCACCTTGAACGGCGTGATCTGCCCCTTGATCAGCCCCATCTGCTCGGTGGGGGGCTTGGGATCGGGATCGGGTTCAGGCGTGATGCCGCCCCCACCCCCACAGGCACTCAGCGCGAGGCTGAGGCCGACAGCAGCGGCGAAAGAGGCGGCGGGCCGTTTCAATTTATTTTGATTGAACATGCCCTCAGCCTGACAGTCACCTGCCCGAATGAAGTCCCGCTTCCATTCAGGCCGCCCGTGCATTTCTCTCACTGTTGGATCAGGCGTTGGGGGGTGGTCCCCCCCGTATCCTCAAACAGACTGAACGCCGAACTTCAGGCCCAACTCGGCCATTTCCTCATTGGGATCGCGTCCGGCCACCAACGCGTAGGCGGCGCGCTCTGGGGTCAGGTAGGCGTCCATCACACGTTTCAGATCAGCCATTCCGGTGTTCAGCAGCCGCGTCTTGTAAGCCTCCTGAACCTCTGGCGTGAATCCAGCCTGATCACCGAAGAAGCGCAGGCGGCCCACGGTGTCGGGGCTGGTCAGCGGGTCCAGCGCCTTGCTGGCCGACAGGATCGCCTCGGTCACCTCGCGCACGCCCAGATCGCCCTCCAGGAAGGCGCGGGCGTCACGGAAGACCTTGTAGGTGCGGGCGATGTTCGGATCGCGGTAGCTGGACATGGCGAACACGCCCTCGCGCGCGTCGTAGGAGGCGCTGCCGCCGTATGCGCCGCCTTTCTCGCGCAGCTCCTTGAGCAGGTATTCACTTCGTAGCAGCCGCGCCAGCACCAGCAGCGCCGGGCTGTCGGGGTGGGTGTATGGCACGGTCTCGAAGGCCACCGCGTTGAAGGCCACGGGTGAGTCGGTCACGCGCGCCTGCGGGCCGCCGTCACGGAGGCGGGGCTGCGGGTGGCCCACTGGAGCGTCTCCGGTGAACAGGTCCGTCAGTGGCTTCAGGTCCAGCCCCAGATCGTCCTCAGTGGCCGTCAGGCACAGCACTGGCTGACCCGAGAGCAGCAGCATGTGGATGCGCCCGAAGCGTTCGAGCAAGTCGTCAAGCTTGTCGCCCTCCACGATCCCCTTGAGGGTTTCCAGCCCGGTCAGGCCGCCCCAGTTCTCGCCGATGCTGGCGGCGGGGCTGATCTGCGCGGCGGCCAGCCGTTCGGCGTAGGCGTTGCCGGAGTTGACCACGCTGGCCTTGAGGCCCGCCAGACGCTGCTTGAGCAGTTGCTCCAGCCGTTCGCGGGTAAATTCAGGGGCAGAGATGATGTCGCGCATGACTTCCACCAGCGCCGCGCCGTTGCGGGCCAGCGCCTTGCCGCTGAAGGACACGGCCAGTCGCAGCATGTGCAGGTCGTCCGGGCGCACGCCGCTGCTAGCGCTGGCCCCCACACCGCCGGTCACAGCTTCCATGCGGCGGCTGAGGGCCACGTAATCCTGCCCCGCCGCCCCACTCTTGGTCACGGCGGAGGCGTAGAGGGGCAGCACGTCCAGCAGGTCTTGTGGCAGCTCGGGCAAACGCACCTGCACATCCAGATAGGTCAGGCCGCCGGTGGGCTGGGGCACGCGGGCGATCAGGGCGCGGCCCGTTTCCTCCGTCTCATACGGCACGGGGGGAATGCTGGCCGGAACGTCGGAGAGGGCCAGGGTGGGCAGCACCCCTGGATCATTCTCCTGTGCCTGGAGTTCCTTGAGTTTCAGGCTCTCGGCCACGATGCGGGCGCGGTCTTCATCGGTGAAGTCGGCGCTGAGGGTCTGCACCAGCTCGCGCTCCTGCTTCTCCATGTGGGTGACCAGCTCGGGATCGGGGGCCAGCTCCAGCGTGACGCGGTGGGGATTATCCAGCAGCTCGCGCTGCAACATCGGCTCGAAGACCTGGCCAGCCGCCAGATCGGCGCGCAGTTTTTCCAGTTGGGTGTCCAGACGCAGGCCAGTCAGCGGATCGCCGCCGTACAGCCACGGCCCAAGCAGCCGGAACATCACGCCCAGCGCGTAGGGAAAGCCGGAGTTGCTGACCTCCTTTTGCCCAATCTCGAACTGGTGCAGGCTGCTCTCGATCAGTTCGGGATCGATGCCTTCCTGAACGATGCCTTGCAGGGTGTCCAGCACCAGTTTCTGCACTTCCTCCACCTTGCCTGCGCCCAGCCCCTTGAGGCCCACGGCGAACGCACCCTCACGGAAGGAGTCGCGGTAGCCGGTCAGGTCCGCCAGCGCGCTGCCCAGCCCAGAGTCGATCAGCGGGCGGGTCAGCGGCGCACCCGCGTTGCCCAGCAGCACGTCGCTCAGCACGCTCCAGCGCAGGTTGGCGTCGGCGTCGTTGCTGAGGCCCAGTTTCCACATCACGCTGACCTGGGTGCCGCGCTCGGTATCGCTGCCGGGGTAGGTCACGCGCTCCTGGCGGGGTTCGGTGAAGGGCGTCTGATCGGGAATGCTCACGTCCAGCGTCTGGGCCTGGAAGCGCGACATCACATGCGACTCGATCTCGTCCAGAATGCGCGCCAGCGGCAGCTTGCCGTAGGTGTAGAAAAAGGCGTTGCTGGGGTGATAGTGCGCCGCGTGAAAGGCCCGCAGGTTGTCATAGGTCAGCTCTGGAATGTTGGCCGGTGTGCCGCCGCTGTTATTGGCGTAGGTCAGGTCCGGGAACAGCGCCTTGCCGAAGGCCCGCCACATCACCGCGCCCGCCGAGGCCATCGCGCCCTTCATCTCGTTGTAGACCACGCCCTGCAATTTCAGTTCGGTGCTGGAATCCTCGGGGGTCTCGAACTCGAAGCGGTGGCCGTCTTGGCGGAAGCTCTCGTAACGCATGAGGGGAAAGAAGGTGGCGTCCAGATACACGCCCAGCAGGTTGAAATAGTCCTTCTCGTTGCGGGTGGAAAACGGGTAGGTGGTCCAGTCGTTGCTGGTCATCGCGTTCATGAACGTGTTCAGGCTGCGCGGCAGCATGGCAAAAAACGGGTCCGGGACCGGGTATTTCTGGCTGCCCATCAGCACGATGTGTTCCAGGATGTGCGCCACGCCGGTGCTGTCGCGCGGCACGGTGGGGAAGGTGACGCCAAATGCGCTGTTGTCGTCGTCGCGGACCACATGGGCGTGCCGTGCCCCATTTTCGTGGCTCAGCAGGATCAGATGGCCCTGCATCTCGGGCAGGTCTTCCACGCGGTTCACGGTGTAACGGCCCAGGCGTTCGCCCACGCCCGGCAGGGCGGGCAGCGGATTTGCAGCAATTGTCATGACGGCGAGTTTAGAGCATGGGGTGAAAAAGACCGTGCCCGGAACGCCGAAGTAGGTCAGGCGATCTGCGCCGCGCTCAGATCTGGACCAAGCCGGGTTGGAGGTCCAGATTCAATCGGCCCAGCGTGGCCTGGAATTCGGCGAAGGGATGCTGCGAACTTTCCGTAACCAGCGTGATGAGCTTTCCGCTGCCAGCCGTGGCGAGAGGTCTGAATTGATTGACCACTTCGTCAGCCGGATCGAAGAGTTGGAGGTGGGGAGCGGCCTGCTCAAAAAAATGAGTAAGCCAGGGCAGATGCGTGCTGGACAGGGTGAGGCCCGCCAGTAGCGGATGCTGCCGCTGGAGCCTTTCGACAAAGGCAGACACTGTCCGCTGTGTCGTGGCCGGATCGCTCAGGAAGGTTCCGGCTTCCACCAGATCAATCAGCTCGCCAGCTTCCTCGAAGACGAATTGCTCCCTGTGTCTGCCCGCCTCGCCAGCGACATATTCCCGCAGCGCGGCGCTGTTCGTCAGCACCCTGGCCCCGATCACGGCCACCATCCCGTCAGGCTGAACGTTTTCAAGTGCGGCCCGGATGGGTGGATAGACGCCCAGAACAGGGACATTCAACAGGGGAAGAAGTTGGGGCAACACCGTGACGCTGGGGGCGTTCGAGGCCACGATGATGGACCCGACGCCCCGGCCAGTCAGAAAGTTCAGCGCCGCGAGAATGCTGCCTTCCAGCTCGCCCTCACTCTTTGCGCCGTAGGGAAAGCTGGCCCGGTCCGCCAGATACACGATGTCCTGATCGGGATAGGCCGCCCTGACTTTTTGCACGATGTTGTAGCTGCCAATTCCGGCGTCGAAGATACCCACGGGCTGTTTCAGGGATTCACGCATGTTCTGCCTTTCAGTCAGGAGTTTCGGAGCAGGAGGCGTGCCGGGAAACGGAGGGTGGCACGGGACCGGGATCTGCGCGAATCTACCATCTCTGGTCAAACTCAGAATTCAAGGCTGGGTTCCAGCACAGTTGATCCAGCACAGCCCGGTGTGAACTGGAATTCTTCTTTCTGCCCACCTCCACCCCCCGGTAAATCACCGCAAACTCACGGGACCGACACGGCGTGGCGGGTAGACTGAGAGGCATGAAGCATGTTCGCACCACCCTTCCGGCGCTGGCCCTGGCGCTGAGCGCCCTTCTGGCCGGATGCGGGCAGCCCGTCACTGGCACGTCTACGGGCGGTGGAAGTGGCCGGGACATCCTGTATTTCTCCGACAACGCCTCTGGCCTACCCGTGATGTACCAGGGCGAGGACTACAGCGCCGATCTGAGTGTTTCGGGCGGCGCGGGACCATACACCCTGAAGATATCGAGCGGCACTCTGCCTCCCGGTATCAAGCTGGGCGGTCAGCGCCTGACGGGGACGCCCACCGCCACCGGGACCTACAAGTTCACGTTGGAGGTGACCGACTCCACCCTCAGCACGCGCAGCAAGGAATACACGGTCAACGTGAATACTCTGCCGCCTCTGTCGCTGGCCCCCACCCTGCCCACGGGCGAGATTCGCGGCGAGACGCGCATTCCGCTGATCATCACCGCGCCCCGCAACGTGCGGGCGGCGCGCCTGAACTGGGAACTGCCCGCAGGCGTCAGCGTGACCCGCGTGCAGGCGTCCGAGCAGAGCGGCGTGCTGTTCTGGCAGCAGCAGGGGCAGGTGCTGACGGTGGATCTGGGTTTCAAGACCGTTCCGCGGAACGGCGTGCGGATCGCCCTGATCAGCGTGAAACCTGCCCAGGACAAGGCTGCCACCCTGACCGCCACCAAGATGGGTTACGAGGCCCGCGACGGGACGGGCAAGCTGCTGGCAGGCAAATTTATGTCGGGAGCGGCCATGACGGAAACGCCGAAAGCGGATGGGACGCAGGACGGCGCGGATCAGCCCGCCGATGCTCCAGCGTCTACCGAAACGGTGCCCAGCGTGATGCCGACGCAAACGACGCCCAGTGTGACCCCTCCCGCCCAGACGACGCCGACAGCCCCCCAGCCGCCATCCACCGAGCAACCTGTAACGCCCCCGGTGCAGAATCCCGTCGAGCCGCCCAAGCCGCCCGTGACTGCCCCGCCCGGAGCGCACCTGAGAACCGGAGCGCCGCTGTGATGCGCCGGACAGTGTTGATAAAAACAGTGTCGATCAAGAGAGTGTTTCTGGCCGCCTTCCTCGTAGCCACCGCTGGAGCCACCACTGCGCCGATCTTGACGCTGGCGCAACAGGTCAAGAAGGCCGAGGTGATCGTGCGTGGCACGCTGGGTCCGGCGGTCAGTGTCAAGGAGGGCGAGGTCACGTATCTGGCCTATCCGCTGACCGTGGCCGAAACGATCACCGGAGACGCTGCCCGCCTGCCCCAGAACGATGGCAAGCCCGCGCTGTTCTTCCTCCAGGGTCTCTCCGACGTGCCGAATCTGAAGAGCGGTCAGGAGGTCTTCGCGCTGCTGTATGTCCGTAAGCAGGACAGTCCGCTGGTGGGCTTTAACCAGGGGCTGTATCCGGTCACGGACGGCAAGGTGACCGCAGGTGACGCCAAAACACCCATCACCGATCCCGCCAAACTGCGTGACGCCATCCGTGCCGCGCTGGAGGCCAAATGAAACGCGGTCTGACCTTCGCTGCCCTGCTGCTGGGCACTGCCCTGGGCGTGGCGAGCGCCGCCAGCGTCAAGCTGCAACCGCAGGGCGATGCCCTCACCCGCGCGGTGCAGGCGGCCCTGAGCGCCATCAGTACCAAGGAACTACCAGTCACGCTGGACAGCAGTTCGGGCACGATTCTGACCCTGGGCGGCGCGGGGACCAGCGCGGCGCCCTTTAACCCGGATGTCGCCGCCCGCGTGGTCACGGTGGCCGGGTCGCGGCGCATCGAGTTCAACCCGGCAGGCCCGCTGCCACTATTCGACGCCGTGAAGCAGGAACTGGCCCGCGAGTTAGGCTTTAAGGACTGGACTGCCGAGGCCGCCCGCACCCGCCTGAGCGGCGCGGACCTGAACGGTGACGGCAAAATCGACCTGACCGATCTGGCGATCCTGATGGAAAATTACGGCAAATCCAGTTCAGTGGGCGATCTGAACCAGGACCGTAAGGTGGACGACGCGGACCTGCGAATCTTCAGCGCGCAGTACAAGCCGACACCTGAGGCGGAGCCGAAGCCAGAGGAAAAGCAGACGGAGCAGAAGCCTGCCGAGACGCCGGGAACGCCAGCGACTCCGTCTGCTCCTGGCACGGTGCCCACGACGCCCCCCACGACGCCTGCCACTACGACACCTGCTACGCCTCCAGCAGATACTGTTCCAGCGGATACCGCCCCAAAAGAGGGCACGCCCAGCCCGCCCTCGCCAGCCCCGCCTGCCGATCCTGCGCCGAAGCAGCCATAAAGAAGCAGCAACCGTGAAGAAACAGCCGCGAAACAATCCCCTTGCAGGTCCTCTCCCCACCGAGAGGGCTTTTTTGTTCTCCCGCCAGCCGCCGCGCTTTGCTACGCTGCCCGCATGACAGGCAGCCGAGGCGCAGCACAGAATGGAGAGGCACAGGACACCATCGATCTTCAGGATTTTCTGAAAATCAGTGGCGTGGTGGACACCGGGGGTGAGGCCAAATTCCGCGTGCAGGGCGGCGAGGTCCGGCTGAACGGCGAGATCGAGACCCGCAGGCGCAAGAAGCTGAGGCGCGGCGACATCGTGGAATACGGCGGTGAAAAGCTGACGGTGGACTGGTGACCTCACCGTACACCGACGCCGTGATGGACTTTCGCCGCCGCAAAGATGAGCATTTTGCCGCGGGGCGTGGTCCGGTGGACGTGGCCGCGTTTCACGGCCTGCGCTATTACCCGCCAGATCAGGCGTGGGCCTTCAATGGGCCGCTGACCCTGACGCCCCCCGGTCCGGCAGCCGAATTCACGCTGGAAACCAACACCGGTCAGCCGCGCACGATGGCTCTGTACGGCACGGTGGCGCTGACTTTGCCCGGCGGCGAACAGACCCTGAGCGTCTTCGTCCCGCTGGGCGACGAGCAACCACAGCGCGTCTTCATCCCCTTCCGGGACGCCACCAGTGGGAAAGAAACCTATGGCGCGGGCCGCTATCTGGATGCCCCGCTGGTTCGCAGCGAGGGGGGTGAGACGCTGGTGTCAGTGGATTTCAATCTGGCCTATCACCCGTACTGCGCTTACGGTGACGGCTGGACCTGCCCGCTGCCCCCGCCTGGAAACGTGCTGCCCGTGGCGGTTCAGGCTGGGGAGCGGCTGCCCGAAAGCTGAGGCTCCGACTTACGGGGGACGCCCGCCCGCGCCCGGCTGCTCTAAACTGGGGCGTTATGAAGAATGCTGTTCTGATCCTGAGCGCCCTGCTGGCGCTGACCGCCTGCCAGAAGAAGGCGGACGACACTGCTGCTGCCAAGCCGGATGAAACCGCTGCTGCCGCGAAGCCTGCCGAGACGACGCCCGCCGCACCTGCCGTGACCACTCCGGGTGCGGTTCCGGCTGGCTATACCCTGGTCCCTGACCTGACCAAGGAGCCAGTGCGCGAGTTCAAGAAGGAACCCGCGATGGCCCTGCAAGACGGCCAGGACTACTACGCCCTGATCGACACCAACCGGGGCCAGATTCTGGCAGACCTGTACGAGCAGGAAACCCCGGTCACGGTCAACAACTTCGTGACGCTGGCCCGTGACCGCTACTTCGACGGCATCCGTTTTCACCGCGTCATCGACGGCTTCATGGCCCAGACGGGCGATCCCCTGAGCGTGGACGAGGCCAAGAAAGACCAGTGGGGAACGGGCGGTCCCGGCTACAGCTTCGCCGACGAATTCCGCACCAAGCTGACCTTCAACTCCGAAGGCATCCTGGCAATGGCCAACAGCGGCCCGGCCACCAACGGTTCTCAATTCTTCATCACGCTGGCCCCCACCGACTTCCTGAACGGCAAGCACACCATCTTCGGCAAGGTGGTTACGGGTGACGGCGCGCTGGCCAAGCTGACCCGCACCAGCGACACCGCGTCCGGCCAGGAAACCCCGATTGCCGGTGCCAAGGCCGACGAGATCCTGTCGGTGCGGATTCTGACCAAGAACAAGAGCTGAGGGCTGGGGGGAGGGGTTGATCGTGGGAGCTACCCTCCAAATGCGCCACATTGCGTATGCAATCCAGGCCGCGCCGCTCTAGCCTGTAGGGATGTCTGTGCCCGCCCCCACTCAACAACATTCCGAGCCGTCCAGGCCGTCATCCACGCTGGGCGTGCTTCGCGTGTACCTGGGACCGCTGAAGTGGCAGGTGGCGGGTCTGGCTGCGCTGCTGCTGACCGGCACCGGCCTGAACCTGCTGCTGCCGCAACTGCTCCGCACCTTCGTGGACAACGCCAAGCTGGGGGCGGGGGCAGACGTGGGGCTGCTGGCACGGCTGGCTGGGATGTATATCGCGCTGGCGGTGGGCGTGCAACTGATGACGGCGGGGGCCACCTACGTGGGCGCGCGGGTGGGCTGGACCGCCACCAACCGGCTGCGCGTGGACCTGATGGCCCACCTGCTGTCGCTGGACATGCGTGAGCATAAGGAACGTACCCCCGGCGAGATGATCGAACGCATCGATGGCGACGTGACGGCCCTGAGCAACTTCTTCTCTCAGTTCGCAGTGCGGGTGTTCGGCGCGGCGCTGCTGCTGCTGGGCGCGCTGTTCATGTTCTTCCGCGAGGACTGGCGCGTGGGTGCGGGCGTCAGTCTCTTTGTCCTCCTGACCCTGATCGCCATGAACCGTGTCCGCAAACTGGGCGTGGAACCCACCCGGCTGGAGCGTGAATCCAGCGCCAAGTTGTTCGGCTTTGTCGAAGAACGCCTTTCGGGTCTGGAAGACATTCGCAGCCTGGGCGCGGGCGGCCACCATCTGAACAGTTTTCTGCGGACGCAGCGCACTTTCTTTACCAACAGCGTCAATTCCTGGCGGCGGCGCAGCATCGTGTGGCAACTGAGCATGGCCCTGTTCGCCGTCGGCTACGTGGGCGTGCTGTCGGCGGCGGTGGGCCTGTACGCAGCGGGAACGATCACGCTGGGCACGGCCTTTTTGCTCTACAACTACATGAGTCTGGTGGAAGAACCGATTGATCAGCTCACGCAGCAGTTGCAGGAGTTGCAGAAGGCCGGGGCCAGCCTGTTCCGGGTGGGCGAGATTCTGGCCCTAAGGAGCGCGATTCACGGCGGCAGCGCGGCCTTGCCGGAAGACAGCGCCCTGAGCCTGGAATTCGAGAACGTCGCGTTCAGCTATTCCCCTGACGAGCCGGACTTACGCGGCGTCCTGCACGACGTTTCCTTTCACCTGCCTGCCGGACAGACGCTGGGGCTGCTGGGACGCACCGGCAGTGGCAAAACCACCCTGACCCGCCTCGTCTCGCGGCTGTACGATGCCACGTCCGGCACCGTGCGGCTGGGCGGGATGAACGTGCAGGACGTGGACCTGCACGGCTTGCGGCGGCGCGTGGCGGTGGTCACGCAGGACGTGCAACTGTTCCAGGCCAGCGTGCGCGACAACCTGTCCTTCTTTGACCCGCAGATCACCGATGAGGAAGTGGAGGCGGCCCTGAACGAGGTGGGCCTGGGCACCTGGCTGGCCCGCCTGAAAGACGGTGTTCACACCCCGCTGCCCACGGGGAGCCTGTCGGCGGGGGAGGCGCAACTGCTGGCCTTTGCCCGCGTGATGCTGCGCGATCCCGCCGTGATCATCCTCGATGAGCCGAGCAGCCGTCTGGACCCCGCCACCGAAGCCCTGCTGACCGCCGCCATGACCCGCCTGCTGGCCGGACGCACTGCAATTATCATTGCTCACCGTCTGGATACTGTGGCCCGCGCAGACCGGATTCTGGTGCTGGGCGACGGCGAGGTGCTGGAGGACGGCCCCCGCGCCGTGCTGGCCCACACCCCGCACAGCCACTACGCCGAACTGCTGCGCGCCGGGACCCTGGAAGAAGAGGGCGCGGGGGTGCTGGCATGAGGTATTCAGCCCCTGACACTCAAAATCTTGCCCCCGTGTGCCCTCACGCCTTATCACTGACCGGAGTCTCTGCATGACCACCGCCCCCACCTCTAGTTCTTCCGCCAAATCGGCTGCCACCGCGCCGGACCGCACCTTTGCCCTGACCAAACGGCTGTTCGCGTACAAACCGGGTCTCTTCGCTTTCAATCTGTTCATGTGGGGCATGGTTCACGTCTCTCCCGCGCTTCTGGCGCTGGCGATCAGCCGCATTTTCGGGCAACTGGATCAGGCAGAGCTGCTCCGCAAAAGCGGCGGGGATACAGGCGCGACCATCCTGGCGGCCTGGGTGTTCGTGGGGTGGTTCGCGCTGGTGCGGGTCAGCCGCTTCGGCATCTTCTACGGGGCGTTCCGGGCGTTCATTGAGATCTGGTACACCCTGGACGCGCTGCTGCGCCGGAATCTGCTGGGCTACCTGCTGACCGCCCGGGGTTCGCGCCGCCTGCCCGACACCCCTGCCGAGGCCGTCAGCCGTTTCCGCGACGACGTGGAGGACGTGGCTGGGTATGTGGAGGTCTGGATCGACAGCCTGGGCTTCGTGCTGTACTCGCTGGTGGCGATCACGCTGATGGCCCGCGTGGACCCGCTGATTACCGTGCTGATCTGCACGCCGCTGCTGCTGATGGTGGCCTTTGTGCAGAAGCTCTCGCCCACCATCCGCAATTACCGCCGCCGCATGCGCGAGGCCACCGCCCGCGTGACCGATTTTATCGGCGAGACCTTCGGGGCCGTGAGCGCCGTCAAGCTGGCCGCCCGTGAGGACGGCATGGTGTCCCACCTCCGCACCCTGGGCGAGACGCGCCGACACGCCGCCCTGCGCGACGTTCTCCTGACCGAGCTGATCCGGGGCGTCAACACCAACATGGTCAATCTGGCGGTGGGGCTGGTGCTGCTGCTGGGAGCCAACAAGATTCGCGGCGGCACGCTGGAAATTGCCGATTTTGTGCTGTTCATCGGCCTGCTGCCGCGCCTGACCGGGAGTATGGGCTTTTTTGGCGACGCGATTGCCCGTCACCGCCGCACCGGGGTCAGCTATGACCGCATGACCCGTCTGTTGCAAGACGCGCCCGACACGAAGATCGTGGAACACCATCCGGTTTACCTGCATGCCAGGCCACCTGCGCCGCCCGCCGCGCCGCCGGAACTGCCGCTGGAAGAATTGCGGGTGTCTGGTCTGACCGCAATCCACGACAGCGGCCTGGGGGTGCGTGATGCCAGCTTCACCGTTACACAGGGCGAATTCGTCGTCGTGACCGGGCGCATCGGCAGCGGCAAGAGTACGCTGCTGCGGGCGCTGCTGGGCCTGATCCCGGCGCAGTCCGGCACGGTGGAGTGGAACGGGCAGGTAGTGGAAGACCCGGCCACCTTCCTCGTCCCGCCGCGCAGCGCCTACACCTCCCAGATTCCCAGCCTGTTCAGCGACAGCCTGCGCGAGAACGTGCTGAGCGGCAGCCATGAGGACCGATTGGGCCGCGCCGTGCGTCTGGCGGTGCTGGAACCCGATCTGGCGCAGTTGCCACAGGGTCTGGATACGCCCGTGGGCGCACGCGGCGTCAAGCTCTCCGGTGGGCAGATGCAGCGCACGGCGGTGGCCCGCATGCTGGCGAGGGACGCCGATCTGCTGGTCTTCGACGACGTCTCCAGCGCCCTGGACGCCCGCACCGAGGCGCAACTGTGGGACGGCCTGTTCAGCGAGACCGACGCGACCTGTCTGGTGGTCAGCCACCGCCGCGCCGCATTAAGCCGCGCCGATAGGATTTTGCTGATGCAGGACGGACGTATCGTGGACGAGGGGACGCTGGAGGGTTTGCTGGAGCGCAGCGAGGAAATGCGGGCGCTGTGGGCAGAACAACCCAGTTGAACGGTTGACGCAAAAGGGCGCGCATCCTGTTCGGGGATACGCGCCTCTTTTTTGTTTTCTTCAGCCTCAGCTCAGAAGAAGTTGCCGATGCGGAAGTAGAACTGGCCGCGCTGGTTCTGGGGGCTGTAGCCGTAATCGAAGCGCAGGCTGGGCAGCAGCGCCCCGCCGATGCCCAGGTTGAGCTGAACGCCCGCGCCCACGCCGTATTGCAGGCTGAAGTTGGGGTTTTCCTTGGTGCCCCAGGCGCTGCCGGCGTCCGCGAAAGCCACGCCGTACAGGCCCTGCGCGATGCCCGCCTTGAGGCCGAAATCGAAACGGTACTCGGCGCTGGTGGTGAAGTAGTTGACGCCGAACAGCGAGCCGTCGGGCAGGCCGCGAATCTGGCGTGAGGACTCAGGGGTGCTGCCGCCGCCGATGGAAAAGCCGGTGCCGCCGGGCGCGCCGCTGGCGTTTAAGATGGTGCCAGCGTTGGCCCGCACCGCAAAGACCTGCTGCTTGGTCTGCAAGCCCAGATCCTTGTCAATCGTGCGCCCGAAGCCGTAGTAGGTGCTGCCGCCGCCCTCCACGTCGCTCCAGCGCAGCGGGGCTTGTCCCTGCCGCCCGAAGTTGTATCCGGCGTTCACGTTGGCGCGGAACCCCTGGTCGGGGAACTCTGGATTGGTGGTGCTGTCGTAATTCAGGCCGCTGCTGACGCGGGTGGTCACGCCTGCCTCGGGCAGCAGGCTCTGGGCCTTGGCCTCGTCGAAGGTGTAGGTCTGGGCTGGCTGGCCGTTCGTCCCCGCGATCTCGACGGTGTTCTTGTCCCCCTCTTTCAGGGCTTCTAAGTAGTAGGTCTTGTAGCTGATGCCCACGCCCACGCTGCCGTACAGATACTTGGTCAGGTTGCGCCCGGTGTTGACGCTGAAGCCGGTGCTGCGGACCGTGTAGTCGTAGCCGGTGTCGGTGTTGGCCGGAAAGCCGGTGCCAGCGGGCGTGTCGGTGGGCTTGGTGAACACGGCGTTGTTGCCGTTGACGTTGCTGCCCACGCCGAACGACAGGCTGGTGCGGTTCTTCTGGAAGTCCAGGAACTTCAGGTCCAGCCAGGGAATGGTGTAGCTGACGTTGCCGTTGAAGTTCTGCCCGGCGTCGTTCTGCTGCGCGCCGATGGCCACCGTGAAGGCGTGGCCCAGTCCGAAGGTGTTGGGGTTGGTATAGGCCGCGTCGCCGCTGAAGCCGCCCGCGAAGCTGTCGTAGGTCAGGCCCAGGCTGACGGGGATGCCCTTGGCCTTTTCCGTGATGCCCAGCACGTAGGTCACGTTCTCTGGGTTCTGAGGATCGCTGCGGACGGATTCCGTGGTCACGCTCACGAAGCCCAGACGGCTGATGCGGGCCAGCGAGGCGCTGAGGTTCTCGCGGTTGAACGCGCTGCCGGGATCGGGCAATTCGCGCAGGATCACGCGGTCCTTGGTGCGGTGCGCGCCCTGCCAAGCCAGCTCGTAGCCCACCAGCTTGACCTCGCGGACGTTGAAGGTCAGTGCGCCTTCCTTGAAGCTCACCGCGTCGCGGGTGCTGATCTCGTAGCCCTGCTTGCGGTAGGCGTCACGCAGCGCCAGAAAGTCGTCCTGCGCCAGTTGCGGGCTGTAGATGTCGCCCGCCTTGGTCTTGACGGCGGCCAGCAACGTGGCGGTGGGAAGAAGCGTGTTGCCGGTGATGGCAATGGTCTTGACTGGCCCGGAAGCCACGTCCGACGCCCCGAACAGCACGGTCACCTCGCCGGGATTCTCTGGGTTGGGCTGGAGCGCGAAGCCCACTGGCTTGCCGGTCTGGTTGGCCAGTGTCCGCACGTCAGCCTGAAGGCTGGCCAGGGTCACGGGCTTGCCGGGGGCGGTCTGGAGCGTCACTTTGGGGTCTCCCAGGTTGCTCAGGTCTACATCAGCAACCTTGCCCTCGATCACGTTGACCTTCAGCACGCCGTCCACCAGGGTGCTGTTTTTGGTGTCCACCCCGGCTTGCAGGTATCCGGCGTCGTCGAAGGCCATCTGGAGCTGCTGCACCGCGCCGTAGTACAGGTCTGGCGTGAACTTCTTGGTGTCGTACAGCGGCTTGAAGATGTTGGTCACGGTGGCGGCGGGCAGCAGGGTCACGCCGCTGACCTCCACGCGCTTGATCGGGGCGGTTTCGTCCACCACGAAGGTCACGGTGACGTTGCCGTCCGTACCCGCCTTGGTCTGGGCGCTGATGCTGGGGGCAAAGGGGTAGCCTTCGGTCTGGTAGTTCTGGGCCAGGGCTTCTTTCGCCTGATCGAGGCGCTGGGTGTTCAGCGTCGCGCCGGGGGCGATGTTCAGCAGCTCGCCCACCGACTTGGTGAAGGCGTCGGCGTTCAGGAAGGTCAGGCCGCTGGCCGTCACCGCCGTGATGGTGGGGTTGGGGACCACCGTGACGTTCAGGGTGTCCTTGCCCGCCACGGTCCGCAGTTCGGCCACGGCACTCTTAAAGTAACCAGTGGCCACGACTTCCTGCTCGACGGCCCGCAGGTTGACACTGGACAGCGGCGCGCCCGGCTGGACGCTGAGGGTGGCGCGCAGGAAATTGGTCAGCAGATCGCTGGTTCCGGTCACGGTGATGTCCTGGACGGTTCCGGCGGTCTGGGCCTGGGCCACGGCGGGCGCAACCAGCGCGACGGTTACGGCGAGTGTTAAAGGGTGTCGCATTCTTCTCCTAGTTTCGCACATCTCTGAACTCGCCCTGACCGCACAAATGCCCGCAAATGGGCACGGGCAGAGCAGGGCTGGGGGCCGGATGAGGCGGTCACTGCGTCCACAGTTGCTGCTCAGCCCCTGAGAAGGGTGAAGATCGGGTGCGTCACGGTGAAAATGGCCCCCTGGCCGCACGGCTCAGGGGGTTTGTCCTTGAGCCTCCTGCCAGGGTGGAGGACAATGGAGGGATGTTCTCTACTCAGATGGTTCGTGACGTTGCGCCGGGTGTGGGATGGATCAGCCGCATTGATCTTGGATTTGCCGGGAACGCTCCTGACGCCCTCTTCCCCAGGCAAACGCCATGAGTCTTCCCGAAATCGTCGCCCACTTGCGGGCGCTGGAGCAGGAAGCCGGGCGCGAGGCAGGCAGCGCCAGACTGGTGGCCGTGACCAAGGGTCAGACCCTGGAGAGTATCGAGCGTCATGTGCTGGCCCACGGCACCTACCCGCTGGGCGAGGGCCGCGCCCAGGAACTGCGCGACAAGGCCGCCGAGCGCCCTGACTGGGAATGGCATTACATCGGCCCCCTCCAGCGCAACAAGATCAAGTACCTGCGCCCGGTCACGCTGGTCCACGCCATCGAGGCCGTGTGGCAGGCCGAGGCCATTGCAGAGGCGGCGCAGAAGTGGGGCCACGCGCCAGACCTGCTGCTGCAACTGCACAACGGCGAGGAACAGAAGCACGGCGTTCCGGCAGACGAACTGGCAGAGACCCTCAAAAGCGTGCGTGAAACGGGCCTGACCGTGCGCGGGCTGATGGTCATGGCCCCGGATTTCGGTGAGGACCTGACGCAGGCCGAGACCGAAACCCGTATTCTGCGGCTGTTTACCGACACGGCGCGGCATGCCCACGATCTGGGCCTGAGTGAACTGAGCATGGGCATGAGTGGCGATTACCCACTGGCCGTGCGCGCAGGAGCCACCCTGGTGCGGGTGGGAAGGAGCCTCTTTACATGACTGACCTGACCCGATCTGACCCCACCCGAGACCTGAACTCTGAGCCGTCTTCCGAGCTGACCCCCGGCACCACCGCCCGCCGCGATTCCAACCGGCTGACGCCGCTGGACATCCGCCATCAGGAATTTCCCGGCAGATTCGGCGGTTACCGGCGTGACAGCGTGCGGACCTTTCTGGCCCAGGTGTCCGATGAGCTGGAGGCGGTGCTGGGCGAGCAACTGCGCGGGCGCGAGACGCGCACCCGGCTGGAGCGTGAGCTGGAGGAACTGAAAGCCTCGCAGGACCAGATTCGCCGCGCGGTGGTGGCCGCCGAGCAGATGGGCCACGACATGCGCCAGAACGCCACCAAGGAAAGCGAGTTGATCGTGGCCCACGCCAATGCGCAGGGCGAGAGCATGCTGCGTGAGGCCCAGGCCCGCAACGTGGAATTCGAGGCCCAGCACGGCGCACGCATGACGGCCCTGGAGGCCACCTTCCACGCCCGTTTCGCCGATCTGGAGCGCGACCACCACCAGTTGCTGTTGGAGCGCGAGCGTGTGCAGACCGAACGCATCAACGCCCTGGAACGCGAGTTCAACGAGCGTCACACCGAATACACCTCGCGGCTGGCTGGGGCGCGGCAGGAATACACTCAGTTTCTGAGCGGCTACCGCGCGCTGATGACCTCGTTCTCTGACCTGTCGGCCCGCCATGTGCTGCCCGAGGACATGGCTCTGCCCGTCTCCGGGCTGCCCAGCCAGCATCTCAAGGGTCAGGGGCGGGCACAGAACAAGGAATTGCCCAGCGCAGACCCTGAAAAAGAGGTGGAGAAGGACACGGCGCTACTCGACGGCCACCAGTTTCTGTAATGACCGGCGAGAATCTCCCACAGTTCCGTCTGCCTGTTGCAGACCCGGACTTTGTCCAGAACCCGTACCCGTTGTTAGCCGAATTGCGCGAGACGACGCCAGTTTTCTTCGATCCAGACATGAACCGGGTGGTCCTGACCCGTTACGCCGACATCAGTGCCGTGCTGAAAGACAAGCGCTTCGGGCGCAGCGCCCTGCACCGTTACTCGCGCGACGAACTGGGCTGGCCGCCCCCCGATCCCGCGCAGGCGCAGTTCGACGCCTTCAACGGCAACCATCTGCTGGATTCCGAGCCGCCCAAGCACACCCGCCTGCGCTCGCTAGTGGGGCTAGCCTTCACGCCGCGCCGGGTGGAGGGCCTGCAAACGCGAATCGAGGCGATTCTGGCCGGGCAGTTGAGTGGACTGGGAGCCTCTAGAGCGTTCGATCTGGTGGCCGATTACGCCGAACCGCTGCCCGTCACGGTGATCGCCGAACTGCTGGGCGTGCCGGAGGGAGACCGTGCGATGCTGCGCCCGTGGTCCGCCGCCATCGTCCGGTTGTACGAGCCGAGCGCCGGGCCGCAGGCACAGGCCGAAGCCGAACGCGCCGTGCAGGACTTCAGCGCCCTGCTGCGTGACCTGAGCCAGCAGCGCCGCCTCAAACCCAGAGACGATCTGATCACCGCCTTCGTGCAGGCTGAGGAAGCCGGGGATCGCCTGAGCGAGCAGGAACTCATCGATACCTGCATCCTGCTGCTGAATGCCGGGCACGAGGCCAGCGTTAACGGTCTAGCGGCGGGCGTGCTGGCGCTGCTGCGGAACCGGAACCACTGGGATGCGCTGGTGGAGGCGGCCCCGCGTGAAGACAGCCTGCCCATCTTCCGCCGTGCCACCGAGGAATTGCTGCGCTTCGACACGCCGCTGCCGATGTTCGAGCGCATCGTGCTGGAAGCCCTGGAATTGCACGGTGCGGCCCTGAAGCCGGGAGACCGCGTTTCGCTGCTGTACGCCAGTGGCAACCGCGATCCGCTCAAATTTATGGAGCCGGACGCGCTGAATCTGGGTCGCGATCCCAACCCGCATCTGACCTTTGGGCTGGGCATCCATTACTGCCTGGGTGCGCCGCTGGCCCGGCTGGAACTGGCTTTAAGTTTGCGGGCACTGTGCCGCGCCTTGCCGGGGCTGCGTTTGGTCAACCCCGACGAGCCGGGCCAGTACACCGGGGGCTTCGTGATTCGCGGGCTGGCGCGTCTGGACGTTATCGGCTAAACCCCCGCCACCACACTGCCGTCAGATCTCCGTCTAGTGCCTCTGTCTCTGCTTCCACTGGTCTATTCAAAGCAAACAGCGCCAGCACACGCGCCGGGCTGCGCGGCAGGCTGCGGTCTAGGGCTTTCTCAGCCGTCCGTACACCCTTGGCCCCCCCCAGCCGCAGTTGCGCGTGGGCCAGCACCGCCAGCAGATGGGAGTCACTGGGCTGCCCGCTGCCCTCGGCCACTTTCAACCCCTCGGCTAGGGCACGCAGGGCGGCATGGGGCTGAGGCAAAAGTTGCTCGCCGCGCAGGGTGGCGGCGGCGATTACGGCCCATATATCGCCTTCCTGCCGGGCCAATTCAAGTGCGTTCGTGGTTTCAGCCTCAGCCTGTGCGTCCGCGAGTTGCCACAGGGCGCGGGCGCGCAGGGCAGCGGGACGGGCGGTGCCGGGCAACGGCTCCAGCACATGCAGCGCGTTCCCGGATTCTCCCACCCGCAATAACGCCGCCGCGTGAGTCAGCGGGTCCGCCTGTGCCCACAACGCGGCGAGGCGGGGGCGGCCCAGTCGCAGGGCCAGCCTCGCCGCCTCGGGTTGACCATGCAGGGGCAGTGTGCCGAAGAAACTCGCGGGTTCGCCGCGTTCCAGCGCCGTTCTCAGTTCAGCCTGCGCGTCAGCCATAGCGGACGCAGGATAACCCGGCCTCAGGGCAATGTTTCGCTTATGCGCTCAGCGCAAGGTCCAGTCCTAGGAAACGCCACAGGGCGCGGCGGGGCACGCGCAGGCCGCTGGGATGTTCCACTGCGCCCAGACGCCCATCGCGAATCCAGCGGCGCACAGTGCGTTCGTGGGTGCCGGTAAAATCGGCGACCTGGCGGACTTTCAGCAGGGTGGGCAGGCTGTGGAACTGGTCTGAAAGGGTCATGATGGACCTCCCAAAAAGAGCTTGGGGCCGACATAAGGCAGGCCCCAGACAGAATTTGATTTCAGTGTTCAGGCCCCGGTGCGTCCCAGGCCAGGTCAAAACAGCGCCGCCGCCCGGCCCAACCCCCAGCGGGGGCGCGGTCAGGGAAGAAGCCTCGGTGTGTTTCAACTTGCGCGGAGCGTAGCACGCTGCACGTCAACTGCGGGTCAGCCCCCAGCGGGTGTAATACACGCGCTGAATTTGAAAAACACGGGGCAAAAAGTTCTGGAAATCTTAACTGGAATACACGAAAGGGCCAGCTTCTTATCTGCTCTGTCACCCGTTGAATGCCGAGAGAATTCTTTTACAGATATCTCATGCCCCGCGAACTACTGTGGGCGCAAGCAGCGATAAAACGCGTCTGGCAGAAGCATTCAGCCCCTATGGTCTGGACGGCTGTTCTGTCTGTGGCCTTCTGTCGCCGTTACACCCTGGAGGTTTCATCATGGCTCAGCCCCGCAGCATTCCCGGTTTCACTCTTGCCGCCTTTTCCCTCAGCGCCGTGCTGGCCTCTTGCGGTGGACCACAGGACGTGGCCACCCCTGCCCTGCAAGGCGGCGAAGCGGCGGCGGCGCAGGTCAGGGTCAGCGTCAGCGATCTGCCCATTGATCCTCAGCTCACGCGTAATCCGTTGCAGGAGCAGGCCACCGAGCGTTACAACATCACGCTGAAATTTGCACCGGGGAGCAGCGCGAGCGTGGTGAACGCTATGCAGACTGCCGCCGCACGCTGGGAAGGCGTGGTCACGCAGGGGCTGCCCAGCTACCGCGCCAACATCCGCGCCGGATCGTGTGGCAGCAATGCGGCCTACGTGGGCACCATCGACGACTTGCTGGTCTTTACCGGCAACACCGCCATTGACGGTCCCGGCGGTATCCTGGCCCAGAGCGGCCCGTGTAGCATCCGCAGTGCCAGTGGCCTGACCACCTACAGCACGCTGGTCTTCGACACTGCCGATCTGGGGGCGTTCAGCAGCCAGTTGGCCGATATCGCCGTGCATGAGTTGGGGCACTCGCTGGGCATTGGGACGCTGTGGCAGCGCTTTGGGCTGGTCAGCGGCATCGGCGGCAGCAATCCCACCTATCAGGGGGGCAACGGCCTGCGTGAATACCGCGCGGTAGGCGGCACCCTGGGCAGCGTTCCCGTGGAAAATCAGGGCGGCCCCGGCACGGCAGGCGGCCACTGGCGCGAAACGACGTTCAAGACCGAGCTGATGACCGGCTACCTGAACAGCGGCGTTTTCAACCCGCTGTCGCGCCTGAGCGTGGGCACCTTGCAGGACATGGGCTACGCCGTGAACTACGGTGCGGCGGACGCTTACCGCATTCCCAGCCTGGGCGGTCAGGGTGTGGACGAACTGCTGGATCTGGGCGGGCTTGAACAGTTGATCGAACCGACGTACCGCAGCGAATAAAACGCCGGGCCTTCTCACCCCCGCCTCTATGATTGAGGTGGGGTTTTGACAGTCCGGGTACAGGGTGGGCGGCTACAGTCGTTCCTCAGTTCGCTGCGGGCCTGATTTTCTGTGGGTGGGGCGTGCGGAGGCAAAGGTGCCTGCTTTCCCCGCCTGCCCGGCGCGCTACCCTTTGTCCCGATGAGTCTTCTCGCACAACTGTCAGGCACTTTCGTGAACGTGGGGACCGTGCTGCTGGGCACGCTGCTGGGCCTGACTGTGGGGGGAAGGCTGCCCGCGCGCACGCAGCGCTCGCTGCTCCAGACCCTGAGTCTGGTCACGCTGTTCATCGGGCTGGACATGGCGGGCAGCCTGAACAAAGTCTCGGCGGGCAGCATTCCGGGCGTGATTCTGGCGCTGGTCAGTCTGGCGGCTGGTGTGGTGATCGGCGAGGCGCTGGGCATTGAGGAAGGTCTGAACCGTCTGGGCGAGGTTCTCAAGAAACGCTTTAAGGGCGGGGGGCGCTTCACGGAGGGTTTCGTGGCCGCCAGCCTGCTGTTCTGCGTGGGGCCTTTGACCTTCGTGGGCGGCTTGCAGAACGGCCTGACGGGGGACGCCTCCAGCTACATCCTGAAAAGCACGCTGGACGGCATTGCCTCGCTGGCGTTGGCGGGCGCCTACGGCATCGGCGTGGGCTTCAGCGTGATCACGATATTGATCGTGCAGGGCGGCATCAGTCTGGCTGCCGGGGCGTTCGCCGCCACGCTGCTGGGCGGTGCGGACCCCGAAACACTCAAGACCAATGCTTACGTGCTGATGCTGACCGGGGCGGGTGGCCTGACCATTATCGGGATCAGTTGGAACCTGATGCTGGCCGGGCTGGGCATGGAGGACAAGCGTGTGCGCGTGGCGAGCATGCTCCCGGCGCTGCTGCTGGCCCCGCTGGCGCTGTGGGTGGCCGGGCTGATCGTCCGGTAACGGTTCGTCTACTGACCGCTCAGGCTGACCAGGGACAAAAGAAATGTGGGTGGGAGGACGGCGATGATGCGTCGGTGGCCTCCCGGCCCTTGCCAGCCCTGCTTTCCTGACTGGGCTTAATGCTCGCGGCTTATCAGTGCCTCGTCAGATTCAGCCCGTACCTTACGCACATTCAAGTTACGAGCAGCACACACCCACTTCGATCCTCAGGAGGCCCGACATGTCCAACCTCAAGCGCATTTCTACCCTGACCGCCCTGCTGGGCCTGACCGTTTCCAGTGCCAGTGCGGGTGACGCACAGCTCAGCGCCCAGAGCATCATCGTCAATCCCTCGCAGCCGGAGCTGAATGTGCAGGTCTGGACGAACCGCGACGCCAGCGGCACCGGGAACCCCGTCTATCAGATCGGCGAGCGCATCAGCGTGGGCCTCAAGACCAATGCGGACGCCTACATCTACCTGTTCAACGTGAATGCGGACGGCAACATTGATCTGTTCTTTCCCAACAGGTACGAGGACAGCAACTATGTCCAGGCGGGCACGCGGGTCTTTCCACGCAATGGCGCGAACTACGGCCTCAGCGTTGGTGGCCCCAACGGGCAGGACAAGCTGCTGGCCGTGGCGAGTACCACCGAGCTGAGCCTGAACGACATCGCCACCTTCGAGGGACAGCAGCAGTTCGCCACCGTCAGTGTGCAGGGACAGGACGGACTGGCGCAGGCGCTGAGTGTCGTGGTCAACCCACTGCCCAGTAACGCCTGGGTCACCGACACCGCCTTCTTCCGGGTGGGCAACACGGTGCAGACGCCGCAGCCCCAGCCCACGCCTGCCGTGCAGATTCAGCCTGGCCAGCGTCAGGACGGCTCCTTCGACAGCGCGATGGTGGACGCCTACGCCCGCCTGAAGGGTGACGAGTCGCTGGGTCAGGCCACCACCTATGCTGCGGCGTGGGGCAACGGTTTCTGGCAGAAGTTCAACGGCGTCGGGGCATACGGCGACGCGGCCCTGCTGCACGCCAACGGCAGCAGCCGCTCCTACTCGGTGCATGGTCGCCTGCTGGCCCGCTACCTGTCACTGGCCCAGGCTGAGAATGGCACAACCCGCCCCCCCAGCCGTCTGGGCTGGGCTGCCGGAGACGAGAAGGTCATTCCCCAAAACCTTTACGGCACCACCGGCCTCTACGGCTTTTTCCAGAACGGCGCACTGTACGACTCGCAGAAATACGGCACCTTCTGGCTGACTGGCCCGGTCCTCAAGTCCTACCAGGGACTGGGCGGCAGCGGCAGCTTCCTGGGGTTTCCCACCCGCGATCAGTACATGCTGAACGGGGCCTGGGCCGCCGATTTCGAGGGTGGCAGCATCCGCACTGTGAATGGCGTTTCCAGGATTTACCGCAAGTAAGCTCAACCCCCAACCTGACTTCTCTGCGCCGGGCATGACTGGACACCCAGTTCGTGACCCCATGCCCGGCCCTCTTTTTCCCAGCCCCGCACCACGGGCCGGGTTCCAATCGGCGCGCTTTTACGGGCAAACGATCTGCCCCGGCGCAACTTTCACCCAACCTCTCCCCGATACAGACATTCAGGCAACAGGCGCAAAGCCCCCGACTCCGTGGCGAGTGTGGGGGCTTTGTGCTGTTCTGGATGCGCTCAGCTTTTGGAACGCCTGCGGATGTTCTGTTCGTGCAGTTCGCGGATACGCTCGCTCAGCGACGGCTCCGGCCCCTCGACATCCGCGTCGTGCAGCACGTCCTGAATGGACAGCGGGTTGACTGGTCCCGGCTCCGCGCCAAACTCTTCCATCCATTCGGTCAGTTGCCTGGACGAACTCGCGTACACGATGCGCCCCAGCCCCACCCAGCCGTGGGCGGCGGAACACATCGCGCAGTGTTCGCCGGAGGTATAGACGGTGGCCTGCCTTCGCTCCTGCGGCGAGAGGTGGGTGGCGGCCCAGCGGGCAATCGCAATTTCCGGATGCTGCGTGGCGTCGCCGCCTGCGGTCCGGTTGTAATCCTCGAACAGAACCTCGCCCGACTGCGACACGATCAGCGAGCCGAAGGGATCGTTGCCCGATTGAAGCGCGGTCTCGGCCAGTTCGACGCAGCGCGTCAGGAAGTATCTGTCCCTGTCATTCATGTTCGCTCTCCCTCAGCTTAGCTTGGCCTTAAATTCCTCGTAACCGAACGTTTTGACCCGCTCGTAGCTGCCGTCCAGATGCAGGATGCCGATATCGGGGTGCTTGACGCCGTTGAAGAAGGTGGTCTTGACCATCGTGTAATGGATCATGTCGTCGAAGATCACGCGGTCCCCGATGTGCAGCGGTTTGTCGAACACGTACTCGCCCACCACGTCCCCGGCCAGGCAGGTGGTGCCGCCGATCAGGTAGGGATGGCCGCCGCCGTAGTCGTTGGCCTCGCGGTGTTCGTGTTCGGGGGGATCACCCGCGCCCAGAATGCGGGGGCGGTAGGGCATTTCCAGCACGTCGGGCATGTGGGCACTGACCGAGACGTCCAGCAGGGCGGCGTTCTTGACGTTATGCACCACGTCCAGCACGCGGCTGACCAGCCAGCCCGTCTGCCAGCCGAAAGCGCTGCCGGGTTCCAGGATCACGTCCACCTCCCACTTCTCGCGGAAGGCGCGCACCAGACGGATCAGGCGGGCGGTGTCGTAGCCCTCCCGCGTCATCAGATGGCCGCCGCCGAAATTGACCCATTTCATGCGGGGTAGGAATTCGCCGAAGTTGCGCTCGACGACTTCCAGCGTGCGCTCCAGCGTGTCGCTGTCCTTCTCGCAGAGGGTGTGGAAGTGCAGGCCGTCCACACCGTCCAGCAGGTCTTCCTGGAACTCGCGGCGCGTGACGCCCAGCCGCGAGAACGGCCCGGCGGGGTTGTACAGGTCCGTCTCGACCTCGGCGTACTCGGGATTGATGCGGATGCCCACCTGAATGTCGCGGCCCCCTTTGCGGGCCTGTTCCACCGCTGGCTTAAAGCGCTCCCACTGAGAGAACGAGTTGAACACCAGATGGTCTGCCAGTTCCAGAATGCGGGGCATTTCCTCGTCGCTGTAGGCTGGGGCGTAGACGTGGACCTCGCCGCGCATTTCCTCGCGGGCCAGAAGGGCCTCGTTCAGACTGCTGGCCGTCGCGCCGGAGATGCCGTATTCGCGCAGCAATGGAAAGGTACTCCACATCGAAAAGCCCTTGAAGGCCACGATGATCCGCGCCCCGCTTTCCTGCTGAACGTGCGAGATCAGCGCCAGATTGCGCCGCAGCCGCGACTCGTCCAGCACGAAGGCCGGGCTGGGAATGGCGGTCCAGTCTATGCTGCCCTCGGGGGTCACGACGGGAAGCTGGAACTCGGCCTTGTGGGTGTCGGCGCTGTGGGTGTCGGTGACGGTCATGCCCACGAGTTTAGCGGGCCAGGGTTTCCTAAACCGCCTTCCTCAACGCAAAAGCTTGAAGCTCTTCACGAACGCTGCGTTGGTGGGCGTCATCTTGGCCTGGAGTCCCTGTTTGGTTGTGGCGGTGACCAGATACGCCTTGCCGCCTGTGACCGCGTAGGTAGAGATGAAGTAGAGCTTGAACTGGCCCTGTCGCCCGGTATAGACGGTTTCCTGTGCCTTGGCCCCGCCCAGAGTGGTGGCGCGCGTGCTGATGATCTTGCTGTCGGTGATCAGTTTTTTCACCTGATCCAGGCTCAGGGCGTGGTACTGCGCCAGGGTGATGCCCGGCGGAAGCGGCTGCACCGCCACGTTCAGGTTGGGTGTGAAATCCCCCTGTGGTTTATCGGCAAAAGCCACCGCCACGCCGGGCACGCTGAGCTGCGTCCAGGCAGGCGGCGGCGTGACCGAGAAACCGTTCTCGGCATTCTTATACGTGGCGGCCAGGGCCGATCCCAGCAGGGTCAGGCCAGCCAGACTCAGGGTGAGTTTTTTCGTCATGGCCCAGTGTAGATGTGTGGTTGGGGCCGTGAGAGCTTGCATGAAGGTTGTTCGGGGAGTCCCTGAATACCCAGAAGGCCCGCTCAGCCGGAGTGGCTGCCGTCCCCGTGTGTGTCGGCACCCTGCTTATCCGCCCCGTGCATATCCGCAGAGTGGACATCGATGGTGGGGTGTTTTTTCTGAAAGCGTACGGTCAGCACGCCGCCCGCCAGATGGGCCTCGCCGGACTGCGGCATTACCTCGCGCGGGAAGGTCAGCACCCGGCGGAAGACGCCGCTGGGACGTTCGGCGCTCAGCAGGCCCTGCGGCGCGGCGCGCTCCCCGGCCACGGTCAACATGCCGCCCTCCTCGTGCATTTCCAGGCGTTCGGGATCGATGCCCGGCACATCCAGATGAAGGGTCAGGTAGGCGTCGCTGTCCGCCCAGTCGGCGGTGGGCGTCCAGGGACCAGCCCCGAGGGTCTCGACCTCCTCGCGCAGGGTCATCAGGTGTTGCAGTCGGGCCAGCACCGGCTCATTCATGCCTGTCACGCTAGCACCCGCGCCGCCGGGCACGCCACACGCCCCTACACCATGCCGCCGGGCACGCCAGCGCCTAAAGTGGGAGGGATGACCCGGCTGCTCACTCCAATTCCCCTGCTGACTGCCCCCACCGCCGCCGGAAAGTCGGCCCTGGCGCTGGAACTGGCCCAAGAATTTGGTCTGGAGGTGGTCTCGGCAGACGCCTTCACGGTGTACCGGGGGCTGGACATCGGCACCGCCAAGCCCACGCCTGCCGAACGGGAGGCCGTTGCGCATCATCTGCTGGATGTGGCCGATGTGAGCGAGAACTACGACGTGGCCCGCTACGTGCAGGAGGCTGAAGCTGCCATCGCGGGTGTGCTGGAGCGTGGGCGTGTGCCGTTGGTGGTGGGCGGGACGACGTTTTATCTGACGGCCCTGCTGCGCGGCCTGCCGCTGACCCCGCCCGCCGATCCGGGGGTCCGCGCTGCTGTGGAGGCCGAACTGGCCCAGCGTGGCCTGGACGCCCTGCTGGCCGATATTACCGCCAGCGACCCAGCCGAGGCGAGGCGCATGGAGCGCAACCCCCGCCGCATCGTGCGCGCCACTGAGGTCTTCCGCCGCACCGGGCAGTATCCCGGTTCTTTCGGGAATCGCCCGCCCCGTTTTGGGTACGCCGTGACCGCCTTCACCCGGCCCGGCCCAGAGCTGGAGGCACGGATGGCCGCGCGTGTGGGGGCCATGTTCGCCGCTGGCTGGGCAGAAGAGGCCGCGTGGCTGGCCTCACAGCTTGACCCCGAAACCCTGCCACGTCCTACCGCCTGGCAGGCCCTGGGCTACCGCGAGGCGTGGGCCGTCGCTACCGGACATCTGGGCCAATCGGAGGCGACAGCGCGCGCCGTGCTGGCCTCGCGGCAGTATGCCAAGCGGCAACTGACGGCCATGCGGAGCCAGCTTGGGGCGCAGGTGCTGACGCCACAGGACGCCATAAAGCAGGTGCGGGAACATCTAGGCGCTGCCCATAAGGCGAGTGTTAATTAGACCGGGGCAGAAGAGTTCAGCCCGGCGCGGGTAGAGTGGGGACCGAGATCAATTCCAGCACCGCCCTATCCGGGGAACGCTATTTTGGGAAGGACCACCTTCTCATATCGCCGCTTATTCTCGCAGCGACTTTATCTATGGCGACGCTTTCTACAGCACCACCTTACAGGGGGTAAGACATGAAACCACGCGTACTAGGCATGATTCTGGCCGGGGGACAGGGATCGCGGCTGGCCCCGCTGACGCAGAAGCGCTCCAAACCTGCCGTGCCCTTCGGCAGCAAGTACCGCATCATCGACTTCGCCATCAACAACTTCATCAACTCGGGGCTGTTCGGCATCTACGTGCTGACCCAGTACAAGGCACAGAGCCTGACCGAGCATATTCAGCGCGGCTGGCGCTTCGGCACCTTCCTCAGCGACTACTTCATCACCCTGGTTCCGGCGCAGATGTACCGCATCGAGGAACTGGGGCCGGTGTGGTACCGGGGCACGGCGGACGCGGTGTACCAGAACCTGCACCTGCTGGACAACAACAAGGCCGATTATGTGGCGATTTTCTCCGGCGACCACATCTACAAGATGAACGTCGAACATATGATCCAGACGCATATCGACACCCGCGCCGACATCACCATCGCGGCCTACCCGATGCCGCAGGAGCAGGCCCACCAGTTTGGGATCATGCATGTGGACGAGAAATGGAAGGTCACGGACTTCCTGGAAAAGCCCGCCAACCCGCCCAGCATTCCGGGGCAGCCCGGCATCAGCCTGACCAGCATGGGCAACTACATCTTCTCGCGCCGCGCGCTGGAAGAACTGCTGGTCACCAGCATGGGCGACGGCCAGGACGGCTTCGACTTCGGCGGCGACGTGATTCCGCGCGCCCTGTCGGACGGCTACACCGTCATGGCCTATGATTTCCACAAGAACCCCATTCCCGGTCAGACCGGCCCCAACCTGTACTGGCGCGATGTGGGCACGCTGGACGCCTACTTCGAGGCCAACATGGATCTGGTCAGCGTGAACCCTGAATTCGGTTTGTACAACGCCGAGTGGCCGCTGCGGACCAGCAGCGAGTTTTCCCCACCCGCCAAATTCGTGCATGAAAGCGATGGCCGCAAGGGCCAGGCGTTCAACACCATTCTGGCCGGGGGGACCATCATCAGCGGGGGCACTGTGCGCGACAGCGTGCTGGGGCGCGGTATCCACACCCACTCGTACTCCACCGTCGAGAGCTGCGTGCTGTTCGATGAGGTGGAGGTCGGGCGGCACTCGCACCTGCGCCGCGCCATCGTGGACAAGAGCGTGGTGATCCCACCCGGCACCAAGATCGGTCTGGACCTTGATGAGGACCGGGCGCGTGGTTTTACCGTCACCGACAACGGCGTGGTGGTGGTGCCCAAGGGCTATACCTTCTAGCAGTCACAGCACACAGGAGGGGAGAGGCCACATCTGGGCTTCTCCCGCTTTTCTTGTCGTGAACTGCTGAATCGCTCTACGCCCCCACCACCTGTTCCTCGCCCTGAGATTGCGGCGTGGGCTGCCCCAGGACCGCGTGATGCACCCGGCAGCGGGCCTCGTAACTCTCCTGCGCGCCCACCAGCACCACCGCGTCGTCGTAACGCGCGGGCTGGCCGCCGATCAGGCGCTGGGAGCGGGTGGCAGGTGCGCCGCAGACCGTGCAGATGGCCGTCAGCTTTTCCACGCTCTCGGCGCGGGCCAGCAGTTGGGGCATGGGGCCGAACGGCTCGGCCCGGAAATCAAGGTCCAGTCCGGCCAGGATCACGCGCACCCCGGCGTCGGCCAGTTCCAGCGCCAGCGTCACCACCTCCGCGTCGAAGAACTGCACCTCGTCGATGCCTACCACGTCGGGCAGTGGCGGTTTTTCCGCTCCCGGTTCCGCGCCCAGCAGGCGGCCTTCGCCGGACAGGTGGGCGCGGATGTCGGCCACGCCCCGCACGGCCAGCGCCTGTACGCTGCGCCCGGCATGGCTGGCGACAGCGGAGGCGTGGTAGCGGTCATCCAGCGCGGGTTTAAAGACCAGCACGTTCTGTTTTGCAATCAGCGAGCGGGTCACGCGGCGGATCAGCTCCTCGCTCTTGCCGCTGAACATGGGGCCGACGATCACTTCGAGGTGACCGCCGTGGAAAGGAGATCTAAGCACCTGGAGAGTATGCCAAACCTGCGCCGCCTCTGGCTGATGACCATAGAAAACGCCCCACCACAGGGGCAGGGCATCTTTGAAAAACCTGGGACTTACTTCTTCTTGGTGCGGTAGCTGTCGCCGAAGCGCTTGTTGAACTTGTCCACGCGGCCTTCAGTGTCCAAGAAGCGTTCTTCGCCGGTCCAGAAGGGATGAACGCCGCTCCAGACATCGACGTGAATCTCGGGACGGGTGCTCATGGTTTCCATGATGACCTTGCCCTGAAAAATAATCTTGGTGGGAACGGCTTTGGGATGGATGTCTTTTTTCATGTGCGTGCCTCCTCCGCCACGTCACTTGTGCGTAGCGGGCAACCGCAGAAGTATACACCTGCGTGGGGTTTAATGGGAAGGGAAGCAATTCAAAAAGAGCCGGAAACCCGCAGGCCCCCGGCTCCTGCCCAGCAACTGGACTTTAGTCGGCAGCGATTTCGGTGGGTGCAGCGTTCGCGGCTTCGATGCTGATGAAGCGGCCCGTGTTGCCACGGTTGGTGAACACGACGCGGCCATGCTCCAAGGCAAACAGGGTGTGATCGCGGCCCATGCCCACGCCGGGACCGGCCTTGAACTTGGTGCCGCGCTGGCGGACCAAGATGTTTCCGGCCTTGACCACTTCGCCGCCGAACTTCTTGACGCCCAAGTACTTGGGCTGGCTGTCGCGTCCGTTCTTGGACGAACCTACGCCTTTCTTATGTGCCATATCAGTTCAGCCTCCCCTTAACCCTTGATGCCCGTGATCTTGATCGCCGTGAAATCCTGGCGGTGGCCGGTGCGGCGGCGGTACTGCACGCCGCTCTTGTACTTGCGAATGTAGATCTTGGGGCCGCGTCCGTGCTCCACCACTTCGGCACTGACCACAAATTTGCTCACGGCGTCGCCAAACAGGGTCTGGTCGCCTCCTACGAAGATGGGGGTCAGGTCCATGGTGTCGCCTGCCTCGCCCGCCAGACTTTCCACGCGGATCACGTCGCCTTCCTGCACGCGGTACTGCTTGCCGCCGGTCTGAATAATTGCAAACATCGTCTACCTTCCTTGTGCTGCCGACGCCGGAACGCTGCCTGACGTGGCCTCTCTTGCTGCCGCACCCTGGGGCGCAACACACCAACTTGGGACTTTAACACAGAACCGACACAAACGGGAACGCCCCATTGCCGGGGAAGAAAAGAACTTCCAGACAACGGGGGAGGCACGGGTCACACGGCCCGCCGGAGCAGGGCCAAAAGGTGTGTGGTGTGCGTGTTCCCGTGTCTGTGGAGGTGTCCTCGCGGTACACCTGGACTCATGTGACTGAGTCGCGCTTTCTCTTTCCTCCGGCGCGGCTGGGCTGTTGGGCCTAACCGCTGCGAAGACACAGCATAGCAAAAGGCGGGGGCGAGGGGCTGAAGACTGGAACTTCGGTTCATCGCGCCGCGTATAGAAGGGCGTGATCACCCGTCTCAAACCCATCTGGCGCGACGCGCTGGCCCTGCTGTTCGCCGTCTGGGATGCCCGCACCCCTATGACGGCGAGGCTGGGGGCGCTGCTGGCGCTGGCCTACGCCCTCAGCCCGATTGACCTGATTCCCGACGCGATTCCGGTGGTGGGCCTCGGTGATGACCTGCTGGTGGTTCCCGCGATTCTGGCGCTGGCCGCCCGTTCGCTGCCTGCGCCGGTGCTGCTCAGTGCCCGCGCCCGCAGCGCCGCGCTGCAAAGGCGGTTGCCGTGGCTCTTGCCTGCGCTTGGGGCGAGCCTGATCCTGGGAACAGGTCTGCTGGTCTGGGCACTGTGGCGAGGACTGGGTGGCGGGGGCTGAGCGGCAACTGAGCCTAACCCCTGCTTAACGCCGCCCCGTAGACTGGCCCCATATGCGCTTACTGCTGGTAGAGGACGACGCGCGCATCGCCGAGCCGACGGTGGGCGCTTTGCGCGAGGCGGGCTATGCCGTGACCTGGGCGCAGACCGGCCCCGAGGGACTGGAGGCCGCGTTGCTGGGCGACTTTCCCTTAATCGTACTGGACGTGATGTTGCCCGGTATGGACGGCTTCGAGATCGCCCGTGAACTGCGGGCGGGCGGGGTGGAGGCCGCCGTGTTGTTCCTGACCGCGCGCGGCGAACTGGCCGACCGGGTGCAGGGGCTGGATCTGGGCGGCGACGCGTATCTGGTCAAGCCCTTCGCGGTGCCGGAACTGCTGGCGACCCTGCGTGCCCTGTCACGGCGGGAGCGGGGTCAGGCCGCGCCGCAGGTCACTTTCGCGGACGGGCGCGGCACGCTGGACACCGTGGCCCGGACCGTGACCTGGGACGGCACAGAGGTGGCGGTGACGGGCCGCGAGTACTCGCTGCTGGAGGCACTGGCCCTCTCGCCCGAACGCTGGTTTACCCGTGAGGACCTGCTGGACCGCGTGTGGGGGCCGGAATTTGGTGGCGAGGCCCGCATTGTGGACGTGTACGTGCGCTATGTGCGCCGCAAACTGGCCCCCGAGGCGATCAGCAGTGAGCGTGGGCGCGGCTACCGGGTGGAACGTTGACAGGAAGTGGAGCAGGGCAGGGAAGAGGCCAGACCCCTCCATGCGCCTAACCCTGCGGCTGAGGCTGGCGCTGTTCTCGGCGCTGGCCACCGGGCTGGCCGTGCTGCTGGTGGCGACGGGACTGTTCTTTGCCGTCAACAGCTTTTTGCGGCAGGCCCAGGTAGAGCGGCTGCTGACCACCAGCGCGGTGATCGCCGTGCGACTGGAGGCGGCCCTGCAACGCGCCAGCGACCGCAACTGGCCCTTTGGGCTGGATGGCGTGGCGATCCGGCCAGCGGACCTGGAAAATCTGGCCGATACGCGCGGCGAGAACCGGGCCTTCGAGGTCCGCATTCAGGGCGTGCAGGGCGGCGAACTGTTAGACGTCCACACCACTCGCTTCCCGTCTGGCGTGCCGCTGGACCTGCCGATGGGGGTGGGAATCAGCGGCGATCAACTGCTGACCGTGCAACAACTGCGGGGCAGCAACCTGCGGCTGACCGTGATTTCGGACGCGCGCGCGCTGGGCGAGGCGCGCGAGGCGTTCACGCGGGCGCTGGCGTGGCTGCTGCCGCTGGCGCTGCTGCTGGCGCTGGGCGTGGGCTGGTGGGTGGCCGGGCGGCTGCTGCGCCCCGTGCGGACGCTGGAAAATGCGGCGCGCGAAGTCGGCGAGGGCGCACAGCTTCGCCGCCCCCTGCCCGGTGCGGGCAAGGACGACGAGCTGTCGCGGCTGGCGCTGACCCTACAAGGCACCTTTGGCCGACTGGCCGACGCCCGTGACCGTGAACAGGCGTTCATGCGCGCGGCGGCCCATGACCTGCGTTCCCCGCTGGCCGCCCTGACCGCCCGCGTGGAAGGCAGTCTGGCGCGTGACCGGGATCCCGCGCGCTACCGCAGCGACTTGCAGGAGATCGGCACCGACATCACGCGGCTGTCCACGC
Organism: Deinococcus sp. AJ005; assembly: GCF_009017495.1. NCBI lineage: Bacteria > Thermotogati > Deinococcota > Deinococci > Deinococcales > Deinococcaceae > Deinococcus > Deinococcus sp. AJ005. The sequence goes on along the minus strand of NZ_CP044990.1, from coordinate 2,462,739 downwards.
TAACCAACCACCTGCTGCTGCTGGCGCGCGACGCCTCGCAATTGGCCCGCGCCCCGGTGCCCCTGCGCGAGCTGGCCGCCGACGCCGTGGACCGCGCCCGCGAGCTGGTCCCTGATCTGGATGCCCCTGATGCGGATACAGAGGCGGACGTGGACCTGAGTGCCCCACAGCCCGTAACGGTACTGGGAGACCGCGTATTGCTGGGCCAGTCGATCTGGAACCTGACCATGAACGCGGTGCGCCACGCTCCCGGCGCAACTGTGACGGTGACGTTGGCAGAGGCAGATGGCTGGGCCACCGTCACTGTTCACGACGATGGCCCCGGCGTGGGGGCGGACGTGCTGGCCCGGCTGGGCGAGGCGTTTTACCGCCCGGACGCCAGCCGCAGCGGCGAGGGCCACGGCCTGGGGCTGGCATTGGCCCGCCGCGCCGCCGAGTTGCACGGCGGCACATTGACTTTGAAAAGTGCGCCGGGAGAGGGCTTCACGGCGACGTTGCGGTTGCCAGAGGAAGGGTCACTCCACCGGGATTCCACTTCTGGGCCATAGATCCGGTTCTCTCCGTCAGAGAGAAACGAAAAAACCCCGCGCAATGCGGGGTTGTGCGTGGCGGGCCCTGCAGGACTTGAACCTGCGACCCTCGGTTTTGGAGACCGATGCTCTACCAACTGAGCTAAGAACCCTCGCCAGGATGTTGCTGACCAGACACCCACCGGAAGATGGCGTCTTCTCGCGGGCCTGGACAGAGTAGCAGAGCCTGGGAAGCGGTGCAAGACGTGTGCGGCCCTTTAAGCCATTGAGCTGGGCGATTTAACTGGGCGCGGCTCCGGCCTCGGTTCTTGGCTCGTCTTCCTCGGGCGGAAGGACCAGCGGGAAGGTGTGGAGTTCCTGGACCTCGCCGCGTTCCTCGCGGGTCAGGCTCAGGGCCTGGACGGTGAAGTGGTCCAGCGGAGGCGTCAGCACCTGAACTCTGTCCCACAGCAGGTCCTCGGCCCACGGCAGAATGCCCAGCGCCAGCGTCAGGTGCGGGCGGTAGTCGGGGCCGTCGTAGGGCGCGCGGCTGGACGGGCCGATCTCCAGCATGCGGGTGTGCAGCTCGGCCAGCGCCGGGTCCAGCTCGAACTCCAGGAAGATGACGCCGCTCAGGCGTTTCCAGCCCCGCACGCGCACCTCCAGCGCCGGTTCGCCGCGCAGGCCCTCACGGAAGGCTGCCACTAGATCGGGACCGCTCAGGCTGGTCTGGAAGGGGGCGCGCAGGTTCAGGTGGGGCAGGCCGAAGCCGCTGACATTCAGCGTGGCCTGGACCCGGCGCATCCAGGTGTCCAGCACCTGCGGGGGCCAGGCCACCAGGCTGTACAGCGGCCTGTGCGGTTCGGGGAGGGGGGGCAGATGCTGGGTCATGGCAGGGAAGTCCTGGGGACCACTGTACTGTCTCATGTTCTGATCAGCTTGGGGGGCAGTAGACTGGGTTTAACCGACGATGCGGTAACGGCAGCCGCCCTGCCCGCAGGCGATGCGGGTTTCACGGACCACGGGCGCGCCCAGGAGACTGGCATACAGGTTCAATTCCGAGTCGCAGAGCTGGCTGTATTGCCGGGCCACCGCCAGATTGGGGCAATTGCGCTGGGTCAGGCACCAGTCCGCGCCGTCCTGTTCCAGCACGGGATCAAAGCCCATGTCGCCCAGCAGGGCCGCCAGCCGCCGCACCCGGTCTTCAAGCGGCAGATGGCTCGGGATTTCAGCCTGCATCCGAGCCTCGATCTCGACGTTGCGGGCGTCCAGCACCTTCAGCACCGCGCCTTGGCCGAACAGGTCTTCCACGTGGCGCAGCACGTCCACGCACAACCCGGAATAGCTGCGGGGAAACCCCGCCTCGCCCCGCTCCGTCAGGCTGAAGACATGCTGGGGCCGCCCACGCCCGCCGGGCCGTTCGGTGCGCGAGGCCAGTAGCCCCTGCTCCTGCAAGTCGCCCAGATGACGGCGCGCGGCGGGCACGCTGACCTCCAGCCGCGCGGCCAGATCCTGCGCGGTCTGCGGGCCGTGGCGCTGCACCAGCTCCAGTAGCCGCACTTTGGTGCGCTCGGGTGGGGCGGGCGGCGGCTCTGGGAGGGCCAGGGCCGCGGGAGGGGGAGGCGTGTTGCTGGACCCCGCCGTCATACGACGGTCAACTGGTCCGGCAAGTCGGCTAGGGACTGTGCCAACTCCTTGTTCACGGCCAGCACGCTGACCTGTCCGGCCAGATTGCGCGCCACACTGATTAGCGCCTGCGAGGCCGGGGTGTTCGGGTGGGCCAGCACGGCGGGAATTCCGGCGTCGGCGTCCTGGCGCACGTCCATGTCGAGGGGCACCTCGCCCAGCAGCGGGTACTGCTCGCCCAGCTTGCGGCTGCCCCCGCGCCCGAACAGGTCATAGACATTCCCGGTATCCGGCGCGACGAAGTAGCTCATGTTCTCCACCACGCCCAGCACCGGCACGCTGGCCTTGCGGAACATGTCGATGGCCCGCGCCGCGTCAATCAGGGCCACGTCCTGCGGCGTCGTGACGATCACGGCCCCGGTGACATTTACGGTCTGCGTCAGTGAAAGCTGCACGTCTCCGGTGCCAGGGGGCAGGTCCACGATCAGGTAATCCAGCTCGCCCCAGGCCGCGTCCTTGATGAACTGCTGGACTGCGCTGTGCAGCATTGGCCCGCGCCACACCAGGGCCTGTCCGGCGGGGGAGAGGTTGGCCATGCTGATGAATTTCAGGCCGTGCGCCTCCAGCGGCTGCATCTTGCGCTCGGCGTTGGCGGTCACGCGGGCCGCGCCCTGGCCCAGCATGTGCGCCACGCTGGGGCCGTACACGTCGGCGTCCAGCAGGCCCACCCGCGCGCCGTCCGCTGCCAGCGAGGCCGCCAGATTGACCGCCACGCTGCTCTTGCCCACGCCGCCCTTGCCGCTGCCCACCAGCAGAACGTGCTTGACCCCCGGCAACGCAGGCTGCGCAGCCATCCGCACGGTTGCGCCGAAGGTTACCTGCACGTCGTTCACGCCGGGAACCGCCAGCACCGCCGCGCGGACCTCGCTCTCGATCTGACCTTTCAGGGGGCAGGCGGGGGTGGTCAGGTTGACCTTGATCTGGGCCACGCCTGCCACCACTTCGGCGCGCTCGATCATGCCCAGCGAAACCAGATCGCGGTGCAGTTCGGGATCGTTCACGGTGCTGAGGGCGGCCATCACGGCGTCATGCATATGGGCTAGTAGTACCGCAAAGCCGGCCAGTGGGCAAGCCACGCGCTCACAGTGGGGGCCAGGAAGGTTGTGCTGGACGGCGGGGAGAGGCGCGGCAGTTTCGGGCCTGCATTCCGATAAGGGCCTGCGTATCAGAGGACAGTCGTGAGCCGTCTCACCCACCCAAGGCCCCCTGCCACCATCTGGCCCGCACCGAAAGTTACTGACCCCGCCGCACTTTCCCCTCTAGACTGGGGCCATGACCGAGCTTCCTGCCACCCGCAGACCGCCCGCCCGGCCCCCTGCCGTGCCGCGCGCGCCGCTGTCGGACCGGGTGCGGCTGGTTCGCAACCTGCTGCCGCCACTGATCGTGCTGGTGGTGGGCGCGGTGGAACTGACTATCTCGCTGCTGGGCAACGGGCAGCGTGAGCTGTGGGCGCACCTGTTGTTCTACGGTCTGGTAGGCCCCGCCGCGACTTTTTTCAGCGTGGAGTGGATCGCCGAGGGCACCCGTGCCCGCGAACGCGCCGAGCTTGAATTGCGTGACCTGTACGGGCAGCTCAGCGCCTCTCACGGGCGCTTGCAGGGGGTGCAGGAATTGATGCGCGACCTGGGCGGCGCACCTGATCTGGGCGCAGTGCTGGAGGTGGCGGTGCGCGGCGCGGTGCGCGTGACTGGGGCCACCCACGCCACCCTGACCGTGCCCGGTGGCCTCAGCGGCACGGCGCGCGGCGAAACATTGCTCAGCGCCCCCAGCGCCGCCCTGCACCCGTTGAAGGTCAGTGTTCCCGGTGGTGGCGCGCTGCTGCTGCACTTCGAGACCCCGCCCAGCGCCGATACGGCAGAACTGGCGCAGGCGCTGGCTGCCGAAGTGGCGACGGGCGTGGAAGCCGCCCGCCAGCGCACTCTGGACCTGATGACCCTGTACAGCGTGGACCAGAGCATTCGCGCCGAGCGCAACATGCGCCGTCTGCTGTCGCGCGTGACGGGTACGATGGCAGGCCGGGTGGGTGCCGAGGCCCGCGCGGCGTATCTGAGCGACGAGGACGGCGTGCTGCGGCTGGAATACGCCCAGGACCGGCGCGGTGAGGTCAGTGGTGGTGGTGGGATGAGCGGCGACGGAGCCAGCCGGAACGACGTGCCCGGCGGCGGCGTGGCCCCGGCCTTCGCCGCGCGGGTGGCGCAGTCCAGCGGGCCGCTGATCGTGACCGGGGCCGAGGCGTGTCAGGTGTTCCCCGAGGCCCGCAGCGTGCTGGGGCTGCCTATGCGCGACGAGGAGGGACTGGTGGGCGTGCTGATGCTGGGCGATCCGCGTGAGGGGGTGTTCGAGGCGGCCCGCGTGTCGCTGCTGGCTTTAATGGCCGGGCAGGCCACCCTGGCGGTCCGCAACGCCCGCGCCTACCTGTATTCCGAGGAACTGGCGATCAGCGACGAGCGCGCCCGGATTGCCCGCGAGATCCACGACGGTGTGGCGCAGTCGCTGGCCTTCGCGGCCCTCAAGCTGGACGTGGTGGCCCGCAAAATGCACAGCGATCCCGAACTGGCCGAGGCGGACGTGCGCGCGGCCACGGCACTGCTGCGCGAGCAGATCAAGGAAGTGCGGCGCAGCATCTTCGCGCTGCGGCCCATCGATCTGGAACGTTACGGCCTGCTGGAAACGGTGCGCCGCTACGTGCTGGACTTTGGCGAGCAGAACAACATGAAAAGCAGTCTGGACGTGACCGGCGAGGTGCATCTCTCGCCCGGCGACGAGGCCGTGGTCTTCCGCATTTTGCAAGAGAGCCTGAACAATGTCGCCAAGCATGCCCGCGCGGGCGAGGTGCGCGTGACCCTGGACGGCGGCGCGCGGCGGGTTCTCCTGAGTGTGAAGGACGACGGCGCGGGCTTTGACTTGGAGGCGGTCACTGGACGGGTTAGCAGTGCGGGCGGCCTGGGCCTGACCCAGATGCGCGAACGCCTGGAGGCCAGGGGCGGCCAGTACCGCGTCCTCAGCATGCCGGGCCGGGGCACCACCATCGAGGCGGAGATGCCGCAAGCGTAAGTCTCCACGCTGGAAATTCTGACCGCTCATTGCCCTTTTGCCCCCGGCAGCGGGCGCTATGGTGGGGGCATGATCGCCCCATTCTTTTCCTGCCCGACACCTGCTCCCGCCGGGGACCGTCCGTGAGCTGGCTCGAACGCCTGCGCAGCGGCCTGAGCAAGACCCGCGCGCAGATCAACGAGACCGCCGGATTCATGGGCAACGACGTCAAGGACGTGTTCAACAACCGTCTGGACACCATCGAAGACCTGGAATACGCATTGATCGCTGCCGACGTGGGCCGCGCTGCCACCGAGGAAATTCTGGAGGACGTGCGCCGCAGCGAGGGCAAGAACATGCAGCAGGCGCTGATGGACGCCCTGACCCTGCAATTGGAGCCCAACGCCAGCCGCGCCGAGTTCCGCAAACTGGGCTTCGCGCCGCAGGCCAGCCGCGTGTCGGTGCAGCCGAACGGGCATGTGATCATGGTGATCGGCGTCAACGGGGTGGGCAAGACCACCACCATCGCCAAGCTGGGCCAGTACTACATGGGCCGGGGCAATAGCGTGATGTTCGCCGCCGGAGACACCTTCCGCGCCGCTGCTGGGGCACAACTGGGCGAGTGGGGGGACCGGCTGGGCGTGCCCGTGGTGCAGGGCACCGATGGCGGTGACCCCGCCGCCGTGGCCTACGACGCCGCCACTGCCCGCGCCGCCCGTGGCACGGATCTGCTGTTCGTGGACACCGCCGGACGCCTGCACAACAAGCACAACCTGATGGAAGAGTTGAAGAAGGTGCGCCGCGTGATCGAGAAGGCCGATCCCGGCGAACCCGCCGAGGTCTGGCTGGTGCTGGACGCCGTGACCGGGCAGAACGGCTTGCAACAGGCCAAGAAGTTCCACGAATCCACTCCCCTGACCGGCGTGATCGTTACCAAGCTGGACGGCACGGCCAAGGGCGGCATCCTGATTCCCATCGTGCGCGAACTGGGCGTGCCTATTAAATTCATCGGTGTGGGCGAGAGCGCGGGCGACCTGCAACCCTTCGACAGCCAGGAATTCGTGCGGGCGCTGTTCGATGTGGAAGTGCCGAAGGAATAGGCGAGCAGTGGGGAGGAACGACGTTCTCACTCCTCCCCGTCTTGGTTACGGAATCTCGATTTCTCCCCGCCACCCCGGCTCCAGCGCCAGCAGTAGCTCCAACGGTTTCTCGCCGTGCTTGAGCAGGTAGGTCAGGAAATTCATCTCGCGTTCCTGGGGTGTGCCGTTCGGTAGCAGGTGTGCCTTGAGCCGGGTGAGTTGCCCGCTGCGGTCATTTTCCTGACGTGCCAGGGCGCGCACCGCTTGGGTCTGGAGGCGGCCCACCCGCCCGATCACGCGGGAGCGGGTGCGCTCTGCCGCGCCGACGAGAGTGGGATCAAGGGCGGCAATTTCGTCCATCACGGCGCGGAGCTGGGCGTCTATCTCCGCCAGTTTCTCGGATGTGACCGCCGCCGCGCCGCGTTCACGGGCCAGGGCGCGGCCCAGGACGCCTTCGGGATCGGCCTGAACCTCGGCGGCGGTTGCGCCCAGTCGCCTCAGTAGACGGGCCACGTTCGGCTCCAGCCACGTCACGGTCAGGCGCGGCCACAGCAACGGCTGCTTCAGGCCGTGTAGTTCGTAGACTTCCCGCAGTTGCGCTCCATACGCGATTTCCCCCGGTCCCACCACGAAGGCCAGCGTGGGTAGCAGCGCGTCCTGCACTGCCGGGCGCAGGCCCGCCGCTGGAGTGATCCGGCTGGGATCGGCCTCCAGCACAGCCAGCAATTCGGTGCGGGTGTACTCGCGGCTCTCGGTGCTGAAGGTCTGTCCGTCCAGTTTCAGGAGTCGCCGCTGGCCACCCTCTTCCTCGATAAACAGGTTTGTCGCTCCTGCCGCGCGGCGCAGTTGCGGCACGAAGCCCTGTGCCGTCAGTCGCGCCGCAGCGTTCTCAATAGCTTTCGAGGAGGCCAGCGGGTTCTGTAATTCACGCGCCAGGGTGGGGGCCATCAACCGGGCTATCGTGGGGTGCAGGGGGTCCAGAACGACTAATCCGGCAGGGGAGAGCAGACCGTGAATCAGGCGGGCAAAGACATCGGCGTAACTGCCGCCCGCCTCTACCGCCCGTACCAGCCGCGCCCGCACGGCGGCGATGTATTCGAGCGGCGCATCGAAAGCGTCCAGCAGGGCCAGCGCCTGAGCGGTCCATTCCTGCTGCCACGGCACGCGGCCCACCGGCACACCTTCGGGCACGTCCAGGGTCAGGTGGTGCAGCACTTCTGCCATGTCCAGAAGACTGGTGCTGGCCACCTCTGCCGCGTCGTGGTCCTGGCTGGCCACCCAGTACACGGCCACCACCGGGACATCTTCGGTGTTCAGGCTGCGGGCCAGCAGCGCGGCGTCTGCGCCCTTATGGACGCTGTAGGCCGGGCCGGTCAGTGCCCCCGCCTGCTGCCCGGTCACGACGACTCTGGAGGCAGGGTGGGCCAGCCGTGACAGCGCCTCCTCCACAGTCCTGTCCAGCGTTCCCAGACCCTGGTGATACTGGCGCAAAGCCTCTGCCAGCGCCCCCCGGTCAATATCTGGCCTGACCTCGACCTGAGCCTGTTTCATTGCGTCCACCGGCAGGCGGAAGAACTCTTCCAGCCCTCCGGCCCTGTATTCCGCCGCTATATTCCGCGCCATACTGCCCATTCCTTCCCGCCCCGGCGCAAACCGGGGACCAGTTGCTGATTTATCTCAAAAGCCCTGCCTAGCGCAGCGATTCCCGCGAAGCCCTTTGCAGACCTCCCTTGTCGGTCAGGATAATACGGCGGTAGCCCAGGTCCAGCAGCCCACGCGTGCGGAAGTCTCCCAGCAGCTTGGTAATCGTCTCACGCGTGCTGCCCACCACATAGGCCAGGTCCTGGTGCGAAACGCGGTCTTTCAGGGCAATTGGCCCTTCCTCCGGCCAGCCGCCCTCGCGTTCGGCCAGATTCAGCAGCGCCAGCGCCAGCCGCTGCGAGACCTCTAAAAAGACCAGCCCGGACAGACGTTCCTGCACGCCCCGCGTCTGGCGGGTGATCTGCTCGGTCAGGGCCACGCCCACGGGAGGCTGCGCGCCCGTCAGGCGGTGCAGGGCGTCCTGGCCCAGCATCAGGGCCTCCACGTCGTCCATCGCCTCGCCGTAGACGTTGTAGCTCTCGCCGGGGGTCAGGGCCGAGACACCCAGCAGCGCGCCGGGGCCATGCACGTCCAGCGTGACCTCGCGCGCCCCGGACCCCAGGCGGTACAGCCGCACCGCGCCGCGCAGGATCACAAACAGCGTCTCGGCGGCGTCTTCCGGGTGAAACAGCAGCCCGGCCCGCGCCCAGCGCCCCACCCGCCCCGCCGCCATGACCTGTGCCTGCGCCGTCTCAGGCAGGGTTCCAAATGCTCCGGGCAACATATGTAGGTCAGTATGCCGCAATTGGTGCGGGGGAACGCAAGCGGGGGCGCAGTGCCAGGGGAGGAACGCCGTTGCTGGGCGGTTTCCCAGGGTATTTTCTGCGGCGCACTCTTTCTGGTCCCTCCCCCGAAGCCAAGAAACAGACGCCCCTGTAGGACGCGAACGTTTAGAATCCTTCTCGAATGTCCTCTCCTGCCCCCCGCCCGCGCCTGTGGCTGTTTGGTCTGCCGCTGGACGTGATTGATCTGCAAGGCACGCTGACGCTGCTGGGCGGCTGGCTGGCGGACCCGGCCCGCGCGCCGCACACCGTCGTCACCCTGAACCCGGAAATTATCGTGCAGTCGCGCAGTCATCCTGAATTTGCCCAGGCCGTTCAGGACGCCGATCTGGTCACGGCGGACGGCGTGGGCATTGTGTACGCGGCCAAACAGCTTCACAGTCAGGAGGTGCCGCGCGCCCCGGGCTTCGATATCGTCACGGGCCTGATGGAAGAACACGGCGCGGAATTGCGAGTGTTCTTCCTGGGCGCAAAACCCGGTGTGGCCGAGGCCGCCGCGCAGAACGCAGCCCGCGATTACGGCGTCACGGTGGCTGGAATCCACCACGGCTACTTCGGCCCGGAGGACGACGAGCGGGTGGCCCGGCTGGTGGGCGAAAGCGGCGCGAATCTGCTGCTGACCGCGATGGGCGCGGGACGGCAGGAGGTCTTTAACCAGCAGTGGCGCGGCGTGCTGGGCGTCCCAGTGATGATCGGCTGCGGCGGCGTGATTGACGTGCTGGCCGGAACAGCGGTGCTGGCCCCCGCCTGGACCCGCAAACTGGGCGTGGAATGGGTCTGGCGCGTCGCCGGGGACCGCAAGCGTTGGAACCGTGCGCCCCGATTGCTGAATTTTGTGCGTCTGGTGGGGGCGGAGAAGCGGCGGAAACGGTAGATGGGGTGTGGGCTGTAGGGTGTGGGAAAACATGGGAAGCGGTGCGCAGGTCGCGGCGGTTTTTATCCCCTCGCCCCTTGTGGGAGAGGGAGGGAGGCGCGCAGCGCCGGAAGGGTGAGGGGGCGTGTGACCAGCGTTTCCGCCCTCAGCCCCGCGTGTCTGCCAAGGCCCCGTCCAGACCCGCCAGCATTTCCTCCACCTCCGCCGCCGTGATGCTCAGCGGTGGCCCCAGCAGCAGGTGATCGCCACGCACGCCGTCCACCGCGCCGGAGCCGGGGTAGGTGATCAGGCCGCGTGCCCGCGCCGCCGTTGCCACCCGGTCCGCCAGCCCCGGAGTCTCGAACGCCTGTCCGGTTGTGGGATCGCCCAGGACCAGTCCCAGCAGCAGCCCGTGACCGCGCGCCTCTAAAACCTGCGGGTATTTCGCCTTCAACGCCTGTAAACCTCCAAGAAGCTGAGCGCCCCGTTCGTTTGCCGCTTCCACAAGCTGTTCATCCTCGACGATGTCCAGCACGCTCAGGCCCGCCGCCACGCTGATCGGGTGGCCCGCGTAGGTAAAGCCGTGTTTGAAGGCCCCGGAGCCGTTCATCACAGTGTCGTGGACGCTGGGGCTGGCCATTAATCCGGCCAGGGGGGCGTATCCGGCGGCCAGCCCCTTGCCCAGCACCACGATGTCGGGTGTCACCTCTCCGCCCAGCCGCACGGCCAGCGGCGTTCCGCAGCGGCCCATGCCGCACATGACCTCGTCGGCAATGAACAGCACGCCGTATTCTCGGCAGATTTCGACAATTCGTGCGTGATAGCCCGTATTCGGGGCCAGTGCTGCGTCCGAAGCGCCCACCACTGGCTCGCACATGAAGGCGGCCACCGTGTCTGGTCCCAGTTCTTCCAGTAGTATCCGCAAGCGTTCGGCATCCTGTTCGCCGGACAGTTCCGGGTCAGGCTTGGCGAGTTTGGGCCACGCGGCCTCGTTCATCAGCGGCGTGTACAGCTCGCGCCGCGCGCCCATGCCGGACGCCGCCAGCGCCCCCAGCGACGCGCCGTGGTAACTGGGCCTGCGCGTGACGATGCGGTAGCGCCCCGTCTCACCCCGCTCGGCGTGGTATTGGCGGGCCAGTTTAATGGCGCTCTCGGTGGCCTCCGAACCGCCGGAGACGGCCCAGAAGCGGAAATCGGGCAGCCCCAGAAAGACGGCGAGGCGGGAGGCGTACTCCTCCAGCACATCGCTTGAAAACTGCGAACCGTGGACAAAGGCCAGCCGCCGCGCCTGCGCCGCCATCGCGTCTGCCACCGCCGCCCGCCCATGCCCGATGTTGGCGACCAGCGCGCCGGAACTGCCGTCCAGATAGCGCTTTCCGCTGTCGTCGAAGATGTAGACGCCCTCCGCATGGCTGGCGACAGGGTAGGGTTTGCGCGAGCGGTAGAAGACGTTGGACATGGGGCTATCCTAGAGTTGAATGGGCCTGGAATTGAATGGGGCCAGGGTTGAACGAGATCAGGGTTGAATGCGGTCAGCCGCCTCAGCGTCCGGTGTGGCCGTGCCCGCCCTGACGTTCGGGGCCAGCCGCGAAGTCGTCGCCATCGGCTAGCAGGTACTTCGTGAAGATGGCCTGCGCGATGCGGTCTCCCGCCCCCGCCGTGAATGTCTCCGGGCCGATGTTGTGTAGCGAGAGGCGGATGTTGCCGTCGTTGGCAGCATTGGCGTAATAGTCGGCGTCCACGATGCCCACCGTGTTCGTGAGCATCACCCCGCGCAGGCCCACGGACGAGCGCGGGTAGACCGACAGAACCTCGTCTGGCTGCATATAGACCTTGAGATCGGTGACGACAATGGCAGTGGCCGCAGGCGGGAGCGTGAAGCCCGTCGGCGTATGCAGATCGTATCCGGCAGAGTGACGTGAACCCCGGCTGGGCAGGTGAATCTCGGTATTTGGGTGTGTGCGGTGTGCGTCAGACACCACCTCGAAGCCGCGCTCTCTGCTGTTCTGCTGCGTCACCACGTATCGCCCCCACCCGGCGGCGGCCACAGCCCCAGCGCCTGCCGGACGGCCACCACCTGCCCCAGATGGTAGACGCTGTGTCCAGCGTAGGTGGTCAGCAGGGCGGCGTGGGGCACGCCCTCGCGGTTCAGGGCGGCGCAGAGTTCGGAATCGCGGGCGTGGGCACGCAATGTTGCGGCGTCTCGCAGGAAGGTGACCCGCAGGGTTTCCCAGTCGCCCGGCGTGGGCCAGCCCCCGGCGGCGTGTTCGGGCGTGGCGGGTTGCTTCCCGGCCAGCGTGTCCAGCAGATGCGCCTGCCAGAACTGGACGTGCGCCACCAGTTGCGCGGCGCTGTGGGGCAGATGCTCAGGAACGCGCGTGGCGTCCCCTGCCTCCAGCCCTTCCAGCGCGTGTTCCCAGGACACGTTGGCCGGGCCGCCCAGATACAGATTGCCCACTGCCTTGCTGAAGATTCCGCCCGTCTGAGCCTCGCTCACCAGCTATCGCCTCCTCCGGGGGGGGGCCACGCGCCCAGCAACTGCCGCACGGTCACGATCTGCCCAAAATGGTGGGCGGTGTGCAGCGCGAAGTCGGCCAGAAGCTCGCCAATCGTTTCCTCGTGGTTGACCGGGTTGGCCAGATCGGGCCTTGAAGCGTGCGCGTCCACGCGGGCCAGCAACTCGTAGAACTCGTTCTTCACGCGCCCCCAGTCGTCGGCTTCCACTTCCGGCCAGGTGTCGGCGGCGTGGGTGGGGTAGGGCTGGGCCTGTCCCATCTCGATGGTGTCCAGCATCCAGCGGTTCCACCAGTTCACATGCGCCAGCAGCCCCAGCACGCTGTGCGGCAGTCCGTCCGGCACACGAGCCGCCGTCTTTGCATCCAGGCCACTCAGGCTGGCCTCCACCCCCACGAACGCCTGCCCGCCCCGGAACAGTTTGGGCAGCAGGCGGGCAAAGGCCAGTTGGGCGCGTTCGCTGCGGTTGTCGGGAATGTGGTCAGAAGAGGTCATGCGCTCAGTTTCGCAGACACAGGCTTTGTTACGCTGCATTCAGCATGAACCCAGATGAAGCCCCCAGAATTCAGACCGTCCGTGAATTGGGCCTCTCCCTGCGTGGTCTAGACGACATCCACACCCTGATCGGCGCGGCCTACGGTCTGGACGGCCTGATCCTGACTGAAGCGGACCTTTCGCCGGAGTTCCTCGATCTGAAGACCGGGCTGGCGGGCGAGGCGTTCCAGAAGTTCACCAATTACCGCCTGCGCGTGGCGCTGGTGCTGCCGGATTTCACGGCGCACGGCGAACGTTTTGCGGAACTGGCCCACGAACATTCATTCCACCCGCTGATCCGTTTTGTTCATAACGAGGAGGAGGCGTGGGCGTGGCTCAGTTCCTGATGCAGTGAAGCCTTACAGCCCCACATGCAGCCGGGGCTTCAGCCCGTCACGCCGCACCGTCTGACGCACTTCCTGACAGCGGCAGCCCTTGTACTGACACAGCAATGCCTCGGGGTCGCGCTGGAGCAGGCGCACGGTGCTGTCTACCAGATCGCGCACGCGGTACAGTCGCAGCGTGGACGGGCCGACGCGCGCCGAGCGGAACTTAAACTCCATCTCCGGCAGCAGGTTGTCGAAATCCGCCGAGCAGTTGGGAAAGGCGGTGGGCAACACCTGACCGTCCAGCGGCACGTAGCGCGTCAGCATCGGGATTCCGGCCAGATACTCACCGTAATGGACGCTGGTGTTGCTGCCGAAATCCACACCGATCAGCAGCGCGTAGCCGTTCAGGTCATACAGCGCCCCGATGGGCTGGTACGGGCTGTTCAGCAACTGGGCCGCCGTGATCCGCGCCGCCTCGTCTCCCAGCGCCACGAAGCTGAGGGTGGGGTGAAACGAGCGCAGGGCGTCGCGCCGCTCCACCAGTTCCTGCGACACCCGCCCGATGTCGCGGCTGACGCGGGTGTCGCGGTGGAATTTGGTGTGAGCCACGCTGCTGGGCCGGTTGAGCAGCGTGTTATAGCTGAAGGCTGGGGCCACCAGCGTGGCCGTGCGCCGCCACAGCGTATCCACCAATGTCCGGGGGCCGCCGTCCAGCGTGCCAAAGGACTTCAGGCTGGCGTGGACGATCAGGTGCTGCGTGCCGTCCAGTCCCAGCGCGGCCAGACCCTCATCGAGTTCGGCGGCATGGACAGCGGGCTTCCGCAGCAGATTCAGCACAGCCCATAGTTTAGCGGCCCGGCGCGGGTTGCGGCTAGAGCCGCGTCTCACCTTCGTGCTCAACGGCCAACGGTGGATGAAGCGCGGCGGCCCATCTATCCCACCTCGGGCCGCACGCATCCGGTCAGGCGCTAGACTCGCGGGCAGGTTCAGCGGGTCACGGCGGCGGAAAAGCGCCAGCAGCGCGCCTGGAAGATTTGACGATGGAAGAGCTTTGGTGATGGGGAGGAACGACACATGGGAATGACGATTGCGGAAAAGATTCTGGCGGCCCACAGCGGCCATGACGTGCTGGTGCCCGGCCAACTGATCGAGTGCAAGACCGACTGGGTGCTGTGCCACGAGATCACCACGCCTGCCGCCCTGCGGATGCTGGAGGAGCGCGGCATGGACCGGGTCTTCAATCCCGATCAGATCGTGGCCATTCCCGATCACTCGGTCCCAGCCATGAACATCAAGGCCGCGCAGATGTACCAGAAGCTCAAGAGCTGGGTCAAGGAAAAGGGCATCAAGCACTTCTATGACGTGGGGCGCGGCGGGATTGCCCATGTGGTGCTGGAGAACACCGGTCTGATCAAGCCGGGGCAGACGCTGGTGTCCGGCGACTCCCATACCTGCAACGCCGGGGCGCTGGGCTGCTTTGCCACGGGCGTGGGCAGCACCGATCTGGCCGGGGCCATCTACGCGGGCCGCGTGTGGTTCAAGGTCCCCGAGACCATGCTGATCCGGGTCACGGGCCGGACGCAACCGGGCGTGACGCCCAAAGACGTGGTGCTGGAAGTCATCAAGCGCATCGGGGCGGACGGCGCGAATTATCTGGTCATGGAATGGGTGGGCGAGTACATCGACAACCTGGATATGGAAGGGCGTTACACCCTGACCAACATGGCCATTGAGGCGGGCGGCAAGACGGGCATCGTGGCGGTGGACGACACCACCCGCGCCTACCTGCAAGAGCGCGGCATCAGCCCCGGCGACTACACCGAATACACCTCGGATGCAGACGCCAGATACCGCGTGGTTGTCGATGTGGATGCCTCCGCTGTGGAACCCACCGTGGCCTATCCGAACATTCCCAGCAACGGGCGCGTGGCTGGCAGCGACAAGATTGCCGTCACCCACGCCTATGTTGGCAGTTGTACCAACGGGCGTATCGGCGACCTGCGCGACGTGGCCCGCATCCTGAAGGGGCGCAAGGTGGCCGAGGGCGTGCAGATGATCGTGGTCCCCGCCACCCAACTGATCTGGAAGCAGGCGGCCAGCGAGGGCCTGCTGGAAATCTTCGTGGACGCCGGGGCCAGCGTGAGTTATCCAAGCTGCGGCGCGTGCCTGGGCATGCACAGCGGCGTGCTGGGGCCGGACGACGTGTGCATTTCCAGCACCAACCGCAACTTCGTGGGGCGCATGGGCGATCCCACGGCGGCCATCTATCTGGCCTCGCCCGCAACGGTCGCAGCCAGCGCAGTCAGCGGCTTTATCTCTGATCCACGCGAGTACAACGACAGCATTGAAGCGGCAGACTGAGGAAGGCTAAAGGCTGTGTCCGGCCTTTATCTGTTGCAAGATCCTCGCTGGTTTGCGTCTTTTCTTGTGGCGGGCTGGCTTCTGGGCTGGCTGGCGGTGGGGGATCGCCGCTGGGCCGTCCTGCCCGCACTGGCAACCGTGCTGGCCGTGCTGATGGGAGTCTTCCAGCTTTTCACCTCTGACTCTTCTGATTACTCCGCTGATCTGACGCGCACCGCCTTTCTGTCCTCTCTGGGATTGCCCGTACTCTGGGGCATTTCGCGCTTCCCCTCTCTGTCTTTGAGGGTAGGTCTGGCAACGGCTCTGGTTCCTCTGGTGGTCCCGGCGTGCTTTGAGATGTGCGGTATGCTCTTTCTCGGTATCTTCCAAATTCCCTGACGATGTGCGGTCACCGCAGAGAACCCATCCATTCTCTGAAATACTGCATGCCTTATGGGTGAAGCCAAACGACGCAAACAACTGGGCCTGATGCCCACCGTCCATCCTTTCGAGGCGCAACTGGACGCGTCCGGTGCAGTTACGCTGGTGCGGGGGCCGGACGACGCTGGATTGACGCAGGTCATCGTGGACGCGCTGAAGGCCACGCAATCCAGTGGTCCGGCCTGGGCCAGCGAGTACCGCACGTCGCTGCTGCTTTCCAGCACCCAGGGCGGCACGCTGTCCACGGTGGAAGATGTGGAGGCCATCGTCGTGCCGGACCTGCGCCGCATCACGGGCGAGCTGGCGCTGGGGCCGCAGGGCAGCAACAGCGAACAGGTCTCCATTCCAGTCGAGGGCGGCGCGATCCGTCTGCGTGAGCAGCGGCATTCGTTTGACGGCCAGCGCTGGCAGACCCTGGCCGCGCCGCGCAGCCCGCAGCAGGTCATGTCGGCCTTGCAGAACAACGCGGCCTTCAACCTTCAGGGCGAGTTGATCGGACAGTTTGCCGCCGAACACTGGCAGGCTGGGCGCATCGACATCGAACCTGATCCGCCTGAGGAACTGCTGGAGGCGCTGGAGGAAGTGGCGCGCGAGTGGCACGGCGAGACCGAGGAACTGTGGGCTGAGATCCACCGGGACCGTATGGAGGCTGACGACGCTCCGGTGCCGATAGTCCGTCGCAGCGGCTTTGAACTGCGCCATCCCGCCCCGCTGCAAAATCCATTGGGCGGCGTGTTCGCCATCCGCTCGGGCGTGGAATTCATCCCGGTCATGGAGTCCGACACCTACAGCCTGGACGGCGAAACCTGGACCAGTTACGCGGACCCCGACGCCGAAGTGGACGGCAGCCACCTGCCTCCCGAACTTGCCAGCATCTTCGACATGGCGACGGTGGGCGTGACCGTGTACGCCGATGGGCGCGTGGAATTTGAGGACGACGTTCCCGCAGAACACCGTGAACGTATCGAGACCGAACTGCGCGAGGCCACCGGGGCCGGAACCGCCGACGAGTGGGCCGAGTGGACCGCCCAGATGCTGACCGAGACCTATGGCGACGAGCTGAACGTGCCCGAAGGCCAGAGTCTGCCAGTTCCCGTCGCCGTGCGTCTGGACCTTCCCGAAGACGCCTTGCAGGACCCCGATCCGCTGTCTCAGACCTTCATGGAATCGGAGGTGACCTTTGACGGCCAGCAGTGGCGGGACCTGTTCGACGACGTGCCGCCGGAACTGGCCCCGTTCATCGGGTCATCTGCCGGGAGCGAGGATGATTCCGGAGACCGGCTGAACTGAGCTGACCTGAGTCTGAATTGAGCTGCACCTGAATTGATCTGGACTCCGACTGAAGGGTGTTGGCAACACCTGGAAATCCGATCTGACACAGCCTGTAGCTGGGCTGCTGGGCGCGCTTCTGGCGTCGGCTGATGCCGGGTCTGGAGCGTGCCCTCCAATGTTTGGCTTGGCCCGGTTCTATACTTTGTCCGAACGCGAATTTAATCCCGGTGGCCCTGACCTGTCGTGTGCCGAAGCTGTCGGCGCCCTCTGGCCTGCCGTCCTCACCCATTCGCGCGGAGGCCCCAGAGATGCAGAGCGATCACAGTCCAGACGGTCAGGCGAGTTCCGCCCAGCAGAATTACGACTACGTGGTGATCGGTGCGGGTTCGGGCGGCTGTGCCGTTTCCGCCCGTTTGCAGGAGGGTGGGGCGCAGGTGCTGCTGCTGGAAGCTGGTGTGCCGGACGAAACGCCTGAAATCCACATCCCCGCCGCCTTTCCCAAGCTGTTCAAGTCGCCGCTGGACTGGAACTACGAGACCGAGGCCCAGGAACACCTGAACGGGCGCAAGCTGTACTGGCCGCGCGGCAAGATGCTGGGCGGCAGCAGCAGCATCAACGCCATGATCTACATTCGCGGCCACCGCGCCGATTACGATGGCTGGGCGGCGGCGGGCAACCACGGTTGGGGCTACGACGACGTGCTGCCCTATTTCCTGCGCTCCGAGGATTTCGAGGATGGGGCCAGTGAATACCACAACGCAGGTGGCCCGCTGCACGTCGAGAACCGCCGCTACACCCACGAAATCTGCGACGCCATCACCGAGGGCTTCAAGGAACTGGGCCACCCTGCCAACGACGACTTCAACGGCGAGAGTATGGAAGGCGTGGGCCGTTTCCATGTGACCCAGAAGGGCGGCGCGCGGCACTCGGCGGCGGTGGCGTACCTGCGCCCGGCGTTGGCCAGCGAAGGCCCCGGCAAGCTAGAAGCCCGCACAGGCGCGCATGTGACCCGAATTCTCTTTGAGGGCAAGAAAGCCGTGGGCGTGGAATATCTGGACGGCACCGAACCCCAGCAGGTCATGGCCGGTAAAGGTGTCATTCTGGCGGCGGGCGCAATCACCAGCCCGCATTTGCTGATGCTGTCGGGCGTGGGCGAGCGGGCGCAACTGGAGGCAGCGGGCGTGGAAGTGCTGCACGATCTGCCGGGCGTGGGCCAGAACCTGCAAGACCACCTGTTCGTGCCCGTGGTTTACGATACCGAGACAGCGGGATTGAAGGACGCCACGAGCGACGCCCAGATGACCCTGTACATGTCTGAACAGCGCGGAATGCTGTGCAGCAACGTGGGCGAGACGGGCGGCTTCATGAAGACCGACGCGTCGCTGCCTGCCCCGGACCTGCAATTTCACAACGGTGCGGCGCTGTTCGTGGACCACGGTTTTGCCGAGCTGGACGGCTACCATTACACGCTGCTGCCCTCGCTGGTTGCGCCGCGCAGCCGGGGCCGGATTCGCATTGCCAGCAGCGATCCGCAGGCCCGCCCGCTGATCGAGCCGGAGTACCTCTCGGACCCGCACGACATGGACGTGTTGATTGCTGGGGTGGAACTGGCCCGGCAGGTGGGCGACACCGAAGCCCTGTCCAGCTACCGCCTGAGTGAAGTGATGCCCGGCGAGGCCGTCACCGAACGCGCCGATCTGGAAAATTACATCCGCGAGCAGGCCATGACTGTCTACCATCCTGTCGGCACCTGCAAGATGGGCAACGATGAACTGGCCGTGGTGGACGACGAATTGCGTGTCCGTGGTCTGGAGAATCTGTGGATCGCCGACGCCAGTGTGATGCCCGTGATTACGCGCGGCAACACCAACGCACCCACCATCATGATCGCGGAAAAGGCCGCCGATCTGATTCTGGGACGGGCGGCCTTACCTGCGCGGGCAGCAGAGACGATGGCGATGGCCGTATCTGCCGATTGAGTGGTAGCGGCTGAACAGGGCGTTACGGCGAAGATTATTCGTCTGTAGCGCCCATTTTCATGTGTGCCTCTGCTGGTAGATGCGAGCGTAGCAGCTTTCCTGTTTGTGTGCGGGGCAGCGCGTCCAGCAGCGTAATTTTCTGTGGGCCGAACATGCGCGGCAGGAGTGGGCGCAACCCGTCCAGAAGCTGTTCGGGCGTGATCTCGCAATCGGGTTTCAGCACGACAAAGGCGTGGATGCCTGTCCCGAACTCGGCGCAGGGAACGCCCACCACGGCGCACTCGGCCACGGCGACGTGCGCGGCGATGCGTTCCTCCAGGCTGGCCGGAAAGACATTCTCGCCGCCGCAGATCAGCAGGTCGTCGGCGCGGCCATGCAGGGTCAGGCGGCCCGCCGCGTCGCGGGAAGCTAGATCGCCCGTGTCGTGTCCGTCCACGATCACGCGCCCCATGTTTCCATCCAGCTCAAGGTTGACCCCTGGCAGCGCCCGGCCCACACCCCCTGGCGCAGCACGTAGATCGGCGGGCGTCGCCAGGGAGATCAGGCCCGTTTCGGTGGAGCCGTAGAGGTTGGACAGCACGTCCCCGAAGCGCTCCAGCGCTGCCGTCGCCAGCGATGCGCCCAGCGGGGCCGAGCCGCAGATGATCGCCCGAAGTGCAGGCGCAGCCCGCTTATCCGGCGCGTCCAGCAGCCGGTGGAGGAGGGTAGGGACCAGCATCAGAACCTTGATGCCCTCCTCTTGCAGCGTGAGCCACATCGCGTCTGCCGTGGGGAGGCACAGGTGCAGGGGTGCGCGCAGTGCCAGACCCATGCCCAGCGTTGCCAGTCCGTGTCCGTGAAACAGCGGCAGGGGCAGCAGCGTGGGCGCACCCGCCCGCAGCGGCAGGGCGTCCAGCAATGCGCCCGCCAAGCGCAGCCCGGCCCGCAGTCCTATGCGAGAGCGCACCGCTTTCGGCGTTCCCGTGCTGCCGGAAGTCAGCAGGACCAGCGGGCCGACGCGGGGTAGGCGCAATGGGTGAGACTTCGCGTTCGTGGTTTTTAACTCAGTGAGGGTCAGAACCGTTATGCCCACTTCCACCGCTCCGCGTAACCGTTCCGGCCAGTCGCCGTCGCAGATCAGCAGGCGCAGGCGCTGTTCACGCCCAGCCCACCCGGTTTCGGCAGCAGAGAAGGAGGTGTTCAGCAGAACAGTTCGCGCGCCGATACGAACGCAGGCCAGCAGGGCGGCCACGAAATCCACGCTGTTGCTGCACAACAGGCCCACCGTCTCGCCCGGCCTGATCCGGTGGGAAAGGGCGGCGGCCATTCCGTCTGCCCGCTTCAGCAACTCTGCGTAGGTCAGCGGTCCATCCCCGTCCACCAGCGCCACCGCATTCGGCATCCGGCGCGCGTTCCAGGCGGCCAGCGCATACAGCGTCGGCCCGTGCCGCAGCACCGCCCATGCCAGGCTCAGCGCATTTTTCAGCGGTTGGGAGTCGAGAATCCCGGTGTGCCGGACGGCTGCCAGCAGACTCACTTTCTACGCCGCTGCGTCAGCCTGCGCTCCAGCTCCTCCAGACCGCTCAGCGCCTGATCCAGCATGTCTGGAAACAGCAGCGCCGCCACCTGTTGCCCCTTCAGCCACCACGGAGCGACACGGCGCAGGGGTTTTACGAGTGGATACACTACCGATTGTGCGGCTTCTAGCGGAGTCAGGGCCGGGGCGAAGCGGTAGGCGCGGGTGGGCGCGATCATGCGGGTGCGGACTAGGGGGAGATAGACGCTGGCAACGCGCACGCCACGCCCCCGCAGCTCATTGCCCAGGCTGCCCAGCCACAGGTCAAAGCCCGCCTTGCTGCCCTGGTACGCGGCCCAGCGCGGAATGCCAGGGGGCAGGGCCGAGGCGCTGGAGACGCTGACGATCACCCCGCTACCCTGCCCCACCATGCGCGGCAGCAAGGACAGTAGCAGCGCGGCAGGCCCAGTGAAATTGACGGCCAGCAGGCGGCCCAGATCATCCTTCTCGGCGCTGTGTAGAACTGGACGGCGGATGGAATGCCCCGCGTTGCCGATGATGACGTCGATTCGGGGGTGGTTCATCTCGATCTGCGCGTCCACTCCTTTGATCGCTATTGGGTCAGTTAAATCCAACTGATAAACACTGGCCTTCCCACCCGCCGCCCGTATCTCAGCCGCCACCGCTTCCAACCGCCCCCCGCTGCGTGCCAGCAGCAACACTTCGGCCCCACACCCGGCCAGCAACCGCGCCGTCGCCTCCCCGATGCCGTAGGACGCGCCCGTGACCAGGACCGTTTTGCCACGCACTGCCGCTTCCAGCCGCCGTGAATCGCGGCAGGCGGGCGGTGACAGAAAAAGCTGTCGAAGGAGGGTCAGGGGCGAGGCCATTCCAGGTCCGCCCCTAGCCCACCGTTTCCATCGCCCGTGGGTAGCTGCCGATGATCTTGGCGTAACTGGCCTTGCGTAGTACTCCCGCCAGTCCCTGGGCCACCTTGGGGTCACGGGCGTCGCCCTCGATGTCCACGTACATCAGGTAGCTCCAGGCGCGGTCCCGGCGCGGGCGGCTTTCGATGCGACTCAGGTTCAGGCCGCTCAGTTCGTTCAGGGTCTCCACCAGAAAACCGGGGGTGTGGCGCACGGCGAACACCAGACTGGTCTTATGCGGCACGTCGCTGGGCGCGGGTTCGTGCTTCGAGAGGACCATGAAGCGGGTGTAGTTGAACGGCTCGTCCTCGATCTCGTGGGCCAGGATGTTCAGGCCGTACAGTTCGGCGGCGCGGCGGCTTGCGATGGCGGCCTCGCCCTGCCCGCCGCCGGCTGCCCCGCGTTCGGCCAGCTCACGGGCGCTTCCAGCAGTGTCGTGGGCGGCCACGGGTTGCAGGTTGTACTTGCGGATCAGCCCGGTACACTGGTCCAGCGCGGGCTGCTGGCTGGCCACGCTTTTCAGGTCTGCCAGTTCCACCCCCGGCAGCGCCATCAGGCAGTGGCTGACGCGCACCACCACCTCACCGATCACGTACAGTTCGGTGTCGCTGAGCAGGTCAATCGCCTGATGAATCGCGCCCATCAGGCTGTTTTCCACCGGCAGCACGCCGTACTGCGCCTCGCCACTCTCTACCGCCTGCGCCACGCCGTGAAAGGTGGGGTAGCCGCGCGTCTGTCGGTCAGTTCCCTCTTCTGAAACAGCGTTCAACGCGGCGATCTCGCCATATGCGCCGGGATTGCCCTGAAAGGCGACAGTGATGGACCCGGAGCCGTCAAGTTCAGAGCCGACAGATTCAGAGGCGACAGGTTCAGGCCCGGACGGGGGCACGGCTTTACTCACGGCGCTCACTCATGACCGTGAGGCTAGCGCACGGCGCTGGCATGGCCGCAAAGTCGGGGTCGGCAGAAGTTCGGGTGCAGGGGGATCATGCCGCCGCCACCGCATCAACCCACACAGCCCCCGCTCCAACCCTGCCGCTACAGTGTTCCGCATGACCCTGCCCCTGCCCGATCCCATTCTTGATCTGGACGTCACCGATCTGGCCGACGCCACCCGGCGCGGCGACCTGACCTGCGGCGAAGTGACGCGCATCTACCTGGAGCGGCTGGAAGCTCTGAACCCCCGCCTGCGGGCCGTGATTACCATTCACCCCTACGCCCGCGCCGAGGCCGACGCGCTGGATACCCTGAAGCCAGAGAAGCGCGGCCCCCTGCACGGCTGCCCGGTGCTGATCAAGGACAACATTGACGTGGCGGGCCTGCCCACGACGGCGGGCAGCGCGCTGATGGCCGCACACATGCCCAAGGTGGACGCGCCGCTGGTGGCCCGGCTGCGGGCGGCGGGCGCGGTGATTCTGGGCAAGGCCAACATGACCGAGTGGGCCAACTTCATGACATTGGGAATGCCCAACGGCTATTCCTCGCAGGGGGGGCAGACCGTCAATCCCTGGGGCGAGGACTTCGACACTGGGGGCAGTTCGTCGGGCAGCGGCGTGGCGGTGGCCGCGAGGCTGTGCGTGGCGGCGATTGGCACCGAGACCAGCGGCAGCGTGGTCAGCCCGGCGCACGAAAGCGGCGTGCTGGGATTAAAGCCCACGCTGGGGCTGATTCCGCGCACCGGGATCGTGCCGATCAGCCACAGCCAGGATACGGCGGGGCCGATCACCCGCAGCGCCCGCGACGCCCTGCTGCTGCTCTCCGTGATGGCCGGGCCAGACGAGCGCGACGAGGCCAGCCGCCTGCGGCCCGTGCCCGAACTGAGGCTGATATCCAATGCCCTGAGCGGCGCTGTGGTGGGCATCGTGACCGACGAGAAGGGCGTTTCGGAGGCCGACGTCGCCAGCCTGAACCTGGCCCGCACTGCATTGGAAAAGGCCGGTGCCACGGTGCGCGATGTGACCTTCCCCAGCCGTGCCGAGCTGAACAGCAACGGCGTGATGCTCGAAGTCCTGGAATACGAGTTCAGGGGAGATCTCAATGCCTATCTGGCCGGGGTCACGGACGGCCCGCGCACCGTGGCGGACGTGATCGAGGGCAACCAGGCCGATGCCGAACGCTGCCTGAAATATGGTCAGACCTTCCTGCACGCTGCCCAGGGCACGCGCGGCGATGCCAGCGAGCCGGGCTATCTGCTGGCCCGCGCCCGTGACCTGCGCCTGACCCGTGAGCAGGGCTTCGATCTGCTGTTCGCGGGTGGGCTGGACGCCGTGGTCTTTCCGGGCATCCACGGCTGCGCGCTGGCGGCGAAAGCTGGTTATCCTAGCGTGACCCTGCCCGTTCATGTGCCGGACGCGCCCGCAGGCACCCGGCCCGGCGGCGTGCTACTGGTGGCCCCGGCAGGCGCGGACGCCCCGCTGCTGTCGCTGGCCGCGCATCTGGCCGAACACTCGGAAGGTGGGGTGGGTGGCGTGCGTTTTCCTGTGCTGAACTAGGCTTTCCGGTCCCTTCGGGCCGCCGGTCTCGCGGTCCGAGAAATGGCGTTCTCCAGACAAACATCGGCCAATTGTGACCTTTATAGTGAGTGCTATATGAAAATTCGTGTGGCTGCCGCCGTCCTCGCTGCGTCGCTGTTGTCTGGGGCCGTCCTGTCGGGTTCAGCGGTGGCCCAGGTGTTGCCCAAGGCCACGCGGGACAAGATTGTGCAGTCCACCGTGATGCTGATGCCCACCGGGGCAGACGGCAAGATCGACGGTTCGCTGGGTAGCGGCAGCGTGATCAGTCCGGCAGGGTACATCCTGACTAATTTCCATGTGATCGGGGACATCGACAGCCGCAAGGTTTCCGAGTGGATTCTGGTGCGAACTGTCAAGTTTGTGGACCGCGAACCCGAACCCACCTACTGGGGCAAGGTGGTGGCCGCCGATCCTAACCTGGATCTGGCGGTGGTCCGTATCCTAGAAACCTATGACCAGAAGCCGGTGGGGGCGCTGAATCTGCCTTTCGTGGAACTGGGTGATTCCAACAGCCTGACCGTGGGGGACCCCCTATTCGTCTTCGGGTTTCCTGGCACGGGCGGCAGTACCCTGACCTACACCAGCGGCGCAGTCAGCGGCTTTACCGGCGAGGACACCCAGGGCAGCGGGCGGCAGTGGATCAAGCACGACGCCCAGACCGGCCCCGGCAACTCCGGTGGCGGCGTTTTCGATGAAAAGGGCCTGCTGATCGGCGTCAACAGCGCCATCAACATCAACAAGTCCAGCAGCACCAGCACCCCCTTTGCGCGTCCGCTGGCGGTGGCCTGGGGCCTGATCACGCCCAATGTGCCGCGTTTCGTGGTGCGCGGCGCGGGGTCTGGTGGGCCGACGGCCTCCGCGCCTGCCAGCACCGGTCAAACCAGTACGGGTCAGTCCAGCGGTGCCGCGCCCCAGCCCAAATGGCCGCCCACCATCGCACTGGGGCAGAACTATCAGGTCAGTATCCAGCGCAGCAGCGGCACGCCCAAGACCCAGAGCTGGGCGCTGACCCTGAAGGACCGCGCCGATAATGGTGATCTCAAGGGCACCGCGACACAGGGCAGCCAGAGCCAGACCGGATATGTCGCTTACGACAAGAAAGCGGATCTGGTCTGGATCGACCTGACCCGCGACGGCAAGTCCATGACCAGTTGTGCTTTCGAGGTCAGTGGTCTGCGGACCAGTCCGTGGGTGGGGCGCGCGTTCTATTACAGCGATACCAATGCCGACCCGGAGCGCATCGGAGACTGTCAGGCGCTGGTCAGGACCGGGGCGGCCCCTGCCGGAAACGCCGCACCCACACCGCCTGCTGGCGCGGCGGCTCTGAAATGGCCGGTCAAGCCCACCACAGGCCAGACCTGGACCGTGGATGTCCAGGGACGCGGCGTATGGACGCTGCCGCTGGGCAGCCGCTCGGACAAGGGCAATCCAGCGGGGACGGCGATTGCGCCGGGTGGGCAGCAGTGGAACGCGGTCTACTACTACATCAATGACAGTGGAGGCGAGGGCGTGATCCTCGACATGACCGCCGACGGGAAGACATACATTGGTTGCGAGTTTGTCAAAAGCGGCGTGACGGGCCGCAGCCTGCGTGGCAAGGCATATCTGTATGTTTCCAAGGATGATAAACAGGGCACTGAATTGGGCAGTTGCGTCGCCACGCTGAAATAGTTTTTCTCCGATAAAACGGGGGGGATGCGGGGGTCAGCGCCGACGCTGTTCCAATTCCTGAACGCGCGCTTCCAGTTCACGGATTTTCGTCTGCTCTGTGCCGTTCACCATTCTCTTGGTCAGCCAGACCACGCCGACGATAAAAGCGACGCTGCTGGTCAGGACAACCAGCAGCAGGATCAGTTCGAGTGGACTGACATTGGGCATGCGGACAGCATAAGGTCCGGGTGCCCGGTGCCGTCTGGGGTGGTGGAGTGCCGTCCGGGAAAATAGAAATAGGCAAAGGCTTAAGCCCCCGCCTGCGCGCCGAGCAGGTATGCTGTGCGGCGTGAGTCCCACCGAACCGCAGGCCGGAGGCCGCGCCGCTATCCGACTGTTGCAAGGCTATATCTGGCACGCCCAGGACGCCGACGTTGACCTGGAGCATTTCTTGCCCCGTGAGCTGGACCTGCCCACGCCCCCTGGCCTGGCCGAGCAGGAAAGCGCCCATGTGCTGTGGGACACGGTCAACCCGCCCTTTGCCTTTTTCGAGAACGGTGATCCCACCGCCTCTCAGGTCTTTTACCAGTTCACGGTGCTGCGCGTGTACGACGAGCGCCCCGACAATACCGAACTGCACGAGGACGCCGCAGCAGCCTCGCAGGCCCTAGGGCCGCTGCTGGACGGCACCCCGGAAGGCGTGGGCTGGCAGCTCTGGGAGGACCTGAGAGAGCTGTGATGGACGGACGAGCGCTGTGATTCACTGGCTCGACTTGCTGACCGAGGGGGATACCCACCCCCGCCGGTTTGATGGCCCGGCCAGTCTGCGCCCCTACCTGCTGCGAATCGAACGCCTCTCGGAGGAAGCCGCCGACGCGCTGATCGAGGACGGCCACGTCGCCCCGCCCCTGGCCCGCCGGGAATACCGGCTGCGGCATCTCGTTCCTTCCACCTTGCCGTGAGTGACTCCGGGGTGCAGTCCTCAGAGCAGGAAACGGATGGCCCTATCGTTGCGATTCCCGTCTACGCGGGCGTCAGCGAACTGGAACTGGGCATCATGGTCACGGTCTGCCGCTTGTGCGGCGGCGAGGGCGCGGCCATCACAGTCAACCGCTCGCGCGCCAGCATCGTGACCGCCGGGGGACTGGTCAGCACGCCGCATGTGCTATACGCCGCCCTGCCCGAGCCTGCTGCATTGCTGCTGCCCGGCGGCCCCGGAGCGCTGAAGGCAGCCCGCGATCCATTGCTCAAGGCGTTTCTCCTTGCCCATGCCGCCCTGCCCATTGGCGCAAGTGGCAGCGGCCTGTTGCTGCTGGGCGAGGCAGGTGTGCTGACCGGGCGAGAGGTGGGCGGCCCGGCAGATCTGGCCGATACGCTGTGGGGCCACGGCGCAGGCGACGTGCATTCCGGCGAGGTCTGGACCGACATGAATCTCTGCACCACGCCAGGCGGCTTCCCGGCCTTGCACGCCGCCCTGCACGCCGCCGCCGCCGTCTGGGGCGCGGAGGCAGCGGCAGATGCAGTGCGGCGGCTGGGTACGCTGTAAAGCGATTCGGCCCGATTCGCTGGGTCAAGACGCTGGGAATGACCTCTCGCCCCAAGTTGCGAGGGGCGAGAGGTCACTGGGCAGTCTGTGGGCAGAGTCGGCCCGAATTCAGTCCAGCCCTTCGCCCCCGGCTACCCCGTCAAAAAGGCCCTTCAACGGCCAGTTGCGAATCGGCGTGCGCGTGCCGCCGATGCTGAAGTTCTCATAGCCCAGCATGCGGGTTTCCATCTCGTCGCGCTCCTCCTGCGACATCTGGCCCAGGCGGCTGTCCGGCCCCATCTGGGTGCCGTGCGCGGCCAGCGCCGCTTTCTTGTTCTCGCGGTAGGGGCTGACATCCATGCTGACGGCGATGGTGCTTTCCGATACGCCGTACACTTCTGGGTCCAGATCCTGGCCCATGCGCGACAACCCCTTGGCAGCCTCCACGTTCAGCGCCGTGAAATACAGCCGTTGCGGCCCGCCGTAGGGCAACACGCCTGTGCTGAAGAAGGCGGCGGTGGCGGCCCGGTTGATCTGAAGGTGATCGATGTGGCCGTACCCCCCGTGCGGATCGAAGGTGACCAGCACCTGCGGCTGATATTCCGCGATCACGGCGCGCAACCTGACCTCAATCTCCAGAGGCGTGACGTTCATCATCGCCAGAGGATCGTCATAGCGGGTGCGCTCGAAGCGGCCCGAATCGTGGAAGTCCAGAAAGACGGGTTCGGGAATTTCCAGCGCTTTACACGCCTCGCGCAGTTCGTGTTCGCGCTGCTGGCCCAGATCAGTCACCGTCATGCCCGGCACGGTGATCTTGCCCGCCTCGCCCCGGTTGGCGCAGACCAGTTGCACGCGCACGTCCTTGCGCGCGTAATGGGTCAGCGTGCCGCCGACAGAAAATGCCTCGTCGTCAGGGTGGGCAAAAACGGCCATCAGGGTGGGTTTGGCAGCGGTTGAATCTTTTGAATCGCTCATGGCCCGGAGTCTAGTGCGGGAACGTGCCGCGCCCTCGCAACGTATCTGAAAGTATGAAGCCATCTCCAGAATCGGGTGTGCGCGGCACGGGCTGGCCACCCAGGCAAATGCCATCATCTGTACCGCCCGGTCCACTATGGCTCTCTGCCTTGAAGGAGACGCTCAGAGACGCGGTGTATGCCGTGGTGGACGCCCTCAATTTCTTCGCGTTCGACGGTTGGTGGCAGGCCAGGGGCAAGCCTCAGCACCGGCCCACCCAGCGTAGGCGTTAATTCGATGCGAAATGCCCTCAGCTCTCTCTGGGCCGTGTTCCGCGCCCTGTTCCTGGGAGTGATCGGTCAGCCGGACGGTGGCACCGAACCGGAAGTCCAGGCCAGAAAGGCCCGCCAGCGTATGCATGTGCAGGAAAACCGTCCCAGTGGCCTCCTCCAGACCCTCGGAACGCTGGTCCGCACGGCCTTCTATGCGGCCATCTTTCAACCAGACCATCAGCCCCAGGACGGCGAAGATTCCCCAGCCTCTAAACGTAAGCCGCGCAAGTAGAAGTCCCATACAGCGTCTGGCCAGGTCTGGTAGATCAGGCGGCGGTTGGGCACGTCGGCGGCCTCCAGCGCCTCCCCGATGGCGCGGTAAAAGCGGCTCCCCTGCTGTTTCATCGCCAGTGCCGTCCAGTACACCTCGGCGGCCATCAGCGTTTCCAGGCGTTCGGTGTCCATATCCATGCCCCCATCATGCCTGACGCAATCTCCTGGCCCGTCTGCTACGCTCCCTCCATGTCGCGCGTCCTTGCCATCACGTCTGAGAAGGGAGGCGTGGGCAAAAGCACGCTGGCGGTCCATCTGGCCGGAGCCTTCACCGAGCGCGGTCTGTCCACCGTTCTGGTCGACGAGGACGGGCGTGTGGGCAGCAGCCTGCGCTGGGCTGAGCGTGCTGGAGAAGCTGGCCTGAGTTTTCCCGTGCTGACCCCGGACGATGTGAAACCCAAGAAACTGGCCGCCGCCGATGCCGTCCTGATCGACACTGAGGGCCGCCCCAAACGCAAGGAACTGCGCCGCCTCTCGGAGCGCGCGGACCTGATTCTGGTCCCGTCCGGCGTGAGTGCGCTGGAACTGGACTCCACCCGCGAATTGCTGGAGTTTCTGCTGGAGGCGGGAGATGTGGGGCGCAAAACCCGCATCGTCCTGACCCGTGTGCCGCCCGTGGGCCATGCCGGAGAGGACGCCCGCGAGAATCTGCGCGACGAGGGATTGACCGTCTGCAACACCCTCGTGCGTCAGTACGCCGCCTACCAGAAAGCCGCCGAACTGGGGACGCTGGCCCGAGACGTGCGCGACACCCGCGCCGCTGTGGCCTGGGCCGACATCCTGGCCCTGTCGCGGGAACTGCTGTGAGATCATTGCTGCTGGGGCACGGCTGATGGGACGTTTCGATTATCTGGACGGCAAATCGAAGAAGGGCAAGAAAGCCAGCCTCCGCAAAACCACGCCCGCCCCTGATGGCCGCAACAAGGGCGAATCCGGCGAGCGCGTGGAAGTCGTCTATATCCGCAAGGAAACGCTGCGGGCCGTGTGGCGCGAGGTCCGGCGTGACGGCGATACTGCCGAGAGCGTCAGCGAACTGGTGGAAGACCTGCTGCTGGCGTGGCTGCGCGAACGGGTATAAAAGGTGACTCCGCTTCAGCGCAAGGCGGCACGTATCGTGGGGTTGCTCGTGGCCCTGATTTTTATCATCCCTGGCGTCATTCACCCGCTCCAGAACCACCCACTTGATCTGGTCAATCTGATCTTCCACGAGGCGGGTCACGTTCTGCTGATGTGGGCGGGTGAAATGGTCATGCTGCTGGGCGGCAGTCTGTTCCAACTGCTGATTCCCGCCGCGTGTATTGCCGCTTTCCTGTTGCGCGGGGACCGCTACGCGGCGGGCATCGTGACGCTGTGGCTGGGGCAGTCCTTCGCGGGGGTGTCCGCCTACATCCGCGACGCGCCCACCCGCAATCTGGACCTGATTACAGGCGATCCCGATACCCATGATTGGTGGCAACTGCTGGGCGGCTGGGACGCGCTGAATCTGGCCGAGCCGCTGGGCCGGGTGGTCTTTTTCCTGGCGCTGGCATCGGTGATCGTCGGCACGGCGCTGGCGTTGTGGGACGACGTGCGCTGAACTGCCAGACCTGTATGGGACAGCAAAAAGCCCCCTCCACGCGGGAAGGGGCAACAGAGGATCCTTTCGCCGCTTACGCCGGGTTCAGAATTTCCTCGATCTTCTGCTGCACGTCGTCGCTGAGGCGCACGCCGCCCGCTTTCACGGTGTCCTGAATCTGCGACACCTTGGTGGCCCCGGTGATCACGCTGCTGACCCCCGGCTGGCGCAGCAACCATGCCAGCGCGAGTTGCGCCCGCGTGATGCCCAGATCGTCGGCAATCGGCTTCAGGTCACGCACCTTCTGGATGTTCTCTTCCGTCAGGAAGTTCTTGCCCCAGTTTTCCTTCTCGGTCAGGCGTGCGCCCTCGGGCTTGCCGTCGTCGTATTTGCCGGTCAGCAGGCCCATCGCCAGCGGACTCCAGACCACCAGGCCGATGCCTGCGCCTGCCGTGTAGGGCAGGATTTCCTTTTCCACGCGTTCACGGCGCAGCATCGAGTATTCCGGCTGCTCGGTCACGGGGCCGTGCAGGCCGTTGGCGCGGGCGAATTCCACGGCCTGGGCAATCCGCGCGGCGGGCCACATGGAGGTGCCCCAGTACATGGCCTGACCGTTGCGGACCACCTGATCGAAGGCCATCACGATCTCTTCCATCGGTACGTCGGGGTCATAGCGGTGGGCGAAATAGATGTCCAGATAGTCGGTTCCCAGACGTTTCAGGGTCTTGTTAATGCTTTCCAGCACATGCTTGCGGCTCAGACCCCGGTCGTTCACGTCGTCGCTCATGGGCCAGAAGACCTTGCTGGACAGCACCAGCGTGTGCCGGGGCAGTTCCTTCAGGGCCACGCCCATCAGTTCCTCGCTCCGCCCCTTGGCATAAATGTCGGCCTGATCGAAGAAATTCACGCCGCCCTCGTAGGCTGCCGTCACGATGTCGCGCACCATCTTCTGATCGTCCACGCCCACGCCGTAGGTTTCCCAGCCGCCCAGCGCGACTTCACTGACTTTCAGACCACTCCTGCCCAGATTCCGGTATTCCATAAGTTGCTACTTTAACTCTTAAAGCATGGAGTGAGGCCAGATTCAAAGTTGGGTGAAGGATTCGGGGTTAGGAACGGAAGGAGAACACTCCTGCTCACGCTTCCTACCCCCCCAGTAATTCCACCAACAACTCCACGTCCAGATTGCCACCGCTGACCACCGCCACCACCGGGCCAGGGCCGAAGTCGTACCCGCCGTACAGGGCCGCCGCCACCGTTACTGCGCCGCTGGGTTCGGCTATCAATCGGGCGCGCAGTGCCGTGTCACGCACCGCCCGCCGCATCTGCGCCTCGCTGACGGTCACGATGTCGTCCACGTGGGCGCGGATATGTTCCCAGGTCAGCTCGCCTAGCGTCGTTACGCGCAGGCCGTCGGCCAGGGTGTGGGCGACTTGTGCAGCGTCCCACGCCAACCGCTTTCCGGCCCGCAGACTGGCCTGCGCGTCCGCCGCCAGTTCGGGTTCCACACCGATCACGCGCACATCCGGGCGCAGACTTTTGATCGCCACCGCCACACCCGAAATCAGCCCGCCGCCGCTGACCGGCACCAATACCGTGCCGACTGTGGGCAGGTCCTCTAGAATCTCCAACCCCACCGTTCCGGCCCCGGCGATGATGAGCGGATCGTCATAGGGCGGCACCGGGGTCAGGCCGCGCTGCTGGGCAAGCTCTCTGGCCTTTGCGGCGCGTTCCTCGCTGGCGTTGCCCACCAGCACAACTTCCGCGCCGCACGCGCGGGTGGCCGCCAGCTTGGTCTGCGGCGCACCGGACGGCATGACCACTACCGCCGGAATGCCCAGCGCCCGCGCCGCGTAGGCCACTGCCCCGGCGTGGTTGCCGCTGGAATGGGCGACCACACCCCTGGCCCGTTCATCAGCCGTCAGCGACAGCAACTTGTTGAAGGCCCCACGCAGTTTGAAGGCCCCGGTGGGATGCAGGTTCTCGGCCTTGAGCCAGAGGTTCTCGTTGGGAAAGGCGATGAGCGGTGTGCGGGCTACCCAGCCATTCAGGCGGGTCCGGGCGGCCTGAATGTCGGCCAGGGTGACGAGCATTTCGGCATTGAGGGTCATGAATGCGCCTCCTGCCCCCACGCTACCCTGTCTGCCATGCCCCTGATTGCCCTGGCCCCCGGTGTCCTCTACTTTCCCGGCGCGGTGAACAGTTTCGTGGTGGTGGGCCGGGGAACGGACGCCCTGCTGGTGGATACTGGCCTGGATGACTCGCACGCGCGCAAGCTGCTGCGGGCGGTGGCAGAGGCGAGCCTGACGCCCAGCGGCATCCTGAACACCCACAGTCACGCGGACCACCACGGGGGCAATAGCTTCATTCTCAAGCGTTTTCCCGAACTCAAGGTCTTTGCCCCACCAATGGAAGACGCCCTGATCACCCACCCGATTCTGGAGCCGCTCACGTTGTTCGGCGCACGCCCGCCGCGCGAGTTGCAGAACAAATTCCTGCTCGCGCCGCCCAGCCCCGCCCGCCTCGCTCCCGAGCCGGGGCTGTGCCGCATCGGTGGGGCCGATATCGAACTGATCGAGGTGGCCGGGCACGCTTCCATGATGTACGCCGTGCGCGTGGGAGAGGTGCTGTATGCCGCAGACGCCCTGTTCGGCCCCGACGCATTGAACAAACACCCGCTGACCTTCTGCGCCGATTCGGGGTTGCAGAAAGCCAGCGCGGCGGCACTTGCAGAACTGGAGGGCGTCCGAATAGTCCTGCCGGGCCATGGCGATCCATCGGATGATCTGGCCGGACTGGTGGCAGCCAATCTCGCTTCCTATGAACGGACGACAGAGGCGGTGTTGGCTGCGGTGAAGGGGGGAGAGGCCAGCATCGACGACTTGCTGGCCCGCGTCTGCGGCGCACTAAATGTCGAGATGACCAACGCCGGGGCTGTCCTTCTCAACCGCGCCGTGATCAGCGCCCACCTGACCGAATTGCTGGAATCCGGGCAGGTGGAGATGAAGGTTCTGGGCAACAAACTCATCTTTGGCGCTCAAGCGTAAAGGAACTCAAATGGCCTGCGTGGGGGCGCTGGGAGTAGCGTGGGGGCATGACCAAGAAGAGCAAGACCGATCCCTCCACGCCCAGCAAGGCCAGCAAAAGCGCCGCCGATCAGGCGAGCAAGGCCAAGGCCGCCAAGCCCGGTGTGACCCCCGGCGGCGAGGCCAAGGCTGACGCGGCCCACCTGGATACGGCGTTCAATGCCTTGGTGGACCACAACTACCTGACAGAGAGCGAGTTCGATACCGTCGCCGAGACCTTGCAGCGCAACCTCGCCACCACCATCTGCATGTACCTGAAGTTCAAGAAGTACCACTGGGACATCCGGGGCCGCTTCTTCCGCGATCTGCATCTGGCCTACGACGAGTTCATCGACGAAATCTTCCCCGGCATCGACGAGCAGGCCGAGCGTCTGGTGGCCCTGGGCGGCAGTCCCATCGCCGCGCCCAGCGACCTGGAGCGCTTCAGCGTGGTCAAGGTGCCCACCGAAACCGTGCGTGACGCCCGCGCCCAGGTCGCCGATCTGGTCAGCGATCTGACCCGCGTGTCCAGGGGCTACCGTGACGACAGCAAGGCCGTGGACGAGGCCAATGACCCCGCCACTTCCGACATGTACAACGGCTACGCGGCCACCATCGACAAGATCCGCTGGATGCTTCAGGCGATCATGGACGACGACCGTCTGAACTGAGGTTCGGACAGGTAGAGGCGGGCTGCTGGTTTATTCCGGCAGTCCGTTTTTTGCTGTCTGGGAGGACCGTGAATGCCCAAATTCGACTATGACCTGAACTACGCCGACCTGGACCTGCGCGCTCGTCCAGAGCTGTACCGTGTGGGCCGGGGTGAGCAGGGCGTGTTGCTGGTGCAGCCATACAAGGGCGAGATTCTGCCCCACTGGCGGTTCGCCACGCCGGATGTGGCCCGTGAGAGTAGCGAGGCGATCTATGCCATGTTCGAGAAGTACCTGAAAGCTGGTGATTTTGTCGGCGCGGACATGGCCCGCAAGTTTTTGCAGATGGGCTTTACCCGCGCCCGCCGCTACGCCAATCACAAGGGCGGCAAGAAATACGACGGCCCCGTCCCCGACGATAAAAAAGGCCAGAGCGGCGCACATGGGCGGGAGGAATTGCCCCGCAAGCCCGAGGACCCCGTGAAAGCCGAGTCCGCCCGCATCTTCAAGGCGAAATGGGATGAGGCGGAGGCGAACGAGGACTACATGTGTCTGAAGAAGGAACACCGCGCGAAGTACGGCTGATTGCCTCTCTTACTTGCCCACGCAGAAGTTACGGAATACGGCGTCCACCACATCCTCCTGCACGTCCTGCCCGGTGATCTCGGCCAGGGCACGCAACGCTTCTTCCAGCTCATAGCCGGCCAGATCGTCGGGCAGGGTCTGGGCCGCTTGCACATGCGAGAGCGCCCGCCGCGCCGCATCTGCTTGCCGCTCGGTGGTCAGCCACGCCTCGCCCCGTGCCGCGTCTCCCAGCAGGGCCACCCGCACCGCCTCACGCAACTCGGGGAGGCCAGCACCCGTCACCGCGCTCACGTCCAGCAACTCCGTGTCTGTCCACGCGGCGAGCAGATCGCTTTTCGTCCTGAGCTGGATGACTCGCGTGGGTGTCCCTGTCACGTCCAGCGGCAACTCCTCGCGCGCTGCGCTGCCGTCCTCCAAGACCAGCACCAGATCGGCGGCTTCGGCCAACGCCCGCGCCTGTTTCACGCCCGCCGCCTCGATCTCGTCCACCGTTTCGCGCAGTCCTGCCGTGTCCACCAATGTCACGGGTACGCCTGCCAGTTCCAGTCCCGCCTCCAGATAATCGCGGGTGGTGCCGGGAATGGGCGTCACGATGCTGCGCTCAAAGCCCACCAGGGCGTTCAGCAGGCTACTTTTCCCGGCATTGGGCCGCCCGATCAGGGCCAGCCGTGCGCCGCGCGTGCTG
This sequence comes from Deinococcus sp. AJ005, assembly GCF_009017495.1. Classification (NCBI taxonomy): domain Bacteria; kingdom Thermotogati; phylum Deinococcota; class Deinococci; order Deinococcales; family Deinococcaceae; genus Deinococcus; species Deinococcus sp. AJ005. Next base: position 2,427,539 of record NZ_CP044990.1, on the reverse strand, counting down.
ACCTGTCCGGCACGCGCGCTGGCCAGGAGCGCCTTCAACTCGGCCTGTGCCTGGGCCAGTGGCTCGGCTCGGTCCTCGTCCGGCACGCCTTCCTCCGGGTAATCGAGCATGGCCTGGATGGCGGCCAGGGCACGGATCAGTCCAGCGGCCACCCGCGCCACCCGCGCGCCCAGTGCCCCGGATAACCCCAGGCTGGCCTGCCGCCGCGCGCCGTCGGTCTGGGCTTCCACCAGCCCCAGCACGGCCTCGGCCTGCGCCAGATCCAGGCGTCCCGCCAGATACGCCCGCAAAGTAAACTCGCCGGGACGGGCGGGACGTGCGCCCAGTTCCAGCGCCCGTGCCAGCACGCGTGTCAGGACTGCCGGGCTGCCGTGCGATTGCAGTTCCACCACGTTCTCGCCCGTGTAACTGCGTGGCTCGCGGAAGACCAGACACAGCCCCTCGTCCAGCACCTCGCCGTCGTCCGCCATCAGTTCCCCAAAGAGAAAACGCCCACCTGCCGTTCTGGAGGGTGCGCGCTTGCCCCTGAATACGCCGTCGGCCACGTTCAACGCGTCCGGTCCGCTGACCCTCACAATGCCCACGCCCGCGCTGCCGGGGGCGGTGGCGATGGCGGCGATGGTGTCGGACAGGCCAGAACGGGTCACGGGGCCAAGGGTAGCAGGGGAGAGGGGTAGTCTACGGGTCTGGCCGTCACCAATCTCTCCGCATCAGCCCCTCAACGTTTCCAGCGCCCCCGCCCGCGCGCTCCCGCCTTTGCCCCTGGCGTGCTGGTGCGGACCCTGATCTGTTCGTCGTCGTAGCGCAGCATTACCGCCAGCCTCGCGCGGCTGATGATGTGGTGCGGATGTCTGGGCACGAAGGCGGTCACGATGTCCAGATGCCCGTCCCGGTGATACTGCACCACCACATGCAGCGGCAGCGCCACGCCGCAGGCTTCAAACGAGCCGTGGACCAGCCAGCGGCGGTCTTCCGGGTACACCGCCCGCACCCGCCCGCACAGCAGCACATTGATGATGTCGTGTTCTAAAAACCCCTCGGCGCGGGCGTGGCCGATGGCGTGTGGGCACAGGTGATAGTGCGTGTCGTACACAGCGTCGCGCAATCTGGCGTGGGCGCGCGACAGGCTGAAGTCGTCCGTGGCGATTCCAACCAGCTCTACCTCGCGCTGGGGCTTGACCGGGGCCGGGCGCACGGCGCGGGCAGGCAGAGGCGTGGGGGCGCGGCGGGCCGCTTTCTCGGCGCGCGACAACTGGGCACGCAGGGCCAGCAGATCGGTCCCGGTCTGGACCTCGGCCAGCAGGGCAGACGGAGGCTGTGCCTGCTTCCGGGGTGGGGTCTGCGGCGCGGCGGTCACGCTGTGGCGGCCCCCCTGACGGTTGTGGTTGATCCCAATCGGCTTGCTGGACTGTTTGGTCACGGCGAACACCTCCGAAAAACGTCCCCGCCTCCCTGCCTTCTGTCTTTTTTGCTGGGCTGACGCGCTGACCTGCACCCCCAAAAAAGAAAAGGCCTCTCAAACACGGCTTCGTGTCTGGGAGGAGGCAGGCGTCGTACCCTGTTCAGGGCATGCGCCCAGCATAGCACGGCGCGGCAGAAAAGGACGTGACGCACTCGGCAGACAGCGCGCCGTCCCGCCTCCTAGGCTGGAAGGCAGAACCTCAAGCTGCCGCCAGTTCATATCGCCTTTCCGCACGGAGGACACCCCCATGATCCGTTCCATGCAGGCCACCGATATTCCCGACGTCCTCGCGCTGCTCCACTGGATGGACGCCGCCCCCGAACGTGAGGTCTTCGCCCCCGACTCCCGTGACCCGCGCGAACTGCATCTGGAGTGCGAGGAAGGGCTGTGTCTGGTCGAGGAGGATGACGACGGTGTGCGCGCCTACTGCGCCCTGTCCCCCTTCCGGGATGGTCTGGTACTGGAAGGCCCCATCGCCGAGAATGCTGGCAGCGAGGGCGGCTCCATGAAGGCCCTGCTGGGCCGCGCCGTGCAGCACACCGACGGCCAGCCCGTCTATGCCTTCAGCGCCCGCGACAACCTGCCGGTGCGGACCGCACTGGAGAAGGCGGGATTTGCGCCCCTGCACAGCACCGCCTTCTATTCCGCGCCGCTGGCCCAGATCTCGCGTGGTGCCCGTGTGCCGGACGGAATGCGGACCACGGATAGCTTGCCCATTGCCGAGTACCGCGCCCTGTACCGCGCCGCCGAGGACGCCTGGGCCGGACGCCTGGACTGGACCCCCGAGCAGTACGCCGCCCACTTTGCCGACGATACCGTTCGTCTGGTGGCCCTGTGGCGCGGCAACCATCCGGTGGGGTTTGCCGAGCTGGAATTCAGCCCCGACGACGCCCGCGCTGACGTGACGTATCTAGCCGTGCATCCCGCCGAGCGCGGGCAGGGCCTGGGCCGCGTGCTGCTGGCTCTGGCCGCAGCGGAAGCCCAGACCCACCCGGAACTGCGGACCCTGCGCGTGCGTGCCCACGATCACCTGCATTCTGCCCGCGCCCTGTACGCCCGCATGGGCTTTACCCACTGCCGCAGCATGGTGACCTACCTGCTGGACGGGGATGAAGAAGCATAGGTTTCTGCTTTTCAGCATCAGGCAAAACGGAGCCGCCCGGAGATGGTCTCGCGGGCAACTCTGCTGAATTTGAGGGCTGAAACTCAGCTTCCCCGGTAGGTGCTGTAGGACCACGGCGTCATCACCAGCGGAACGTGGTAATGGGCGTCTGGGTTGCCCACCGTGAAGCGCAGCGTCACCACGTCCAGAAAGGGCGGATCGGTGGCCGCGTCAAAGTCCGAGAAATAGTCGGCCACATGAAAGGTCAGTTCGTAGGTGCCGCTCTGAAGGCTGCCGCGCTCGATCAGTGGGGCGTCGGTGCGTCCGTCGGCGTTGGTGACGGCCTCGGCGAGCGGCTTGCACGTCTCCCCCTCGATGCGGTGCAACTGGACCGGAATGCCCTGCGCGGGACGGCCCCGCGCGGTGTCCAGCACGTGCGTACTCAGTCCGGCGTGGGCGGCCATTAAGCGCGCTCGACCCAGCCTTCCATCAGGCCGTAGGGTTCGGGATCGACGTGCATGATCTCCAGATTGTTGTCCAGGTCGAAGCGGCCCAGGTTGTACTGGAGGTGGTGCATGTTGGGCATGCGGAACCAGATGCGCGAGATTTCTGGGCACAGCGACAGCACCGCTTCGCCCATCAGGTACAGCGTGTTCTGGAGGCTGGGCGAGTAGTGGTCCGTCAGGGTTTCCTGAAGCTGTCCAAAGACCTTGTCCCACACAGCGTCGTAGTCCACGTCATCGGTGTTGTACTCCCACTTGGCGGTCACGAAAGTCGCCATGACGCGCTCGTGGGTTTCGGGCAGCGTGGTGAAGCGCTCCTCTAGCAGGTAGTTTTCCCAGCCGCTCTCGGTGGTCTTCAGCACGTACAGCTCGGCAATCCCGGAGGTTACCTTGAACGCCTTGCCGTCCTCGCTCTCAATCCGTCCGGTGCGCTTGGGCATCTGGCGCACGAAGGAGTGGTCATGGCCCTGGCCGCCCACCTGCACGCGGTCCCACAGGTGTTCGGTGAATTCCATGAAGCCGCCCGTGACCTTGGGGCCGGTCTTGACGAAGTGCGCGATCAGTTCCTTGCCGAACACTTCGGGGCTGCTCGTAAAGCCTTCCTTAGCCAGCCCGTACACCGTGTTGCGGACGGTATCGGTGGCAACCAGTTCGGAGTTGTCGCCCTTGCTGTGCGCGGCATCGAAATCGCCGGTCATCGCCACGCGCACCTGCAATTCACGAATCTCGTGGCGCTTGCCGCCCCGGTTGATCTTCATCAGGTTGATCTCGGCCTTGCCGTAGTTGTTCTCGCCGAGTTTGACTTTCACGGTGGCCTTCTTTTCTGTGGTCTGCGTCATGTCGCTTCCTCCCCCTATTTCCCGTCGCCGTCGGCGATCAGGTCCAGAACGCGGAGCCGGGCAATCCGGCTGATCTCGTGCAGGGCGGCCTGCCTTTCCTGCTCCGGGGTGTTCGCCAGCCGCTGCCTGGCCCCCTCGAAGATGCTGTCCTTGTCGTTCTCGCGCACGCAGACCACGTAGGGCAATTCAAATTTCTCGTGGTAGGCGTCGTTTAGCCGTCCAAACTCGGCAAATTCTTCGGGCGTCAGACGGTCCAGACCCGCCGAAGCCTGCTCGTGGGCGCTCTCGGCGGTCAGTTCACCGGCCAGAGCTGCCTTGCCCGCCAGATCCGGGTGGGCGCGGATCAGCCGCAGTTGCGCGCTCTCGGAGTCGGCCTGCACGGCGTCCCTGAAGGCGTCGGCCACCTCTTCCATATTCTGAAACGGGCGCTGGGCGGCAGCGGCCTGGGCGTACTGCGGCGAGTATTCCAGCACCCCGGCAAAGTAGTCGGTAAAGGCGTCGGCGCTCAGCGCGTTCACGGCTTCAAGGCTCAGGCGGGCAACAGGGGCAGGACTTTGGGTCAAAAGATTCCTCCGGCGGGTGGGACAACAAAACTACTTAGATGGCTAACTAATTGGACTTCTGTATCCTACGGATTCATGGCCGGGGTGTCAAGCTGGGAATTTTGGACCCGGTGCAGGGTGGCCTTGCCGTGACGCTTGAAATTGCTGGCGAGCGTCGGTGGTTGCCACTTGCGCCCTTCCTGAGACTGCGCCCCGCCCACTTTTCCTGAGTGTGGTCATGTTAACCTAGTGGGCGGAGGCCCGGCACCTCAGAGTCAGGAATGACGTCTCTAAGATGAAGGCTGCCCGGCGGAATACGACACATGGATTATTACGAACTGCTGGGCGTGACCCGGACTTCAAACGCCGACGAAATCAAATCTGCTTACCGCAAACTGGCCCTCAAGTACCACCCGGACCGCAACAAGGAAGAGGGCGCGCACGAGAAATTCGCACAGATCAGCGAGGCGTACTCGGTGCTGTCCGACAGCGAGAAGCGCGCCCATTATGACCGCTTCGGCTCTGCGCCGGGGGCGAGTATGCCCGGCGGCGATCCCTTCGGCGGCATGGGCGGTGCGGGTTTTGACCCGATGGACATCTTCGAGCAGTTGTTTGGCGGCATGGCGGGCGGACGTGGGCGGCGCGGCCCGGCACGCGGCGACGATCTGGAAACCGAGGTTCAGGTCACGCTGCTCCAGGCCCGTGCGGGCGAGGAAGTCGAGGTGGTCGTGGACCGCCTGACCGAGTGCGAACATTGCCACGGCAGCAAGACCGAACCGGGTGGCAAGCCGCCCAAAACCTGTTCCACCTGTGGGGGCGCGGGGGCCGTGCGCGCTCAGGCCCGGACCATCTTCGGTGTGGTGGAAACGCAGCAGCCCTGCCCGACCTGCCGGGGCGAGGGCCAGATCATTCAGGACCCCTGCACCGTCTGCAAGGGCCGTGGTCGCACGCTAAAGGCCGAGAAAGTGGGCGTCAAGCTGCCGCGCGGCATCGACGAGGGCTACCGGATTCGCGTGTCTGGCATGGGCAACGAGGGACCGGGGGGCAGCGGCGATCTGTACGTGCATATCGAGATGGAACCCCATCCGGCGCTGCGCCGCGAGCAGGAACACCTGATCTACCCGGCCCGCATCGGCTTTGCCAAGGCGGCGCTGGGCGGCCAGATCACGGTGCCCACGCTGGACGGCGAACAGGCCGTGGAGGTGAAGGCGGGCACCCAGTATGGCGAGTTACACCGCCTGACCGGTCAGGGCATGCCCCGCTTGCAGGGGCGCGGCAGCGGCGACCTGATCGTGGAATACGACGTGATCGTGCCGAAGCCCAAAGACCTGACCCCCGAAGCCCGTGAGGCGCTGCTGGCCTATGCCCGCGCCGTGGGCGACGAGGTCAACGAGAAGCACGAGGGCTTTTTCGACAAGGTGGGCAAGATTTTCCGGGGCGACTGAAGCTTTTTAACGTTTCGAAACGGACCCTGGGCGCTGGCCTGGGGTCTTTTCCTTTGACTTTCTGTGGCTCTTAGCACCCCTGTCTAAGTCCGCGTGAGGCGGTACGTCATCCGCCCGTCAGTCGGCGGCGGCAGTCTGATAGTGAGAAAAGAGGTTGCCCCGCACCTCCACACCACCTTTCCCGCAGGAGAACAAGATGAAACCCCTGACCATTCTGCTCAGTGCCGCGCTCGGCCTTTCCGCCCTCGCCTCCGCCCAGGCCACACCGCCCGCCACCGACGGCAACTGGACCCTGACGGCGCTGACCGATGCGCAGGGCACCACCGCCCCCACGGGCACGGACATCCCCACGCTGACCGTGCAGGGCGAGCAGATTTCTGGGTCCGCTGGATGCAACACCTTCACGACTTCCGGGGCGCTCACTGGGCAGACTTTCCGCTTTGGTCCGCTCGCCACCACCCGCAAGCTGTGCGCGCCCGAACAGAATGCACTGGAAACTCGTGTCCTGAATGTGCTGGGACAGGCCCGCGTCTACGCGCGGATCGGTGACACGCTGCTTCTGACCTCCGGCACGTCGAAGGCGGTCTTTAAAATGGTGGGCAGGACGGGAGGCGCAGTGGAACAGAACAAGACTCAGAACGGACTCCAGGGCAACTGGACCCTGACAGGAGCGCAGAGTGAGGAACCTCTAACGGTGATGTTCGGTGCGGACGGGCGTGTGAACGGCAACACGGGCTGCAACCTCTTCATGGGCGATTACAGAGTCGTGGACGCGGGCCTGACTTTTGGGGCGCTGGGCATGACCCGCCGCGCCTGTGCCGATGAGGCCATGAGCAAGCAGGAACAGACCTTCATGCAGGACCTATCGGAAGTGACAGGTTACGCGGTGGATGGTGGGGCGCTGAAGTTGACCACCAAGTCCGGCAAGGTGCTGGAACTGACCCGCTCGGCGAACTGAGTTTCGAGGAATAAAATACCCTCTTCCGCTGGGAGAGGGCTTTTTCGCGCTTCTTCCAGAACGTAGTGGGTCCGATTGCATGGCCCTGTTTCAGTTCCCTGCCGTACCTCGTGTCAGCTCCGCCGCCTCGCCGTCCCCCGGATCGCCCAGCAGGTCGGCGCGTTCCTGGGGGGTCAGGGCCACCATCACGCGGCGCAAAACCACGTCCACGGCCTGATCGGCACTCTCGTCCAGGGTCAGGCCGTCCAGCAGTGGCACGTCCTCCTGGCGGGCCAGGTCTTCCAGCTCGTCTTGCATGGCGCGGATTTCACCGAAGTACTGCATGTAGCGGTGCAGGGGGCGGCTGGCAGCGGTTTCCACGTCGCGGCTCTGGAAGTGGCGGCGGTGTTCCTCGGGATCGGGCAGGGTGACCAGCATCGGGATCACCAGCGCCCCGGCGAAGGCGTCGGCGCGCAGGTAGCCGGGGACCAGATGCACGCCCTCCAGCACCAGACTGCTGCCCTCCTGCACCGAGCGGGCCACCACCGCGCCCAGGCCCACGTTGACCTGCTGCACTTGATCGCGGAAACCGGCCAGCAGCACCCGCTTGCTGGGGGTCTCGGGGCGGGGCGTGCCGGGGGGCAGCAGCGCCTCCCAGGCGTTAAAGGTGCTGGCATGCAGCGTGGGCAGCAGCGCCGGGGAGACCATCGCGCGCATCACCTCGCGGATGGAATCGGTGCTGACCACGCGGGCAATGCCCAGGCGGTACGCGATTTCTGCCGCCAGAAAGCTTTTGCCGGTGCCGCTGACGCCGCCCAGCAGCACGATCACCGGACGCGGCGGGCGGCGGATCACGCGCAGCAGGCGGTAACGGGCGCTGACATCCGGCCCCACCTCGTCGCGCAGCAGGGCCTCCACCTTGGTGCGGATGGCCGTACGCGTGACCACGCGGTCTTCCTGGCCGCGCAGGTCGCGCTGGGTCACGCGGGCCACCTTGCGGGCCACATCGGGCGCAACCCCGGCGGCCAGCATGGACTGGGTCAGGATGCCCTTGGAAAACGGTGTGGGCAGCGTACTCCCGCTGCTGATCACGCCCAGCTTGCCCCGGTTGTGGCGCAGGTAGCGGTAGGTCAGGCGCAGATGTTCGCCGTAGCGCCTGGCCAGCGCCCGCTCGGTGCGGTTGTCGATGTCCTCGGCGCTTAGGCTTCGCACGCCCTCCTGGCGCAGCTCCACGTCCACGGCGCTGGCGGTGGCATACGCCTCGCGCCCGGTCAGGCCGGCGTCTTCCAGCGTGCGGGCCAGCACGCCTCGGCTGAAGGGCAGGTCACCCTTTTTGGCCGTGACCAGAATGTCCACGAAGGCGGGGATCTGCGCCTGGGCCGCCCGTGCCACCTCTTCCCCGGCAAGATCGCGCGCCACCTCGGTCATCAGAGCCTGCAATTCACCCGGCGTGACCAGACTGCGCCGCGACAGCCGCAGATTCTGCTCGATGCGCCGCGCTGCCGCCGCCGCCACGTTGCCCGAGGCCCCAGCGTTCACCAGCGACTCCACCACCAGCCCCCGGCTGAACGGAAAGGCGTGCCGGGGCGTGCCGATGCGCAGTTCAGGCTGGGTCAAGGGGAAGGCTCCTTCGGAAATGGGGGGGAGGGGAAAGGGCGTTCCTGGCAGTCTAGCCGGGAAAGTTGCAAGGAGGGTGATGGGGTGCGGCTGAGCTGGAAGGCGGACCCCTCTCCTGCGGAGCTGTGCCAGCCAGTCTGCTTTCCTTAAAAGGAGCCAAGGAGCGTGACTGGCACGTCAATTCCGCAACTCTTGCCTCCCTTCCAAGGTGAGGTGCCCCAGAGGGGCGGACTCGCGGAAGAGGGGTTAAACCACAAGCAGCCACCCAAAAACCTGACTCTGCGTCAGAACTACTGCCGCACCAGATCACGCCGAACCGCGCCTTCCAGCAGCAGATTCAGCGCCAGCCGCATTTCCTCCTGCAAGGGGCGTTCAGTGCCGTAGGCGCTCCAGCGCAGGGCCACCATCAGGTACGTGTCGGCGATCAGGTTGCTGATGCGCTGCAAGCTGAGGTCCGTGCGCATCTGCCCACTCTGGTGCAGCGGGCGCAGGATCAATTCGATCACCTTACTCAGCGGCAGCGCCTGATACGCGGTGCGGGCGCGTTCGGGGTTGGGATTCATGACCTCGTAGGCCAGCGGGGGAAACAGATCGCGCTCGCGGGCGTTTTCCTCAGCCAACGCGTCCCAGACCTCGTACAGCACGGTCAGCGGGGCAATGCCCTGGGCCAGACGCGACTCGGCCTGATCACGCAGGCGCTCCATGACCTCGGAGCCGTAATCGAGCAGCACGGCTTCCTTGTAGGGGTAATAGTTGAAGAAGGTGCCGCGCGAAACGTTGCTGGCCTTGGCAATGTCGGTGGCCGTGGTGGTCTGGAAGCCGCCGCGCTTGAACAGCTCAATGGCAACACTGTAGATCCGGGCGCGTCGGCGCTCCTTCTGACGTTCACGCAGCGAGGAAGAATCCATAGGGGTGACACAAGGTATAGCGCTTCCAGTCTAAAATTGCACCCCGTCTAAATTAGGGAAGACCCAAGGCGGTTTGGTCAAGCTGGAAAAAACAGTGGGACACCATCTTCTTGATGCTGGGCAGACCAGTCGTCCCTCCATTCTTGTTCGGATGGGATGAGCAAATTTGGCGTGGCAGGGCGGCCACTCCAGGGAAGCGGTGTAAGAGTGACATTCTCCAGCGGCGGCAGGATGACAGCAGATCCTCCGACCCGCCCCACCCTCCACCCCGGCCCCCAACTTCGCTTAGGCTGTAGCGCATGAGCGTGATTCTGGGCATCGATATCGGCGGCAGTGGCATCAAGGGCGCACCCGTAGACACCGCCACTGGCAAGCTGCTGGAAGAACGGCACCGCATCCCCACCCCCGAAGGCGCGCACCCGGACGCGGTCAAGGATGTGGTGGCCGAGCTGGCAAAGCACTTCGGGACCACCGGCCCCATCGGCGTGACCTTCCCCGGCATCGTGCAGCACGGGCGGACCCTCAGCGCGGCCAACGTGGACAAGGACTGGATCGGGCTGGACGCCGACGCGCTGTTTACCAAGGCCACCGGGCAGGACGTGTATCTGATCAACGATGCCGACGCCGCCGGGCTGGCCGAGGCCCGCTTCGGCGCGGGGGCGGGCGTGGACGGCGTGGTGCTGGTGCTGACCTTCGGCACGGGCATCGGCAGCGCTTTAATCCACAACGGCGTGCTGGTGCCCAACACCGAACTGGGCCACCTGTGGCTGCGCGACAAGGAAGCCGAGGGTTGGGCCTCTGACCGCGCCCGCGAGCGCGACGATCTGAACTGGAAACAGTGGAGCAAGCGCGTCAGCACCTACCTGCAACACCTGGAACTGCTGTTCAGCCCGGACCTGTTCATCATCGGCGGCGGCGTCAGCAAAAAGGCCGACAAATGGCAGGACCACATCAAGCTGGAGCGCAGCAAACTGGTGCCCGCCAAACTGCTGAACGACGCCGGAATCGTCGGCGCGGCCATGCTGGCGCAGGAATCTCAGAACGGTGAGGAGAAAAAGTCTGTGGCCTCCAGAGCCGCGCCGAAGGCTGAGAGCAAGGCGGGCAAGAAGAAGTAGGATTCGCGTCCCAGAGAAGCTCCAGGCAGGTGCGAGGGCGAAAATCCCCGCCCCAGCCCTCTAACATGCCCACATGACCCTTTCCCCGCCTGATCCGTTCACGCCGCGCCTGCTCGTCTGCGATGTCCTGTACACCGGCATGGGCGGCGGCCACGCGCCCGGCGGAGTCTTGGTGGTGGGCGGCACGGTGGCGGCCACGGGCGATCCGGCGCAACTTCGCCTCCAGTATCCGCAGGCCGTTGTGGAGGAGATGGGCGGCATCATCGCCCCGCCGCCGATCAACGCGCACACGCATCTGGACATGAGCGCCTACGCTTTTCAGGCGTTGCCGTATTTCCGTTGGCTGCCCGAAGTGGTGATTGCCCAGCGCGAGCAGCGGGGCGTATCGGGCGCAGTGGCCGGGGCCGACGAACTCTCGCGGCTGCGGGTGGGCGGCGTGGGCGACATCGTGTGGTCAGGTGAAGTGATGGACGCCCTGCTGGCGCGGGAAGATTTGCGCGGCGTCCTCTACTTCGAGGTGCTGAGTACATTTCCCGGCAGGGCCGACGAGGTGTTCGCCGGAATGCGGGAGCGGGTGGAGGCGTGGCGCAAGCTGGAGCGCCCCGGCGGCCCCCGCATCGGCCTGTCACCGCACACGCCCTACACGGTCAGTCACCGCCTGATGAAACTGGTCTGCGACTACGCGGCGGGCGAGGGCCTGCCCCTCCAGATCCATGTGGCCGAGCATCCCAGTGAACCTGAACTATTTGCCACGGGCGCGGGACCGCTGTGGAACCACCGATTCGTCGCCATGACACCCGATAACTTTGCCGAAGTCATCGGGCGCACGCCAGAGCCAGAACTCACTCCCGTACGCTATTTAGACGAACTGGGCGCTCTGGCCGCAAAACCCACGCTGATCCATATGGTCAACGTTACCCCCGACGACATTGCGCGGGTGGCGCGGGCTGGGTGCGCGGTGGTCAGTTGCCCGCGCAGCAACCACCATCTGGAATGCGGCACCTTTCCCTGGATCGCCTTCGCCGCCGCTGGGGTAGAAATCGCACTAGGAACGGATTCCGTCGCCAGCGGCGAGAGTCTGGACGTGCGTGGGGACGTGGCCTTTGCCCGCAACCTCTACCCAAAGCTCGATCCACGTCTGCTGGTACGCGCCGCCATCAAGGGAGGCGGGCGCGTGGTGGGCCTGCCCATGCCATTTATCCGGCGCGGGGAGGCATGGTCAGAGGCTTTCGTGTGGAGTCGGGGCGACTAGGACTGGCTGCTAAGGTTGGCCTCGCAGGTGCCGTTCGCCACCGTCTGGCCGTTGCGCGTGTAGGTCAGCGTGCCGATCAGCGGGTTGCCTGCCAGATTGTCGAGCTTGCAGGTGTAGACCACCTTGTCGAAGCTGGTCGCCCCGGCGTCGCCCACCCAGCGGAACTCGGCGTTGCGGCGGTCCGGGTCGTAGGTGGCCACGGCAAACCCGGCGCGGTTGTCGTTGAAACCGCTGTACTCGTCCCGCGCGCTGAAGGAGGCGAATTTGCCCTGCACGTTCACCAGATCGGGAATCTTGACGGTGGTGACCACGTTGCGGCTGTCCACCACGCCGCTGAGGGTCCAGGTCTGCCCCACGGCCAGCGGCCCGAATTGCAGCGGTCCCTTGTCGCCGTCGGTAGAGGAGAGCAGCGAGGCGACTGGCCCACACGCTCCCAGCAGCAGAGGCAGACCCAGGGCCAGCGGTAAGACAGCGCGTTTCAACATGTCCGCAGGATACGGGCCACACATGAGGAAGCTGGGAAATGCGTGACAGGTCAGGGCTGAACTGGAAACAGACCGCCCTCGCCGTCTTCCAGCAGTCGCCGGATGGGAGCAAAGGTCCGGCGGTGCGCCGCGCTCACGCCCAGTTGCTCCAGCGCGGCGCGGTGGGCCGGTGCGCCGTAGCCCTTGTGGGTGGCAAAACCGTAGCACGGATGCTGGCAGTCCAGTTCGCGCATCACGGCGTCACGCTCTGTTTTCGCCAGCAGGCTGGCGGCGGCCACGCTGTAGCTCAGGGCGTCAGCTTTGGGCGGGGCACTGATGGGAATTCTGACGCGGAGTTTCAGGTAATCCGTGACCAGCGCCTGCGGGGGCGGACTGAGTCTTTCCAGCGCCCTCAACGCCGCCGCGTGCGTCGCGCCCAGGATGTTCAGTTCGTCAATCTCGTCGGGCCAGGCGTGTTCCACGGCGTAGGCCAGGGCCACACGGCGGACCTCTGCGGCGTATTCCTCGCGTTGCGGCGCGGTCAGTTGCTTGCTGTCGCGGAACGGATAGTCCAGCGCCAGACCGGGCAGAATCACCGCCGCCACGGTGACTGGCCCGGCCCAGGCCCCGCGCCCGGCCTCGTCCACACCCGCCACCCGGAAATACCCGCGCCGCCAGTGTTCTCGCTCGTAGGCCCAGTCCGGCGTCACAGAGGGGAGCAAAGGAGGCATAGGGGGAGGGTAGCAGGCAGACTGCCGCGCTGCGCTTCGGGATTGACCGCCTCTCCGTCTCCTGTCCGTTTGAGCCGCGCCCGGATTTGTGAGCCATGTCGTAAACTGCCCGGCGTGAGTGCTGAAGTCGAGACCCCCCGCCCCGTTAAGCTGGCCCCCAGTATCCTGTCGTGCGACTTCGCGCATCTGGCCGATGAAATGGGGGCCATCGCCGGGGCCGACTGGGCACATGTGGACGTGATGGACGGGATGTTCGTGCCCAACATCAGTTTCGGGTTGCCCATCCTGGCAGCGGCGCGGCGGGCCAGCAACCTGCCGCTGGACGTTCACCTGATGATCGAGCGCCCCGAACGTTACCTGAAGGACTTCGCCGCTGCCGGGGCCGACAGCATGACCGTGCATGTCGAGTCCACGCCGCATGTTCACCGCGCCGTGCAGCAGATCCGGGAGCTGGGTAAGCGGGCGGGCGTGACCCTCAACCCCGGCACCCCGTTGGAGGCTGTGCGACCCTTGCTGGGCGACGTGGATCTGGTGCTGGTCATGAGCGTCAATCCCGGCTTTGGCGGCCAGAAATTCATTCCGGCCAGCCTGGAGCGGATTCGCACGTTGCGCCGCTGGCTGGATGAGATGGGAAGCGACGCCGAGTTGCAGGTGGACGGCGGCGTGTCCAGCACCAACGCCCGCGCGGTGGTCAGTGCCGGGGCCACGGTGCTAGTGGCTGGGAGTGCGGTCTATGGGCCAGGGGGCGCAAAGGCCGGGCTGGAACGCCTGCGGGAAGCCCTGAAGTGAAGAGCTGCCCCGCATGAAACTGCGCGTCGATCTGCTGCCATACGGGAATTATCCGGACGTGGTGCTGGTGATCGATGCGTTGCGCGCCACCACCACCGCCGTCGCTTACCTGGAACGCGGCGCACAGGCGCTGCTGCTGACCAGTACGCCGGAAGTGGCCCTGGCCCTGCGCGGCACGCGGGAAAACCTGCTGCTGGCTGGGGAACGCGGTGGTCTACCCATCCCCGGCTTTGATTTCGGCAACAGTCCGGCAGAGGCAGGGGCGCAAAACTTTGCGGGCAAGACGGTGGTCATGAACACCACCAATGGCACCGGGGCCGCCCACATTGCTGCCCGGAGTGGCAAACATGTGCTGCTGGCCGCCCTGACCAATGCCCACGCCGCCGCCCGCCGCGCCCGCGCCCTGGCCTCTGAAGGGGTCAGCATCGTCTGCGCCGGAACGGATGGGCGGGTGGGTCTGGAAGACGTGTACACCGCAGGGGTGCTGGCCGAGTACCTGCTGGCGATGGGCGAATTCACGCTGGACGACGGCGCACGCATCGCCCTGACCGTACGCCGGGGCGGCGGCGATCCCGCAGAGGCTCTGTCAGGCAGCGATCATGGTCTGCATCTGGCTGCCCTGGGTCTGGGCGAGGACGTGCGGCTCGCGGCGGGCCTCAGCACCAGCACGGTGGTTCCCACCCTGGAACGCGGCGAGAATGTGCCGCAGGGAACGCTCCGGTTTGTGGCAGGCTGACAGAAAACAAGGACGCCACTCAAAATCTGCGTGGCGTCCTCTGACGGTTAGAGCGTATTTCAAAAGCCTTTCAGGATTTCTGCGAGTCCCAGGAACACGCGCTTTTAGCTCCTCCCCCCCTGTGGGGGAGGCTGGGAGGGGGGAACCGCAAACGCCTTCCCAGCGCGGCCTGAACGAAACGACATCCATCTTCTGCCTCAAAATGAGACACCTTCTAAAACACGCTCTTAGTTTCAGATCCGCGTAAAGTCTGGCCCTTCCTCCAGATCCTTTACCCAGGCGGCGATAATGTCGATGCAGGCTTTGACGTCGTGGGCGTCCACCATTTCGCTGGGGCTGTGCATGTAGCGGTTGGGAATGCTGACCACGGCGGTGGGCACGCCTGAACGCACCCGCGTCAGCGCGTCGGCGTCGGTGCCGGTGCGCGAGGTGTTGGCCCCCAGGGTGAAGGGAATGCCGTTCTTGCGGGCGGCCTCCTGAAGCTGGCGGACCACCACCGGGCTGCTGGTTGGCCCCACGCCCAGATTCGCACCGCTGCCGAAGTGAATCACGCCGTATTTCTTCTCGCTGACGCCGTTCTGCTTGGTTTCGTGCGTCACGTCCACGGCGATTCCAGCGATGGGATCAATTTTATGGCCGCCCATCTGTGCGCCGAACAATCCGATTTCTTCCTGGCTGGTCCCCACGGCCACGACGCGGTGCTTGAGGTCCGTGTCCTTCAGCGCCTTGAGGGCTTCCAGCACCACAAACGCGCCCACGCGGTTGTCCAGCGCCCGGCTGACGATCTTGTTTCCCACCATGATCGGTCCCTGCTCGATCACGCCGTAGGTGCCTACCGGAATCTGCTCCTGTGCGTCCTCCTTGCTCAGGCCCACGTCGATCCACAGGTCCTCGAGTTTGCTGGCCTTGCTGCGCTCCTCGGATTCCATGACGTGGATGGCTTTCTTGCCGATCACGCCCAGCAGGTCGCCGCCCGGTGCCAGCAGACGGATGCGCTGGCCTACCAGCACCTGCGGGTCCCAGCCGCCGATGGGCAGCACGCTGAGAAAGCCCTCGTCGCCCACATGCGAGACGATCAGGCCGATCTCGTCCAAGTGGCCCATCAAGGCAATCGCGGGCGCGTCCTGTGGCCCCAGTTCGGCATACACGTTGCCGTAATGGTCCTCGGAGACGCGGGCGAAGGCGCTGGCCTCGGCTTTCCAGACGTCGGCGGCGCGGCGTTCCAGACCGCTGGGTGCGGCTTCGGAAAGCAGCGCGAAAAGGAAGTCCTTGTTGATGCCCAGTTCTGAGTTAGAAGTCACGCAGGGCAGTGTAGAGCAGGCTTCCTCGCGTTGCCTTCAGCATATGAATCACCGATTGCTCATGCGGTCCGCCGGGGCACGTTGCGGCGGTGGCCTCCGCTATCCTCTGAGGGCCATGAGCCGTCCTCCCCCCGATTCAGAACGTTCAGACCCTCCCAGTCCAGACACTGGGGCCGACACTGCGCCGGACATCCGCGTCAGCGTGCAGGTCAGCCATCTGGCCGCGCACAGTACGCCGGAGCGCAGGGTTTTTTCCTACGTGATCCGTATCGAGAACCACCACGATCAGACCTGGCAACTGCTGGCCCGGTACTGGGACATCGTGGACGCCCTGGGCCACGAGATCAATGTGGACGGTGACGGCGTGGTGGGCGAGCAGCCCGTGATCGCGCCGGGCGGCACCTTCGTCTACGATTCCTTCGTAACGGTGGAGGCTACGCCGGGTGTGATGCGCGGCTATTACGCCATGCAGGACGCCTGGGGCGCGAGGGTGCGGGTGCCGATTCCGGCGTTCATGCTGGACGTGCCGGGGCAACGGACGCTGAATTAGGCTTTAGCCTCCCGTTGATTTTCCAGCAGCATCGCGTCACCCAGCGAGTAAAAGCGGTAATCCCCCGCCAGCGCCGCGTCGTAGGCGGCCCGGATGCGATCCTCTCCAGCAAAGGCGGAGACCAGCAGCAGCAGAGTGCTGCCTGGCAGGTGGAGGTTGGTGATCAGCAGGTCTGGAACGTGAACGGGGGTGCCGGGCGTGATGAAAATTCGCGTATCGCCCTCGCCCGCCTGTACCATTTGCCCGTCCCAGGCGCTTTCCAGCGTGCGAACGGTGGTGGTGCCGACAGCGACGGTGCGGCGGCTCTCGGCCCTGGCACGGTTGATGGCCTGCGCGGTGACCTCGCTTACCGAGTACCGCTCGGCGTGCATGGTGTGGTCCGCGACCGATCCCTGGATGGGCCGGAAGGTGCCCGCGCCGACATGCAGCGTCACGGCGCAGCGTTCCACGCCCATACCGTCCAGTCGGGCCAGCAACTCCGGCGTGAAGTGCAGCCCGGCGGTGGGGGCGGCCACGCTGCCGGGATCGCGGGCATACACCGTCTGATACCGCTCACGCCACATCTCGTCGTCATCTCCAGCATCGATGTACGGCGGTAGGGGCAGCCGTCCGATCTCGTCCAGGTGGGGCTTGAGGTCATGCTCGAAATGCAAAAGGCGTGCGCCGTCTTCCAGAATGCCGACGACTTCGGCTCGATGCTCCCCCAGCCACAACTCTTTCCCAGCCCGTTTTGCAGGTTTGAGGTATGCGCTCCAGACATTGTTCTCTTCCTCGCGCAGCAGCATCACTTCCACTGCTCCGCCACCGTGGCCTTCGGGGGTCACGGGCTTGCGCGCCATCACACGGGCAGGAATCACGCGGCTCTGGTTGGACACCAGCAAGTCGCCGGGGCGAAGCAGCGAGGGCAGATCGCTGAAGACGCGGTGCGAAATCTCGTTCTGGCCCACCACCATCAGGCGGGAGGAGTCGCGCGGTTCGGCCCCGGTCTGGGCGATGCGCTCCGGAGGTAGCGTGAAGTTCAGGCGGGCGAGAACAGCGTCCGCGTCATGGGGATTTAGATCGGGCATTTCTGGATTACTGGACGGTTTCTTCGGGTTTCGGCTCGTCGGCCTTGGCGTTGTTGCGCTGGCGGGCGGGCATCAACGCGTCCTCGATGTCGGGCAGGTGCATGAAACGGTCTGCGGCGTCGATCAAGCGCTGGGCGGTGTGTTCGCGGAAGGCGATGACCTCCACGCGCTTGCCGCGTTCCTGCAAGACCTCCACCATGTCGGTGAAATCGCCGTCACCGCTGCCCAGCACTACCACGTCCAGATGGTCCATCAGTCGCACCATGTCGGCCACGATGCCCATGTCCCAGTTGCCCTCGTAGATGGGCTTACCGCCATCGGTGACGTGGTGCAGGTGCAGGTTCATGCGCCGCACCTTGAAGCCCAGCGTGGACAGCTTGTAGATGAAGGGCCGGGCGGTGGCCTCATTCTCGCGCTCCACGGTGTAAGAAATGGCGTGTAGCAACTCGCGGCCATCCACGGCCACGTTCAGCAGCGTCTCGAAGTTGACGGTGCGCTCCAGCAGGTCACGCGCAGAGTGGTAGAGGTTCTGGGTATCGATAAACACGCCCACTCGGGGGCGGTGAACAACGTATTGCATTGTGGTTTCTCCTGTTGTGGGCCGGGCTTGGGTACAGCGCAAAAAGGGATGGGGCGGGAAATGGGATGCTCTCAAAGGGCTTCTTCGGCTCAGTAGAGCGGGGTCTGCCGCAGGAAGTCTAACACCGGGGCATGTTCTGAAAAATGGCCGGGGTGAGATTGTCGGTGGCCGGGTGACACCCACGCTTCTCCAGCCCCTGCAAATCCTGCCCACTCCCACAGCCTGCGCCCGCGCGACCCACTAGAATCCTGGGCAATGATTGCTTACCTGTCCGGCGTGGTGCGCGAGGTGCGCGAGAACAGCGCCGTGGTGGTGGCGGGCGGCGTGGGCTACGAGGTCCAGTGCCCGGCAGGAACGCTGGCAAAACTGGTGGTGGGGCAACCCGCCGAACTGAACACCCGGTTCATCGTGCGCGAGGACGCCCAGTTGCTGTTCGGTTTTGCGGATACCGACAGCGTGCGGCTGTTCGATCTACTGACCGGGGTGAGCGGCGTGGGGCCAAAGCTGGGGCTGGCGATGCTGTCGGCCATGCCGGTCTCGGCGCTGGCGCAGGGTCTGCTGAGCGGCGACGCCAAACTGCTGTCCAGTGTCTCTGGCGTGGGCAAGAAGACCGCCGAGCGGCTGGTGCTGGAGCTTCAGGGCAAGGTGCCCGAACATCTGGCCGCGCCTGCCGTGGGTGGTGTAAGGGCTGTAAGACCAGTGACGACAGAGGGCCGCGACGCGGTGGACGCGCTGCTGGCGCTAGGCTTCCGCGAGGCCGGGGTGCGCGCGGTGGTGGCCGAACTGCTGTCTGCCGAGCCGGGGCTGAGCGCCGACGCGCTGATCCGCAAGGGACTAGGTCGCTTACGGTAATGGGCCGCTTGAGGCGGCTTACGGTGGTCTGCCTCTTCTATCTGATAAAAAAATCCGAGTGATGCACGGCCAGCCAGACGAAGTGAATATTGGCAGAGCGGGCGAGCCTGCCGCGCACGGCGAAGATACTTCTGTCTATCAGGAACAGAAGGTTTCCTGGCTGGAACTGTTCTTTGACCTGATCTTCGTGGTGGCCTTCGATCAACTCGCCAAGCGGCTGGGCCAGTCGCCGGACGCCGCCAGTTTGTGGCATTTCGGGCTGCTGTTCGTGGCGGTGTGGTGGGCCTGGGCGGGCAACGCCACCTTCGCCGCCCGTTACGGCAACGAGAGCCGCACCTACCGCTGGGGCACGCTGGCGCAACTGGTGTCGCTGGGCATGATTGCCCTGACCCTCCGGGGCGATCTGACGGATACCGGTTCGGCCTTTGCGCTGGCTTACGGGGTCAACCGGCTGATCCAGACGGGGCTTTACGTGGCGGTGGCGCGGCGTGGTCCTGGTGTGGCCGCCTTCGCCGGGCGCATGGCGCTGGCCTTCGGCACGGCGGCGGCGCTGTGGCTGGTCTCGGCAGCGTGGCCGGGTGGCTCGGCGGCGCAGACCGGGCTGTGGTGCGCCGCCCTGCTGCTGGACGTGCTGACCCCGGTCTTCATCCGCAACCACAGCCGCCACGCCTTGCCGCACGAGGGCCACCTGCCCGAACGGGTGGGCCTGCTGCAAATTATCGCGCTGGGGGAAATCGTCACCGAGATCGTGGGCGGCAGCCGTCAGCAGGAGCTGAACGCGAATAACCTGATTCCTGCGCTGGCGGCTATCGTGACGGCGGTGGCACTGTGGCGCATGTACTTCGATCAGGCCCGCTCGCTGCCGCTGCTGGGGGCGCGGGTGGACCGCCGGGTAGAGGGCATGCTGGCGTGGCTGTACGGCCACCTGCCCTTCACGCTGGCGGTGGTGGTGCTGGGTGTAGGGCTGGGAAACGGCCTGTCCGCCGCCGGGTCCAGGGAGGCCGCCGAGGACCAGCAATTGGTGGCCGCCGCACTGGCCCTGGCCCTGCTGACGCTGGCCTTTTTGCGCTGGAATTCGCTACGGGTCACGCGCCGTTTTTTCCCGGACAGAAGTCTGCCCGCGCTGCTGGTGGGGGCGGGGCTGGCCGTGGGGCTGCTGTTCATCGATCTGGACACCTTCCGGGTGCATCTGGCCGTCGGTGCCTTGACCACGCTGGTGGCCCTGATCATCGCCACCGATCCGGTCACGCGGCGGCTGGGCCAACTGGAGGAAGCTGTGCTGGAGCGTCTGGGAGAGGGTGATCAGCCCGACTCGGTGGAAGACGCACTGGATGGATTGCCCGAGGCGCGTACCTCCGAAACATCCGCGTAGCCGCCGACCAACAGGGCCACTCGCAGCTCCTGAATGAAGTTCGCCAGCCAGTCTTCCACGGCTTCAGCGCTGTCCAGCGCAGGTGCAAGAAGTGGCCGGGCCACTGCCACCACCCCCGCGCCCAGGCTGAGGGCACGGGCGGCGTCCAGCCCCGTGCGAATGCCCCCGGAGGCGATCAGTGGCATCCTCGGGGCAGCGATTCTGGCCTCACGTAATGCCTGGGCCGTCGGCACGCCCAGCTCGCACAAGTCGGGGGACCGCACCACGCCATGTTCCACCAGTTGTTCCACCCGCGCCCAACTGGTGCCCCCGGCCCCGGCCACGTCCAGCGCGGCAAATCCCAGGTCACGAACGGCGGCCACGGTTCGGGCGTCCAGCCCGTGCCCCACCTCCTTCAGCACCACCGGAAAGGGCAGGTCTGGCAGCAGTTCGGCCAGCCGCGCGGTCAGCCCCGCCCAGTTCGTATCGCCGCCGCGCTGCAAGGCTTCCTGCAAGGGATTGATGTGAATCGCCAGGGCGTCCGCGCCCACGGTCTGCACGGCGCGGCTGGCCTCTTTCGCGCCGTAGCCCAGCAGGAACTGTGCCCCGCCCAGATTGCCGATCAGCAGGATGTCGGGGGCCAGTTCGCGGATCTGGAAGGTGGCGGCGGTGTCGGGGCGCTCCAGCATCACGCGCTGCGAACCCAGCATCAGGCCCACGCCCAGCTTCTGCGCGGCCTGTGCCAGATGGGCATTGATGCGCCCCGCCCGCTCGGCCCCGCCGGTCATCGCGCCGATCAGGACCGGGGCTGTCAGGGCATGGCCCAGGAAGGTGGTGTTCAGGTCCACCTCGCTCAGGTTGCGCTCCGGCAGGGCGCGGTAGGGCCACGGCACCGCCTCCAGCCCGGTGGTCACGCCCGCGTACTGGCTTGCGGGCAGCAGGCAGGCGTCCACATGGCGCAGTTTGCGCGCCGCGATTTCAGAGTCTGCCGTGGGGGTCACGCCCCCAGCCTAGCGCCCGTCGGGTCAGGCTGGCGCACGAATTCACGCACTGCTTTTCGCACCCCACCGCCCTATGGCAACGCCATGCACAGTTGACAGTCTGGGCGGGGGGCTGTACTATTCCCAAGCGCTGAGAAGAGAGAGACGGCGTGAGGCACGTTAAAAGTGCTACGGAGTTTCAAAAGAGCTTCAAAGGGTAACGCAGGGTAGAGCAGTCTGGTAGCTCGTCGGGCTCATAACCCGGAGGTCGCAGGTTCAAATCCTGTCCCTGCAACCAAAGTCAATAAAGTCCCCACTTCACGGTGGGGCTTTTTTATGTCTACCAGGTAAGGAAACTTCAGCGTTCTCCGGGCCGTACTGTGGAGCGACATGAGCCTCGCCTTCCTGATTTTTCTCGTCGCCTGGATCGTCGGCATGGTGGCGACTTTCGTGCCGGTGCTGCCCGCCACCCTGATCATCTTTCTGGGGGCGCTAGGAGCCACGCTGCTGGACGGCTTTCAGGTCTGGCCGGACCTGCCCTTTCTGCTGACCTTCGGGGCGCTGACCATCCTGATCGGTTTCGTGGATAATCTGGCCTCGGCGTGGGGGGCGCGGCGCTACGGCGGCAGCAAACAGGCGGTGTGGGGCGCATTGATCGGCGGACTGGCCGGACTGTTCATTCCCTTCGGCCTGATCGTGGGGCCGCTGGCCGGGGCGCTGCTGGCCGAACTGCTGGTGGTCCGTAAAAGCCTGCCGGACGCGATGCGCTCGGCCTGGGGAACGCTAGTGGGTTTGCTGACCGGGCTGAGTGCCAAACTGATCCTGCATCTGCTGATGGGCATTTATGAGCTGTGGCGGCTGTGGGAGCCGGCGCGGAGTGTGGCGGGTGGCTAGGGAGTGTGGTGGAGGGTTGGTCTGCAAGTAACAACGCTCAGCTCAAGGCCCCGTGAACCCCGCCTTGCACAGCCCCACGCCGCGCCGCTCTAGCCTGGGGCATGACCTCACTCAATAGCGTTCCCCTGACCCTCACGGTCAATGGGCAGGCGCACGCGCTGGATATTCCCGTGCAGGCCACCCTGCTGGACGTGCTCCGTGAGCGGCTGCACCTGACCGGCACCAAGAAGGGCTGCGATCACGGCCAGTGCGGGGCCTGCACCGTGCTGATCGGCGAACCCCACCTGAGCTGCCTGACCCTGGCCCTCAGCGCCCAGGGCCACGAGATTCGTACCATTGAGGGCTTAAGCAATCCCGACGGTGAGTTGCACCCGATGCAGGCGGCCTTTATCGAACACGACGCCTTTCAGTGCGGCTACTGCACGCCGGGCCAGATTCTCAGCGCGGTGGCCTGTGTGGAGGGCGGACACGCAGAAAACGACGCCGAGCTGCGCGATTTCATGAGTGGGAATCTGTGCCGCTGCGCCGCCTATCCGCAGATTTTTAAAGCGGTCAAGAGCGTGGCCGGGCAGCAGCGATGAGACCATTTCAATACGCACGGGCGCAGAGCGTGGCCGACGCCGTGGGTCAGCCGGGCAAATTTCTGGCAGGCGGCACCACCCTGGTTGACCTGATGAAGTTGGACGTGGAACGTCCCAGCCACCTGACCGACATCACGCCGCTGCGCGAGAATGGGGAGCTGTCGCAGATCGTGGAGGACGGTGAGGGCGTCAGAATCGGCGCACTCGCCTCCATGTCGCAGACTGCCGAACATGCCTTGATTGCTGAACGGTATCCGGCGCTCCGTGAAGCCCTTCTCGTGGGTGCGTCCCAGCAGATTCGCAACATGGCGAGCATGGGCGGCAACATCATGCAGCGCACGCGTTGCCCGTACTTCCGCGATCTGGCCTTCAAGGAATGCAACAAGCGCGATCCGGGCAGCGGCTGCGGCGCGATAGAAGGCCATCATCGCAAGATGGCGATTCTGGGCGGCTCGGAAAGTTGTATTGCCACGCACGCCTCCGACGCTTCGGTGGCGCTGGTGGCGTATGGGGCAAACGTGGTTCTGCGCGGCCCAGATGGAGAACGCACTGTTAAGCTGGAAGATTTCAACCTGCTTCCCGGCGAAACGCCTCACATCGAACACGACTTGAAGGAAGGTGAATTGATCGTCGCGCTGACGCTGCCCGTACCGATTGCCCAGCGTGGCGTGTATCTCAAGGTGCGGGACCGCGAGAGCTACGAGTTCGCGCTGAGTAGTTGCGCCGCCCTGCTGGACGTGCAGGATGGGAAAGTGAATGCGGCCCGCGTCGCGCTGGGTGGCGTGGGTACGAAGCCCTGGCGTTCGCCGGAAGCCGAAGCCGCACTAGTCGGCCAGCCCGCCACCCGTGAAACCTTTGAAGCCGCCGCCCGCGCCGCGCTTCAGCATGCCCATCCCCTCTCTCAGAACGCCTTCAAGGTGCCGCTGACCGCCCGCGTGATCGTTCGGGCGCTGATGCAGGCGGCAGGTCTTGTGGATGAGGCTGGAAATTCAATCGAAGGAGCAGGCGCATGACCGTTCAGAAAGGCCAGCCTCAGAATTATGTGGGCCAGCGGGTCAGCCGTGTGGACGGCCCCGACAAGGTGCGCGGCGCGGCCACATATACCGCCGAGTTTGACCTGCCGGAACTGGCGCACGCTGTTCTGGTCAGTGCCACGATTCCCCACGGCAGCATTAAAAGCATTGATGAAAAGGCCGCCCGCGCCGTGCCGGGGGTGCTGGACATCCTGACCCACGAGTCTCAGGGCATAAAGCTGAAGCCCGTCAAGGCGTATCCGCGCGGCCCCGCCGGAACTTCCGTTCTGCCGTTGCAGTCGGCCAAAATTGAATTCCGGGGGCAGCCCGTCGCCCTGGTGGTGGCCGAATCGCTGGAGGCCGCACAACATGCCGCGCAACTGCTGGAAATCGAGTACGACGCCTCCGACTTCCGCGCCACGCTGGAGCAGGGTTTACATGGGATGCCGCTGCTGGACAAACTGCCACTGCCGCCGCTGGGCCACTCGCGCGGGAACGTCAAGAAAGGTCTGAAGGACGCGGCCAGCACCTTCGAGGCCACCTACGACACACCAGTCCACCACCACAACCCGCTGGAAATGCACGCCGTCATTGCCGCCTGGGACGGTCACGAGCGCGTGACCATCTACGAGCCGACGCAGTGGATGCAGTCTGCGCAGCACACCCTGGCCGCCATGCTGGGGCTGGAGCCGGACAATGTGCATGTGATCAGCCCCTTCGTGGGCGGAGGGTTTGGCAGCAAGGCCACCACCTGGCCGCACCTGCCGACTGTCGTGCTGGCCGCACGCAAACTGGGCCGCCCGGTCAAGCTGGTGCTAAACCGCGCGCAGATGTTCGCCGCCGTGGGCTACCGCGCCGCGACGACTTCGGCGTACTCGGTGGGGCTGGACGACAACGCGCAATTCACGGCCATGAAGTTGGACGCGCAGACGCAGACTGGGGTGTCTGACCTCTTCCCCGAACAGGTGGGCAATGTGCCCAAGATGCTTTACGCCAACCCGAACATGGACCTGAAGTACACGCTGATCCGCACCCACGCCGGGCCAAACATCATGATGCGCGCCCCTGGCGAGGCCAGCGGCAGCTTTGGCCTGGAAGTGCTGATGGACGAGCTGGCCGAGAAGGCGGGCCTGGACCCCCTAGAATTCCGCCGCCGCAACCACGCCCCGGAAAACAGTGACCCGGAGAGCGGCAAGCCCTACAGCAGCAAGCACCTGCTGGAATGCTATGACCGTGCGGCGGAAGCCTTTGGCTGGGAGGGGCGTAATCCCGAAATCGGCTCCATGCGCGACGGGAACACGATGATCGGCTGGGGTATGGCCACCGCCACCTATCCGGTCTACGCCAGCGCCGCCACCGCCCGCGCCCGGCTGTGCGCCGACGGCCATGTGGAAATCGAGGCGGGCAGCCACGACATCGGCACGGGGACGTATTCCATCCTGGCCGGAATCGCCGCCGATTCGCTGGGGCTGGATATCGAACGGATCAAGGTCAAGCTGGGCGACTCACGCCTGCCCAAGAACGGCTATTCCGGCGGTAGTCGCACCGCCAGCAGCGTGGGCAGCGCTGTACTGGCCGCCGCGATGGGCCTGCGCGAAGAATTGATGGAAGCCGCCACGCACGATTCCGCCTCCCCGCTGTTTGGCGTGGCTGGGCGGGACATCCACCCACGCGACGGCGGCCTGTATCTGGGCGACACTGCTCAGGGCGAGGACTACACCGCCATCCTTGGACGCCTGGGCAAGGACCAGCACGAGGTCTACCGCGAAACTATTCCACATGAGGGCAGCCAGAAACACCTGGATCAGCTCAAGGCGGGCAAGGACGGCAGCGTGGCAGCGGTGGCCGAGCGCTTTGCCCGCCATTCCTGGGGCGCAGTGTTCGTGGAGGTTCGCGTCGATCCCGATTTCATGACCCCGCGTGTCAGCCGGGTGGTGGGAGCCTTCGACATCGGGCAGGTGATCAATGCCAAGACCGCCGAATCGCAACTGACCGGGGGCATGGTCTGGGGCGTGGGCATGGCCCTGCACGAGGAAACCCACACCGACGCGCGCACGGGCCTGATCCTGAACAGCAATCTGGCCGAGTACCACATTCCCGTCAACGCCGACATCGGCAGCGTGCAGGCCATCGCGCTGGACCATCCCGACTTTCATGTCAGCGCCCTGGGCGCACGCGGCGCGGGCGAAATCGGCATTGTTGGGACCGCCGCCGCCGTCGCCAACGCCATCTATCACGCGACGGGCAAGCGGGTGCGGGAAACGCCGATCACGCTGGACAAGCTGTTATAGGGGCTGAGTTGAGAGGATGTAGCACGGGGCACCGGACTGGCAGAGCTGAGGGGTGAGTTGTACAGCCACCCCTTCATCTCCTTTCTCTCGCCACCCGCTGCCGCGCTACATTCATTCCCGTCATGACCTCATCCACACCGCCCCGCCTGACCGTTTGGAACGAGTACCGTCACGAACTGGAAAACCCCAAAGTCAGCGTCCACTACCCGGACGGCATCCATACCGTGATCGCCGACGGGTTGCGGACGCACGGCTTTGAAAGTGTCCAGACCGCCACCCTCGATCAGCCGGAACATGGCCTGACCGACGAGGTGTTGGGCAAGACCGACGTGCTGCTGTGGTGGGGCCACAAGGCACACGGCGACGTGTCGGATGCCGTGGCGGCGAAAGTGGTGGCCCGCGTGCTGGACGGCATGGGCCTGATCGTGCTGCACTCCGGGCACTTCAGCAAGCCGTTCAAGGCCCTGATGGGCACCGGCTGTGACCTGAAATGGCGTGAGGTGGGCGAGAAGGAGCGGCTGTGGGTGGTCAACCCGGCGCACCCCGTCGCGCAGGGCGTGGGCGAATTCATCGAGCTGGAGCATGAGGAAATGTACGGCGAACACTTCGACATCCCGGCCCCCGACGAACTGGTCTTCGTGAGTTGGTTCGCGGGCGGCGAAGTCTTCCGCAGCGGCTGCACCTTCACGCGCGGGAGCGGCAAGATCTTTTACTTTCGTCCTGGCCACGAGACATTCCCCACGTACCACAACCCGCAGATTCAACAGGTGATTGCCAACGCCGCACGCTGGGCTATGCCCACTGCCAGTGCGCCGCGCTCGTTCGGACACCGTCCCCAGCCACTGGAAACACTGCCGCTGGAAAAGCTATGACCACTCTGCTGCCTCAGTCTGCCCCGCTGAATGTCGGCATTATCGGCGCGGGGGCCATCTCGCAGCGGCACTATGAGGGGTACAGCCATGCCGGGGCCAATGTGGTGGCCTTTGCCGAAACGAACGTCGCCGCCCGGCAGCGGCGCGAGACCGACTGGAACGCGCGGGGCTACGCAGATTTCGTGGAACTGCTGGAAAGCGGCGGGGTGCAGGCGGTCAGCATCTGCACGCCCAATGCCTTCCACGCGCCCGCCGCCCTGGCTGCCCTGCGGCGCGGCATTCATGTGCTGTGCGAGAAACCGCTGTCCCTCGATCTGGCCGCCTGCGACGAGATGATCGCGGCGGCGCGGGAGGGCGGGGCCATTCTGCAAACCGGGCATCACCTGCGCTCCAGCCCACTGGTGCAGACCGCCAAACGCCTGATCAATGAGGGCCGCATCGGGCGCATGACCTTCATGCGCCTGCGGCAGGCGCACGACTGGGGCGGTGCGCCGGAAGTGCGCGGGGCGTTCGGCAACCTCGCGGCCAGTGGGGGCGGCACCCTGCTGGACAACGGCTGTCACATGATGGACCTCGCCCGGCACTTCGGCGGCGACGTGGACAGCATCTACGCCCGCATGGCCACGCTGAAATTTGAGATTGAGGTAGAGGACACCAGCATCGCCACCCTGGAATTCAAGAATGGCGGCTTTGCCAGCGTGGAAAACGCCTGGACGGCCACCGGCTGGGAGGAGAGTTTCGCCGTCTACGGCACAGAGGGCGCGCTGGAATGCAGCAACCGCCTGGGCAAACCGCGCCTGCGTTTCGTGAACCGCGAATCGGGTTACGGGCAGTGGGGCCAGACCGATGAAACGTGGTACGACTTCGCCGCGTCCGACAATGCCCACGTCCGCAGCGTCGTGCGCTTTGTCCAGAGCATCCAGGGCGGTGCGCCCGTCGTCTGCACGGGCGAGGACGGGCGCGAGAGCGTGCGGCTGGTGCTGGGCGGCTATGAGAGTGCGCGGACGGGGCTACCAGTCCGCTGGTGAATTGATACTGGTTGGCCGGTATGGCAATCGTGTCTGGAACAGCAAAAAGCAGGTGGCGTGAATAGAATGCTCTACTCGCGCCACCTCCTCAAATCTCGGATTTAAAACCTGTTCTATTCAGGGATCAGAACAGCCTTTCTCAGCGCCGTCCGCTGAACATGCCAATCAGATCGTTGAGGGCGTTGCCGTCGCCGTCGCGGTCCAGCACATTGTTGAGGGTGCCGACAATGCCGCCCGCACCGCCCTGCTGGGTGTCTTGCTGCACCTGATTGTTCTGCGGGGGCAGGCCGGAAATGACCGGGCCGCCTCCAAATACGCCACCACCGCTCTGGGGTTGCGGGGCCTGCTGTCCACCGCCCAGAAGGCCGCCGAGCATGCCGCCTAGACCTCCAGCGGAACCGCCGCCGAGGAGTCCGCCCAGCAAACCACCGAGGTCTGGCCCACCGCCCTGACCGCCCTGCTGACGCTGACGGCCCAGGTAGGCCAGCACCAGCGGCGCGGCCATGCTCAGAATCTGCATGGCGAGCTGGGGATCAATGCCCGCGCGTTTGCCCACCGCGTTGGCGGCAGACTGCTGCTGGTTGCCGAAGACATGGCCCAGAATTTTCTGGCCTTCCTGCATGTTGGGTGCGCCGCCCTGGCTGAACAGGTCCAGCGCGCTGCCGTCGTGCTGGCCCAAAGCCCCGGCCAGAGAAGCCGCGCCCTGCGGGCTGCCCGCATTGCGGGTCATGGCCCCCAGCAGCAGCGGAATGGCCGCCTCCATCGCGGACGCGGATTGTTGTGGGGTGGCCCCGGTCTGCTGGCTGACCTGCTGCTGCGCGTTGCCCATCCCGCCGAGCATGTTGAAGATGTCCATCATAATTGTTGACCTCCTGTGGGTGACTGTGAACTATTGAAGAGAGGCCAGCCTACCCCCTGCGGCTGAGGCCAATCCTCTGGAGGGGCTTCAGAAAAGGCAGAGGTTGGGAGGGGTGTGCCCTACAGAACTCCGCCATCTGGCCCATGCGCCCCGGCATCGGCAGCCGCTAAGCTCTCTGGCCTGTATGCAAGCGGCCCTGAAACCCACGCCATGCCTCAACGTGCCGCTCTACGCCTCGGTGGCGCGGCTGGGCTTCCGGCGGCAGTTCGCGTATCCGCAGGCGGCGCTGTGGGGGCTGATCACCAACCTGTTTTTTGGCGTGCTGCGAATCGCCGTGCTGGTGGCATTGTTCGGTAACACGCCGCAGGTGGCTGGATACACCGTACAGGACGCCATTACCTACACCGGACTCACGCAGGCATTCATCATGGCGCTGTCCCTGTTCGGCTGGACCGATTTTATGCGGACGGTTCACCGGGGCGAGGTGGCCTCTGACTTGCTGCGCCCCCATGACCTGCTGGCGTTCTGGGCGGCGCAGGACGCGGGCCGGGCGGCAGGCCAGTTCGTGCTGCGCGGGTTGCCGATGCTGGCGCTGTTTGCGCTGATCTGGGGGGCGACATTTCCGGCAGGCTTGGGAGGCTGGACCCTGACTACCCTGAGCCTGCTGCTGGCCTGGGCCTGCGGTTTTGCCTTCCGTTTTCTGGTCAACTGCGCGGCCTTCTGGTCCCCGGACGCCGTGGGCTTCGGGCGCTTTGCCTGGGCGGTGCTGGGCCTGGGCAGCGGCTTTCTGATGCCCCTGGCCTTCTTCCCGCTGTGGTTTCAGAATGTGCTGGCCTTCACCCCCTTTCCCAGCATGATGAATACGACGGTGGAAATCTGGCTGGGTGTAAAAACTGGAGCGGAGGCGTGGACAGCGCTGGCGGTGCAACTCGGCTGGGCGCTGCTTCTATTCGGGGTGGCGGCGTTTGTGTTATCGCGCGGCTTGCGGCGGTTGGAGGTGGCGGGTGGCTAGGCCGGAGCTTTCGCCGTCGCCCCCCCTCCCCAGCCCTCCCCCACGAGGAGGGAGGGAGCAAAAAGACAAAGAAAGTCTTTTGGCGTCGGTTATCTACCATCTGCGTCTCTACTTCCTGTTGTTGCGCGCCCAGGCCCGTTCGCAGGCCGTTTACCGGGTGTCGTTCGCTCTGGACGCGCTGGGATCGGCCTTGATCACACTGGCAGAATTTGCCGCCTTTGCGCTGGTGCTGCCGCGTTTCGGTTCGCTGAGCGGCTGGACGCTGGGCGAGGTCAGCCTGCTCTACGGCCTCGCAGAAATCTCCTTCGTGCTGATGGACCTGCTGTTCGGCGGTTTTGACGCCCCCAACCTCAGTCAGCATGTGCGCAGTGGCAGCTTCAACACTTTCCTGCTGCGGCCTGCGCCCCTGCGTCTGCAAATCTTCGGCTCGGACTTTGCGCTGCGGCGGATCACGCGGGTCTTTCTGGCGATGGGGATTCTGGCGTATGGCGTCATGGCGTCCGGGGCCATCCTCACCCCCGAAGCCGCGTTGCTGCTGGCAGGAAGTGTGCTGGGTATGATCGCCTTTTTCGGCGGCCTCTTCGTCATCGGCGGCACGCTGACCTTCTGGACGGTGGAGAGCGTGGAGGCCATGAACGTCCTGACCTATGGCGGACGCACCCTGATTTCCTACCCGATGGACATCTACGGCCAGTTCCTCCGCAAGACCTTCACGTACCTGATTCCTGCTGCCTTCCTGTCGTATTTCCCCGTTTTGCACGTCCTGGGCCGTCCGCTGCCGGATGGTCTGCCCCCCCTGGCCGCTTACCTGTCGCCCCTCGTCGGTCCGCTGATGCTGGCGGCGGCTTTCGCCTTCTGGCGCGTGGGCGTGCGGCACTACGGCGGAACGGGAACATGAGTGAAACACAAGGAGCAGCCATGATCACCGTCCACAACCTCCGCAAAACCTTCCGCGTGCGTCAGGGCGGCCTATTGCGCGGTTCCAGCATCGTTATGGAAGCCGTGAAAGACGTGAGCTTTAGTGTTGAACGCGGCGAGATCGTGGGCTATCTGGGGCCGAACGGCGCGGGCAAGAGCACCACCATCAAGGTGCTGACCGGGCTGCTGGTCCCTGACACTGGGCGGGTGGAGGTGGGCGGTCTGGTGCCGTGGAAGGACCGCCGGGCGCATGTGGCCCGCCTGGGCGCGGTGTTCGGCCAGCGCACGACGCTATGGTGGGATCTGCCCGTCCACGAATCGCTGGAACTGCTGCGCCACATCTACCGCGTGCCCGAAGCCCGTTTCCGCCAGAACCTGCGCGACTTCACCGAGTTGCTGGAACTGGGGCCGTTCCTGAACACCCCGGCCCGCGCCCTCAGCCTGGGCCAGCGGATGCGGGCGGACCTCGCCGCCGCCCTGCTGCACGACCCCGAACTGCTATTTCTGGACGAGCCGACGGTGGGGCTGGACGTGGTGGCCAAGGAGCGTATCCGCGAATTTATCCGCCATATCAACGCCACCCGCGAGGTCACGGTGTTGCTGACTACCCACGATCTGGGCGATGTGGAACGGCTGGCCCGCCGCGTGATGATTATTGACCACGGCTCCCTGCTGTACGATGGCGCGCTGGCGAGTTTGCAGGCCCGCTACGGCAGCGCCCGCGAACTGGTGGTGGATTTTGAGGCTACTCCGATTGACCCGCAGGTGCCAGGGCTGGAGCTGTTGGGTGCGGAAGGCCCCCGCGTCCGCTACGGCTTTATTGGGGCCGCCGCCGCCCCGATTGCCCGCGTCACCGCCCATGCCCCGGTGCGCGACATCACGGTCAGGGAGCCGGACATTGAAGCCACCATTCGCCGCATTTACGAGGGTGGGCTGTTGCGGGATGGGATAATCTGAATCATGGATCAGCGGGATGGCGTGTCAGGTGGTGGACAGCGTGGGCCAGCGCCGAGTGTCAGCACACCGCTGATGTTTCTGGTGATGCTGAGCATCGCGGCGGTGTTCTCAATGGCCCCCATTCTCATCAGTCCCAGCGAAAGTCTGCTCAAGCTCTGGCTGGCTGCCTTGATTCCCTTGCCGGTCCTGTTCGGGTGGTGGTTCTGGACGCGACATAAACAGCATTCACAACTGATGTTCGTCATCGGGTTGGCCTTTGTTGCTATGCAATTTTTCTCTGTACTGGGACAGATTGCCGTTTTGGGCGAATCTTATCGCCGCACTATCGGCTTCATGTGGCTGAGTCTGGTGGTGACTGGTCTGGCGTTTGTCGGCGGTCTGATCTATCTGTGGTTTCAAACCCGTCAGGGGAGACAGGTCTGACGCCCGAGGACTGCTTTGGTCTCAAAGATGACCCGCAGGACTGGCGTGATCGGCGGCCCTCCTTCCCCTCCAATCGCTGACCATTCTCATTTACCGCCCCCCTAAGTTCAGGGGTGTGTTTGATGCTCTGACTGCCGACGCCCTACTGGGTGCATTGCTTATTTTCTCCCTCAGAATCGTGGACGTGTCGCTGGGCACGCTGCGAATCGGGATGCTGATCCGGGGCAAACGCACGGCGGCGGGGGCGCTGAGTTTCTTTGAATCGCTGGTGTGGCTGATGGCCGCCGCCAAGGTTCTCAGCACGCTGGACAGCCCACTGCAATTCATCGCCTACGCGGGCGGCTACGCATCAGGCACCATGCTGGGCGCGAACATTGAGCGCTGGCTGGCGGTGGGTAAGGTGGTGCTGCGAATCATCGTGCCCGTCAGCGCCCCCGACGTTCAGGAGGCGCTGCGAAAGGCCGGATTCTACGTCACCACCGTCAACGCCTCGGGCCGCGACGGAGAGGTGAGGATCATGTTCACCGTGATCGCCCGCAAGAAGATGAAACAGGCCATCCGCGCCATTGAAGCGGTGTACCCGAAGGCATTTGTCACCGTGGAGGAGGTCACCACCGCCCAGCTTCAGGACACCGTGACCCACCAGGAAGGCCAGCTCTTCCGCCGCCTGCGGATGATGCGGAAGTAAATGACTACGCCTCTGCCTCCCGCTTTCTTTGACCGCGATCCGGTGCGGGTGGCCCGTGAGCTGTTGGGCGGCACCCTGGTTCATGTCCTGCCCGGCGGCGAGGTTCTCAGCGGTAGAATTGTGGAAACCGAGGCTTACGATTGCCCGCGTGACCCAGCCTGTACCGCCGGACGGTTTCATGCCGCCCGCAGCGCCGAGATGGCTGTCCAGGCAGGCCGCTGGCTGTTCTGGAGTACGCACGGGCATCCGCTGTTGCAGGTCTCCTGCCGCCCCGAAAGCATTGCCGCCAGCGTGTTAATTCGCGCGCTGGAACCGCTGGAGGGCAAAGGGCAAATGCTGACGCACCGCCCCGTGACCCGCGAACGTGACCTGACCAACGGCCCGGCTAAACTGGTCTACGCGCTTGGCATCCGGCCTGCCGAGGTAACGGGGACGGCGGTGGACAGCGCCGCGCTGCATCTGTTCGCACCGCCCGCGACTCTGCCCGATGAAGAGGTGGAGATCACCGCCCGCGTGGGGATTAAGGAGGGGCGCAATCTGCCGTGGCGGTTTATCGTTCGGGGCAATTCGTGGGTGTCGCCAGGGGTGCCGAGTATGGATCTGGCCTGGCTGGAATAGGAGAGAGGCCCTACAGCCCCAGCATCCCCCGGTAGCTTGCCACGATGCCCGCGCCCCAGATCAGCGCCACCAATGCACCGAAGGCCAGAAAGGGGCCGAACTTGACCCGGTTCTCCTGCTTGCGCGCCAGTTGAATCACGCCAATGATCGCCCCGGCGAAGACCGCCACGAGTAAGGCCACCAGCAGTCTCTCCCAGCCCAGGAACGCGCCGATCACGGCAGCCAGTTTCACGTCCCCGAAGCCCATCGCGCTGGCATCGTACTGGTCATCCGCGCCGTCGTTCTCTGCCTCATCCGCAGCGCCGGGGCGGTGTCTGACCCACCAGTACACGCCCGCCACCAAAGACACGCCGCCTGCCGCCGCCAGTGAACCCTGCACCATCAGAATCAGGCCGGGGCCTATGCCTGCGCTGCCCACCACCACGCTCAGGAGCAGGCCGCCCAGGGTCAGCAGTTCGGGAATGCGGACCACGCGGCGGCTGACCGCGTTGACCGCCGCCGACAGCAGGCCTACGCCCGCGCCCCACCACGGCCCCAGCCACGCCCCTGCCAGCAACCCCAGGCTGATCTGCTGAAAGCCGATGGGGAATTCGGGATACTGCCGTTCGCGGAAGCGCCGCAGCACCCACGAGCCGAACTGGTTGATGGCGACGAGCAATCCCGCGCCCAGCAAAGCCCCGTTGACCGCGCCCGCCAGATCAGGCAAGCCCTCCACCGCGTTCCTGCCGTTGAAAAAACCGAATAGGAGTCCCAGCGCCACCCCCGGCAAGGTCAGCTCGTCGGGAATGGTGTAGGTGTCCAGATCAATGGCGCTGCCCACCAGCAGCAGCGTGAACAGCACCATCAGGCCCAGGCTGCCCGCGCCGTAAAGGGCGATGGGAAACAGCAGGGCAATGACCGCGTAGCCCAGACCCGTCAGCGCCTCCACAACCGGATACCGCGACTTGATCGGCGCGCGGCAGTAGCGGCATTTGCCGCCCAATGACAGCCACGAGAACAGAGGCACCAGATCGCGCGGGCTAAGGGCATGGTCACAGTGGGGGCAGTGGCTGGGCGGAAAGGCGATGTTCTCGCCACGCGGCAGCCGCCAGATCAGCACGTTGGAAAACGATCCCACCAGCAGGCCGAAGAGACCAGCGAAGACCACCAGCAAGACGTCGATACTCACCGGAAAAGTGTAAGCGCCCCGGCCTTACAGTGGCCTTCCACATTAGGCCCGTTTCACGACACGTCGTCCTGCGCTGGAGAGGGAGGTTACCTTTTGACTGCGTTCCAAGTTGGATATCATGCGGCGGAGCAGTGGAATACTGGAGAAATAAAATCTGGGGTGACGCTGCCTTTTGGTCTCCTGTCACCCCGTTGAGAGCCTTATCCAGCGCCTCATCCGCTTTGACTCCGCCGATTCCGGCGTCCCAAAAGGTACCCAACATGACGCAAACTCCCGCAATGACCACCTCTTCCGCCACCGCACCCCGCACCCCGGCCCTGCCGCAGATTATCCAGGGCGGCATGGGCGTGGGCATTTCCCACTGGGGGCTGGCGCAGGCCGTGTCCCAGATCGGGCAACTGGGCATCGTGTCGTGTACCGGCATCGACAACGTGCTGGTGCGCCGCCTCCAGGACGGCGACGAGGGCGGCCATGTGCGCCGCGCCCTGGCCGCCTATCCCAACCAGGAACGCGCCGAGAAGGTCATCAAGATGTACTTTCTGCCGGAGGGCCGTGAACCGGGCCAGTCTTACCGCCGTGTGCCGCTGCCCACCGTGACCAAGCACGGCGCGGCCTGGGAACTCGGGGTGATGGGCAGCTTCGTGGAGGTCTTTCTGGCGCGTGAGGGTCACAGCAACCCGGTGGGCGTCAACCTGCTGACCAAGCTGCAACTGCACACCGTCCCGGCCCTTTACGGCGCGATGCTGGCCGGGGCCGACACCGTGATTATGGGCGCGGGCATTCCGCGCGAGATTCCCGGCGTGCTGGATGCCTTTGCGGCGGGAGGACAGGCATCTATCAAGCTGGACGTGAAGGGCGGGGACGCCGCCGTCCTGACCTTTGATCCCGCCGACTACGGCCTAGAACGGCGCGAGCTGCCGCGCCCGAAGTTCTACCCGATTGTCACCTCGCACATTCTGGCTGGGGTGCTGATGAAGAAGGCCAGCGGCTCGGTGGAGGGTTTTATCATTGAAGGCCCCACCGCCGGGGGCCACAATGCCCCGCCGCGCGGAACGCCCACTTTTGATGAGTCCGGCCAGCCGATCTATGGCGAGCGCGACATTGCCGATCTGGACGAGATGAAGAAGCTGGGCCTGCCGTTCTGGCTGGCCGGGAGCCGGGCCACTCCCGAAGCCTTGCAGGAAGCGCTGGCACGCGGCGCGGCGGGCATTCAGGTGGGCACGCTGTTCGCCTATTGCGCCGACAGCGGGCTGCGAAACGATCTGCGCGAACAGGTGCATGTGCTGACCA
Organism: Deinococcus sp. AJ005; assembly: GCF_009017495.1. NCBI lineage: Bacteria > Thermotogati > Deinococcota > Deinococci > Deinococcales > Deinococcaceae > Deinococcus > Deinococcus sp. AJ005. Next base: position 2,391,804 of record NZ_CP044990.1, on the reverse strand, counting down.
AGGACGGCGGTGTGGAGGTCTACACCGATCCGCTGGCCTCGCCCACCGGGTTTCCGTTCAAGGTGGTGCAGGTGGACGACACGCTGGCCCGCGTGGAACATTATCTGGCCCGCCCGCGCGTGTGCGACATCGGCTATCTGCGTGAGGCGTACTCGGGCGAGGACGGCAAGACGGGCCTGCGCTGCGCCGCCGAACCTGTGGACGCTTACCTGTCCAAGGGCGGCAAGATTGAGGACACCGTGGGCCGCAAATGCCTGTGCAACGCCCTGATGACCGACGCCGGATACGCCCAGGTGCAGAAGGGGGGTTACACCGAAGGCTCGCTGATGACCAGCGGCGACAGCCTGAACGACATCGCCGCGTGGCCTCTGGGGTATGGGGCAGAGGATGTGGTGGAGTTCTTGCTGGGGCGGTATAGGCCGGGTAAAAATGACTGAAAGATTTTACGAATTTCTATACAAATTTGATTACCGAATTAATCTCGATGGCTAAACGCTGCCTTTCGGCATCGGCCATATAGTGGCGATGCTTATCTAGTTTAAATTCGTAACCTTTTGAATTTAAGTAACCTATGTAGTCATAGAGGAACACCAGATTTCTGATAGATTTTCTGTAAGAGTCCTCAATATTTTCTAGTTCTATGGGTATTTCGGCCTCGTAGGTACTCCGACTGCTGAATGCTCTAAGTCCATAGAAGTCTGGTTTTATTTCAGGCCCACGAATTTCAAATTTAAATAGATGGGGTTTTATTTTTTGGAGTTCCCAAACGAAACTTCTATGCTGTTGTGCGGCTAAATTATAATGCGCCCAAATTTTATTTTCAACAACTTTCATTATTTGCTCAGATATTGGAACATCAAATATTCTCGGAAGACAATTTCTACCAGGAGCCAGCGAGAAAATTTCCAAAATACGAGACATTCTCGTAATTTTATTCATTTCCTTCGCAAAGTATGAATCTAGATAATCGGAATAGAACCACCCCGTTATACCTCTTTCGTACATGGCGTCCAAATACTGTAAAGCTATGGACTGCTCGAATAGTTTGTTAGCTTTTTTGTCATCCCCTACGTGTCCATATCCGGTACGGGATAGCTTCCCCCTAATCATTCTTCCCATCTCTACCATAGCTCGGGGATTTTTCTGTTTTATAAGAGCAAATAGTTCTACTTCTACTCTAGGGGGATTGTAATTCTCTCCAGGAATTAAAAACTGGAGGATGGTATCTATATCTTTATTTTGCCCTGTTGTCAAGTCTGATAAGTAATTTTGATTAATTAAAGTGTCAAGCGGCTGGTCTAAGTTATTACGGCAACATTCATAAAGGACCTTAACTGCATCTGGAAGATTAATTTTAAAGAATTCTCTACCATTAGCTACTCTATGATCTGCGAGCAGGATGTGTATCTGACGCTCTACAGTACGACTATCATTCACTTTAATAGTTGCTGCCACAGTAAATGGGGTTGGCACACCTGTAGTCTGAAGTTCAGAAGCTCTAGCAAATGGCTCACGCGAAGTGATACCTATTTTGACAAGTCCTTTCAAACTCTCATTGACTAAGATGTAGACGTACCCTGTCATAACTCACATTACCACTCAATGCCCCCCGAAATGCCCCAACTGCGGCACGTTCGGCTTCCACTCTGGCCGTTCCACCACTTCCCCGAACAAGTCGTATTCGTCGCTGTCCTCAATTTGGGCTTTCACGATGTCGCCGATCTTGACCTGCCCCGCATAGTCGCCCGCGAACAGGTACACCTGACCGTCAATGCCGGGCGCGTCGCCCTTCGTCCGCCCGATCAGGCGGGTTCCTGGCGCGTCGCCCTCGTCGTCGTTGAATTCGTCTACGATCACGTCCATCACGCGGCCCACCTTCTCGGCCAGCCGCTCGGTGCTGATGCGCTGCGCGACTTCCATAAAGCGGGTGAGACGTTCCTGCTTCACGTCCTCCGGCACGGGGTTCGGCAGGGCGTTGGCGTCGGCTTCCTCCACGTCCGAGTAGGCGAACGCGCCCACGCGGTCTAGCCTCGCGTCCTCCAAGAAGGTCAGCAGCTCCTGAAATTCTTCCTCGGTTTCGCCGGGAAAGCCCACGATAAAGGTACTGCGGATGGTCAGTTCGGGACAGATGCCGCGCCAGCGCCGGATGGTCTCCAATTGCTTGCCCGCGCCGGGCCGCCGCATCAGCTTCAATATGCGGGGCGAGGCGTGTTGCAGCGGCACGTCCAGATACGGCAGGATTTTGCCCTGCGCCATCAGCTCCACGATTTTGTCCACATGCGGGTACGGGTAGACGTAGTGCATCCGCACCCACGCGCCCATCTCGCCCAGCTTGACGGCCAGATCGGTCAGGTGGGCGCGGACCTGACCACCCTGAAACTCGGACTCGCGGTAACGCACGTCCACGCCGTAAGCGCTGGTGTCCTGCGAGATGATCATCAGTTCCTTGGTGCCGCCCGCGATCAGGCGGAACGACTCGTACAGCACCGCGCCCGCATCGCGCGAGACTTGCTTGCCACGCAGCTTGGGAATGATGCAGAACGCGCAGGTATGGTTGCAGCCCTCGGCGATCTTGACGTAGGCGTAGTGCCGGGGCGTCAGCTTGATGGTGGGTGCGAACACGTCGCCGTGCTTGGTGTTCTCACGTTCTGGGCGCATTCCCGACGCGGTGACGGGCAGCACGCCAGTAAATTCGTCGGTTTCAATCGGCAACAGTTCGCGCACGTGCATCATCACGTCGTCCACCGCCTCGCTGCCAGTAATCGCGGCGACTTTGGGGTGGCGTTCCAGAATCTTCTCGGGGCGCTCGCCTAGGCAACCGGTGACGATCACGCGGCCCGTGGCTTCCAGCGCCTCGCCGATGGCGCTCAGGCTTTCCTCCACGGCGGGGGTGATAAAACCACAGGTGTTGACGATCACGGCGTCCGCGCCCTCGTAGCTGTCGGCCACCTCGTAGCCCTCCACCCGCAGTTGGGTCAGGATGCGTTCGCTGTCCACCAGGGCTTTGGGGCATCCCAGGCTAATGAATCCGACTTTCCTGCTGGGCAGTTCGTTTTTATTCGCCGTCGTGGGCGAATCAATAATTTGCGTCATGCGCTCTCCTCCGTCCTCTCGCCTCTCTGGACCCGTGGTCAATCCGGGGCGGAGGCAGGGTCAGCCCGTCAGTGTACAGGCCAGCGGTGGGTCAGAGGTAGGGCGCACGTCACACGCTGGAGCGGCCTATCGTTTGATCAGCAGCGCCAGCGGGAAGTCCTCCAGCACCTTTGCCACCGGAATCTTGCCGCCGCGCACCTTGAAGCGCTCGCCGGTCAGCACGTTCTCGAAGGTGCCGGAACTGGGCAGCGTGAGCTGGCGCGTGCCCCACGTTTCGCCCAGCGCCCACGGCACCGTCTGACGGGTCAGGGTCAGCGTCAGGCGCGGCGCAACCGTGACCGCCAGTTCGCCCTCGTGTTCGCGGGCAAAGGCCAGCAGATGCCGTCCGGCGTCTATGGAGCGGTAACTCCCCGCCTGGAACAACTCTGGATGGGCAGCGCGGGTTTGCAGGGCGGCCCAGGTCACCAGTGTTTTTACGCTGCCGTCCTCATAGCTGCCCAGCAGTTTGCGGCCCAGCGGCAAACCCATACCCTTCTCCAGCCGGATCAGGCGGCGTTGCAGCCCCTGATAATCTACCGGGCGGCGGTTGTCGGGGTCCACCAGACTCTGGTTCCAGCCCTCGGACCCCTGGTAGGTGTCGGGGACGCCGGGGGCGGTCAGGCGGGCGAGGGTGGCGCTCAGGCCGTTCTGCGCGCCGTAAGGGCTGATCAGCATATGCAGATCGCGTAGCGCACCAGCGAAGCCGCTGTCGGCCAGCAACCCGCGCACGAAGCGGTCCATCGCGGCCTCGTATTCCTCGTCGGGGGCGGCCCAACTCGTCCGCAGCTTGGCCTCGCGGCTGGCCTTGAGCATGTAGGCGCTCAGGCGGTCCGGGAAATCTTTCAGATCTCCGGACAGCGGATAGGCCCCCAGCGCCGTTTGCAGCAGGGTGTAAGAATCCAGCGGACTGGGGGCCAGGCCCAGCTCCTGCTCCTGACTCAGTTCCAGAATGGGGGCGGCCCAGCGGCGCACGAAGGCCCCCCATGCCTGCGGCAGCTCGCTGATCACGCTGATGCGGGCGCGGGTGTCCTCGCCACGTTTGGTGTCGTGGGTGCTGCCCGAGAGCATGGCGTGCGGCCAGCGCTGTGAGCGTTCCTGCGCCGCCCTGTGAAAGTCCTTGAGGCGCGTGCCGAAGTGCGCCGGATCGCCGCCTACCTCGTTCAGTGAGATCAGGCGGGCGTAGCGGTAAAAGGCAGTGTCCTCCGCGCCCTTGGCCGTCACCGGCCCGGTGAGCTGCTGGAAGCTGAGGGCGAAGTCGGCGTAAGCCTCGCGCGCCCCCTCTTCTGGCACGTCCATCGTCAGCACCGAACCCAGGTAATCGAACACGCTGGGGTCCAGCGGCCCGCCCTCGCGGCGGTTCTGGATCTTGGCGTCGCGTACCGCTTTGGCAATCTTGGCGTTGTCGCCCGGTTCGCGGTCCCCGTTGGCCCGCAGATAGGTGCGGTACACCGGGAAGGTGGCGATGACCTCGCGCACGGCGTTTCGCAGTGCCGAGAGGGTGAAGTCGCGTGAACGCAGGTCCGATTCGCCCAGCCGCTCCAGCGATTCGGTCAGCACATTGACCTCGCCGGGCAGGCTGACGCGCTGGATCAGTTGCTTGCCCCGGTACAGGTGTTCGCCGTAGCTCAGGCGGTCGCCGGTAAAGCGGCGGTAAACGGCCCCCATCTCGTCCTCGTGGTTAGAGTCCACAAAAATGCCGTTCAGCTCGGCCAGAAAGTCGTAACCGGTGGTGCCGTGGACTGCCCAGCCGTTGGGCAGGTATTCTCCTGGCTCCAGAATCTTCTCGGCCACCACATAGAGCGGGAGGGGCAGCGGCAGCGGGCCGCCCTCTTCCGGGTTCCAGTCCACGCCCAGCGCCTCGGCGGCTCCGGCCTGAAGCGCCCGGAAATACCCGGCGGGATCGTACAGGCCGTCGGTGTGGTCCAGACGGACGCCATGAATCACGCCTTCCCGCACCAGCTCGAACAGCGTGGTATGCGCCCAGGCGAAGACGCGCGGGTCTTCCATTCGCAAGGCCGCCAGATCGTTGATGTCGAAGAAACGGCGGTAGTTGATTTCCTCGGCGGCCACCTTCCAGAAGGCCAGCCGGTAATTCTGCTCACTGATCAGCGCATCGAGCTGGGCCGAATCGGCGTTGATGGCCCCCAGCGCGGCGTCCAGCGCCCCCCGCACCTCGCCGGAGGTCTCCAGCAGCGCCCGCAGGCGGCGGGTCATGACTTCCAGCTCCTGCGCCCGGCTGACCCGGTCCTCGTCGGTCAGGTCTTCCGACGTGCTGCGCGGCAGATTGTCCATGCTGCGCGCGACACTTGCCAGCTCGCCCCGCACCGCTCCGGCAGCCGCTCTGGGCAGGTGTCCGCGCACGGCTTCCAGCACCGTGCCGATGCTGCGCGGCGACAGCGGCAGTTGGCGCTCCCAGTAGCGCAGGAAGAAGCGGCCCCCGGCGTGTTCCAGCGCCAGCTCACCGTTTTCCAGTACCCGCCCGTACTGATCGCCCAGTACCGGCAGCAGCACCTTGCCTTCCAGCGCGCGCTTGAGCGGATGCCACGAAATATCGAAAAAGTGCGCGTAACGGCTGGCCTGCCCGTGCATCAGCACGTCTTCCCAGTACGGGTTGTGGCCGCCCTGAATGCCCATGTGGTTCGGCACGAAATCCACGATGACGCCCAGCCCCAGCTCCTGCGCCCGCGCCGAGAATTTGCGGAGGCCACTGAGGCCGCCCAGTTCAGGATTGACCACCGAATGATCGGTCACGTCGTAGCCGTGCGGACTGCCCGGCGTGCTGGCCCAGATGGGGGACAGATACACGTCCGAGACGCCCAGCCGCGCCAGATACGGCAGGATCTTGCGCGCGTCGGCGAAATTGAAGTCCCTGTTCAGTTGCAGGCGGTAGGTAGAGGAGGGGATGTGGGGCGCCGTGGATTGTGGGGCGGTCATACGTTCCCCAGCAGAACAGCCTCGCCCACGGGCAGTGAGGTCAGGGTGGCGGGCGGCCCGTCCGTCTGCTCAGAGTGGAGGATGACGCGGGTGGGCAGCGGGTGGGGCAATCTCAGGCTGCCCACCTTTACCTCTGTCTTGCCCACGTTCCACAGCAGCAGGCGTTCACCTGCCGGGTTGCACTGGCGCACCCATAGCACTTCACCGTCGTTTCCGGCACTCAGGTATTGGCGCGAGTGGTCTTGCAGGACCGAGTCCTCGTTCCGCAGTTTGAGAAGCGACTTGTAGAGGCCCAGCGTCCGGGCGTGTTCGCCGCCGTCTTTCGCTCGCCAGTCCAGTTTGGCGCTCTCGAAGGTGCTGCGGGCCTGCGGGTCCGGCACTTCCAGATGAGCGAAGTCGCTGAAATACGCGAATTCCTTCTTGCGCCCCTCCGTGACCAGATGGCCCAGTTCCCCAGCATGATCGCTGAAAAAGGGAAACGGCGTCGCGGCGGCCCACTCCTGCCCCTGGAACAGCAGCGGCGTCATGGGCAGCGTCAGCAGCAGCGTGGACGCCCCCCGGAACTGCTGGAGACTGACCTGCGCGTGCTGTTGCAGGCGGTCTCCCAGGGCGCGGTTGCCGATCTGGTCATGGTTCTGGATGCAGTACACGAAGCTGGGCGCTTCCAGGGCGTCGGCGGGTCTGCCGCGTGCGTGTTCCTCGCCGGTCACGGACCAGAACTGGCCCTCGTATTTCCAGCCCCGGTTGACCACCTGCGCCAGTTCGGCGGCGCTGCCCTGAAAGCCGCCGTAATAGCCCTCCTGCTCGCCAGTCAGGGTCACGCGCACTTCGTGGTGGAAATCGTCCACCCAGATGCCGTCCAGACCATGTTCGGTGACCACTTCTGGGATGTTCCGGTGGTCCTCGGCCAGTAGCAGGTGGGTGCCGCCCAGTGCATGAACCTCCTGCGCCAGCTCTTGCAGAATGTGCAGCGGGCTATCGTCCTGCATGGCGGCGGTGGCGTCCAGGCGCAGGCCGTCAAAGTGGTACTCGTCGAGCCACATCAGCGCGTTGCCAGTCACATAGCGGCGCATATGAACTTCTGCGTAATCCAGGCCCATGCCCCAGGCGCTGGAAAAGCGCTCGGTAAAGTAGCTGGGGCTGTAGCTGGGCAGATAATTGCCTGCCGGGCCAAAGTGGTTGTAAACAACGTCCAGAAACACGCCCAGACCCAGCCCGTGCGCGGCGTCGATGAAGGCCATCAGGTCCTCGGGCCGTCCGTAGGGTGCGTGCGGCGCGTACATTGCCACGCCGTCGTAGCCCCAGCCGCGCTCGCCGTCGTAGGCGGCCAGCGGCATCATCTGAATGGCCGTGATTCCCAGCTCTTTCAGGTACGGCAGCTTTGCCTGCGCGGCCTGATACGTGCCCTCAGGGGTGAAGGTGCCGACATGCAGTTCGTAGAACACGCATTTGTCCAGCGCGATGCCGTTCCAACCAATGTTCTTCCAGGTATAGGTATCAGGATGGTCCACCTCCGCCTCGCCGTGTACGCCGTCCGGCAGAAAGCGGGCGTAGGGATCGGGCACTTCCTGACCGTCCAGCACGAACAGGTAACGTGCGCCCGCCCCGACGGGGAGGACTGCCTCGAAAAAGCAGTCGCCCAGAGCGGTCATGGGGTGCAGCGTGCCGTTCACCTTGACTTCTACCTGCTCGGCAGTGGTACTCCAGACCCGGAAACGCGTCTGTTCTCCGCCGGGCAGCAGATGCGCGCCCAGCCGGGTTTCGGGGGCGTCCTGGGGCAGTGAAGTGATGGGGGCCTTGAGATTCTCGGTCTGTTCTCGTGAGGGGTGGATCATGACTTGCTCCTTCCAAATTGCCCTGAATTTCAGACAATTAACATTTCAGCCTAGAGGCTGAGGCGGCTCCGGCCATGAGAAAAACGCGAAGGGACGCCCACGCAACTGCCGCGTCTGGCGTCCCCCTGAAGCTCTGATCGAAGCCCGAATCTAGCCGCGCACGCAGCGGTACAGCTTGACGCTACGCGCCTTGAGCGTGGTTTCCTCGCCCGTCTTGATCTGTTCCTCGGCATTGTCGTCGGAGGTATCCAGCAGCAACTCCCAGTTGTCGCAACTGTCCAGATCAGGGAGGCGGAAGGGCAGGTCCACGTAGGAACTGCTCAGGAGCAGCAGCAGATCGTCGTCGTGCAGGGCGTTGCCCTCGGCGTCCACATCGTCCAGACCGTCGCCGTCCAGAAAGAGGCCCAGGCTCTGGGTCTGGTTGTTGTTCCAGTCGGCGTCGGTCATGGTCTGGCCGTCGAAGCGCAGCCACACCAGATCCTGAATGTCCTCGCCCCGGATGGTGCGCCCGGAGAAAAACTTGCGGCGGTGTAGCGAGGGGTGCGCCTTGCGAAGTGCGATCACCTTTCGGGTGAAGGCCAGCAACTCCTCGTCCACGTTGTCCCAGTCGTACCAACTGATCTCGTTGTCCTGGCAGTAGGCGTTGTTGTTGCCGTTCTGGGTGCGCCCGATCTCGTCGCCACCCAGGATCATCGGGGTGCCCTGGCCCAGCAGCAGGGTCGCCAGGAAGTTGCGCTGCTGCTGACCGCGCAGGGCGTTGATGGCCGCGTCGTCGGTCTCGCCCTCCACACCACAGTTCCAACTGATGTTGTGGTTGTGGCCGTCGTTGTTGCCCTCGCCGTTGGCGTCGTTGTGCTTGTGTTCGTAGGTCACGCTGTCGCGCAGCGTAAAGCCGTCGTGCGCGGTCACGAAGTTGATCGAGGCGTAAGGGGCGCGTCCGTCGTTCTGGTACAGGTCAGACGAACCCGTCAGACGGTAGCCGATTTCAGAGGCCAGCCCGCCCTCGCCCTTCCAGAAGGCGCGCATGTCGTCGCGGTAGATGCCGTTCCACTCGGCCCAGTTGACCGGAAAGTTACCCACCTGATAGCCGCCCTCGCCCACGTCCCACGGCTCGGCGATCAGTTTGACCTGACTGATGATCGGGTCCTGGTGGATGATGGTGAAAAAGCCCGAGAGCTGGTCCACTTCATGCAGGCCGCGTGCCAGCGTGGAGGCCAGATCGAAGCGGAAGCCGTCCACACGCATCTCGGTGACCCAGTAACGCAGGCTGTCCATGATCAGTTGCAGCGTCTGCGGGTGGCGCACGTTCAGGCTGTTGCCGGTGCCGGTGTAGTCGAAGTAAAAGCGTGGGTTTTCGGCCACCAGCCGGTAATAGGTGGGGTTGTCGATGCCCTTGAAGCTCAGGGTCGGCCCCATGTGGTTGCCCTCGGCGGTGTGGTTGTACACCACGTCCAGAATCACCTCGATTCCCGCGTCATGCAGGGCGCGCACCATGTTCTTGAATTCGGCCACCGCGCCGGACGGGTTGCCCTTGCGCGCCTCGGCGGAGTAGCGCACGTCAGGGGCAAAGAAGCTCAGTGTGCTGTAACCCCAGTAGTTGGTCAGGCCCTTGTCCAGCAGGAAGGGATCGTCCAGATGCTGATGCACCGGCAGAAACTCGATGGCGGTGATGCCGAGTTCCTTGAGGTAATCCAGCATCGGCCCCGTCGCCACGCCCGCGTAGGTGCCGCGCAGGGCCTCGGGGATGTCCGGGTGGGTCATGGTCAGGCCCTTGACGTGCGCCTCGTAGATCACCGACTGATGAAAGGGGACGTTGGGTTTGGTGTCGCCCACCCAGTTGAACACCGGATCGATGACCACGCCCAGCGGTGCGCCGCGCTGTTCCTCGGTCTGCATGGTCAGGTCGTCGCCGCCGGGCACGTAGCCGAAGACGCCCTCGGCGAATTCCTCGGTGCCGCTCAGGGCCTTGGCGTAGGGATCGAGCAACACGACGTTGGGGTTGAAGCGCAGGCCGCGTTCGGGGGCATATTCGCCGTGGACCCGGTAGCCGTACTTCTGCCCCGGCGCGATGTTGGGCAGATAACCGTGCCAGACGAAGGCGGTCTGCTCGGTCAGCGGGTGGCGGGTTTCAACGCCCGCGTCGTCGAACAGGCACAGTTCCACGCTGCCCGCGTTCTCGCTGTACAGGGCAAAATTGGTCCCCTTGCCGTCCCAGGTGGCCCCCAGCGGATAGGGGGTGCCGGGGCGCAGGCGAACGGTGGTCTGGGGTTTTTCGGTGGTTGGCATATCGCGTGAAACTCCTTGAAAAGGTCTGAACCCTGTGAACGTCACTGGCTGTCCAGTGGTCACAGGGTCAGGCCCGCAGATAGCAGAAGAATAGGGGAGAGGACAGTGTGTTGCATCTGCCCTCTACCCCCTCACTGGAAACGCTACCAGAACTGAGGCCCTATATCTGTAGGACGATTTGCAGGTCGCCTTAACTATTCTTGAGAGAGACGGGCCGGTCTGGAGCATCTGTCCGAATGACTGCATCAGAAAAAGGGACTTCCGGTGCCTCCATTCTTCAAAATACTCGGTTAAATTCGCTCACTGTCTTGGGCAGAACAGACGCCCATGAGGGCACTTGCGCGCCCGTTCGGTCAGAAGCCAGTGACTCTTTTGATAAACGCTCTAGAACTCCAGCCGTCCGCGCGGGCCGCTTAGCCGGGCCAGCTTTTCGGGGGTCCACAGTTCGTAGTCGTACATCGGGTACTGCCGCTTGAACCGGCCCACCTTATCCCAGACCTCACGGGACTCGAAGGGGATCACCATGATCAGGCGGATCACGCTGTCCTCGTAGTCGTAGACATAGAAATCGAAGTGAAAGGCCGACTCGTTGCCACTGTCGCTGAACAGCGGGAAGGGGAAGGGGCGGTAGCGCCACGCCTTTTTCTTCTCGGTCAGCACGGCAGCGGCCACCCGTTTGAGGTTGCTCTCGGGAAAGGTCAGCTTCTCGCCGTCGCGGTCCTTGAAGACCGTGTCGGATGGCGGTGCGTCCAGTTGCACCCGCTTCAGCTCCGGCATGGGCTTGCGGCCCAGCTTGGGCGGCGGCTTGCGTCCGGGGGCGGGCTTGAAGGTCCGTCCCGCCGTGCCCTCCTTGCGCTCGCCTCTGCTGTCCGCACTGCGCTCGCCCGCTGTCCGTTCCCCCGGCCCACGCCGCGCTGGATTGGTGGCACTTTTGGCCCCGCTTGCCCCGCTGGACCGCCGCTCCGTCTGTGTTGCCCGGCTTCCCGAAGGTTTTGCGGGTCCCGTTCTGGCTCCTGTCCTGGTTCCTGTCCTGCCGCTTCCTGCGGTCTCTACCTCACTGCCGCGTGAGGTGGTGCGTTCGCGTGGCGCAGGCTTAACCGTGTCGCGCGTCGCTCCGCCGCGTCCCTGCGCCGTGTTGCGCTTTGGGGCGCGTCCCCGTGATCCTTTCTTTGGCCCCGTCATGTGGTCAGTCTAACGGCTGAAGGAAGAGGCCAATGGAAGACGGTGGACCGGCGGGCATGCTCGCCCTGACTTTTTATCGCCGCCCATGCCCGTCTCACCCCACCCCGAGGAATTCCACCTGCACGCCCGAAGCCTCCGCTGCCTGCCGGGCGCTGAGGAGCGCGGCCTGAGCTGCCGGGCGCAATGCGCGTTCTGGACGCTGCCACAACGCCTGGGCTACCTTGCTGGCGCGGCGCACCAGCAGCGATTCACCGGGCTGGGCCAGTTCCACCGCTGCCAGCAGGGCCTGGGCGCTGGGCGGCACCTCGGACATGGGATCAAGGGTGACATGTGCCGTGACCCGCTCGCCGCTGCGGCGCAGGCTGACGCGAGCTTCGGTCAATGCCGGGCGCTGCTCGATCAGCACGTCGGCCTGGGCCGCGTTCAGACCCGGCGTGCCGTTCCCGCGCCGCGCATCGTTCGCCAGATTGTGCGCCGAGAGCATGTGCCGCCGCGTGCGCGGCAGATAGCCCACCCGCAAGGTCACGCCGCGAGCCTCGGCCTCGTTCATCACTTCGCGCGCCAGTTCGCCCAGATGCTGGCCGCCGCGCCCGCGTGAGACGGCGGCGATCACGGCCTGATTATCGGTAAACACGCTCAGGGCTTCGCCTGCTGGGGCCAGCCGCACCGCTGCCAGCACGGCGCGTAACTCCGCCGCGTTGTTGTCGGGGGCCTCTAGCTGGCCCTGAAACCGCTGCGGCAGGCTGCCGGGCGTTCGCAGCACCAGTCCCCAGCCGCCCACGCCGGAGCCGTCCGGGAGTTCGTGCCAACTGGCATCCACGTAAGCGTGATTCACGGCTCGCCTCCCTGTGCTGTAGATGCCGCATCATGCTGGGCGGTTCCTGATTTCACACCCCAGCATCGCTGTTTTTCGGGGCGGGCGCAATCGGCCTGATGGCTGACCTTTGGTTCATACAGACTGCTCTGGACTCCACTTGCTGTTCTGGATTCTCATTGAGAAGTGCAAGCTCACGCCTGAACAGGGTTTTCATGCAATGAAGGTGTTCATGCGGTGACAGTCAGCTTTGATGGAGACAGGAAGTAGGAGCCACGCCTCCGTTCTGGGGTCATTTTCTCTAGCTTTTGCCCAGCAAGAACCGTAGAGCATCCGGCAGCCGCACCTTCCACGCGGTCTCTCTGTGGATTCCTTCCGGGTCTGCCTGGAAGCGCAGGCGTTCGCCCAGGCCCTTTTCCAGCAGCAGATCGCGCATGGCGTGGGCGTCGTCCCAGTACGCCTGCTGCTGCTCCGGGTGATCGGTGCCTTCCTTACCGCCGATGTCCATCCAGACCCTGCCCGCAATGGGCGGACTGTTCCGCACCCGCTCGAATGCCTCGCCCGCACAGGCCCAGAAAGCCGGACTCATCACGCCCGCGCCGCTGAAGACCTCCGGGCGCGTCAGCAGGGCGTGCAGGCTGATCAATCCTCCCATGCTGGAGCCGAGGAGAGAGGTGTGAGCGGCGTCGGGCAGCGTTCGCAGGTTGTCGTCGGCGAGTGGCTTGACCGTATCGATCAGAAAGCTGAGGTAATCGTCGCCGCCCCCGCCGCCTTCCACTTCCGGCGGAAATCCAGGGTGGCGCACCGGGCTGTACTCGTGATACCGCCGCTCATTGGCGTTGGGAATGGCGATGGCGATGGCCTCCAGCCCCTCCGCCGCCAGCGTGGTCAGCGCCTCGTCTGCGCCCCATTCGCTGAGGTTGTAACTGGTGGCCGTGTCAAAGACGTTCTGCCCGTCGTGGAGGTAGACCACCGGGTAGCGTTTATCGCGCTGAGAGTCGTAGGAGGGTGGCAGCCACGCCAGCACGGTGCGCGCCGCGTGTTTGTCGTCGCCCACCCCTTCCCACTGAAGCAATGTTCCGGTCACGGTGCTGTTCGGCTTCGCCGCGTAAGGTTGCCAGCTCACGCTTCCGCCTCGATCAGGTATTCCATCCCCAGACGGTACCCCAGAAACCCCAGACCACTGATCTTGCCCTTACAGACCGCCGCCGTCACCGACTTGTGACGGAACTCCTCGCGGGCGTCCACGTTGCTGATATGCACCTCCACCACGGGCAACGGCTGGCCGGAAATAGCGTCGCGCAGGGCGTAGCTGTAATGGGTCAGCGCGCCGGGGTTGATCACGATGCCGCCAAAACCCTGCTCCTGCGCCTCCTGAATCCATTCCAGAAGCTGGCCCTCGTAGTTGCTCTGGCGACAGGTGACGGCCTCGCCCAGTTCCGCGCCCCACGCCTCGCACTGGCGCTCCAGGTCTTCGAGGGTCTGTGAGCCGTACACGCCCGGTTCACGCAGGCCCAGGCGGTTGAGGTTGGGGCCGTTGAGGATCAGCAGCATGGGATGAGGTTAGCGCAGGGGATCAGGCGCGGCGCAGCAACGGTTTGGTCAGGCAGGTGGGACCGCCCTCGGCCTTCAGCGACAGCTCCTCGCCCACGTAGGTGTGGACGGTAAAGCCCGCCTCCTCCAGCCGCTTTTGGGTGACCGGATTGCCCGCCAGCATCAGGCAGGCGTTGGGCGACAGCGCCAGCACGTTGGACGCCTGGGTGGGGAATTCGGCGTCGGGAATCTCGATCAGGCGCATCTGGCGGCGCTGCAATTCCTGCCACAGCGGCACGGGCATCAGGCGCGGGTAGACCACGGCGGCGTCGGGGGCCAGCGGGCTGATCACCGACATCAGGTGCAGGCACGCTTCGGCCCCGTCGTAGACCGGCATGTCGTAGGCCATCACCGTCACGCCGCGCGGCTCCAGCAGGGCGCGCAGGGCGGCCACCCCCGCCTCGTTGGTGCGGAAGGTCCGGCCCACCGCCAGCGTGCGGTCATCCAGCCAGAACATGTCGCCGCCCTCAGCCCGCTGATCGCCTGTCAACCGTCCGATGATGGGGACGCCCAGCGCTTCAAACTGCTGGCCCAGCGCCTCTTCCTCGCCCTCGCGCAGCGCCTTGCCCAGTTGCAGCAGAATCGCGCCGTCGTTGGTGATCAGCGCCGGATCGTAGACAAACACCGAATCGGCCCGCGTGGGCTGATCTACTTCGTGGTACACCACCTCGGCCCCGGCCTCCCGCAAAATGGCCGTGAAGGCGTCGTGTTCGGCCTGCGCGGCGGCCAGATCGGGGCGGGCGGTGTAGTGCCAGGCCACCGGATCATCGACGGCAAATGCGCCATCGGGCCGCTTGACCAGCACCCGTCGCAGCGGCGCGGTCATGCTCTGGTGGAAGGTGCGGGCGGGCGTCGTTTCCGGTGTGGTCATGGGAACTCCAGCAAGAAGTGGGGCGGAGAGGGCAATCAAATCTCTCCGGGGCGTGAGTTCAGAGGGCTGACTTTACTTGCAGCGAATATCGGTCTTGAAGTATTTCTGCGAGATCTTGTTGTACGTGCCGTCCTTCTGCATTGCCGCCAGAGCAGCGTCCACCGCCGTCTTGACCGCTGCGTTCCCCTTGCCGATGGCAAAGCCGATCTTCTCCTGAAACAGCATGGAGCCGATCTGGAGTTTGGCCGCCGGGTTCTTCTCCTGCGCGGTCAGGGCCACAAAACGGTCCGTCACGAAGGCGTCCGAGCGTTTGGCCAGCAGGTTTTGCAGTGCGGCGGGATCGCTAGGCAGCGTCTTGATCTCGCCCACCCCCGGCACCTCGCGCAGCCGCTGGAAATAGGTGGTCCCCACCTGCACCACCACCGTCTTGCCCTTCAGGTCCGCCACCGTTTTCGGGCCACCGGGAGGGCTGAGGATCACCCCGCCAGAGCAATAATCGGGCGTGCTGAAATCCACCGCCTTCAGGCGCTCGGGCGTGATGCCGTGCGATCCCACCACGATATCGAAGCGCTTTTGCCCCAGCCCGATCAACAGGTTGTCGAAGGGCTGGTATTTCCAGACGGGTTTCAGGTCCAGACGGGTTTCAGGTCCAGACGGCGGGCCACCTCATTCATGACCTCCACCTCAAAGCCGCCCAGGGTCTCGCCTTTCAGGAAAATGAACGGCGGGTACGTGGGATCGGTGCCGATGGTCAGGCTACCAGGGGTGAGGAGTGTGGAAATGGGCGCGGCAGAGGCAACGCCCATTCCGCTCACGGCGCTGAGGGACAAACCTAGAACTGTGGACTTCCAATTGAACATACGGTCCTCCTGAAGGGGTTCAGTGTGACAGGTCAGTGCGCGGCGGGAAGGCCGCTCATCTGCACCTGCCATTCCGCAAACGCTTCCTGCAAAACGTTTTCCGGCACCCGCGTCAGGTACGGCTGGGCCAGATCGCACAGCAGCACGAAACGCACGCCCTGAGCATCGGCCTTCTTGTCTCGGGCCATGTAGGGCATGACATCTTCAAAGGTCAGCGGGGGCAGGGGCGCGGGCCGTTGCCACTCCAGGAAGGCCAGCGTGTGCGGCGTCAGGTCCGCGCCGCCCATGCTGCGGCTTAGCAGCGCGGCATAGTGCATCCCGTACCCCACCGCGTCTCCGTGCGTGACCGCGTGATCCGTGAGCGCCTCCAGTGCGTGCGCCAGCGTGTGCCCGAAGTTCAGATAGGCCCGCTCGCCCTGCTCGGTCAGGTCACGGGTCACGACACCAGCTTTGACGGCAATCGCGTCAGCCAGCGTGTCTTCCAGATTTGCGCTGCCGGGTTTGAACTCGGGCGAAAGCACCCGCTCCAGCAGACTGGGATCGGAGATCAGCCCGTGCTTGTACGCCTCGGCAGCGCCCTCGCGGAAGATGGCGTCCGGTAGCGTTGCCAGCGTGTCGGTGTCGCACCACACGGCCTTTGGGGGCCAGAACGCACCCACCAGATTCTTGCCTTCGGGCAAGTTGACGCCGGTCTTGCCGCCCACCGCCGCGTCCACCATGCCCAATAACGTGGTGGGCAGCGTGTAGAAGGCCACGCCGCGCAGGTAACTGGCGGCGGCAAACCCCGCAAGATCGGTGGCCGCGCCGCCGCCCAGGCCCACCACCGCGCCGTCGCGGGGAATGTTGGCAGCGGCCAGTTTAGACAGCACACCGCTCAACACTTCCAGCGTCTTGCAGTCGTCGCGGGTAGGAACCTCGATGGTCACCGTAGGGGAGAGGCTGGCCTGCACCGCCGCCACGAATTGAGCGGGCAGATCTACCGGATGGATCAGCGCGATATGTCGCTGTGGAACTTTCAGACTGGAGAGCAGTCCTGCACCCACCTCCACCTCATAAGGCTGCGCCCCGCCAACCTCAATCCGTCGCACGGTCTCCCACGGCTTCGGGTTCAGGGGACTCGGCCCAGGCGTGGGCGGCATCGGACCAGTTCCACAGGCGCTCGATGATTTCCTCCACGATTTCCTCGGAGGGGCGTCCGTCGCTGTGGACGTGGATGGTCCCCTGGCGGTACACACCCTCGCGCTCATCCATCAGGCTGCGGATTCGGCCCAGCGGGTCCTCGGCGCGCAGCAGTGGGCGGTCACTGTGCTTGGTGCGCTGGTACACGGTTTCAGGGGTGGCCCACAACACCACCACCGGGCCGCGTTCCAGCAGGGCGGCGCGGTTGGCTTCATGAATGAAGGTGCCGCCTCCCAGACTGATGACCGCGTGTTCCAGCCTGGAAACGCGGCTGACCACCTCGGCCTCGCAGGCGCGGAAATAGCCCTCGCCCTCCTGCTCGAAGACCTCGGGGATGCTCTTGCCCACCACCCGCGTGATCAGCTTGTCGGTATCGACGAAATGCAGCGCCAGCGCACGCGACAGCTCCCAGCCCACGCGGCTCTTTCCAGTCCCCATGAAGCCAGCCAGCGCCACCCAGTCGACTGGGCGTTCGATCAGGCCCGTACCCCACATGGGGGACAGTCTAGAGGACTCACCTGTGAGGGAAGTAACAAAGGCACGGTCTGACGTGCCCTCGGGCGGTTCGGGCGGGGCGGCCAGCAGCACCTGGAGCGCGTCCTCCACGCATTCGGGCAGGCATTCCAGAGCCGACTCCGGGTGGGACGTCTGCGGCGCGGCCTGAGCTGATTCCACTAGTACGACTGCGCGTAGGCCCGCGCCGCTGCCACCCGTTCCTGCAACTCGGCCAGGGTATCGCCGCCAAATTTTTCCTGAATGGCGTCGGCGATCACAAAGCCGATCACGCATTGCAGGATGACCCCGGCGGCGGGCACAGCGGTGGTGTCGCTGCGCTCGCGGGCCGCGTCGGACGCCTCGTGAGAGACGACGTTCACGGTAGGCAGCGGCTTCATCAGGGTGGCAATCGGCTTCATCGCCACGCGGACCACCAGTTCTTCGCCGTTGGTCATCCCTGCTTCCAGACCGCCCGCGCCGTTGGTGTCGCGGGCGTAGGTCCCGTCCCGGTAATGGATGGCGTCATGCACACCGCTTCCGGCCTTCACGGCATTGTCGAAGGCCCGCCCGATCTCCACCCCTTTCATGGCCTGCACGCTCAGGCACGCCTGGGCAATCCGCCCGTCCAGCTTGCGGTCCCAGTGGACGAAACTGCCCAGGCCCACCGGCAGCCCCCGGAAGCGCACTTCCAGAATGCCGCCCAGCGTGTCACCGTCCTTCTTGGCGGCGTCGATGCGTTCGCGCATTTTTTCTGCGGCGTCGGCATCCGGCGTCCGCAAGTCGCTGTCCTCAATGGCCTCCAGCGCGTCCCAACTGAAGTCCTGCCTGGTTTCGATTCCGGCCAGACTGGACACGTAATTCGCCCCCTGAATGCCCAGCTCTTCCAGCAGCTTCAGGGCCACGCTGCCCACTGCCACCCTTGCCGCCGTCTCGCGGGCGCTGGCGCGTTCCAGCACGTCGCGCAGGTCCTTGTGGCGGTATTTGATGCCGCCAGTCAGGTCTGCGTGGCCGGGGCGGGCGTCGGTCAGGGCCTTCTTACGCGGCTCGCCGCCCGGTTCCGGCGACATGATCTCGGTCCAGTTGCGGTGGTCCTTGTTCTCGATCACCAGCGCAATCGGCGCTCCGGTGGTCCGCCCGGCCCGCACGCCTCCCGTAATCGCGGCCTCGTCGGTCTCGATCACCATGCGCCGCCCGCGCCCGTAGCCGCCCTGTCGCCGCCGCAGCCACGGGTCGATGTCCCCTTTGCCCAGCGGCAGCCCCGACGGCACCCCCTCGATGATGGCCGTCAGTTGCGGCCCGTGCGATTCTCCAGCGGTCAGATACCTCATATGGGGTGACTGTAGCGCCCGGTTCACGTCATTTGACCCGCCATGCCCAAACAGGGTGGGGAAGACTGGAGACAGCAAAAGGCCCCCCTCCGCTTTCAGGAGGGGGGCGGTGGAAATTTGAGATTACTTGACGATGTTTCCGGTGATGACCACCAGGAGCTGGGTCTGTTCCTTGCGGGTGGATTCCTTGCCGAACAGGCCGCCGATCACCGGGATGCTGGACAGGAACGGTACGCCGTCGTTGTTGCGGGTTTCCTTGGTCTTCAGCAGGCCGCTCAGCAGCAGGGTCTCGCCGCTCTTGAAGGTCAGCGTGGTCTGGGCCTCGGAGTTGGTGAACTGAAGCAGGTTGGGCACCGTGGCGGCGGTGATGACGGTGGTCAGATCGTTGACCTGGCCGCGCACGCGCATGGTGATTGAGCCGTCCGGGGCCACCTGCGGGTTGTAGAAGTCCAGGTTGACGCCGTAGTCGATCTGCTTCTGAATACCGGGCACGTTGGCCGCCGCCGAGGGGATGTTAAGTTCCAGCCGTCCGCCGGACTTGACGCTGGCCGCCGCCGTGCCCGAGGCGTTCTGGGTCTGGCCCTCACTGCCCAGCGAACGCTGACCGCTCTGCATGGTAATCGCGCCGTCGTAGACGCTCTTGGACAGGCCCTGGTTTTGCAGGGTGTTCAGCGTCGCGCCCAGATTGAAGCCCATCAGACTCTGGGTGGGGTTGAAAGCCGCGCCCAACCCGCCGCTGCCCGCCGAGACCTGGAAGCCGCCGAAGCCGATTTTCCAGTCCATGCCCAGGCTGCGGGCCGCCGTTTCGGTGATCTCCTGAATGCGGACCTGCACGTTGATCTGCGGCACCTTCTGGTCCAGTTGCGGAATCAGTTGGGCCACCTGCTCGACCTGATCGGAAGTGCCGCGCACGATCACGCTGTTGGTGCGCTTGTCGGCGATGATGGTGGCGGGCTGGGCCGCAGATGTGGCCGCGCCGTCTGCCGCAGCGGTGCCCGTGGTCTGGGGTTGCAGGGGCGCATTGGCCAGAGGACCGTTGGTGTAGGGCTGCCCGGTAATTGGGTTGATCAGGGTGGAATTGGGGGTCAGGATGTTCGGGGTCACGTCGCGGGCCAGGGTGCCTTCCAGGGTGGCCTTGACGTCCTCAGCGCTGGCGTTGATCAGTGTAAAGACGCGCTGCACGGTGCTGGCGGCCACGGGCGCGGCCATATCCACCTGTCCCAGCAGGGCCAGCGCGGCGCTGAGCTGTTCCTGCGGGCCGCTGATGACCAGCCGCTCGGTGGTGCCGATGGGCGTGACCTTCAGGCCCGGATACTGCGCCGCCAGGAACTTGGTCACGTCGTCGGATTTGCCCCTGGCCGCGTAGACCTGGGTGCCCAGTTTGGGGTCCGGCGCGGCGCTCACGGGGCGGTCCACCTGGGCCAGCAGCTTGAGTGCCTCCCCGAGCTGATCTTCTGGGCCGCTGACCACGATCTGTCCGGTGGTGCCCACGGGCGAGACGTTCAGAGCCGGATACTGCTTGCCTAGCAGTGCCACCACGTCTTCCTGACGGCCATTGACACTGTAGACGCGCTGGACGTTTGCAATGGGGGTGGGCTTGACGATGGCCGGGGCCGACGCCTGCGCGGCAATGATCTGGTTCAGCAGCCTTTCAACCTGCGCGACTTCCTGATTGGTGCCCCGGATGATCACGCTGTTGGAAACCGGCTCGGCCACGATCCGCATGGTGGGCGAATCCAGGATGATTTCCTCCTGGCTGGCCTCGGTGGTGGTGTTGCTGGCCTGTGCTCCGGCCACACCTGCGGCGGGCGCGGCGTTGGTCTGGCTGCTGGTGATCTTGCGCAGGCTGCCGAAGGACAGCTTGAGCTGCCGCTCGGTGTCGGCGGCACTCAGGCCAGCGGGCAGCCTGACGATCTTCTGGATGGGCTTGATGCCCACGCGCAGCACAGTTTTGCCGCCGATCCCCAGCGACTCGTAGCTGAGGCCGTAAATATCCAGCACCAGCGGCCAGACCTCGTTGAAGGGCTTGTCCTTGAACGAGTACGACACGACGCTGCTGGCTGCGGCGGGCGCTGCGCCAGCGGAAGCGGTGGCTGCGGTGGGGGCCGAGACGCTGTTGGCCTGCAACACGCCGTCCACGGAGGGTTCAATGATGATCTCGTAGCCCGCGCTCATCGCCAGGGCAATCAGCATGGAGGCCAGATCGCTGCCCGCGCGGCGGACCTCGAAGGTCACCTTTGCGCCGGAAAGCTGGGGGTCGGCCACGGCAGACTGCGCGGCGCTGATCTTGGGAGCGGCGGCGGGAACAGCCTGGTTGGGGGTGGTCTGCGCGGCGGCCATGCCGAGCGCGGCGGTCAGCAGGAGGGCGTAACGGTTCATCATGGCTTGGCTCACCTTTGGTCCAGTTCGAGAGTTTTGAGTTCTTTGCCCAGGCTCAGGACAGCGCTGGTGGCGCTCACTTCCTTGACTGTGACCTGAGAGTTGGGGAGGGTCTGGCCCACGGCGACGACCACGTAACCGTCCTGGCCCCGGAAGATGGCGGTGTTGATGGGACCGAGAACGGCGGCGTTAAAGGCCAGTTGCTGCTTTTGCACGAACAGATCGAGCTTGCTGGCACTGGAGGCCGCGTCCGTCGCGTCTCCCTCGGCTACGCTCTGGCCCAGCGAGGTGATGACCTGTGGGCTGTTGCCGGGAGCAGGGGTGCCGGACGCGCTGCCGGTGGACCCTGGGCGGCCAGCACCAGTGGTGGCCGTAGCTGCCCCCTGGGCGGGTCTGGACGGGGTGACGGGCACGCGGGTCACGTTTGGCACGTTCATCCCGGTGATGGGCGGCACGATGGGCTTGGGCGGTTTGGGGGCGGTGATGACCACTGCGCCCTGCGAACTGGTCTGGCCACTGGCCTGTCCAGCGGTCTGGCCCGGAGTGCCTGCGGCGTTCGGGTTTTTGGAGGCCGCCGTGCCCGAACCGCTGGTTGCGCCCGTGCTGCCGCCGATCACGGTCACGCCGGAGTCGCCGCTGTTGCCGGAGATGGTGCGGCCAGGAGCGTTGCCGGAGACGGTGCCGCCTGCGCCCGTGTTGCCGGAGCCGCCAGGAATGGCGCTGCTGGAGGTGACGCCGCTGCCGGGGACGTTCAGACCCGCGCTGGGGTTGCCCAGTCCTGTGCTGCCGTCCCCACCGGGAATGCTGGGCAGGCCGCTGGTGCTGCCGGACGTGACGCCCGTGCTGCCGCCCGCGCCGGGGATCGGGCTGATCGCCAGCGGTCCGGCGTTGGTGCTGGGCGTGATCGGCGTGGTCTGCACGCTGCCGCCCGAAGTGCTGGCCTGTGGATTGGAGGGTCTGCCGCTGCCTGCCAGACCCGAGGCGGCTACCGGAGCAGCGGCGTTCTGGGCGCCGGCCTGGGTGCTGGGGTCCACCGACAGGGGCCGGAAGGGGTTGTTGCGGGGCACGCTGGCGATGCTGGCCTGGGGGTTGATGCCGCCGGGGGTCGCCGTGCCGTCGGGCGCGCTGGGCACCTCGGGGGTGGGGAAGGGCGGAATGACCTCGATCTCCACGGGCCGGTTGGGCTGCACGGCCAGGGCGCCGGGGTTGCCTGCGCCCACGTTGCCTGTACCTGTGCCGTTCTGCCCGGACGCGCCGCTGGACGGGATCAGGGGCACCGTATCCGCGCCATTGCCCAGACCCGTGCCATCGGGGGCCGCGCCAGTGTTGGGGCTGGTGCTGGGCTGCCCAGCGTTCGCCGTAGGGGTTCCGGGCTGGCTGCCGGGCTGGCTGGACGTCGCCGCGCCGTTGGCTGGAGTGTTGCCTGTGGCGCTGGCTGGATCACTGGAAGGATCGCTGGCTGTCCCTTCACCCGTGGCAGCCACGCCGTCGTTGCCGGGGGCCGTGTCGCCGGGAGCCGTGCCCGCTGCGGTGCCGGTGGCCGGATCTGCGCCCGTGCTGGGCAGGGCCTGGGGGTCCGTCCCAGTGCCTGTCGTTCCGGTGGGAGAGGAGGGGGCAACCAACGTGCGGCTGTTGGTCCAGACGTACCACGCGCCGATCAATGCCACCATCAGGAGCAGCAGCAGCAGCAATTTCATCTCGCGGGAGAGTTTGATGGGCGCGCGGGTCACTGGGTTCCTCCTGGGGCGCTGGTGGGGGCGCTGGGGGCCGCTTCCGGTGCCTGTGTGGTTCCGCCTGCGGCCTGGGCGCTGGCCTGGGCCGGGGCGAAGGTGTAGACGGTCAGGCCCAGGGTGCCCTGCAATTCGGGATCGAAGCTGGTCGCGGCGGGCAGTTGCAGCGCCACGTTGTTGACGGTGGTAAAGCGGCCAGCCGTTTCCAGGGCGCGCAGGGTCTCGAACATCTGGGCAAATTTGCCGGACACGCCCACGCTGAGGCCGATGGGCCGCACGCCGCCGGGAAGTCCGGCTGCCGCGCCGCTGCCCTGCACCGCGAAGGTGTTCAGGGTGGCCCCGCTGGCCGCCGTGGTGCGGCGCAGTTCATCGAGGACCGCGCCGAAGTTGGCGGCCTCAGGCAGGGCAGTCACGAACTCCTGCTGGTCGATCCGCAGTTTGGCGACGCGTTCACGCAGTGCGGGCAGGCCCTGCGAGGCCGAACGCATGGTGGCCACGCGGGCCTGGAGTGGCTCGATCTGACTTTGCAGGTCCGTGATCTGCTGCTGCCGGGGCTGAAAGCGCAGCACGAACCACAGCGCCAGCACCAGCAGGCACACGGCCATGACGATCAGAAACAGGTTTCTGGGAGAGAGTTTAGTTAACACTGCCCGCTCCTTGTGCTGGCGTGGCTGCCGGTGGGGCTGGGGCTGCGCCCGGAGCAGCCTGCACCGCTGGCGTCTCGGTGCCCACAGGTGGCCCGCCCACGATCCCGACGCTGGCGGTGAAGGTGTAGCGTTTCTTTGCGCCCACCGCACCGTTCTGGCCTGCGCCGATCAGGGCTGCGCCGCCCTGCGCGTCACTTTGCAGGGACTTGAAGTTCACGCCGAAATTGGGGTTGTCCTCGTAGAGTTTCAGGAAATTCACCACGGCCTGCTGGCTGGTGGCCGTGCCACTCAGATCGATCTCGCGCGTCACCGCCTTGCCCATGTAGATGCCGCCCTGTTGCAACGTGATCAGGTTGCCTGCGTCCAGATTGCGGATGGTCATGGAATTGACCGCCAGACTGCCGTCATTGGGAAGCTGCGAGGTAAAGGCGGCCAGATCGTTGGTCCAGTATGTTTTGCCGGTTCTGAGCTGCTGGGCGATGGACGTGACCTGTTCCAGGGTGCGCGCCTCCGCCGTCAGGGTGTCGAATTCCTGCTTGGCGGGGGCCAGCGCGGCGACGTCGCCGTTCAGGGCGTCCAGCTCGCGGTTCAGGTCACCCACGCGGGTGGAGGTGACCACTTCCGGGATCAGGATGGCGGCCACCAGCGCGATGGGCAGGGCGTAGGTGGCGTAGCGCCACGCGCTGGGGGCGGACTGCCTGCGGTACTGCGCGGGCAGCAGGTTGATTTCAACCACGGCCACTCACCCCCCGCAGCGCCAGCCCCAGCGGCACGGTAAATTCCGGCGCGTTGGTCTGGAGGTAACCGGTGTCCACGTTGGCCTGATCGGTCTGCACGGTCAGCCACGGGCTGGCGATTTCCACCCGGAAGCCCAGCGCGTCGCTGATAGCCGCCGCCAGACCGCGCAGTTTCGCGCCGCCGCCGGCCAGGAAGGTCCGGTCGATGACCACGTCGCCGCTCTGGACCCGGTAGAACTCCAGCGAGCGGCGGATCTCGGTGATCAGGTCGCCCAGCACCGGGCGCACCACCTCGAACACGCGCGCCGGGCTGTACTGCTCGCGGGCCATGTCGAAATTCAGCAGGTCTTCCTCGTCCTCGGTGGGCGTGGTGGCCGTGGCGTAGCCCAGCTTGACGTCCTCGGCGGCGCTGAAGTCCAGATCGAAGGCTTTTTGCAGCGCGGTGGTGAAGTCATCGGCGGCCACGTTGATGTTGCGTGCCATCAGCACCCGGTCACCGCGCACCAGACTGATCACCGAGCTGCTCGCGCCGATCTCCATGACCAGCGCCACCTCGCCGGATTCGGTGTAGTTGGTGCCGGTCAGGGTGCTTTTGGTCAGGTGTTCGCCCAGCAGGTTGCCGCGCAGGGCGCGCAGGGCCGCGAAGCTTTTCAGATCGATCACGGTGGGTTCCAGGCCCGCCAGCCGCAACACCTCGATCTGCCGGGCCACCGCCTCGGTGGGGGCGGCGGCGATCACCACTTCCAGTTGCCCGTCCTCGGGGATGGTGGCCGGATCGTCCAGGATGTCGAAATCCAGGCTGACGTCGTTGATCGGGTACGGGATATAGCGTTCGGCCTCCCACTTGATGGCCTCCTGGAGGTCCTTGCGGTCCATCTTGGGCACCATGATGTTGCGCGTGACCGCCGACTGGTTGGGCACGGCGGTCACCGCGTATTTTGTGGTGATGCGGTGTTCGGCCAGCAGCTTGCGCAGTTCGTTGGCCACGGCCTGGGGTTCGACGACCAGACCGTCCTGCATGCTGCCGATGGGCGTGGGCGTCATCACGGCGTGCAGCAGCGAGGGCGGCGAACCGGCCCGCAGCGCCACCACCTTGATGGCGCTGGTGCCGATTTCTACCCCGAGCGCAGCGGGGCGCGGGTTGAGCAGACGTTGTACGAAACTAGACATTCTCCCTCCAGATTAGGGTGGATTTTAGCAGGCGCTCATCTGTCGGGAGCTGTTCCAGACGGGGAAAAGGGACGAAGGACGGCGGGCGGGAAGACAGAACGCTGCGGCTACCATAGGCCCCTCCATGCAACCACTCCGGCGCTTACCGAACTCTGACACGGTGAAAAACCGTGCCTGGCTCTCAGAATGCGCTGGGCGGTCTGAACGCATGGAGACCGTTTTTCTGCCACGCAGTAAAAAACAGAAAGCGTTAATAAAAAGTCTCTTTTCTAAGAAGTGTGTGGAAGGGCCTCGGGGAGATTCAGGCAGTTGAAAGAGCGGGAAGACGCCCCCGCAGAGCTGACCCGCCGAACAGTATGGCCTGGAATGGATGTGACGCTGGTTGCGCTGGCCGCCTTGAATAGACGGATGTGGGCGAAGAGAGGGGTGTGTGCAGTTTGGACTTGATCATCGGTACAGAACAGGTGGCCCAGGGTAGTTCACACAGAGCAATTCACGCAGGGTAGTTCGTACATAGCAATTCACGCATGGTAGTTCGTACATAGCAATTCACGCAGGGCAGATGTAATCGGGCAGGTGTATCCAGCCCCCCACCCCCACTTGCTGTTACCGCTCACGCAGGTCTACACCGAAGACGCGCACCCCACCCTGCGGGCTGACCGTGACCACATCGCCCCCCACCAGCCCAATTCTTCCTGGCCCGTGCGGCACGCGGCCCACCACACCTCCCGCCGTGTCCAGCCGCTGCAACTCGCCGTTCGCCAACCGGTAGGTGCCGAAGTCCGTGGTCACGCCGGGAACGTCTGCCGATGTCACGCCGGTGGGCGTGGCGCGCAGATACGGCCCCGCGCTAGTTTCCAGCACTGCGCCGTCGGCTACCCGTAGTAGCTTGCCGCCCAGCAGCACGTAATCCTGGCCGCCCCCGCCCGTGATGGCCGCCGACGGCGCACCGATCACGCCGCGCGCCGCCGCTCCCGCGTAGGTCACGGCAGTGCCGTCCTCGCGGTAGGCACGGGTATTGCTCAGGGCCACCACGCGGCCTACCTGAGCGGTCTGGGCAGCGCGGTCCAGCGTGATCACCGCGCCCAGACCCGGAACGGCGGCCCAGGCGTCCCCGCCGTTCCAGCCCACGTCCACCGCCGGGGGCAGGTTGGGGCAGCTCACGCGGTATGACGGCACACGCGCCACGCAGGCCCGCCCGCCCGAAACCCAGGCCACGCCTTCGGGAGCAAAGGCAGCCCGGAAACCTGGGTCAGCGGGCGCGGCGACGGCAGCCGGACGGACGGGCTGAGACTGGGCTGGAGCTGGGGCGCAGGCCACCAGCGGCAGCAGACCCAAAGACAGTGGCAAGAGGCGGCGCATCACAGTCATTGTTCCCGGCATTAGGCTGGGGTACATGAGGCAGCCCATCACCCACTTCGCCCGGACCCGCGATCAGTTTGAGAGCGCGCGTCTGAGCTACCAGCGCCCGGATGTCGCCTTCTTCTCGGCGGGGGCGTGCCAGATCCTGGCCTTCGCCTTTCTGGAAACGTATCCGCATGCAGGCTTCCGGCCCCGCTTCATCTACCCCACCCCCGATTTCGACGGAAGCCACATCTACGTCACAGACGGCCAGACCGCATTTGATGCCCAGGGCTACGTGTCCGAGGCGGGGTTGCTGCGCCGCCACCACGCCGCCTACGCCCCATACTGGCAGGGTGGCGTGGAGGACATCACCGTGCCAATGGCCGAATTCTGTGCGGCCAATGATCACGCCGCCCCCGGCTATTTTCCGCCGGGTGTGTGGGAGCGGGCGCTGGCGTATCTGGATCAGTTTCCAGCGCCGGACTCCTTGATCCTGTCCCGCAACTGAACCCTGTCCCGTTACTGGATACAGGCCCGTTACTGAATCCTGTCCCTCATCTCAAGTAGCGCGTCCACCACCACGTCCAGTCCCACGCCCTCCTGTGCGCGTTTTTCTGGCGCAAAGCTGATGCCTCGGCTGGCTTTGATCAGCACCACGTCGCCGTCCCTGACTTCTGCAAGCAGGGCGGCGGTCAGTTCCGGTACCGTGGCAAACGCCCGTTCGCCCAGCTCGGCGGCGAATGCGCCCACGCCGTAGGTCAGGTCCGCTTTTGCCCGCGCCTCCTGGCCCACCTGCGCGTGCAGCTCCTGCTCCGTGTCTCCCAGTTCCAGCATGCGCCCCAGCACGCTGATACGGCGGCCTGGCCCTGGCATCCCCGTTAGGGCGTCCAGCGCGGCAGAGACGGCCACAGGCGAGGCGTTATAGGCATCGTCGATCACTGTGAAGCGCCCCGCGTGGACCCGGTAGCGGCCACCCGGCACGCTGACCTCCGAGAGCCGCGCCGCCGCCTCTTCTAAATCCAGACCCGCTTCCCGCGCCAGCAGCAGCCCCAGCACCGCTGCCTCGGCCTGCACGCGGGCAGCCAGAGGCAGGGTGACTTCTCTTCCCTCAAAAGTGAATGTTGCGCCCTGCGGCGTGACCTCCAGGCCCTGCCCGGCGTGCTTCACGTCCCCAAAGCCGTAACTCTCCGTACCCTTGTAGAACGGCGCGGCCTGAGCGCCTACCAGTCCGCGCACACCGCGCAGAATCTCGCCCTTCTCTCGCACGATATTCTCGATGCTGCCCAGTTGCTCCAGATGCGCGGGGCCAATCGCCGTGACCACGCCCACGTCCGGGCGCACCAGTTCCACCAGTTCGGCCATTTCACCCAGGCGGTCAATGCCCATCTCTACCACCAGTGGCCCTGCGGAGGCTCCGAACTCGATCAGAAAGCAGGCGATGGCGGGCTGCGTGTTGTACACGGGCATGAAGTGGGCTTTCAGCGCCGCCGCCGCATACGCCTTAGCGGTGGTCTTGCCCGCGCTGCCCGTGATGCCAATGACCCGCCCATTCTTTGCCCGCTCGGCCTGCGCCCAGGCCTTTAACGCTGCCCAGGCATCCGGCACCCGTACGGCGCGTGGCACGTCCAGATCAGTAAGGACGAAGGGTGCGCCCGCTGCCAGCGCCGAGTCCACGAAGCGGTTGCCGTGCATCGTCTCACCGGGTAGGGCGACAAAGGCCACGTCGGGGCCAGCCTCGCGCGAGTCCCAGGTCAGGCGGGCGGCGGGGCGGGCGTCCGGGTGAACGGCGGCGGAAAAGGGGAGGGCGGCGTGTGGATTGAGCATTGTTTTCCAGAATAGTCGGTAGGCTGTGCCGCATGACTGACCATCACCTGAGCGCCCAGTTCATTCACACCGTCTGGGACCGTGCGCTGCCGCCTGCGCTACGGGTGCGGCCCGGCGACACCCTCACCTTCGACACGCTGGACGCCTCGGACGGTGGGGTGGCGCGGCGGGTGGTGGCCGGGGAATTGACAGTCCCTGCCGCGCTGGACGCCCTGATCCGCGCCGATGCCCGTCCTGCCCGTGATGCGCCGCGCGGACATCCGCTGACTGGCCCGGTGTTTGTAGAAGGTGCCCAGCCCGGCGACGCCCTGAAGATCGACATTCTGGAAGTCCGGCCTGCCGCCTGGGGCTGGACCGCCTGCCGCCCGGACGGCATTGGCCTGCTGGACGCCGTGCTGGCCGGGGAAGGCTTGCAACCCTACACGCATTTCTGGGATCTGCGGGCAGGCACCCACACGGATTTTCTGCCCGGCATTCGCCTTCCGCTCGCGCCTTTTCCGGGTGTGATCGGGGTCGCGCCCGCTGCGGACGGCCCCCACCCCACCGCGCCGCCCCGGCAGGTGGGCGGCAATATGGACATCCGGCAACTGGTGGCGGGCAGCACGCTGTTCTTGCCGGTTGAAGTTCCTGGCGCGCTGCTCTCGGTGGGCGATTTACACGCGGCGCAGGGCGACGGCGAATTGTCGGGCACAGGCATCGAGATGGCGGGCCAGATTACACTGCGTGTCGGGCTGGAAAAAGGTGCGGGCCTGACCACGCCTGAATTCCTCACGCCCACGCACGGAGGCACCAGTTCGCGCTGGCACGCCACCACCGGGCACGATCCAGACCTGATGACCGCCGCACGTCTTGCCCTGCGCGCCCTGCTGCGGCGATTGACCGCGCGCGGCCTCAGCCTGGAACAGGCCTACGTGCTGTCCAGCGCCTGCGTCGATCTGAAGATCAGTCAGGTGGTGGACGCGCCGAATTACACGGTCAGCGCCTTCCTGCCGCTGGATATTTTTGTGGACGGGTAGGCGGCGAGGAAGGAGTAGTGCCGATGAAAATGGCGTTCCCAGCCCCTCTCGCCTTGCGTGGGAGGCTGGGAGGGGAGAGGAGTCAACGTTCTCCCCTCTCAGCCAGAACACAAAATCACTCTGCCTGTATTTGCAGTGAAAGCGAAGATGGGTGACTTGATCCCATTACCTGACAGATCCTGCTTTATTGGTGGTCCAATTACCCCAGATCGTCCAGCACCCCTGCCAGTTCCTTTTTCACACACGTAAACATCGGCGTGTCCTGCAAGGTGTATATGCTGGCCTCGGTGTAGCGCAGGCGGTGAACGAGGTCGACGAATTCCTGCGGGTAATCGCTGTCGAAGCTGACCACAAATTCCTGATCGTCGATGCCGTAGCTGTAAGAGGTGTTGATCCGCACGCCCTTGAACGGCACCGAGGCGTGAATATGCTCGTCCATCATGCCCTGGCGGCTGTGGGGCGTCAGGTCGTACCACGCCCGCGTTTTCACGAAGGGGTAGATAAACAGGAATTGCCCCTGCCCTGGCAGCACTTCCAGCCCGTGCCCACTGCCGTCCACGCGGTTGACATACTGGCTGCGCTTGTTCATGGATACGAAGTTGTACGGCTGCGTCAGGTAGCCCATCAATCGTGTGCGGTTCAGCCGGGCCTGCGCCTCCGTGAATTCGCGCACGTCGAAGGCGATGCGCCACAGCATGAAATCCACGTCGCCGCGCACGCCCACCAGCGAGTACGGGCGCAGGATCAGCCCCTTTCTGGCCGGGGCGTCGGCCACCCAGCCCTCGGCGGCAGCCAGGAACTCGGCCTTCAGCTCGTCGCGCTCGGCCTGCGGCAGGCGGCGAAAGGCCGGATCGAGTTTGAAGAAGGCGTAGTTCATGAACTGGCGGTTGCTGCGGTCCGACTCGCGTCCGGTGACCTGCCCGCTGGGGTCCATGTCCACCATCATCTTGGGGCGGCCCCCACCTGCGGGGCGTCCGGCGGGGGGCGTGGCTGGAGTCTGGGGCGTCTGATTATCCTCGCTCGCTGGTTTGTCGTTCACTGGGCCACCGCCTGTCCGCGCAAGTCATGTTCTAAACCAAAGTTGGCGCGGTAGAGGGTCTGAATGGCGTCGTATTCGTCCTGCCCCAGCGGTCTGGCACCGAAGGCGGCGACGTATTCCTTCAGCCCCTTGTTATCGTAGATGTTGGGCAGGATGCTCGCCATCATCGGGGAGTGCAGCGCGAACTGAATGGCAAGCTGGCCGATGGTGCGCCCATTGACGAACTGCTGCAAGTCCTCCACCTTCTTCAGGCCGTCTTCCATCCACGCCTTTTTCTTCGCGTTGGTGGTCATGCGCCAGTTGCGGTGATCGCCCGGCTCAAATTCGGTGTCCTTGGTCATGAAGCCTTCCAGCAGCCCGGAAGCGTGCGGCACGCGGGCCACGATGCTCACGCCCTCTGCCTCGGCCACCGGCAGAATCTGTTCGCCCAGCATCTGCTCCAGCAGGTTGTAGATGATCTGGGTGGGGGCGTGGCGGTCCCGCACGGTGGCGATGCCTTCCTCGATCTGCCGCTCGTTCAGGGCAGGCCCCAGCGCGGTGCCGTAGGCGCGGATCAGGCCCTCGGATTTCAGTTTGTCCAGTTCGGCCCACAGGTCGTCCAGCGCAATGGCGTCCACGCGCGGATTGTGAAGCTGATAAAAGTCGATGTAATCGGTGCCCAATCGCTTGAGGCTGCCTTCCAGCGCCTTGCGGAGGTAGGCGGGCGTCCAGTCGTGCGGGCGCTCCTGCTGCCCCGGACGGTCCGGGTTGTTGTAAATGTCGTAGCCGAACTTGGTGCCGATGACAATTTTTTCGCGCACGTCGCCCAGCGCCTCGCGCTGCATTTCCTCGGCGCGGCCAGAGGCGTAGGTGTCGGCATTGTCGAAGTAGGTCACGCCCAGGTCATACGCCTCGCGCAGCAGGCGCTTGCCCATCTGTTCATCCTTGACGCCCCACCACGTCGTGCCCACTGTCCATACGCCAAAGCCCACGGCGCTGACGGTCAGGTCTGTTCCTTTGAGTTCACGGTATTCCATAGGCTGCACTCTTCCACTGCTGCCGGGGCGGGATGACCCCGAACGAGCGGTCAGGCCAGGACAGGAAGGCAGCCAAGTCTCATGAACTCACTTGGGTCTTAAGCATTCCACATGTAAGAAAACTGTCATACTGCGCCATCCCGCCTACCTCTCTGGCCCAAAATCTGCGTATTGCCCAACTAATCTGGAGACCTATGACTGGAAAGTTCATTCCCCTTGCCCTCGGTTGCACCGCCCTGCTGCTGGCCGCCTGCTCCCAGACGCCCACGCCCATTCCCGCTCCCGCGCCTGAAGGCAACCTGCCCGCTGGCAGCCCCTACGCCGGGGGCAAGCAGTATCCCTGGACAGACCGCCTGGACGCTCCCGGTGCCGATGCCTACGCGAACGGGCGCAATTACGACTGGTCCTCGCCCGTCGCCGCATCCGGCGCGCAGGCGCAGGCGCTCAGCGGTGGCCAGAACTTCCTCTCAGACCTGGACTGGACCTCGGCCACCAGCGGCTGGGGAACCATTGAGCGGGACCGCAGCAACGGCGAGCAGGACATCGGGGACGGCGCTGGATTAAAGGTCGGCGGGCGCACCTTCGCCAAGGGCCTGGGTGTCCACGCCGCGTCCGAGATCAAATACGCGCTGGGCGGGCAGTGCAACACCTTCACCGCCTTCGTGGGCATCGATGAAGAGGTGGGCAAGCTGGGCAGCGCGCAGTTCAGGGTCTTCGGTGACGGCAAGATGCTGTTCGACAGCGGCGTTCGGCGAGGCGGGGACCTGAGCCTGCCGGTGGACGTGAGCGTGGCCGGAGTGAAAGAACTGCGACTGGTGGTCAGTGATGGCGGCGACAACAACTTCTACGATCACGCCGACTGGGGCGAGGCGGCGCTGAATTGCGTGGCCGCGCAGCCCACGGGCAACGTCGTGCTGTCTGAGCTGCCGTATGTCTCGGCCACCAACGGCTGGGGTCCGGTGGAGTTTGACCGCAGCAACGGCGAGCAGGCCCAGTTCGACGGCAAACCGCTGACCATCGGCGGGCAGGTTTTCACCAAGGGGCTGGGCGTCCATGCCTCGTCCACCCTTGCCGCCGGGCTGAACTATGACCTGGGCGGGGCCTGCACCACCTTCACCGCCAGCATCGGTATCGACGACGAGGTGGGGGACCGGGGCAGCGTGGTCTTTCAGGTCTACGGCGACGACAAAAAACTCTTCGACAGCGGCGTGGTGCGCGGCAGCGACGCGGCCCGGCAGATTTCGGTGGACGTGAAGAACGTCGGGGCGCTGCGGCTGGCCCTGACCGACGCGGGCGACACCATGAACTTCGATCACGCCGACTGGGCCGACGCGAAATTGAATTGTGTGAAGCCTGCGCAGGCCCAGTCGCCCGGCACCCTCGATCCTGGCTTCGGCAGTGGCGGACGTGTGGATGTGGGCGGTGTGGACGTGGTGGCCGAGGACGGCGGTGGGGTGGCCGTACTGGACGCGAATTTCAAGGTTACGCGGCTGTCCGCTTCTGGCGCGGTGCTGGCCCAGAGCGCGGCCATGACGGGCGGCGAGGCCAATGCCATCGCCCGTCAGCCCGACGGCAAACTTGTCGTGGCAGGCCAGATGGACGGTGAAATGGTGGCCGTGCGTTACCTGAGCAACCTGACGCTGGACCCCAGCTTCGGCACGGGCGGCGTGGTCAGGCTCACCCTCAGCCAGACTGGAGATTTCGGAGGCAGGACCGGTTCGGCCGCAAATGACGTGGTGATCCAGCTAGATGGCAAGATTGTGCTGGCTGGCTATGCCCAGCGTTACCAGCCGGGTTATGAGACGGCCACCCTGCGCCCCACCAGCTATGATCTGACCCTCGTTCGCTTGCAGGGCGACGGCCTAGCAGACGCTGGCTTCGGCGCACAGGGCCTTACCTTCACCGCCCTGAACCGCGACTGTCTGCTCACTCCAGCAGAGGGGGGAGCGGACGAGAGCCTGTATGCCCTGGCCCTTCAGGCAGATGGCAAGATCGTCGTGGTTGGCCAGTGTGATGTGGCGTCTTCGCAATACGCCGTGTTGGGCCGTTACCTTTCTAGCGGTCAGACCGACACGGGTTTTGGCATGCAGGGTCTGCTTGCACCCAGAGGGGCATATTCGACCTTCCGCACCGTCGCCCTGCTGCCTGGCGGTGAGATTGTGGCTGGCGGCGGCATAGAACGGTTTTTCACTCAGGCCCTGATCCAGCGTTTCAAAGCAGACGGGACGCGTGGGCCAAGTGCCGAGTTCCAGTTCAGAGTGACCGAAAATCCACTGGCTGATCAGAACAGCGTGACCAGTCTGGCCATCCAGACGGACGGCAGCATGATCGTGGGCGGCTCTTCTTCCAGTGGAACCTATGTCGCCCGCTTCACTCCGGCCCTGACGCGAGACACCACATTCGGCGGCTCTCCGGGTGGCAGTGTGTCCATTAGTAGCGGCTTAGTCGTCTCGCTGATCAACACCGCTGACAATAAGATCGTCGCCACCACGGCCAGCAGAACCACAGATGGTGAGCAGGGCCAGGGAACCTACCGCCTGTTCCGTTAGTCGCTTCGGCATATATCCGCCTGATTTGAAACCACAACATCACACCGTCTGGGAACATGCCCAGACGGGTTTCTGCTGCTATTGATGGCTTACAGGCGTGATCAGGTTCACTGCGATCTGGTCTTTTGCGGGACGCAGAATCTAGAGTGGTCCCGTCCGTCTGACCGCTCCTGAACTGTGCCCTGCGCGACGTGGCCTTTCATGTTCTGTTATTGACTGCCCAGAGGAAAGCCCACGGTCAGGACCCTGTGGTCTGATCAGGGGTGCTGTAAGAGCCGCAAACGCCCAATCGGCGGGGTGGCATCCCCCTGATGAGGTGCATGGAAGCCGGGACCGTTCTTCTACCATCCGGTTGGGCTGGGGCGGTGGAATGCGGGCCGCCTTTGCGCCCCTACCTCATCCTCCTTAAGTCTGTATTCAGTCCATTGCCCTGGATGTACCCTTTTTTCTAGACACTCTTATGGGAACGCTTTTCTACGGGAACACTCTCAGACCCATCTGCAGGACGCTTTCCTTTCGTTGACCTGTTCCCTGCTCTGGCTGGAGGCTTTCATGAAGACATCCCTCGCCCCATTGTTTTTTGTCTGTGGCACCCTGCTGCTGGCGTCCTGTTCGGGCAAGCAGCCGCCCCTGCCCCCATTGCCTGATCCCGCTCCCCCGGAAGACACCACGTCCGCCGACAACCCCTACGCTGGGGGTAAGCAGTATCCCTGGACAGATCGGCTGGAGCTGGCGGTGGACGATCCCTACGCGGCAGGGCGCAGCTATCCGTGGTTCTCGCCCACGGCGGCGTCCAGCCTGAAGCCGCAGGGGCCAGCGGACGGCCAGAACTTCCTGTCCGGGGTGCAGTGGACCTCGGCCACAAATACCTGGGGACCCGTGGAGCTGGACCACAGCAACGGCGAGCAGAACGCCGATGACGGCAGCGCCCTCAGCGTGGGGGGCAGCACCTTCGCCAAAGGTCTGGGGGTCCACGCGGCGTCCGAGATTCATTACGCGCTGGGTGGGCAGTGCAACACTTTCACGGCCCATGTGGGTGTGGATGACGAGGTCGGCGCGCGGGGCAGCGTGCAGTTCAGGGCCTTTGGTGACGGCAGGATGCTGTTTAACAGTGGCGTCCGGCGCGGCGGGGACCCGGCCCTGCCCGTGAACCTGAGCGTGGCGGGCATCCGGGAACTGCGGCTGATGACGGGCGACGGCGGCGACGGGATCGAATACGATCACGCCGACTGGGGAGACGCCGCCCTGAGCTGCGAGGTGGCCCTGCCCGGCAAGGACGTCTGGCTGAGCGATCTGGCGTATGTCTCGGCGCAGAGTGGCTGGGGTCCAGTGGAGTTTGACCGCAGCAACGGTGAGCAGGGCCTGCGCGACGGCGGGGCACTGACCATTGCTGGCCGCACCTTTGACCGGGGCATGGGTGTTCAC
This sequence comes from Deinococcus sp. AJ005, assembly GCF_009017495.1. NCBI lineage: Bacteria > Thermotogati > Deinococcota > Deinococci > Deinococcales > Deinococcaceae > Deinococcus > Deinococcus sp. AJ005. The sequence goes on along the minus strand of NZ_CP044990.1, from coordinate 2,356,419 downwards.
GCGCCCTCGACCCTGGATTACGATCTGGGGCGCACCTGCACGGCTTTCAGCGCGCAACTCGGTCTGGACGAGGAGGTAGGGGGGCGGGGCAGCGTGGGTTTTGAGGTCTATGGTGACGGTCAGAAGCTGTATGACAGCGGCCCCCTACGCGGCGGTGACCCGGCCCGGCAGGCGGTGGTGGACCTGCGCGGCGTGCAGACCCTGCGCCTGAGCGTCACGGACGGCGGCGACGGGCTGGCCCACGACCACGCCGACTGGGCCGACGCCCGGCTGCAGTGCGGAACGGCGGTGACCGGTCAGCCGGGCACCCGCGATCCCGGCTTCGGGGAGGCGGGCCGCTCCAGCGTGGGCGGTGTGGCCACCGTGACCGAGAACGGCGGCACGCTGGTGGTGCTGGGGGGGCGTTTTGGCCTGACCCGGCTGTCGCCCTCCGGTGTGGTGCTGGCACGCGGCGCGGCCACCCCAAACGGCGCAGCAACCCTGAACGGCGCGGCCAGCGCCCTGGCCCTCCAGCCGGACGGTGCGCTCATCGCCGTGGGCTACGCGGACGGCCAGATGGTGGCCCTGCGCTACCGCCCCGATCTGACACTGGACCCCAGCTTCGGCTTGGGCGGGGTGGTCCGGCTGCGGCTGGGGGTGGCGGCCAGCCAGTACGACAGCGATCCGGTGCGCTCGGCAGCCACCGCCGTGACCGTCGCCCCGGACGGCCAGATCGTGCTGGCGGGGTACGCTTCGCGGCCCTTCTCGCCCGCGCCTGGCGTCACGCTCTCGGACGACGATTTTGCGCTGGTGCGCCTGGGCAGCGATGGCAGGCCGGACCTTACCTTTGGCAGGAGCGGTGTCGTGACCACCCCACTCAACGCGCTGCTGGCGGGCGGTGACGCCTCCACCGACAAGCTGTACGGCGTGGCCCTGCAACCAGACGGCAGGATCGTGGTGGCCGGTGAGGCCCAGTACGACGCCAACAATTACAGCTCCGTGGTGGCGCGTTATCTGGGGACGGGCGAGCTGGACCCGTCCTTCTCGGGTGACGGAATTGCGCTGGGCGGTCTGGGAGAGCGCAGCACCTTCCATGCCGTGGCTGTGGAAAAGGGCGGTGCGATTTTGCTGGGCGGCGGCACCGGGCGCTTTTTCACCAGCGCCCTGCTCCAGCGCTTCAGCCCGGCGGGAGAGGCTGGGGAAGGCGTGAGGTTCCAGTTCAGGATGCCGGAAAACGCGCAACTGTTCCAGACCGTCGTGACTGCCCTGCTGCCCCAGTCGGATGGCCGCGTCGTTCTCGGCGGCTATGCGGGCGACACCACGTTCGTTTCACGTTTTGGCGCAGACCTGACGCAGGACCTGACCTTCGGGGCCGCGCCAGCGAATACTGTGCTGGGGAACACCGCGCAGGGGGGCAACGTGCCCGTCGGGTCCGGCTCATTGATCGCCTTGACCCAGGATGCCGAACGCCGGATCATCGCCACGACGGCGCAGTTCACGGCTACAGGCATAGAGGGTGACGGCACCGTCCGCCTGTTTCCATGACGTCTGCACATTCCCTGGTCCGGGCGGCCATTGTTCAGAGGGGGCCACCCGGATTTATGCAACTCCGCCAGATATCCGCTTGATAAAAAGTGCGTCCAGGAGAGCTTTTCTGGCTTTCAACGCATGAACTTGACAGTATCTGCATTGCACGCTATATTTTTCCTATCACCGTCCGAGAGGGCGGGTTTTTCATTTCAACTTCTCGCGTGGGCTGGGTGGCTAGACTTGATCCTCTATCCTCGAACCCTGATACGGACTCCGATTGAAAGGTGTTGAAAACGCCTGGAAATCCGAGCAGAGCGAGAAGGAGAAAAATGAATTCCGGGCGTGGAGTGTAGAGACCTACGCTGTCCCGATTTCTACACGAAACAGACGGAATCCATATGACTGCTCTAGGCTGTAGGTATGCTCAAACACGTCTCGTTTCTCACTGCCGATCTGGACGCTGTGCTGGCCTTTTATGTGCGTCTGGGCGGCGTGACCGAGAAGAACCTGACCACCCCGGAAGGTTATCTGCGCGGTGTGGTTCGCCTGGGCGGGCAGCAGGGAGGCCGCCTCCAGTTCTTCCAGATTCTGGGCGAGTCGCCGCACCCGCACGCGCACTGGGCCGAACACATTGCGCTGCATGTTACGGGCCTGCGCGCCCTGTTGCCGCAGCTCCGGGCGGCGGGCGTGACGGTCAGCCGGGACCTGACCCCCAGCCCCGGCGGGCGCGACATGGCCTTCGTGCTGGACCCGGACGGGCGGCAGGTGGAACTGCTGGAGGCCGGGCCGGGCTGAACTGGTCTGGTCTGGTTTCAGCGCACCGCGTTGCGGCCCGCGTTCTTGGCGTCGTACATGGCCTGATCGGCGCGTCCGAACAGTTGGTCGGTGGTGTCCTTGACGCCCCGGTAGGAGGCCACTCCGAAACTGGCGGTGATGTTCAGGTCTGCCAGCGGCTGATCGCAGATTTCCCGGCGCAGCCGCTCGGCGACCACCAGCGCGTCGGGCTTGGCCAGACCGGGCAGCAGCACGATGAATTCCTCGCCGCCCCAGCGGCCCACCATGCCGCCGCCGCCGCCCACCGCGCGCCGCAGCCGCTTGGCCACTGCTCGCAGCACATCGTCGCCTGTGGCGTGGCCGTACTGATCGTTGACGCTCTTGAAGTGGTCGATATCGGTCACGATCACGCTCATGGGCGTGTTGTTCTTCTGGGAGTAGCCCATCGCCCGCTCCAGTTCTTCCTCGATTGCGCCGCGCCCGTAGACCGTGGTCAGGGCGTCCTGCCGGGCGGCGCGCAGCTTGCCCTGATCTTCCTCGTGGGTCAGCAGGTTGCCCTCGATAAAGGTCATGATCAGGTACGAGACGTAGGCGGTGATCGCCAGGGTCAGGCAGACCGTCAGCCAGTCGGCCAGTTGCGCCCCCGTGAACGGACCCCGCAGCATCAGCGAGACCAGGATGGTCAGCAGGGTCAGCACGTTGGCCCCCAGGCCCCAGCGCGATCCCAGCAGCAGAAAGGAGATCATCACGTTGGCGCTCTGCCACAAGAACAGTTGCATGACGCTCAGATCAGCCGACAGCAGGCGCGGAATCTCCAGCGTCAGCGACAGCAGGCAGCCCACGTAGGCCACCAGATACACCGTGCGGATCCATAGCGGCCACAGGTAGACCGCCAGACAGGTGAGGCCCGTCAATAGCGCAAAACCGTACTTCGGCGTCTGGAAAGCTTCTGGGAAAGAAGCGGGTGGATTGACCAGCGCCCCCAGCAGCACGAACACGACATAGGTCAGGCTGGCGGCGTACACCACGTATTGCTGGCTTTTAAGAAGACGTTGTTGAAGTGTGCTTTCGCGGCTGACCATGACTTCACAGGAGTTTAAAGCGTGAAGCATGACAGGAAGGTTTCAGAGCGGCCTGCGGCCCTGGCCCCGGCTCTCCCCGCCCTTCCCGTTCTCTCCACAGCCCCCGGATATGGTCCGCCGGAAATGCCGGAAAATGCATAGACAGCGGTGCTAAGAGGGGACAAGGGGGCCATCTGTCGCCTCATCGCCACCAACTGCTTTCGCCTGCCTTTCCCTGGAATCTTAATGTGGCCTGCTGCTCGAAATGCCCCCTGCTCGCCTGATGAACCCGCTCTCCCGGCAGCTAATCTGGATCATCTCAATAGCAGGAGCCGCCGGAATGCTGTCTTCCCGGCGGCTCCTGTTATTGCGGCCTGCTCAGCTCAGCAGTTCGCCGTCCGCGAAGAACAGGCCCAGTTCGCGCGCAGCACTTTCACTGCTGTCGCTGCCGTGGGTCACGTTCTCGCCAGTGGTGGTGGCGAAGTCGGCGCGGATGGTGCCGGGGGCGGCGTTGGCCGGGTTGGTGGCCCCCATCATGGCCCGCCAGCCCGCGATGGCCTCGTTGCCCTCCAGCGCGATGGCCACCACGGGGCCGCCCGTGATGAAGTCCACCAGTTCACCGAAGAAGGGACGCTCCTTATGTTCGCCGTAATGGTTCTCGGCGGTCTGGCGCGAGATGGTCATCTGCTTGAGGCCCACCACGCGGTAGCCCTTGCGGGCGATGCGGGCGAGGATTTCGGGGGTCAGGCCACGGCGCACGCCGTCGGGTTTGATCATTGCAAAAGTTCGTTCCATAGCGTCAGCGAGAATAGCAAAACGGGGACGGTCCGCCGCGCCCCGGGTTTTCGCGGCGCGGGCAGGCACGGGGCACGCACGCCGCCAGCCCCGCGCGGGACTGCCCACAACCCTGTTTTTGCCCCGTACAATGGGCCGCGTGACCCACAACACCCACTCTCGTCCATCCGGGGACGCGGCTCGCGTCGCGCTGATCGCCTGCGCGGTGGCCGCCGCCGGTATGCTGCTGTTTCCACTGGCCGCGCTGGGCCGGGGCTTCAGCGCCGACGCCGTGCTGCTGCACCTGAGCGGCAGCGTCCTGAATCTCGCCAGCAACCAGCAGGCCCCGCAGGCCGCGCCCGGCAGCGCCCTGATCCTGGGCTGGGCCACGCTGGCCCTGACCCTCGCCACCCTGATCGGGGCTGTGCGCCGCGCGGGCTGGTTCTGGATCACCGGCCTGCTGGTCACCGTGCTGGCGGTGGCGGCGGTGCTGGTGCTGGACAGCGGGTTGGCCGCCCAGATCGAGCGGGTGGCCGCCGACAGCACTCTGCGCGCCGGGGCCAAGCGGCAACTCCGCAACTTCTACGACGGCGGCGGCATGAACCTGGGCCTGTTTCTGCCCATGCTGGCCGGGCTGATCGCGGCGGGCGCGGGCCTGAGCGCGCGGCCCTGGGTGCTGGACCGTTTCAACCGCATGCGTGGACTGCTGGTGCCGGTCTCGGCCATCACGCTGGCGGTGCTGGTGGGCGCGGTGGTGGTGCTGGTGGTCCAGCCCATCGTCAATCCCTCGGGCCGCGAATTGACGCTGTGGCAGGGCTGGCTGGCCAAGAGCGACGTGGTGTATTTCGTGTATTCCACGCTGTTCGCACCGGTTACCCGCCTGTCGCCGCTGCTGTCGAGCCTCAAGCTGGCCACCCCCCTGATCTTCACTGGCCTGAGCGTGGCCTTCGCCTTCCGCACCGGGCTGTTCAACATCGGTGCGCCGGGGCAACTGACCATGGGGGCCATCGGCGCGATGCTGATGGGCGTGTACGGTCCCCCCAGCCTGGGCTGGGCGCTGCTGCCCCTGTCGGTGCTGGCGGCGGCGGCGGGCGGGGCGCTGTGGGGCGCGATTCCGGGTCTGCTGAAAGCCAGATTCGGCTCCAGCGAGGTCATCAACACCATCATGCTCAATTACGTGGCCTCGGCGGTGTTCATCTTCATGATCGGCAGTGACTCATTTCCCTTTCTGGGCAAAACATATCCCCTGCCCTTCAAGGCTCCCGGCTTCGAGGCCAAGAGCCAGGAATTGCAGCAGGCGGCCCAGCTTCCCACCCTGCTGGACGTGTTCAATGTCGGCCCGGCGGGCGGCGGCTATGTTCTGAGCATCGGCATCGTGGTGGCGGTCGTCGCCCTGCTGGTCGCGCGGCCCCTGCTGAAAGCCGTTAAAAACGGCGGGCTGATCGCCGTCGTGATTGCGCTGGCGGCGGGCGCACTGACATGGCGCATCGGGATTCCGGCGAACATCAACGGCAGCCAGCTCAACGCGTCCTTTCTGATCGCGCTGGCCTGCGTGGCATTGTTCGGCACGCTGATGTGGCGCACGGCCACTGGCTACGCGCTGCGGGCCGTGGGCCTGTCGCCGCGCGCGGCGGAATACGGCGGCATCAGCGTGGCGCGCGGGACCATCCTGGCCATGACGCTGGCGGGGATGTTCGCCGGGCTGGCGGGCACGCATTACGTCAACGGCGGCGCGCTGGACGAGTACCGCCTGAAGGGCAACATGCCGGTCAACGTGGGCTTCGACGGCATCGCCGTGGCCCTGATGGGCCAGAACACCCCCACCGGGGTGGTGCTGGCCAGTCTGCTGTTCGGCACGGTGGACACGGGGGGCGTGGACGTGGACCAGCAACTGGACGGCGTGAACAAGGACATCGTGACCGTATTGAAGGCGTTGATCGTGCTGTTCATCGCGGCGGGGGGCTTCCTGAGCCGCCGTCTGGTGGACCCGCCGCCGCCGCAACTGGTGGCGGCCACGGATAGAACCGGGACCGACGACGGTGGCAAACTCTCGCCCGGCGTGGCCGCGCAACAGGCCAGCACCCCCAGTCCCAACGTCGGCCAGAGCAGTGAAGAGAACACCCGCGAAGGGGGCAAATAATGGACGGGCTGTTCGCACAATTGATCACGGCGGCATTTCTCGCCACCTTTATCCGCAGTCTGGTTCCGCTGCTGCTCACTGCCCTGGGTGGGCTGTTCAGCGAGCGCAGCGGCGTGGTCAATATCGCGCTGGACGGGCTGATCATCTTTGGGGCGCTGGGTGGAGCGGTGCTGACCAAGGTGCTGGAACCTGTGCTGGGGACCGCCGCACCGTGGGCAGGCTGGCTGGGTGGGGCGCTGGTGGGCGGGCTGATTGCCTGGATTCACGCGGTCATCAGCATCAAGTACCGCGCCGATCAGGTGATCAGTGGCACGGCCATCAACCTGCTGGCGACGGGTGTGCCTGCCGTGATCCTGACCGCGATGTACGGCAGCTCCACCGAAAGCCCCAAGGTCGCCAACGCGCTGCCGCTGTGGGGCGTCGGTGAACTGCGTTTCTCCCCGCCCGTGTACTTCGCGTTCCTGGCGGTGGCGGTGACGTGGTACGTGCTGTACCGCACGCCGTTTGGCCTGCGCCTGCGCGCCACCGGGGAACAGCCGGGGGCGGCGGCCAGCATGGGTATCAACGTCAAGCGGATGCGCTATACCGCCGTGATCCTGTCCGGCGTGCTGGCCGGGACGGCAGGCGTGTTCCTGAGCATCGGCAACCTGGATTCCTATGTCCGCAACATCAGCGCGGGGGGCGGCTTTATCGCGCTGGCCGCCTTGATCTTTGGGCAGTGGAAACCGCTGGGGGTGCTGGGGGCCACCATGCTGTTCGGCTTCCTTCAGGCGCTGTCCATCGCGCTGGGGGGCGGGGACCTGCTGCCGCCCACGCTGGTGCAGGCGCTGCCGTACCTGATCACCATCCTGGCCCTGATCTTCACCGGACGCAGCCGCGCGCCCAAGGCGCTGGGCAAACCCTATGAGGGATGAGCGGGAACTGCAGCCTTTCCTTCAGTTTGGATTTTCAGATTGAACACTGCGAGTTTGGAGACCGTGAGTTTGAGGATGGTGAGTTGGAGACTGTGAGCTGGCAACCATGACCAGGCCCCTGCGCCCAGAAAGCACCCTGAGAGGGGACGCTGCGCCCACCGAACCTACAGTTGCCAATACTGCGCCGTGCTTCGGCCCGGTCCTGCGGGAGGCGCGGGAGGCGCGCGGGCTGACCCTGCGTGAGCTGGCGCAGACCACCGCCATCCGCCGCGATTACCTGCAAGCGCTGGAGGAGATTCAGCTTGGCAGTCTGCCCGAGGCCACCTTTGCCCGCGCCTATCTGCGAACCTACGCCCGCGAGTTGGGGCTGGACCCCGCGCCGCTGCTGGCCGATTTTGACCGATTGATCCGCCCCATTCCCCCGAAACCCCCGTCCCCGAAACCCGCGCAGCCGCAGAGGGAGGTTGCCGTGCCCGGTGGGCCGCCCTCACCTGGGGCCAGTGAGCCGACGCTGGGGCCGGTTCGAATTGCCCTGATTGCGGTGCTGCTGGTGCTGCTGCTGGCCGTCGGTACTCTGCTGCTGAGCCGTCCGATCCCGGCAGCCGCCGTCCCCCCGCCGCCCGTTCTGGTGGTTCCGGCTCTCCCCACGCCTGCGCCTGTTCCGCCTCCAACGCCGCCCCCTGTCCCGCCCATTCCTCCGCAGGGTACCGTGCGCCTGAGTGTCAAGAGCGTGCCGGACGGCGTGGCTGTTTACCTCGATAACCGCAATCTGGGCCAGACGCCAGTGCTGTCGTTCCCCGTGGACGCCCGCATCAGGGCCGAACTGCGCGTGGAAGCGGCAGGCCGGACACCTCTGAAACAGACCATCGATCTGAGACAGAGTCGCAATCTGCGCGCCACGTTGCCCGCCAGTGTCACGCCGCCCGGTATCCGGCAGCCCAGCGTCCTGACCGACCTGAACACTGGAGTCAGAACGCTGACGCCGCTGCCTCCACTGCCCGCTGCTCCGACCACTTCCGCCTCTACTCCTGCTGCCGCTGGCACTGTCGCCCTCCGCTTCGTGGGCCAGTCGTGGGCGCGCGTGACCGACAGGGGGGGAAAGGTGTTGTTCGAGGGCATTCCAGCAGTGGACAGTGTTCAGCAGTACCCGCCGGGGGTGAGCGTCCGCGCCGGGAACGCGGGGTCAGTGCGGGTACAGGTGGGCGATACTCCCGAACAGGCGCTGGGTGAGGCCGGGCAGGTGCTGACCCGGCAGTTTTAGAGTGGGCTGATGTGGACTGCTGTGTGAGTCATGCCGGGGTGCTGGGTGGCGTACAGTGAATGACAGTGAATCCCAACAATCCTCCCCCTGAATCTTCCGGTTCCGGTCCGTCCAATTCCGGGCAGGCTGCGCCCACTCCTGGATCATCTACCACGGGGCCATCAGTGCTGATCTCGCCCATCGTGGGTCAGGACGCAGCCCCGCCTGCCGAAGCGCCACCTGCTCTGGTGTCCTCCGGCAGCGGTGGGCCGATCAATCCACCGCTGCATGCGTCGCCGCCCAACGCCTTCCAATACCTGTGGCGCAATCCCTGGGTGCGGGCCGTGGCGTTCGCCGTGGTCGCCTATCTGATCTATCTGCTGGCCGGGCAGGTCCATACCGTGATCGTGGATTTCCTGGTGGCGTTTTTAATCGCCTATCTGGCCAATCCGCTCCTGAACTGGCTGCAACGCGGGCGGGTGGCACGGGGGCTGGGCGTGTTCTTTGTGGTGCTGCTGTTCTTCGGACTGTTCGCGCTGGTGGGGCTGCTGCTGGTCACGGTGTCGGGGCAACTGGTCATGCTGGTGCAAAAGCTGCCCGACCAGATCGGCACACTGGGCACCATTCTGGACCGTCTGGCGGGCTGGCTCACGGACCGGGGCGTGGGCGGCCTGACCAACGCCCGCGAGCAGATCATCACGGCGGCGCAGAGCTATGTTCAGAATCTGGGCGACAACGTGGTGCCGCTCCTGAAAAATGCGCTGAACTCCACTGGAACGCTGTTCAGCAGCCTGATTCAGGTGGGCGGCGTGGTGGGTCAGGTCGTATTGATCCTGCTGCTCAGCATTTATCTGATGGCCGATTACAGCCGAGTCAACGCCACGCTGCTGGCGATCTTTCCGCGCCCCTGGCAGCCGCGCGCCCTGGAATTCAGCGGCCTGATCGGCACGGCGGTGGGCGGTTACGTGCGGGGGCAACTGCTGATCGCGCTGTTCATCGGCGTGTTCGTGTGGCTGGGCCTGACCCTGATCGGTGTGCCCAGCGCCGCCGCCATCGGCTTTATCGCCGGGGCCTTCAACATCGTGCCGTATCTGGGGCCGATCATCGGGGCCACGCCCGCCCTGCTGTTGGGGCTGACCATGCCCAACGTCCTGTTCACCGAGATTGCCGTGGTCGCCGTGTTCGTGATCGCCAACCAGATCGAGGGCAATTTCCTCAGCCCCTACATCCTGAGCCGCACCACCGACCTGCACCCGGTCACGGTGCTGGTCGCCATTCTGATCGGCGTCTCCTTGCTGGGTTTCGTGGGTGCGCTGCTGGCCGTGCCGCTGGTGGCCCTGGGTAAACTGACCTTGCAGAAGTATTACTATCCCAGCCGCATTTACACCGAAGGACCGTAGCGGGAGGGCGAACAAGAGGGGGAGCGAGGCCGGACAGCCCGCTCCCTCTTTCCGTGCAGACCCCGCTCAGCGCGCCGCGAACGCCTTCAGGAGTGCAGGGTCGTTCTGGGTCACGTAGGCGCGGGTCAGAACGTTCATGCTGTCCTGGCCCGTGGCCACGATCAGCACGTCTTCCAGCCGGGTGCCCTTCGCGGGACGCCAGCCCTGGCCCTGCGGAGTCTGCACCTGCGCCGCGCCCTCGCCTGCCAGCGACTGGGCCGTGAACTGCGCGCCGCTCAGGTTCAGGAACCAGGACAGGGGCCGGGCGTTGCTGTCGTACTGCAACACGATCTTCTGGACGGGCAGGGGCGGTTTCGTGGTCCAGGTGGTGCGGCGCAGGCCCGGAATACGTTCCTTCAGGTCTGCCTGCGCGTCGTAGGAGCCGGTGGCGGTGAACAGCACCTTCGAGACCAGATCCTCGCTGCCGCCTGTCTGTGCGGCTTTGCGGCAGCCCGTCAGCGAACACAGTGCAAATGAACACAGCGCCAGCGCGGCCAGCAGAGGGGGGGCAGGCTTGAGATTCATCATCACAGACCATACGCCCACAATGGCCGGGCCGTGCAGGCGAATATCCTGACCGGGTGAGCCTGTATCACCCCGCCCTGCTGCTGACCGGCGTGTTATTGACCGCGCTCAGCCTACTGGGCCTGTCCCTGCAACTGGACTGGCGCAGGGGTGCATCACGCCGCCCACATCATCTGCTGTTCTTCGCCGTCTGCGCGGGTGTGGTGATTTGTCTGGCGCTGGCCCTCGCAGCGGGGCAGCGGTGGTGGGGGCTGCTGCCCGCGCTGGCGCTGCTGATGCTGATGCCGCGCACCCGTCCTGGCCGTGCGGGACACTGGCGGCTGGCGCTGGCCTGCGCACTTGCTTACGGGCTGGGGGCATGGGGAGCATGGTGAAAGCAACTTCTTTGGGAAAGGATCGGACCCATCCTCAGCCTCGGGAGAGGTGATGGGGATGGGTCCGGTTTCGGCGTATTTGCATTCCAGTTCAAACCAGGTTCCAGCTCAGTCTGCCACTTCTACCAGACCGTCTGGTGCGCTGCGCTTGAACACGGCGCGGGTTCTCGGCCTCTGGTGGACATGGAGTCGGTCAGCCGGATGCGCCGGGTATGGGCGTCACGCTGGCGCAGGTGCTGGGGGTCTACACTCGTGGCAGGATCACGTCCGTCAGGCCGACTTCACCCGCCTGGGCGCGGACCCCCTCACCACCGAACTCTTCCTGTTGCCGGACATCCCGGTGCCCGGCGCAACAATTGTCGCCGAAAGTGAGGCCCTATGACCACTATTCAAAACGATCCCGTGACCCGCAGCAAAGCCTACTTTGATGGCGAGTGGCGCAGCGCCCCTAAGACCTTCGAGGTCTTTCACCCCGGTACGGGAGAAAGCATCGGCGTAGTGGCCGACTGCACGGCAGACGACGCCCGGCGGGCCATCGACGCCGCCGAAGTTGCCCTGGAAAGCTGGCGCAAAGTGAATCCCTACCAGCGCGGCCTGATCCTGCGCAAGTGGAATGACCTGATGTTCGTCCATAAGGAGGAACTCGCCCGCCTGATGACGCTGGAAATGGGCAAGCCGATCACCGAGACGCGCGGCGAGGTGCATTACGCCGCCAGCTTTATTGAATGGTGTGCCGGGGAAGCCGGGAACATCAGCGGCGAGCGCGTCAACATGCGCTTTGACCACAAGCGTGGGATGACCGCCAGCCAGCCGGTGGGCATCGTCTATGCCGTGACCCCCTGGAATTTTCCTGCTGGGATGATCACCCGCAAGGCCGCCCCCGCGCTGGCCGCAGGCTGCGTGATGGTCCTCAAGCCCGCCGAGCAGAGTCCCATGACCGCGCTGTATCTGGCCGAGTTGTGGCTGGAAGCGGGCGGCCCCCTCAATACCCTGCAAGTGCTGCCCACCAATTCCGCCGCCGAATTTTCCGCGCCGTTCATGGAAGACAGCCGGGTGCGGAAGCTGACCTTCACGGGGTCCACCGCTGTCGGCAGGTTGCTGTACCAGCAGGCCGCGAAGACCATCAAACGGGTCAGCCTGGAACTCGGCGGCCACGCGCCGTTCCTGGTGTTCGCCGATGCCGATCTGGACAAAGCCGCCCGTGAAGTGGTCGGCAGCAAGTTCCGCAACGCCGGGCAAACGTGTATCAGCACCAACCGCGTGTATGTGCAGCGCGAGGTGGCCGAAGAATTTACCCGTATCCTGACCGAGAAGACGCGGGCGCTGGTGCTGGGCGATCCGCTGCTGGACAGCACAAGTGTCGGCCCGGTGGTGGAGCAGGCAGGGCTGGACAAGATAAAGGCGCAGGTGGAAGACGCGTTGCGGCTGGGCGCGACGGCCACCGTGGGCGGCGAGGCGGCGGGCGGCCTGTTCTTCCAGCCCACCGTGCTGACGAACGTTCACCCCGATTCCCTGATCTTGCGCGAGGAAACCTTTGGCCCGGTGGCCCCCGTCGTGGTGTTCGACACCGAGGAGGAAGGGCTGCGCCTCGCCAACGACTCGGAATACGGGCTGGCCGCGTATGCCTACACCCGCGATCTGGGCCGCGCCTTCCGGGTGGCCGAGGCGCTGGAGTACGGCATCGTGGGCATCAATGACGGCGTGCCGAGTGCGGGTGCGCCGCACGTGCCCTTCGGCGGCATGAAAAACAGCGGTGTGGGCCGTGAGGGCGGACACTGGGGTCTGGACGAGTACCTGGAAACGAAGTTCATCAGCTTCGGCGTGGAGTAAACGGGTGGCTGGGCTGCGGCGAACACCTCTGAAGGCGAATGCAGTCCGAAGGGTCGTCCCATCAGATTGATCAACAGATAGCCCGGATACGCCGTTTCCTGCGCTTTCCTACGTCTGGGAAACCAATTTTTTGAGAGCGTGCTTATGAAGGGTCAGGTGCGGGGTCTTGAACGGGAAAAATGCCGTTTGGAACCCCGCCCATTTCCATTTGTCCGGCGCTGAGGTTTTCAAGGTGTCAGCGCGGCGATCAGTGGCTGATCCGACTCTAATTGCCACCGCCTCGTGGGGAACAGGCCAGATTGCCTGCAACGGTTCAACTCTGCCTGCTAGCCTGCCCCTATGACCTCTCCACCCATTGCCCCTCCATCCACCGTTCCGCCCCCAGTGATCGAGGGCATGCTGCGGCGGCGCACCACCAACGGCCCCTTTCGGCCCGACCCGGTCAGCCGCGAACACCAGCACATGCTGATGCGGGTGGCGCAGGCCGCGCCCAGCCATTTCAACTCCCAGCCGTGGCGTTTCGTGCTGATCGAAAGCCCCCAGACCATCGGGCGGGTGGCCGAACTGTCGGGCCAGAGCATGACCGAATTGATCGATGCGGGGCTGTTCTTCGAGCGTTATCGCCGCTATTTCCGCTTCTCGCAGGCCGAGATGGAAGCTAAGCGCGACGGCATCCACATCGATCATCTGCCGGGACCGCTCAAGCCGTTTACGCGGCAGGTGTTCAGCGACGCGGGCCTGAAGGTCATGCGCCAACTGGGTGTGCCCAAAAAGCTGGGCGAGGACAACCGCCAACTGGTGGCCGGAAGCCCTCTGCTGCTGGCCGCGCTGCTGGACAAAACCGAGTACCGCCCCGGCGAGCTGTCGGGCTTTTACAGCGTGTTCGGGCTGGGCGCGGCGGTGGAAAATATCTGGAACGCGGTGGGGGCGCTGGGCATGGGTATCCAGTTCGTCAGCACGCCCGCCGAGATTCCGCACCACTGGCAGGAAATCAAGGACCTGCTGGCCGTACCGGGCGATCTGGAATTGATGGCCCTGTTTCGCCTGGGCTACCTGCCCGCAGACCAGAGCCGCCCCACCATCGACTGGAGCAGCCGCCACCGCAAACGCCTGGAGCAGTTCGTGTACCGTGAGACCTGCGCCGTGCCGGAGGCGGAGAATTCATAGCTCTAAACCTCTGGACACGCTCAACCCTGACCTCTCCCCGCCTGTTTTAAAAAGGCGCATATTCACAGATGGAGGCACCACCCATGACCGACAAATCAACGACAACCGAACAACCCAACGCTGCCGACAGCGGCACATTCAAGATCGGCGGAGACCTGAGCGTCAACCGCCTGGGCTTCGGTGCCATGCGGGTCACGGGCGACGGCATCTGGGGCGATCCCGCCGATCCCGAGGGCGTGCTGGAAACCCTGCGCCGCCTGCCTGAGCTGGGCGTCAACCTGATCGACACCGCCGACAGCTACGGCCCCGCCGTCAGCGAGGAACTGATCCGCGAGGCGCTGCACCCCTACGACACGGTGGTCATCGCCACCAAGGCCGGACTGACCCGCACCGGCCCCAATGTCTGGACGCCGGTAGGCCGCCCCGAGTACCTCAAGCAGCAGGCGTACATCTCGCGCCGCCGCCTGGGTGTGGACCGCATTGACCTGTGGCAACTGCACCGCATTGACCCCGACGTCCCGCGCGACGAGCAGTTCGGGGCCATCCGCGAGCTGATCGAGGAGGGCGTCATTCGCCACGCTGGACTCTCAGAAGTGAGTGTGGAAGAAATCGAGGCCGCCCGCGAGGTGTTCCCGGTGTCCACCGTTCAGAACCTCTACAACCTTGTGAACCGCAAATCCGAGGACGTGCTGGATTACTGCGAGCGCGAGAACATCGGGTTCCTGCCGTGGTTCCCGCTGGCGGCGGGCAGTCTGGCAAAGGACGGCAGCGTGCTGGACGAGGTCGCTAAGCGTCTGAATGCCAGCCCCTCGCAGGTGGCCCTGGCCTGGGTGCTGAAGCGCAGTCCGGTGATGCTTCCCATTCCCGGCACCGGCAAGGTCCGCCATCTGGAAGAAAACGTGGCCGCCGCCAGCCTCACCCTGAGCGACGAGGATTTCAAGAAACTCGACGAGGTGGGCAAGCAGGAGTGGGAGAAGAACCAGAAATAAGTCGCAAGGACTAACGGGGCGGGCGGGTGCGATTCAGCCCGCCCCTTTCCTGTTTTTCCCCACCGTTCCGCGCCACAATGGCCGAATGAGTTCTGCCGTTTCACTGCCCGTCCTGCGTTCCCTGGTGACCGGAACGCCGCCGCATCAGGTGGCCCAGTCTGAGATCAAGGAGGCGGCCCGTACGCTGTTTCCACGCATGGCCGCGCGCCCGCATCTGCTGGATGTGTTCGGCAACGCCCAGATTGAGTCGCGTGCCCTGTCGCGTCCGCTGGAGTGGTATCTGGAGTCGCGTGGCTTTGGCGAGAAGAACGCCGTGTTTATCGAGCAGGCCCGCGCTTTGATTACCCGGCTGGGGGCCGAGGCACTGGCCCGTGCCGAGCTTCGCCCCACCGACATCGACGCGGTGATTGTGGTCAACACCAGCGGCCTCAGCACGCCCAGCCTGGACGCGTGGCTGATTGAGTCGCTGGGAATCAGCCGTCACGCAGCGCGGTTGCCCGTGTGGGGTCTGGGCTGCGCGGGCGGCGCGGCAGGGCTGGCGCGGGCCGCCGATCTGGTGCGCGCAGGCTTCAAGCGCGTGCTGTACGTGGCGGTGGAACTGTGCAGTCTGACCCTCGTGAAGGGCGACGAATCCAAGAGCAACTTCGTGGGCACGGCGCTCTTTTCGGATGGTGGGGCGGCGCTGGTGGTCACGTCGCCCGATGTTCCCGGCCCGCCGCCGCTGCTGTCCCTTCGTGGCGCGTACAGCACCCTGATTGAAAACAGCGAGGACATCATGGGCTGGGATGTGGTGGATGATGGCCTGAAAGTACGCTTCAGCCGCGATATTCCATCGCTGGTGCGCGGCATGATGCGCGGCAACGTCGCTGAGGCGCTGGCTGCCCACGGCTGGACTCAGGAGGAGATCATTACGTTCATCGTCCATCCTGGCGGCGTCAAGGTGCTCGCCGCCTACGAGGAAGCGCTGGACCTGCCAGTAGGCGCGCTGGACAGCAGCCGCAAGGTGTTGCGTGACCACGGCAACATGAGCAGCGCCACCGTCCTCTTTGTGCTGGACGAAGCGTTGAAAGCCGGGCCGCAGGGAAAGGCACTGCTGAGCGCGATGGGGCCGGGTTTCAGCGCCGAGCATGTGCTGCTGGAATTCTGACCAGCCATAGAAAATGGACCGTGGCGATACTGCCAGCGGTCCATTTTTCGCTTCCAACGGTTTAGATTTTCTCGTTCTCGTCCACGGTCTTGTCGGGGTCTGCCGGAGCGCCGCTGGCGGGCAGGCCATCTTTGAGGCCGCCGAAGCTGCTGGGATTGATGGCGTCGCCACCCTGCCCCTCGGCGCGGGGGTCAAGCGTGCTGGACACCTGCTGCGCGGTGGAGGTGGTGGACCCGTCCCCGGCGTGCTTGTCGCTCATGGCTTCCACCACGGCGCTCAACTCCTCATCGCTGGGGGTCTTGGGGGTCCCGGTTTCCCATTTGTCGGTGGTCTGCACATCGGTTTGCTGGACATTGGTTTTGGCCTGTGACTGCGGTTTACCTTCTCCCATATAGACTCCTTTTCTGGCTTGCGGTTACGAGCGCTGGTTGGGGTTTTTCAGAGTATCGGTGCCGATGACGCTCTCCGGCAGGTTCTCGGCCTGTCTGGCCTTTTCCTGCATCCCGGTCTTCTGAACGCCCTTGATGTCGTGCAGATCGTTGGTGTCCTTGCTGCCGCCCTGCGGACTGTGGCCTTCCTGGGCAGGATGATTGGCCTGGTTGCTGCTCGGGGTGGTCTCTGGTTTGCCTTCTCCCATGATTGGAACCTCCTGAATTTGAGTAGCTTCAGGGTAGGGGAGGCGGGGTGGGCGGTGGTGCGAGGTGGGTTTAGAAGGCGTTGGCGAAGTTCCTCCTCCTGGCTTTTGCGGGCGAGGTGATCGGTGCTTCCGGCCTGGCGTGCCAGATGTTTGGAACTTCCTGCTGTGGGCGTCATTCAAGCTCTTCCCTACTTCTCCTTTCCCTATTCATCGTCGCCAAAGGTGGCCGCCAGCCCCTGCGCAAGCTGCGCCCGCTCCGCGCTGTTCAGTCTGGCTGTGGGGTGCAGGGGCGGATAGGTGGACTCAGGCATCTTGCCGCTCCGAACCTGTTGGGCCGCCTCATCGGCGTCGCGGCCAAAGCCGGGCACATGAATGTTGAACTTGCTGCGGCCCTCGTCCACATGCCGCTGCACCAGCCACGAGACCGGCGCAACATTGGAGTACCACGGCCAGACCGTCCTGTTGCTGTGGCAGTCGGCGCAGGCGCGGACAAACAGCGCCTCGGTGGTGGCGTCGGCCCATTGCGGACTGGCCATAACTGGAGGATTGGTGTGCGCCCGTCCATAGGGAACAAGCTGAATCAGGATGAAAGCGGCGACCAGCCCACCCAGAATGCGCGGCCCCCACCCCCGGCGAGCCGTTCCTCGCCGTCGGCTCACAGCCGGTGCCCCAGCAGGCGCAGCCCCATGAACACCACGAAGACGGTGCCGCCCTCGTGCGCGATGACGCCCAGCGGCAGCGGGATGTGCCCAGCCACCGCCAGCGGCGCGATGATCAGAATGACCCCGAAGGCGAAGGCCAGGTTCAGGAACACGGTGCGCCGGGCGTCTTTCGCCAGCTTCACGGCTCCGGCTAGCTTGCCCAGATCGTTTTTCATCAGGACCACGTCGGCGCTTTCGATGGCGACATCGGTGCCGCTGGCCACGGCAATCCCCAGATCGGCGCGGGCCAGGGCCGGGGCGTCGTTCACGCCGTCGCCCACCATCGCCAGCGGGCCAGGCAATTCGCCCATGATCCGCAGCTTGTCCTCGGGTAGCAACTCGGCGCGGTACTCGGTGAGGCCGATCTGGCCCGCCACGGCCTGGGCCACCTCCAGCTTGTCTCCGGTCAGCATGACCTGATGGGCCACGCCCGCCGCCCGCAACCCCGCGATGGCTTCAGCGATGCCGGGGCGCAGCGTATCGGCCACGCCCATCACGGCCAGTACGCGGTTGCCCACGCCCACGATCACGGTGCTGCTGCCCTCGGCGTTCAGCTCGCGCAGGGCGGCGTCCTGAATGGGGGAGAGGCTGGCCCCCTCGCGCGTCATCAGGCGGAGATTTCCGGCCCAGGCCAGCTCGCCAGTGTCCAGCGTGGCCTCAATGCCCATGCCTGGCACGGCCTGCGCGTTGTGGACGGGGACCGGAGACACGCCCCGTTCACGCGCCAGCGTCACCACCGCCTGCGCGATGGGGTGTTCGCTGTGGCTTTCCAGTCCGGCGGCCAGCGCCAGCGCCCCCGCTTCATCGTCGGCCAGCACGCGGGCCACGGTCATTTTGGCCTGGGTTAGCGTGCCGGTCTTGTCGAAGGCCACCGTGTTCACGCGGGCCAGGGCGTCCATCGCTGCGCTGCTCTTGAACAGCACGCCGCCGCGCGCCGCCGCCGCCATGGCGCTGAGCATCACGGCGGGCGTGCTGATCACCACCGCGCAGGGGCTGGCCACCACCATGAAGGTCATGGCGCGGTACCACGAGTCGTCTACCGACAGGTTAAATCCGTAGCGCAGCAGCGCGAAGACCAGCGGCACCAGCACCAGCACTGCCGTCGCGTAGGGGCTTTCCCAGCGCTCGGTGACGGTCTCGGTGCGGCTCTTGGCGGTCTGCGCCTGTTCCATCAGCGCCACCAGCCGGGCCAGTGTGCTGTCTCCCGCCGGGCGAACCACCTCGGCTTCCACGCTGCCGTTCAGGTTGACGGTGCCGGAGGCCAGTTCCGCGCCCACCGTCTTATCAATCGGCAGGCTTTCCCCGGTGATGGGCGACTCGTCCACGGCGGTCTGCCCACGCGTCACGCGGGCATCGGCGGCGATGCGCTCGCCGGGTTTGACGATCAGCACGTCGCCAATTTGAATCTCGCCCAGCTCGCACCAGCGTTCGCGTCCGTCGCGCCGCACGGTGGCCCCCGCCGGGTTCAGGTCCATCAGGGCGCTGATGGCGTTCTTGGTGCGGCCCATCGCCCAGTCCTGGAGGGTGTTGCTCAGGCTGAACAGGAACAGCAAAATCGCCCCGTCCGCCGCCTGCCCGATGCTCGCCGCGCCCAGGGCAGCCACCACCATCAGCAAATCGACGTCCAGTTTCCTTTCCGCGAACAGGCTGTGCAGCGCCTCGCGCCCGGCGGGAATGCCCCCGGCCAGATACGCGACGAGGTAACCGCCCCACATCACGAACGGATTGTTCATTAGATACTGCCCCGCCGCGCCCACCAGAAGACCCAGCAGGGTCAGACCCGTCATGAGGACGGCAAAGCGCAGTTGGGGCGACAGATTGAAACGGGGCTGGCGACTGGGTTCGGTCAAACGGGCGGGCGTGGCTGTGTTGGGGGTGGTCATGGAGCCTCCTGGCAGAGAATCCTTAATGGGAATAATTCTCAATAAGACCATTCTATCTTCCTGCCATTACAAACTCAATGCTCCATCCTGAGCGGAAAAGTCAGGATGGAGCAGGGTTTTTTGGAAGGATTTTCTGTAGTCTTGCCCAGGGTGTACGCTCAGTCATGAGACATCTGCTGACGCTGACCCTGGCCGCCACCGTCACGCTCGCTGCGGCGAACGAGCGCATTCCGGTCAATCAGGTGCGCTTCTCTCCGACCTCGGCGCGGGTGATGGTCCTGAGTTCGGGAGTTCAGGACGGCTCCGGCCTCGGCACGGCCAGTCTGAAGGTGTTCAGCACGGCTACGGGAGGACTGCTCTATAGCCGCCAGAAAACGGCAGACGCTCTGCCCAATACGCTGCGCTGGAATCTGCTGACCACGCCGCCCACTCCGGCCACGCTGGCTGCTTACGGCCTGACGCCGGGGGCCGTGTCCGCCGCGAAATACAACCGCGTGTATCCGCAGCCGTTCCCGCAGTGGAGCGACGGTCTGGGCGCGGGACAGACTGGAATCACCAACGTGGCCCTTTGGTCCGTGCTTGTCCCGATCAAGCTGAGCGTGTACACCCTGCCCTCGGCCTGCCCCTACGGTGATCTGCTGGGGCCGGGGAATGCGCCCACCGGATTCAGCCTGACCGTGAACACGCAGACCATTCACCAGGATCTGAGCCTGCCCACAGACCGCAAGTGCGCCGCCCGGTACTCGCTGGAGCGGGTGGACTTGCACGGCAACCGCGTGCTGGTGACCGTACGCGCCTATGGGCCGGGCTTCGAGGGGCCGGACGCCGTGCCTATCTTTATTGCGGCGACTCTGCGCTGAAAGTTGTTAGACCCGTCCGACGATCCCCTGCATCAGCGCCCGCATGGCATCCAGTTCGTCGGCGTTGATGGCGTGGCCCAGCCCCGGAAACACGCGGGCATCCACCGCCGCGCCGCGTGAACGTAGCAGTTCCGCGCTGGCCTCAAAGCGGTCCAGCGGAATATGTGCGTCGTCCGGGGCATTGCCCATGAACACGGGCAGGCCGTCCAGATCGTCCGTTCCGTCCAGCGTGATCAGTGCGCCGCTCAGCGCCACCACGCCGCCCAGTTTGACCCGGCTGCGGCTGGCATATTCCAGCGCCAGGCAAGCGCCCTGGCTGAAGCCGCCCAGCACCACGTTCTGCGGCGGGATACCCTGCGCTTCCAGTTCGGCCAGCAGGGCGTCCACGGTGGCCAGCGCGACGTCCAGATGCGGCTGGTTCTGTTCCAATGGGGCCAGGAACGATTGCGGATACCAACTGTTGCCGTCCGCCTGCGGGGCCAGATAGGTGAAGGCGCTCAGGTTCAGTTCCCCCTCCAGCGAGAGGATGTCCTGCGCCGTCGCCCCGCGCCCGTGTAGCAAAATAGCGGCCACGCACGCCTCGCCCAGCGGGCGTCCGGCGGTGAACACCTGAATGCCGGAGGGTGCGGCTTCCTCCTGAATGGCCGGAGCCGTTCCCAGGTCCCGCGTTCCCAGCGTCACGCCGTATTCGGGACTGACGATGCGCGGCAGATGGGCCTCGATGGTGGGGCGGCGGGCCTCGTACCACTCAGGCAGCTTGAGGTGCTTGCCCAGCTCATCCACCGCCTCGTCGTCGGGGAAGCCGGGGGCGTCGGTGGCGATCTCAAACAGGATGCCGTTGCTTTCCCGGAAGTAGATGCTGTGGAAGTACTGGCGGTCCTGCACGGGCGTGGGCCTGAAGCCTGCCGCCGTTAATTGCCCCATGTAGGCGGTCTGCTGCTCGTCGTCGCGGGTCCGCAGCGCGACGTGATGCACGCTGCCCGCGCCGAAGGAGCCGCGCGGCTGACCGGGCCGTTCCACCACGTCCACGAACAGGCCCACACCTGCGCCCCCATCGTCATCGCCGCTGCCCCGGAAACGGGTGCGCTGGCCTTCCGCGTCGTCCTCGGTGCCCACTTCGGTAAAGCCCAGTTGGCGCACCAGCAGATCGCGCACGGCCCCGGTTTCCCTGACCCATCCCGTGACCGAATGAAAGCCACGCAGGGCGTATTCGGGCGGGATGGGTGAGGCGGGCCACTCTTCCACGGGTGCGCCGTCCTCGAAGACCAGTTCCACCCATGTTCCGTCCGGGTCATCCACAGTCAGCATGGGCTGGCCGAAGCGCACGCCCCCGCGCACCTCCAGCCCCAGCGCGGTCAGGCGGCCCAGCCAGTAGTCATACGAGGCCGCCGGGGCGCTGTAGGCCGTCGCCACGATCTCGCCGTTGCCGCGCACGCCGCGCGCCGCAGCGGGCCAGGGAAAGTGGGTCATGATCGTGCCCGGCTGCCCGGTACGGTCCCCGTAGTACAGGTGATAGGTGCCGGGATCGTCGAAATTCACGGTCACCTTGACCATGCGCTGCCCCAGAACGTTGGTGTAAAAGTCGATGTTGCGCTGCGGATCGCTGGCCATCACGGTGATGTGGTGCAGGCCCTGGACCGGGGAGATCTGGGCCGGGGGAGTCTGGCTGGAAGGAGAGGAAGTCATGCCGCAATAATAGCTTAACATTAAGCGGTTTTCAAGCTGAACCTGAATTGAGGCTGTTCTTCGGGAGGCCAGAGGCTATTTTCTCGAAGGGTATGTATTCTTCGTGCTGGAGGGCAGTTCTGTCTTTCTGAAAAATAGCGTGAGCGCTCTCTAAACCTTTGCTCTCCGTGTCGTCTCCGCCTCGCCCCGTTCCGCGTCCCGGCGCTGGGCTTCCAGTCCGATCTTGCGGGTCAGAATGGTGAGCTGCTGCAATTCATCCGGTTCCAGCACACTGAACAGTTCCCGGATGCCGCCCACATGGCCGGGCAAAATCCGCTCGATCAGGCTGCGCCCGTCCACTGTCAAGGAAATCTGGAAGGCGCGGCGGTCTGCCGGATTGCGCTCCCGGCTGACCTGTCCGTCCCGCTCCAGGTTGTCGATAACCATTGTCAGGTTGCCGCTGGAGCGCAGGATCTTGTCGGCCAGTTGGCGCTGGCTCAGCGGCCCCAGGTGGTACAGCGCCTCCAGCACCGCGAACTGGCTGAGGGTCAGACCGTGGTCCGCCAGATGCCGGTTGGCCGCGACTTCAACCGCATGCGCGCCCCGCCACAGCTTGATATAGGCGTCCAGTGCGGCGCGTTCGGCGGCATTACCCGCAAAATGGTTAGGCATAGCGGGCCTTCTGGCCCACAGGGCGCAGGGAAATCAAGCCGCGAGGCGAAAGATTCAGGAACGGCCCTGCGCCTGCTGCCCGGCGCGGTATTCCTCGGTGGCTAGGCGGATGCACGCGGCGACGGCGCTCATGGCGATATAGACCTCGCCCACGGGCGGGCGCGTTGGCGCAATACGGATATTGCGGTTGCCGGGGTCCTTGCCGTCCGGGTAGGTGGCCCCGGCGGGGGTCAGACTCACGCCCGCCGCGTCGGCCAGTTCCACCACACGGGCGGCGACTGGGGCGGTGGTGTCCAGGCTGATGAAATAGCCGCCCTGTGGATTGGCCCAGGTCGCAAAGTCGTCGCCCTCGCCCAGTTCGGCACGCAGGGTCTCGCCCACCGCGCGGAATTTGGGAGCAATCAGGGCGGCGTGGTCCCGCATCAGGCCATCGATGCCGCCGGGATAACTGCCCAGAAATTTGACGTGCCGCGCCTGCTCGGGCTTGTTGGGGCCGATGCTCTGGGCATTCAGGTACTTCGACATCCATTTGATGTTGTCCTCGCTGGTCGCCACGAACCCCAGCCCCGCCCCCGCCAGCGTGATCTTGCTGGTGCTGGCAAACACGAAGGCCCGGTCCGGGTGCCCCGCGTCCCGGCACAGCGTCACGAAGTTGACTGTTTCGGGCGGCGTGCCCAGATGGTGCGCGCGGTAGGCGTCATCGGCCAGGATGGTGAAGTCGGGGGCAGCAGCTTTCAGCGCGGCCAGCCGCTGCGCCTTCTCGGCGCTGATGGTCTCGCCGCCGGGATTGCTGTAGGTGGGCACGAACAGGATGCCCTTGATGTTCGCGTCCGCTGCCGCCAGCCGCTCGATGGCGTCCAGATCGGGGCCGTCGTGCTGCATGTCCACAGCCACCAGCTCAAAGCCCAGGGTCTGGAGCAGCAGGAAGTGCCGATCATAGCCGGGGATGGTCACGATGAATTTGGGCTTGCTCTCGCCCTTCACCCACGGCCCTGTGCTGCCGCGCACGCCGTGCAGCAGCGCGAAGGTCAGCACGAAGCCCTGCAATTCCAAAGAGGCGTTGTTCCACACGATCACGTTCTCGGCCTTCACGTCCAGATAGTCCGCGAACATCCTGCGTGCGCTGGGCAGCCCGGCAATCCCGCCCGGATAGTTCCGCAGGTCGATGCCGTCCATGCTCAGGTCCGTTTCGCCCAGCGTACCGAGCAGCCCGTTGGACAGGTCAAAATCCGCGTCGGACGGTTGGCCGCGCTGCATGTTCAGCTTCAATCCTTTAGCGCGAATGGCGTCGTAGGCGGTCTGGGCGGCGCTCAGGGCATCGGCGGCGGCAGGTGCGGAACCATCACGGGTCATGCCTGTACGTTATCCGTTCGGCGGGGCCAG
This sequence comes from Deinococcus sp. AJ005, assembly GCF_009017495.1. NCBI lineage: Bacteria > Thermotogati > Deinococcota > Deinococci > Deinococcales > Deinococcaceae > Deinococcus > Deinococcus sp. AJ005. Next base: position 2,332,735 of record NZ_CP044990.1, on the reverse strand, counting down.
GGGGGTGAGGTTGTTTGGCGGGGCCGCTCCTTCCGGGAAACTGGAGAGAGCGGCAGAGTCGGTCCGTGTCCGAGATGGGTGCCGAAGGGATCAGGCGATAGCAATAGAAAAGCCCTCCCCATGAGAAACGGCGGGGGCAGTGTGTGCCGTGAGATGTCGCCCTCTATGGCCTGACGCTCTGAATCTGCCCGATAATCCGGTCCATCAGCCCGTCCAATTCCCCATTTACCACCTGCCGCGCCGGGTCCGCGTCGTACCACGCCAGCACCTCGCGCACGCCGCGCGCATAGGGGATGGTGGCGTTGAATTCGGGCACCAGACGCTTGATCTTGCTGTTGTCGAAGACGGCGCTGTGGGCCTTGTCGCCCAGCAGACCCGCGCCCCAGTCGGGGGCAAAGGCGGCAATGACCTCGGATGGAACGTGGACGAGCTGGGCCTTGACGCCTGCTGCCCCGGCCACCAGCTCAAAAATCTGGTTCCAGGTCAGCCACTCATCGCCCGTGATCTGCACGGCCTCGCCGATCACCGCTGGGCGGCCCAGCAGTCCCACGAAGCCCACGGCAAAGTCGTGGTGGTGGGTTAGGGTCCACAGCGAGGTCCCGTCGCCGTGAACGATCACGGGTTTGCCCCGGCGCATGCGGTCCACCACGGTCCAGCCGCCGTCCATCGGCAGCAGCGTGCGGTCATAGGTGTGCGAGGGCCGCACGACTGTTACTGGGAAACCGTCCTCGCGGTAGGCGCGGGTCAGGCGGTCCTCGCAGGCGATCTTGTCGCGCGAATACCCCCAGAACGGGTTGTGCAGCGGCGTGGATTCCGTGATCGGCAGGTGCCCCAGCGGCTTCTGGTACGCGGAGGCCGAACTGATGAACACGTACTGCTTGGTCCGGCCCGAAAAAAATTCCAGATCAGTCTCGATGTGTTCGGGCGTGAAAGCCACCCAGTCCACCACCACGTCGAATTCCAGATCATCCAGCGCCTGCCGCACGCTGCCCGGATCGCGGATATCGCCTCTCAAGACCTTTGCGCCGTCGGGCACAGGCCGGGAGGACTCGCCCCGGTTGAGCAGGTACAGCTCCATCCCCTGCGCCAGCGCCAGTTCCGAACACGCCGAGCTGATGATGCCCGTGCCGCCGATAAACAGGACCTTCATGGCTGCTCTCCCTGGTTGGCTGCACCGTCCTCGCCCAGCGTGTCCCGCCAGCGGTGCTGCGGCTCGAAGCCAAGTTTATCGCGGGCGTGGTCAATGCTCAGCAGCGTCTCGAAGTCCTTCAACGATTCGCGCAGGGGCACCCCTGGAAACACCTGCTCCATCAGCGTGCGCGAGGGCTGCGGCATGACGGTGTCGGCGGCGGCGATGATGAAGCTGCTGGCCCCCTGGAGCGGTGCGCTCAGCGCCAGACGGCAGGCCAGCGCGGCGTCCCGCTCGTCGATGTAGCCCCACAGGTTCCATTTGCGGGCGTGGGGATCGGGCCACGCCAGCTCCGGGAAACGGCGGTACTCCTCCGGCCCCAGGATGTTAGAGAAGCGCAGGGCCACAAAAGGAATGCCCGAGTGACGCGCAAAATCCTCCGCCATCGTCTCCGTGACCACCTTGCTCAGGGCATACGACGACTCGGGGTGTGGGTAGTGCACCTCGTCCACCGGGGCGTAGTGGGGCGGCACGTCGAAGGGCAGGCCCAACGTCGTTTCGCTGGACGCCCAGACCACCCGCTCCAGCCCCAGCATGGTGGCCGCTGTAAAGACGCTGTGGTTCATGGTCACGTTCTGCACGAAGGTGTGGTGCGGGGCCTGAAGGTCCGGGGCCGGAATATTGGCCAGATGAACCACGCTGCCCGCTCCGTGCATGACCTCCAGCGTCTGGCCTAGGTCGGTCAGATCGGCGCGCAGAACGGCTCTCAAGGAGCCGGGGAATTCGCCTTCTGGCTTGGGGATGGGCTGGGTGTCCACAGCAATGACCTCATGGCCGTATTCCAGCAGATGCTTCAGGGCCGTGCGTCCGGCCCGTCCTGCCGCGCCGGTCAGCACCACGGGTCCTGTCGGAGGGGTCTGGGCGCTGGCCTTCACCATGCGTAGGCTTCCGGGGCCTGTCCGCCGGGACCGGGCCAGGTGTCATCCAGCTTCTTCAGGGTTTCGTCGCTCAGCTTGATGTCCAGCGCTTTCAGTGCGCCGCCGAGTTGCTCTGCCGTGCGCGGGCCAATGATCGGGGCCGTCACGGCGGGCTGATGCAGCAGCCACGCCAGGGCCACGTCTGCCGGGGACTCGCCCAGTTCCTTACACAGCGCTTCGTACTGCTCCAGTTGTGGGCGGTGCTTGTCGATCTGCTTTTGCATGTTTTCACTGGCGCGGCGGCCCTCACTGGCCTTTTGCAAGGCACCGCCCAGCAGGCCGCCGCCCAGTGGACTCCAGGGAATCAGACCTAGTCCCAGCGCCTGACAGGCCGGGATGACCTCCAGCTCGATCATGCGCGCCGACAGGTTGTACAGGCTCTGCTCGGACACCAGACCCATGAAGTGTCGCTGGGCCGCCAGCGTGTTGGCCTGCGCGATGTTCCAGCCCGCGAAGTTGCTGCTGCCTACATACAGCACCTTGCCCTCGCGCACCAGTTGTTCCATCGCCTGCCAGACCTCTTCCCAGGGCGTGGCCCGGTCAATGTGGTGCATCTGGTACAGATCGATGTGATCGGTCTTCAGGCGGCGCAGGCTGTCCTCGCACGCCTTGCGGATGTGGTACGCCGAGAGTTTCTGATCGTTGGGGCCGTCGCCCATCTTGCCGTAGACCTTGGTCGCCAGCACGATTTTATCGCGGTTGCCGGGGTTGCTTTCCAGCCAGCGCCCGACGATCTGCTCGGTCACGCCCTCGCCGGGCTGACGGCCATACACGTTGGCGGTGTCGAAGAAATTGACGCCCCGCTCCAGCGCTGCGTCCATGATGGCGTGGCTGTCCTGCTCGGTGGTTTCGGGGCCGAAGTTCATGGTCCCCAGACACAGGGGACTGACTTTCAGGCCGGTGCGGCCCAGATGACGGTAATCCATAGTTGACGCCTCCTTGGGTTTTGCTCTGCCTCCGACGCTACACCCGCGGACGCGGCGGCGTCATCTTGGCGCGGTCTTCATCTTTTTTGTGGTCTTTTGATGGCACTGAAAGGTGAGGGATCAAACACAGGCAGCCACCCCAGCATCCTGCAAAAAATACAGACGGCCACCGAATTGGGTGGGCCGTCTGTCGAAAGAGATCATTCGCTCAACTCAGCTTCAGTTGCTGTTTCCCGATCCATCCGGCCCCGGTTCTGGCCGCACTTCCGATGCTTCGGGAGGTGTCTCGTGCGTGATCGTGCCCGCCCCATCGCCCCCAGTGGGCTGGGCGCCGATCAACTGGCGCAGTTCCTCGATCACGGCGCGTTCCTTGTCATTGACCTGCTCGCCGCCGAAGCCCAGGAATCCGCCTTCCTTGGCGGCCTCGGCGGTGCGCTGCGCCACCAGCATCAGCATCTCTCGGTAGGCGGCGGCGTCTTCTGCGCTGGTCTTGGCATTGACCAGCCACATGGCCTGACGCACGCCTTCCAGACTCTGATTTTTCACGTCTTCCACATTGCGGGCACGTTCCTGCTCTGGCGCTCTGGCGGCGGGCTGGCCCAGCAGATCGGCGGCCATCGCCTCCATCAGTGGGGTGCGGCTGTCCCTGCTCACGCTCTCGCGCACCGCGTTGGCAATCGCCTGCGCCTCGGCCAGCAGGCCCGTCAAGCCGCTGGGACTGGCGGCCACCACTGCTGCGCCCGCCCGTCCGGGGCCAGTCATGACCTTGAACCACTCGTCTGCCGTGAAGTTGTCTTTAAGGCTCATGGGGTCAGTTTAGTGCAGTGGCGATCAGGCCGGAAATGGGGCCTCACTCACGGGCCTTTACCTGATCCAGATTCAGCCGCACACGCTCAGTGTCTTCGCGCACGCTGCGCTCGTCGGGCGAAAGGCCGTGGCTGCCGAACAGACCGCCAGACGCACGCGCTCCGCCCATCGCGTCGCCGCGCGTCTGGTCCGGCGGCACCAGCGGTTTGATCTTGAAGGCCAGCACGATCAGCGCGAGGGGAAGCGCGACAAAGATGAGCGCGGCCCACATCTCAGCAGCCCGCCACGCTCGGAGGCCCTTCTTGCAGGTGGGCGCGGCCCCAGGTGTCGATGGCATCGATGACGCTCTGCAACTCGCGGCCCACCGGGGTCAGCGTGTAGACGCTACGGGCCAGCTTGCCGTGCGTGTCCTCGGTACGCTTGCCGATGATCTTGAGCGTTTCCAGGTGTTCCAGACGCTGGGTCAATGTGGCGCTGTTGCAGCCGCCCACCGCGCGGGCCAGCTCATTGAAGCCCTTTTCGCCGTCCAGCAGCGCGCGGACGATGTGCAGCACCCACTTCTCCTGCAACACGCCAATGGCCCGGTAGACCGGGCAAAAGCCCTTCTCGACTGCCGTGGCAGAGGGGCCGGGAGTGGAAAGTTCCGTGTTCATGGTAGTATTCTACACCTAAACGCAAAACCAATTAAGGCGGGGATTACACCGCTTGACATTTTAAACTGGTGGGCGTAATGTTCTGGACATGACCGCCACCCTGACCCAGCCCCAGACCGTCGCCCCCCTCACCGTTGCCGAGGCCATCGAAACCCGCCGCAGCATTCGCAAGTTTGTGCAGGAACCCATGAATGGGGGCGATCTGCACGAGATCCTGCGCCTCGCCAGCCTGGCCCCCAGCGCCTGGAATGCCCAGACCTGGCGCTTCGCCGTGGTCCAGACCGCCGAGATCAAGGAGCAGCTCATGGCCGCCGCCTACGGTCAGCCCCAGATCGGCAGTGCGCCCGCCGTGATCGTGGTCTACAGCGACATGGAAGATACCCTGAACACCGTCGAGGAAACCGCGCACCCTGGCATGGGCGACGAGGGCCGTGCCGGACAGCGCAAGACCTTCGACGGTGCTTTCGGCGGTCAGGACGTGGCCCAGCGCGGGCAGTGGGGCCTCTCGCAGGCCAACATCGCCTTCGGCTTCGTGATGCTGGCGGCGCGTGGTCTGGGCTACGACACCGTGCCCATGCTGGGATTCCAGCCCGACAAGGTGCGCGAACTGCTGGGCCTGCCCGAACACGTCCAGTTCGCTGGGCTGCTGCCCATCGGCAAGCGCGCCGAGGACGGCTTCCCGCATCACCGCCACAACGTCGAGCGCGTCACCAAGTTCTACTGAAGTCCTGAATTCTGAGCCGCCCTCCGAAGTGGGGGCGGTTTTTGTGGGTTGTGGTTTTCACCCACCGAAACACATCTGCCTCTTTGCCTATTGACGTAATTTGTTCAGGGAATTACATTTAAGCCGAAACTCTGCGTGAGTCCCATCAACTCAATTTTCCGTCCTCCCGCCGCCAAAGAAGGTTGTTATGTCCAAACGCCCCGCCGCCCTGATCTTTATCCTCATCACCGCATTGATCGACATCATGGGCATCGGGCTGATCATCCCGGTCCTGCCGGGGCTGGTCAAGGAACTGGCCGGATCGGAGGCGGCAGGGGCGCGCGACATCGGCCTGCTGACGGCGGCTTATGCGCTGATGCAATTCGTGTTCGCCCCCATTCTGGGCACGCTGAGTGACCGCTACGGGCGGCGGCCCGTGCTGCTCCTCAGCCTGCTGGGCATGGCGCTGGATTACCTGCTGCTGTTCTTTGCACCCAGCCTGTGGTGGCTCCTCATTGGTCGCCTGATCGCCGGGGTCACCGGGGCCAGTCTGACGGTGGCGAACGCCTACATTGCCGACGTGACCCCTCCTGCGGACCGCGCCAAGAACTTCGGGCTGCTGGGGGCAACGTTTGGTCTGGGCTTTATCCTGGGGCCAGCGCTGGGCGGGCTGCTGGGCGAATACGGGTTGCGGGTGCCGTTTCTGGCGGCGGCAGCCTTGAGCGGCCTGAATCTGCTATACGGCTATTTCGTGCTGCCCGAATCGCTGCCCGCCTCGGCGCGGGGCAAGAAGCTCAACCGCAAGGACCTCAATCCTCTCACTCCACTGAAGGCGCTGGGCGAGTACGCGCTGCTCAGGAGTTTGGCGCTGACCTTTGTGCTGCTGGGGCTGGCCGGGCAGGTCATCTTCAGCACCTGGGTCCTGTACACGGAGGGCGTGCTGAGCTGGACGCCACTGCAAAACGGAATCGCGCTGGCCTTCTTCGGCCTGTTGACGGCGGTGGTGCAGGGCGGATTGATCGGCATATCCATCAAGAAACTGGGCGAGCGGCGCACCATCCTGCTGGGGCTGGCGCTGTCCACCGCCGAATTCCTGCTCCTGAGCGTGGCGCGCAGTTCCCCGGTGCTGTACGCCTCATTGGTGGTGGGCGCGGGCGGCGGGCTGGCGCAACCGGCCATTCAGGGCCTGATCAGCCGTCAGGTCAGCGAGACCGAGCAGGGGCGCGTACAGGGCGCGATTACCAGCCTGACCAGTCTGGTGGGGGTGGTGGGGCCGATTGTCGCCACCGCCGTCTTTGCCTATTTCAACGGCGGCGGCGCGTCCGTGCGGGTGCCGGGGGCGGCGTTCATCATGGGGGCCGCGCTCTCGCTGGCGGGCCTGTTCATGATCTGGTCCGTGCTGCGCCGCACGCCGGAAGAGGCGACGCTGGGCGGCGTGGGCGACTGAGCCTTGCCTGTAACCCAGTCTTGCTTACAGATGAAGAGAGCCTTCCCATTGCTCTTGTCCACGCGCGGCCCGACTGCGACAGACTGGAAGTAATGTGGCGGCAAGCAAAGTGAGACTGATCTTGATGGGCGTGTCCGGCAGCGGCAAGACCACTCTGGGAGAGGCATTGGCAGCCCGCACTGGCTGGCCGTTTCTGGACGGCGACGATTTTCACACCCCCGAGGCGAAGGCCAAGATGGCTGCCGGGCTGGGTCTCAGCGACGAGGACCGCCAGCCGTGGCTGGAGCGATTGCGCGCCGAACTGCTGGCACGGCCCGAGGTGATCCTGGCGTGTTCCTCGCTGCGCCACAGCTACCGCGACGTGCTGCGCGTGCCTGACGCCCGTTTCGTGTTTCTGAACGTGGCACAGTCGCTGCTGCTGGAGCGTTTGCAAGAGCGCGGTGGGCATTATGCCCACGCCGATCTGTTGCCCTCGCAGTTGCAGACGCTGGAGCCGCCGGACCGGGGAGAGGCCGATGTGTTGACCCTGCACGTCACGGCCCAGGACTCGTCTGCCGATCTCACACGCCTGACGCTGTCCGCCCTGGGGCTTGCCGATGCCCGCTAAGGCTGCGAAGAAGGCATTCGGTGGGGGCCGCAAGCCCTCCGAACGGCCCAGCAAGATTTGCCCGGTGTGCGGCCTGCCCTTCTCGTGGCGAAAGAAGTGGGAGCGCGACTGGGACAGCGTCAAATACTGTTCGGATAGATGTCGTGCGGCGGCGAAGGGCAGCGCATGACTGCCCCCGCCTATGGTCTGGTCTGCATGACCGTGGGGCCGGAGGTTCGATTCCGCACCGTGACCCTCAGCCGCTACCGGGCGCTGTCACCCTCCAAGCGCGAGGCCAAGCTGCTGGACCTGTACACCGACAACATCTCCAGATTGCGTGGGGCTGCCGACTTCTGCGCGGCGCGCGGCATCCGGTTGTACCGCATGAGCGCCAGCCTCTTTCCCATGCTTGACCTGATCGGCGACGACACTGGGGAGGCGGTGCTGACCTCTCTTTCCACACAGCTTCGGGAGGCGGGCGCAGCCTTTGTCGAACGCGGTATTCGCGTGCTGATGCACCCTGAACAGTTCATCGTCCTGAACAGCGACACCCCGGATGTGCGCGTCCGCAGCGTTCATGCGCTGAACTCGCATGCCCGCGTGATGGATGGTATGGGCTTGGAGCGCAGCCCCTGGAATCTGCTGCTGCTGCACGGCGGCAAGGGGGGCCGCGCCGCCGAATTACAGGCGGTCATTCCTGATCTGCCCGACGCTGCCCGCCTGCGCCTGGGCCTGGAAAACGACGAGTACGCTTATGGCCCCGCCGATCTGCTGCCCGTCTGCGAGGCCACGGGCGTGCCGCTGGTCTACGACGGCCACCACCACGTCATCCACGACAAGCTGCCCGATCAGGACGATCCCGCCGTGCGCGAGTGGGTGCTGAAAGCCCGCGCCACCTGGACTTCGCCCGACTGGCAGGTGGTCCACCTGTCCAACGGCATCGACAGTCCGCAGGACCGCCGCCACAGCCACCTGATCACGCACCTGCCCGCTGCCTTTGCCGATGTGCCCTGGATCGAGGTGGAGGCCAAGGGCAAGGAGGAGGCGGTGGGGGGACTGATGGAAAGAGTGTGAAGGGCTGGAATTTCCCCGCCCATTCTCCGTCCCACGGTCACATCGCATTCCACGCGCTAGCCTACGCGGCGTGAACGTCGTCGTCTTCGATCTGGAAACCACGGGCCTCTCGCCGGAGCGCGACGCCATCGTGGAAATCGGCGCGGTGCGAGTGGTGGATGGGCGCATCGAGGAAACGCAGAAATACGAAACGCTCGTCAAGCCCGTCGGCGACTTCGGCCAGCCGCTGCTGATTCCCTGGCGTGTGGAGCGCATTCACGGCATCAGCAACGAGATGGTCCGCCACGCCCCCACCATGACCGAGGTGCTGCCCGAATTTCTGGACTTCGTGGGCGATTCCGCCGTGGTGGCGCACAACATCGGCTTCGACAGCGGCTTTATGCGGGCCAATGCCCAACGCCAGGGTCTGGTCTGGAAACCGGCGGCGGAACACTGCACCGTGCAGCTTTCCCGCCGCGCTTTCCCACGCGAACGCGCCCACAACCTGACCGTGCTGGCCGAACGCCTGGGCCTGAATTTCGCCCCCGGTGGACGCCACCGCAGTTACGGCGACGTGCAGGTGACGGCGCAGGCATATCTGCGCCTGCTGGAGATGTTGAGGGTGGGCGCGTAGGGGCAGAGAGTTCCTGTGCCCCAGCTCGTTTATTGTGGGGCCTGCACCAGCCCCAGTCCCACATCCAGTTTGTCCACGCCCGCGATCAGGGGCCTGCGCGTGGCGCTGCCTTTCAGGGCGGTTTCGATGGTGTTGCGCGTCAGGTCACCCGAGTCGATCAGCGACTGGAACCACAGCGCCGCCACCCCAGCGACATGCGGCGTGGCCATGCTGGTGCCGCTGTAGGCTACCAGCCCTCCGCCCAGTTTGGCCGAGGTGACATTCACGCCGGGGCCGCTCAGGGTTGCGCCCGTGTTGGAAAACGGCGCGACGGTCAGGCCCGCATCTGGTTTGTTTCCGCTCCCTAATCCCACCGCTGCCACCGAGATAAAGCCGTCGGAAGTCGCGGGCGGCGCGACACTCACCTCCCAGTCGGGGTTCTGCTGGCGGCGGCTCTCGTTGCCCGCTGCGGCGATCAGCAGTGTGGGTGTGGTGTCTCCGCCATAGCTGCGGGCGTAGGCAGCCAGCGCCCCGAACAGGTTGAGGTTGGCGCGGTAGTCCAGCAGCGCCTGTGAAGTGGCCAGTTCGGCGGGCAGACCGCGCTTGATCAGTTCGGCCACCAGCCCCGGAAAGTCCATGCCCAGCGACATGCTGACCACATGTGCGCCCTCCTGCACCGCCCAGGCCAGCGCCCGCGCAATGCCCTCGCTGCTGCCGCTGCCATCCGCACCCAGCACCCGCCCGATCAGCGCCCGTTCCACGCCGGGGGCCACGCCGATGCGCTGCCCTGCCACGTCGCGCCCAAACACTGTTCCGGCGCAGTGGGTGCCGTGGCCCTCGGCGTCCACGCCACCGTCGGCGTCACCCTCTGCTAGCGTGAAGTCGCGCCGCACCAGATTCACGCCTGCGAAGGCGGGGTGCTCCGGGTCGATGCCGGTGTCCAGGATGGCAACGGTCACACCCTTGCCGTTTTGCGGGCTGATGTCGGCTTTTACCGCCTGCATGCCCCAGGTGGGTCCAGTGGCGCTCGCATCGGCCTCCGCACGACTGACCGGGCGGATCAGGCGCATGGGAATGCTGGGGGCGGCCATCTGCACGCCCCTTTCCTGAAGCAGATCAGGGAGTTCGCGGTGATCCAGGACTGCCACTTCCAGGGTCATGGCGGGCGGGTGGACTGACTCCGCATTTGCCCCCGCACGCGGCGCGAGTGCGCTGCTTTCCCCGGCCCTGACCTGGCCCTGACCCTCGCCGCCCTGCCGCCACACGATGAACCGGTCTTTCTTCATGCCGCCCCTCCCCAGAACCGCGAATGGCGGTCTGAGGAACAGTTTAAACCCAGAAATATAATTCTGTCATGAGCTTTTCTAAGCAGGCATATTCTGTTTTTGGCGAATCATTCAGCATCTTTTGCCTTCAGGCTTTCAGACCCTTCCTACTTCTTCCCCACCACTGTGCGCGGCACGAAGACAATCGCGTTCGGCACTGGTTGACTCCAGACCGTGTTCAGGTAGCCGCCCAGGCCCCCATACCCGCCCTGAAGGTAGGCGGTGGCGCTGCTGCCGCTGTCCATTCGCACGGCGTCGCGCACGCCTGCCCCGGCCAGGGCCGCAGCGAAGGCTTCGGGGGTGCCGTACTCGAAATAGGCGATGGTGGGCTGACCGCCCAGCGTGCCCAGCGCGGATTGCCGGGTGGAGCGCCAGACGCCAGCGGCGGTGTTGAAGCCCTCGCGGTGCGGGTCGATCACCACCTTGCCGCCCTGCACCAGCAGCGGCCCGGCGCTCAGGGCGTCCACGGCGCTGCCCCAGGGGGCGTCGGTGGCCTGCCAGTTGAGGGCCACATTCAGGGGTGCGCCCGCTGCCACTGGCAGTGCCGGAAAGCGGGCCGGATCGAAGGTGAAGGCCAGCGTCCGGGGGGGCGGGGTGATCTGCCCGGTCAGGGCGCGGGTGACGCTGACACTGCCGGGAGCCAGCAGCAGGGTGGTCAGACCGGTGCCGCCCACCAACGTTTTGCCGTCCCCCACGAAGGCGGTCAGCAGCGCAGCATTGGGCGTGGCGCGCACGCTGTTTACGGTCACACTGCCGAACGGTCCGCTGAGGATATAGCGCGGACGCGGGTAGCCGAACAGCGCCTCGCCCCCTGCCGTGAAACCCACGGTGGCGCGCTTTTCCAGACTGGCCGCTGTCATCAGGCCGCCCACCGCCACCAGATCGACGGGCAGGCTGCTGCGCGGATCAAAATAGCCGCCGTTGACCCCGGCGACCCCTCCCGCTAATTTCACGAGGTCCAGCACCGAAAGCGAACGGCCCAGCGGCGCACTGACCACGCGCGGCTGGAACAGCGCCGGATCGAAGCTCAGGAGGTGCAGCAGTCCCTTATTGCGGTAACTCACTCCGGCGGGCAGGGCGTCGGGGTCAATCGGCGGCGGCACGCTGGAATCGGTGTAGGTGGTGGTGTCGATGACCACGCGGAAGGGATTGTCCAGCGTGAAGATCTCGCTGCGCCCGCCCCCGGTGCCCAGCCGGATCGACGCGCCCGCCCCGGTCTGGGCCAGCGTCAGGGTGTCGCCCCCCGGCAGCGTCTGCTGGCTGCCCTGCACGGTGACCCCCGGCAGCAGCACGCTCAGCCCACCTGCCTCGCGCGAGATGACCTGCGACGCTGGGGCGCTCAGGTCCATCACCACGCGCTGAACTTCCACCGTGCGGTACAGCGTCCGGCTGATCCGCACCGTGTCCAGATTCGCCACCTTCGGCACGCTCAGGGTGGGCAGCAGGGGCGGAGGCGTCGGCGCGGGTAGTGACGGGATGGGCTTAATGTTAGGCAGAGATTCGGGGGGGACTGGAAGCGCAGCCGGCGTGGGTGGGGGAGAAGCTGGTGCTGCTGGTGTTGGCGCTGGCTGGACGGCGAGAGGCGCAGACTGCACGGGCGATGGTGCTGGCGTCGTCGCTGGAGGTGTCGTAGCGATAGGCGGGCGAATGACTGGACGTTCAGGGCCACCGTCCGAGGGCAGCAGCGTCGCCGTCGGCACGCTAGCGGGCGTGGCAAACCCCAGCAGGCTGGGAGTATCCGTCAGCACCCGCACGCCCAGCAATTGCAGTGCCCGCAGCGGCACCTGCATGCTGCCGTTGGCGATGACCGGGGTGGGCAGCGTGCCGGAAAGCGTGAAGCCCAGCGCCGTCCAGCCCTTGCCGGGTGCGTACCGCAGTTCCCGTTTGCCCAGCAGCAACCGCAGGTCCTGCGGATCGTTGCGGACAGAGACGCCCAGGCGCGGCAGGGTCCAGACCGCCAGCATCTCGGTGCCGCCCAGCAATCTGGAATCCACCCCGGCGCTCTGCGGGACCCCCCCGATGGCGGTAGGCCGTGCCAGCGCACTGCCCGCCAGCAGGCCCGCCCCGATCAACAGCCATAGCCCCAGGGTGCGCCGTCGTCTGTTGTTTTCACCACTCTGACCAAACTTCACGCGGCGGAGTCTAGCGCCTGCGTGCCTGACCGGATGAGCCACGCACCAGACCGATGGGGCATTTTCGCCACTCATTTCCAGTGCCGTCAGGTTCTTGTGCTGGCCTCTGTTCATACTACATTTCATGATCGAACCCTCACTCGCGCTCTACGGGGAAGCCTATGCCCGCGTGGACGCGCTTATTCAGGAGCTGCTGGACGCCGCTGGCGTGCGTTACGGTCTGCTGGTGGACCGCAAGGGCTTTGTGCTGTCGCACAAGGAGGCGCTGTGGGCACCGCGCCCGCCCGCGCTGGACAGCGTGGCGACACTGGTGGCCAGCAACGCCGCCGCCACCGCCGCCCTGGCGAACATGCTGGGCGAGCGGACGTTTAGCGAGCAGATTCACCAGGGCGAGAACGGAACCCTGTACGTGGAATCGGTGGGGACAGACGCGCTGCTTACGCTGATTTTCGATTCCAGCGTGCCGCTGGGCCGGGTCAAGGTCTATTCCAAGAAGACCGTGCCCCAGCTCGCCGCCATTCTGGATGAACTCAAGGACATTCCCGAAATCCAGCTCGGTGGGGATTTTAGCGCGGGGGCCACGGCCCTGCTCGACGATCTGCTGGGCTAAGCCTCAGCCCGGTTGACCTGACTTTCTTTTCACGTCTGAATTTGCCCACAGGAGGCACCAGCGCATGAGTACCATTAACTTCGCCGCCCGCGAAATCAACTGCAAGATCGTGTACTACGGCCCCGGTATGAGCGGCAAGACCACCAACCTCAAGCAGGTGTTCGCCAAGGTGCCCGGCCACCTGCGCGGCGAGATGGTCTCGCTGGCCACCGAGGACGAGCGCACCCTGTTCTTCGACTTCCTGCCCCTCGATCTGGGGAGCGTGCAGGGCTTCAAGACCCGTTTTCACCTGTACACCGTGCCGGGTCAGGTCTTCTACAACGCCAGCCGTAAGCTGATCCTGCGCGGCGTGGACGGCATCGTCTTCGTGGCCGACAGCGCCCCCAACCGCCTGCGCGCCAATGCCGAGAGCATGCGTAACCTGCGCGAGAACCTCGCTGAACACGGCATCAATGTGCGCGACGTGCCGATTGTCTTGCAGGTCAACAAGCGTGACCTGCCCGACGCCCTGCCCACCAGCATGATCCGCGCCGTGATTGATCCCCGCAACGAACTGCAACTGTTCGAGGCCATGTCCGACAAGGGCGTAGGCGTGTTCGAGACCCTCAAAACGGTCAGCCGTCTGGTGCTGGCCCGGCTGTCTCAGACGAAGTAAAGCAGAGTTTGTTCAAAGCCGGAGGCGTGGGGATTCCCATTTCTCCGGCTCTTGCGTTGGGCGTTACGTTTAATCTCTCTGCCTGGCAGCATGGAGGGGTGGCTGCTACGGTTTAATCCCTCTGCTCCGCAGCTCTGCGAGTCCGCCCCTTCGGGGCACCTCCCCTCAAAAGAGAAGCAAGAGTCTTGGAATTGCCCTGCTAGCAGCGCACTCCTGGCTCCCTTTGAGGAGAGTTGGCTACGAAACAGACTGGCTTGCAAAGCTCCGCAGGAGAGGGGTTCGCCTTCCAGCGTAACTCTTAACTCAGCCCCGCAAAGCCGCGTCTGCCTCCAGCAACAGCGCCTCGGTTTCGGCCCAGCCCACGCAGGCGTCCGTGACGCTGACGCCGTGTTTCAGGGTAGTGGGATCGGCGGGGACACTCTGCTTGCCTTCTTCCAGATTACTTTCCAGCATCAGGCCCCGAATGGCGTGCTGGCCGCCCAGGCGCTGCTGGATCACGTCGCGCCAGATCAGGCCCTGCCTTTGGAAATCGCTGCCGCTGTTGGCGTGGGAGCAGTCCACCATGACTGCCGGAGGCCGTCCCGCCGCCGTGATCAGATCGGCGGCCTCCTTGACGAACTGCGGGGCGTAATTCGGCCCATTCTTGCCGCCACGCAGAATCAGGTGGCCGTTGGGATTGCCCTGCGTTTGCACGATGCACGCGCGTCCATCGTCATCTACAGTGAAAAACACATGCGGGTGCGCCGCCGCCACCATCGCGTCTACCGCCAGTTTGAGGCCGCCGCCCGTGCCGTTCTTGAAGCCCATCGGGGCGCTCACTGCGCTTGCCATGACCCGGTGGGTCTGGGATTCGGTGGTGCGTGCTCCCAGGCAGGCCCAGGCCACCGCGTCAAACAGGTACTGCGGTGCGAAGGGGTCCAGCAGTTCGGTGGCGACCGGCAGGCCCAGCTCGCCCACTTCCAGCATCAGTTGGCGGGTCAGGGCCAGCCCCCGGCCCACGTCGTTTGCGCCGGTCATGTCGGGGTCCATCAGGAAGCCGCGCCAGCCCACCGTCGTGCGCGGTTTGTCCACGTACACGCGCATCTGGACTTCCAGTGTGCCCCTGACCTGTTCCCGCAGCGCGGCCAGACGGCGAGCGTACTCCAGCGCCGCCCCAGAGTCGTGTACGCTGCACGGTCCCACCACCACCAGCAACCGTTTGTCCTCGCCGCGCAAAATCGCCTGCGCCGCCTGACGGCCTGCCACCACGGTGCGCTCGGCCCCTGGCGTGAGCGGCAGCGCGGTTTTCAGTTCGCGGGGCGTGGGCAGCGGCGTGAAGCTGGAGACGTTCAGGTTCTCGGTGCGGCTGGGTGCGGGCGTTTGTATTTCGGGGCAGGGGAGGTCAACTTCTAGGGGCTGCGTCATGGGTGGGTCTCCTTTTCTTACAGGCAAAAAATGCCGCCCGGTGGCCTTGTGGGGCGTCTACCGGGCGGTCTGGGGTTGAAACAGCGCGATGTTAGGCCCGGTGGAAACGGAACCAATAAAAAAATGCGCTGTTGAAAAGCATGGGGAAAGTGTAGGGGGACAGGGGAGAGGCTGAGGGCGGGCGGTCTAGGCGGGGTGAAGGAGAAGGCTTTTTGAATTGCGTGCGGTGTAACCCTCAGCGGTGCACCTTTCATCCGGGTGTGCTTTGATAGAAGGCGCATGAAGGCCCTTCCATTCACCATTTTTCCCAGCCTGTGACCCTCGCTGTCCTGTTCCCCCTCATCATGGCCGCCGTGTGTGCGCTGCTGGCCCGCCAACTGGGCCGCCGCACGGGATATCTGGCGGCTTTGGGCTTTTTGCCCGCGCTGCTGCTGGCTGTCCCGCTGGCCGGAAACAGCGTGGAGGTGGGCGGTACTCCCTTCAATCAGGTGACGGGCTGGGTGCCGGAACTGGGCCTGAATTTCGCTTTCCGGGGCGACGGCTTCTCGCTGCTGTTCGCGGTTCTGATCGGTGTGATCGGGGCGCTGGCCTCGCTGTACTCGGTAGCGTACTTGTCAGAGCGCGAACGCTTCGGGCGCTTTTATCCGTATCTGCTGCTGTTCGGCGGCTCCATGCTGGGCTTGGTTCTCAGCGACAACATGATCGCCCTGTTTGCCTTCTGGGAGATGACCAGCGTGACCAGTTTCCTGCTGATCGGCCTGTGGCACACCCGCAGCGAGGCGCGCGACGGCGCGATCAAGGCGTTTCTGGTCAGCGCGCTGGGGGGGCTGGGGCTGCTGGCGGCGGTGGCGTTGCTGTCGGTGGCCGGGGGCAGCACCACCCTCTCGGGACTGGATCTGGAGGCGGTGCGCGCCTCGCCCATGTTTATCCCGGCGCTGCTACTGACGCTGCTGGCAGCCTTTACCAAGAGCGCCCAGTTGCCTTTCCACCTGTGGTTACCTACCGCGATGGAAGCGCCCACCCCGGTCTCCGCTTTCCTGCACTCGGCCACGATGGTCAAGGCCGGGGTGGTGCTGGTGGCGAAATTTGGCCTGATCTTCGGTACCAGTGCGCTGTGGGGCGGGATCATCGTGCCGCTGGGGCTGGCAACCATGTTCTGGGGATCGTGGCGGGCGCTCAAGCAGACGGACCTCAAGGCGCTGCTGGCCTTTTCCACCGTGTCACAACTGGGCCTGCTGATGGCCCTGTACGGGCTGGCCGACGCGGAGGGCCGTTTTGCCGCCACCACGCATCTGCTGAACCATGCGGCCTTCAAGGCGGCGCTGTTCTTCGTGGTGGGCATCATTGATCATGAAACGGGCACGCGCGAGACCTTCCGGCTGTCCGGGCTGCGGCGCAAATTGCCCCTGACCTTCGCCGTGGCCTTGCTCGCCACCCTGAGCATGGCCGGGCTGCCGCCGCTGGGGGGCTTTATCTCCAAGGAGCTGTTTTACGAGGCGATGATTCATGCCGGGCCAGGGTTTATCGCCGTGTCCGTGATCGGCAGCGCCTTCACGCTGGCCTACTGCGCGCGGCTGATCGGCATCTTTTTTGGTGACTTCCGCGCCCCCGAGGACGACACCGGGCAGCCCCTCAAGCCCCACATTCATGAGGCTGGCCTTGGCCTGCTGCTGCCGCCCGCGCTGCTGGCTGGGGCGGCGCTGCTGTTTGGCATTTTGCCCTCTAGCGCGGAGTGGCTGACCCGCCGGGCCGGGGCGGCGCTTAACTTTGCCGGATACGAGGGTCATCTGTATTTGTGGCATGGCGTCACGCCCGCGTTACTCCTCACGCTACTGACCTGGGGGTTGGCCGCGCTGCTGGTGTGGCAGGCGGCGCGGGTCTATTTTCTTCAGGTCCATGTGGAGTTTCCCCTGAGTTCCAACCGCATTTACCGGGGATTGCTGCGTGGCCTGGAAACCCTGGCCTCGCGCGTGATCGCCGGGACGCAGGGGCTGGCGCTGCCGGACCAGTTGCGGATCACGCTGGCCGCCGCCGGACTGATGGGCGGTTACGCGGTGTGGCGCGCGCCGCAGGTGTTCCAGCCGCTGGAGGCCGTGCCGCTGAGTACGCTGCCCATCGCCGTGCTGCTGGTGGCGGGGGCGCTGGGCGTGCTGCTGTCTCGCAACCGCCTGACCGCCGTGGTCCTGACTGGCCTGACCGGGTTCGGCAGCGCCGTCGCCTTTCTGGCCATGCGCGCCCCCGATCTGGCGCTGACCCAACTGCTGATTGAGGCGGTCACGGTGATCCTGTTCCTGCTGGTCTTCCGCTCTCTGCCGGGCTTCCGCAGTCTGCCGCGCGGGCGGGTGCGTGGGGTGATTGACGTGGTGCTGGCCGGATCGGCAGGCATCGGAGCAACACTGCTGGTTCTGGCGAGCATCCGCTTTCTGTCGCCGCCGATCTCGCCGTATTACCTGGAAAACGCCTACAAGGAGGGCGGCGGCAAGAATGTGGTCAACGTGATTCTGGTGGATTTCCGGGGCTGGGACACGCTGGGCGAGATCATGGTGGTGGCGATGGTGGCGCTGGCGGTGGGCAGTCTGGTGCGCCTGGGCCGCCGGGGACAGGCCCGCAGCGAGAAGGACACCGCGCCCGCGTCACAGGACCTGCTGGACCTTCAAAAGAGGCAGTCATGAGTCCGAAGCGCACACCGAAGAAGGCGGTCAAAACCGCGTCAGCTCAGCCCCGGCCCGGCGATCTGCTGATCAACGATCCAATTCTCAAGACCATCAGCCGGGCCGCTTTTGCGCTGGTCATGCTGTTCGCGCTGCTGCTGTTGTGGCGCGGGCACAATGCCCCCGGCGGCGGCTTCATCGCGGGCCTGATGACGGTCTGCGCGCTGATCCTGCACCGTATCGCCAATGGCGACAGCGCCTTGCGCGTGGACCCCGTGAAGTTCATTCCGTGGGGGCTGGCCCTGTCCTTCACCACCGGGCTGGTCCCGTACCTGCTGGGCCGCCCCTTCCTGAAATCCGATTACGGCTACCTCACCACGGCCCTGACTGGCGAATTTGAATGGGCCACCGCACTGTTGTTTGACCTGGGCGTGTTTCTGGTGGTGGTGGGCGCGGGGCTTGCCCTGGCCTACGCCCTGATTGAGGTTGATCCGACGGAACTGGTGGAGGGGGATTCGTGAGGCGCAGGGGTCAAACGGTCAAATGGGCCAACGGTCTAATCGCTGGAACGCGTGTGTTTTGTCCTGTCGTTTTGCGGTTTGACGGTTTGATTTTTAGATCATTTGACCGGGTCTCTAGGTCTTCCAAGCCATTAACCATCCACCCTCAACCCTCCCCACGGGCGGCCCACTAATGGAAACCCTCTTCGCCGTCCTGATCGGCCTGCTTGTGGCGGCGGGCGTCTTCCTGATGCTGTCGCGCACCATTATCCGGGTGGTGCTGGGGCTGGCCTTTATTGCCTATGGGGTCAATCTGGCGATCCTGACCGTGTCGGGGCTGCGGCAGGAATCGCCGCCGCTGCTGACATTGGAAGGGCCGTATGTGGACCCGCTGCCGCAGGCGCTGGTGCTGACCGCCATCGTGATCGGATTCGGCACCACGGCGCTGCTGCTGACCGTGGCGCTGCGGGCCTATCAGGTGGCCGGTCACGACGACGTGGCGGCTTTCGGCGACAATCTGGCCCGCAATCCCGACGCCCCGGACGGCCAGCACGCCGATCCCGAACACCTCAGCCCCGATACGCCAGAAACGGACCACACCGATGAAACAGAGATACAGATGGCCGAGCTTGAGCGCCTGCGAAGGATCACGAGATGAATTCTGAACTCACCGGGGTTGTCACCTCCGCCCTGCCCCTCGCGCCGATTCTGACCCCGCTGGGGCTGGGGCTGTTGTTGCTGATTCCCATGCGGCGCAGGTGGCGGGTGTCGCTGGCCCTGGCCTCGTCCCTGCTCACGCTGATCTTCGCGCTACTGCTGATGAACGCAACATTGGGCGGGGTGCTGGTCAGCGAACTGGGCGGCTGGAAAGCGCCGTTCGGCATCGTGATGTCCGCAGACCGTCTGGGGTCCTTCATGAGCGTGCTGGCCGCGTTGTGCGGCGTCTTCACCGTCTGGCTGATGGCCGCGCAGCCGGACCCGGTGCGAGAAAAGCACCATTCGTTTGCCCTGACCTCTTTCCTGTTCACGGGCGTGCAACTGTCCTTTTTAACCGGCGATCTGTTCAACCTGTTCGTGGCTTTTGAGGTCATGCTGGTGGCCAGCTACGCCCTGACCGTGCTGGGGTCCACCCGCGAGCAACTGCGCGAGGGTTTCCGCTACATCGTCATGAACCTGTCGGCCTCGGCGCTGCTGGTGGTCGCGTGCGGGCTGGCCTACGGCACGCTGGGCACGCTGAATTTCGCGCATCTGGCACAGCGCAGCGCTGCGCTGGGGCCGAACACCACCGTCACCGCCGTGGGCGTGCTGCTGCTGATCGTGTTCGCGGCCAAGGGCGCGCTGTTTCCGCTGGGCTTCTGGCTGCCCGGCACGTATCCGGCAGTGCCTCCTGCCACGGGCGCATTCTTTGGGGCGGTGCTGACCAAGGTGGGGCTGTACGCCTTGATCCGCGTCTTCACCACCGTATTCAATCAGGACCCAGAGTTGCCCAACACGCTGCTGCTGGTGCTGGGGGCCGTGACCATGCTGTACGGCGCGCTGGGCGCGGTCAGCCAGCGCGAGTGGCGGCGCATCCTGTCATTCACGGTGGTGGGTTCGGTGGGCTATCTGGCCTTCGGGCTGGGCCTGGACTCACCGGACGCCCTGCGGGCCAGTCTGGCGTATCTGGCGGTCAGCGTCGTGGTGACCCTGGCGATGTTCCTGATCGCCGCCGTCGCGGAACGCGCCAGTGGAACCCGACTGGTGCGGGCGCGCGGCTTCATTGAATTCCTGCCGCTGCTGGCCGCCTGTTTCCTGTTCTGCGCCCTGACAGTGGCGGGTCTGCCGCCCAGCGCGGGCTTCGTGGTGAAGTTTGATCTGATCCGCGCCGGGCTGGAGGGCGGCACTGTGCTGGCTTATGTCGCCACGGCCAGCGCCCTGATCAGCAGTCTGCTCACGTTGTACGCGCTGCTGCGGGTCTGGAGCGGCTTTTTCTGGGGCCGCCACCTGCGCGAGGAACCAGTGCGCCGGGTGCGCTGGCCCGAACGTTTGCCCGCCTATCTGGCCTCAGCGCTGGTGGTGGCGCTGGCGGTCTTTGCCGGACCTCTGCTGGGCTATGCGCGTGGCACTGCCGACGAGCTGGGCAGCAACGGCTCCTACATCCTGGGCGTGCTGGGCGATCAGCCGCTGGAGCTGCCTGCCCGCCCGAAAGGCGACGACGTGCAGGAACCGGAGGGAACACCATGAGGGGCGTCTCTCTCAATATCCTGCTGGCCATCGTCTGGACACTGTTCGTGGGCGAGTTTAGCCTGCGCGAACTGGCGATCGGGATGCTGCTGGGTTTTGCCATCCTGAGCATCTTTCCGTTGTCGCTGGGGACGGGCAATTACGTGGGGCGGGCGCTGGCTCTGGTGCGCTTCGTATTTTTCTTCGTCCGCGAGCTGACGGTGGCCAACATTCAGGTGGCGCTGTGGGCCTTGCGTCCGCACCCGCCGCTGCACCCCATGATCATCGCCTACCCGCTGCGTCTGCGTGGCGACAACGGGCAAACCGTCTTGGCGGCCACGATTACCCTGATGCCCGGCTCGGTGGCGATGGGCTTTAATCCCGAGCGCAGCGTGCTGTACGCGCATGTCATCGGTGCGGAAAATCCACGGGCGGCCCGTGCCAGCCTCAAAAAAGTGGAGGACGCCCTGCTGCCGCTGTACGGTCAGGGTGCTGCCGCCGATCCCGCTGTCCTGGAGGAAAACGCATGATCATCAATCTGGCCCTAGGCATCGTCACGCTGTCGGTCCTGCTGGTCACGGTGCGAGTGCTACGCGGCCCCAGTTGGGGGGACCGGATCATGGCCTTTGACTTCCTGAGCGTCAATCTGGTGGTGCTGATCGCGTTGATCGCCGTCAAAACAAAACTGATCGTGATGCTGGACGCCGCGCTGGTCCTGAGCCTGCTGGGCTTCCTCAGCACCGTGGCCCTGACGCGCTACCTGTTGCTGGGGCGGGTGATGAAGTGAGAACTGATCCAGGGGGCCAGCCATGAACGACTTCAATGCCGCCCGCGATATTCCCATTCTGCTGGGGGCCTTTTTCGTGCTGACGGCGGCCATTGGGCTGGTGCGCTTTCCTGATCTGTATTCGCGCCTGCACGCCAGCAGCAAACTGATCACGCTGGGTTCGGCGGGTATCTTCATTGGCGTGGGGCTGGAATTTGCCCAGACCGAGGCGCTGACCCGGCTGGCGGCGGTCCTCCTGTTTCAGTTCCTGACCACGCCCCTGAGTGCCTACCTGATCGCCCAGGCAGCCTACCTGCGCGGGCTGGAGCCGCTGCTGGAGGGGCCGGACGAATGGAACGCGCTGGGCAAGGCGGCGCTGCTGGACAAGCGTCTGGAGGAGCTGGAGCGCTAGAGGCAAAAAAACCCTCTCCGCTGGGAAGAGGGTTGTGGAGAGAGGGTTGGGTGATGAGAGGTCTTTACTCCGTTCCCACCTCATGCCCGTCCTCGCGTTCTTCCAGCCGGAAGCCGTGGGGCAGGAAGTCGCGCACCAGACCGCTCAGCACTTCGCCCTCAGCATTCACGCAGACCACGCGGGCGTCGGGGGCAAATTCGTACAGCACCTGACGGCACGCGCCACACGGGCTGGCGGGCGGGCTGGAATCGGCGTAGACCACCAGATCGGTGAAGGTCCGCGCGCCCGCCGTCGCCATCGCCTGCACCGCCGACTGCTCGGCGCAGCGGCCCAGGCCGTAGCTGGCGTTCTCCACGTTCGCGCCCATGAAGACCTGCCCATCTGGAGTCCGCAGCGCCGAGCCGACATGGAATTTGCTGTAGGGGGCGTAGGCCTTTGCAAAGGCGGCTTTCGCGGCGGCCAGCAGTTCCGGGTCCGGGGTCAGGCCCAGGGCGTTTGAATCTGTTGTGGTCACACTTCACCCTCTTCAGACAGAATGAGTTGGCTGGATTCGTCGGTGCGTTCGGCCCGCACGCGGCTGACGCGGCGCTCGTCGGCTTCCTCGACAGTAAAGGCCCAGCCCTCGTGGACAAAGGTGTAGCCCACCTCGGGAATGTCGCCGAAGCGGTCTGTCATGAAGCCGCCCAGGGTGTCAAACTCGCCCTCGCCGTCTTCCAGGTTGGTGCCCAGAATCCCCTCTACCTCATGCACGATCATGCCGCCGTCGATCAGGTACACGCCCTCGCCCACCTCGATGAACATGGGCAACTCCTCCTCATCAGTCTCGTCGTAAATCTCGCCCACGATCTCTTCCAGGGCGTCTTCCAGCGTGACCAGCCCCGCCGTGCCGCCGAATTCGTCCACCACCACGCTCAGGTGCGACTTCTTCTCGCGCATCTTGGTCAGCAGGTCCCTGATCTTCATGCTTTCGGGCACGAAGAAAACCTTACGCATGATGCCGGAGACCGTCAGGGTGTCCAGATCGTTTAGGTGGCGCAGCACGTCGCCGCTGTGGACGACGCCCACGATGTTGTCGGGGGTGTCCTGATAGACCGGCACGCGCGAGTAGCTGTGTTCGGCGTTCAGCTCCAACATGCGGCGTAGGGGCGAGGCACCATCCACAACGATCATGTCCACGCGCGGCGTCATGATCTCGCGCACGGTGGTGTCCGACAGATCGAAGACGTTATAGACCAGTTCACGCTCGCCGTCTTCCAGCACGCCTTCCTGGCTGGACGCGCCGACGATCATGCGGATTTCCTCTTCCGAGTAGGCGGTGTGGTGCCCGGCCACGCCCCGCAGGCCAAACAGCCGCACCACGCCGTTGCCCATCGCATTCAGAACGATAATGGCCCACTTGAAAACGAAAGTGAAGACCAGCAAGGGGCGGGTGACCAGCATCGCCACCTGCTCGCTGCGCTGCAAGGCCCAGGTCTTGGGGGCCAGTTCACCGAAAACGATGTGCAAGATCGTGCTGATGGCAAAGGCCAGGCCGAAGGAAATGCCACGAATCTGGCCCTCGGTCAGCGCCGTGCCTGCCAGCAGCGGTGAGACCAGATGCTCGATGGCCGGCTCAGCTACGAAACCAATTGCCAGACTTGCCATGGTGATGCCGAGTTGCGTGGCGGCGATGTACAGGTCCAGATTCTTAAGTGCGCCCTGCGTGACCTTGGCTGTGGCATTGCCTTCCTCAGCCAGTTGATCGATGCGGGTGCGGCGCACGCTGACCAGCGAGAATTCCGCTGCCACAAAAAAACCGTTCATCAGGACCAGAGCGACCAGCGCGAGTAAACCGAGAATGTCATTCATGTGTGGGCGCGCTCCATAACCGCGCCCCGGTCATCCGCGTGGCACATGCTGCCCGTCCGCTCCGCGTGGAGGGATCGTCGTCGACCGGTGGTGTTGCGTCAAACCAGAGCTGAAGTGCCACAGCAAAAACGCCGCCCTTGGGCGGGTTTCACCGGGCACTGGGGAAGAGCCGAAACTGGGAGGCTCCATAGCAGCGCAGAGTTTAACACATCTGCTCCTGGCCTGGTACTTGAACATTTCGTTATGACTGTCGGGCCGCCGTTCAGACGCTAGCCTGCCCTTCGTCAGCCGCCCTTTCCTTCCCCCCGATGTTCTGGAGGTTCCACCCATGACCATACCCACACTGCCCGACACCTACCGCGCCCTGCGGGTCATCCAGGACGGCGACGAACGCCGCGCCGAATTCCAGACCCTGCCGCTCTCTGACTTGCCGGACGGCGAGGTGCTGATTGAGGTGTCCCACTCCAGCCTGAATTATAAAGACGGGCTGGCCGTCACCGGGGCCGCCGCTATCCTGCACCATCTGCCGATGACCCCCGGTATCGATCTGGCGGGAAGGGTGATTGAGGACCGCAGCGGCACCTACGCCCCCGGTGACGCCGTGATCCTGACCGGCTGGGGCATCGGGGAGCGGCAGGACGGCGGCTACGCCACGCACGCCCGCGCGAAGGCGGCCTGGCTGGTCCGCCAGCCTGAGGGCACCGACGCGAGCTGGGCCATGAGCGTGGGTACGGCGGGATTCACGGCCATGCTGGCGGTCATGGCGCTGGAGGATGCGGGCGTGCGCCCCGAACACGGCGACGTGCTGGTCACGGGTGCGGCGGGCGGCGTGGGCAGCACATCGGTTGCCCTGCTGGCCCACGCAGGTTTCACGGTCACGGCCAGCACCGGGCGCACCGAGGAAGAGGCGTACCTGCGAGAGCTGGGGGCCACCAGCATCATCTCCCGTGATGAGCTGCCGTCCCTGAAACGCCCGCTGGAAAAGGAGCGCTGGGGTGGCGTGGTGGACTGCGTGGGGGGCGCGACACTGGCGGGCGCATATGCCTCTACCAGAGCGCACGGAGCGCTGGCGGTCTGCGGTATTGCCAGTGGCATCGAATTGAAGACCACCGTGTTTCCCCTGATCCTGCGCGGCGTATCGCTGCTGGGCATCGACAGCGTGACCTGCCCGCAGCCGCGCCGTGAGGCCGCCTGGAAGCGGCTGGCCCGCGATCTGCCTGCTGCGCGTCTGGCGGGCGTGACCCAGACGCGCGGGCTGTCCGAGGTGACCACGCTGGCCCCGCAGATTCTGGCCGGGCAGGTTCGGGGCCGTACCGTGATCGACGTGAACGCTTAAGTTGGGGTGATGCCGACTCCGATTCAACCGTTTTTGTAAACGATGTCATCCGAGCGTGCGCAAGAAGGAAACAGACGGAACCCGTCTGAACGGGTCAAGAGGGATCAGGGCCAGTTCAGGTGGTCTGCTGGGCGAGGAGCTATGGGCAAGGAGCTGTGGGCGGCGTCCATTGTCACTCCCTTTGCCCCCAGCTCCGCCCGTCTTTGCTAGGCTGCCGCGCGTGACCTCCCGCGATGCCCAGCCCCCCACCGGACAGCCCCTCGCCGGACGCCTACCCCTGCTTCCCCCGGCGGGCCTGCCGCTGCTGATGGCCTTCGATCTGGACGGCACCCTGATCACCGAACAGGGCCGTGAGCCGGACGCCGCCACGGCCCGCGCGCTGGCCCGGCTGCGCGCATTGGGGGTCAAGCTGGCGATCATCACCGGGCGCGATCTGGCCCCCGACGCCGTGCTGGAGGCCATGCAGCCCGACGCGGTGGCCACCAACAACGGCGGACGGATTGTGGTGAACGGCGAGTTACACAGCGAGGCCCGCTTCACTCCAGCAGACCTGGAGGCGGTGCTGGCCCACGAACTGACAGGCGCGCGAATCGTGCTGTTCACGGCGGATCGCCTGTTCGTGGACCTGCCGAATGGGACCGAGCCAGAACCTTGGATGATTGCCCGCAGCTATGGCCCTCTGGCTGAAGCCCCTGATGGCGACATCCTGAAAGCCGGGTTCTACCACCCGGAAGTGGCGGGGTTCGCCGGGCGGCTGCGGCAGTCCCATCCGCATCTGGTGGTGACCGGGGCACAGCCCCCCTACCTCAGTTTCCTGACCATCACGCCGCAGGGGGCGCACAAGGGCGCGGCCCTGACCCTGATTGCTGACGCTCTGGGGCTGCCGCATGACCGCGCGGTGGCCTTTGGTGACAGCGACAACGACGAGGCCATGCTGGAGGTGGCGGGCTATGCCGTGCAGGTGGGGCAGTTGCCCCTGCTGACCCGCCATGCCCACACCCGTCTGGACCGCCAGACCGATCTGGGCGCATACCTGGGGGAATGGGCAGACCGGCTGGAACAAGGCTGAAAAATCCCCTCTCCGCAGGGAAGAGGGGGAGGGTGAAAGGGCTTACTTCGCTGTCAGAGCGAAACTGTCGATGATCGTGCGCCCGCTGTCCAGCAACTCCTGGGGGGTGCCTGTAGGGGTCACCAGGGTCACCGTGAACAGGCGGTTGTTCTTCAGGGTCAGCACCTGGGTCCAGCGCACCTTGCCGCCGTCGCCGTCGCCGCTGTAGTTCCACAGGATGGCGTTCTGACCACTGACTTTGATGGTCTTCTCGCCCAGCATTTTCAGGCCGGGGACCACTTCGGGCATCTTGCGGGCATTCAGATCACGCACGTCGGCCAGGGTGGCTTTCAGGTCGGCGGGAATGTCCTGCACCACAACGGTCACGGTGGGACGCAATTGCCCCACGGTTTTGTTGACGAAGGCCACATCTGCGCCGGGGGAGTTCTTCAACGGTGTCCAGCCGCCCGGCACCTTGATGGAATAGCCCTGGTTGCTGGTCACGGTAATGGCCTCGATGACTTTCTGGCCAGCGGGCGTGGCACC
This sequence comes from Deinococcus sp. AJ005, assembly GCF_009017495.1. Lineage (NCBI taxonomy): Bacteria > Thermotogati > Deinococcota > Deinococci > Deinococcales > Deinococcaceae > Deinococcus > Deinococcus sp. AJ005. The sequence continues at coordinate 2,306,406 of NZ_CP044990.1, read as the reverse complement.
TGGGACCGTGACCGGAGCGGGCGCGGCAGGGGTGGTCTGCGCCAGTGCAGACGGCAGGGCGGGCAGGGTCAGCAGGGTGAGAACCAGCACAGGGAGGGATGGAGCAAAACGCGTCATGCGCGGAGGCTAGTGCCTGAAAGTGAGGCGAGTCTGACGCAGTGACGCTGCCGGAAGACGCTGTAAAATGTAGTGCAGACTTATTTCTGAACTGTGTATAAATGGATCTGAAGTCGGCTCGCACGCTGGGATGCCCCGTGACCTTTATAACGGGTCATATGAAAAGATTGTTGACTGCCGCCGCCCTGACCCTTGCCCTGGCCTCCTGCGGCCCCGAGACCAAGCCACCCGTCGAAACGGAGATGCCCGACACGGTGACCAGTTACACCCTGCCCGGCAACACTGTTTTCCCGGAGGGCATCGCGCATCTGGCCGGAAGCCAGAATTTCTACGTCGGCAGCACCACCGACGGCACCATTTTCAAGGGCACGCTGGGCCAGAAGGCCCCCGAGGTTTTTGCCCTGCCCGACGCGGACCGCACCACCGCCATCGGCATGAAGATCGATGATAAGGGCCGCCTGTATGTCGCTGGTGGCGGGACTGGCAAGGCGTTCGTCTACGACACGGTCAACAAGACGCGCCTCAAGCTGTTGACCACGCCTGCGACCAAAGACACCTTTATCAACGACGTGACCCTCACGCCCAGTGCCGCGTACTTCACCGATTCGCAGCGCCCGATCCTGTTCCGCGCCACCCGCACGGACAGCAGCGTGGGCGATATGGAAGCGTGGCTGGATTTCACCGGTACGGCCCTGCAATACCAGCCGGGCTTCAACCTGAACGGCATCGCCTCCACTCCGGACGGCGCCACCCTGATCGTGGTTCAGAGCAACACCGGCAAACTGTTCCGCATTAAGACCTCCGACAAGTCCGTGACCGAGATCAAGCTGAGCGGTGTGGGCGGCAACACCGTGCCCAATGGCGACGGCATCCTGCTCGATGGCCAGACGCTGTACGTGGTCCGCAACCAGGACGTGATCATCGTGCCCGTCACCATGTCCGCCGATTTCAGCACGGGCAAACTGGGCACGCCGTTCAGCGACCCCAGCCTGCGTTATCCCACCACCATCGCGCAGGAAGGCAAGCGCCTGCTGGTTGTCAACGCCCAGTTCAACAACCGTGGCCCAGGCCTGACGCCGGAAGTGCCGTTCACGGTTTCCGATATCGCCATCAAGTAAGCGTTTTCAATGTATGGGAGGGGGCCGCGGGTTGGCTCCCTCTTTTTTATGTGGCCGACATGACGGGCAAACGCGAAACCATGCCGATCCGCCCGCCGTCCAGATGCAGGTGATGCGTCAAGCCGTCCGGCGCGTCGCTTTCCCGGTGGGCGATCACCATGATGTGGGTGCCGCCGCGCGCCAGTTCCGGCAGCAGAGCCAGAAAGCGAGCGCGGCTCGCGGCGTCCAGGAAATCCAGGCCCTCGTCCAGAATCAACAGCGTGGGCGCGTGCAGCACGGCGCGGGCCAGCAGCAGCCGCCGGAGCTGCCCCTGAGACAATGTTTCGGCGTGGCGTGGCAGCAGATCGGTGAGGTCAAGTTGGGCGGCGAGCTTCGTCACCTTCTCCAACTCATCCGTGCTCAGCTCCGGCACAAAGCCTTCTGTGCCATGCAGGGCGCTGCCGATGATGTCCTGCCCGGTCCAGTCGCGCCGCTGCCGGATGCCCAGTTCGGCCCCGACGATGCCCACGGTGCGGCGGCGTTCGCTGAGCAGATCACGGCGCAGATACGGGCGCTGGATTTTGCCGCCCAGCGCGGGATGCAGCTCCCCGGCGATCAGTCGGGCCAGCGTACTCTTGCCGCTGCCGTTCTCGCCCGTGACCAGCCAGTGCTGCCCGGCCTCCCACGTCCAACTGATTGGCCCCAGCGCCCGCGCGCCGTTGCGCCAGACTTCCACATCGTCCAGTCGGATCAAGTTGCCCGTTCCCGGCGGGATGGGCAGGCTCAGGGCGGTGGCGGATGGGGGAGAGCCAGCTTCCTCCTCGCTGACGCGTCCGCCTTCTACGCGCACCGTTCGCCACGGCAATTCCGGCGCTTCCTCCGGGCGGTGGGTGGCGAGGACGAGGGCGACACCAGAAGCGTGAACGTCGGCCAGCACGCGGCCCAGTTCAGCACGTGCGCCCACGCTCAAGCCGTCTGTAAATTCATCCAGCAGCAGCGCTTCGGGCCGGGGCATCAGCGCCCGTGCCAGCACCACCCGCCGCCGTTGCCCGTGACTGAGGGTGCGGAAGTCTCGCTCCAGCAAAGGTTCAAGGCCAGTCAGCGAGACGACTTCGGCCAGCCTTGATTCGGCTTCCGGCGTGGCGTCCCACAGTTTCAGGGTGTCGCCCTCGAAAGCGGCCAGCAGCACGTCCTGCACAGATTGCGCCCAGTCGCGGGTCAGATAAAACGCCTCCGCATCCGGCCCGACGACGGACAGGCTGCGCCGCGCCCGGACTGCAGATTTTTGTTCCACGCCGTTCAGAACATAAGTCCGAGTTCCGCTGACTGGCGAGACCTCCCCCGAAAGCAGGCGCAGCAGCGTGGTTTTGCCGCCGCCGTTGGGGCCGAACAGGCGTAGGGCCTCGCCCCTTTTCAGGCTCAGGTTCACGTCTTCGAGCAGGGTACGCCCCCCCGCCCTCACGGTCACATTTTTCAACTCCATCAGCGTCATCGGAACAGAGTTTAGGGCCTGCTGGTGCGGGAACCTTCCGCCTCCATGCCTCGTACTTACTGTCAGGAGGAAATTCATGGGTCCACTCATCGTTATCGTCGTTCTTCTTTTACTGGTGCTGATCACGTTGCTGGCAGGTGTTAAGAGCGTTCCACAAGGGTACGAGTGGACGCAGGAACGCTTCGGCAAGTATCAGCGCAGCCTCAAGCCGGGTCTGAACCTGATCATTCCGTACATCGACAAGATCGGGCGCCGCGTCAACATGATGGAACAGGTGCTGGACGTGCCCAGCCAGGAAGTCATCACCCACGACAACGCCCTGATCACCGTGGACGGCGTGGTGTTCTATCAGGTGCTGGATTCGGCCAAGGCCAGCTACGAGGTTCGCAACCTGGAACAGGCCACTCTCAACCTGACCATGACCAACATCCGCACCGTGATGGGCGGCATGGATCTGGATGAGCTGCTCAGCAACCGCGACTCGATCAATGCCCGCCTGCTGGCCGTGGTGGACGAGGCCACCGAGCCGTGGGGGGTCAAGGTCACACGTATCGAGGTCAAGGACATCAAGCCGCCCGCCGATCTGGTGGCGAGCATGGGGCGTCAGATGAAGGCCGAGCGTGAAAAGCGCGCCAACATTCTGGACGCCGAGGGCTTCCGTCAGGCGGCCATCCTGAAGGCTGAGGGCGAGAAGCAGGCCAAGATTCTGAACGCTGAGGGCCGCCGCCAGGCCACCTTCCTGGAAGCCGAGGCCCGCGAGCGTGAGGCCGCAGCAGAAGCCGAGGCCACCCGGCTGGTCAGCGACGCCATTGCCAACGGCAACGCACAGGCCATCAACTACTTCATTGCGCAGCGCTATGTGGACGCCCTGAAGGAAATCGCCATCGCCCCCAACCAGAAGACCCTGATCCTGCCCATTGAGGCCACCGCTGTTCTGGGCAGCCTGCAAGGCATCGCGGAGGTGGCGAAAGAAGCCTTCGGCGGGAACAAGAGGTAGCTATGGGCGACCTGCTGCCGTCTTTAGACCGTATCCTGCCCGGCCACTGGTGGGTGCTGGGGGCGGTGCTGCTAATGCTGGAGGTGGCCGCGCCGGGAATCTTCTTCGTGTGGCTGGCGTTGGCCTCGTTCGCGCTGGGTCTGATCGTATTCGTGCTGCCACTGGCGGTCCCGTTCCAACTGGCCCTGTTCGCCGTCCTGAGCGTCGTGGCCGTCTTCCTGGGTAAACGCTACGTGGGCAAGCTGGTATTGGGCGGCTCCGAGGGTGACCGCTTGAACACCGGGGCAAACCGTCTGGTGGGCCGCACCGTCGTCGTCACCGCCGCCATCCACAACGGCGCAGGCCGCGTCCGCGTGGGCGACAGCGAGTGGCGTGCCACGGGTCCCGACACCCCTGAGGGCGCGCAGGTGCTGATCGTGAGCGCTGAAGGAACGACGCTGGCGGTGCGGGAAATCAGCGGAACCTGGGTGTAGAACGCCTGAGTTTGCAGCCCGTTCTGTTCGCCACACTAAAAAAAGCCCCTCCAGAATTTGGAGGGGCTTTTGAGTGGAATCTTGCTTCAGCGCTTGCTGAACTGGGGCGCGCGGCGGGCCTTCTTCAGGCCGTACTTCTTGCGCTCGACTTCGCGGGAATCGCGGGTCAGCAGGCCCGAGGGCTTCATGACGGCGCGGAAGTCGGGATTGACCTTCAGCAGAGCGCGGGCGATGCCCAGCTTGATCGCGTCGGCCTGCCCGGTGGGGCCACCGCCGGTCACGGTGATCAGGGCGTCATAACGTCCCGCCGTGCCGGTTTCGCGGAAGGCTTGCAGGGCGTTGACGGAGCGGAGCAGGCCACGGAAGTAGCTCTGGAACTCCTTGCCGTTGACCATGATCTTGCCCTCGCCGGGGCGCAGGAACACGCGGGCCACGGCGGTCTTGCGGCGGCCCGTGCCGTAGAACTGTTCGGGTTGCTGAATCGCCATGATTATTTGACCTCGTTATTTTTGGTGCGGGCGGTGTTGGTAATGGCCAGCGGCTGCGGGTTCTGCGCGACGTGCGGGTGGCGCTCTCCGGCATAGACCTTGAGGTGGCCGTGCATGGAACGGCCCTGGCGGCCCTTGGGCAGCATCCCGAAGACGGCGTGTTCGATCACGCGGTCGGGGTGCTTGGCCAGACCTTCGCGGGCGGTTTCCTTCTTCAGGCCGCCCTGGTAGCCGCTGTAGCGGGTGTAGACCTTGCCGTCCAGCTTGCCGCCGGTCAGCGCGATCTTGGAGGCATTGACCACGATCACGAAGTCGCCCTGGATCATGTTGGGGGTGAAGTCGGGGCGGTGCTTGCCACGGATGCGGCTTGCAACCACCGTGGCCAGTCGGCCCAGCGGGATGTCGGTGGCGTCCACCACGATCCAGTTCTGCTCGTCATTTTTAGGAACAAAGGTTTTCACGGTAAAACTCCGTACAGAGAAGTGGGATTTGGCTGCGACACGCCCCGGCCTAACGGGGGGAAAGGTTTCGTGCGTGTCCGGGTGCCAGCCCGGCAATCCGCGCTCTACCAAGCGCAAGACACTAAAGGTCAGGCTATCAGATTGAGGTGTGGCTGGGCAAGTGGAGTTTGATGAAAAGAGCCGCACGGCGGTTTCTTCATACGGTGTTCTTCGTGTCGCGGCCTAGAAATGCGGGGCGTGCTGGGCAGGTGGGGCGATGCTGGCGTGCATGTCCAGCGCGTAGCGGTCCGTCATTCCGGCCAGATAGTCGCAGACCACGCGTGCCAGTTCCTCCGACTGTGTGCGCTCCCGGAACTGCGGGGGCAACATACTGGGGCGCTGCACGAGGGCGTGAAACAGCGTGGTCAGCACGCGGCTGCCCTGCTCCACCTGCATCTCCACGCGCCAGTGGCGGTACAGGTTTTCCTTCAGAAAGACGCCCGTGTCCCGCAGCAAGGCGCGGAGGCGGGGGCTATAGGTGATTAGGCGGGCGGGCAAGGCTTGAACGGCGGCGGCGCTGCTCACGCCACTCTCTGCGATGGCCGCGTCGCTCGCCACTGTCAGGTCCCCGATTAGCCAGCCCAGCAGCTCGCGGTGCAGGGTCCGCCTCTGCCCTTCCGAGAGAACTGCGCCAGTCACACCTGTTCGGCTGGACAGTTCGGCCCATAGCGGCAGCTCCAGCAACCCCGCGTGCGAGAGCAGACCGCTCCGCAAGCCGTCCTCCAGATCGTGCGCGGTGTAGGCCAGGGCGTCGGCGGCGTCCACCAGTTGGGCCTCCAGACTGGGTTGTTTCAAGTGCTGGCCTAGTCTGGCGCGGTCATGTTTGTTCAGGCCGTCCAGCGTTTCCAGCGTCAGATTCAGACCCGGATACTCCGCTTTGGGCTGCTCCAGCACCGACACGATGCGCCGGGCCTGAGAGTTGTGGTCAAAGCCGCCATGACCTTCCATCAAAGCGTTCAACACGCGTTCCCCGGCGTGGCCGAAAGGGGGATGCCCCAGATCATGCGCCAGCGCCACCGTCTCGGCCAGGGTCTCGTTCAGGCCCAGGTTCAGAGCCACGGAGCGGGCCACCTGCTGCACCTCCAGCGTGTGCGTCAAGCGGGTGCGGTAGTGGTCCCCGCTGGCGTTCAGGAACACCTGTGTCTTGGCCTCCAGACGGCGGAAGGCGGTGGTGTGCAGCACCCGGTCGCGGTCTTTCTGGAAGGCGGTGCGCGTGGCGCTCTCGGCCTCCGGGTATTCCCGCCCACGCGACCATTGGCTCAGGGTGGCGTAGGGCGCGAGCGTCTGCGCCTCGCGGGCCTCCAGATCGGCGCGGCTGAGCATGAGGGCAGTGTATTGCAGACAATGGGCAGGAGGGGTTTTCTTCCAGCCAGCCCTAATCTCAGAGAACCGCCCCGCGCCATTCACACGGTCCCACCTTTAAACTGCGGGCATGAAGCCTGCCGTTCAGAAACCGGCCCCCGAATTCACGCGCCGCAGCGACGATGGCCGCACTGTCAGCCTGTCTGGCCTGCGCGGACAGTGGGTGGTGCTGTACTTTTACCCGCGCGCCAGTTCGCCGGGCTGTTCCATCGAGGCCCGGCGTTTCGAGGCGGCCCTGCCCGAGTTCGAGCGCCTCAACGCGGCGGTGATCGGCGTCAGCACCGACACCGAGGCCCATCAGGCCCATTTCCGCGACACCTGTGGCCTGACGCACCCCATGATTCCCGACGGGGATAAGGAACTCTGCCGGGCTTACGGCGTCGTCGGCGGTCTGGGCGGTCTGCTGGGCATGGCGTCGCGCGCCACCTTTCTCATTGATCCACAGGGCGTGCTGGCCTACGAACACCGCAGCGCCAACCCGGCGGGCCACGCCTCGGTGATCTTGCAGGAACTGGAGCGGCGGGTCGGGGCAACTCAGACGGATTAGCGGTGCCTCCACTCACTCTAGCCGATCTGCGGGCAGCAGCTTTCCGCACTCTGACGCCGCAGCCCTCGCTTCAGGCGGCGCTGGACCGCATGGGCTTCTTGCAGGCCGATCCTATTCGCGCCCCCGCCCGCGCGCAGGACCTGACGCTGCTGGCCCGCGTTCCTGGCTACCGGGTGGGCGAACTGGAACGCCGCTACGCCGAACTGGATGCCGAGGAAGACATGATTCCTAACTACGGTTTCGTGCCGCGCGCCGTGCAGGTGTTGCTGCACCCGCGTGAGGTTGCGCCGGGCCGCGTGGAGCTGGAGCATCCTGGGCTGCTGGAGGAGGTCCGCGCCCAGTTGAACGGGGGTGAGGAACTGCACCCCCGCGAGCTGGCCGCCGCGCTGGGCAAGGGCCGCACTGTCAACGCGTGGGGCGGTCAGTCCAGCGCCACCACCCGCATTCTGGGCACACTGCACTACCGGGGCGAGGCCCGCGTGACCCGCCGGGTGGGCGGCGTGCGCTTGTACGGCCCCGCCCCGCATCTGGCGGCCCTGCGCGCTGCGCCGCTACCTGAAGCCGAACGGCTGAGCCGCACTGTGCATCTGCTGGCTGCTCTTTACGGCCCGCTGCCGGAAGCCAGCCTGCGCTATCTGGTCAGCCTGTCCGGCTTCGGCTTCCCGCACCTGCGCGGCGAGCTGAAGGCGGCATTCAAAGTGGTGGTGAAAGAGGAACTGACTGGGGCAAAAGTGGACGGCGTGCCTTACGTCTGGACGGCAGAACAGTCTCCCGCAGATGCCGATGCCCCGCGCGGCGTGCGGATCGTGGGGCCGTTCGATCCGCTGGTCTGGGACCGACGCCGCTTCGAGCATCTGCACGGCTGGCCCTACCGTTTCGAGGCGTATACGCCCGCCGCCAGACGCACGATGGGCTATTACGCGCTGCCTGTCTTTTATGCTGGGCGTTCGGTGGGCTGGGCCAATCTGAAACTCAGTGGGGGAGAGGTGGATGCAGAGCTGGGCTTTGTTCCCGCCTTCCGGCAGACCGCTGCCTTTCGCAGAGGGCTGGAAGCCGAGTTGGACCGTTACCGCGCGTTTCTGACCGCCTCTTCAGCTAACGGACTTGAGTGAGGTGCGTAAGGCACTCATGGGCGGTATGCTGATAGCAATATGAGTGACAATGATCGCAAGTACTTTGGAACGGATGGCGTGCGGGCGGTGGCGGGCGAGTTTCCCCTGACCGCCGCCTGGGTAATGAATCTGGGCGTGGGAGCGGGCGAGGTGCTGACGCGCCGCTCGCAAACAGGCAAGGTCAGCGTGGTGATCGGCAAGGACACCCGCCAGAGCGGCGACATGCTGGAAGCGGCCCTGGCAGCGGGGCTGACCGCACGCGGCGTCAACGTGATCCATGTGGGCGTGCTGCCCACCCCCGGCGTCAGTTATCTGGTGCGGCAACTGGGGGCAGACGCAGGCGTGGTGATCAGTGCCTCCCACAATCCATACGAGGACAACGGCATCAAATTCTTCGGCTCCGACGGCCAGAAGCTCAGCGACGCCACCGAACACGAGATCGAGGCGGCCATCGACGAGGTGGGCGGCCTGCCCCCTGTGACCGGCGTGGACCTGGGCGGCGTGACCAACTCCACCGAGGCCGAGCGCGTCTATATCCAGTATCTGGTCTCTCATGCACCGGACCTGAGTGGTCTCAAGATCGCGCTGGACTGTGCCAACGGGGCAGCCTACCGGGTGGCCCCCAAGGTCTTTCAGGCGGCGGGGGCCGACGTGTTCGCGGTCTACACCACCCCCGACGGGCGCAACATCAACCGCAGTTGCGGCAGCACGCACATGGACCACCTTCAGGCGATTGTCCGCAACGGCGACTATGACCTGGGCGTGGCCTTCGACGGTGACGCGGACCGCGCGCTGTTCGTGGATTCGCGCGGCAACGTGGTCCACGGCGATCACATGCTGCTGCTGAACGCCCGCGCGCGCCCGGCGGCGGCGGTGGTGGCCACCATCATGACCAATATGGCGCTGGAGGTGAAGCTGGAGGAGGCTGGAATTGCGCTGGAGCGCACCGCTGTGGGAGACCGCTATGTCCACGAGCGTCTGCACTCCAAGGGCCTGCATCTGGGCGGCGAGCAGAGCGGCCATGTGCTGTTCCTGGACGTCTCGCCCACTGGTGACGGCGTGCTGACCGCGCTGCTGACCCTGGCGAGCATGAGACAACTAGACACCACGCTGGACGTGCTGTTCGACGAACTGACCATGTACCCGCAGACGCTGGTGAACGTGCGCGTGGCCGATAAAAAGGCGATTGCCCGCGACGCGACAGTGCAACTGGCCGTCTCCAGGGCCGAGGCCCAACTGGCAGGCCGGGGCCGCGTCAATCTGCGCCCCAGCGGCACCGAGAACCTGATCCGCGTGATGGTGGAGGGCCAGGACGCTGCCGAGATCCACGAGATTGCCCGCGTGCTGGCCGCCGTCGTCGAGGAACGTGGGCTGAGCGGCGCAGTCGCTGGTGGGTGACCCCCCCCCGGTGTCTGACGCATCTGATCAGCCCCGCAGCCCCCGACTCTCATCCGCTCTGGGCACAATGGCAGCAGGAGGTATTCTCATGAAAAATACCCAGATCACTAAGGCCCTGGTGACCGCGCTGCTGGTTGCGCCCGCCCTGGCGGGCATCGCAGGCGCGCAGAACTCGCCCTTGAAAGTCACCGCGTCCACCCTGCTGGTCACACAGGTGAAGACGGACGGCAAGACCGTGGAGAAGTTGACTGATACCGCCAACCGGGGCGTGTCGCCGGGCGACCTGTTGCAGTTGCAGCAGCGCGTGGAGAACACCAGCAGAATGCCCGTCAAGCAGCTCAAGCTGAATATGGCGGTCCCGGCGGCCACGGCATTTGCCTCACAGCAGTGCGACGTGGACGGCGTGACGGCGCTGTTCAGCATTGACGGCAAAGCTTATGCCGCCGAACCCCTCAAGAAGTTCGTGACCGTCACCGAGAACGGCCAGGACGTGAAGAAGGAAGTGACGGTCAACCCCAGCGAGTACACCAATGTCCGCTGGCAGCTTCCCGATCTGAAGGGCGGTGGGGTGGTCACCTGCTTTATCCGGGCCACCGTCAAATAGGCGCGTCAAGTCAACAGCATAACCAAAAAAGGGAGGCGGGCCATTCAGCTCCATCTCCCTTTTTTTGCTGTGATTCAGGCCACCGGGGCCACCTTATCCGTGTGAATGGCGCGGCCCTCTTCCTGTTTGCCCTTGAGCAGCGGCATGACCAGCTCCCCAAAGCGGCGGGCTTCCTCCAGATGCGGGTAGCCGCTGAAGATGAACGAGGAAAAGCCCATGTCCTCGTAGCGGCGAATCTTGTCGGCCACCTGTTGCGGGTCACCGATCAGGGCGACGCCCACGCCGCTGCGGGCCATACCTACACCCGCCCATAACCCCGGCTCCACCATCAGGTCGGCGTCCAGATTCTTGACCATGTCAATCTGGCGCTGCTGGCCCACGCCGTCTACATGGGCGTGGCTGGCGACAAAGGCGGCGCGCACTTCCGGGTCCACGCGGCTGATCAGGCGTTCGGCGGCAGCCCGCGCTTCCTCTTCAGTTTCGCGGACGATGACATGGGTTCGTAGGCCATAGCGCAGGGTGCGCCCCGCCTTCGCAGTTAGCTCCTGCATCTGCGCCATTCTCTCCTTGATCATGTCCTCGCGCTCGCCCCACATCAGGTAAACGTCGGCCAGTTCGGCGGCAATCCCCTGCGCCACCGGGGACGCGCCGCCAAAGTAGATGGGGATGGGCTGCACGGGGGCGGGGTCCAGCACGGCGTCATTAAAGGCGTAGATGTCCGATTTAAAGGATTGCGGAGGCGGCTGGGTCCACAACTGGCGCAGGATTTGCATGAATTCGCGGGTGCGCTCGTAGCGTTTGGCGTGGTCTTCAAAGTCGCCGTACATGGCGTTCTCGGCGGGGCTGCTGCCCGTCACGATGTTCAATCTCACGCGGCCCGGAAACAGGTTTTGCAGGGTGGCGAGCATCTTGGCGTACATGGCAGGCTGAAACATGCCGGGCCGCACGGCGATCAGCAGTGCCGGATCGGTGGCCGCCGTCTGCGCCAGTGCCGCCACCGCCGCCGTGTAGTTCTCGTGTTCGCTGTGGTAATTGGTGGCGGTCAGCAGGGCGTCAAAACCTGCCTCGCCCGCCGTGGCGATCAGGCTTTGCAGGTAGGGCAGCGTGGGCTTGCGCGGCATCTTGTTTTTGGTGCCGATGAATTCGCCGTCACGCGAGAGTTGCAGGAACCACAGGAATTCAGACTGGGATGGGTTGGTCATGGGGAAACCTCGGTTGTGGGAGAGGAGCGGGATTCGGTGAAGTGGCAAGGGGGGGCGCTACGGTTTAACCCCTCAGTCAGCTTCGCTGCCAGCTCCCCTCAAGGGGAGCCAAGAGGTGCAGTAGATCGTGCCACGGAGAAATCCACTTGCCTCCCCTTGAGGGGAGGTGCCCCGAAGGGGCGGAGGGGTCAAACCGTGGCAGCCACCCAGAAACCTCGCTGAGCAAAGCTTCAAGCCTTGACCCCCCCCGCCGTCAATCCGGCCACGAACCTCCGTTGGAAGACGGCGATCAACATGACCACCGGAATCGTCGCAATCACCACAGCGGCGGCGATCAGCGGCCACGGGAAGGCAAATTCGCCCTGATACAGCGTGACGCCCACGCTGACGGTTCGCATGTCCAGCTTGGTGTTGAAGCTCAGCGCCAGCAGGAATTCGTTCCACGAGTTGACGAAGATCAGCAGCGCCGCCGTGACCATGCCAGGGGCAGAAAGGGGCAGCACCACGCGCATCAACGCGCCCACGCGGGAGGTGCCGTCAATCATGGCCGCCGCCTCCAGATCACGCGGAATGGCGCTGAAGAAGGCCACCAGGGTCAGGATTGCTACCGGCAGGCTGAGAGCGGCGTAGGGCAGGATTAGCGCGGGGTAGCTGTTCAGCAGGCTCAGGCCACGGAACAGGCGAAACAGCGGCACCAGCAGGCTGACCACAGGGAACATGGAAAAGGCCACCACGGCAGTCAGCAGCAGCCCGCGCCCCCGGATGTTTAGCCGCGCCAGCGCGTAGGCTGCCGGAACCGCCACAGCGATGCACAGCACAGTACTCAGCAGGCTGACGGTCATGGAATTGAAGAAGAAGCGGGCGAAGGGCTGCTCGGTGAACACGCGGGCATAGTTGGCGAAATTCAGCATGCTCGGCAGGTATTGCACCGGGAATTTCTGCAACTCGGCTTCCGTCTTGAGGCTGGTTAGGAGCATCCAGATCAGGGGGAAGAAACCGCCGACGATCAGCGCGATCAGGCCCGCCCAGCGGCCTATTTTGTCTCCCAGTGTCAGCCGTTCGGGGGCCGCCGTTTCGCCGCTCATGTGCTGGCCCCGTCACGCACGAAGCGCACATAAACGCCTGTGACCACCAGACTGACCGCGAACAGCGCCACGCTCAGGGTGGCCGCGTAGCCGAAGTCCAGAAACTCAATGCTGGTGCGGTAAATGTAGACGCCCAGTGTTTCCAGCAGCCCCTGCGCCGGAGCCTGTTGAATGAAGGTGTACGGAATGTCAAACACCTGCACCGCGCTGATGGAGCGGAAGATGAACGCCACCGCCAGACTGGGGGCCAGCAGCGGCAAAATGATGCGGAAGAAGGATTGAACGCGGCTCGCGCCGTCCACCTCCGACGCCTCGGTGAGTTCGCGGGGGATGCCTTGGAGGCCGCCCAGCACGATCAGGGCCACGAAGGAACTGGTTTTCCAGACAATTGTAACCACCATCGCCAGCACCGCCAGTCCCGGCGTGCTGAGCCACAGCAGCGGTTCCTTGACGATGTGCAGCCTCACCAGAATGTCGTTGAACACGCCGTACTGGGCATTGAACAGCCACGCGAAGATCAATCCGGTCATGACTGGCGGCATGGCCCACGGCAGCAGCAGCGCCACCCGCGCCAGCCCGCGCACCTTGCTGGGCGTGTGGGCTGCCAGCGCCATTGGAATGCCGATCAGGAAGGAGCCGCCCACCGTCAGCACCGCGAAGAACAGCGTGTTTCGCAGCGAGGTGCCGAAACGCGGGTCAGCGAACATCTGCACGTAGTTCTTGAGACCCACGAAGGGCTGCCCGTTAAATGGCTCGGTCAGCTTGTTGAAGTAAAAGGAGTCGCGAATGGTGGTGATCATCGGAAACAGCAGCACGCCGCACAGCAGCAGCGCGGCGGGCAGCAGCAGCCAGAAGGCCAGTTGCCCCTCGCTGGCCTCGCCCCGGCTGCGGCCCCTGGGTTTGGGCAGCGGGGCGGCGATGTTCTTCTGGGTCATGGATGGCTCCTTTGGGGCGGAGTGTAGGTAAGAGAAGAGCCGGAGCGTGTTCCATTTGAAAGAAACCGCCCCCCAATCTCTATCCAGCTCCAGATGTGGGGGGCGGGGCGTCAGACGTGCCCTACTTCAGCAGAGGGGCCAGATCGCGCTGCATGTCGCTCAGGGCCGAGTCCACGGTCTTGCTGCCTGCCACGGCGGCGGACACGTTGTTGCGGATGATCTCGCTGACCTTGGGATAGTTGGGCGTGACTGGGCGCGGGCGGGCCTTGAGGATCACCGGGTATAGCGCCTTGAAGTGCGGGTTGGCGGCCAGCACCTTGGCATCGCTGTACAGGCTCTTGCGGACGGGCAGGTAAGCGCCGTTGACCGCCATGTCACGCTGGATGTTCACGCTGGACATGAATTGCAGCAGCTTGACGGCCTCTTTCTTGTGGTTGCCGTAGGCGTTGACGCCCCATTCCCAGCCGCCCGTGCAGGTGGCGGTGGGGTTCTTGCCGAACGAGGGGAGCGGAGCCACGCCCACGTCGCCCTTAACGGTGGTGGGCTGCGGACTGTTGCCCTGGAAGTGCGCCCAGGCGTAGCTCCAGTTCAGGCCCATTGCCACGTCCCCGGCCTGGAACTGAAGGCGCGAGTCGTCGGTCTTGATCTCGGAGCTGGCGGCAGGCGACAGCTTGGACTTGACCGAGTTGACCAGGAAGCCCAGGCCCTGCTTGCCCGCCGCGCTGTTGACGTTGCTGGCGTCACCGCCCCCGGTCCACAGGGTTTCCAGGAAGTTGCACACGGTGCCCTCAATGGGCGCACCCTGGAAGTTGAAGCCCTGCATCTTGCCTCCCTCGCCCTTCTGGATTTTGGCGGCGGTGGCAGTCAGTTCGTCCCAGGTTTTGGGGACGGGCAGCTTGTACTTGGTCAGCAGGTCTTTGCGGTAGTACAGGAACTGCGCGTCGGTGAAGGCGGGCATGGCGTACAACTTGCCGCCGTAGGTGGCGGCGGCCACCGGACCCGGCAGGAAGCTTCCCAGGTAGCTGTTGACACCGCTGATGTACCCGTTCAGCGGCTCGGCCCACCCGGCGGCGGCGAAGGTGGCGGTGCGGACCACATCAATCAGGAAGATGTCCAGGGTGTCGTCGCGGGCGGCCAGCACGGTGGTCAGGTACTGGTTCTGCGCCTCGCTGGTGGCCCCGCCCGTTTCAATCTTGACCTTGATGTCGGGGTTGGCCTTCTCGAATCGGTCGAACAGCGGCTGGAACACTTCGGGGCGCTGCTGGCTGCCCATGAAGACGTTCAGGGTGGTCACGGCACTGGCCGAGGTGGTCAGGGCGGCGGATACGGCGAGGGCAGCGGACAACAGCAAACGGGTACGCATAGGTGAAACCTCCAGAGTGGGCGTCCATGTGACGCCAGATGGGTTAATGGTTCATTTAAAATAGCACTTCTGGCAGAGCAGGCCGCAAAGTGTGAACCGCGTTGCTGTGCGGGACTGAATCGATCAAGTGAGGCGTTTTGTATCGGCGGTTTTTGTCATTCCCACCCGGCCTACACTGGGGGCATGACCTCCACACCCACCGCCCCCGAGATGCCCCGCTGGCGCACCGATGACCTGTACGCCAGCCTGAGTGACCCCCGGCTGGAACAGGACCTGGAAGGGCTACGCGCCGGGATCGCGGACCTCGAACGGCTGTTTGACGAGCTGGAGGTTCGTATGGATGGTCCTGATGCCACCCCCGAAACGCTGGGGCGCGTGCTGGACGCCATGAATGCCCTGAGCAACCGCAGCGGCCCCATCGGTGCTTATCTGAACGCTTTTTTCACCACCGACAGCCGCGACACGCTGGCCCAGAGCCGCATGGCTGCGTTGACCACCCTGACGCTGCCGCTGGGGCCGCTGCGTTCGCGCCTGACCGCGTGGCTGGGCGGCCTGAATGACGCGCAACTCTCTGACCTGCTGGCCGCCTCCGAAACCGTGCGGGACCACGAACACTTTCTGCGCCGCGCCATTCAACTGGCCCGTCACCAGATGTCGCCCCCTGAGGAAGATCTGGCCGCCCGCCTGCGTCCCAGTGGGGCCGGGGGCTGGTCCAAACTCCAGGGGAATGTGAGCAGCCAGCTTAAGGGTGAATTCCGGGGCGAACGTCTGCCCATCACCGCCCTGCGCGCCCTCGCCAGCGACGCGGACGAAACGGTGCGCCGCGACGCCTACGAATCAGAAATCGCCGCCTGGAAATCGTCGGAAGTGGTCTTTGCCGCCGCCCTGAACGGCGTTAAGGGTGAGGAAGGCACGCTGGCCCGGCGGCGCGGATTTGAGGACGCGGTGGCCCCCAGCCTGCTGACGCACGGCATTGACCGCCAGACGCTGGACGCCATGCAGGGCGCGGTGGTGCGCTCCTTCTCCGACTTCCGGCGCTACTTTGCCGCCAAGGCGCGGGCGCTGGGCAAGCAAAAGCTGGACTGGTGGGACATCCTAGCCCCGGTGGGCCGCAGTGAGACCGAGTGGACCTACGGCGCGGGAGCCGAATTTGTGGAACGCCAATTTCGGGGCTACTCCGCGCAGTTAGGCGACTTTGCCGCCGAAGCCTTTGACGGCGACTGGGTGGACGCTGGCCCCCGCGAAGGCAAGCGCAGCGGGGCCTTCTGCATGCGCTGGACGCGGGGCAAGAGCCGCATTCTGATGAACCACGCCCCCAGCCTCGACAGCGTGTCCACCCTGGCGCACGAGCTGGGCCACGGCTACCACAACGCCCGACTGGCCCAGTCTGAGCCGCTGCAACGCGAGACGCCCATGACCCTGGCCGAAACCGCCTCCATCTTCTGCGAGACGGTGGTGCAGAATGCTGCGCTGGCGGAAGCGACGGGGGCAGAGCGCCTCTACGTCCTGGAAACCAGTCTGATGGGCCACGCGCAGGTGGTGGTGGACATCCACAGCCGCTTTCTGTTCGAGCGGGCTGTATTCGAGCGGCGCGAGAAGGGTGACCTGAACCCGCAGGACTTCAATGATCTGATGACCTGGGCGCAGCGCGAGACCTACGGCGACGCGCTGAACACGCTGCACCCGTACATGTGGGCGGTCAAGCCGCACTACTACAGCCTGGCCTTCTACAACTATCCGTACACCTTTGGCCTACTGTTCGGTCTGGGCCTGTATGCGCAGTATGTGGCGGCGCGCGAGGCCGGGACGGAGGCCGAATTCCAGACCCGTTACGACGAGTTGCTGGCCTCCACGGGCCGCGAGGGTCCGCTTGCTCTGGCCGCCCGCTTCGGCATTGATCTGCACGCCCCGGACTTCTGGGAAGGCAGCCTGGACGTGATCCGGCAGCAGATCGAGGCCTATGTGGAGGCGGTTGACCGTGGGGTCTGACAGAGCGGGAGATGTTCTGGATTCCCTCCCGATGAAAGGGCGTCCATGACCAACTCCACGCTGACCGCCATCCCCGGCTTTCGCGTCGGCCACTGGACGGATTCCGTGGGAATGACGGGCTGCACCGTGATCCTTTGCCCAGATATGGGCGCAGTGGCCTCCGCCTCGTTTCTGGGGCCGAGTCCGGCGACGCGTGAGGGCGTGCTGCTGTCGCCTGAGAAGAAGGTGGAGCGCGTTCATGCCCTGTTGTTGACGGGCGGCAGTGCCTTCGGACTGGCGGCGGCGTCCGGTGTGGTGCGCGTGCTGGAAGAGCGCGGTGTGGGTCACCAGACGCCGTTTGCCCGTGTGCCGATTGTTCCGGCGGCGGTGGTCTATGACTTGGGCGTAGGCGATCCTCTGGCGCGTCCGGGTGAACGGGAGGGTGAGCTGGCGGCGCGTTCCGCCTCCAGTGATCCCGTGCCGCGTGGCCGGGTGGGCGCTGGAACGGGGACGACGGCGGGCAAGTACCTGGGAGGCCCTGGCACGGTTCCCGGCGGCCTGGGCAGCGTGATGCTGGAGCGTTATGGCGTTTCCGTGGGTGCACTGGCGGTGGTCAACCCGATTGGCGACGTGCTGGACGAACGCGGTGGCGTGCTGGCCGGGCCAGGAACGGGGCCAGGGGCCGTGTCGTTTACCCCCGGTGATGTGGAGAACACCACCCTGATTGCCGTCGTGACCGAACATACCCTGAGCAAGGCCGATTGCCGACGCTTGGCCGACGCCGCACAAACTGCGCTGGGCCGCGTGATCCATCCCAGCCACACCTACTGGGACGGCGACGCCGCCTTCATGCTCAGCAGTTGCGCGAAGCCGCCCGCTGATCCGCTGCTGCTGGGCGCACTGGTACAGGAAGCCGTCTGCGCGGCGGTGCGTGATGCGGTGCGGCAGGCCAACAATTTGAGTGTGTAAGATACTCAGGTGAGTACAATCGATTACGTGGCTGGGCTGCGGCGGGTCATCGGTACGCGGCCCGTCAACTTCGTGGGCGCGGCGGGCATCATCGTCAACGGAGACGGCGAACTACTGTTACTGCGGCGGGCAGGAGCGGAGAACTGGGGACTGGTCGCAGGCATCAGCGAACTGGGCGAGTCGCTCTCTGAAACGCTCCGGCGCGAGGCTCTGGAGGAAACAGGGCTGAGGATCGGCGCGGTGGAATTGCTGGAAATGCTCAGTCCTGTCGCGCTGGCCCAGGTGGCGAACGGCGATCAGTTCTACAGCTACACCGCCCTGTTTCGCGTGACCGACTGGAGCGGAACACCTGTGCCGGACTGTATGGAGATCGCTGAGGCGCGTTTCTTTTCATTGAATGATCTGCCGCCCCTGAATCGACTGGGCCACAAAGCTCAGGCGTGGCTGGCATGAATTATGTCCGCGATCTCCGCGCGCTGATCGGTCATGCGCCAGTCAACTGGGTGGGCGTCTGTGCGCTGGTCCTGAACACCGAAAATGAAGTCCTGTTGCAACGCCGCACCGATACTGGCGGCTGGGGCACCCCCGGCGGCATCGCGGAACTGGGCGAGCCGCTCCCCGAAACCCTGCGCCGCGAACTGTGGGAGGAGGCGAGCATCACCCCGCTCAACCCTGAGTTCCTGACGGTTATCAGCGGGCCGCAGACCTATCAGAAGCTTCCCAACGGGGACGAGTTCTATCAGGTGGTGGCCGTCTACGTGGTCCGCGAATGGCATGGCGTTCCTGTCCCAGATGGCGAGGAAGGCAGTGAACTTCGTTTCTTTCGTCTGGACCATCTGCCCGTCTCGCTTGGCCCGGTGGACGGCGAGGTGCTGAGGCTTCTGCGGGGGCGCTGACCCTTGCCTGCCCGGAGTCCAGTTGCCGATTCTCCTCTCGTAGAGATGACAGGTTCAGTCCTTAGACCAATCTTCACGAAAGGGTTCTGTGAGGTGAACTTTTTTACACTCGGTCCATGTTGCTCCCCGTGTTGCAAGCCGTGTCTCAGGTGGCCGCGAAAGACAGCCCCACCGTTTTGAACCTCTCGTTTGCCGATCAGCAGTTGAATACGGCCCTGCGGCTGATGCAGGGGCAGATCGTGGGGCTGCGCAGCAGTGTGTTGCCGCCCTGGAGCGTGTCCCTGATCGCGCTGGGCGTGCATCCGGCCACGATTGCCGAGGCGCAGCAGGTGGGGGGGAATTTGCAGGGCGCGCTGGCCTTCCTGCTGGACCGGGGATATCTGGGCCGCACGCAACTGGACATGGCGGCGCAGGAGCGTGCTCTCTCGGCGCTGCTGCCGCTGGCGTGGCAGACCAGCATGACCAGTTCGGCCCCGTGGACCGATGCCCCCGCCGAACTGCCCCTGAACAGCACCCAGACGCGTCAGGCCGTCGAAGCCGCCGAGCGTCATGCGGCCCTGCTCACTCGGGAGGAGCGTTCTCTCAAACCCTCTTCCCGTTTTGCGGCGAATCCTCTCTCGGTCCCGGCGCTGCTGGGAGACGACGGCAAGGAGCGCGTCTACCACGCGGCCATGCGCGGCCTGAGCCTGGGGGAAATGTCGCAGCGGACGCCGCAACGCTGGGACACCCTGACACAGACCGTGAGCCGCCTGCTGCGTGAGGGAGCGCTGCGCCCTCAGAACGCTGCCGCGCCGCGTGAGGTGGCCGACGCGCTGAAGGCCGGGCAGGCTGCGCCGGACTTCTGTCTGCCGGATCTGGCTGGGGGCGAGCTGCGCCTGAGCGCGCTTCGCGGCCAGCCGGTGTGGCTGGTGTTCAACCGCCAGAGTACCTGCGCCATGTGCAACCCACATCATGCCAAGATCATTACCATGCATGAGCGCCTGCGTGAGCGCGGCGTGCAGATCGTGTCGGTGTGGGGCAGCCCGCTGGAAGACCTCTCGGACGGGATTGGCAGGCAGCGTCCGCCCTACCCGGTGCTGGCCGATCCCAAAGACGAAACCTATGATCGCTACGGCCTGCGGATGAGCCTTAAAGGCACGCTGGACCCCCGCAACCTGTCCACCATGATCCAGGGCTTCCGCATGATGGGTGCCAGCGCCCTCAAGGACGACGGCGAACTGCTGCGGATGCCCGCCGAGTTCCTGATCGGTGCGGACGGTGTGATCGAGACCGCGCACTACAACAGCTACGGCAGCGACTGGCTGCCGCTGGAGCGGGTGCTGTCCTGGGCAGACCAGCAAAAGCCAGCATCGAGTAAGCTCAACTGAGCTTCATTCCCGCCGTGTCAGCGTCAACCGCGCGCCCACCAGCCTGAATCCGGCCCGTTCCACGTTGCGTTCGCTGCCTGTGCCCGGTGTGACGAACACGCTGGCGAGATCTGCCCCGGCCTGCGCCGCGATCCTCAGGCGGTGGGCCAGCAGCGCGGATTGCACCCCGCGCCCCCGAAATTCGGGCAGTGTGGCCGTGCCGTGAAAGGCGGCGACGCCCTCTACGGCGCTGAGGGCGGCAGTCGCGGCAGGTAGACCGTCCACATCTGCGACGAAGAGCTGCGTTCCCGGCGCGTGTGCCACCAACGACATGATCTCTTCGGCTCCCGGGCCGAAACCCCGCGCGGCCAGAGTGGCCCAGGCTTCGGCCTCTTCCGTCCGAATCTGGGTCAGAGATTGCTCGGGGAGATGGGCCAGACCGTGAACGTAGGCGTGTAACACGTAATCTAGCACGTAGCCGCGCGCAGTCAGCAGCGGCAGCCCGGCGGCGGCGAAGGCCGAGAGCAGGTGGATGGTGGCGGGCTGATCCTGCTCCGTACAGAACGCCTCAAACTCGGCCAATTCCTCTGGCGTGGGCAGGCGCGTGCCGTCATACCAGGCGATGTTCAGGGGCAGATTTGGCCCGGCGTGAACGGCTACTAGCGGGCCAAACCGCGCTGCCCTGCCTGTGCGCCCATACCGGGCGTGCGCTGTGGCCTCTCCATGTGCCAGCCGGGTTAAAACGTCTGTATTCATCCCGCCAGCGTAGCGTCCCGCATTTGTCCCCGCCTCCGCCCGCTAGCCTAGGCAGCATGACTCAGGCTTCAACTTCCTCGCGCGCTTTCGTTTCCCTGATCGGGGCCGGGCCGGGCGATCCCGGACTGCTGACCCTGCGCGGCCAGCACGCTCTCCAGAACGCCGATGTGGTGCTGTTCGACTACCTCGCCAACCCCGAACTGCTGCGCTGGTGCCCGGATGCCCGAACCATCTACGTGGGCAAGAAGGGTTTTTCGGAGTACATCACCCAGGAGCAGATCAACGCGCTGATCGTGAACACGGCGCAGCAAAACGGCGGCCAGCGCGTGGCCCGCCTCAAGGGTGGCGATGTCTTCGTCTTCGGGCGCGGCGGCGAGGAAGCCGAGGCGTGCGCCCATGCGGGCGTGCCCTTTGAGATCGTCCCCGGCGTGACCAGCGCCATTGCCGCCCCCGCATACGCCGGAATTCCAGTCACGCACCGCGACGTGGCGCGTTCCTTCGCCGTCCTGACCGGCAACACCCGTGAGGGCGGCGCGCACTACGAGCGGCTGTCAGGGGTGGATACCCTGCTGCTGCTGATGGGCGTGCGGAATCTGGACACCATTGCCGCCGAGCTGATCGCCTCCGGGCGTGACCCGCAGACCCCTGCCGCCACCGTCCAGTGGGGCAGCACCCACCAGCAGCGCGTGGCGACGGGCACGCTGGAAACCATTGCTCAGGCGGTGAAGGATGCTGGCCTGGAAGCCCCCGCCGTCACCGTGGTGGGCGAGGTGGTCAAGCTGCGCGACAAGTTGCGCTGGTTCGATAATGCCCCCACCTTCGGCGGCCCCCTGAGCGGCAAGACGGTGGCTGTGACCCGCACCCGCGACGGCTCCAGCGCCCTCTCGGACGTGTTGCGGGCACGTGGCGCAGCGGTGCTGGAAGTGCCGCTGATCCGCTTCGAGGCGGCCTCCGATGGGGGAGGGGCGGCTCTGAGCGCCCTGCGCGACTTCAGGGGCTGGCTGCTACTGACCAGCAATCAGGCCGTGACGGCGCTGTTCTCGTTGCTGGACGGCGCTGAGCTGGATGCCCGCGCCCTGGCGCATGTCAGGATTGCCGCCGTCGGCCCCAGCACGGCCCGCAGTCTGGCCGAGCGTGGCCTGCGCGCCGACTTTGTGCCGTCTACCCCCGGCGCACGCCACCTGGGCGCGGAGTTGCCTACTGATGGGGGAGAGGCCACCCTGCACCTGACCTCCCAACTGGCCGAGGACGAGTTGCAACGGGCTTTGGAGTTGCGGGATATCGGCTATGCGCGGGCCGAGTTGTATCGCACGGAAGCCGCCGCACCGGACGAGAATAAGCTGGAGCGCCTGAAGAACGCCGCCGTCCTGACCCTGGCCTCTGGCAGTGCAGCCCGCCATCTGGCGAAGCTGGCAGATGCGGACTTCGATCCGCTGAACATGCCTGTCGCTGCGATGGGGCCGCAGACTGCCGACGCCGCCCGCGATGCCGGCTTCACGCGCGTGACCGTGGCGGAAACGGCCAGCCTGGAAGCCCTGGCGGACGCGGCAGAGCGGGCGATGGGCGGCGAGCAGTGACCCTTTGAGGGAAACTATTGAGGGATTGAACCGAATCCACCCCCCCGGCACTGGCAATGACTCTCGCTCACATCCCGCCCAAACCCTGAGCCGTGCTATACTCCCGCCTGTTGTCTCGCCCGCTGCTTCAGGTCTGTCCCTGAGCGCAACATGGCGGGCAGAATGCGCTGCGGCGGGAAACGCCCGGCAAGAGGAGAAATCACGACATGGCTAAACATCCCGTTCCCAAGAAGAAGACCAGCAGAAGCAAGCGCGACATGCGCCGCAGTCACCACGCGCTGGCCGTGCCCAACCTGTCCGAGTGCCCCCACTGCCACGCCAAGAAGCTCTCGCACCACATCTGCCCCAGTTGCGGTTATTACGATGGCCGTCAGGTGCTGGCCGTCTAAGCGAGTTCAATCCAAGCAAGACCAGTTCGAGAAGAGGCTCCCCATGTGGGAGCTTTTTTATTCCTTTCTTAACCTCCCGGCCCCTGGCGGGCGGCGCGTTATCCTCCCGGCTATGAGTCTGACATTCGAGGAGAAGTTGCAGAATTACGCACGGCTGGCCGTCCGCGTCGGCCTGGGCCTGCGCGAGGGTCAGCGCGTGCTGATTCAGGCCCCGGTAGACACCGCGCCCCTGGCCCGCGCCGTGGTGCGCGAGGCGTATGCGGCGGGCGCGTCTTTCGTGGACGTGCGCTGGGACGACGATGACGTTCAGTTGTCCCGCTTCGAGCTAGCCCCAGACGGCACCTTTGACACCCTGAGCAAGTGGCGGGTGGACGCCGAGATCGAGACGGCAGAGGCGGGCGGCGCAGTCCTCGCCATCCGGGCCACCAATCCCAACCTGCTGGGCGGGGTGGACGCCGAGCGCGTGGCGACGCACCAGAAGGCGCTGGCAGCCTACCGCAGGCCCTACACCGAGCAGGTCATGACCAACCGCCTGAACTGGAACCTGATTAGCGCCCCGATCCCTGGCTGGGCCGAATTGATGTTCCCCGATTCAAATGCCGATGAAGCCGTGGAGAAGCAGTGGGACGCCATCTTTGCCGCCACCCGTGCCGATCAGTCCGATCCGGTAGAAGCGTGGCAGGAGCATCTGGCGAACCTCAAACGTCGTCGCGAGGTGCTGAACGCCAAGCAATACGCTGCGCTGCACTTCAAAGGTGGCGAGACGGACCTGACCGTGGGCTTGGCCGATGACCACCTATGGGGCGGCGGCGCGGCGGACACCCCCAGCGGCATCACCTTCACCGCCAATATTCCCACCGAGGAAGTCTGGACGGCCCCGCACCGTGAGCGCGTGGATGGCGTGGTGGTCAGCACCAAGCCGCTGTCCTACAACGGCACGCTGCTGGACGGCATCCGCATCGAGTTCAGGGATGGGCGCATTACGAACGCCACTGCCGATAAGGGGCAGACCACCCTCGAAAAAATGATCGACACCGACGAGGGCAGCCACCGCCTGGGCGAGGTGGCGCTGGTGCCGCATAGCAGCCCGATCTCCAGATCTGGTCTGTTCTTCTTCAACACCCTGTACGACGAGAACGCGGCCAGCCACATCGCCATTGGCAACGCCTACCGCTTCAACGTGGCGGGCGGCGTGGACATGAACGTGGGGGATTTCAACGCCAGGGGTGGCAACGACAGCCTGACCCATGTGGACTGGATGATCGGCAGCGGAGAGATGGATGTGGACGGCATCCTGAAGGACGGCAGCCGCGAGCCAGTGATGAGGGCGGGCGAATTCGTGATCTGAGCGCGAGCTGAGGCCACTTCAAGGTCGCTCAGGTTGCCTGCTTCAAGGCGGCTTGGACGGCCTTTTTCCTGCCATATGCTCAACGATGAAGTTCAAGACGCCCGGACTGATTTTCGGTCCCACCGACCATTATTGGGCCTCTGGAGTGTGACCGCCTGAAGGTTGGGGGGCGGATGAGCCAGGGTCAAAAGAGATACTGCCTTGGCCCTAGCCGCCGCGCCCCACCATTTCGCCGCTTCGCAGCAGCATGGCCTCGAACTCTCCGAAGGGGGAATGCGTTTGGGACCAGCGTACGGCAGCCTCGATGTCGAAATCCACGGTACGGAAATCCGCTGCCCAGTGTCCGCCACGTTCTTCCAGCAGCGTCCAGCGGGCACGCGGATCGCCGTCCACCTGATCGCTGACCGAGCCAGTGTTCACCACCAATGTGTCGCCCACGCGGGTTGTGCCGGGGCGGTGGGTATGGCCGCACAGCACGACTTCGGCGTTCAGCGGTTCGACGATGGCGCGCAGTTCGCGGGGATCACGGGCGCGGTAATACCCGGCTCCTGGCCCACGCTCCGGCTCGTCTTCCCAGTGCCACAGCAGCATGTCCCAGGCGCTCGTGGGCGTGCCGTGGCAGGCGAAGAGCCGCCCATCCAGCGCGTGCGCCGTCAGCGGCAGGGCGGCGAGGCGGGCGAGAGCGGCGGCGTCCATCTGCGTCGCCAGCCACGCGCCGATCTCCTTTGAAATCTTTGCGCGGCGTCCCCCCGGCCACAGTTTTTCCTCGTTGTTGCCGCGTACCTCTATGGCTCCCAGTTCGGCCTGCAAGGCGGCGGCGCGGGCCGGATCAGCACTGCCCTCGATCTGGTCTCCCAGGTTGAAGATCAAGTCGGGCGACGCGGCGCGGATGTCCGCCAGCACCGCCTCCAGCGCGAAGGCGTTGCCATGAATGTCGCTTAGGACGGCAACCCGCACGGTCAGCGGGCGTCCACGCCGATGATCTCGGCCACGTTTGCCACGCCGTCGCGGGCCAGCAGATCGGCCAGCCCCCGGTTCAGACGACGTACCAGCCCTGGCCCCTCGTAGACCAGGGCGCTGTAGACTTCCAGCAGACTGGCCCCGGCGCGCAGTTTGGCGTGGGCGTCGGCAGCACTGAAAATGCCGCCCACGCCCACGATGGGCAGCTTGCCGTTGGTCAGGCGGTACGCATCGCGGACCAAAGCGGTGGACTTCTGCGTCAAAGGGCGTCCGCTCAAGCCACCCGTTTCACCCGCCTTCTCGCTGAACAGACCATCCCGGCTCAGTGTCGTGTTGCTGACGATCAGGCCATGTGCGCCTGCGTCCTGCACGGCTCCCACACTGGCCTCGAAGTCGGCGGGATGCAGGTCCGGGGCCAGCTTGACCAGCACGGGGGGGCGGCGCAGGGTGCGGACCCGGCCCGCCTCGGTAGCGTCCAGCACGGCGCGGACCAGTTCGCCCAGACCATCTGCCGCTTGCAGGGCACGCAGGCCGGGGGTATTGGGGCTGCTGACATTGATCACGAAGGCGTCGGCCACGTCCTGCAAGGCATGCACGCACTTCAGGTAGTCCCCAGCAGATTCCTCGTTGGGGGTGTCCTTGTTTTTGCCGATATTGACCCAGATGGGTGCGGACTGCGGGGGCAGCGCGCTCAGGCGGGCGTGCAGCGCGTCTGCCCCGGCATTGTTGAAGCCCATGCGGTTGATCAGCGCCTCGTCTTCCAGCAGCCGGAAGAGGCGGGGCCGCTCGTTTCCTGGCTGGGGCCGGGGCGTGACCGTGCCGACTTCCAGAAAGCCGAAGCCCAGCGCTGCGAAGGCAGGCACGGCCACCGCGTTCTTGTCCAGCCCAGCCGCCAGCCCGATGGGGGAGGCGAAGGAGTGCCTGAAGACGATTTGCCCCAGCGCCGCGTCAGGTGACGTGACGGCGCGGGCCAGCCCAGGCCAGACCGGAACCTTCGAGGCCACTTCCAGCAAGCTCAGGGTCAGGTGGTGGGCGTCTTCGGCGTCCAGACGGAACAGCAGCGGGCGGGCAAGGCGGCGATACATCGCCCGACAGAATACGCATACGGCGGCGGCGAGGCGGTGGTCTGGCTCGCATCATCAGCACTGAGATTAAAAAAGGCGGAACCGACTTTCCGGCCCGCCTCACTGTCTTGCTCTCTGGCTTTACTCTCTGATTCTCAAGACCCGGCTGAGCCTGTGTAACTGCCCTCGATCTGCACCAGACGCGAGTGCTGCTGGCGGTCACTCTGTTCGATCAGGTCCGCCAGCGTGGTGCCGCCCAGCACGTCACGCAGTGCGGCGTCCACCCGAAACCACAGGTCCTGCGTGCCGCAGACGTTCTGGCTCTCGCAGGTGTGGTCATCCTCCACGCACTGCACCGGGGCGATACTGCCCTCCAGGGCGGTGACCACGTCGTAGGCGTTGATCTCTGCTGCCGGACGCGCCAGCCGGTAGCCGCCGTGCGCCCCCCGAATGCTGCGGATGAACCCGGCGCGGCGCAGGTTGCTGGCGATCTGCTCCAAATAATGCTGGCTCAGGCCCTGGCGCTCGGATACGTCCTTGAGAGGCACGGCAGCGCCCCCCTGCCGTCCGATCTCGATCATGGCGCGCAGGCCGTACTGAGCTTTGGTAGACACCCACATAAAGGCAGTCTATCAGCTAATTCCGGGTTAACTGTAAGGGATTAAGGTTGGGTGCGCGTGTGGGGCTGCGGTGCGTACAATTCTGGCGTGACCCCGGCCCTGCCCCTCCTCTCGCCCGCCGACGTGCTGCTGCGCCTGCGGGCAGCGGACGCGCCGGGCGTAGCCCTGCTGGAATCGCTGGGACCTGCCGTGCTCTATGGCCGATATTCGTTTCTCAGCGCGTGGCCGACGCGGGTGCAGTCCAGCCTGCCGGAGCGTCCCAGTGGCAACACTATTTTTCCCGCGTGGCTGGGCGGCCTGAAATATGAGGCGGCGCAGGAATCCGGTTTGGACACGCATCCGGCGCATGGTGAGGCCGGGTGGTGGGGTTTTTACCCCTCAGGGCTGGTCTGGGACCGCCATGCCGGAACGCTGGAAATCGTGGGGGAGCCACATGTGGACTGGGAAGCGTTGCTGGCCGCCCACCCGGCTCCTCTGCCGACGCTGAACGTCAGTGAATTCGGCGCCGATGACGTGGACTATCCGGCAGGCGTGCGCGCCATTCAGGAACTGATCCGGGCCGGCGAGGTCTATCAGGTCAATCTCTCGCGGGGGGTGCGGGCGCAGGCGACGGGCGATCCGCTGGCGGCGTACCTGCGGCTGCGGGAGCTGAATCCCAGCCCGTTCATGGCCTTCCTGGACATGGGTTCAGAGGTGGTGGTGTCGTGTAGCCCCGAGCGGCTGGTGGACTGGGCTGGGGGCGAAGTTTCGGCCCGCCCGATTGCGGGAACGCGGCGGCGCGGCCAGACCCCTGCGGAGGACGCCGCGCTGGAGGCCGAACTGCGCGCTAGCCCCAAGGAGGTGGCCGAACACCTGATGCTGGTGGATCTGGTGCGCCATGACCTGGGCCGGGTGGCGGCAGCGGGCAGTGTGTATGTGCCAGAGCTGATGCTGGTGGAGCGCTACAGCCATGTCATGCATCTGGTTTCGGAGGTTCGGGGCGGTGCGGCAGATGACCTGACGTTGCGCGATCTGCTGGCCGCCACCTTTCCAGGCGGGACCATCACGGGCGCACCCAAACAGCGGGTGATGACCGCCATCCGGGATCACGAGCCGGGACCGCGCGGCTGGTACACCGGCAGCATGGGCATCATCGGCGGCGCACGGATAGACCTGAATATTCTGATCCGCACGGCAGCCTTCACGCGCCTGGAAGACGGCTGGGAGGTGGAGGTTCGCGCAGGCGGCGGCACGGTCATTGACTCGGACCCTCAGCATGAATCGGAGGAGACCGTGCATAAGGCCCAGGCCCTTTTAAGTGCGCTGGCCGGTGTGCCGGGCCGCCCAGCCCAGCCGCCCGCACCGCCCACGCCGGGCTGTGTGTGGACGCCTCCAACTGCGTCCAGCACACCGGGTCAGGGTTTGCGGGTGCATCTGCTGGACAACCGCGATTCGTTTACCTGGAATCTGGTTCATGATCTGCGGGCGCTGGGCGCGGTAGTCATGGTCTTTTCCCGAGATGCGAAGGTTTCAGAAATCCTGAAAGACAACCCCGACGCCGTGCTGACCGGGCCGGGGCCGGGAACGCCAGACAGCAGTGATCCCACCTTGGGGCTGACCCGCGAGTGTCTGCGCCTCGGCCTGCCGCTGCTGGGTGTGTGCCTGGGCCATCAGGCGCTGGGGCAGGTGCTGGGCGGCACGGTGGAGCGGGCCGCGCCCGTACATGGCTGCCCGGAAGCGGTGCAGCACGGCGGCGAGGGACTCTTTGAAGGCATACTGCCCGCCGCAGAATTCGGGCGCTATCACTCGCTGGTGGTGCGGGGTCTGCCGCCTGAATACATCACAGCTACGGGCGCGGGCGGCGAGATCATGGCGCTGGCTGTTCCCAATAAACCCGCCTGGGGCGTGCAATTCCATCCCGAGAGCGTGCTGAGTCCGTCAGGCCGGGTGCTGCTGGGCAACTGGCTGCGGCTGAGCCGAGAGTGGAACGCGCAGGCAGCGGAGCGGGGGCGGGAGGTTTGAAGCCCCTGCCCCCCGAACTGAATCATCCCGCGTGGCTGCATGGGATGACCGCGTTTACCACCGTTCGCACGCGCCAGGGTAAACCGCTGATATGGCCCGCACACCTGAACCGATTGCGCCAAACCTGTGCGTTTCTGGGCCTGCCCGCCTTGGACGCCGATCTGCCAACGCTGGAGCCGTGGCCCTGGGGCCTGCTGCGCGTTACGGTGGGTGCGGAGGGCACGTTCTGGACCCACCGCCGCCTGACCCCCGGCCCGCGTCCGTCAGGCGGCGTGCGCGTACGCCTGACGGATATCCAGATTCACCCGCAACTGGCCGTGCACAAGACTGGAAATTACCTGCCGTATCGCCTCGCCATGCAGAGGGCTGGGGACGCTTTTGAAGGCTGGCTCGTCGGCCCGGATGGCACGCTGGCCGACGGCTCCCGCACCGCGCCTCTGCTGGAAATCGGTGGGCAATTGATAGTGCCAGAAGGTGGATTGCCGAGTATCACGCGGGCCGCGTTTCTGGATGACCGGGAATGGGTAGAGCGCAGAGTCCACTGCTCGGAACTGCCCAGCGTGACCCGCACGTGGATTTGCGGCAGCGGCGTTGGCGTCGTGTCCGTGCGGGAAATTGTGGGCGAGGATTGGAAGGTCTTTCTGCCCGTGGAGTGGCCGGAAACGGACGATTGGGCGCTGATCTGGCCGGAAGGGTAAACCTGCTATCCGCCCATCCGCCCCAGATAAGCCTCTCCCCGCGCCGTCAGCTTGAGCAGTGACATCGGCGCAGTTTCGCCGTCCGCATTCCGGCACATGCTTTTCAGGGCGCAGGGGCCGCAGGCGCAGCCGTCGGCGGCGGGCATGGCTTCCTGCACATAGCCCCCGGTTTGCAGGGTTCGCAGCATGCCGCTCAGGGCCGCCTCCGAACTGCCCAGGTCACGCGCCAGCTCGGAGGGCGTGCGCGGTTCCCCGGCCACCGCGCGCAGGATCACAGCGAGCGGGGCCATTACAGCAGCCTCACGGCGACTTGATAAACGGCGAAGGCCACGATCCACGCGGTTGCCATCTGCCAGCCCACGGTCATCCAGGCCAGCCGCCGCCCATGCTCCTGCGCCATCGCGCCCACGGTGGCAATGCACGGCGTATACAGCAGCACGAACACCAGATAGGCCAGTGCGGAGGCTGGGGTAAATGCCTTTGCCAGAGCCGTCGCCAGTGGGGTCTTCGTTTCGGCGGAGGCGTCGGCGCTCAGGCTGGGCAGGGCCAGCACCGTGGGCAGTGCAGAAACGCTGGCCTTGATGGTATCCCAGGTGGCAACAACGGTCTGCGTAATGCCCTCAACCACGCCCAGCGGTTCAGGATTGGCGGCGATCTCGCCCAGGTAGATCTGGCCCAGTGTGCCCACCACGACTTCCTTGGCAACAAAACCGGGGATCAGCGCGCCCGTCGCCTGCCAGTCCCCAAAACCCAGCGGCGCAAAGATCGGTGAGATCGCGCGGCTGACCGTGCCGAACAGGCTGTCCTGCGGCGGCACCGTGGCAAACTTCTCCCCCGAAACGGCGGGCAGCGCCAGCAGCAGCCAGACCACGGCCACCGTGCCCATGACCGTGGTGCGGGCGCGGCGGGCAAACGAGGCGGTGCGGCGCGAGGCATGCTTCCACAGCACCTTCCAGGCGGGGAAGCGGTACGGGGGCAGTTCCAGCAGCACGCCGCCGCCCTCGGCAGGCAGGGTGGTGCGGCGCAGGATCAGGGCGAAGAAGAAGGCCACCGCCATGCCCAGCACGTACATGCTCCAGACCAGCCAGCTTCCCGAACGTGGAAACAGCGCGGCGGCGAACACCACGTACACGGGCAGCCGTGCCGAACAGCTCATGAAGGGCAGGATCATGCTGACCAGCACGCGGTCACTGCGCCGCTCCAGCGCGCGGGTGGCGTAAATGGCCGGGACGTTGCACCCGAAGCCCAGGATCAGCGGAATAAAGGAGCGCCCGTCCAGTCCGATGCTCCGCATGGCGCGGTCCATCAGGAAGGCGGCGCGGGCCATATAGCCGCTGTCCTCCAGAAAGCTCATGGCGAGGTAAAGAATGAGCAGCGTGGGCAGGAAGCTCAGGACCGTGCCCACCCCCGGAATGATCGCGCCCACCACCAGATCGCGCCCCAGCGGGAACCAGCTCAATGCCGCCGCCGCCCAGCCGCCGATGATGGTCTGGAGGGGGCCGCCGATCAGGTCCACGAAGGGCGAGGCCACGCTGAAGGTCAGCCGGAAGACCAGCAGCACCAGCGCCAGAAAGATGGGAATGCCAAGAATAGGATGCAGTGCCAATCGGTCCAACTTCTCGCTGAGGGTCCGCCGTGCCTCGGCCTGCGGAACGGCCACCCGCGCCAGGTCGCCTGCGCGGGCGTAGCGGGCCTCGGCAATCTCAATCAGAGGATCAATGCCTTCGGTTTCCAGCGCAGCTAGATGGGCATCTGCGGCGTCCAACAGGGCGGTGTGCCCGGTGGCCGCCAGCCGTCCGCGCACGCTGGGATCGCCTTCCAGCAGCGCGAGGGCTAGATAGCGGTGCGCGTGCGGTGGCAGGGTGGGCACATTGACCATGCGGGCGGTCAGATCATTGGCCGCTGCTTCAATCTGGGGCGGATACCGAACCGCAATGCCCAGCGTCGCGCCCTTCAACACGTCGCCCATCAGTTCGGCGGTGCCCTGACTGCGGCTCGCCACCGTCTGCGTGACGGGCACCCCCAGCGCGCGGGACAGCGCGGCGGCGTCCACGGTCATTCCCTTGTTCTTCGCCTCGTCCACCAGATTCAGCGCCACGGCAACGGGAAGTCGGAAGTCCAGCAGTTGCAAGGTCAGGTAGAGGTTGCGCTCTAAATTCCCGGCGTCCAGCACGTTCAGGACGGCGTCGGGAGCCTCGTCCAGCAGGGCGGTGCGGGCGATCAGTTCCTCGGGCGTGTGCGGGCTGAGGGAATATGCGCCGGGCAGGTCCAGCAGATGCACCGCGCGGCCCGCGTATTCCAGCTTCGCCTCGCGCTTCTCAATGGTCACGCCGGACCAGTTGCCCACCTTCAGGCGCGTTCCGGCCACCGCATTGATCAGGGTGGTCTTGCCCACGTTGGGGTTGCCCACCACCACGACTCTGGGTTCGCTGGCTCCCTTGAGTCGGCCCAAAGTGGCTTTGCATGCCGCCTCATCGGGAATGTGAACGTCGGGTGGCGGAAAGGTAGCCGTCATTGCCGCACCCGGATGCCGTGCAGATCGGCGGCGCGCAGCGCCAGATCGGTGCCGTTGACGCGCACTTCAAACGGATCGCCCATTGGGGCACGGCGCACCACTGTCACCGGAGCGCCGCGCACGAAGCCCAGTTCCAGCAGGCGGCGGCGCAGCGGATGGGCCGGGTCCAGCCCCACCACATGGGCACTCTCGCCGGGGGTCAACTGGTCCAGCGTCCGTTCGTTCATGCCTGCTCCAAGGTGGGAAATCCCATACCTGATCAGATTACTCGGATTAGAGGAAAAGGCAAGGGTATGAACATTACACTTGTGCGCCGAGAGTGTTCCAGAACCCCTGCATATCCTCTGGCATCTCCACCTCGGCCATCATCTGTGCCCCGGCCCACGGAAAGGCGATGCGGGCGGCGTGCAGCGCCTGACGCTCCAGCCCCAGGCGGGCCGTAAGTTCGGGAGTCTGCCCGGTTTCGATGAATTCCACGAAGGCATCCCGCTCCGGGCCGTAAATCTTGTCCCCCACCATCGGCAGGCCCAGATGGAACAGGTGCGCCCGAATCTGATGCAGGCGGCCTGAACGCGGGTGTGCCTCGATCAAGGCGTGTCCGGCCCGCTGTTCCAGCACCCGGAAATCGGTGATGGCAGGGCGTCCGTTGGGGACCACTGCCTGCCGCATCAAAACCCGGTTGGCCGCGCCCAGGCCCAGATCGCCCAGCGGGGCGTCCAGCGTGCGGCGCTCCCAGTGGGGCGTGCCGTGCACGATGGCCAGGTAGGACTTGCCCACCAGATGCGTCTTGAACAGCGTGAAAAAACGGCGGGCGGCGTCGGTGTCGCGCGACAGCACCAGCAGGCCACTGGTTTCGCGGTCTAGGCGGTGCGGCGGCGAAAGGTCCGGCTCCCCGGTCTCGCGCTGCATCCAGCTCAGGACATCGGGCACAGCTACCCTTCCCCCCGTATGGACCCGGTGCGTCAGCCACAGCGCGGGTTTGTGGACAATGTAGAAGTCGGGATGTTCGGTGATGATGCGCGGTTTTTCAGAGCCTGGGGCGGTCAAATCTCCCACACGCTCTGATAGTCGCGCCCATGCAGACGTTTGGAGAGATCAACAGTTCTGTCTACCGTGCGCGCGAGCCGCTCCGCCAGCCATTCCCCCGCCACCTCCGGCGCGTCCCAGTGGGCCGAGGTGGCGTAGACGAAATGAGGGTTGATCACGCAGCGAAAGTCGTACATCAAACCAAGTGCAAAGGCCCCGTGGCTGAGATAGCCGTGGTCCAGGCCGCCCGACACCAGAAAGGTGACGGGCTTGTCAAACCATGCGCCGTGCAGACCGCGCTCCGCGTCGCTGCTGCCGGTCAGTTCCACCAGTGTCCGTGCCCCCGAACCCAGCCCCCAGTTGTAAACCGGGACGCCCAGTAGCACGCCGTCGGCCTCCAGAATGGTGCGGTGGTACAGGTCCGCATTGGGGTGGGCGTAGCAAGTGGCGTTGTCGAACGGCGGCAGCGGCGTCTCTCGCAAGTCCAGATGCGTGACCGTGTGTCCGGCCTCGCGGAGCTGTCGCGCGGCCCGCGTACACAGCCACGCGCTGCGGCTCTCGGGGTCCAGGCTGGTGGAGATGACAGCGAACTTCATACGGGCAGGCTAGCGTTTCGGGACAGGTTTGCCCTCCGCCTCAATTCGTTTCAGGTGCGCGATGCGGTCTGGCGTCCCCGGATGGGTGCTGAGCAGGTCGACGATGGACGGCCCGGACTTCTTCGTTGAAGTCTCCGAATCCTTCGCGTCGTCCTTTTCCAACCGGGCCAGCATGGTTTGCAGGGGGCGCGTGGTGCCGTAGGTCCTGAGCATGTACCGGCCCGACGCCTCGTCCGCCTGGGTTTCCGCCGCGCGCGAGTAGCCGCCGCTGAGCAGGGCCGCCGGAACCGCCGCCGCGAACGTGCCCGCGCTGATCAGATCGCCCGTGATCACGGTGGTCGCCAGCGTCAGCCCCAGCGCCTGATACACGCCTGCCAGTCCGTGCCGGTTGGTCACATGCCCGGTTTCGTGGGCCAGCACGCCCATCAATTCGCGGTCACTTTTTGCCAGCGCCACCAGTTGATCGGTCATGACCACCGTGCCGCCGGGCAGGGCAAAGGCGTTTGCACCCAGTTCGTTTGCGCCGCCTGCCTCACCGTCGCGCAGCAGCAGGCGGTACGGGTAGCCGCCCCCCGCCCAGGCCGCCACCTTGCGGAACTCTGCCTTGAGTTGCTGTTGCCGCGCCGCACTGAGTTTAGATGGGCCAAAGTAATCGCCGTTTTCCAGCACGCCGATGGTTTCACGGTCAAACGTGGCCAGCACGCTTCTGGGCGTGGCGAGGGCGGCCTGCCGCGCCACCGCTGGAATGCCGTAGACGACGAACAGCGCCAGCGCGGCCAGCGAAACCCCCAGCGCGGCCAGCGCCGCCCACCAGCGTGATTCCAGGGCGCGCACGCCGCTCAGGGCGCGGTTGCGCCCGGTGGCGCGTTCCCAGGCACTCACGCCCGCGTCGTCGCGGGTCTCAAAACGGCCTGCGCCGGGGAAGGTGATGGCGCGGCGAACGCCAGGAATCGGGGCCTCCACGCCCAGCGTCCGTGCGGGCCAGCTCTGCTCAAAAGGCAGCGTGCCAGGAAGGCCCAGACCGGCGCTCGCGGCCATCCTCAGCGACGCCGTCTGCGCGTCCACGGTCAATGTCGCGGGCTGATCGCGGCTGCTGCGGCCATCAAAGTACACGCCCTCCAGGATGATCGGCCCAGGCTGATCTGGCATCGCTAGAAGCCCACCTGAATGTCCAGCAGTTCGGTGGCCGCCTCGCCAAACGCTGAGGTTTCGCCGCCCACCCCCGCCGCGAAGTCGTCCAGCGGGGCGATGGCGCGCACGGTCAGGCCGCCCAGCACATAGCGGTTCTGGCGCACCGCCGCCCACGGCGAGGCCAGCCCCAATGTCAGCACCCGCGCGGCGCTGTTGGTCACGCTGATCCACACCAGCCGCCAGGGGCTGAAGGTGGCCCGCGTGCGGATCACGCCGCCCAGTTCCATGTTGTTCAGAACGTAAACCATCGTCGCGCCGCGCACGTATTGCCAGCCCACCACATACAGGACCAGCACCGCCAGATAGCCAGCCGCTGCCGCTGCCAGAAACGGCGCGGAGGCCGCCAGATTCGCCAGGTTGATGTCGGCGAAATCGAAGCTGCCCAGCAGCGTGGCCGCCAGCGCCACCAGCGGGATGCCGATCACCACACCGCCCGCGATGGTCAGACCCAGCGCGGTCAGGCCGATCAGGTAAAAGGGGCCGACATCGCCCCGGAATGTGGCACGCGCCGAGCCGTAGGCCAGACCCTCTACCTGATAGCGCCGCTGCATGTACCACGCCCAAGGCAGCGCCAGCCCGAAGGAAAGGCTTGCCACAAAATTGGCCAGCATGTAGGCCACGTATGCGCCGCCCGTGGTGCCGTGAAAGCGGAAGCGCAGGCCCCGGTGAACCGTGTTGACCGCCTGAAAGCGCATGGACTGGCGCACCAGCACCGGGTAGCCAACCCCATAGACCACGGCCAGCACTGCCGCCACCCACTGCGTCCGCTCGAATTGCCCCGAAACCGCGTAGGCCACGAACAGCGCCGCCACGATCAGGTAACCGCGCAGCAGCGCCGCCGGATTGGCGCGGTACTCGAAGTTCTGGCCGTCCACCCAGGTGTGGCCGTAAAAATACTGCCGGTTGCGAACGCGTGCCCACGGCAGATACAGCCCCAGCGTCACGAAGGTCAGCGCGATATTCACGATCCACAGCCGGAAATACTCGCCCGCCGTGCCCGTAAAGCCGACGGGATATTCGGTAACCGTGGCAGGGCCGGGTTGAAGGGCTTCGGAGGACAGAACGTGAACGTGTCGGCCCAGATTCGGAGATTCGTTCGGGGGCGCGGCAGGATCGATCATCTGACTGCCATGCTATGCGTTGAAAAGGGGCAATGAACAGTCGAAACGAGGGGGTCAAAGGGCGCTCTGGGGGTACACCACCCCCACTGCATGGGGATCAACTTTGATGGGGAAGGGTCAGAGACTGCGGGGAAAGCGCGCAGATGACGACGTTTTTCCCGATCTCACCTAGTTCTTCGCCGCCGCCACGATCTGCGGTAGATGCTCCGGCAGCTTCAGCATGGGCAGGTCAAAGACCGTTTTTGCTGGCTCGTTGGGGGCGGTGTTGCCCTCCTTGAGCATGGCGTACTGGTCTTTGGTGATCGGCGGGTTGGGCAGCAGGTTCATCATCGGCACGGCCAGATTCATCAGCACAATCGGCACGGGCACGATGGGTTTCTTCTTGCCCAGTGCGCTCAGTTCCATTTCCAGCAACTGCCGGAAGGTGTATTCCTCTGGGCCGGTCAGGGCGTAGGTCTCGCCCACGCCGGTGTCCGACTCGGCGGCCCCGGCGAATGCCTGCGTCACGTCCTGCACGCTGACGGGCCGGAATGGAAAGCTGCCGTCGCCGATCTGCGGCACGATGGGGGCCACGCTGACCAGTTCCCGCAGCACCCGCCCAAAAAAGTCGTCGCCCAGACCGAAGATCAGGCTGGGTTCAAAGATGGTGTAGCGCAGGCCACTGCTCTTGACCAAGGCCTCGGCGCGGCCCTTGCTGGCGCTGTAGCCGCTGGCGCTGTCCACATCGGCCCCCAGCGCGCTCATGTGGATATAACGTGCGCCGCGTGGCACGGCGGCCAACACATGCCGCGTGCCCTCCACATGTACGGCCTGAAAGGTCTGCGCGCCCTTCTCGGTGATGATGCCCACCAGATGGACCACGGCATCGGGGTCCACCTTTGCCACGGCGGCCAGCACGCTGGCGGGATCGGTCACGTCCAGTTTGACGGCCTGCCCCGCACCGCCCTCCTTGCCCTCGCGGCTGCCTGCCCAGACCTGATGGCCGCGCGAGACGAGTTCCTTCACAACAGCCTGCCCAACAAATCCGGTTCCCCCGGTCACGAGTATCTTCATGGTTGTTCTCCTTCCTGGTCTGATTTCAGGTTCTAATTTGGTGTGGGTTTCTGGCCTGAGTCCGGCACAGCCTGTGAGGCGTGGTCCAGCGCCTCAGAAATGATGGCTGTGGCCACTGTGGCGTCGGGTCCAGCATAGATGCCGCCCAGTTCGGCGGCCAGTTCGGGGCGGGCGTTCATCAGCGCGCCGCCCAGAAACACGGGCAGCCCCAGCCGTTGCAGGATGGGTGTTCTGGACGCCGAAGCTCTGCCTGCGCCGTTCAGCACCCGCCCTTTTCCCGCCGCGTGCGTCAATGGGTCTTCCGGCGAGGAGGTATCGGCCACCCAGCTCTTGCCGTTCCAGTCCCCGGCCACCCAGCCCTGCAAGGCCCATTCGCCGTTGACCCCCAGCAGGATGGCCTGCGCCTGCCGCTCATGGGCAAAGGTGGTCAGGTCGCCCAGCGGCACGTTTGCGCCCAGATAGGCCACCCGCACCCCCCGGCGGCGCAGGGCCATCGTGAGCATCATCAGACCCAATTCGTGCTGCTCTCCTGGCGCGCAGGCGGCCACCACCAGGGGACCGAAGCTGCCGCCCTGGCCTTCCTCGCCCCCCGCGATTTCCATGAGTGCCGACAGCCGTGAGCGCAGGTAATGGCTGGCGGCGCGCTCGTGGGCAATGGTGATCTCGCCGCCTGCCCAGAGCGCCCCAATCTCCACCAGGGCCGGGGACATCACGTGCGTCATGACCTCTTCCACGGGCAACTGGGCGTGGGCCTCGGCCAGCAGGTCCCCGGCCCGCGTGTTGTCGGCGGCGATCAGCGCCTGTGCCAGCGCGTGGGCCAGCCCAGGCACATCCATCGGGGGACGGTGGGGCGCGCGCTGCGGCACGGGTACAGGCGGTGGTTTTCCGGCGTGGCCCACCGCCACCCCGCGCAGGGTCAATTCTGCCGCCAGTTTGGCACCCACCCCGCGCCGCTGATGCTCCAGCATGATGCCGATATCGCGCACGTCTCCGGGCGAATACAGGCGGTAGCCGTTGGCATCACGGACCGGGCGCGGGAAGCCGTAGCGCCGCTCCCACTGCCGCAGTGTGGCGGCGGGCACGCCCGTTTGCGTCTCCACCTCCGAGGCGGTGAACATGGCGGTCTGCGCCCACTGTTCCTGGTTCCCGCCGTCTACTGTCATCACCGCGCATTGTGGCCTAAAGCAGGCCAGGAGGACCGTAACGCTTCGTGCCCACCCCACCCCTCCAGAACAGACAATTCCTTGAGACCCGCCTCACGCGGCAGGTCTCCGCTAGACTGCGCTGCACATGACCCGCCTGCCGCGCACCCACCGCCCCTTCGCCCCGGTTCTTCTATGAGCCACCTGTCGCGTACCCTGCCCGTCAAGCGCGCCGCGCATGTGTATCTGGTCCAGGACGGCAAGCTGCTGCTGGTCGAGGAACGTATGGACGACGGCAGCATCTTCTACGGCCTGCCCGGCGGCAAGGCCCATCCTGGTGAGACGCTGGGCGACGCCGCCGTGCGGCAGGTGCTGGTGGAAACGGGCCTGACCGTCACCGATCTGGTTTTCCTGAGTCTGCTGGAAGGCGAGTTGCTGACCGGCACTCGCAATGAGTGTTACGCCAACTTCGGGCGCTTCACCGCCACCTTTTCCGGCGAACTGAACCCCACCGATCCCGAAGTGGTGGGCATCCGCTGGGTGCCGTTTGCAGAGGTGGAGATGCTGGTGCGTTACGGCCCCCCGCCCGAGATCGAGGAGCGCAACCCCCTGATCTGGGTGCCCACCAGAGACTTCGTGAAGGGCCAGCCGCGCGCCTATTACCCGATCTAAGTTGAGGTTCACAGGCATGGCCCGCACCGCTGTCGGCTCTTGCTGGAGGCTTTCTGGTCTGCTGGCTCTGACGCTCTTCACTGGCGTTCAGGGGCAGGCGGTCATTCCTACCATTGTTCCCACGCTGCCGCCGCTCTCGGCTTCAGTCGCGGCAGAGCCGATTGGAGACTCGATCTTCCCGGCACTGGGGCAGGCCGGGCTGGACGTATTGAATTATGATCTGGACCTGACCGTGGACCGTCCCGGCACATCAGAGCTGCGCGGCACGGTGGTTCTGACGGTCACTGCCACCAAGCCGTTGCCCATGCTGAATCTGGATTTCCTGGGGCCGCAGGTGCTGGAGGTGCGCTGGAATGGCCTGCTCGCCCCCTACCGGCACGATCAGACAGTGGGCAAGCTGACCGTCGAGCCGCCCCAGCCTCTGCTTCCCGGCACGCGCGCCGAAGTGATGGTGCGCTTTGCCGGACAGGTGGGGGTGCGGCCTGACCCGGACCTGCCGATCAACGTGGGCTGGCAGGCAGTCCCGGCAGCGGGTGGGCGGGTAGGCGCGAACTTCACCCTCAGCGAACCGGACGGCACGCGCACCTTCTTGCCCGTCAACGATCACCCGTCTGACCCGGCCACCTTTACCACCCGCATCACCGTTCCCGCCGGATATACGGCGGCGGCCAGCGGCGTGCAGCTTTCCGAGATTGCTGCGTCAGATGGGGGACGCACCTTCACCTTCGAGCAGGTGCAGCCGATTCCCACCTATGCGCTGGCGGTTCACGTCAACCGCTTCGAGCGCGTGGATTCCGCTGCCGTCCCGGTGGGGAAGGGCGGCGCAGACGTGATCCGGCGCGATTACTTCCCTGTCGGTGTCCTGGCTGATACGCGCGACGCCTACGTCTCCACGGGCGAGATTCTAAGAGTGCTGACCGACTGGTTTGGACCGTACCCCTTCAGCGCCTACGGCTCGGCCATCGTTACGCCGCGCATTCCGGCGCTGGAGACGGCCACGCTGTCCACCATGCCGGTCACGTCCAGCAACGTGCGCGTGCTGGTTCACGAAACCGCCCACCAATGGTTTGGGGACCGCGTGGTCCTGGCCGACTGGTCCGGGGTCTGGCTCAACGAGGGCTTCGCCACCTATGCCGAACTGCTGTGGGCGCAGGCGCAGGGCGAAACTGGGGATGACATGGTGCGCGGCTGGTACGCCCGCGTGGGCCGCAGCCAGACCCGCCCGCTCGTTGCCACCACCGAATCTCAACTGTTCGACACCACCGCGTATATCCGGGGTGCGCTGGCCTTGCAAGCCGTTCGTGTGACCGTGGACGACGCGGCTTTTAAGGCGTACTTGCGCGGCTGGGTCTCTGGGTTCTCGGCTCAGCCTGTGACCACCGCCGATCTGCTGACCTACACTCGCACGCGTCTGGGAGCAAAGGCAGAGGCGGCGCTACGGTTGTGGGCAGAGTCGCCGGAGTTGCCGCCGATGCCACAGAGGTGAAGAGGGTCAAACCGTCGAACGGTCAACCTACAAAAGATGCCGGAATTTTCTGGCGGTTAGACGGTTAGACTTTTTGACCTTTAGACGGCGCGGCGAGCGCCCCTACGCCACCCCGCACGCCCGCTGCAACAGCAGATGCAACTCATCTCGCCCCAACCGCCTTGCGTCCAGCGGTAGGCCGTCCGGCAGGCTGCTCAGGCCCTGCACGATAGGGGTGAAACGGAATTCGGGGCGGGCGATCAGGTCGCGGCGGGCGGTGAAGGCGATCACGAAATTGGCGCGCAATTCAAAATGGGCGTTCAGTTCGGCGCGTAGTGGGAAGGGATCGCCAGACAGCAGGTCCACCAGCGCTGGATGCGGTTCAAAGCCGTCCTCCAACTCCTTGAGCAACCGGGACGTGTCCAGAAAAATGGAGGCGTTGGGCAGGGTATACCCGGTGATCCGGCGGCGGCAGACCTCTGGCGGGTCACCGCGCACGGTGCTGACGCTGCGGTCTGCCCGCACAGCGCCCCCCAGCAGCGCCCAGAACCGGGACAGGCTGGAATAGCGCGCCAGCTCCACGTACCCGCCGGGCTTGGCGGCCAGCGGGCGGGTGGGCCGCTCGGCAGAGGCGGTCATGGGTCCATGTTACCCGTTCGCCCTGCCTCCTGGCCCTAAAGGATCGGTGAACATGGGGCTGGGCGCTTTCACCCTGTCGGAAAATGCTGAACGCGGTACAAAGATGTATGACCAAATCTGCCCCCAATCCGATGGCCCTGCTCGCGCAGATCGACATGGACGCCCTGGGCCGCCTGAGCCAGAAGGTGGACCTGCCCGCCCTGCTGAACGCCGCGTCAGGCATGAGCGAGGGCCAGCTCAAGCAACTGACGCGCATGCTGGCGGGCGGCAAAGAAGACAAGGCCAGGGAACTGCCCGAGGCCAACGGCGACTTCTACGGCCAGATGGACACCCTGACCGGCGAGGAGCGCGAGGTGGCGATGGTGACGCGCAAATTCATGCACGATCACGTTGCCCCAATCATGAACGAACACTGGAGCCGCGACGAATTCCCGCAGCAGATCATCCCCGAACTGCGAAAGCTGGACCTGCTGCGTAAAATCTGGAACGAGGACGGCAGCCGCAAACCCAACGCCACCGTCATTGAAGGGCTGATCACGCTGGAAGGCTGCAAAGTGGACGTGTCCACGGCGGTGTTCTTTGGCGTCCATGCGGGTCTGGCCTTCGCCAGCGTCGCGCTGGGCGGCGATGACGTGCAGAAGGCGGAATGGCTGCCCAAGATGATGGATTTCGAGGCCATCGGCGCGTTCGGCCTGACCGAACCCGAGGGTGGCTCGCAGGTCAGCCAGGGCATGCGGACCACCTGCAAGCGCGACGGCGACAGTTGGACCCTGCGCGGGCAGAAGAAGTGGATCGGCAACTCCACCTTCAGCGACATGACCGTGGTGTGGGCGCGTGACGTGGATACCCAGGAGGTGCGCGGCTTCATCGTGCGCGCCGGAACGCCGGGCTACAGCGTCGAGAAGATTGAGGGCAAGATCGCCCTGCGGATCGTGGAAAACGGCCTGATCACCCTGGACGACTGCCGCGTGCCGGACAGTGACCGCCTTCAGAACGTGCAGGGCTGGCGCACCACGGCGGAAGTCCTGAAACTGACCCGCGCGGGCGTGGCGTGGCAGGGCGTGGGCTGCGCGATGGGCGCGTATGAACTGGCCGTGAAATACAGCCAGGAACGCGAGCAGTTCGGCAAGCGTATCGGTGAATTCCAGCTCATCCAGAACCATCTGGTGCATATGCTGGGCAACGTGACCAGCATGTTCGCGCTGTGCCTGCGCCTGAGCCACATGGCGGATGGCGGCGACATGAAGGACGAACACGCCGCGCTGGCCAAGGTCTTTACTGCCGCCCGATGCCGCGAAACGGTAGCCTTTGCCCGCGAAACCTTCGGCGGCAACGGCATCCTGCTGGAATATGGCGTCGCCAAGCATTTCGCCGACACTGAGGCGATCTATTCCTACGAGGGCACCAACGAGATCAACACGCTGGTGGTGGGCCGCGCCATCACCGGACTCAGCGCTTTCGTCTAAACGCCCAGATATGAAAAGGGATGAGAGTCAGATGCACTCATCCCTTTTTTCATGCTTCTTCTTTAAGCCATTCTCAACACAGTGTTTCGCTGTTCCACACGACGTTTTCATATGAGCAGCACGTTAAGTGTAGGAATGCACGCTGTTCTGGCCGGGACGGTTAAGTTGGGGGACATGAAAGGCGTTCCCCACAACCACAACGGTTCGGGAGCGCGGCGCTGGGCTGGCCCCATATTCCCCAGTCGGGCGCACAAGGAGTAAGTATGACCCTGAACCGTGACTTCAATTCCCACCGACTTTCCTGGCGCGGCATCATCGCCGGTCTGGTGGTTGGACTCGTCTCTATCCTCACCATCATCGCGCTGGGTCTGGTCATCACCGCCCTGACTGGCCTGAGCCTGAGCGGCGTTGGCATTGCCGCCGCCATCTGGACGGGTATCGCCGCGCTGGTGGGCGCGTATCTGGCGGGCCTGACTGCCGTGCGCTCCAACGCTCCGGCCAGCCGCGACGGTGTGGCCGCCATGACCAGTGACGACGCGGGCCTGACCGGCCTGGTGATGGGCAGCGTGCTGGTGCTGCTGACCACCCTGTTCGCCTTCAACAGCGCCTCGCGCATCGTCGGTACGGCCACCAGCGCCATCGGCGGTCTGGTGGGTACGGCTGCCACGGCCACTGCTGCTGCTGGTGTGGGCGGCGCGCAGGTGCCTGGCATCCAGAGCTTCTTCAACGGCATCACCCCTGCCGACGCCGAAGGGCTGATTGCCGACAACACCAATCTGGATCAGGAGCAGGTCACTGCCAGCGCCAACGTGATCTCTGGCATCGTGCGCCGCGCCAGCAACGATCTGGGCGACGTGGACCTGACCAACATCGGTGACTTTGCCACGGCCCGCGTGGACTCGATCAAGAAGGCCCTGAGCGGCCCGCAGTTCGTGACCCGTCTGGAGCGCCAGGGGCTGAGCAACGCCCAGGCCACCGAAGTGCAGACCGAGGTGAACAAGTCGGTGGACCGCATTCAGAAGCAGGCCGAGCAGGCCGCCAAGAACGCTGAAGCTGCTGCCCGTGGCGCGGCCAGCACGGCAGGCTGGGGCTGGTTGCTGGTGGCTGGACTGACCCTGCTGGCAAGTGTGTTCGGTGCGCGCAGCGCAGCCACCACCCCTGTGACCAACGTCGCCGCCCGCCGCCCCAACTAAGCACTCTCCCAACCAAGCACTCTCAGAGTAGGACCTTTCAAGGCTGCACCTCCGATCGGGGGTGCAGCTTTTTTGGTGTCGCTGGCTTTGCCAGAGCGGGTGCACCTGAACGAATTTGCGACGGCGAACGTGACCTGTGGCATCATCGGCGAAATGAAACTCAGCTCTCGTCCCCGTCTGCCCCTGCTGCCAGAGCGCCGCATATGACCGCGCCGAAAGCCTTTCGTCCTCCCGCAGCAGGCGGCCCGTCCATCTTCCTGTGGCTGCTGGGGGCGGTAGCTGCCTTCCTGGCCCTGTTTTTCGTGATCACCTTCGTCCTGCGCCTGATGCCCGATCCGATTGGCCCGCGCGCCGATCTGTTTGCAGAGGGCGCGCGCGTCACCGTGCAGCTCACGGTGGTCAGCGGCCTGATCGGGCTGGTGATCGGCATGATCGCGGGGATTCAGAAGACCAGCGAAAACGCCTGGGTCCGTGCGCCCGCCAACTTCTTTATTTGGTTGGTGCGCGGCACGCCGCTGCTGGTGCAGATTCTGTTCGTGTACAACGCGCTGCCCGGCATCCTGGCGGCCATCGGCATCAACCTGCAACTGGATGAATTCTGGTCTGCCGTGATCGCCCTGTCGCTGAATGTGGGTGCGTACAATGCCGAGGTGATCCGCGCAGGCATCATGGCGATTGCGCGCGGCCAGACCGAGGCGGCCCGCAGCCTGGGCCTCAGCGGCGCGCAGACCATGACCACCGTGGTGCTGCCGCAGGCGCTGCGGATCGTGGTGCCGCCTCTGGTCAACAACATCGTGGCGCTGCTCAAGGATTCCTCGCTGGCGTCCAGCATCGCCCTGCTGGAACTCACGTTGGCCGGATCGCGTGTCAGCTCGGAAAGCTTCCAGCCCATCCCAGTGCTGACCACCGTGGCCGTGGTGTATCTGGCCCTGACCACCGTGCTGACGCTGTTCACGGATCAGTTGGAGCGCCGGACCAAGATTGCGAGTCGGTGAGAATGGGGCGCGGTGCGAGTTTTATAGATCAGCCCGCAAACCAATAAAAAAGAGCCACCTCTGTGATTGGGGTGGCTCTTTTCTCTCCTATCTTTCAAGCAAGGCCAGGAAGCCCCGACCCTTTCCCTCAGTCCCGGCGGGGAGGCCTTCCGCCCCTGTCGCCACCACCAGAACGCGGCGGACGCGCTTCACGAGGGGCGATCTTATCTTCCAGCTCGGGGCGGATCAGGTCGATCTTGCCCCGATCATCCACCGCCACGATCTTCACGCGCAGCTTGTCGCCCACGTTCATCACGTCTTCCACGGCGTTGACGCGTTCCTCGGACATCTGCGAGATGTGCAGCATGCCGTCCTGACCGGGATACAGGTTGATGAATGCCCCGAACAGCGTGGTCTTGACCACC
This sequence comes from Deinococcus sp. AJ005, assembly GCF_009017495.1. NCBI lineage: Bacteria > Thermotogati > Deinococcota > Deinococci > Deinococcales > Deinococcaceae > Deinococcus > Deinococcus sp. AJ005. The sequence continues at coordinate 2,261,564 of NZ_CP044990.1, read as the reverse complement.
GTGCCGTCAAATTCTTCGCCCGCTTTCGCTTCACGGGTGATGCTCATGATGCGGTCGCGCACGGCCTCGGCAGACGCACTCTCGGCGCTGAACACGCGCACGGTGCCGTCCTCCTCCACGGTGATCTGCGCGCCCATCGCTTCCAGCTCGCGGATCTGCTTGCCGCCCGGCCCGATGACCTTGCCGATCAGTTCGGGGTTGATCTTCAGGGAAATGATGCGCGGCGCGGTGGGGGACAGTTCCGGGCGCGGCGCGGCCAGCACCTCGGCCATCTTGCCCAGGATGTGCAGGCGTCCGTCGCGGGCCTGCGCCAGCGCCTCACGCATGATCTGCGGGGTGATGCCGCCCACTTTGATGTCCATTTGCAGCGCGGTGACGCCCTCTGCGGTGCCGCAGACTTTGAAGTCCATGTCGCCCAGCGCGTCTTCCAGGCCCAGGATGTCAGTCAGGACGCGGTACTTGTCGCCCTCCATGACCAGACCCATCGCCACCCCGGCCACCGGGGCCTTGATCGGCACGCCCGCGTCCATCAGCGCCAGCGTTCCGGCGCACACGGTGGCCATTGAAGATGAGCCGTTGGATTCCAGCACTTCACCCACGATGCGGATGACATACGGGAACTCTTCAAAGCTGGGCAGCACGGCGCGGATGGCCCGCTTGGCGAGGTTGCCGTGACCGATCTCGCGGCGCGACTGCCCGCCCATGCGCTTGACCTCGCCCGTGGAGTACGGCGGGAAGTTGTAGTGCAGCATGAACTTGTCGCCCGTCTCGGCGGTCAGGTCGTCCACCAGAATCTCGTCACGCTCGGTGCCCAGCGTCGCCACGCCCAGCACCTGCGTCTCGCCGCGCGTGAAAATGGCGCTGCCGTGGGCGCGGGGCAGGGGCCGGGCCTCAATCCAGATGGGGCGCACGGTTTTGGAATCGCGGCCATCGGCGCGCATGTCATCTTCCAGAATCAGGCGGCGCAGTTCTTTCTTCTCCACCTTGTTGAAGGCGTTCTTGAGGGCAGTGATGCGTTCCTTCGCGCCCTCGGCGTCGGGATCAGGCTCGTACCCGGCGATGATGTCGTCGCGCAGGGCCTTGGTGCGGGCGCTGCGCTCCTTTTTCTTGACGGTCAGCAGCGCGTCCTTCAGGCCGCCCGCCTTGGCCTTCTCGGTCAGTTCAGGGACCAGATCAGTGGTCAGGTCGGTTTCTTCCAGGAAGTTGAATTTCTCCTGGCCCATCTCCTCGCGCATGGTCTCGATCAGCGAAATGACGCCCTGCATCTCGGCGTGGGCGAACTCGATGGCCCCCACCAGATCGTCTTCGCTGGCGTTGTGCGCCCCGGCTTCCACCATCATCACGGCGTCACGGGTTCCGGCCACCACGAGGTCCATAGGGCTGCGGGCCAGTTGCTCCACGGTGGGGTTGATGACGTACTGGCCGTCAATCTGGCCCACGCGCACGCAGGCGGTTGGGCCAGCCCACGGAATGTCGCTCAGGCTCAGGGCCGCCGAGGCACCCACGGGTCCCAGCACGTCCGGCGAGTTCTGACCGTCGGCGCTGATCACGGTGATGATCACCTGGGTTTCATGGCGGTAGGTCTTGGGGAACAGCGGGCGAATTTGGCGGTCCGTGATGCGTGCGCCCAGAATGGCCTTCTCGCCGGGGCGGCCCTCGCGGCGGTGAAACGATCCCGGAATCTTGCCCACGGCGTAGTGGCGTTCCTCGAATTCCACGGTCAGCGGCAGGAAATCCAGCGTGCTTTTGTCGTCGCGGGCCTGGGCGGTGACCAGCAGCATGGTGTCGCCGTAGCGCAGGGTGACGCTGCCGCTGACCAGCTTGGCCAGTTTGCCGGTCTCGATGCTCAGCTCGCGCCCGCCGAGCATGGTGGTGTAGGTTTTTCCAATCATGAGGGGCAGTCTATCCCGCACGGTCCCCCGTGAAGAGGGTCCTGCACCGCCGTGGGATCGCGGCAACTCTTCATGGATTGACACGGATTGCGGCGGCTGTCGGCTTTGGCCTGGGTGGAAGGCCAGGTACCGTCTTGCGTGGAGCGCACAACATCAGGAATACACGGTGCGGTCATGCATGCCCCAAGTTCACGCCACCTCGTCTATGCCTCGGATCAGTGGAACGTCGATTGTCCAGAGACCCGTCTCCACAGCTAGACTTTTAGATACGGGCCTCCAATACAGGGCGGAGTGCGTCGGACACGATCTGCCCACCACCTCTGCTCAATTTTTAACACTGGAGCTTTCGCCGTGTGGTTCGGGCACGCCTCCTGTGCGGCATTGGGCAAACCTCCTCAATTCATTGAGTGGACCCCCATTAAGGCTGCGAGTGAAGCACTTAACAGCGGTGGGGCGGTGCTGGAGTCTATGTTCAGCCCTCATGACCACTCATTCACCTCGTCCCATGCGCGCGCGCAGTCTGGCTGAAAAGCAGCAGCGCCGGGCTGATATTCTGTGCGCCGCTGAAGATCTCTGGACCACCACCCCCTATGCGGACCTGAGCATGAATCAGGTGGCCAGCGCCGCACAGCTTGCCAAAGGCACCCTGTATCTGTATTTCGACACCAAGGAAGAACTGTTCCTGGCGCTGGTAGACGGCCATCTGGCCGCCTGGATCGCCCGCGCTGCCGCGACCTTGGAAGAACGTGGCCCCCGCACGCCACCGCAACTGGCCGACGCGCTGCTGGAGGCCGGGCAGGATTCCGAGTCGGTGCGCCGCCTGCTGGTTTTGCTGGGAACGGTCCTGGACCGCCGGGTCCGCCCGGAACTGCTTCAGGACTTCTATCAGAACCTGAATGCGCATCTGGAGCGTCTGCTGGCGCTGATGCCGCTGGAACGTGAGGTGTCTGTGCGCGTGCTGCGTCACCTGTACGCCCTGGCCATCGGCTGGCAGCACCTGTCCGAGCAGCCCCAGCAGTCTCAAACCCGGTCCCAGCCCCGGCCCGGCGGCGCGCAGAGTGATCCGGTGCAGGGCCTGAGCTGCGTGCTGAACATCAGGCAAAACGCCGCCGAAGAAGAATTCGGGCTGGCAGTACGGGCCGTGATTGACCGCGTGACCCGCGTGGCTACGCCTGCCTGAGCTGGAGTGTTGGCCACCCCGTCCACCTCCCCTGCGCTCCTCTCCCAACTGGGAGGGGAGTTTTTTCTGGCCCTTCCGCCCCGTTCTATCCCGCAGGTTCAGCAAACTGGCAGACCAGATGCAGGATGGTTCCGCCTATCGCCGCAGTCCAGCATCAGCGGACAGGCCCTATTCCAGGTCTGGTGCTGGTCTGCTGGTTTTTGTGATCCTGATCCGCAGCGGATGAGAGGCGCTTATGATGGACCCCCATGAAAAGAAATCTCTTTCTGATCGGCGCAGCCCTGACGCTGTCCTCGTGCAGCATGATGTCCAAAACCGCAGAGCCGGTAACGGTGACGGTGGTGGGCCTCAACGACTTCCACGGCAACCTGGAAGCCACCAACTTTTCGGGGGTGATGATTCCCGATCCCAAGGACCCCACCAAACAGGTTCGCCTGCAAGCGGGCGGGATCGAGGCCATCGGCGGCTACCTGGACCAGGAGCGGGCCAAGAATCCTAACCTGATCTTCGTGGGGGCTGGGGACGTGATCGGGGCCTCGCCCATCACCAGCAGCCTGCTGCGTGACGAACCCAGCACCATCGCCATGACCAAGCTGGGCATGAAGTTCAGCTCGCTGGGCAACCATGAGTTCGATCAGGGCCTCAAGGAACTGATGCGGATGCAAAACGGCGGCTGCGACAGCAACGACATGGCCAAGGCCTGTAAGTTCGAGAACCCTTACCCCGCTGCGGGCTTCAAGTGGCTGGGCGCGAACGTGGTGGACAAGACCACCGGGAAGCCTGTCTTCGAGCCATACGCCGTCCAGGAAATCGGCGGCGCGAAGATCGGCTTTATCGGCGCGGTGCTTCAGGGCACCCCCAGCATCGTCAGCCCCGACGGCATCAAGACGCTGGACTTTCTGGACGAGGCCAGCAGCATCAACAAGTACGTTCCCGAACTGAAAAAGCAGAACGTGGACGCCATCGTGGTGCTGATCCACCAGGGCGGCACGGCCAAGGACGGCTTCTCGGAGCCAGCCTGCGGCACCCTGACCGGCCCCATCGTGGACATCGTGAACAAGCTGGACCCGTCTATCAAAGCGGTGGTCAGCGGGCATACCCACCAGGGCTACAACTGTCTGGTGGGAGGCCGCGTGGTCATCCAGGGCGACTATTACGGTCACCTGCTGCAACGCCTGGACCTGACTGTCGATAAGGCCAACCACAAGCTGCTCTCGGTCAGCGCCGCCAACGTGGTCATGGACACCCGCACGCTGCCCAAGGACCCGGCCATGACCGCCATCCTGACCCGCGCCAAGACACTGACCGACGCCGTGAAGGGCACCCCGGTGGGCACCCTGGCCGTCGCCAGCATCAGCCGGACCAACAACGCGGCGGGCGAGAGCGCGCTGGGCGACGTGATCGCCGACTCGCAACTGGCCGCCACCGCCGACAAGGGGGCCGTGATCGCTTTCATGAACCCCGGCGGCATCCGTGCGGACCTGATGGCCAGTGCGGCGGGCAATACCGCCACCTTTGGCGATCTGTTCACCGTGCAGCCCTTCGGCAACACGCTGGTGGTCATGGACCTGACTGGCGCGCAGATCAAGACCCTGCTGGAGCAGCAGTTCGACAACCCTGACGCGACCAGCAGCCGCATCTTGCAGGTCAGCAAGGGCTTTGCCTACAGCTATGACAGCACCGCTGCCAAGGGCAGCCGGGTGGACGCAGCCAGCATCAAGCTCGGTGGCGAGACCATCGATCCTGCCAAGACCTACCGCGTGACCATGAACTCGTTCCTGGCAGGCGGCGGCGATAACTTCGTGGCCTTTAAGGACGGCACCAACGTGCTGCAATTGCCCAATCTGGTGGATGTGGACACCGCTGTGTCCTACGTCAAGGCCAACCCTGGTCTGGCGGCGGGCGCGCAGGACCGGATCACCAAGACCAAGTAAGGGCTATGATTCGCGGCCTCTGACCTCTTGTAAATTCATCGACTGTGCGCCCTCACCCCGGCAAGGAGGTGGGGGCGCAGTCGTGTGCCGCCGGTCTTGACCGTCCCTTTGAAGGCGGGTTTCAGACCCGGCGCGTGTACTATCCTCGGCGGTATTGATTTGGCCACAGTTCAAGGATTGTGGAATCACTTCCAAACGCACTCACCCTCCCAGGAGGTTTTCTGTATGACCCAGCCCCACTTCACCCTGTCCCGTTCCAGCGGCGTTCTGCTGCACCCCACCAGCCTGCCCGGCCCCTACGGCATTGGCGAACTGGGCGTCTACGCGCGCAACTTCATCGACTGGCTCGCGGATGCGGGGCAGAAATACTGGCAGGTCATGCCGCTGGGGCCGACCGGTTACGGCGACAGCCCCTATCAGGCGTTCAGTGCGTTCGCGGGCAACCCGTACCTGATCGATCTGGCCACCCTGCGGAGCGAGGGCCTGCTGCACGAGACTGACTTTGCAGCCACGCCCGTTTTCGCCCCGGCCAGGGTGGATTTCGGCCTGCAATACATCTGGCGCAACCAGATGCTGGAGCGCGCCTACATCTCGTTCGTGGGCGGATTTGCTGAACACCTGACCCCGGATTTTGAGGCATTCAAGGCCGAAGAATCTGGGTGGCTGGACGACTACGCGCTGTTCACCGCCCTGAAAGCCGCGCACGGCGGGCTGCCCTGGAACGCCTGGCAACCTGCCGTGCGGGACCGCCAGCCAGAGGCGCTGGAACTGGCCCGCAGCGACCTGAACGTGACCATCGAGCGCACCAAGTTCATCCAGTTTCTGTTCTTTCGCCAGTGGAATGCCATCCGCGCCTACGCCCGCGAGCGGGGCATTGAGGTCATCGGCGATATTCCCATTTTCGTGGCGATGGACAGCAGTGACGCCTGGGCCAACCGCGATCTGTTCTACTTTGACGAACAGGGCCAGCCCACCGTGGTGGCCGGGGTGCCGCCGGACTACTTCAGTGAAACCGGGCAACTCTGGGGCAACCCGCTGTACGACTGGAAGGCCATGCAGAAGGACAACTTCGCGTGGTGGGTCGAGCGCTTCAAGGGCAGTCTCAAACTGTTCGACCTGATCCGCATCGATCATTTTCGGGGCTTCGCGGCGTCCTGGGAGATTCCCTTTCCCGCCGACACTGCCATGCACGGGCGCTGGGTGCCTGCGCTAGGACACGAGATGTTCCAGGCCGTGCGCGACGCGCTAGGTGTACTGCCGATCATCGCTGAGGATCTGGGTGTGATCACCCCCGATGTGGAGAAGCTGCGCGACGACTTCGAGTTTCCAGGGATGGCGGTGTTGCAATTTGCCTTCGGGGGCGGCGACTTCGCGGTCAACGACTTCCTGCCCCACAACCTGCGCGAGAATCAGGTGGTCTACACCGGCACCCACGACAACGACACCACGCGCGGCTGGTGGGTTCATGCCGAGGAACTGGAGAAGCACAATTTCCGTACCTACACGTCCTCGGACCCCAGCGAGACCACCTTCGTACCGCAGATGATGCGTCTGGCCTTCGAGAGCCGCGCCAATCTGGCCGTGGTTCCCTTGCAGGATGTCTTTAACCTGGGCACCGACGACCGCATGAACCTGCCCGGTACCACTGGGGACCACAACTGGACCTGGCGGTATCACGCGGGCGATCTCCGCCCCGATCTGGCGGCGAATCTGCGTGCGCTGACTGAGGAAACCGGGCGGCAGGGCAACTGAGCAATTGGTGAACTGGCCTGAAGTGGGGGAGAGGTGGCCTTCCTCCTCCACAACAAAATCAAGTTTCCCAAAGACCTCTCTCCAGCGGTCTTTTTTGCCGTTCCCACACCCCATGGCTCCCAAACCCACTACGCTGTGCCCCATGAAGCTCTACACCAAGACAGGCGACGGCGGCACCACTGGCCTTTACGGCGCGGACCGCGTGAGCAAGACGCACCCGCGCGTGGAGGCCTACGGCACTGTGGATGAGCTGAACAGCGCCATCGGTCTGGCCCGCGCCCACAACACCCGTAGCCACAAGCCAGACGCCACGCTGGACGCCGATCTGGAATACCTGCAAAACGCGCTATTCGATCTGGGCGCAGACCTCGCCACCCGCCCCGGCACGGTCTACGAGAAGAAGATCAGCCGGATCGACGCTGAAGACGCCGCTTTTCTGGAGGCGATGATCGACCGCTACCAGGAGGCCGCGCCGCCGTTCACTGGCTTTGTTCATCCCGGCGGCACGCCCGCCGCCGCCACGCTGCACATCGCCCGCACGGTGGCCCGCCGCGCCGAACGCGAGGTGATCCGCCTGCTGGAAGTGGAGGAGGCCAACAGGGAAGTGCAGATTTACCTGAACCGCCTGTCGGACCTGCTGTTCGTGATGGCGCGGGCCGCGAATCAGGCGGCGGGCATCGAGGAACACGCCTGGCTGGTCAAGGGCCGGCGTTAAGTTGTTCCAGAAATGACCTGAACGATCTCCCACGCGCCCGCTTCCGCCTGCTGAATGGTCAGACCGCCGTACCCCAGCAGCAGGGCGTTTGGTACGGCCCCGGCGAAGGTGTAGGTATCCAGCGTGGACACATGGACACCGCGCCCCGAGAGTTCGGCGGCCACGGCCCGCGCGTCCAGCGGCGGGGACAGGAACAGGCAGACATGTAACCCGGCCTCGATGCCGCCCAGCGTGGCGCGCGGGGCCAGCGGTTCCAGAATCCGGGTCAGCACTGCCCGCACCCCGGCGTGCCAGCGGCGCGTGCGGCGGATGTGGCGGTCTACCTCGCCCGTTTTCAGCAGATGCAGCAGCGCGTGCTGGACGGGCAGCGGGTGGCCCGAATCCAGCAAGGTGCGGGCGCGCACCAGCGTGGGCATCAGCGCGGGCGGGCCGATCAGGAAGCCCGTCCGCAGGCCCGGCGTCAGGACCTTGGATAGCGTGCCGAGGTAGAGGACCCGGCTGACCTGGGAATCCAGACTTGCCAGGGTGGGCAGGGGCGGCGCACCGTAACGGAATTCGCCGTCGTAATCGTCCTCCACGATCAGCGCGTCGTGCTGCGTGGCCCATTCCAGCATGGCCAGTCGGCGCGGCACGCTCATGCGCCCACCGAGGGGAAAGCTGTGGCTGGGTGTTACGTAGGCCAGCCGGGCGGGCGGCGTTTCGGGGGTGATGATGGGGCCGTCCGCATCCTGTTCCAGCGGGATCAGGGTGTGTCCGGCGTCCAGAATGGCCTGCCGCGCGGCGCGGTAGCCGGTGGCCTCGAACAGTACCGCAGAGGCGGGGGGAAGCAGCCGCAGAATCAGATTCAGGGCCTGGAGGCTGCCCGCCGTGACCAGCACGCGCTCTGACGTGGCACCCAGCCCGCGCGAGCGCCCCACGAACGCGGCCAGCGCCGCGCGCAATTCCGGTTCCCCTGCCGGATTGCCGTAATCGCCCGGAACGTCGGCCCGCGCCGCAGCCGCCCATGCCTGTCGCCACGCCCGGATGTCCAGCGTGGCTGTCGTCGCCACCCCGGCCCGGAAGTGGATGCCTCCGGGCTGACGGGGACCGTCCACGGGGGCACCTTGCGGGGGCACGAACCAGCCGGGTGCGCCGCCGCCCACAGCTCTGGCCTGTGCCGCGCCCAGCGAGACGCGCGTTCCCTGTCCCACCGCCGTCTCCAGCGTACCGTCGGCCACCAGTTCGGCGTAGGCGTCGGCCACCACTCCACGCGTCACGCCCAGTCCGGCGGCCAGCGTGCGTGAACCGGGCAGGGTCAGGCCCGCTGGCAACGCCCCTGACAGCGCCGCTGCCCGCAACTGTTCGGCCAGTTGCGCGTGCAGGGGTTGCTCCACGCCGCGTTTCAGATTCAGCGCAATGGGCAGATCGCCCGTGAGTGGACTGCTTTGTTTGGTCTGAAGTGGAGCTTTTTGGGGGGCCACCATCGGGCTAGTGTAGGGGAATGAACCATGTTCGCGCCATTTCCGCCGCTGACGCTGCTCTGGCTCTGCCCGCCCTGCGTGAATTGCGTTCCCACTCGCCCGCACTTGAAAATGAGGCGAGTTTTGCCGCACATCTGGCCGCTACCCAGGCCAAGGGCTACCGACTGGCGGGCGCGTTCGAGAAGGGACGCACGGACGCTGCCGCCGTAGCCGGATACCGCGTGATGGAGATGCTGGCTTATGGGCGAATCCTGTACCTGGATGACCTGTCCACCCTGCCAGACGCACGGGGCAGGGGTCACGCCCGCGCGCTGCTGGAGTGGCTGGACGCCGAGGCGTTGCATCTGGGTTGCGTTGCCCTGCACCTCGATTCCGGCGTTGGCCCGGCCCGCTTTACCGCCCACCGTCAGTACCTCAAGCACGGTATGAACATCACGGCACATCACTTTGCGAAAGAGTTGCCGTGACCGATTTCTACGATCCCCAGCAGCGTGACCCGTCCGTCAGCCGCCGCCCGCAGAATCGCCGCGACGACGCCTGGATTCAGGAATTGCTGGCCCGCGTGGGCATCGGACGGGTGGCCACCGTCTGGCAGTCGGAGGACGGGCAGCCTTTCCCCTTCATCACCACGCTGGCCTTCGCCTACCGTCCCGAAGCGCACGACATCGTGTACCACACCAACATCACTGGGCGGCTGTGGGCGAATGTGGGCCAGAGTCAACACCTGGGCCACCCCACCACCTTCGAGGCCACGGAAATCGGGTGTCTGCTGCCCAGCAACAATCCGCTGGAACTGAGTGTGCAGTACCGTAGCGCCGTGGCCTTTGGCACAGCCCGCCTCCTGACAGACCGGGAGGAAGCCCGTGAGGCTTTGCGCGTTCTCTCCGAAAGGTTATTTCCTGACCTGCGGATCGGCCAGCAGACCCGCCCGATTCTGGACGCCGATCTGGCGTGCACCAGTGTCTACTCGCTGGCGGTGGAACGCTGGAGTGGCAAGGAAAACTGGCAGCCCATGACTGATCAGACCGAAGACTGGCCCGCTCTGACGCCGGAACTGGCCCGCCTGCGTCCTGCCATTCCCAACCCTGCCGTGCCCGATCCCGCTAGAGTCAGGCCGTGACCCGTCAGGACGCCTTCCAGCTTTTTCTGCTCTCTGCCGTGTGGGGCATCTCGTTTCTGCTGATCAAGTGGGGCGGCGAGGTCTTTCCGCCGCTGTGGATGGCGCTGCTCCGGTGCGTGTTCGGTGCGGCGGTGCTGTGGATGGCGCTGCGGTTGGGCCGCCACACCCTGCCTCCTGCCAGCCTGTGGAGACCGCTGCTGCTGGTGGCCTTTTTCAACAACGTAGTGCCGTGGACCTTTTTCGCCTGGGGTGAGCAGACCGTGTCCAGCAACATTGCGGCCATCCTGAACGCCACCACGCCGCTGTTCACGCTGATGATCAGCTTGGGCGTGCGCGAGATTGCTCCCAGCGCCCGCGTGATCCTGAGCGTGCTGCTGGGTCTGGGCGGTGTGGGCCTGACCGTGGCAGGAGGGCTGAGCGGCGGCCATGCCTCGGCGCTGGGCGTGGGCGTGTTGGCGGCAGCGGGGTTGGGGTATGCGCTGGCGACGGTGGTGGCCAAACGCACGCTGGGTGGCCAGAATCCGGTGGGGCTGGCGACCACCCAACTGTCGCTGGCCGGGCTGATGCTGCTGCCCGCCGCACTGCTCGGCCCCGTGCCGTCCGCGCTGACTTCACAGGCTGTGCTGTCCATGCTGTTTCTGGGCGTGTTCGGCAGCGGTTTTGCCTACCTGCTCTACTACGGCCTACTCGCGCGCGTGTCCAGCACGCAGGTCACCGCCGTCACCTATCTGCTGCCCGTCTGGGGGCTGTTCTGGGGGGCGGTGGCCGGGGAGCGGGTGGGCCTGCTCTCGGTGGTTGGTGTGGGCGTGATCCTGGCCGGGCTGGCGCTGCTGAATCTGCGGTCCAGACGCCCCCGCCAGCCTGCCCCGGCCTGACCTGTGGCTTCCTCTGACCGATAGGCTGGACACCTTACCGACTTTCCCATTGACGACGCCTACACTGAAGGCACACGGAGGATTTTATGACCGCAACCCCTGAAAGCAAGACCAACAGCAAGTGGCTGGACGCCGAGATGAAGTACGACAGTGGCGTGTACAACAAGCATGAAGTGGTGATGGTGCGCGGCTTGGGCGCAACGGTGTGGGACGAGAACGGACGCTCGTACATCGACTGCGTGGCGGGCTACGGCGTCGCCAACATCGGCCACAGCCACCCGGACGTGGTGGCAGCCATTCAGGAGCAGGCGGGCAAGCTGATGGTCATGCCCCAGAGCGTGCCCAACGACAAGCGCGGGGAGTTTTTGCAGGAACTGACCAGCGTGCTGCCTGCTGGCCTGGACAGGGTTTTCCTGTGCAGCTCCGGCACGGAAGCGGTGGAAGCGGCCAAGAAGTTTGCCATCACCGCCACCGGGCGCACCCGCTTCGTGAGCATGAAGCGCGGTTTTTCGGGCCGCACGCTGGGCGCACTGGCCCTGACCTGGGAACCCAAATACCGCGAGCCATTCGGCGCGGCGGTGGACAACGAACACGTTTCATTCGTCACCTACGGCAACATTGAAGAACTGCGGGCCGCCATCACCGAAGACGTGGCCGCCGTCATCATGGAGCCGGTCCAGGGAGAAGGCGGGGTGCGGCCCAGCAACGTGGAGTTCTTGCGGGCGGCCCGCGAGCTGACCCGCGAGAAGGGTGCCCTGCTGATTCTGGACGAGATTCAGACCGGGTTTTGCCGCACGGGCAAGATGTTTGCCGTGGAACACTTCTGCGCCCAGGAGTGCCAGGACGCCGACGGCATTCGCTGCGGCTGCAAAGTGGACAGCCAGTGTCAGGTGGTGCCCGACGGCATGACGCTGGCCAAGGCGATGGCTGGGGGCGTGCCCATCGGGGCCTTTGCCATGACCGCCGCCGTGGCCGACAAGATGCCCGCAGGCGGACACGGCACCACCTTCGGCGGCAACCCGCTGGCGATGGCCGCCGGCATAGCCGCCATCCGCGCCATGAAAAATGAGGGCATGGCCGAGCAGGCCCGCGAGAAGGGCGCGTACTTTATGGACCGCCTGCGCGCCATCGACTCGGCCAAGATCCGCGAGGTGCGCGGCATGGGCCTGATGATCGGGGTGGAACTCAAGGAAAAGAGTGCGCCCTACATCACCGCCTTGGAACATGACGAGGGCGTGATGGCGCTGGCCGCCACGCCGCTGGTGGTCCGTTTCCTGCCCCCGATCACCATTACGAAAGAACAGATCGACACCGTGGTGGACGCCTTTACGCGCGTGTTGAACGGCGTCAATCCCCGTGCCGAGCGTCAGGCCGAACTGGCCGCGCAGGCCGAGGAAAAACAGAGCGAGTAACCTCATCTGTTAATGAGGCTGGAGGCGGGTCTGCGGACTGGCCTCCAGCCTTTTTTGATGTCCGTGTAGGGCGAACAGGGGCGCAATACAGCCGGAAAACGCGACAGAGTGTGGAAATCCCTCAAATTGTGGGGGTGAACTTCCTTACACTGTGAGGCGTGAAGTTCTGGTTAGTGGGTATACCGATGGTGGCGCTCCTGGGTGGGGCGCTGGCCATGGGCGTTGCGGCAAGTTCCGATGAAAAACTCGCGCCGGGCCTGAGCGTGGCCGGGGTGGATGTGGGCGGCCTGACGCCGCAGCAGGCTATTGCGGCTCTCGGTGAACGCGCCGCTGCCGCCCCGCAGGTCACGGTCGCGGCTGGGCCGCAGACCTGGACCCTGGGGGCCGATCAGCTCGGCTGGCACGCCGACGCCGCAACCAGTGTGGCCGCCGCCGAGAAGGTCAGTGCGGCCCGCACCCTGGTGGAGCGCGTCAAGGGTATGGTCGGTCAGGAGCAGCCGCAGAACTTTCCGCTGATCGCCGCTGTCGATCCTGCTGTGGCCAAGGCCGCCCTGTCCAGCCTCACTGCCAACCTGAACGTGCAGCCGAAGAACGCTGCCGTGGCTTTTAACAAGACAACCCTGAAGTACGCCGTGACAGCCAAAGACGCGCCGGGTCGCCAGTACGATGCGGCCACCGCTGCCAGCACCTACGCGGCCACGCCCACCGCCACCAGCATTCAGATTCCAGTGAAGGAGTGGGAGGCGCAGTACACCGCCGAGGCCCTCCAGAACTACGCCGATCAGGGCAATGCGCTGATGCGGCCTTTCGGCGTCACGCTGGACGGAACCACGCGCAAGGGTGTGCTGACCCCGCTGCAAGTCGCCAACCTGTACTGGGTCAGGCCGCAGGGGATCGTGGCAGACGAGCCGGCCATGAAACGCGCCTTCGCGCTGCTGACGGGTGTGATCGATCAGCCCGCACAGAATGCCCGCTTCGCCTTCAAAGGCAGCGCTCTGGTCAAGGTACCCGAACAGGCCGGGCGCGTGACCCAGACCTCGGCCTACGCGGCCTTCCAGACGGGCGTGCTGGACCCGTCCAAATCCAGCGTGGTTCTCGCCTCCAAGAAGGTCCGTCCGGTCCTGACCGCCGCACAACTGCCTGACGCCAGCAAGCTGACCCTGATCCACACGGGAGTCAGCACCTACTACCACAGCAGCCCCGAGCGCCGCACCAATGTCGCCAACGCCGCCGCCAAGATCAACGGTGCGGTGGTTCCGGCGGGCGGCACCTTCAGCTTTCTGGCCAATCTGGGGGGCATCACTGAGGGGAACGGCTTCGTGGGTGGCCTGATCATCGCGGATGGGCGGACGGTGGACGGTCTGGGAGGTGGCGTGTGTCAGGTCAGCACCACAGTGTTCCGCGCGATGTACGGCGCGGGGCTGCCTGTCGAGGAACGCAACCAGCACAGCTACCGCGTGGGCTACTACGAGCCGCAGGTGGGCTTTGAAGCCGCCGTCTACGATCCGGGCCTGGACCTCAAATTTGGCAACGACACGGGCGGCCCGCTGCTGATCAAGACCATCAACAATGACGCGGCCAGCCGACTGGAAGTGCAGGTCTGGGGCATCAAGCAGGCGCGTACCGTGACGGTCAGCCCCGCCGTGATCCTGTCTCGCACGGCGCACCCTGCCCCCAAATACGTGGTCAATCCGAACCTGCGCCCCGGCACCAGCAAACAGGTGGACTGGGCAGCGGACGGCTACAACCTCTACATCACCCGCACCATCAAGGATGCCAGTGGCGTGCGGACCGATAAGACCAGCACGGTCTACAAGCCCTGGCAGGCTGTGTACGAGGTAGGGCCGGGCTGAGCTGGAAACAACATATGAGCGTGGGCCAGAAGTTTTTCTCTGGCCCACGCTTACTTTTGAAGACGGTTTATTTGATGGGTTTGCGGACGGCGGCCATGATCAGCGAGAAGGCGGCGATCACGACAAGGTAGCTGAGCAGCGAGGCGGCGGGGCTGAAATTGGGACTCAGCACGTCCAGCGAGAACTTGTAGATGGCAAAGGGGACGGCCCAGCCCATGGCAAAGTAGGCGGCCCGGCGCAGAAAATCGCGCGCGACGGCGGCCTGCGGAAAGTAGAACATCGGCACCAGCATGGCTGGAATCAGCAGCAGTTGCACCAGATAAAACCAGATGGGCAGGTTGGCAAAGCCGTATTCCACGCCACCGAAGACGATGTTCAGCGCGCCGATGATCAGACCCGTGATCAGGGCGGTGCGGGGGAGAAAAGTAGGGTTCACATCCTCCATGCTGCCACAGCAGGCCGGAGTCAACTGTCCGCCGGGGGTCCAACCCGTCAGCGGGAGCGGCGCGGCAGACTTCAGGACGGACAGACAGGACTCCTGGCCCTCCCGCCGTGTTAGCCTCTGGGCCGTGATGCAACCTTGATTTCCGCGTTGACGCTGGCCATGATCGGTGTGGGCCTGCTGGCTGGGGTGCTGGGCGCGATCCTGGGCCTGGGGGGCGGCGTGGTGGTGGTGCCCGCCCTGGAATTCGTGCTGCCGCGCTTCGGGCATGCCGTGACCATCGGGCAGGCCGTGGCGATCAGCCAGATCGGGGTGCTGGCGGTGGGCCTTTCCGGGGCTGCCGCGTATCTGCAACGCGGTCTGGTGCGCGCCCGCACCGGCTACCTGCTCTCGCCGTACACCATTGCGGGCGGCGCGGTGGGCAGCTTCCTGGGCCTGGTGCTGCCCGCGCGGGCGGTGGCCACCGTGTTCGCTTTGCTGCTGCTGTACTCCTCTTACAACCTGCTGCGCGGATTGAAGCGGGTAGAGGCCGAACGTGAACCCAGCCGACTGGTGACCCCCGCCATGACCTTCGCCGGAATCATGAGCGGCCTGCTGGGCATCGGCGGCGGCACCGTGCAGGTCCCGGTCCTGAACCTGATGGCCGGGGTCCCGATCCGCGAGGCGATTGCCACCAGTACCTTTATCATGGGCCTGACTGCCGTGGGCAACGCGCTGGTGTATCAGGCCGGGGGGCTGCTGGACCTGCGGCTGGCCGGTGGAGTGGCGCTGGGCGTGTTGATCGGCGCGCGGGCGGGGGCTGGATTACAGAGCCGCATTCCCGCTGACCGATTGAAGCTGGTCTTCAGCCTGTTGCTGATCTTTACCGCCATTCAGTTGCTGTGGAAGTACTGGGGGAGCGCGTGACCGACAAATCTGCCGAAATTGCGGGCCTGCCGTCCTGGCTGTATCCCGCCGGATTCTGGGTGGGCGTGGCGCTGCTGGCGGTGGGCGTGCTGTTCCCTGGACTGGCTGCCGTGGGCGTGGCCTGGATCGGCGCGGTGCCGGTGCTGGCGGCGCTATGGGTGGCGGTGACTGCCTGGAACAGGGACCGCCGCCTGAGTGTGGCTGCATTGCTGGCCCTGGCGGGACTGGTGGCAGTCTTCTTCGTCAAGCAATTGATCAACTGACACCAGCTTCGATGAAATCTGTTGCAAAAGCGGGTTGATTCGAGGACGGGTTGATCCGAGTGGACGCGGGGAGAAGAGAGACGGGTTCCGCGCGTGGCGTGCAGGAAGCGGTGCTGGTCCGCCACGCTGCCTTTCCCGCTACCCTGAGCGGATGCGCCTGCTGCTTCTTGTCCTGCTGATCTCACTGGCCTGTGTCCAGACGGCTTTTGCCCAGACCACGCCCGAAGCGCTGGCCGGGGCACTGCAAGCTGCCGCGCGGGCCGGGGACGCTTCCGGCTACCAGAGACTGCTGCACGCAGAGGGCACGTTCGCGGTGGAAGGCCCCAATTTTGCCGCCGATCTGGGACGGGTGCCGCAGCCCACCGCCACGTACCTCTTTTCCGGGATCAGGTTGGATGGCCCACAGGCCAGCGCCCGCCTGAGCCTGAGCTGGGAGCGCGTACCTGGGCAGATGTCGCGGGTGTTGCTGCCGGTCACGCTGTTCAAAGTGGGCGAGGTCTGGCGCTACGGCGGCGAATCTCTACAAGCCTTGCCCGCCGGAAAATATTCGCTGCTGGCGCTGGACATGCCGGGTCTTCCAGAGCGGGCCGCCATCATCGCGCCATTGCTCTCACAGGCCGCTGTCCGCGTGCGTGACACATTGGGTATGGAAGTGCCAGACGCCGCCACCGTCAAGGTTTACCCCGATATGGCGGTCCTCAGCGCCAGCGTCGCCCTGTCGCTGCAACCCGTCGGCGGCTGGAACGAGCCGGGCGAGGCGATCAAGCTGGTGTTGCCGGGCGGCGCGAATCCCGATCAGGAACTGTTGCGCGTGCTGTCTCACGAATTCACGCACCTGAGCGTCTCGGCGGCGGCAGGCGAGGGGAAAGACAAGCGCATTCCCTGGTGGTTGCACGAGGGGCTGGCCGATTTCGTCTCAAGGGCGTACTGGACGCCAGGAGCCGCCGAGAGCCGCCGTGGTCGCGTGGCTGGATATGCCAAGGCAGACTGGGTACCGCTCTTTGAACTGGCCGACTTCAACGCCGTTCCCGAAAGCCAGTGGAAGTACGTCTACGCGCAGGGCCTGGGCCTTGTCGAATTTCTGGCCGATACCTGTGGCAAAGACGTCCCGATGCGTCTGGCACTGGCTTTTGCGGAGACTGGTGAGGCGGACGGAGCGGCACAGGCACTGGGCTTTGACTCTTTTTCAGACCTAGAGACGAAGACCCAGACGTGGCTGGTGGCCCGGTAGGCTGTTATTTCTTGCAGGTCAGGTCCACCCGGAACGACGGGTCTTTGACTGAGTAGTTCAGGCTGGTGCTGGCGATGCCCTGCGGATCGACGGGGACCACCAGCTTCCTGGGTTTACCGTCGCCCGCACCCGCCTCAAAGTCCAGCGTCGTCGTGAAGCCCTCACCGGGAATGAAAGCCCTGTCGCGCAATTCCAGCACGCTGTTGTTCACGGGAATCACTTTGCCGCTTTCCATTTGCAGGTTGTAGCCCAGGATGCCCGTGCCGCTGGTGCTGTAACCGCCCGTGGCACTGCCGAATTTCATTTCCACCTTCAGTCGCCACAGCGGCCCGCTCTGCACCACCGACAGTACCTTGAAGCGCCACACGCCGTTGAACAGTTGCTGATTCAGGCAGCCCTCGACGGCCCCGACTTCATTTGCGCCGCCGATGGGAGCCAGACTGACCACGTTGCCCCTGACGCTCACGCCGATGCCTGCATTTTTAAGGGCCTCGGCGCTGACATAGGTTTTGCCGCCCTGCATGATGGCGTCGCCGGAAACGGTCTTCCCGTTCCACTGGACGGTGTACGGGCCAGCCGCCAGCGCCACGGCAGCCAGGGCCAGCGGGGCGGTCAGCAAGTGGGCGGGGCGGGACCAGACAGGTGATTTCATAGTGGACCTCCAGTCAGCAACAAAGACAGCATAGAAGGGGGAACGTGATCGGTCCATGATCACGCTCCAAACCCCGTGCAGGATCGAACTCGCTCTCGGAACACGTAGGGGAGGCTGGAAGAATCGTGTGCTGGGACATAGGCATTGACGTTGCCGTAAACCGAAGGTGCAGACAGGCTGAACCAGACCAGATAAAGGTTTCGCCTCACTTCTGCGGTGGACAATGAACCCTGGCTTGCACTAAACTTTGAACCGAGTCTAAATTTATTGTTCCCACTCTGTCTTATTCGCCGTCTCTCTAGGAGGTTCCATGAAGATTCAGAAAGCTGCCGTAATTGGTGCGGGTGTGATGGGCGCTGCCATCGCCGCGCAACTCGCCAACGCGGGCATTCCCGTGATGCTCCTTGACATCGTGTTGGAAGGCAACCCGGACCGTAATTTTCTGGCGAAACAGGGGATTCAGCGTGCCCTGAAGGCCCGTCCCGCCGCCTTTATGGACAAGGCCCGCGCCGCCCTGATCACTCCTGGCAACCTGGAAGACGATCTGGCGAAACTCAAGGACGCTGACTGGGTGCTGGAAGCCATCATCGAGAAACTGGACGCCAAGCGCAGCCTGTGGGAGCGCGTGGAGAAGGTGGCTAAGAAGACCGCCATCATCTCCAGCAACTCGTCTGGTATTCCCATGCACCTGCAAATTGAGGGCCGAGGTGAGGATTTCCAGCGCCGTTTTGTGGGCGCGCACTTCTTTAACCCGCCGCGCTACCTGCATCTGCTGGAAGTCATTCCCACGCCCAAGACTGATCCCAAGATCGTGGAAACCTTCAGCGAATTTGCCGAAACCACGCTGGGCAAAGGTGTCGTCATCGCCAACGACGTGCCGGGCTTTGTTGCTAATCGCATTGGCGTGTACGGCATCATCCGCGCCATGAAGCACATGCAGGAGGCCGGGCTGACCCCCGCGCAGGTGGATCAGTTGACCGGACCCGTGCTGGGCCGCGCCAACTCCGCCACCTTCCGCACGGCTGATCTGTCGGGGCTGGACATCATCTACCACGTCGCCAACGACATCGGCAAGGTCACGCCTGACGACGAGGATTTCAGCTTGACTGACAGCTTCCGCACCCTTGTGGAAGACAAGAAGATGCTGGGCGACAAGACCGGCAGCGGCTTTTACAAGAAGACCAAAGATGAAAAGGGCAAGACCAAAATCCTGAACCTCAATCTGGATACGATGGAATACGAGGATCAGGGCCGCGTGAAGGTGGACGCCGTGGAAGCCGTCAAGGGCAAGCCGCTGGCCGAGCGCGTGAAGACCCTTTACACCGCCGAGGGCAAGGAAGGTGAATTCCTGCGCGGCGTGATGAACGACGGCTTCTGGTACGCCGCCAAGATGGCCGGAAATGTTTCCAACCGTTTGCAGGACATCGACAACGCGCTGAAATGGGGCTTCGGCTGGGAGCAGGGGCCGTTCGAGACGATGGACACTCTGGGCGTGCAGACCGTCATCGCCAATCTGGAAGGCGAGGGCCGCACGCTGCCGCCGCTGCTCCAGGCCATGAAGGACAGCGGGCGCGAGAAGTTCTATGAGGGTAACGAAACGGTTACTCCCGAAGGCCAGCCGACGAAGTACGAAGCGCCGTATTTCATCCTGACTGATCTTAAGAAAGACGCCTCCAAGGTGGTCAAGAAGCGCGGCGGGGCCAGTGTCATTGACCTGGGCGACGGCGTGTTGCTGGTGGAATGGCACGCCAAGATGAACGCGCTGGGCGAGGATCAGCTCCGCGCCGTGCAGGACGGCCACAAACTGGTGCAGGAGATGGGGTATGCCGGGCTGGTACTGGGCAACCAGGGCGAGAACTTCAGCGCCGGGGCCAACCTGCCGCTGGTGCTTTCGCAGGCGCAGGCGGACGAGTGGGACGAGCTGGACGACTCCATCAAGCAGTTCCAGCAGACGACAACCTCACTGCGTTTTTCCCCGCATCCCACCGTCGCCGCGCCGTTTGGGCTGGCCCTGGGCGGCGGCGCGGAATTCACGCTGCACGCCGATCATGTCGTTGCCTCGGCGGAGCTATACATGGGTCTGGTGGAAGTGGGCGTCGGCCTGATTCCGGGCGGCGGCGGCACCAAGGAAATGCTGTTGCGCTTCACCGATCAGTTGCACCCCGGCCAGCAGATCGGCGCAACCATGCTGCCCGCCGTGCAGCGTGCCTTTGAGTTGATCGGCACCGCCAAGACCTCCACCAGCGCCCTGGAGGCCCGCAATCTGGGCTTCCTGCGCGACACCGACACCATCGCCATGAACAAGAATCACATCATCATGGAAGCCAAGCGGCAGGTGCTGGCGCTGGCCCCCGGCTACGTGCAACCCATCCCCCGTCAGGACATCCCCGTGATGGGCGACGCCGCCATCGCCGCGCTGAAAAGTGCGCTGTATGGCATGCACCAGGGTGGATTTATCACCGATTACGATCTGGTGGTCAGCCACGAGCTGGGCAAGGTTCTCAGCGGCGGCACGGGCAACAACCGCACCGCAAAGGTGTCCGAGCAGCATCTGCTGGATCTGGAACGCGAATCCTTCCTGACCCTGCTGGGCAAGAAGGGAACGCAACAGCGGATTGACCACATGCTGAAGACTGGGAAGCCTTTGCGGAACTGAGTTTCCTCTCCCTCTCTGTTCGCAGGGAGGCAGAGCTGGAGTTTCACCTCGCCCCTTCGTAGGAGAATGCCCTGTGTCCATCCTCACCCGAATCCGCCAGATCAATCGCCGCCGCGCACTGGGCTGGGCTGCTTTCTCTTATACGGTAGCCGTCCTGAGCGGCGCGTTCCTGGGCGCAGAGATTACCCTGCGGTCCAAGACGCGGCGGGTGAAGGGCGAGTTCGTTCCGGTGGGGCGGCGGGGCAATTCGGTGTATCTGCCTGCCTCGCCGGAAACGCTGTCGCGCGGGGTGGTGGGCATCGTGCCGCTGCTGCCGAACAAGGGTCACGCGATTCTGGGGCCGCCCAAACTGGCCGGAACGCTGGTGCGGCGCGAGATTCTGGAGGAGCGCGGCGTGCTGCCCAACGGTTCGCTGGCGTGGGTCTCCACCTTCGTCTATAACGGCACGCCGCAGCAACTGGGCATCCCGTTCCAGCACACGGCGGTTCATACGGAAGTCGGGGAGATGCCCGCGTGGCACATTCCCGCCGTGTCGGGCGAGAAGGATGCCATTGCCATCGTCATTCACGGTCACGGCGGGCAGCGGGCGCAGGCGCTGAGGATGCTTCCGGCGTTGCGGAGGGCAGGGGTGGCCTCGCTGTTCGTCACCTTCCGCAACGCGCACGGTGCGCCGCGTGTGGGCAAGGGCTACCTGAGCCTGGGCGACGGCGAGGCTGCCGACGTGATTTCCGCGCTGGAGTGGGCTAAAACTGCCGGGTACAAACGGGCTATCCTGTACGGCTTCAGCATGGGCGGTAACGTCGCGCTGTGCGTGCTGCGGCCCCGGTATCAGCCGTATCCGATTCCAGTGACGGGCGTGGCGCTGGATTGCCCGGCGCTGGACTGGCGCGACACCATCCGCAGCAACGGGCAGCGCTACGGCATTCCCACGTTTATGGCGCGTCACATCGGCAACTTCGTGCAGTTTCTGGTCACGCGGCGCAGCGGGCAGGATTTTGATGTGGTGGATCAACTGGCCGCCGCCCCCAGTTTCAACCTGCCCATATTGCTGTGGCACGGCACGCGCGACGCCACCATTCCCATCCGCCAGTCCGACGCGCTGGCCGCCGCCCGCCCCGATCTGGTGGAATACCACCGTGTGGAGGGGGCCAAACACATCCGCTGCTGGAACATCAATCCGCAGAAATATGACGCGGAGTTGGAGGCGTTCATAGCGAGGGTTTTGCCGGGGGTGAAGGTATGACTCCTGAAGAACTTTGTGTATCGCGGGCATTGGATTCGCTCTGGGAGAAGTTTCGGAGTAGCTCTCTGGCTCAATCTGAACAGCTTCAGAAGAAAAATCTAGTTGAGTCTAAAGGCGAAACATCTTGGACAGGTTCATTTGCCGAAGGTGAAATCCATGCCTCGTCTACCATTGAATTAAAAGATGCGGAGGGTCTTGTCTTCTGCTGGAACTTAAATTTTATATACGAATGCGAGCCAAATCGGTTGGGCAGGTTTCTATATTGGGGAATGGTCCGTGGCGAAGTTTGCATTCTGACTTACACAGAATCAGTTACCTAAAAGTCCATTTATCTTATTGGTGATGCCGATTTGCTGACCGAGCCTGGTAAGACCATTCAGCTTGCAGACTTAGGCAGTTTTTCTCAAGGAATTTCAGCTCTAGCCGAAGCCTGTTTGCAAGACCTTGAACATGCATACCAAAATAATTTATTTCCGAAAATTATTGAACTAGCATCGGAAATAGAGCAACCTCTAGCCTCTAGCCTCTAGCCCTTTCAAGGAGTAAACCATGAATCTAAAAGACGCAGTAATCGTATCCGCCGTCCGTACCCCCGTGGGACGCGGCATTAAAGGCACCCTCGCCAATACCCGCCCCGACGATCTGGCCGCACTGGTCATGAACGAGGCCGTGCGCCGCGCCGGAATTGATGCCGCTTTGGTGGAAGACGTCTACCTGGGCTGCGCCATTCCCGAAGCCGAGCAGGGCCTGAATGTGGCCCGCCTCGCCGCACTGCGTGCCGGAATGCCCGACAGCGTGGGCGGCGTGACCGTCAACCGCTTCTGCTCCAGCGGGCTACAGACCATTGCTATGGCGGCGGCGGCCATCCAGACTGGACAGGCGGAAGTGATGCTGGCCGGAGGTGTGGAAAGCATGAGCATGCTGCCCATGAGCGGCCACAACCCCAGCCCCAACCCTGATCTGGTGGACAGCCGCCCCGGCTCGTACATTGGCATGGGCATGACCGCCGAGAATGTGGCCGACAAGTACGGCATCAGCCGCGCCGATCAGGACGCCTTCGCCTTCCGCAGTCACCAACGCGCCGCCGCCGCCCAGGACGCCGGACGCTTTGACGCCGAGATCGTGGCCGTCCCGGTGGAGAAAGACACCGTGAAAGGCACCAAGATCAAGTCCGAGACCGTTCCGTTTGAAAAGGACGAGCTGATCCGCCGCGACGCCAACCTGGCGGACATGGCGAAGGTGCGCCCCGCCTTCAAGACCACTGGCAGCGTGACGGCAGCCAACGCCAGTCCTTTTTCTGACGGAGCCGCCGCCGTGCTGATGATGAGCGGCGACAAGGCGCAGGAGCTGGGCCTCAAGCCCCTCGCCAAGTTCCTGGGCTTCGCAGTGGCGGGCGTGGACCCCGAACTGATGGGCATCGGCCCGGTCAAGGCCATTCCGAAGGTGCTGAAGCAGGTGGGTTTGACCCTGGCCGACATTGACCTGATTGAGCTGAACGAGGCGTTCGCCGCCCAGAGCCTCGCGGTCATCCGTGAACTGGGCCTGAACGAGGAGATCACCAACGTCAACGGTGGCGCGATTGCGCTGGGCCACCCGCTGGGATGCAGCGGCGCGAAGCTGGCGACGACGGCCATCTACGAACTCGGACGGCGCGGCGGCGGCAAGGCGCTGATTACCATGTGTATCGGCGGCGGCATGGGCGCAGCGGGCGTGCTGGAAGTGTACCCGGCGGAAGAGAAGGCACAAGCGGCAGACTGAACCCAGTGAATTGAAATGCGGCCCCGCTGGTTCACGGGGCCGCATTTCGTTGGATGTGGTGTTGACTCAGCGGTTAAGCTGAAGCTTTTGCTGCATGGCCCTGAACAGTGCCGGATTGGCCTTGGCGGTGGCCTGAGCGGGGCTGACGAAAGCGGCTTGCAGTGCCTGCGCTGCCATTCGCTTGCCCTGCATATTTAACCCATCCCGCGCCGCTGCACTGGTGGGGACCGTGTCGCTCACCTGGACCAGGGCTATCGCCACAGCCTGCCCTGCTTCATTGGTGGCGGTGGCGATGTTGCCCGTTCCCTCGAAAGCGGCTTTACCCTGGAACACGCCCAGTGTGTTGTCGCTGTCCTGACCGATGAAAAAGATTCCGGCATTCTCGTCCGTGCCCAGAAAGAAGCCCACGTCCAAATTGCCTGCCTGAACCACGGGACCCATCAGGGCCGCGCCGAACTTGCCCGTGCCTTCGGCTGCAAGCTCTGTCTGGTTGGCATACACCCCAAAGGCAATGGTCCGGCCTTCGCTGGCAAATTCATCCGCGAACACCGTCACGCCGCTGTCGATCACTGCCCTGGAGGCCAGGTCACCAATGGCCCAGCTCCATACGCCCTGATACAGCTTCTTGGTGGCAGGAGGCGGCGTCACGCTCACCGTAATTGTCTTGCTGCCCTGCCCTACATTGCCTGCGGCATCAAACGCTCTGGCCGTGTAGGTCACGTTGCCATTGTCGGCGGCTGAAACGGTGGCAATGGCCGCATAGGGCGCGGAATCGTCGGTGCTGATCAGGGTGCTGCCCCGGTAGAACTCCACTTTGGTGACCTTCACGTTGTCGGTGGCCGTGGCCAGCAGGTTGACGCTGGTTCCACTCTGGGAGGCGTTCAGGCCAACGGCGGGCGCGGTGATGTCGGCGGCGGGCTGTGGAGTGCCGCTACCACAGGCGGCAAGCAGCAGGGAGATGCTGAGAATTGGGAGGAGGAGTGTCTTCACTTCAATACATTAGAGTTTTTTAAGGACAGACGCGGGTGGAATTCTGCTTTGTCCTCAGCGCTGTCTAGATTGGCGTGATCCGCCACCAGTCGTCCTGCAATGTGATCGGCAAGGCGCGTATCCAGATGCAGCCCTTCCAGGCAGCAGGGCTATTTTGTCCGCCACTTCGCGGACGATCACACCATCCTGCCTGGGTTGCCGGGTCTGGACTGAGATTTAGAGCGTCTACAGCAGCACCACGTCCACCACGTCTCCGGCCTGCACACCGCCGCCCTCCGGCACGATCACCAGCGCGTCGGCGTCGCTCAGCGAACGCAGGATGCCGCTGCCTTGGGGGCCGTAATCGCTCACCTCTCCGTCTGTAATGACACCGCGCCAGAAGGCGGTCTTGTCTTTAAGGCCACGAAAGGGCGTGGCGGCGCGCAGTTTCAGGCTCTGCACCGGCTGCCCGGTCAGGGCGGGGCGCACGATGACGTGGAAGACCACCAGACTGCTGACTGGATTCCCTGGCAGGCCGAAGACGGGCAGGCCGTTCCAGCCGCCCAGAATGGCCGGGCCGCCGGGCCGCATCCGCACCTTCCAGAAGGAGACCCGGCCACGTTCGATCAACAGATCGCGCATGAAGTCGTACTTGCCCATGCTGACGCCGCCGCTGGTCAGCAGCATGTCCGCGCCGCCCGCACTTGCGATGGCCGCCTGTAGAGACGCCGGGCTATCGGGGGCGTGGCCCAGCTCAATGACCTCGCAGCCGCTTTCCTCCAGCATGGCCGACAGGCCCACGCGGTTGCTGTCGTAGACCTGACCCGCTTGCAGAGGTAACCCTGGCTCAATCACCTCGTCCCCGGTGGACAGCAGCGCCACGCGCAATTTGCGGCGCACCGGCAGGCGGGCGTGGCCCAGCGAGACGGCCAGCGCCACGCGGGGGGCGCTCAGGCGCAGGCCAGCGCGCATCACTGTTTCGCCCGCGCGGAAGTCGCCGCCCTCGGGGCGCACGTCGGCGGGAAAGGCGGGGCGCAGTAGATGGACGTGTTCGGGGCCGCCATCGGCCAATTCCTCGACAGGACAGATCGCGTCCGCCCCGCGCGGTAGCGGCGCACCCGTGTAGATCCGCACGCACTCGCCCGCGCCCACGCGGCCATCAAACGGCATTCCGGCGCGGCTCTCGCCCACGATCTTCAGGCGTACCGGGGCCTCGGCGCTGGCGCTCAGCGTGTCCGCCTCACGCGCGGCGATGCCGTCCAGGGCACTCTCGGTGGCGCTGGGATGGCTGACCAGGGCCTCCAGATCGGCGGCCAGGGTGCGGCCCAGCGCCTGAGCGATAGGCACGGTCTCGGTCTCCAGTTCGGGCAGCAGCGTGGCCAGCATTTCGCGGGCCTCGGCCACGCTGACGTGCATCGGGAAGGGGTGGCCGGAAGAAGTGGGGGCAGACATGGGGGTCAGCATAGAGGGCTGGCCCGGCATCCATCCGTCCGTGAAGCGAAGCCGTAGGGCCGGGGGCCGCGCCGCTCATCCCGAAGCGTTACACTCTTCGGGCGAGAAAACTCGTCCCGAGCCATTGGCATCTGCCGCCGGACGAGACATGGAGGGCCATATGAACATTGAACAGGACAAAGTTGTCGAGTTGGATTACAAGCTGACCGTGAAGGGCGAGGTTGTCGATCAGAGTGAACCCGGCGAGCCGCTGACCTATCTGCACGGCCATAGCAACATCATTCCAGGCTTGGAAAAGGCGCTGGAAGGCAAGGGCGAGGGCGACACCATGCAGGTGACCGTGCAGCCCGAGGACGGTTACGGCGAGCGCGACGAGGACAACACCGAGGAACTGGCCCGCGAGGATTTCGAGGACGACATCGAGATCGGTGAAACGTATTACGCGCAGGCCGAGGACGGCAGCGTGATTCCCTTCACGGTCATGGAACTGAACGGCGACATGGTCAAGGTGGATTTCAACCCCCCGCTGGCCGGCGAGGTCCTGAACTTCGACGTGACTGTGGTGGGCGTGCGTGACGCCAGCGCCGAGGAACTGGAACACGGCCACGCCCATACCCCGGACATGATGGAACACGAACACGACGCGTAAAACCTGAACGTGCAGGATAGAGCAGGGCAGAGGTGAGCCGATGGACGGCCAGTCTCTGCCCTGCTTTTTAAGATGATGGTGGAGGGTACGGCTTGTCTCCGCCGCTTTGCATCGCCCCCTCTACTCGTGTGTGAGGGGCCGCTGAAAGTCAGGGCGTCAGGCGGTTCCGGTCCCTGGGGAATGCGCGGGCATAGCGCACGTTGGCAATGCCCAGCAGCTTGGCTGTCAACCGCTCGGCCCCGATGGCGAAACCGCCGTGCGGGGGCATGCCGAATTTGAAGACCTCTGAGTAACCGGTCATGGCGTCGGGGTTCATCTTGTAGGCGCGGATCGAGTCCATCAGCATGGCGTAATTGTGGATGCGCTGCCCACCGGAGGTGATCTCTATGCCCCGGAACAGCAGATCGTAGCCGCGCGTGAGATCAGGGTTCAGTGTGCCGTCCGCGTTGTGATCGGCGTGCGTGTAGAAGGGCCGGGCGGCGCGCGGGTACTTGGTCACGAACACGAAATCGCTGCCCTCGGTTTCCGCGAAGTGCTGGCTCAGCAGACGTTCGGCTTCCGGGTCTAAATCTTTACCGCCGACCTGATGCCCGTATTTCTCGGTCACCAGTGCGCGGGCTTCCATCAACGGGATGCGCGGGATGTGGGCCGGAACGTCGGGAATCGTCGCACCCAGCAGCTCAAACTCCCCGGCGCTGGTCTCGCGCAGCCGCTCCATGATGGACGCCAGTAGGCCGTTCTGAAGGGCCATGACATCTTCCTCGCTGTCGATAAAGCCCATTTCGATGTCCAGCGACAGGTATTCGTTCAGGTGGCGACTGGTGGCGTGTTCCTCGGCGCGATAGACGGCGGCCACCTCGTACACCCGCTCGAAGACGCCCACCATGATCTGCTTGTAAAGCTGAGGACTCTGCGCCAGATACGCCTGTTCGCCGAAGTAATCCAGCTTGAACAGGTTCGCGCCGCCCTCCGCCCCCGCCGAGACGATCTTGGGCGTGCTGATCTCGGTAAAGCCGTTTTCGCGCAGGTAGGTATGGAAGCCGTAGACGATCTCGCCCTGTACCTTCAGCGCCGCCCGTTCGCGCAGGCCGCGCAGCGAGACGTAACGGTAATCCAGCATGGTCTCGGGGTTGACGTTCCATTCCATCTTGGGGATTTCGAGGGGCGGCGCTTCCACGGCGGCGCTGACCACCTTGAAGTCCTCGATCTGCACCTCAAATCCGCCCGGCGCTTTGGGGTGCGCCTTGACCTTGCCGATCACCTCGATGCTGCTCTCGGGCAGAGGCAATGCGAGGCCGCTGCCCACGCACTGGGTAATGCCGGACACGTCGCGCAGCACCACGAACTGCACGCCGCCCAGATCGCGCCGGGCGTGGACGAAGCCTTGCAGGCGCACGGTCTGCCCGTCGTGCTGCGCGAGATCACGGGTCAGGGTGCGGGGGAGTTTCTGTGCTGATGCAGTTGCGGGCTGGGTTTCGGTGGTCATAGGGTCTCCTGTATGGACTGGCTAAAAAAAGCCCCCGACTCCGAGAAGGAGGTCAGGGGCGCAACGGCTTAAGCGTCCCCTACTGGGGATCGTTATCGTTGTCGTTCAGGGCAGCCGCGAACATGCGGGCAAGTCTAGCGGGCGCGTGGGTGGGGGTCAATGCGGCGGCTAGGCAGGGGAGACTAGTCAGCGGTGGCATCCTCGCCACGGGCCGCCATCACAGCGTCCAATCTTGCCGCCGTCTGTGCCGCGCCCATCACGCGTGCGGCGTCTGCGGCGCTGGCCCCACCCGCGTCACGCATGTTGGGATCGGCCCCCAGCTCCAGCAGCCAGTTCAGCATGTCCATGCGGTTAAACATGGCGGCCATCATCAGCGCCGTCCTGCCGCCGGGCGCGGCCACGTCCAGCCCCGCGCCGCGCTCTACCAGCAACTCGGCGGTGGCCTGATCGCCCCGGAAGGCCGCGCCCATCAGTGGTGTCTGTCCCTGATCATTCAGGATGTCGGGATCGCCGCCGTGGTCCAGCAGTGTGCGAACCGCTTCCGTGTGGCTGTGGTAGGCCGCCAGCATCAGCAGCGTGTCGCCGCGCGTGTTCTGGAGGTTGGGCGGCAGGCCCTTTTCCAGCCACGTTTTCAGGAAGTCGGCGTCTCCGTTGCGCGCCGCCTCGAAGGCCGACTGCATGATGTCCAGCACCTCGGCGTCGGTGGCGTCGGCGGATTGTGGATGGGTTTGTGGCTCGTGATCGGCAGACATGGGGAGACTCCTTTGTGAATGCGGCTTGGGCAAGTGCGGCTGGGAGGTGGGCGAACTTATGGGGTTCAGTGTGCTGGAAGGCGCGGGCCGCCGGTCAACGCCAGCATAAGGGCCATTGATGTGGAGGCGTGGCAGACCGCTTTGTTCCTCTCGTCCATATGCCCTGCCCCGCAGCCCGTACACTGCCCTGTTATGTTGCGCCCCCGAGTCAAGCCCGAAGTGATGAGTCCAGTGGGAGGTTTTCCCCAACTGAAAGCAGCGGTGGAAGCCGGGGCCGACGCCGTGTTCTTCGGTGTCAATCCAGCCAGCGGTGAGGGCCGGGCAGATGGTGCTGGCTTTCACGCACGGGCCAAAGTCGGCTTTGACGCCGAGGCACTGCCTGAAATCATGCGCGGTCTGCACGCGCGTGGGGTGCAGGGTTTTGTGACCTTTAACGTGCTGGTCTTTGACCGTGAACTGCGCGACGCTGAACGCCAGTTAATGGCGCTGGCCGAGGCTGGGGTGGATGCCCTGATCGTGCAGGACCACGGCGTCGCCCGCCTCGCCCGGCAGATCTGCCCCGATCTGCCCATCCACGGCTCAACGCAGATGAGCATCACCTCTGCCGAGGGGGCCGAACACGCCCGCCGCTTCGGGGCCAGCCGCGTGGTGCTGGGCCGTGAGCTGAGCCTGAAGGACATCGAACGCATTGCCAGCCAGACCGACATAGAGCTGGAAACCTTCGTCCACGGCGCACTGTGCGTCAGCTATTCCGGCCAGTGCTTTTCCTCCGAAGCGTGGGGAGGCCGCAGCGCCAACCGGGGCCAGTGCGCCCAGGCGTGCCGGTTGCCGTATGACCTGCTGGTAGACGGCGAAGAGCGTGATCTGGGCGACGCCCGCTATTTGCTGTCCCCCGGTGACCTGTACGCGCTGCATCAGGTGCCGGAGCTGGTGCGGATCGGCGTGAATTGCCTGAAAATCGAGGGGCGCTACAAGGACGCCGAATTCGTGGCCCTGACCACCGCCTCCTACCGTCAGGCCGTGGATGAGGCGTGGGCGGGGTTGCCCCTGAGCATCACGCCGCAGCAGGAGCGGGATCTGGAGCAGGTGTATTCGCGCGGTCTGGCCCCGCATTTCATGGCCGGAACCAACCACCAGACCGTGGTGCGCGGACGTGCGCCGAGGCACCGGGGCGTGCCCGTCGGCACCGTGCGCGGCGTCACCGAACGCGGTGTGCTGGCTGAACTGTCCGAACCGCTGAAGCCCGGCGACGGTCTGGTCTTCGATCCCGCCAACTGGCGCACGCCCGAGGGTCGTGAGGAAGGCGGGTTCCTGTACGGCCTGTGGCAGAACGGACAGCAGACCGAGGATGTGCGCGTCGGCGGTGTCTACGAGCTGCGTTTTGGGCGCGGCGCGGTGGACGGCTCGCGCGTGCGGGTGGGCGATCCGGTGTGGCGCACGCACGATCCCAGCCTGAATGCCCGCGTCAAACCGCTGATTGAGGCGGGCGATCCGGTGTATACGCGCCCGATCAGCGCCTATTTCGTGGGCCATGTGGGGCAGCCGCCCCAGCTCATCCTGACTGACGAGGCGGGTCACAGCTTTGCCGCCACACTGTCAGAACCCCTGTCGCCTGCCCGTAACCGTGCGCTGGACGAATCCAGTTTGAGAGAGCAACTGGGGAAACTCGGCGGCACGGGCTATCACCTCTCCGGCCTGAGTGTGGATTTGCGCGGCGAGGGGTTTCTGCCCGTCAGCGCCCTGAACGGACTGCGGCGGGAGGCGGTGGAGGGATTGACCGCCCTCCGGTCGCAGGCTCCAGTGCGGCGGATTGAGAGCGTGCTGAATGTCTCTGCTGCCGCATCTTCGCCTGTGGTGACAGAACCACGCCTGCACATTCTCGTCCGTACCCCCGAACAACTGGACGCGGCCCTCGCAGAGAATCCTGATTCCATCACGCTGGATTATCTGGAACTGTACGGTCTGAAACCCAGTGTGGAGCGGGTGAAAGCGGCTGGAATCGCCGTGCGGGTGGCGAGTCCGCGCATCCTCAAGCCTACGGAGCAGAACTTGCAGAAGTTCCTGCTGTCGCTGGACGCCGGGATTCTGGTTCGTAGCGGGGGCCTGCTGGAAGGTTTGCAGGGTTCGGATGCGGAATTGACAGGCGACTTCTCCCTCAACGCCGCCAACGTCCTGACCGCCCGCGCGTTGCTAGAGCTGGGACTGCAAAGGCTGACGCCCACGCACGACCTGAACGCGCAGCAGATCACGGAGCTGGCCGGATTGGTGGGCGCGGGGCGGCTGGAGGTCATCGCCTACGGCCACCTGCCCGTCTTTCACACCGAGCATTGCGTGTTCTGCCGCTTCCTGAGTGATGGCACGGATTACACCAACTGCGGTCACCCCTGCGAAACCCACCGCATAGCCCTGCGCGACGAACGCGGACGTACCCATCCGGTGATGGCCGACGTGGGCTGCCGCAACACGGTGTTCGAGGGCCGTCCGCAGATTGCCGCCGCGCATCTGAAGGACTGGCTGGGGGCGGGCCTGCGGGACCTGCGCCTCGAATTCGTTCACGAAACGCCCGAGGGGGTGCGCGAGGTCATCCGTGCCCACCGCGCTTTCCTGAAGGGCGAAATAAATGCCGCCACACTCGAAAGCCGTCTCTCCGGCCTCAGCGACGGCGGGACCACCGAGGGCAGCCTGTTCATACCGCATGACTTCGGAATGCTGGACGCGCTGCCCATCGTGTAATCTCTAAAGCCGTTGTCATGAAAAGACCAATTTTATGACCGAGCGAAGCGAGTGACTTTTACCGAGCAGGACGGACTGGTACAGCTCGGAACGAGAGAATGGAGTCACCGGAAGTCTTCTATTCCGGTGACGTAATTCGGAGAACTGCTCCAGGCAGTCCCGACATTCCGAACGGGGATGTTAGATTCCTCCCGGTCAATTGGGGCGTCTTCGGGTACGCTGTTCCATGCTTCCTCACGCGCATCCGGTCAAGGTGGAACGGCACGACGTTCAGGCGAAATGTCACTACACCAATACCGGCGTGCGCGCTGTGAAAACCTACCGAGAGACGAGCGCGGGCCTGTATGTGGCCCGCGATTTCGTGGGGCATCCGCGCATTCGCCACTGGCAGGCGCACCTGCTGCCCGCACAGAGTCTGGTGGTCTGCCGCTACGCCTTCCATGGGCGGCGCGAACACGATTACTACATTGATGTGGCCCAGATCAGCTGCGCGGATGGAGTCTGGAGCGTGCGTGACCTGTACCTGGATATCGTGCTGCATGACGGTCTGGGTGCAGAAATTGCCGATACCGATGAGCTGCTGGCGGCCTGGGAGGCGGGTTTCCTGACCTCCGACGAATTGCGGCAGGCCATTGAGGTGGCCCACGGCACCGTCTCGGCACTGGCCCGCGCCGAGTACACCCTGAACCACTGGCTGACCGCGCAGGATTTGCGGCTGGAATGGCAGAGCGACGCCCAGGACGTGCAGATGGACGAGGCCAGACACACGGCCCTGTCCTAACATCTGCCTGTCTTAAAATCTACGGGTGAAGGCTGCCGACAACCCACATCAGACTCGCCTGGAAGCTGCCCTGCCCCCCGTGCTGGAACGCATTGCTGCCACACCGGGCGTTTACGCGGCGCTGTGGTGCGGCTCTGCGGCGCGTGGGGAGGCCAACGCCTACAGCGATCTGGATTTTCACGCGCTGGTGACAGGTGATCACCGCTGGCGCAGCAATTTCGTGGTGGACGGCGTGCCCGTGGAAGTGTTTCACAACCCAGTTCGTAAAGTGCGCGCCATGTTCGCCGCAGAGGACGCTGCGACGATCACCATGTTTGCCCAGGGCCGGGCCGTATTGCCCCATCCTGATCTGGACGCGCTGATGGCCGAGGCCCGTGCCCTCCACGCGGCTGGCCCGAAGCCTAGGCCATTGACTGAGGACGGGCGTTTCAAGTTGGTTGACGAGATTATGGACTGCCGCGCTGTAGTCGATCAGCCCACACATGCCCTGTTGGCGTTGGCTGTGGCGAGTCGAGCCGTGGATCGTCTCTACATGGTCAACGGCTGGTGGGAGGTCAAGCGCGAACGCTGGCCCGCCGATCTCGCCGTCAAAAATCCAGAGGCGGCTCGGGAGTTGAATGCCGTTCTCACCGCCTCTGAACCGGATTCACGGCAGGAGGGGTTAGAGAAGCTGGTCATGAGACTGACGGGCAATCTTATCTACCGGGATGGCGGAACCGCACCCGCACCCGTTCCCTGAATCCGAGTCAGGCCCCTGTCATTCCGCCCGGCCTAAACTTTGCCCAATGATCGAGGTCAGCCACTACAGCAAACGCTACGGCGCACACGAGGCCGTGCAGGATCTCAGTTTCACTGTGCAGCCTGGCGCGGTCTTTGGTCTGCTGGGCAGCAACGGAGCGGGGAAGACCACCACCATCCGCGCCCTGGTGGGCCTGACGCGTCCCACGTCCGGCACGGTGCGCGTGGCTGGATTTGACGTGTGGAAGGAGCCGGTGAAGGCCAAGGCCGCCTTTGGCTACATCCCGGACCGTCCATACTTGTACGGCAAGCTGACCGCCCGCGAGCTACTGCGCTTCGTGGGCCAGCTTTACAAGGTGCAGGGCGCAGACGCCGAGATTGACCGCTGGCTCACGCTGTTTCGCCTGGAAGATTTCGGCAACGAATTGATCGAGACCTTCTCGCACGGGATGCGGCAGAAGGTGGCGATCATCTCCGCCATGCTGCCCGATCCCGGCGTGCTGATCATCGACGAGCCGATGGTGGGCCTGGACCCCCACGCCGCCCGTCAGGTGCGCGAACTGTTCCGCGCCCACGCTGACCGGGGCCGCACCGTGCTGCTGACCACCCACAGCCTGCCGCTGGCCGAGGCTGTCTGTGATCGTCTGGTGGTGCTGGACCGGGGCCGCGTGCTGGGCGAGGGCACGATGGACGATCTGCGCGCCCGCACTGGCACGGCAGCCGGGGGCGTTCATGGCGACAGTCTGGAGCGCATCTTCTTCCGCCTGATAGAAGAGGAGCAGGAGGAGCAGAGGCAAAGGCAGGAAGGGGTGGCGGCGGGATGAGCTTGGAGAATTTGTCCCCTCTCCCACAGAGGGAGAGGGAGCCGCGCAGGCGGCGGGGTGAGGGGGCCACCGAGCAGGCCACCAATCAAATAACGTGCCCTCCACCCGTGATCACATGACCACCCGCCCTGCCCCTATCCCCCAGTCCATGCGCCCACCCAGCCTCCTGAATCTCAAGCTGACCGCCCTGCGCCACACGCTGCGGCGGGGGCCGAAGTGGGGCTACGCTTTCGTCGCTGTGCTGGCAGTGTTGCTCGTCTGGGGTGAGGTCTACGGCACCTGGAGGGCACTCAATTTCCTGGGGTCATTCGGCAGTATCGGCACCAATGTTTTTGCCCGTGTGCTGGAGATCGGCCTGATCACCCTGTCTAGTGGCGTGACCTTCAGCGCCACCACCGCCGCCATTTCCACGCTGTACCTCAGCGAGGATCTGAACTTCCTGCTGACCCAGCCGATCAAAACCTGGCGCGTCTTTGCCCTCAAAGTCTCCGAAACCTTCCTGAACACGGCTCTGGTCCCCGCCTTCCTGACCATTCCGCTGCTGCTGACGGTGGGCGCGTATTTCCACGCACCACTGTGGGCGTACCCGCTGATGGTCTTGACGGCTCTCATGACCTTTGCCGCCCCGGTGGGTCTGGGCGCACTGCTGGCCGTACTGCTGATGCGCGTTGCTCCGGTGGGCCGGGTGCGCGAGGTCAGCACCGGCCTGGGCGTGCTGATCAGCGCCGGACTGGTCTACGCTATCCGTGCCCTGCGCCCTGAAGTGCTGATCCAGAAGATGCAGGATCCGGCGCAGTTTGAAACCCTGCTCAAGAACTTCGCCAGCCCCAGCAGCCCGCTTCTGCCGCCTGTCTGGGCCTCGCAGGGCATCTGGGGCGCGGCGCACGGACGGCTGGAAGTGGCTCTGCTGCCCCTGCTACTGTTGACTGTTGGCCTGCTGGCCGCCGCCACTGCCCTCGCCACCCGCGCATATCAGGACGGCTGGGCGCGGGCGCTGGACTCCAGCACGCCCCGGCTCGATCCGACGCCCAAGCGAGCGACGACAGCGGAGAGATTGTTCGCACGCCTCGGCCCTGGCGGCAGCCTGGCCTACAAAGACCTGCGCGTCACGTTGCGTGATCCGACGCAGTGGAGCCAGCTTCTGGTGGTGGTGGCGCTGGCGGGCGTGTATCTGGTCAGCGTCAAGGCCGTGCCGATTCCCATTCCGCAGTTCCGGGGCATCCTGGGCTACGTGCAACTGGCCTTTCAGGGCTTCATCGTGTCCGGCGTGGCCGTGCGGCTGGCCTTTCCCGCCCTCAGTACCGAGGCCAAATCCTACTGGCTGCTGCGAACGGGGCCGATCAGCGCCCAGCAGATCGTTCTGAGCAAGTTTTACGGCGTATTGCCGGTCACGCTCACGATGGGACTGGTCATGGGCATCGCCAGCGCCAGGAGCATGGATCTTGGGCCAACCTTATTGCTTCTGAGCGTGCTGGTCAGCGTCAGCAATGCCTTCGTCATTACGGCGCTGGGCGTGGGTCTGGGCGCGGCGGCTCCCAAATTTGACGCCGACAACCCGGCAGAAATCGGCGTCAGTCCCGGCGGGCTGGCCTTCATGGGCCTGAGTCTGGCGTACTCGGTGCTGTGCCTGCTGCTGCTGGCGCGTCCGGCGGCGGGCAGCGTGCTGCGCCCGGACCTCTTTCCTGGCCTGTCTGCGCTGGGAACGCCCGAGGGCGTGCTGGGTCTCATCGGCCTGACGCTGGCAACGGTGCTGGGAACGTGGCTCAGCTTGCGGCTGGGCTGGAGACGGCTGGACGCACTGGAATAGCGTTGGGCGAAGCGCGCAGCGGTGGTGGGGTGCATAATCGCCGCAAGATGGCCGACGATATTGAAAAACAGCAGCGCTGGGCCGAACGCCGCGCCCAGCGCAGGAATGATCCGCTGTCCATGCTGGGCGGCACGCTGATTGCGCTGTTTGCGATTGGTCTGATCTTCAGCGAGGGCAACGCGGTGGTAGGGTTCACCCTGCTGGGGCTGGTGGCCCTGCTCACGGGGCTTTACTTCGTCTCGGCGCAGGCGCAGCGGGGAATGACCACCCTGCTGACCCTGCCGGGTTTCCGGCGCACCTTTCGGCTGATCATTCCCGTGTTCGCGGTGGCGGGCATCTTCACTGACGGCAACCCGGCGCTGATGATCTTGGTGCTGGTGGTGGCCGCTCTGGCGCTGGCCGCTGCCATGCTGACGGTCCGCACTGGCTCGGCTTCTGTGCCGGACGTGGAAGAGATAAAGCCGCCTGCTGCCGTTCCCGCCCTCCCCGTCCAGTCCAGCGGCGAGACCATCTCCGAGATAGACATTCGTGCGCTGTGCCGGGGCCTGCCCCCTGCTGTGGCCGGACAGGTCTTTGCCACCGTGGAACATCTGGAAACGGTGGCCGCCGAGGCGGGGAAGAATGGGGATACCCGCCGCTCCTACGACGCCCGCCAGGGCCTGACGGATTACCTGCCCAACACGGTCAACGCCTGGAAGGCCCAGGCCGAGGACCAGCGCGATCTGGATGAGCTGACGCGGGCGCTGGAGCAGGTGCGCCAGATTGCGGGCGTGGACGATTCGGGCGGTGAGGCTGGGCGGCGGGCCTGGGAAACCCAGCAACGCTTTCTGGCGTCACGCAAGGGCGAGAAAGAGTGAACGTGTGGGTGGGGTTGAAATTCACTTTCGGGTGACGTTTTCTCCCTCGTTCTTTCGCTATAAGGGAGGGGCGCCGTTTCTCTTTCCCCCTTTCTTGTCCGCCTGGAGGACGCATGACCCGCCGACGCCCCAATTTTAAAACCCTGATGCGCGTGACCCGAGCCTTGCGTGAACCCGATTCCAAGTCCGCAGAAGGCAGCGGTGGCCTGCGCGACACTGCCCGCCGCGCCGCCCAGAGCGCCCTCAACGATCCCCGTGTGCAGGGCGCTGCTGGATTGATCCGTGACCGCGCCGAGGCGGTGAGAACCCGTGCGGGCGAGGGCGCGGACCGCCATCTGGAACGCCTGATCGGCGACGCCCGTGCCCGCCGGGGGGAGGCCACACCCGACGAGGTGGCCGCGCTGCTGGAGACGCGCCGCCGCGAACGCGATGTCCGTATCCGCCGCGTCCAGGCCCGTCAGCAACTGCTGGAGCGTGCTGAGACCCCCGAGCAGCGCCGCATCCTGACCCTGGTGGCCGGGGTGACGGTCTGGGCGAGTGGCACAGCGGAAGCGGGACCGCTGCGTTACACCACGCTGCTGGACCGTCTGGCCCCCAGCGGCAGCGCCGAGGGGGAAATGGCCGTCCACCGCGCCCTGTGGACCCTGGCCGAACGCCGCGTGCTGTCCGTCTCCCCACACGGAGTCGTGACCGCCGTGCAACTGCTGGAGCAGATGACGCTGCCGGAACTGGACTGAACGGCGGAGGACGCCTTTACGCCAGCGTTCCGCCCGCTGCGCTCATGGCCATTCCCATGTTCTCAAAGGTCTTTTCAATCAGCTTCTTGGCCTGAACGTCTAGCATCCGTCCGCCCACGGTGGCCACCGGGCCGCGCATGCTGGCCTCGCCAGTCCAGTCCAGCGTCGTGGTGCCGTCGTTGTTGTCCACCACGTTCGCGCCTGCCGTCAGGTCCACGACGCTGCCCAGTCCGCCGCCGCGCACGTTGACATTCACGCGGCCCGCTGCCTCGTCAGGCAAGACCTCAATCTTGAACTTGAATTTGCCGCGCACCATGCCCACGCCCACCTGCACAGTGGCTTCCATGTGGTTGGCGTCCTGCACCGTCACCTCCTGCACGTCGGGCAGGCAGCGGGCCACCCGTTCGGGGTCCTGCACGAAGGCCCACACGACGGCGGGGGCGGCTTTGACCTGTTCTGTACCTGAGTAATTGAGTTTCATGGTGGACGCTCCTTTGATAGAGGTGGGTTAAGAAGGCTGAATTGCAGTTGCTCCTCTGATTGTAGGCGGGTAGAACAGTCCGGACGGTGAGCAGTCTTCTCGGCTCCCCTTGATGGAGGCTGATGGCGAGGCTGGTGGAGGATTTGGGGAGACCGTTCCCCGCCCGCCCCCGCTATCCTGCCGCCATGTCCCCCAAACCTCTCCTCGTCGCGGCTGTCCTCCTTGCCGCTGGCCGCAGCAAGCGCATGGGCCGTCCCAAACAGTTGGCGGACCTGAATGGGCAACCGCTTTGCCTGTACGCGGCTCAGGCGCTGGCAGAGGTTTATTCACCCCTGCTGGCCGTTATTCCCCCTGGTGCGGTGGGCGAGGGCATCCGCGCCGCACTGGCTGGCCTGCCCTTCACCTTTGTCGTCAACCCGCAGCCTGAGCTAGGTATGGCTTCCTCCTTTCGGGTGGCCGCTGAGTCTCTTCCGGCTGGATTGGGCGGCGCGGCCTTTGCACTGGCGGATATGCCGCTGGTGTCGGCGGACCTTCACGCGAAGTTGCTTTCAGCCTTCAGGGAAACGAACGCGCCCGTCGTCATTGCCGCTTACGGAACTGGAGAGGACGCCGTGCGCGCCCCGCCCCACCTGCTGCGCGCGGACCTCCTGCCCGAGTTGCTGACCCTGCCCGACGCCGATCACGGTCCCCGGCGGATCATCGCCGCCCAGGGAAAGTCGGTGCTGACACTGAATTTTCCCGCCGCCATGCTGCTGGATGTGGACACGCCGGAGGGTCTGAAGGAGGCATGGGCAGCGCTGAAGGAGAGGGGGTGAACGGTTGCCGCGCCCGCGCCGCGCTACCCTGAAGGTCTGATGTCTGAAGCTGCCCCCCAACCTGCCCCACAACCCGAAGTGTTAACGCTGGAAATAGAGAAGCTCGTCGCGGGGGGTCTGGGGCTGGCCCGTGACGAGGACGGTGTGGTGCTGGTGCGCGGCGCGCTGCCCGGCGAACGCGTGCGGGCCACCGTGCGCGCGGGCCGGGGCGTGCGTCAGGCCGTCACGGTGGAAGTGCTGAACGCCAGCCCAGACCGCGTGGACGGCCCGAATCTTCCCACCGCCGATCTGGGCCACGCCAGCTACGCCGCCCAACTGCGCTACAAACGCGACTTCGTGCAGGAGGCGCTGACCCGCATCGCCAAACTGAAGCACGAAGTCAACGAGACCGTGCCCAGCCCCAGCGAGTGGCACTACCGCAACACCGCGCAGTATCTGGTGACGCCGGACGGGCTGGCTTACCGTGAGCGGCGCGGCAACGATCCGCTGGTGGTGTCCGAAGACCCGCTGGTGATGGAAGCCATCTCGGCCATCGTCGCCCGAATTGACCCGGCCCAACTGGCTCCCGCCACTGAAATTGCCTTCCGGGCCAGCGCCCTGACTGGGGAAGTGGTGGCCGCCCTGATCGGGGCCGGGGAACCCCGCGCCTTTATGCGTGCCAGCGAACATCTGATGGAAGCCGGGGCGGTGGGCGTCTCCCTGGCCCAGCCTGCCGGACGCCGCTTCAGCGCGGGCGTGCGCCTGATCGCCGGTGAGATGGACGTGCGCGAGCAATTTGGGCGCGTGCAGGTCAGCGTGAGTGCCACCGGCTTCGCGCAGGTCAATCCGGCGGCGGCGGGGCTGGCCTACGAACGGGCCGCCGAGCTGGCTGGAAACGGCGAACATGCTGTGGACCTCTACGGCGGCGCGGGTGCGATTGGCCGCCATCTGGCCCCCAACTTCCGCCGCGTGACCGTGCTGGACGCCTCTCCCGAAGCGCTGGCCCGTGGGCGGCAGGACGTGGCCGAGAGCGTGGCGGCAGGGAAGCCGGAGGGCAACGTGACCTACCGTGACGGTGACGCCGCCCGTTTCAGCGAACTGGGAACCGACGTGATCGTGGTGGACCCCCCGCGCGCCGGGTTGGAGGAGGGGGCACGCGTTCACATTGATTCCAGCACGGCGGACCGTCTGGTGTATATCTCCTGCGATCCGGCCACTTGGGCGCGCGACGTGGGCGACATGGTGCGGCGCGGCTGGAAGCTGGGCGAGGTCACGCCGCACGACTTCTACCCGCAGACCAGCCACATTGAAATCGTCAGCGTGTTGAACCGCTGATTCTTCGAAGGGTTGAAGGCGTGGGCCGAGTAAGACGGTCTATGGTTGAAAAGCAACGTGATTTTTCCGCCTTATACGGAAAAGATTTAGAGGTGTGCCTCTGCCTGATTGCCCTTAAACTGAGGCATGACTCAAGTGGAGCTAGATGCTGGTTTAAACAGTGATTCTGCGGAGTCGGAACTGCCGCCTTTGGACATTCCGACCGACGCCCGTCGCGTTAGCACTGGAATTCAGGACATCGCAATCGATTATCTGAGCGGTCAAATCACCAGAGGAAAGATCATTCTTCAACCAGAGTTCCAGCGGAAGTTCGTGTGGAGTACGTCGAAAGCGAGTCGTCTGATCGAGTCTATTCTTCTGAATATTCCCATTCCAGTGGTCTATGTTGCTGAGTCGGCTGGAGGAAAACAGGAAGTTGTGGATGGTCAACAGCGACTAACCAGCCCTCACGCTTTTTTGACGGGGAGTTTCCCAGCAAGTAGCGGTCTGAAACAGGACTTCAAGCTGACTGGTCTGCAAGTCCTTCATGAACTCAATGGTAAGAAATTCGCTGATCTCGATGAGGCGACACAGGGCGATCTTGAGAATGCCACTCTCCGTTTTATTGTGATTAAGTCAGAATCTCACCCGGATGTAAAATTCGAGGTATTTGAGCGTTTGAATTTGGGTGCAGAAAGACTCAATGACCAGGAGTTGAGAAACTGCGTCTATAGGGGTAGCTATAACAATCTCCTCCAATCACTCTCCGAAAACTCAAATTTTCTTAAAATACAAGGTCTGAGAGAGCCTCACTCGCGGATGGCTGATCGTCAACTCATTCTCAGATTTTTGGCGCTATATCGCCTGACACATTTACATTATAAAGGCAATATGAAGCAAGTGATGAATCGCGAACTTGAGGAACGTCGTGATCCCTCAGAAAGCGATCTTAAAAAGCTGCGAGATCTTTTTGAAAATTGTATTGATATGGCCTGGACAGTTTTTGGTGACAAAGCTTTCCGTCGGTTTCAGCCTGGCAGTGAGCAGAATCCTGACGGCTCCTGGGATAAGCGCCTCAATTTCGCCCTTTGGGATACGATTATGTACGGGTTCAGTTTCTACGGAAAATCGGATATTGTTCCCAATGCAGATCGTATCCGTGAAGAATTTCTTGACCTGATGACTAATGACTCTACCTTCGTTGAATATGTCGCCAGTACGGGTGACAAGGCCGAGCGTCTCAAATACCGCGCTGATGTATGGCAGGCACGGCTCAAAGAAGTCATTGGTCCACCCCGCAGCGATTCACGTACCTTTACATATAAGCTGAAGCAAGAGCTTTTTGATACCGACCCTACTTGCGCCCTTTGCAAGCAGCATATTCATGCCATCGATGATGCCGAGGTTGATCACATTAAGCATTACTGGAGGGGTGGTCAGACAATCCCAGAGAATGCTCAATTGACACATCGGTACTGTAATCGAGCAAAAGGTGGAAACTAGTCATTGACGTTTGTATGTTGCCTGAATTTCCGAAACATCTCCGGTGGAAAACCACTCTTGGCTTCTTGAAGTGCAGGCGCTAGCGTGTCCGGCATGAAAGTCGGCCTTCTTCTGCTCGCGCTTCTGCTGCTCCTGGGTGCCTGCCGGCCCCCGCAACCGGACCCACAGGCCGCGCCGCAGATCGCGGCTCTCAGCGCCCGCATCGGCACGCTGGAAACCGAGGTGGCCGAACTGAAAGCTGGACAGCGCGACAGCAATCTGGCCAATTCAGACGACGTGACCGCCCGCGCCGCCGCCCAGAACTGCGCGATTGCGCTGGCCCGCGCGCTGGAACTGTTCCGGCAGGGCAGCCTGGAAAGCCGTTACCCCACGCCGTCTCAGGTGGACCTGCCCGACGCCTGCGAGGACCAGCGCGTGGGCTGGCAAAAGCTGGAGGCCCAGCAGTACACCTTTGCCGTAACCAACGGGGACGGGCAGGTGCTGGCGCAGCAGAGTGAGCCGTAAGCGGGCGTTACTGGGCCATTGATCGGCGCAGCGCCACCGGATCGTTCGTGCGCTCGTCTTCCAGCAGCACGCCGAAAGAGGTGACTTTCTGGCCCGTGAAGCCCATCACGAAGGCCCAGACCTGATCGGGGTACTTCTCGTAGATGGAACTGCGGACATACATCGCCTCGCCGCCCTGCATAAAGGTCCGCTCGCGCACCAGCCTGGTTTCCTTGCCGTACTGCTCAATGCCCGTTTTGCGGAAGGCCGTGAAGCCGTCCAGCGTGCCGTACTGTGCCTGCACGTCCGGCGAGAAGGTGTTCCACAGTCGTTCCACTTTGAGCGCCAGAAACTCGGCCATCAGCGCCTGCCCACGCGTGAACGCGGCTTGTTCGGCGGGGGTGCGTGTGGCGGCTGGGGCAGTAGCCGGGGGCCTGGCCGGGACCTCAGGGCTGCCCTGTGCCAGCGCTGACGGATTCAGGACCAGCAAGGCGAGGGCCACCGTCAACCCTTTCATCGGCACATTGGCATTCATGCCTAAGCGTACATGGCCCGGGTTGGTCGGGCTGTCAGATGAGAGACCATCGAAAGCTAGAGCGCAGTTGAACAGGGCTGG
Organism: Deinococcus sp. AJ005; assembly: GCF_009017495.1. NCBI lineage: Bacteria > Thermotogati > Deinococcota > Deinococci > Deinococcales > Deinococcaceae > Deinococcus > Deinococcus sp. AJ005. The sequence continues at coordinate 2,219,244 of NZ_CP044990.1, read as the reverse complement.
CCCAGAAGTTTCTCGATTACCAGCGCCACGCCGTCCTGCGCGTTGCTCAGGGTCACCTCGTCGGCCACCTCCAGCGCTTCGGCCTCGGCGTTCGCCATTGCCACGCCGCGCCCGGCCCAGGCCAGCATCTCGGCGTCGTTGGGGGCGTCCCCGAAGGCCAGAACCTCAGACTGGGCGATCCCCAGCTTCTCGCACAATTTTGCCAGTCCCCACGCCTTGCTCACGCCCTCGGCCAGCACTTCCAGAAACGGTGCGCCGCTGTGGGTCACGGCGTAGCCTCCCAGATTCAGGGCGCGCAACTCGGCCAGCAATTCACGCGGTGTCAGTTCGGGGTGCCGCACGATGAATTTCAGGCTGGGTTCGGCCAGCACGTCGTCCAGCAGATGACACCCCATCTCGCCCGGCTCGCGCTTGTGGTCGTCAAAGTGGGCAATGTCGGCGTATCCGGTCTGAGCCACGAACACGGTGCCGCCGCGCCGCACGCTGACGAACAGCACGCCGGGAACACGCTCGGCCAACGCCGTTGCCAGAGCGCGTTGCGTTGCCGCCTTCACATGCGCCTCAAACAGCACTTCCCCAGTGGTCAGGTGAACGCCGTGTGCGCCGTTGCTGCACAGCGCCCACTCCGAAAAGCCCGCCGCCTCCGCGATCCACTGCACTCCATGTGGTTGCCGCGCTGTGACGGGAACAACCTGAATCCCTACCGCCCGCGCTGCCTCCAGCGCCCGGCGGGTGCGCGGGCTGACGCTCAGATCGGGGCGTAGCAGAGTGCCATCCAGATCGGTGGCAATCAGGCGAATAGGCATGGCGGGTAGCTTAGCGTTCCTCCAGCACCACCACCGCCGAGGCGTGTTCCTTGGTGTGGGTCAGCGTCAGGTGGGCCACCCAGCCGCGCTCCGTCATCTCTGCCCCGATATTGGGGGCGAAGGCCAGGAAAGGCCGCGTAAACCCAAAGGGACCGTCCGGTGTGGGCGTGCGGACCACCCACACGTCGCGCCAGCCGTGGGGTCTGGGCCAGACTTTCTGAAAGGCTTCCTTGGCGGCAAAGCGGGCGGCCAGACTGGGGGCCGGGTCGCTCAGGCGGGCACAGTACGCCAGTTCCTCAGGGGCAAACAGTCGCTCGGCGCGCGGCCCCTCGCGCTCCAACATGGTGCGGATACGCGAAATCTCGATCAGGTCATGGCCCACAGCGACGATCATGCCCGTGATGCTAGTGCCTGCGCCGCCTGTGCCTGCGCGCCTGGCTCAGCCGTTATCTTCTGGGGGTGAATGAACCCTCGCCCACTCTCTTTCCCGACACCAGCCTGCAAGAGGTGGCCCGCATCATCCGCTCGGTGGAATCCCAGTGGCGCAGTATGGGCGCGTCCCGCGTGCGGATTTTCGGCTCGGTGGCGCGTGGTGAGGCCAACGATCTGTCGGATGTGGACCTGCTGGTGGATTTCGTGGGCGAGGCGGGTCTGTTGGACCTGATGAACGTCAAGGATCTGTTCGAGGACACCCTGCGCCGCCGCATTGACGTGCTGACCGAGGGCGGCCTGAAACCGCAACTGCGCCGCGAGATTCTGAGTGACGCCGTGGACGTGATGAAGGTGCCGCGCCACCCGCAGACCACTTTCCGGCGCAAGCGCTGGCTTTGGCGCGTGCATGACCTGCTGGACGCCCTGGACCGTGTGCGCGACTACACGGCGGGCCACACGCTGGACAGCTTTATCGACGATGAATTGACCCGCGACGCCGTGCTGCGAAACCTCGCGCGGTTGGGCGAGACCACCAAATTTATTCCGCAGAGCGTGGAGGACCGCAATCCACAGGTGCCGTGGGCCTACCTGCGCGATATCCGCAATCTGGTGGCCCACGATTATTTCGGCATCGATCCGGTGCTGGTGTGGCACACGGCGACTTCGGAACTGGTCAACATCCGCCCCGCCTTGAAGGAACTGGCGAGTGGGGGAGAGGACTAGCTCAATTCCAACTCAACCCCGCCCGCGTCTGCCAGTACTCCCCCGGCGATTCGGCAAGGCCCGCCAGCGCTGAGAAATCAGCCTGTATTCGTAGCGCCCGCAGATTGCTCTCTAGCTGCTGCACCGTCGTCGCCCCGCTCAGCGCCACATCGGCCCATGGCTGCGCTAGAGCGGCGGCCAATGCCACGGCATCGGGACTGGCGTTCAATTCGCGGCAGATCTGGGCCAGAGGGGGTGGAATCTGGGCGCGTCCGGTCAGCCGTCCATTCGCCACCGCCTCCTTGACCACCACAGTCCAGCCTGCCGCGTGTGCCTCCGTCAGTGCCGCGCCTGCCGACGGCTCCAGCAGGTTCCAGGTGGCCTGCACGGCGCTGAATGGATTCACGCCGTCCACCATGACTGCAAGCGCCCGCCGCAACGTGTCGGCCTGCCCCGGCCCGCTGGTGGACAGGCCCACGCGCACGCCCACCGCCCCCAGTTCGGCCAGTCGCGCCAGCACCCGCCTGTCCTCCAGCACGCCTGTAGCCAGCGTCGCGGAGTGGATCAGGTAGAGGTCCGGTCTGCGGCCCAGGCTTGCCAGGGTTTCGGGCCACTGCCGTTCCAGGGTGTCCAGATCGTGGCTCTTGACCTCGTGCGTGTCGGCGTCCGTGCGCCAGTCGGCCACGTAGGTGTAGCCCCATTTGCTACCTACCGTTGCCGTATGCCTGCGTTCAGCCAACCAGCCGCCTAGGAACTTCTCGGCGCGTCCATAACTGCGGGCGGCATCGAAATAGCGGATGCCAGCGGCCCAGGCAGCGTCCAACACCGTCCAGGCGTGGGCGCGCATGGCGTCCACCGTCTTGTTGTCCAGATCCTCGCCGTGGCCCAGGTTGATATAGCCAGGCCGTCCCAGCGCGGCCAGACCCAGACCCAGGCGGGGTGTGTTGGAAAGGGGAATCGGCATGAGTCAGTATGGTTGACCTAGAGCCGTCCAGGGACAACCGTGGTGTCTGGCTCCGCTTTTAGAGGGCACAGAAAGCGTGTCCCTGACAGCACCCTTAAGCGTCAGATTTCCGAAAGATGATGTGGGCATAATGGGCATCAGCTCAAGACGCCACTCATTTCTCCGCGCAGGCGGAGCGGAGGACTTCATGAAGGAACGTCACGCCCCCCTCAATTTTGTCGCTGTGGAACCGAAGGGCATGGCCTGGGGCGATGACGGCGAGTTGTACCATCTGCCGACGCTCTGGCGGCTGCTGTGTGCGGGTCGCCTGCACCACGACAGCGCCGGATACCGGCTCCTGACGCTGCACTCGGTCCCGGTACAGACGCGCCTGATCGCCTGACACGGACTCTGATTGAACTGTTTGCAAAAACGGTGGAAATCCGAGTGGACGCGAGAAGGGATCCGTATGAGCCAGTCAACTCGACCAGTCAGGGAGAGCCGCCCACCCTCGCCCGTTCCTGCAAGTCTCCAGCCAACTCCGCATTCACCGTCAGTCCCAGACTTTCGGCCAGTTCCAGCGTCCAGGCCATGGCATTGGCGTAAACCTGTTCCAGATCGTCCACACCGCCCGTGACGCCTGTATACCGGCTCAGGGTTTCTGCATCCAAGCGCCGTTCGGCCAGCCGCGCCGGGCTTTGCAGGTATTCGGCATGACCCGATTTCACAGCAGCCAGCGTCAGTAGACCGCCCTGAATCCACCACAGCAGGCCGTGCGCCCGGATGCGTTCGCCGCGCGCCAGCACGTTTAGCCCGAAGGTCAGCCAGTTCAGCAGACGGTCCAGCGTGGCCTGTGCCTCTGGCTGGGGCGGGGGTTTCGCGGTCAGCTTTTCCAGGGCCGCCGCCAGCCGCCCGTCCGCATCCTTGACCAGCATTCGTTCGGGGAAGAGGTGTTCATTGCCCCAGCTTTCCAGCTCGCCCAGCGACGTGTTGGGAACGGCGTGCAACTCTACCCGCAGCAGCCCCGACAAGATGGCGTTGAACGCCCCGAACTCGTTGACGACGCCATGTAAAACAGGCGTGAGCTTTTCGAGCCACTTATGAACGTCGAACTCCGCGTCTGGTTCGAGGTAAAGCCAGTATTCCAGATCACTGAATTCGTCTGCCGTCCCCTGCGTGAAACTGCCGTAGGCCAGCGCGTGTGTGATGCGGCTGTCGGCGCGCGTGGCGTCCCGCAACCGGGCGTCCAGTTGTGTATGACGGTCCAGATTCACGGGATGATGGCCTCCGCCTCGATTTCCACCAGATGTTGTGGATCGATCAGGGCGGCCACCTGCACCATCGTCGCTGCCGGGCGGATGGCCCCAAAGACCTCGCCGTGGGCGCGGCCCACCTCCTCCCAGCGCGAGATGTCAGTGACGAAGATGCGGGTCCGCACCACGTTTTCCAGCGTGGCCCCGGCTTCCTCAAGTGCGCCCCTGATGATCCCGAGAACCACGCGGGTCTGCTCGTAGGCGTCGTCCACGCCCACCACCTCGCCGCCCACCGTGGCGGTGGTTCCCGCCACATGCACCACGTTCCCCACCCGCACGGCGCGCGAGTACCCTACGCTCACTTCCCAGGGCGAGCCACTGCCGATGTTCCGTCTCACGGCCTCAGCTTAGCCTGAGCTATTCGGCCAAATTTATTCGGCGTAGGGTTCGCCCAGACGCTTTTCCAGGCCCCAGCTTGTCACGGACCAGCCGCCCGCACCTTTTTTCAGATCCACGGTCAGGGTGTAGCGCTCGCCGCTGACATATTCGCTGTCCTGATTGGTCGCCACCAGCCCAAAGGTCACAGGGGCCACCACCTGCGCGGTGTCTGCCCCATCGCTGGGCATGCCCATGGCCGAGACGGTGAAGTTGCCCAGCGTGCGCGGATCGAATTTGAAGTCGCTCAGGGCCAGCACAGGCTGCACACGCGACACGGCCACGTCAATCCGGCGCGCGATTTCTGCCCGTTGCGCGGCGGTGCGCGGTTGCTGCATGTATCCAGAGGAAACGTGCTGGGCCAGCGCTTCCAGATGGGCGATCAGTGTGGCGGCGGCGCTCAGAGCGTCGTCCTTGAGGACCGTTCCTGAAGTGGCGCTCAGGCGGTAAACCGGGTATTTCACACTGCCGGAAGTGGAGTCGTGGATCACGGCGTCGTCGCGGCCCGTGGCGCGGCGCACGGTGAAGGCGGGCCACCACTTCAAGCCCTGGAAGTCTGTACCAAAATACGCCTGGGCAGGTTGTGGGCGGGTGTCCAGCGCGTCTCCGGCGACTATGCCGCCCGACTGCGGACGGTACAGGCGCAGCGCTGCCATTCCACCCTGCCCCACCACGGCCAGATACTCCGCCTGCCCCGGCCCGCTGAACGAGCCGCCGATCCCGGTCCGGGGGGCGTCTGGGGCCGCGCCCGCACGCGTGGGCCAGTCGCGCATGCCGTAGTCGGAGAGGTCCTGGCGGATGTCGGGGCCGTAGTTGGTCAGCCAGTTACGGTACAGCGCAGGCAGGCCGTCCAGATACGTCTGTGCCCGTCCCGGCTGGCCCGCCGCCAGCAGCGAGGCGTAATCGTAGAGCGCCTGACCGGGGCGCGCAGCCGCCGCTGGCTGGCCCACGTCGCGCAGCAGGACACCTGGATACGCCCGCGAGTTGTCCACGTACTGGCCGCCAATGTTCGAGTAGATACGCCACAGCGCCGGGCTGTCGGCGAAGGGCAGATCGTAGGCGTATGCGAATCTCCAGTCGCCGCCCAGCAGTTCCAGTGGGCCGCTGCCGTTCAATTGCTGTGGAAGCAGTGTGTCGGTATCGGCGCTGAAGACATGCAGGATGCGCCGGGGCGGGTTGCTCAGAGAGTACAGGGTGTGGGTGAAGCAGCAGTGCGCGCCGCCACTGAACTGCGCCAGCATGGCTTCTGGCACGCCGTCGCCGGTCACGTCGCGGCAGAAGTCCAGGCTGACCATGGTATCGCCCACGCTGGCCAGGGTGACGCCGTTCAGGATCAGGCTGGCCGTGTCCTGGGGGTCTTCAAAGCCGTTCTGCCGCAGTTGCACCGTGTACGCGCCGCACTTCCGGGTGGTGGTCTTGATGGGCTGGGACGTGCCCTGCTGCGCTCCGGCCAGCGTGAAGAAACTCAGGATGGGCAGGGTCAGAACGGCGGTGGCGAGGATGGATTTCAGCATGGAATCACTCCTGAAATAGATAGAGACGGTGCTTTCAGCCCACCAGTTCCAGCGCCGCATCCGCAAAGACCGCGAACGCCGCGTTCATCTGGCGCATGGCCGCGTCCACCGGCTGTCCGTTTTTGAGGTGCAGGCCCGCGTTGAACTCGATGCCGAAGGCGGGCACGCCGCTGCGCTGGCTGTGGTTGTGGCTCAGCGTATCCACGCTCCACGGCTCGCCCAGCGTGACCCGCGTGAAGGGACTGGCGGTGATCACATCCGCGAAGGCGTTCTCGGCGGCGCTTTTCAGGGCGTCCCATTGCTGGCGGGGAAAGGTGGGCGCGTCATCTGTGCCGGGCATCAGGCAGATGGCGGGGCGGGGCGTGCCCGTGTCCTCTCCCAGTTTGGGACCATGCGAGGCCATGCTGTGGCCCACGATCATCAGGCGCGCGCCGGGCAACTCCGCACCCACGGCATTGTCGAAGGTGTCCCAGATGCGCCGCAGCCGTTCCTCGCGCTCAGCCTCCGAAATCTGCGTGTGGGGTGGATACAGTGGTTGACGGTCAAAGTCGGTGGCCTTGATGACGCCGTTGTCCACCCGGTCATCCCGGTCGCGGTTGAGGTCCACGGCAAAGCGGCTCCAGGGGGCCTGAACGTGCCGTGCGCCGGGCAGCGAGTACAGCAGGTCCGTGTAGGCGTCGCCGTCCAGAAAGATGCGCCGTAGGAAAGCCTCGCGCTTGGGCGTGTCGAATAGATCGTCGCCCAGCATCTGCCGCAGAATGTGTGCCGGAAGCTGCCCGGACGGGTGGGGCGTAACGATCAGCAATTGATCGCGCAGGGGCTGGGAGCGGTCTGGCATGGCCTCAGCATAGGCCAGGGGTCCAGCGCATGGCAAAACGGAATGTAAAAATGGAGATAAAAGACAAAAGAAGAAGGCGGCCCACGCGGGACCGCCCTCCAGTGAAAGAGTTGAGGCTTACTTGCTGGGCACCTTGATCTTGCCGCTGATGATCTGGGCCTTGATGCCCTCCACCTTGGCGACCTGGGTGCTGCTGATCAGGGCTTTGTTGTACTGGTCCACGGCGTAACCCACGCCGCCGTCCTTGAGGCCGAAGATCTGCTGACCACCCTTGAACTTGTCGTCCTTGACGGCCTTGATCAGGGCGAACACGGCGTTGTCCACACGCTTGGTCATGCTGGTCAGGCCGTGGTTCATGGTGGCGGGGTTCTTGTCGAAGTCGCCCAGGTAGTTCTGGTTGCTGTCCACGCCGATAAAGAACATCGGACGGGTGTTGCCCGCGCAGGCCTTGGTGTAGGCCGCGCTCTTCTTGACGGCCTTGAAGTTGTCGGTGGCGAACTTCACGCCGCTGGGCAGGTTGGCGGCCTTGACACACTGGGTCTGCTTGACGTAGTCGATCACGCCGTTGCCCGACGCGCCCGCTGCGGCGAAGATGATGTCCGCGCCCTTGGCCCGCATGCTGCCCGCGATTTCCTTGGCCTTGCCGGGGTTGTTCCAGGCGTCGGGGGTGGTGCCGACGTACTGTGCGATCACGCGCGCCTTGGGATTGGCGGCCATGACGCCTGCCGTGTACCCGGCCTCGAACTTGTGGATCAGGGGCACGTCCATGCCGCCCACGAAGCCCACCACGCCCGTCGAGCTGTTCATGGCGGCCAGGTAGCCCACCAGATAGCTGCCTTCCTGCTCGGAAAAGGTCAGGCTGGTGACGTTCTTCTCAGGGGAGACGTCATCGACCAGACCGAAGTACAGGTCCGGGTTTTCCTTGGCGACCTGGCTGATGCTGGCGTTGTTGGCAAAGCCCACGCCGATGGTCAGGTCAAAGCCCTCGTTGGCAAACGAGCGGATGCCCTGGATGGTCTGGCTGGGATCGCTGGGTTCAAAGTCCTTGACCTGCACGCCCAGTTGCTTAACGGCGCGCTGGCTGCCTTCATAGGCGCTCTGGTTGAAGCTCTTGTCGAACTTGCCGCCCGCGTCGTAGGCCAGGCCCACGCGCACGGTCTGCGCGCCTGCGAGAGAAACGGAAACGGCCAGGGCCAGGGTCAGACAGTTTTTAACAGTGGTCTTCATGGTGAATCCTCCGGTTTGGGGCTGTGCCCAGACAAGTGCCTAGACATCGGGCATGTAGTTTGCTTGAACACAGTATACGAAAACTGCGACACGATCTGATCATATCCGGGTGACGTTCATCTGATGGGGGTGAGATGACAGGGGGAGTGGCGCGTAAAGGAGGTTGACGCCCCCAGCTTCATTCCGCCTCCAGCCGAACCGGGCGGGGGTGCTACGCTGCTGGCATGGATCAGGCTGAGTTCGCCGACTACCTTGCATTGAGCGCCGAGATTGCTCGCCACAACAGCGCGTACCACGAGCAGGACGCGCCCACTATTGCCGACAGTGAGTACGACGCGCTGGTCAAGCGGCTGCGGGCGCTGGAAGCCGCGAATCCTGAATGGGCCGAGCAGGCGGCACAGCAGGTGGGGACCGAAACCAGTCCCGCGCAGGCGGTAGGCGGCGCACCCAGCACGGCTTTTCAACCCGTTCAGCATCCCACCCGCATGACCAGCCTGGATAACGTGTTCGACGACGCCGAGCTGGGCGAGTGGCGCGAGAAGCTGGCCCGCTCCCTGAATCTGCCCCCCGAACACGATGAATTTGTCCTGACTGGCGAACTGAAGATCGACGGCCTGAGCGTCAACCTCTATTACAAGGACGGTCAGCTTCAGTGGGCTGCCACGCGAGGCAATGGCACCACGGGCGAGATTGTGACCGCGCAGGTGGCGACGGTGCTGGGCATTCCCACCTCTTTACAAGGATTGACGGGCGAACTGGAAGTGCGCGGCGAGGTCTATATGGGCCGGGCCGATTTTGCCGCCTACAACGCGCAAGCGGAGGAACTGGGCACGCCGTTGCTCAAGAACCCCCGCAACGGTGCGGCGGGCGCATTGCGGCAGAAAGACCCGGAAGTGACGCGCACCCGCAATCTCAAGGCCATCTTCTACGCGCTGGGCAAACGCGACGGCGTTCCGGTCACGTCTCAGGGCGAGCTGCTGGCGTGGTTGCAGGCCCAGGGTTTCTCTGTCAGCAGCTACAGCGAGCAGGTGACTGGCATCTCTGCCGCCGCCGATTACCACGCCCGCATGACCGCCCAGCGTCAGGACTTCGAGTTCGACGCCGACGGCACGGTATTCAAACTCGATTCTCTGCGTCTTCAGGAAGAGGCGGGCTTTACCAGTCGCGCCCCGCGCTGGGCGATTGCCTACAAGTTTCCGGTGGAGGAAGTGGAGACGGTGCTGGAGAGCATCAGCGTCAACGTGGGCCGTACCGGGAAGCTGACGCCGCTGGCTCACCTGTCGCCCCGGTTGATCGAGGGCAGCACCGTCAGCAAGGCCACGCTGCACAACCAGGACTTTGTGCGCGATCTGGACTTGCACATCGGCGATACGGTGGTCGTCCGCAAATCTGGCGGAGTGATCCCGCAGATCATGCGCGTGCTGGTGGATAAACGCCCGGCAGACGCGCAGCCCTTCGTCTTCCCCACCGTCTGCCCGGAGTGCGGCGAGCCTGTGGTGCGTGCCGAGGACGACGCCAACACCTACTGCGTTAACCCGGCCTGCCCGGCGCAGACCTTCCGGCTGGTGGAGTATTTCGTCTCGCGCGGCGCGATGGACATCGCGGGTGTGGGCGGCAAACTGATCGCGCAACTGCTGACGCTGGGGCTGATCCACGACGCGGCGGACCTGTACGCCCTGAGCGCCGGGACGCTGGCCGGGCTGGAACGCGGCGGCGAGAAGAAGGCCCAGAACGTGCTGGCCGAACTGGAAGCCAGCAAGGCCCGCCCGCTGTGGCGGCTGGTCAACGCGCTGGGCCTGGACCATGTGGGCGAACGCAACGCGCAGGCGCTGGCGAACGCCTTCGGCACGCTGGACGCCCTGATGGTCGCCACGCCGGAAGAGATCGAGGCCGTGCCGGGGCTGGGCAAGGTCATCGGCGCGAGCGTGGCCGTGGCCCTCAAGGAAGAGAGTTACGTCAAGCTGCTGAACAAGCTGAAAGCTGCTGGCATCAACCCGCAGGAAGCAGAGGTCCGGCGCGGCGAACAGCTCAGGGGGCTGAATTTCGTCATCACCGGCAGCCTGGGCCGCCCCCGCGACGCCATCAAGGCCGAGCTGGAAGCCGCTGGTGGCCGCGTGACCGGCAGCGTGACGGGGAAGACCTCCTATCTGATCGCCGGGGAGGACGCCGGAAGCAAGCTGACCCGCGCGCAGGAACTGGAAGTGCCCGTGCTGGATGAGGCCGGGCTGGCGGAATTGCTGGCGGAGAAGGGGGTGGGGTAAACGGGGTTTCCTCCTCCTTCTCAGTCTGCCCCACCCCACATCCCCGCCCCACCCTCTAAACTGTTCCCCACTGGCGCGGCGCACCACTCGGCCCGCGCGCGGAGGCACGATTCACATGGCAAGCAAACCTGCAAAGCAAACAAAAACGCCGCAACCCGGCGAGGCGCATCCCGAAGTCGAGATCAGCAAGAGCGTCCTGATGGACATCGCCGCCACCACCATTACCGGCATCGACGGCACCGAAGTCGCGCCCACCCCCCTGAATGTGGGCGAGGTGCTGCGTAACCAGACCGGCGCACGCAAACCCCGCGCCCTGCGCGTGACCCGTGACGGCGGCAGCGTCAGCGTGGACGTGGGCCTGAACGTGGATTTTGGGCAGAATCTGGTGAGCGTGTCGCGGCAGGTGCAGCGTGCGGTGGGCGAGAACATCGAACTCATGACCGGCCTGAAGGTCAGTGCCGTGAACGTGACTGTGCAGGGCGTGTGCGTGCCCACCGCGCCTGCGCTCAGGGGCCAATCTTGACCCGCCGCCGTGAGAAGGCCGCCCAGCCGGTGGGCACCCGCCGCGCCGCCCGCGAATTCGCCTTCCGGGCGCTGTTCGAGGCGGACCGGGGCGATCTGCCGTTGGAAACCGTCTTCACGCGCGCTGAGGGCCAGATGCGCGAGGGCGACGACACCTTCCCGCGCCTGAACGAGGAAGCCCTGATCTTTGCCCGCGAACTGGTGGACGGTCTCCAGACGCACCGCGCGGCCATCGACGAGACGTTGCACCGCACCATTCGCGGCTGGAGCTTTGGGCAGATGGCCCAGACGGACCTGAACGTGCTGCGGCTGGCCACCTTCGAGATGGGCTATACCGGCGAGCCTCACCCCCCGGTGATCGAGAGCGCTGTGCGGATTGCGCGTAAGTTCGGCGGCGACGACTCTGGCAAGTTTGTCAACGGCGTCCTGGCGGGCCTGAGCCGCAGTATGAAAACGGCCCCCGCCGTGCCGCAAGTAGATGAGCAGGAGCTGGACGAGCCTGAGCTGGATGGGCCTGGGCTGGATGCACTGGCTCTAGGTATGCAGGCGTCGCATACACAGCCCCTGAATAGGCAGGAGCCGGATGAACAGCGGCCAGCGGAACTGGAGGAACGCGGGTCAGAGGAGCGCGAATGAGCGCACGGGTGCTGGCCGGGCCACCCGTCGCGGCGGCGCTGCTGGCGGATGCGGCGGTGCGGGCCTCCCGGCTGCCTGTTTCCCCCAATCTGGTGATCGTGCGTGTAGGCGACGATCCCGCCAGCGCCAGCTACGTGCGCGGCAAATCGCGCAAGGCTGAGCAGGTGGGCCTGCGGAGTACGGTCCACGCGCTGCCAGAAACCACTTCCCAGGCCGAATTGCTGGCGCTGATCGACACCCTCAACCGCGACGCCGACGTGAACGGCATTCTGGTGCAGTTGCCGTTGCCCGCGCAGATTGCCGAGGCCGCCGTGCTGCACGCCATCGATCCGCGCAAGGACGTGGACGGCTTTCATCCCCTCAATGTGGGTGAGCTGTGGGCGGGCCGCCCGGCGCTGACGCCCTGCACGCCTGCCGGGATCATGTACCTGCTAGAGCATTACGGGATTCCGGTGGCGGGCGCGCGGGCCGTGATCGTGGGCCGCAGCCATCTGGTGGGCCGCCCACTGGCCGCGCTGCTGCTGAACGACGACGCCACCGTCACCGTGGCCCACAGCCGCACCCGCGATCTGGGGGGAGTGACCCGCGAGGCCGACATTCTGGTCGCTGCCGCTGGACACCCGGCCCTGATCACGCCGGACATGGTCAAACCCGGCGCAACCGTCATCGACGTGGGAATCAACCGCGTGCTGAATGCCGAGGGCAGGGGCCATCTGGTAGGCGACGTTCATCCAGACGTGGCGGCGGTGGCCGGGGCGCTGACCCCGGTGCCGGGCGGTGTCGGCCCCATGACGGTGGCTCAGTTGCTGGCGAATACTGTGCGGGCTGCCGAACTGCAACACGCCGCGCATCCTACCGCTGCATCAATTAACGCCGCACAAACTGACGCTGTACAAACTAATTCGGGGGTTGTTGGTGAACTCGTTCGCTGAGCTGCTGAGCAACCGCTGGCTCTGGACCGCCATTCTGGCCTCCACAGCGGCTCAACTGGTCAAGGTCTTTCTGATCCTGCTGATCACGCGGCGCTGGCGGCCCACCGCCTTCATGGAAACGGGCGGCATGCCCAGCAGCCACAGCGCGATGGTGGCGGCCCTGACCACTGGCGTCGGGCTGTCTGAAGGCGTGGGCAGCGCGATCTTCGCCATCAGCTCCGTGTTTGCCCTGATCGTCATGTATGACGCCACCGGGGTTCGCCACTCCAGCGGCCAGCAGGGCGCACTTCTCAACGAGCTGATCAGTGAACTGAAGGACGTGGTGCGTGCAGGCTTTGCGCCTCTGCCCGTGCGCGTGCTGCTGGGCCATACCTATCTAGAGGTGCTGATGGGCATTCTGCTGGGGATCGGGGCGGGCTTTCTGGCGTTCCGGGTTTTGTAGGAGTCAAGGTAGAGAAGGAAATGAGGCGAGCTTGCCCGCTGCCTTACCGCCGCCCCCGTTTCCCGCTGCCTACCGTACGCCGTGCCTGACCTAGCAGGAAATCCAGCGCGCGGTCCCGTTTGCGTGCCTTGACGTACTTGCCACGCTTCTTTTTCTGGCTGCGACGGATCAGGCTCAGGAGTTCCAGGGCGATGGGCGCGTAGATCAGCAGTTTGCTCAGGCCGGAGCCTTGTTTTGGGGTGCCCTTGACGGTGCGGGTGCGTGGGGATTTCACGCTTCCATTACGCTATGTCCATGCCCAGAGTTGCTGAGAAAGCAATGCTGGGACCTGGGCTGTCAGTCCACTCGCTCACTCTTGCCCAATGCCGCGCCGCGCTAGCCTGCGGGATGTGACTGCCTCCGCCGCTTCCATCCCGCAACCGTGGCTGGTGGTGGTGAATCTGCCCGTGCCAGCGCAGGATTTCAGCGCTCCACACGGCTGGGTGGGTGAGGTGCCCACGGGTTGCCGGGTGCTAATTCCCTGGCGAGGCGAACTGGTGGTGGGTCTGGTGGTGGGCGCAACTGAACCGCGCGGCGCGTACCGTTTGCGCGAGGCCGTGCATGTGCTGGACGCTCTTGCCTGCCCCTGGGTCATGCCGCAGACGGTGGCGGGCGTGTGTGCCTGGGCGCAGGACGCCCGCATTCCCGCCGGGCTGATCTGGGGCGACCTGCTGGGCGTGGGCTGGACGGCGGACTACATCCATACGGTTCGCGCGGTGGAGGGAGCAGACTTGAGTGCCTTCGCCCGAAAAGCCCCCACGACGCTGTGGACGGATGCGGGCGCATTTCACCCCGCCCTGCTGGACGCCGTGCGCGAACAGGGGCTTCTGGAAGAACGTTTTGACCTGCGCCCCCGGACCAAGTCCGTCATCCGTGCCCGCGAACTGGCCGATGTTCCCGCCGCCGCCCGCGCCGTGATGGCCCTACATGCCGTGATCCCCGCTCCCACACCGCTGACGCCCCGGCAAACCCACGCCCACGCCTGGTTGAGCGACTATGGGCCGCACGACACGTTAAGTGCTTGGGCCAAAGCGGCTGGGGTGAGTGGCAGCGTCGTGAATGGCGTCCTGAATGCGGGGGGCGCTCAGTACGTTTTGGAGGTTGCTGCGCCTCCGCCCGCCTGGAAGTGGCTGAATGAGGCGGGGCCGCAGGACACCCTGAGCGGCTGGGCGAATGCTGCGAGTGCAGATGGCATACCGCTGACTCCCACCGCCGCCGGAACGCTGCTGGCGCGGGGCTGGGCCGATACTGTGCAGGTGCTTGCGCCGCCGCCCGCGCTGCCCGAACCCGTCCCTGTTGAAGTGAATGACGATTTGCCAGACCGTCTGCCCGAAGCCCCACTGTGGCGATTGCATGGTGGACGGGCAGCTTCGCGCTTCCGCACTCTCGCGCCGCGCATTCTGCGGCTGCTGGGCCAGGGCCGGAGCGTGCTGGTCCTCGCTCCCGATCATGCCACCCTGCGCCGCGCCTGGGAGGGACTGTCGGGACTGGCCGCCCACGCCGGAACCCGTGCCGTGCAGCTCAGCGGGCAACTGGGCGACATTCAGCGTTCCCACACCTGGGAGCTGATTCGCAAGGGTCGGGCGCGGCTGGTCATCGGCAGCGCCCACGCTTTAGCCGCCCCACTGCAAGACCTCGCCCTGATCGTGGTGCTGGAGGAAGGCAGCGACGCCCACAAGCTGCTGTCCGGTTCGCGGGCCTTCGTGCCGGACATCGCCGCGCGGGTGGCCGCCGCGCATGACATCCCTTTGGCTGCCCTGGGAGCCACGCCCGCCGCCGAGAGCGTGCCGTGGCCCGGCGCGGTGCTGCCGCCGCCGCGCGCCCGCGTACATGTCGTGGATTACGCCACACCTCCTGAGCAGCCCACCCTCGGTCCCCTCAGCGGCGCGCACCTGGGCATGGGCGACATGGGCTATCCGATCAGCCACGATCTGGCCCGGCTGCTGCGGCAGGTGCAGGAACGCGGACGGCAGGCTGTTCTGCTGGCCCCCCGGCGCGGCTATTCGGCGCTGCTGCGCTGTCCCAACTGCGAATACACCCCGCAGTGCCGCAACTGCGACGTGCCGCTGCGCTTCCATCAGGCCACCCGCCAGATGACCTGCCACCAGTGCGGCTACCACGAATCCATGCCGGACCGCTGCGACAACTGCGGCGAGCAGATGTGGAAGGCGCGCGGCCCCGGCACCGAATGGATCGCGCAGGAGGTGACCAAGCTATTGCCAGGAATGCCTGTCTACCGCATGGATAAGGACCGACAGGACCCCCTTGCCCCGCTGTATGACGGAGAGCCGGGGGTGATAGTAGGCACGCAGTTGTTGCTGTCGCACGATGCGCCGCCGAATCTGGCGCTGGTGGCGATCACACTGGCCGACACCTGGCTGAATGTCTCGGACTTCCGGGCCTCCGAGCGCTACCACCGCCTGCTGCGGCAACTGGCCGAGTGGCATCCAGCCCGCGCGCCGCTGCTGGTGGTGCAGACCTTCCAGGCCGATCACCCCGCCCTGAAGGTACTGGCTGAAGGACGTGACACCCTGGCTTACCCGGCAGCCGAGGAACGCGCCCGCAAGGAGCTGGGCTACCCGCCCCACGCCCGCTTGGCCCAGGTGGAAATCACCGCCCGCGAGGCCAAGCGTGCCCAGACGGCGGCGCAGGAACTGGCCGAAGCGCTGTACGCCGCTGGGGCCACCACGCATGAGGTTCTCGGCCCCGCGCCCAGCCCGGTGGCTCGCCTGCGCGGCGTCTACCCGTATCACCTGTTCCTGCGCGCCCGCAACGATGCCCGACTGGCCGAACTGTTGAAGGTGCTGGATACCCGGACGTGGAAGGCGCGGGTGCGCGTGGACGTGAATCCACGGGGCGGGTTGTAGACGTCAAAAAAGCCCCCTCCACCTGGGAGAGGGCTTTTCTTTGAACGGCTAAACGCTCAGACTTCCAGCTCTTTCTTGCTGATAAAGGGCATCATGTCGCGCAGTTCCTTGCCCACGGTTTCCAGCTTGTGATCGCGCATCTTGGTGCGCTGCTCGTTCATGTACGGGAAGCCGTTTTCGGCGTCCTCAATGAAACGCTCGGCAAACTTGCCCGTCTGGATGTCGCTCAGCACATCCTTCATGGTGGCTTTGGTCTCGTCGGTGATGATGCGCGGCCCGGTCACGTAGTCGCCAAACTCGGCGGTGTTGGAGATGCTGTGGCGCATGCCCTCAAAGCCCTTCTCGTAGATCAGATCGACGATCAGCTTGACCTCATGCAACGTCTCGAAGTAGGCGATTTCGGGCTGATACCCGGCGTCCACCAGCGTCTCAAATCCGGCCTGGATCAGGTGGGTCACGCCGCCGCACAGCACGCTCTGCTCGCCAAACAGATCGGTTTCGGTCTCTTCCTTGAAAGTCGTTTCCAGCACGCCCGCGCGGGTGCAGCCGATGCCGCGTGCGTAGGCCAGCGCAATGTCGCGCGCCTTACCCGTGGCGTCCTGGCCCACGGCAAAGATGCCGGGCATGCCCGCACCGTCGGCGTAGACGCGGCGCAGCATGTGGCCGGGGCCTTTAGGCGCAACCAGGAACACGTCCACGCCTGCGGGCGGCTTGATGCGCCCGAAATGGACGTTGAAGCCGTGCCCGAAGGCCAGCGCCTTGCCGTCCGTCAGGTGCGGCTCGATGCTCTCGGTATAGGTCTTGGGCTGGTTCTCGTCGGGAATGAGGAGCATGACCACGTCGGCTTCCTTGGTGGCGTCCTCAATGCTGGCAACGCGCAGTCCGGCTTGTTCGGCCTTGGCCTTGCTGCTGCTGCCCTCGCGCAGGCCCACCACGACATTAAAGCCGCTGTCCCGCAAGTTCTGCGCGTGCGCGTGCGCCTGCGAACCGTAGCCAATGATGGCGATCAGTTTGTTCTCGATGGGGGCGGTGTCCACGTCTCTGTCGTAATACATTTTTGCAGCCATTGGGGGATTCTCCTACAGGTGGGGATGGATGAGGGGCGTGTGGGCTAGGGGAGGGAAGGAAAATCCTTTGGGCGAGCTACGCCCCTCCCAGCCTCCCCCGCAAGGAGGGAGGAGCAAAAGGCCCTGGTCTCAGACGCTCAATTTTCCATAGCGCGTCAAGCGTTTAGAAATAGAGCCAAGGAGTTCGACAGGCCGAGCAATTCTGCAACTCTTGCCTCCCTTCTCAGTGGAAGTGGCCCGTAGGGCCGGAGGGGTTAAACCGTGGGAGCAACCCCTTCACACCGCTTAAAACAGATTAGGAACCCCGCGCGCCCGCTCCTCCCGCGCCTCCAGGCCCTCCATCACGGGCCGCAGCGTTTGCGTTTCGCCCTCATAGACATGACTGGCAATGTCGGCATTCGAGCCGCGCGTCAGGGCGATGCGGCCCGTTCGCATGGTTTCCAGAATGCCGAAGGGGCGCATCTGCTCGATAAAGGCGGTCAACTTGCCCTCGTCGCCCGTGACTTCAAAGGTCAGGGCATGGCGGCCCACATCCACGATGCGGCTGCGGAAGTCCTCGGCGATCTGGCGCACTTCCACGCGGCTCTCGGCGGTAATCGCCACCTTGACCAGCACCATCTCGCGGTCTACATACTTTTCCAGGCTATGGTCAATGATCTTTACCACGTCATGCAGCTTTTCAAGCTGGCGGATGGCCTGCTCCACCACGCCCCGGTCCCCGTGAACCACGATGGTCATGCGCGAGACGCCGGGATGCTCGGTGTTGCCCACGCTGAGGCTCTTGATGTTGTAGCCGCGCCGCCCGAACAGCGCGGTGATACGGGTCAGCACACGCGGCTCGTCGCGCACCAGGATGGACAGCAGTTGATCGTAGGAGAGGATGGGATCGGTCATGCGTCGTTCACCTCTGCGGCGTCGTTCATGGGGGCTTCTGCGAGTTGCGTTTTCAATTCCGCCGCCCGCTTGGGATCAGATTCGATCATCTCGTAAAGTGCGGCCCCGGCGGGAACCATCGGGAAGACGCCGTGTTCGTGCGGCACCACCACTTCCAGCAGGGCGGATTTGGGGTCATTCAGCCATGCATCAATCGCACCGGGCAGTTCCTCAGCGTTGCTGGCGCGGTAGCCCGGCACGTCGTAGGCGTCGGCCAGTTTCAGGAAATCGGGGTTGCTGTCGCCCAGCCACACTTCCGAGTAGCGCTTGCCGTGGAACATCTCCTGCCACTGGCGCACCATGCCCAGATACGAGTTGTTGATGATGCAGATCTTGACGTTGCGGATGTCGTACATCTTCAGGGTTGCCAGCTCCTGCGCCGTCATCTGAAACCCGCCGTCGCCCGCGATGACCACGCTGCGCACACCGGGTTCGGCCATGCCCGCGCCGATGGCCGCCGGAAAGCCGAAGCCCATCGTTCCCAGCCCGCCGGAGTTGAGCCAGCGCCGGGGCTTTTCAAAGCGGGCCAGTTGCGCGCACAGCATCTGGTGCTGTCCCACGTCGCTGCTCAGGATGTCGTCGGGCGTCAGGCGATCCACCACGGCCTTGACCGCGTAACCCGCGCCCCAGTGATCCGGGGTCTCGTTGCGGCCTTTCCATTCCTGAATCTGCGCCGTCCATTCGGGCCACTCGCCTTTCACAGCCCCCTCGGTCAGCTTGGCGGCGGCCACCTTCGCGTCCCCGCGTACCGGCACATGCGTGCGGATGATCTTGCCGATCTCGGCGGCGTCCAGCTCAATGTGAATAATCGCGGCGTTGGGTGCAAAGCCGTTGACGCGCCCGGTCACGCGGTCATCGAAGCGCAGGCCAATGCCCAGCAACACGTCGGCCTCGGATATGGCGCGGTTGGCGGCGACGCTGCCGTGCATCCCCGGCATGCCCAGCCACAGCGGATCGCTGGCGGGAAAGGCTCCCAGGCCCATCAGCGTGGTAATCACCGGAATATCCCAGGCACGGGCCAGCGCGGTGATCTCGGCGGAGGAATCCAGCGAACCGCCGCCCGCCATGATCACGGGTTTCTTCGCGGTTTTCAGCAGCTCTAGCGCCCGCGCAATGGATTCGTCGGACGGCGCGGGAATCTCCGGGCGGGCATGCGGTGCGGGAATCTCGCCGGTGTAAGGGGCCATCTGCACGTCTTTGGGGATGTCCACCAGCACCGGGCCGGGCCTGCCGGTGCGGGCAATACGGATGGCCTCGGCGATGATCTGGGGCAGTTCCTCCACGTCGCGCACCACGTAATTGTGCTTGGTGACGGGCAGGGTAATTCCGGTGATGTCGGCCTCCTGAAAGGCGTCGGTGCCCATCAGGTGCCGGGCCACGTTGCCGGTGATCGCCAGCAGCGGCACGCTGTCCATCATGGCGTCGGCCAGTCCGGTGACCAGGTTGGTTGCGCCGGGGCCGGAGGTGGCGATGCAGACGCCGATCTCGCCCGTTGCCTTGGCCCAGCCTTCAGCGGCGTGAATGGACCCCTGTTCGTGCCGCCCCAGCACATGCCGCACTTCCGGGTAATAGGTCAGCGCGTCGTACACCGGCATGATCGCGCCGCCGGGATAGCCGAACACGGTACTGATGCCGTGGTTTGCCAGCGTGGCCCACAGCGCCTTCGCGCCGGTCATCTCGCCTCTGCTGATTTCCTGCCCGCTTGCATCCTGCCCATCTGACTGTCCCATAAAGCCTCCTGTAAAAAAAATCCCCCGCCTCTGCTGGGGCGGGGGTGTGCGGCATGGCGCGTTGCTCAGCCTCGGAAACCCCCGACTCTGAGAATTACTACCACGAGATTCGCACTCATGGATACAGCTTACGGCTTTAAGGGGGGCCGGGGCAAGGTGGGCTAGATAGGCGTGTTAAACTTGGTTATGACTGCCAAGTCGAAACCACCAAGCCAAATTTTTCAGGGAACAGTGAGCAGTAAGCGGCAGATCACCATTCCTGCCGAAGCATTCAGGCAGCTTCGCCTACAGCCCGGCGACAAGGTTGCCATCGAGGTTCGTGACGGTCAACTGCATCTGACTCCCACCGCCACCGATTTTGAGGCTTTGACCCGGCAACACATTGGCTCTGGCGGTCAAGCGCAAGATGCGACAAAAGAAGTCCGGGAAATGCGCGGCTGGACGGAATATGAAGACGAAGCGCCGCAGGAATGATCTCACTGGATACGAACGTCATCATCTCTGCGCTGGAGTCGGCGGATTCCAGACACTCGGAAGCGCTGACGGCGTTGCTTCGGGAACAGCATCAGGGTTACGTCATCTCGCCCGCTGTGTACAGTGAATTGCGGGCCGGGCCAGAATGGAGCCGATACCAAAACTGGCTGAGTCTGACCAGAATCTCTGTGCTGTGGGCCATGCCGCAGGAGGTCTGGGAACTGGCCGGACTCCGGCAAGGGCAATACGCACAACTGCGCCGCGCAGGGAAACTGCCTCGCCGGATTCTCCCTGACTTCCTGATTGCCGCGCACGCCGAATATCACGGTCTGGATGTCATAGGTTTCGATCGTACTGTGTACGACAGCGTGTTTACGAATCTGACCTTGCTTGATCCTACAGCAATGTAAAAAACGCCCCCACCTTCCCGGCAGGGGCGCTTCCTATTGCATCTCTATTAGCGGTTGTTCACGAACTCGCGGTCTGCGAAGTCCTCGCGGCGGGGCTGGCTGTTGCCACCCTCGTTGCGGTCACGGCTCCAGCGGCCCTGGCCTCCGCCCTGTCCACCGCTGCCCTGGCTGCCACGGTTGCCGCCACCCTGGCCCTGGTAGCCTCCGCCACCCTGACCCTGGTTGCTGCGTCCACCCTGATAGCCGCCGCCCTGTCCACGGTAGCCACCCTCGTCGCGGCTGCCGCGCCCACGGCCTCCGCCCTGGTAGCCGCCGTCACGGCGCTCGCGGGTGGGAGCCTCGAACAGTTCAGGCAGTTCCTTGGCAATCTCGATCTGAATCTCGCCTTCCAGGGGGTTGGCGGCCATCAGCTTGGCGATAAATTCGCTGGGGATGTCGGCCACGGTGCCGCCGCGCCACTGGCGCAGTTTGCCCAGGCGGCGGGTGTCCACATCGCCGACGCGGGCCAGCAGGGCCACGCTGCGGGCCACGCTCAGGCGCTCGCCGTGCAGGATGATGGTGGTCAATCCTTCCTCACCGCTCAGCAGGCTGGCCGCCTTGGCCGGCTCGGTCACGCCGCTGATCTTGGCGAGAGCGCGGGCCAAGGCTTCGAGGCCCAGTTCGCTGAACAGCATCTCGGCCTGTTCCTGGAAGTTGGCGGCCACGCCGGGGTCCACCTTGCGGATCATGTCGGCCCCGGCGCGGGCGCTGGCAGCGGCCACCTCGGCGGGGGTGGGAATCTGACGCTCAATGAAACGTACGCCGGTCACGCGCTCCAGGCCGGACATTTCGCGGTTTTCGCGGTCACCGTACATGATGATGGCGGTGCCAGTGCGGCCTGCGCGCCCGGTGCGGCCCGAACGATGGATGTAGCTGTCGGGGTCCTGGGGCAGGTGGAACTGAACCACCAGATCGACTTCAGGAATGTCCAGGCCACGGGCGGCTACATCGGTGGCCACCAGCACGCCTGCACGCCCGCTGCGGAAGGCTCCCAGCGCACGCTCACGCTGGCTCTGGGCCAGATCGCCGTGCAGCGCTTCGGCTTCCAGACCACGGTGGATCAGCTCATTGGCCAGTTCATCGGCCTCGCGCTTGGTGCGGGTGAAGACAATCGCCTTTTCGGGATTGTAAACGGTCAGCAGGTCGGCCAGCACGCGGGTGCGGCTGCGGCCCACGCGCACCTTGAGGTGTTCCACGGTCTGCGCGGTCTGGTTCTTGCCCGAACCCACGGTGTCCACCACAATCGGGTTTTGCATGTACTTCTGGCTCAGGCGCTTGACTTCCTGGCTGATGGTCGCGCTGAACAGCATGGTCTGGCGGTCAGCGGGCGCGTTCTGGAGGATGGTTTCAATCGCTTCCGCAAAGCCCACGGACAGCATCTCGTCGGCCTCGTCCAGCACAGCGAACTGCACGCCGCTCAGGTCGATGTTGCCGCGTTCCAGGTGATCGATCAGGCGTCCGGGGGTGCCGACGATCACGTCGACGCCACGGCGCAGGGCGTTTTCCTGGGGTGCATACGCAGCGCCGCCATAGACGGTGACGGTCACGAGGTCCACGCCAGTCTTGCTGAATTCCTCGGCCACCTGCTTGGCCAGCTCACGGGTGGGGGTGATCACGATGGCGCGGGGCAGGCGGCCACGCTCACGGCTGCCCTCCAGCTTGCTGATGATCGGCAGGGCAAAAGCCAGGGTCTTGCCGGTGCCGGTGCGGGCGCGGCCAATCAGATCGCGGCCTTCCAGGGTCTGGGGCAGGCTGTCTTCCTGGATGGGAGTGGCTTCGATAATACCGCGCTCGGCGAGACGCGCCGCGAGTTCGGGCGCAATCAGTTGGTCAAAGTTCATTTGTAGTCCTTTCGGGAAAGCACAACTGCCCCAGTGACCACCAAATGCCTTTGTCCCAACGAGCGCGTGTCTTCTAATCAGCGCGTCACGAGCAGCATGTCCGTGGATATTGAAAATGGGGGTACTCTCCGGCTGCCAGGCCCTTCCTGGTCAGCGCACGAAGAAAAATGATACATGAAGTCTGGAGAGAGTGCAAGTGGGGAAAAGAGGCTGTGTCCAGACCTCTGGCAACTATGCCGCAGACGACAAAGCAAAACTCCCAGCGCATGGCCGGGAGCTGTTCAAAATTGGGTACAGATCAGGTTGCGAAGAACTCGTAATTGCGGGGGATGAAGCTCTCCTCTCCGGCGGGCACGTCCTCCTCGGGGAAAATGGCGCTGACCGGGCAGGCGGGGACGCACGCGCCGCAGTCGATGCACTCGTCGGGGTGAATCAGGTACATCTCTCCGGCGTCGTAGATGCACTCCACCGGGCAGACCTCGGTGCAAGCCTGATCCTTGGTGCCAATGCAGGGACTGGTGATGATATGGGTCATGAAGGACAGTATGCACAGCAGGGAAGGGCGGCGCAAGAGTGAATGGGCACAGCTTTTTGGGGGTCATGGGGGGTTAAAGATCGAGAGCGCGCGCCGTCAGACCTCTGCCCTTCTGACCTTTAGCCCCGTTCTTTTTCGCTTCCCAGGTACGCCTCGGCCAGCGCCAGATCCTCGTCCTGATCCACGTCTGTGCCCACCGCCGCGTGGGGCGTGATCAGCGCGCGGGCCTGCACGCCCAGAATGTCTGAAACCTTGCTCTCCAGCGCTTCCACGGTCAGGCGGCCCGTCAGCAGCTTGATAAAGATGCCCGGCCCGATCAGGCCCGCCAGCTTCAGCGGGGCCTTGCGGGCGGCAAGCACTTCGCGCAGCCGGGGCAGAAACTGGCCGATCAGCGACGGATCGAGGATAAACAGGTTGCCCCCGGTAAACGAGCCGCCCCGCAGGCGGGCATAGGTGCGCCGCACGCCTGGATACGCCGCCTCGCAGACCTCGCGCCGGACCACCGGGTAGACCAGTGCAGCGTCGGTGGAGGCGCTGTCCAGCACATCCTGAACTTCTCTGGCGGTCAGCATGGGAATGTCCGCCGTGACCACCAGTACGCGCTCGCCCTTGCGGATGCCGCCTGCCTCCAATGCTTCCACCCCGGCTTCCAGGTTGCCCAGCAGCGAGCCGTTGTCGGTCACGCGCAGGTGGATCAGGGCCTCGATTTCGGGCGTGGTGGGGCCGACGTAGGCGATGCGGGCCACCCGCCCGCTGCCTTGCAGGGCGCGCAACACGTACAGCGCCATTGGCTCGCCGTTCACCGGGATTAGCGGCTTGACTGGCACGCCGTGGGCTGCCGCGAACTCGTCGCCCGGATCGCCGCCACCCAGCACCACGGCGCTGTAGCGCACGGATTCTTGTGAAGTCATGTGGGATTCAGGGTAGCAGAGGAAGCGGCGGCGGCTAAGCCCGAGCGTTCGCTTGCCTCCCAAAGGTGACAAGTGTCACCCCCGCCGCCTGACACCCGGCACTACGCCCCAGCCCGCGAAAAGCCGAAGCTGGGCTTATGAACGCAATCGAGCTGAGCGGCGTAGACAAGACCTTCGGAAAAGTAGAAGCGCTCAAGGGGTTGACGCTGGACGTGCGGGCTGGGGAACTGACGGCGCTGCTGGGACCGAACGGGGCGGGCAAGACCACCGCCATCTCGCTGATGTTGGGGCTGGCGAAGCCCACGCACGGCACGGTGCGCGTGCTGGGTGAGGACCCCAAGCACGACACCGTGCGCGCAGGCATCGGCTCCATGCCGCAGGAAAGTGCGATTCCCCAGGCTCTTACGGTGCGTGAGGCAGTCACGCTGTTCTCCCGGCTGTACCCTGCGCCGCTGGAAGTGAACAAGGCTCTGGAACTGGCCCAACTGGGTGACGTGGCCGGACGCCGTGCGGGCGCACTTTCTGGCGGGCAGGCGCGGCGGCTGGCCTTCGCGCTGGCCGTGGTAGGCAATCCGCAGGTGCTGTTTTTAGATGAGCCGACAACGGGCATGGACGCGGGTTCCCGACAGGCGTTCTGGGCCGCCGTGGACGGTCTGAAGGCGGCTGGGCGCACCATCCTCCTGACCACGCACTATCTGGAGGAAGCCGAGCGCACCGCAGACCGCGTGGTGGTCATGAACGCCGGGGCTGTGCTGGCCGACGGCACCCCCGAAAGCCTGCGCGGCAGCGTGCTGACCAGCCGGGTGCGCTTCACTTCCGATCTGGTGCTGGCCGAGCTGGAGGCGCTGCCAGGGGTGGAGGCCGCCACTGTGGACTCACGCGGCCACGCCGATCTGCGGACACGCCAGCCGGAAGAAGTGTTACGCGCCCTGTACGCCCGCAACGTCGCCTTCAAAGAGTTAGAAGTCAGCCGCGCCAGCCTGGAAGACGCCTTCCTGAGCTTGACAGCAGCGCCTAAATCAGCAGATACGATCCGCGCCTGAACCGCCTTCCACTGCAAATCATCTGAAAAGGAGCCACCGCCATGACCCAGACCACCGTCCAGACCGCCATCCCCCTGCCCGCCCCCACCGCCGCCACCCGTCAGGCCGCACCCTTACCCGCCTTGGGTCAACTGATCCTCTCCGAACTGCGGAAGATGGTTCGCAATCCGATGTTCTTTATCGGCACCGTGGGCTTTCCCATTCTGTGGTTCGCGCTGTTCGGTCTGCCCAACGTCCACGATCAAATGGCGGACGGCACCAACGTCGGGCGCTACATCATGGTCAGTTTCGGTACGTACTCGCTGCTCAGTCTGGCCATGTTCTCGTTCGGGCTGGCGGTGGCTGCCGAGCGTATTGGAGGCTGGCTGCGGCTGCTGCGGGCCTCGCCCATGCCCGCGCCACTGTACTTTCTGGGTAAGGTGGTGGCCGCGCTGCTCTTCAGCGCCCTGAGCCTGGGGCTGCTATACACCTTCGCGCACTTTGCGGGCGGCGTGACGTTGCCGCTCCCGCTGGCGTTGACCATCCTGGGCAAGCTGCTGCTGGGCAGTGTGCCGCTGATCGCACTGGGGTTCATGATCGGCTTTCTGGTGAATCCCACCGCCGCCAACGTGATCGCCAACGTGGTCAGCATCCTGATGTCCTTTGCCAGTGGGCTGTTCGTGCCGCTGAACCAATTGCCCGACGTCATGCAGAAAATCGCGCCATACATGCCCACCTACCATCTGGCGCAGATCGGCTGGGGCACCGTGACCGGCAATACCTCCGGCGAGGCGACGCACTGGCTGTATCTGGCGCTGTACGCGGTGGTCTTCGGTGGGCTGGCAATCTGGGGTCTGAAGAAGGATGAAGCGCGTGGGCTGTAAATCTGGAGGACAATAAACGTATGTCCGAATCTTGGCCCTCTCACTCCTGGCAAGCCTCCGAGTGGCACGCCGAACCGCAAAGCTGGAGCGTGAATGCCGATGGAACGCTGGAAGTCGTCACCGCGAAAGGGGGCGACTTCTGGCGCGAAACGCAGTACGGTTTTATCCGCGACGACGGCCACGCCTTTTTGCGCGAGGCCCCGGAGGAATTCACGGCCAGTGTGCGGGTGCGCGGCGAGTACGGGGAACTCTACGATCAGGCCGGGTTGATGCTGCGGGCAGACGCACAGCACTGGTGCAAGGTGGGGGTGGAATACGTGGGCAGACAGCAGTGGAGCGCCGTGGTCACGCACGAGAAGTCGGACTGGAGCGTGCAGCCCGCCGACGATCATTCAGAGGTGATCTTCCGCATGATTCGCCGTGATGATGCCCTGATCCTGCACGCCCGCGCCGATGTCACCGAGCGCTGGACGCTGCTGCGTGTGGCACCCTTTTCCCCTGGCCTGCGCGCCCGCGTGGGTGTGATGGCCTGTAGCCCCCAGCGCGAAGGATTCCATGTCTCGTTTGAGGATTTTCAACTGACTGACGTGGACCGCCGCCCCCTGCACGAGTTGAGCAATCCATGACCACCGCCCCGCCCGCCCGCAAAAAGTTTAATTTCTGGAACTTCTTTCCGCTGTTCTGGCTGGTCTTCCTGGCCTATCCGATCATCGGATTTTTTGGTCACTCGCGTCCGCCCGGCGAGTGGTTGCTGTTCTGGGGCGTGTTGGCGGGTTTTCTGGCCGTCTATTCGCAGGTATTTTTTCTCAAGAGTGCTGGCCCCGGCTGGGCGCTGGCAGGCTGGGGTTATTCGTTGCTGGCCTATTTCATCCTGTTTCCGGTGGCGGGCGGCGGCGTCACGGCCTTTCTGATCTACGGTGGCAGCATCATCGGCTTTCAGGGGCGGGTGTCGCTGGCACTGTGGCTGGCGGTCTTCAACGTGATGGTCATGGCCCTGCCGTTCTGGAATGGCAGCTACAAACTGGAAGATCTAGCGTGGCTGGGGCCAAACATGGTCTTTACGCTGGTGGCGGCGTATGCCAACCATGCCTCTTACCGCCGGATCGTGATCGATCAGCAACTGGTGCAGGTGCAGGCCGAGAAGGAGAAACTGGCCGCCGACGCCGAACGCGAACGCATCGCCCGCGATCTGCACGACATCCTGGGCCACACCCTGAGCGTGATCGTGTTGAAAAGCGAACTGGCCAGCCGTCTGGCCGAACGTGACCCGGTCCGCGCCGCCGCAGAAATCCGCGAGGTGGAGAGGATTTCCCGCGAGGCATTGCAGGAAGTGCGCTCTGCGGTACGCGGCTACCAGGGCAGCGGCCTGAACGCGGAACTGGCCCGCGCGAAGGTGGCGCTGGACGCGGCGGGCGTCAAGATGAATGTCTCTGCCAGCCTGCCCGAACTGCCCGCCCATACCGAGGCCAGCGCCGCCATGCTGCTGCGGGAAGCCGTGACCAACATCGTGCGCCACGCCCGGGCAAAGGAAGTCTGGATTTCTCTGGTCCCCAGCGTGGGCGGCCACCGCCTGACCGTGCGCGACGACGGCGTGGGCGGCCTGAACGCCGAGGGCAGCGGCCTGACCGGCATGCGCGAACGCCTGCGGGCCATCGGCGGCACGCTGGAACGCCGGGGCGAGGGCGGCACGACCCTGACAGCGCAGATTCCGGCGGCCCAGGAGTTGGGCATGGGCGGACTGGTGCGGGCGTGATCCGGGTCCTTCTTGCTGAAGATCAGGCGCTGGTGCGGGGCGCACTTTCTGCGTTGCTGTCGCTGGAGGACGATCTGGAGGTGGTGGGGCAGGCGGCAGATGGCGAGGCGGCGCTGGGTGCGGTGCGCGAGTTGAAGCCGGATGTGCTGGTCACCGACATCGAGATGCCCCGCCTGAGCGGCCTTGATCTGGCTGAGCGGCTGCGGGCCGAGCTGCCGGGGATACGCGTGATCATCGTGACCACCTTCGCGCGGGGCGGCTACCTGCGGCGGGCGCTGGAAGTTGGGGCGCGCGGCTACCTGCTCAAGGACGCTCCCGCCAGCCAACTGGCCGACGCCATTCGCCGCGTGCATGCTGGGGGCCGGGCCATTGACCCCGAACTGGCCGGGGAAGCCTGGGCCGACGCCTCCCCGCTGACCGAGCGTGAGCGTCAGGTGCTGGCCGAGGCCGAGGGCGGGACAAGTACCGCTGCCATTGCCGCCCGTCTGCACCTGTCCGAAGGCACCGTCCGCAACTACCTGTCCGAGGCGATGGGCAAGCTGGGCGCAGAGAACCGCACCGAGGCCGCCCGGACGGCGCGGGAACGGGGCTGGTTGTAGGCGGTTCTTGGAAGCCCCCCGGAGACTCAACTGGAGATGGGCCGCGTGCAAGCTGTTCTCACGAACTGCCCACGGCCCACGTCTAGGGTCAGAAGGACTATTCGTCGCCCCCAACCTGGCCCTTGAGTTCAGCCGGCCCTCAACTTCAGGAGGTTTCCAGATGTTTAACCCCAAACGTATGCCTGCCGCTCTGGCTATCCGTGCCCTGCTGGTGCTGGGGCTGAGCGCTGCCCCCGCCCTGGCCCAGGACACTGCCCAGCCTGTCCCTGCCCCCGCTGGACAGTCGGCCTTCGCCCCGCAGCCCGTGACCTATGCCAGCGCCGCAGATGCCGCCGCCGCCGCACAGAAATTTGCTGCCGAGGCCCGCGCGACTTATCCGAAGGGGAGCGCCAACATCGATCAGGCGCTGTGGACGCAGGCTGCCGCCGCCGCCGAGGCCGCCGTGCTGGCCGAATCTGGCAATGCCGACTACCTGAAACTGCGCGCCCAGATCTATACCGAAGTCGGCTTCTGGCGTCAGGCGGAAGTGACCTGGGCAGCGTATTTCAAGGCCGTCCCTGCCGTTCCTGGCAGCCTGGAGGCCCAGCAGGCGGGTGCGGCGCAGTACAACCTGGGGTACTCGGCCTATGTTCGCAGCCAGCCGGACCTTGCCGCCCGCTACTTTGCAGAATGCCTGAACCTTGATCCCCAAAGCGCCCAGTGCGCGGGCTGGGCCGCCCGCACCGCGCTGGAAGGCGGCGATTACGCCCGTGCCCAGACGCTGTACGCCCAGGCCGTGGCCCTGACGCCAGCCGACAAATCCCTGAAGTATTTCCAGGGTCTGGCCCAGAAGGCCGCCGATTACGGCCCCGCCGCCACCGGGGCGTTCAGCCGCGCTTACGCTGATCTGGACGCCGGGCGTAAGGACAAGGCGCTGGAAGGCTTCCAGGCTGCTGCACAGAGCGCCCCCAACTTTGCCGAGGCGTGGCGGCAGGCGGGCAAGCTAGCGCTGGACATGGGCAACGCCCAGGCCGCGCTGGCCGCCTACCAGGGGGCAGTGGCCCTGCCCGGAGCCGACACCACCGATAAATTCAACCTTGCGCTGGCGCAGGAGGGCAGTCAGTTTGGTCTGGACGCCGTGCGGACCTTCCGCGCCGCCTATAGCAAATATTCGGGCGGCGATAAGGCGGCGGCAGAGAGCGGTTTCCAGCAGGCCACCGCCCAGAACCCGGACTACGCCAAAGCCTGGGCGTGGCTGGGCCGCACCCGTTATGAGGCAAAGAACTACGCCGGGGCTGCCGAAGCCTATGGCCGCGCTGTGGCCCTGGACCCGAACGACAAGTCCAGCGCGTACTACCTGAAACTGGCGCAGCAGGGGAAGTAGTTCGCGCAACTCGCCCGTTGTCTGAGTGATGGGCAGGGCGATTCTGGGTTGAAATGTGATTCGGGTAGCTCCACCCCCCATCCTCCTCCCCAGGGGGGTAGGGGGAGCTAACTTCGCACTGGGCATAAGTTTATGGATGTCGATGGTGGAAGAGAGCGGCGGCGTCCGGGTCTGATGCCTGGCTCTGTCACGCCCAATGCGGCCCGTACGCTACGCGCCTGACGGCCTTCGGTTGCTGTTTCGTTCCAGATGGTGGGGCTTTTTAGCTTCCCCCGGTTTGGCAGGGGTTCGAGGAAGAACAACTGAACTGCGTCAGTTGACCGTGGGCTGGGTGCTTTCATGTCATCCCTCAAACTTCACGCCGCCGCCCCCGCGATAGCCTGCGGGGGATGAGCCAAACTTCAACTGCAACAACGGCCCGCCCACGCATTCTGGTCTCCAACGACGATGGCATCTTCTCGCCGGGCATCAAGGCGCTGGGTCTCGCCATGAGCGAATTCGCCGACGTGACGGTGGTTGCGCCGGACGTCGAGCAGTCCGCCGTGGGTCACGGCATCACCATCCGCCGCCCGCTGCGGTTCAAGCACACGGCGGCGGCGGGCTTCGGCGACATTCCCGCCTACCGGGTGGACGGCACGCCCGCCGACTGCGTGGTGCTGGGCGTGCAGTTGCTGGGCCGCCCTGATTTGGTGGTCAGCGGCATCAACCTCGGCCCCAATCTGGGCGACGACCTGACGCATTCGGGCACGGTGGCGGCGGCCATCGAGGGGCTGTCGCTGGGGCTGCCGAGCATTGCTTTCAGTCAGCAGAGTGGGCCGGATGGAGAGTACGACTTCGCCGCCGGAGCCGCCTACGCCGCCAAACTGGCCCGGCAGGTGCTGGCCCACGGCCTGCCGCCACGCACGCTGCTGAACGTCAATTTTCCCAGCCGTCCAGCTTCGGGCGTGCGCGTGACCGCCGTGGGACATCACCGCTGGGAAGACAGCGTGGTCACCCGCCAGGACCCCGAGGGCCGCGATTACCATTGGGTGGCCGGGGTCAGCCGGGCCGAGGACGCCCAGGACGAGCGTACCGATTACGGCGCGGTGCAGAGCGGCATGATCAGCGTGACCCCAGTGCGGCTGGACCTGACGGCGCGCGACTTGCTGGAGCAGGTGGAGGGCTACCTGCCAGAGGTTTAAGGAAACTGGACCTTGATCTGGCTGGCGCGAACCGGGGTCCAGGTCAGGTTGTGCAGATCAGCAGGGCGCGCTTCCCTTTTGCTGTCGCTTGGAGCCGTTGGGCCGCGGAGCAGTTGGAACAGGGAGCTGACCAGTTCGGGAGGCGTTCACGCCCATCTGCGGCGCACTGGCACGCAAGGCGTACGAACGGCTAGGCTTCGCCCAGAACCTCGAAGCTCCACGCCTTCACTCCGTCTGGTACGCTCAGTTCCGGCACCTCTGCGGCCCAACGACTTGCCACCAGATACAGGCCCGGCTGCCCAGGGCTGCCCAGCAATTCTGCGCCCAGGAAACCGGAGCGGGCAGGCAGCCCCGCCAGAAAGCCGCGCAGCAAGGCTTCCGCCCCATCTCCGCGCGCTTCTGCGTAATGCACCCGTTTTGTCGGCTCATGACTCATGACACACCTTTCGATACATGCCTGGCTTCAGTACAGCCCCAGCGGATCGCGCGGATTCCAGCGCAGATAGGTGCCGAAATGCAGGTGCGGTCCGGTGCTGCGGCCCGTGTTGCCCACCCGGCCTATCGTCTGTCCCTGGCTCACCAGTTCGCCCTTCCTGATCAAGTTGACGCTCAGGTGAGCGTACCGGGTGATCCAGCCGTCCTGGTGTTCGATCACCACGGTCCAGCCCCAGCCGCGTTCGAAGTCGGGCCGTGATTCCAGCACCCGTCCGCTGCGGGCCGCCCGGACGGGGGTGCCAATGGGGGCCACGATGTCCACGCCGTAATGCATCTCGGAGTCGCCTTCCAGCGTTCGCTCCCCGTAGCCACTGCTGATGGCGTTGTATCTGCTCAGCGGCCAGAGCCACCCACCCGCGCGGCTGGAAGTGCTGGCGGTGCGGACCGTGGCGGCAGACGTGCGGGACAAGGAGCGGGACGAACTGGCCGTCACCGTCCGCGCCGGAATCTTGACCAGCACGCCCACCTGAACCGGTTTGCCGCCCGCGTACTTTGGATTGGCCCGCAACAGTTGCGACAGCGAGACGTCGTACCGCTTGGCGATCACGCTTAGGCTGTCACCAGAACGCACGCGGTACTGGGTGGCCGCGCCGGGCCGCGCTGGGAGGGTCAGCACCCAGCCTGCCTGCACGACGGTTTTTCCGCGCAATCTTGGATTGGCCGCCTGCACCTGTTTCACGCTCAGGCCCGCACGGGCCGCGATCTGGCCCAGGGTGTCGCCGGGCCTGACCCGGTACGAGGTGGCCGCTCCTGCCCAGCTGGTTAGCAGCAGGCCGCTCAGTGTCAGGCTACAGAGCGCGGCGCACAGGACGTTCTTCACGCCAGAAATCATACCCGCTGGGATTCAGTTTCCGTGAGACGTGCTGACGCTACCCTGTGCGGCATGACCGACACCCGCCGCCGCTATATTCCCCCAGCGGGCCACGTCCGGCTCAGGCTGACCGTGGGCTGGGACGGCGCGGCCTACGCCGGATGGCAGTCCCAGGCCAGCGCCCCCAGCGTGCAGGACACGTTACAGGGGGCATTTCAGCACCTGACGTCTGCCGAGTTTCGTCCCGTCGCCGCCGGACGCACTGACGCTGGCGTCCACGCCGAGGCCATGCCGGTGCATATGGACGTGCCCGAGGGCTTTGGGGTGCCCCTGCCCCGGCTGGCGCGGGCGCTGAACGCCCATCTGCCGCCGACGCTGGCTGTGCTGGAAGCTGTACAGGCCCCGCCCGGCTTCCACGCCCGCTTTTCCTGCGCCGAGCGGCGCTATGTATACCGGCTGCTGCGAACGCCGCACCGACATCCCCTGTGGGAGGGCCGCGCCCTGCATGTGCGGGGCGAACTGGACATGCAGGCCATGAATGCCGCCGCCGCCAGCCTGATCGGCACCCACGACTTCGCCGCCTTCGCCACCCAGGAGGACCGCCAGACGGTGCGGGAATTGCGTGGCCTGAGTGTGGTGCCAGGCAGTTCCATCTGGGAAATCCACGTCGCGGGCCAGAGTTTTCTGCGCCACATGGTACGCGGGCTGGTCGGCACGCTGCTACTCGTCGGCGCGGGCAAACTGGAGGCCAGCGCGGTGATTGAAATCCTGGCCTCCCGTCAGCGGGCGCAGGCGGGCGCAAACGTCCCTGCCCACGGCCTGTATTTCAGCGGCGCAAGCTATGGCGGGCAGGGGAGAGGCTGACGTCTGCCACACTCAATCCCGTCCCGCCAGCACCACGTAGCGTTCTTCCCGGTAGGCCATGCCCCGTGCGCCAGCGTGTGCGTCCCAGTCTTCATTGCTGGGGACTTCGCCCATAAACTCGCAGCGGGTCTGCCAGTCGGCCCACGTCGGTGCCCACGCCCGCACGGACACGTGCCACGCGCCCAGGCTGGCCCAGCCCACCGACTTCAGCCGCTCCGGCACACGCGGGATATCCAGTCGTGGTCCCACGTACAGAAACCGGGCATCTGGTGCGGTCACAGCATTCAGATGATCGATCACCGAAGTCGGTCCCCGGCGCGACACGATCAGATCGAAGGGGCCGCGCAACTCGGTAGGCACCTCGCCCCTGCCGTCCCACAGGTGGAATTCAGCTTCTGACGCATTGGCGCGGGCCAGTTCGAGCAACTCCGGTTGGCGGTCATACGCTACCCACCGCATACATTCACTGCCGAACGCGCCGCATCGGGGCCATGACCACAGCCCGCCTCCAGCACGCGGGTTTCCGGGCGCAGGTGTTCCAGCAGCAGGGCGTCAAAGGTTAACTCCGGGTCCGGGCCGTCCAGCACGCGGGTCCACGGGTGACGGTAGCCGCCCAGCTCACGGGCCAGACGGGCGTACCACGCGCGGGAATGGGGTGGGTCAGTCATGATGCCTCCTTATCGAAGAAGATGGCATCAAAAAAGGCGTGGGGAACAGTTTCCTTCACGCCTTGCCTGCCCTGCCCGGATGGTTCAGTCCTCGTCCCTGGGCCCTGCGCTGCCCAGAATGGCGCGGTACTCGTCGATCTGTCCGGCCTGCGGTCCCTCGCCGAGTTCGCGGGCAATTTTTTCGATGGCCAGCCGCACGACCTCGCTCTTGCTGATCAGGCGCTCGGGACTGGACAGCTCGTAGGCGGTGCGGGTCAGCAGCGCATCCTGTTCGTCGCTGATGACCACCTGCAAGCGTTTGCGTTCCTTTTTGGGCATGCCTCTCCTGGTGTGGGCCGCGCGGGGCTGACCATGAAAACGGGTCAGGTGGGAATGCGGCGGACCGTGGACCGAGCGTAGCATGGAGGCACACTCACCTCAACATGATGCTCATGGAACGAAGGGAGACCTATGTGTAACTAGGGTAGAAGCAGACAGAGAGTAGACGTACAGTGAGTAAGATGTGTAAGATACACCTGTGGACGCCGGTTTGGTGAATTTTCCGTCAATCCATTAGACTGTCCAGGTTTGTTTTCATCTGACCTTCCCCAACCGCTTCCAAGAGGATTAACTCCCATGCAATTAACCCCACTGCACATCAAGGGTGGCCGCGCGCTCAGCGGCGAAATTACCGTCCAACACAGCAAGAACGCTGCCCTGCCGGTGATCGTCGCCACCCTGCTGAGCTGCGAGCCGGTGACCCTGCACGGTATTCCGCGTCTGAGCGACGTGTACACCATCCTGGACCTGATGGCGCACCTGGGGACGCAGCACAAGTGGGTGGGCGACAACAGCCTGGAACTGTACACCCCCGAAATCATCAACACCGACGCGCCCTACGCGCTGGTCAGCAAGATGCGCGCCAGCTTTATCGTGATGGGCGCGATCCTGGCCCGCGCCGGGCAGGCCACCGTCAGCATGCCGGGCGGCTGCGCCTGGGGACCGCGCCCGGTAGACCAGCATGTCAAGGCGTTCCGTGCGCTGGGCGTGACCATGACCGAGGACGGCGGCAACTTCGACGCGCGGCGGGAAGGCAGTCTGAACGGTCATTTCGTCTTTGAGCTGCTGACCGTGGGTGGCACCCACAACGCCATCCTGGCTGCCGCGCTGGGCGACGGTGTGGTGGTGCTGGACAACGCCAGTATCGACACCGATGTGGTGGACATGGTGGAATTTCTGAATTCGCTGGGCGCGGATATCACGGGGGCGGGGACCAACACGATCACGGTCCGCGGCGTCGCTGCCCTGCGTGGCGGCTCGTACACGGTCATCCCGGACCGCATCGAGGCCGGAACGTTCATGATGCTGGCCGCTGCCAACCGCTGCAAGCTGCGGGTCCGCAACGTTCGCCCCGATCACCTGCGCGCCGTGACCGCCAAATTGCAGGAAATGGGTGTGCAGATCACCGAGGACGGCAACACCCTGATCGTGGACGCCACTGGAACAGAGCTGAAGCCGGTGAATGTGACCACCCAAAGCTTCCCCGGTTTTCCCACCGACCTGCAACCGCAGATGAGTGCCCTGCTCGCCACTGTTCCTGGCACCAGCGTCGTTCAGGACCCGGTGTACCCGGACCGCCTGACCCACGTCGCCGAGTTGCACCGTATGGGCGCGAACATCACTGTCAGCGGCTACACGCAGGTCATTCAGGGCGCAAAATTGCATGCCGCTCCAGTCAAGGCTGCCGATCTGCGTGCTGGAGCCGCCCTGTTTATTGCTGCTCTGACCACCGAGGGCGAAACTGTCATCGACGGCGTGCAGTACCTGAACCGGGGGTACGAGCGTCTGGCTGAGCGCCTGCGCGGCATCGGGGCCAACGTGCAGCAGCACGACATGGCCCTGGCAATGGACTGAGGATTCAAACCAGAAACGCGCCTGTCTCTTAGCTGGAGGCGGGCGCGTTTTCAATTGCAGCGTGGTGGCCGGGGCGTCCGGCAATGCAGAAGAGATTGCCCTCAACCCTGCCTCAAGCCTGTGCCCCACCCGGCATGATGGTGCTGGGGATCACGCCCAGCCGCCGCAGCGCCTCGCTCCAGCGGTCTGTTGCTGGAATATTCCACAGCAATTCCGAGGTGTCCTGCTCCACCCAGACCCAGGCTCCGGCCCGCGCTTCCCCCGCGAGTTGCCCGGCGCTCCAGCCCGCGTAACCCAGCACCAGCATGTACCTTTGCCCGCTTTCCATCACGGCCCGCAGCACGTCCAGGCTGCTGGACACGTTGAGGCCCGGCACCAGGCTGACTTCGCCGTCCAGCTCCAGCGCGTCCGGGTACAGGCACCAGCCCAGTGTGGGGTCCACCGGGCCACCCAGCCACGCGGGTATGTCCTGTCCCTCGGCCTCGGCCATCAGCTCGGAGACGGGCTGGGGCGTCGGTGCGTTGACGATCAGCCCCATCGCGCCTTTCTCGTCGTGTTCCAGCAACAGGATGACGGTGCCGCCAAAGACCTCGCCGTGCAGGTGAGGACTGGCGACCAGGAAAGTCAGTGGCCCACTCATTGCCGTACAGGATAGCGGGCGAGTGGCTTCAGTACGCGACATGAAAAAACCCCCGCCGAAGCAGGGGCCTAAGAAAGATGGAGAGAGAAGGCTTAAGCGCTGGCTCCCGGCCCACGCCGCGCCGTGCGGCGTTTGGCTGGCGGGGTGGCCGCTTCATTCCCACGCGGGGTTTCCAGCGCCTTCAGGCCGCCCACCAGGGCCACGTCCAGTACCTGATCCACCGTTTCGCAGGGGTGGAAGCGCACCGAGGAGCGCAGGTGGGTGGGAATGTCGCGCAGGTCCGGCTCGTTGGCTTTGGGCATGATGATGTGCTTGATGCCCGCACGCCGCGCGCCCAGCACCTTTTCCTTCAGGCCGCCGATGGGCAGGTAGCGCCCGGTCAGGGTCATCTCGCCGGTCATGGCGACGTCGTGGCGGGCGGGAATGCCGGTCAGGGCGCTGATCAGGCTGGTGACCATTGCGCCGCCTGCGCTGGGGCCTTCCTTGGGAATGGCTCCGGCAGGAACGTGAACGTGAATCTCGGAGTCCTCGATGCGGGCGCGGTCGATGTGGAAGCGTTCGGCGTTGCTCTTGATGTAGGTCAGGGCGGCGCGGGCCGACTCCTTCATCACGTCTCCGAGCTGTCCGGTCAGGACCAGCCCCTTGCCGGGCATGATGCTCGTTTCCACGAACAGGATGTCGCCGCCGACGGGGGTGTAGAACATCCCGGTGGACACGCCCACCATGTCCTCGCGGTTCTCGGTTTCGGGGGTATGACGGGCCTGCCCCAGGTAGCGCTCCAGCTCCTTGTCGGTCACCTTGACGCGCTTGACGTCGCCGGTGGCAATCCGGCGGGCCACCTTGCGGGCCACCGTGCCGATCTCGCGCTCCAGATTGCGGACCCCGGCTTCACGGGTGTAGTGGCTGATCAGCCGTTCCAGCGCAGCGTCGGTAAAGCTGATCTGGTTGGGCTTCAGGCCGTTCTGCGTGAGCTGGCGGGGCATCAGGTAGCGCTTGGCGATTTCCAGCTTCTCCTGCTCAATGTAGCTGGAGAAGTCGATCACTTCCATGCGGTCCATAAGCGCGGCGGGAATCTGCTCGGGGTAGTTGGCGGTGGCGATGAACATGACCTCAGACAGGTCAAAGGCCACGCCCAGGTAGTGATCGGTGAAGTTCTGGTTCTGCGCCGGGTCCAGCACTTCCAGCAGCGCTGCACTTGGATCGCCCTGATAAGAGCTGCCCAGCTTGTCCACCTCGTCCAGCAGGATGACGGGGTTCTTGGTCCCGGCGGTGCGCAGGCCCTGGATCAATCGGCCCGGCATCGCGCCGATGTAGGTGCGGCGGTGGCCGCGAATATCGGACTCGTCGCGTGCGCCGCCCAGGGCGATTCGCACGTACTGGCGACCCAGTGCCTTGGCGATGCTCTGCGCGATGCTGGTCTTGCCCACGCCGGGAGGCCCGGTGAAGACCAGAATCGGTCCCTTGTTCACGTCCTCGATGCTCAGCTCGCCGCGTTCGGCGCGTTCTTTACGCAATCGGCGCACGGCCAGGAATTCCAGCACGCGGTCCTTGACCTTTTCCAGACCGTAGTGGTCCTCGTCCAGCACCTGCGCGGCTTCCTCGACCTCCAGACGGTCCTCGCTGCGGGTGTTCCACGGCAACTCGGTCACCCAGGTCAGGTAGGTGCGGATCACGCTGGCCTCGGCGGCGTCGGGGTGCATGCGGGCCAGACGGTTGACCTCGCGGTCAATTTCTTTCTTGACGTCGGGCTTCAGCTCCAGCGCGTCGATCTTGGCGCGGAACTGCTCGGCCTCGTCGCCTTCCTCGCCGTCCTCACCGCCCTGGAGTTCCTTCTGGATCACCTTCATCTGCTCGCGCAGGTAGTATTCGCGCTGGTTCTTGTCAATTTCTTCCTTGACCTGCGCGCGAATTTTGGCCTGC
The DNA here is from genome assembly GCF_009017495.1 of Deinococcus sp. AJ005. NCBI lineage: Bacteria > Thermotogati > Deinococcota > Deinococci > Deinococcales > Deinococcaceae > Deinococcus > Deinococcus sp. AJ005. Next base: position 2,181,362 of record NZ_CP044990.1, on the reverse strand, counting down.
ACCGCCTGGACTTCCTGCTCGGTGTCCAGCAGCGTCAGCAGCGTGCGGATGCGGTCCGTGAGGCGCACGGCTTCCAGCAGCGCCTGCTTGTCTTCCAGCTTGAAATCCAGGTTGAAGGCGATGTGGTCGGCCATCTCGCCCACGTCGTCCTTGCCGTTGATGGTCTGCACGCTCTCGCTGCTGATCTTGCCGTTGTTGGCAATGACCTCGAAGCGTTCGCGTAGTTCGCGGCTCAGCGCCTGCAACTGCACCGGATCGTCGGCAGGAATAGGCAATTCGGTGATGCTGGCGCGCAGGTAATCGCCCTCGGTGTACTTGCCCACCTTGACGCGGGCCACGGCGCTGACCAGCATCTGCACGGTGCCGTCGGGGTTCTTGCGGACGCGCAGCACGTTGCAGGCGGTGCCCGTGTCGTACAGGTCCGCGCCCTTGGGATCATCCACGTCTTTGTCCTTCTGGGACACGATCAGGATGACCTTCTCGGCGTTCATGGCGGCCTCAATGGCGTTAATAGAGATCGAACGGCTCGCGTCGATATGCTGCACCATCGTCGGGTAGATCACGCTGCCGCGCACGGGGCAGACGGGGACAATTTTGGGGAGGTTCAGTGCTGCTTTGGTGCTGGGGGTCTTGTCGGTGGGCATGCGGAACTCCTTTGGCCCTTACAGGTCAGTGGAAAGAGGAGGTCTCCGGTGGCATGTACTGATGGAGCTGCCAGGAAACTTGAGTGCAAGTATATCAAGTTTAAGAAGTCAAGGCAAGTGCTTTCCGAAGCTGTACCGGGTGGTCTGGACCAGCGGCCTACCGTGTGGATGTCACTCCCAGAGCGTACTCCCGGTGTGCTGACACCAACCTCACGCAAGCTGACGGCGGCTTAACGCGGGCGGGGGTCTGCTGCTCGGGGGGAGGCCAGGGATACCGCATATTTTACCTGATGGGGGGAGGCGGGTCAGTCGTATCTCCCGCCGTTCAGCCCCTAAGCTGAGTTATGGCCCAGGTCCGTTTCGTGATTCCCAAGCTGCCGCCGAACACGCCGGACGGCGTCCTGTTCCTGACTGGGGATCACCGGAAGTGGGGGAATGAGTCGGAAGGCTGGACCTTTGAGCGTTCGGGAAACAGGGCCGTACTGGAGGCCGATCTGCCCGAGGGCGCGTTGCTGGGGGTCAAGGTCCGCGTATTACATGGTGGGCAGACCATCGAAGAGGGCGACGCCTGGGGGGGGCGCACTCCTGCACATAAAGCCGTTGTCCACGGCGATATGGAAATCCAGCTCCATCTGACAGGCTGGCAGGATGCCCGGCAGGGGAGAGGACGGCCTTCCGCCTCCGCCCCACCGCGCGAGGAACTGACGCTGGCAGCACCCTGGGGGGAGCAATTGGTGCGGCTGTGGTGGCCCGAATCGTTCACGTTGCCCTTGCCGCTGCTGATCATGCATGACGGCCAGAACGTGTATGACGAGGCTTCCACCTTCGCTGGGCAGAGCTGGAATGTCGCTGGGGCGGCTCAGGCTCTGGCCGATGAGGGCCACCCCTGCCTGATCGCTGCCCTGAGCGTGAACGACGAGCGCAACCGCCGTTACGTGCCGTTCCCCTTCGAGATGAACGCCTTTAACCCTGGCGCAGACGAGTATCTGGACTGGATTGCAGACACGCTCAAGCCCGTGCTGGCTCAGCGCTTTGGCGCGGTGGACACGGCACAGACCGCTTTGGCCGGATCATCGTTCGGCGGACTCGTGACACTCTACGGAGGCTTACGCGCTCCCGCCGAATTCGGCATGCTGGGCGTCTTTAGCCCGGCCATCTTCCCCGCCGATTTCGAGCTGCTGCGCTGGCTGGAAGATAAAAAAGCCCCGCAGTCCCGTGTCTGGTTGGACATGGGGGATCACGAGGCTGATTCTTTGCAGGGCGCGGCGGATATGGTGGCGCTGACCCACGCTCTGGCAGGGCAACTCCGCCCGAAAGTGCGTGAAGTCCACGTCACCATCGGCGCAGACCACTGGCACGACGAGGCCGCGTGGGCGGAGCGTTTCCCGGCTTTTCTTCGCTGGTGGCTGGAAGGCTCGCCTGCCTCCCGAGAATAGGATTTACAGGCTGGCTATCGCGTCTGAAATGCCCTGCTCTCCGGCTACCATCTCGAAGGTCTTGCCTGCTGTGGACGGGTCGCCCAGACAGGCCAGGACCACGCTCGCCACGTCATCGCGCGAGATGCTGCCCCTGGGAGCGTGGGTGCCCACCGTGATCTTGCCGATGCCGGGTTCGTCATTCAGGCCGCCGGGGCGCACGATGGTCCAGTCCAGACCGCTTTGCTGCACATGGCCGTCCGACTCGGCCTTGACCTTCAGCACCTGTTGCAAAAAGGGTGGCATCTGCTCGGGGCGGTCCACGCCCATGCTGCTGACCACGATCAGCCGTTTGGGGCCTCGCTCTGTGAGGGTGTCGGCCACGCGCCCCAGGGCCTCGCCGTCGATGGCCTGATAATTGCCGCCCGCGCCGCCGCCCGCTGCCCAGACCACCGCGTCTGCGCCGTCCAGCACCGCTTGCCAGTCGCCTTCCAGATCGCCCATCACGGGTTTTGCGCCGTAAAGGGACATCATGTCGGCCTGTTCCTCGCGGCGCACTAGGGCGGCCACGTCATGTCCTGCTTTGGCGGCCTGCGCCACCACCCGGCGGCCCACACCGCCCGCCGCACCGATCACTGCGATCTTCATGGCCCAAGGCTAGAGCGGGGCCAGCAAAAGTAAAGGGCCAGCCCCCTTAGTCTGGGCGTATCCTGCCCTCATGAGCGACGCCGCCCGTCCCGATCTTTCCGGTTCCAGTTCCAAACGTGGCGGCGGGCCGCAAACCGCTACCCCCGAAGCCGCGCCGCCCGCTGCCGATCCACGGGTCTACCGCGCCGTGCTGGCCGTGACCTACCTGCCCGTCATGCTCAGCGGCGCACATCTGGAAGTCCACGGGCGCGAGCATGTGCCGCCGCCCGGGACGCCCCTGGTGATCGCGGCCAACCACCGTTCCAACCTCGATCCGTTCATGGTGGCCCGCTCCCTGCCGCCGGGCCGACTCGTGCAGTTCATGGCTAAAAAGGAGTTGTTCGTCCCGGTCATCGGCTGGATCATCAGCACGGGCGGGAGCTTTCCCATCGATCGCTCGGGCAACGATCTGGGGGCCGTGCGCATGGCGGTGCGAATTCTAAAAAACAATGGTACGGTGGGCATCTTTCCGCAGGGAACGCGCGGCGGTCCGGCCCTCCAGGGCGGCGTAGCCCTGATTGCAGCCAAGGCCCGCGCCCCGATCCTTCCCGCCGGAATCTGCCGCGAAGGCAAGCGCTGGATCGTGCGTTTCGGCCCGCCCATCGAGGCGCAGGGCGGCATTAAAGGCGTGACGGCAGAACTGGGCGAGCGCCTGCGGGAACTGACACAGCCGGTGGGAGAGCCGGTCTAGCAGCGCGGCCAGACTTACTTTTCCCGCGTCTGTGTTTCCCGCATCTGCGTTTCCCGCGCCTGCGCCCGCAGCACATGCTTTAGCACCTTGCCACTCGCCGTTTTGGGCAGCTTTGCAACGAGGTAGACAGGGCTGGGCAAGGCGTACTCGGGCAAGTGCGGAGTGCAAAAGCCCCGCAGTTCCTCACCACGTACGCCCGCGCCGGGATGCAGGGTGACGAAGGCCACCGCGCAGGTCTGGTCCGGCTGCGGGTGTGCGGCCACCACCACAGCCTCGCGCACGCTGGGGTGGCGGTACAGCACAGCCTCAATCTGCGCGCTGGAGACACTCTGGCCTGCGATGGTCAGCAAATCGCCCGCGCGGTCCAGAATGTCCACCCGTCCATCGGGATGAACCACCGCCAGATCGCCGGTGTGCAGCCAGCCGCCGTCCAGCGCGCGCCGGGTGGCCGCGCGGTTTCTGTAATAGCCCTTCATGACCTGATTGCCCCGGATGACGATCTCGCCGGGCGTGAATCCGTCGGCAGGCACAGGTTGCCCGTCCTCAGCCACCACGCGCACCTGACCGCCAAACATCATTGGGTGGCCCTGGCGCGACAGAACGCGGGTGTCGCCTTCCTCTGGGTCCAGTTCGCTGACGGTCATCACCGCATTGGTTTCCGTCAGGCCGTAGCCGTGCAGCACCTGAAAACCCTGCGTCTGAAGTTGCTCCAGCAGATGCGGCGGCGGAAGCGTTCCGGCCAGCAGCAGCCGCACCGGGCGCGGCAGGGTCATGGGCGCGGCGGAGTCGGCCAGCGGCGTCAGAATCGCGGGCGAGGCGAACAGGTGCGTGATTCCGCGTGTCAGCAGCGCCTGCCGAAGCTCGCGCGGGTCGTCGCTGCCGGGCATTACATGCGTGCCGCCCGCCGCAGTCACCGCCCAGGCGCTGCCCCAGCCGTTGCCGTGCGCCAGCGGCAGGGCGTGCAGATACACGCTACCGGGTCGCAGGTTCAGGTGATAGAGCAGGTTCGATAGGTTGATGTAGGCGTTGCGGTGCGTGACCATCACGCCCTTCGGATCGCTGGTAGTGCCGCTGGTGTAATTGATGCTGATGGGCGAATCCTCGTCCAGCGTGGGTGAAACTTCGAGCGGGGCGGGGGAGACGGCCCTCAGCCTCGCGCCCAGATCAGAAGCGTCTCCGATTTCAATGATGGGAATGTTGAGTTTGCCCAGCCGCTCGGCCACACGCGCTAGACAGCCCGTGTCCACCAACGCCACCACCGGATCGGCGTGGCCTGACAGAAAATTCAGAGCCTCGTTGTTGAAGGCGGGATTCAGGGGCACGATGACGCCTCCGGCCAGCGGGACGGCGCAGAAGGCCAGCAGTGCGTCGGGCGTGTTGGGCGAGACCAGCAGGACGTGAGCGCCGGACGTCAGGTCACAGTCCCGCAGCAGCGTGACGAGTCGGGCGGTGCGGTCTGCCAGCTCTGAGTAGCTCAGTGCTGCTTCGCCAGCCTGAATAGCCGGACGTGATCCAAAGATATTGAGTGCGCGCAAAACGGGTTCGAGAGGGGTCAGTGGCGTTTTCACGGCGGAGCCTCTGGCAGTGGGAGGGCGGGGGGAGAATCAGCCCAGTCTGGGGATTGCCCGTTGGTGTGTGCTGCAAATGATCTAGACAAATCAGCTCCAAGCTCTCATTTAGATAACATGCGTCTAGACAAATTCATATCTACAGCCTGAGCCATGCCCCCATAATCAATCCACCGACAATCTTCGTTCTGCTCATTCTCTGTTTTGTCAGACGCTGTTCTCAGGTTCCTTCGCGCGAGGTGTCATGTCTCAGACTTCAACTCCCCAACTCGAAGTTCAGGGCGTCACCCTGACATTCGGCGGCCTCAACGCGCTGACCGACGTGAGCCTGACCGTACCGCCGGGCGAGATCGTCAGCATCATCGGGCCGAACGGGGCAGGAAAGACCAGTCTGCTGAACTGCATCAGCGGCTTTTACCACCCCACACGCGGGCGCATTACCTTCGGTAGCCATGACCTGAGCCGCGCCGCACCCAACGTGGTCACCAGTTACGGCATCGCCCGCGCCTTTCAGAATCTAGAGCTGTTCCGGGGCCTCAGCGTTGTGGAAAACCTTCTGCTGGCCCGTCACACCCACCTGCGTTACAGCCTGCTGGACAGCCTGATCTTCTACGGCCGCGCCAGCCGCCAGGAGGCCGAGAACCGCGCCTACGTGGAGCGCATCATTGATTTCATGGAGCTGGAGGAACACCGCTCGCATCCCGTCGGCACGCTGGCCTACGGCATTCAGAAGCGGGTAGAGGTGGCCCGCGCCTTGACCCTCGCGCCCCAGTTGCTGCTGCTGGACGAGCCGATGGCGGGCATGAATGTGGAGGAAAAGGAAGACATGGTGCGCTTCATTCTCGACATCCAGCGCGAGCAGGGCATCACCATCGTTTTAATTGAACACGACATGGGCGTGGTCATGGACATCAGTGACCGTGTGTACGTGCTGGATTTCGGCCAGTTGATCGCGGGTGGGCGGCCCGAGGAAGTCAGCGCCGATCCGCGCGTGATTGAGGCGTATACGGGTGTGGCCGAGGAACAGCAAGCGGTGGGCGCATGACTGCTTACGACGTGGGCGACGTGACCACCCTGACCATTCCCCAACTGCTGGCGAAACGCGCGGCCCAGACGCCCAAAGCGGTTGCCCTGCGCCACAAGGAATACGGCATCTGGAACGAGACGACGTATGCCGAGTACCTGATGCGGGCGCGGGAAGTGGCTGCCGGGTTGCACGCGCTGGGCATTGTGCGCGGGGAGAAAGTCGCCGTGATGGCCGACAACATTCCCGCCTGGGTGTTCATGGAAATCGGCGCGCAGGCGCTGGGGGCCGTCAGCGTGGGCGTCTACCAGAGCAGTTCGTCCGAGGAAGCCCGCTACGTGCTGGACTACACCGACGCCGTGCTGGTGCTGGCCGAGGACGAGGAGCAGGTGGACAAGCTGCTGGACCACCGCGCCAGCCTTCCCCACATCCGCAAGGTGATTTACGAGGACCCGCGCGGCATGAGCAAGCACGCGGGCGACGACTGGTTAATCTCCTTCGCGGAGTTGCTGGAACTTGGGAAGGCAGATGCGGTCACCGTTTTTGACCGCGAGGCCGCACTCGGCAAGCCCGACGATGTGTGCCACTTCAGCCTCACCTCTGGCACCACCGGGAATCCCAAGGCGGCCATGCTGTCTCACCGCAACCTGTTGTACATGGGCAAGGCGCTGGGTGAGGTGGACCCCCTGAATCCTGGCGACGATTACCTGTCCTTCCTGCCGATGGCGTGGATTGGCGAGCAGATGATGACGGTGGCGGTGGCCCTCGCCAATGCCGTGACGGTCAACTTTCCCGAAAGCAACGAGACGGCCATGAGTGATCTGGTGGAGATCGGCCCGCACTTCATGTTTGCCCCGCCGCGCGTGTGGGAGGGCATTCAGAGCAATATGTTCATCCGGATGCAGGAAAGTTACGGCCCCAACCGGGCGCTGTACCGCAAGCTCCTGCAATGGAGTACCGACGCCGCCGACGCCAGCCTGAGCGGGAAAAAGGCGGGCGGCACAGCAGGGTTCAAGAAGTGGCTGGCGTACTGGGGCCTGACGCGTCCACTGCTGGACGGGCTGGGCTTTCTGCGCCTCAAACGCGCTTATACCGGTGGCGCAGCGCTGGGACCGGACGTGTTCCGCTTCTATCACGGCCTGGGCGTGAATCTGAAGCAGATCTACGGCCAGACCGAGAACATCGGCATCGCCTACGTCCACCGCGACGGTGACGTGCGCTTCGACACCGTGGGCAAGATTCTCCCCGGTGGCGAGGTAAGGATCACCGAGGAAGGCGAGATCCTCAGCCGCAGCCCCGCCGTGGTGGTGGGCTATTACAAGCGCGATGACGCCAGCGCCGAGACGATCCGCGACGGCTGGCTGCACAGCGGCGACGCCGGACGCCTGACTCCCGAGGGCCACCTTCAGGTCATTGACCGCCTGAGCGACGTGATGAAGACGGCAGGCGGCGAGACCTTCAGCCCGCAGTTCATTGAGAACCGCCTGAAGTTCAGCCCCTATATCAAGGAGGCGGTGGCCTTTGGCGACGGAGAAACGCAGGTCACCGCCTTCCTGAACGTCGATCCCCTGACTGCCGGGCAATGGGCCGAGAAACGCCAGATCGCGTACAGCACGTACATGGACCTGAGCAGCAAGCCGGAACTGGCCGAACTGATCCTGAAAGAGGTGGAGGAGGCGAACGGGCGGCTGGAACCCCATGAGCGCGTCGCCCGCTTCGTGCTGCTGTACAAGCTGCTGGATGCCGACGACGACGAGTTGACCCGCACGGGCAAGGTCCGGCGCAAGCTGATCCGCGAGAAATACGCGCCGATTGTCGCCGCTCTCTACGACGGCTCCGAATCCGTGCGGGTGGAGGCGACGTTCAAGTATCAGGATGGGCAGACGCAACGTGTGGAGACGGATGTGGTTGTTTATCGGGTGCCGGGGATGGAACGGGAAGTGCCGCGATCTGGAGTGGCAGCGGCGCGGGTAGGGGCGTGAGGATTTCACACGGTATTGGCCGATTGCCTCCACGGTCAATTTTTCTGCTCCGCAGTTTTGCAAGTCCGTTCCTTCGTGGCACTTTTGGCGGTCATCCCCATATACCTATTGAACTATTTCCGCCCTCCACCCCAACATTCACCCCCCAAAGGAGGCCAACATGGAATTACTGCCGCAACTGCTGATCGCGGGCGTCGTGATCGGCAGCGTCTATGCCCTGGCCGCGCTGGGCTTTGTGCTGATCTACAAATCCAGCCGCGTGATTAACTTCGCACACGGGCAGATCATCGCCACCGGGGCGTTTATCGCCTTTGCGCTGACACAACGGGGCGTCAACTTCTGGCTGGCTGGGCTGATCGCCATGCTGGCGACGTTTCTGCTGGGGATGCTGATTGAGCGGGTGTTTTTGCGGCGTATGGTGGGCCAGCCGATCATCGCGGTCATCATGGTCACGATTGGCCTGAGCAGCGTCATTGACGGTCTGATTCATCTGACGCCCTACGGCGCAGGAACCTTCGCCTTTGAGCGGCCTGCGCTGCTGACCGGACAGGGCATTGAACTGTTTGGCCTGCCCCTCTCCAAAACACAGATCGCGGGCGTGTTGATGGCGCTGGGCCTGCTGGGAGGCTTTACCTACTTCTTCAACAAAAGCACCCTGGGCATCACCATGCGCGCCGTGGCCGATGACCAGATGGCGGCCATGAGCGTGGGCACCAGCGTGGAGCGCGTGTTTGCCCTGGCCTGGGCGGCGGCGGGCCTCACGGCGGCGGCGGCGGGCGTGATCCTGGGCCTGATGAGCGGACTGACCCTGGGCGGACTGGCCGGAATTGGACTCAAGGTCTTTCCAGTGGTGATCCTGGGCGGCCTGGACAGCGTGGTGGGCGCAATCGTGGGCGGCATGCTGATCGGCATTCTGGAAAACCTGTCGGCGGGCTATCTGGACGGCATCGTGCCGGGGGGCGGTACCCGCGAAGTGTTTCCCTTCATCATCCTGATCATCGTGCTGCTGATCCGGCCTTACGGGCTATTCGGGACGAAGGAGATCGAGCGTGTTTAATCGCTGCGTGATCTCAAATGGCCTGACGGTTAAGTCCGTATGGGGCGTGCGCTGATGCCCGCCTCCCGCTTTACCCAGACGGGCAATTACCGCACGAAGTATCAGCAGGACCAGACCATCTTTGCCACCTACTCCGAGCAACTCAGCCTGATCGTGCTGATCGGTCTGCTGCTGCTGCTGCCCCTGATCCTGCCCAAGACCATGCTGCGCGACGTGAACATGATCATGATCTACGCGGTGGCCGTGATCGGGCTGAACATCACCACCGGGTACACGGGGCTGATCAATATCGGGCAGGCGGCGTTCATGGGCGTGGGTGCGTATGCCACGGCGCTGGCGGCCACGCGGCTCAACCTCCCCTTCTTCCTTGCTATTCCGATTGGGGGATTGGCGGGGGCGCTCGTCGGCACGTTCGTCGGGTTGCCCAGCCTCCGTCTCAAGTACCTGTATTTAGCGGTTGCCACCCTCGCCTTCCAGATCATCTTCGAGTGGGGCGTGGGGCACACGCCGCTGCTGGCGCAGGGGGGCGCAATCAGCCTGCCGCAGGTGCAGGTGTTCGGGGTCAAGGCCACCTTCTTTAACCACAATTTCGTGTGGTACTACCTGATTCTTCCTGTGCTGGTGGTGATGGGGCTGCTGTGGCGCAATGTGCTGCGGACCAAACATGGGCGCTCGCTGATCGCCGTGCGGGACAATGACCGGGCCGCCGCCGCGATGGGGATCAACCCCGGCACCGCCAAGATCATGGCGTTCATGATCGGCTCGTTCTACGCCGGCATCGCAGGCGGGCTGTTCGCGTACTTCCAGAAAGCCGTGGTGATCGAGGATTACGGTCTGCACATCTCCATTCAACTGCTGGCGATGGCGATTGTGGGCGGTCTGGGCAGCCTGCCGGGATCGTTCCTGGGGCCGCTGTTCATCGTGACGCTGGACCGTCTGGTGGGCAACGGCAGCCAGTGGCTGGGGACGCAGAACCTCTTTCCGGCGGGGGTGGATGTGGCGACGGCGCTGCGTCCGCTGTCCTTCGGCCTCGCCATCGTGCTGTTTCTGATGTTCGAGCCGCGCGGGCTGGCCAACTGGTGGCGATTATCGCGGCTCTATTTCAAGAAGTGGCCTTATAAGTTCTAGCGGCCCTAGAAGTGCAACGAATCCACCCTCCAATATCAACGTCAATGCACATCCTTACTCGCCCTCTCGCTGACTGGAGGTTCCACCCATGAAAAAGACCCTGATGTTGTCCGCCCTCGTTTCCCTGTCGTTTGCCGCTGCACAGAAGACGGTGACGCTGCCCTGGTCCGGGGCCATCACTGGGCCAACCAGTGACGCCGGGGCCAGCTACGCGGCGGGCGTGGAAGACTACTGCAAGTACGCCAACGCGCAGAAAATGCTGCCGGGCATCACTCTCAACTGCGTGATCCGTGACGACCAGTACAACAACGCCAACACCCAGCGCAACTTTGAGGATTTCGTGGCGAACCTGAACGCCCCGGTCTTCCTGGGCTACGCGACGGGCGGGGCATTACAACTCAAGAGCGTGATTCAGGAAACCAAGATTCCCACGCTGACGGCCAGCTACCACATCGGTATCATCGATCCGCCCGACAACACCTACACCTTCTTGCCCGTCAGCAGCTACTCCGAGAACATCGTGGCCCTGCTGGAATACGTGGCCAAGAAGGAGCGCGGCGCGAAGGTGGCACTGATCGTCAACCCCAGTCCCTTTGGTCGTGATCCGGTGGTGGACGCCCGCAAGGCCGCCGAACGCCTGGGCCTCAAGATCACCGACGTACAGGAAGTCGGCGGCAACAATCTGGACAACACGGCCCTGCTCAAGAGGCTGGAGTCGCAGGGCGCAAAGTACATCATCAACCAGAACACCGCCGGGCCGGTGGCAAACATCCTCAAGGATGCCAAGCGGCTGGGCCTGCTGGGCAAGATGCAGTTCATGGGCGCGCACTACACCGGGGGCGAGGACCTGACCAAGCTGGCTGGAGACGCCGCCAAGGACTTCATCTGGGCCACCAGTTACTACCTGTATGACGAGGGCAACCAGCCCGGCATCATCCTGACGAAGAAGATCGGGGCGCAGTACAAGCGCAATGCGGACACCATCCGCAGCGTGCATTACACCAGTGGGATGCTGGCGTCGGCCATTGCCATCGAGGCCATGAAACGCGCCGGGGCCAACCCGGACGCCGCCGGGATCTACAAGGGTCTGATCAGCATGAACGGCAGCAAGTCGTTTAACCCCGGGTTCGCCGTCGGCCCGGTGACCTTCAGCGCCAAGGACCATATCGGTGCCGAAAGCCTGCGCCTGCTGCAAGCCGACGCGACGGGCAACTTCAAGGCGATCACCGGGGCGCAACGGAGTGCGCTGTTCCAGCTCATTCACCCGATGAAGTAAGAGACGTGGGAAGGGGCCGGGCAACTTGCCAGAGCGGTGGCCTGCCCGGTGGCCCCCTCACCCGCTGCCAACGCAGCGCCCCTCTACCCTTGCGGGAGAGGGGTCAAGAGATGCGGCTTCGCCTGTGTTTCGCGGCATCGCAATCAGGAGATTAATTGAGATGACCCTCTCCACCCCCCAACCTGCCAACGTCCCGCCGCCCCAGGTGGCCGCCAGCAAGGACGACTTGACCGTCAACAACGTGGAAGTCGTCTACCACGATATTATTCAGGTCTTGCGCGGCGTTAGCCTGACCGTGCGGGCCGGGCAGGTCACCTCGCTGCTCGGCACCAACGGCGCGGGGAAAACGACGACGCTGCGGGCTATTTCGGGCTTGCTGAAACCGGAGAACGGCAAGATCAGGGAAGGTACCATTTCATTCGCCGGCAAGACCCTCAGCGCCCTGAACGGCACCGATGTCGTCAAATCCGGCGTGGTGCAGGTGCCGGAGGGCCGCCGCGTGTTCAAGCACCTGTCGGTGGAAGAGAATCTGCGGGCCGGGGCGATTCTGGGCCGTGGTAACTGGAAAGATGATCTGGAGCGCATCTACACCTACTTTCCCAAGCTGCCCGCGCTGCGGCACAAGCAGGCTGGGTACACCTCCGGCGGCGAGCAGCAGATGATTGCCATTGGCCGCGCGTTGATGGCCCACCCGAAAGTGCTACTGCTGGACGAACCTAGCCTGGGCCTCGCGCCGCTGCTGGTGGCCGAGATCTTTGACAACGTGCGCCGTATCAATCGTGAGGAGGGTCTGAGCGTACTGGTGGTGGAGCAGAACGCCAATATCGCCCTGCGGAACAGCGATTACGGCTATGTGATGGAGAGCGGGCGCATCGTGATGGAGGGCCTCAGCGCCCAGCTTGCCAGCAACCCTGACGTCAAGGAGTTCTATCTGGGCGTCACCGAGGGCGGCGTCCGCAAGAGCTTCAAGGACGTCAAAAGTTACAAGCGGCGCAAACGCTGGATGTGATTTGCGAATGAGGCAAGTTGCCGGAGCTTTCAGCTTTTAGCCCCTCCCGCCTTGAATGGGAGGCTGGGACTGGAACAGCTACTAAGTAGAGGGGAGTGGCAAGCAGCGCATGCCCTCTTTTTAAGGACATCCAATGACCGACACGCTCCAACCGGGTTCCACTTCACCGCCCAGTCACGCCGAGTTACTGGGCCGACTCAAAGGCCATGCTCTCTACCGCGCTGCACTCCAGAATCTCCCTGAAAATACGGACTGGGCCGCCGTCCCTTTCCTCACCCGTGAACGTCTGACCGAGGCGTTTGAGGCAGGCGAGCTGGCCCACCCCGATGCCGTCCGAGTTCACCTCACGCCGCATCCGGGCGGGGGCTGGCTGCCTGAGTACGCGACGCGGGCAGACATTGACGCGCACGGGCAGGCGGCGGCGGCAGCCTTTGCACGAGCAGGCGTTCGCCCTGAAGACCACGTTCAGATTGCCTTCGGCTTTCACCGTTTCGCGGGCGGCTGGATCATGCAGGACGGCTTTGAGTCATTGGGGGCAAAAACCCTGCCCTTTGGTCCCGGTGAATCGGAAGCGCAACTGGACGCCATTCAGAAGCTGGGTGTGCGCGTTCTCGTGTCCGCCCCCAGTTTCGCGCAGAAGCTGGGCGAGGCAGGTGCGCGGGTAGAACTGCTGATCTCGTCGGGCGAGCCGCTCACCAGCATCGCGGGTCGCCGGGAGCGGGTGGAAGCGGCGCTGGGCTGTGTGGCCCTGGACGCCTACGCCAGCAGCGAGGCCGGAATGATGGCCCTGGAAACCCCCGAAAAGAACGGTCTGCGCGTGCTGGAAGACTGGGTCCATCTGGAAGTCATAGATCCCGAAACCGGGCAATCCATGCCGGACGGCGAACGCGGAGAACTCGTCGTGACCCACCTGAGCAAGCAGGCCATGCCGCTGCTGCGCTTCCGCACTGGAGACCTGACCCGGCTGGAAAGGCGTGCAGATGGGGTTTACCTGCCCGGCGGCGTCTTTGGCAATGTGGGCGGCATGCTCAAGGTCAAGGGCGTCAAGCTGTTCCCGCGTGAAGTCGTGTTCTGGCTGGCGGGACATGGGCTGGACCACGCCCAGCACACGCTGAGGCTGTGGTCTCAGGGCGGCGCGGATCGCGTCGGCATAACAGTTCGGGGCAAGATGCCTGAGAGCGTGGACGTGCTGCTGGCCGATTTCCAGCGCCGCTTTGCTATCCGGTTGGATGCGCTGGCCGTCACCACGGATCACGAGGGTGCGGGCGTGCTGGACGAGCGGGAATAAAGGCAGAAAATCAAGGCAGAAAAAAGCCCCAGCAACTGTGGGGCAGCCTTCCTGACTTCACCCGGCCAGGTTAAATTGTTTGGCCCCTTCAGCATGGGGCCTGCGCCTGTGCAGCGCGTGTGAGGGAGATTGAGCCGCCCTTGGGTGAATGCCAACTGGACCGGCATGTGATACATGGAGGGGTGTGACTGGCCGCAAGAAGCAGAAAATCAGAATTGTTCGCCCGCCTGTGCGTGAAGAAACCGGTGGCAGTGGGGATTATTTCGGAATCCGCCCTGCCAGACTCGGCCAGAGGTTGGAAGGGATGACTGCCCTCACCAAACCCGGCGTGCACGGTTTTCCCGGTGTGGACGCGGCCCAGGAGTTGCTGGTGCAGACCATGCGAAAGGACCGGGTGTCGGGTGAGGTGCTGGACCTGTCGGCGGCAGGTGGATTGCTGGGAAGTCTGCCGGGGGTGGAACTGCGTGCGGTGGAGGGTTCGGCGGCGGCGCTGGCAGTGCTGGAGTCTGCGGGTTACGAACCTCTGGCTGCTGCTCCCGGCGATGCGCTGGCTGAACGCTGGCCCGAACGGGCACGCACCGTCGCGCTGACGTTGGCCGGGGATCGGGGCAACGCCTACATCTCGGCGCAGATCGCCTGGGCGCACTCGCAGACGCCGCCGGGCGGCACACTGTATCTGGCGGGGGACCGCGACAAGGGCTTTGACCGCTACGTGCGTGCGGCGGGCGCAGCATTCGGGACAGGGGAGACGGTGGCCCGTGACGGCGGAATGCGCGTGGCCCGTCTGACCCGTCGCCCTGGCCCCACGCCGCTCCTGCCCGAAGCCGAGAACTACGAGGCGTTCGGCATCCAGATTGTCGGTCTCCCTGGCGTTTTTAGCGCGGGCAAGGCGGATAAGGCAACTTCTTTGCTGCTGGAGACGCTGGGAGAACTGGACCTGTCCGGCCAGCACGTTCTCGATCTGGGCTGCGGCGCGGGCCTGATCGGTGCGTGGGCGGCCCGGCGCGGGGCGAATGTGACCCTGGTGGACGGCGACTTGCAGAGCGTCCGCAGCTCGCGCCTGACGCTGGAAGCAAACGGATTGGCAGGCGAGGTCATTCACTCGGACGTGGACGCGGCCCTGGGCGAGCGCACCTTCGACATCATCCTGACCAATCCGCCCTTTCATGTGGGGCGCGGTGTGGTGCTGGACGTGGCGCTGGAGTTTCTGGCCACGGCCTCACGCCGCTTGAAGCCCGGCGGCACGCTGTATCTGGTGGCCAACGAACCTCTGCCCTACGAAACGCCGCTGCGTGAAATCGGCCCGGCGCGGGAACTGGCGCGGGCAGGCGGATTCAAGGTGCTGACGGTCACGCGCGGCTGACCTGACCGGGAACCTTTTCCCTGTTTGACACGTAATGGAAGTGTTGATAGGCGTGCTGGCAGACTCACCGGGGGCGTGGTAAAATTTACGACTGCCTTCAGGTGGGCGCTGGCCCGCGAATGCGTTTGCTAGACTGGCGCGTTTCGGCATCCAGTCTCCGGGTTTGAGACCTGAGTTCCGCCTTCCCCCGATTGATCCATTTTTTGCCACAGGAGGCCGCATGGCAGAGTCCACCAAAGCATCACCCGAACAAGCAACTGACATCCCCGAAGCGGCTCCCCAGGCCGCTGAAAAGAAGCCGCGCACCCGTGTGGGCGGGGCCAAACCCGCCGTCGCCAAAGCTGTTGCCGCCGAAGAAGCATCAGCCAATTCCGCCCCCGTGAAGAAGCCTGCGGCCAAGAAAGCAGCAACCGCCAAGACCGACGGCGACGCGCCGGTGAAGGCTGCCGCCAAGAAGCCAGCCGCGAAGAAAGCTGTTACCGAAGCAGACGCCGCTGAACCCAAAGCCAAGGCCCCAGCCAAAAAAGCCGCGCCCAAGAAAACGGCCACGGCTGCCGAAGCCACTGCTGAAGCGCCTGCCAAGGCCGATAAGAAGATGGCTGCGGTCAAGGCCCCCTCCGGCAAAGCCGCAGGCAAGGCACCTGCCGCACCCAAAGCCGCCGTGGCCGACAAGCCGTACTACGCGCACCCCGGCATTCAGGAACTGCTCAAGAACGGCAAGGTGGCAGGCGTGCTGGCCTCCGAGGACATCGTCACGGCCCTGGCCACCGCCCTGGAAGCCAACGGTTTGGACCCGGAAAACCCAGAGAACGCCGACGCCTTCGAGGATTTGCAGCTCTACATCGCCGCCCAGAACATTGAGGTTCAGGACGCCGACGAGGATGACGAGGAAGAGTCTGAGGACGAGGAAACCGAGGACGGCCCCGCCGCTGCCCGCGCCACCAACCAGCCCGACGACGAGGAAAAGTACTTCGACGACATGCCGCGCGCCGTCAGCAATGACCCGGTGCGCCAGTACCTGCACGAGATCGGGCGGGTGCCGCTGCTGACCCTCGAAGAGGAAATCGCGCTGGCCCGCCGCATTGAGGAAGGCGAGGAAGCTCGCAAGATTCTGGAAGAAGAGCTGGAGATGGAAGACCGCGCCCGCCGCCGCCAGATGCGTCAGGTGGAAGACGGCGCGGCAGCACGCCAGGGATTGATCGAGGCCAACCTGCGCTTGGTGGTCAGCATCGCCAAGAAATACACCGGGCGTGGTCTGGGCTTCCTCGATCTGATCCAGGAGGGCAACCAGGGATTGATCCGCGCGGTGGAGAAGTTCGAGTACCGCCGCCGCTACAAGTTCTCCACCTACGCGACGTGGTGGATCAGGCAGGCCATCAACCGCGCCATCGCCGATCAGGCGCGCACCATCCGCATTCCGGTGCATATGGTGGAAACCATCAACAAGCTGACCCGCACGGCGCGGCAGCTCCAGCAGGAACTCTCTCGCGAGGCGACCCACGAGGAAATCGCCGAGGCGATGGGACCGGGCTGGGACGCCAACAAGGTGGAAGAGGTCCAGAAGGTCAGCCAGGAACCCGTCAGCCTGGAAACCCCCATCGGTGACGAGAAGGACAGCTTCTACGGCGACTTCATTCCCGACGACAATCTGGATTCTCCGGTGGACAACGCAGCCAAGACCCTGCTCTCCGAAGAGCTGGAAAAGGCGCTGTCTAAGCTGACCGAGCGCGAGGCGATGGTCCTGAAGTTCCGCAAGGGCCTCGTCGATGGCCGCGAACATACTCTGGAAGAAGTCGGCCAACGCTTCAGCGTCACCCGCGAACGCATCCGCCAGATCGAGAACAAGGCGCTACGCAAGCTCAAGTACCACGAGAGCCGCACCCGCAAACTGCGCGACTTTCTGGACTGACCAGATTGTTGTTCTGCGCCGCCCCCGACGAAAGTTGGGGGCGGTTTTTTTGATGCCGAGGAGGAGAAGGTATTTCCGGTGACGTGAAGGTTGGCTCCCACGAAAACCCCTCCGCCCCTTCGGTGTACCTCCTCTTGGAAGGGAGGTAAGGAAATTGCTGTTCTGCACAGTCTTTTTCGCCTCTTGGCTCCCTTTTGAGGAGAGCTGGCTGCGAAGCAGACTGGCTGGTACAGCTCCGCAGGAGAGGGGTTTTCGTGGGAGCAGCTCCTCCACGCGGCGAAGCCAGGTTCTACAGGAAGACGACCTCACAGACGGCAACTTTCCCCACCCAAGCGCGTATTCTCCAGTTGAGATGAAGCCAGTCGAGATGAAGTTCGAGGAATCCTCCTGACCGCCGCGCCGCGTGAGGAACCCTGGCTGGACGCCCCGGCGCGGGTGTCCTGGCGGGCTTACGGGCTGGCGCTGTTTCCGCTGGCGGCGGCGGGCTGGCTGCCGTGGTGGGCCACCGCGCTGCTGTGCGTGCTGTTCGGCCTGGCCGTGCGCTGGCCGCGCTGGGAGGAAGGCCGCCTGCTGCTGAGTCTGCTGATCGTGGGCGGCGCGGCGGTGGCCCTGGCCCCGGCAGCGCTGGCGCAGGGCCGGACGGCGCTGGTGGGTCTGGCCCTGCACTATCTGGCCCTGTTTTTTGTGGTGATTGCCCTGAACTGGTCCGCCAACCGCATCACCGACGGCTTGCGGCGCAGTCGTGGGGCGCTGTTTGTGCCGCTGCTGATCGGGCTGCTGGCCCCACAGCCGGGGCTGCTGCTGGCGCTGGCCGGGGGACTGCTGGCGATTCCGGGCCGTGACGAACGGATGGGACGGCGTCCCGAGCAACCGACACCCCGCGTGTGGTGGGTGGTGGGCGCGGCGCTGGCAGCCCTGCTGGTCTTCAGCGTGTTGTTGCCGCGTCAGGCCGTGAACTGGGCGGCGCTGGGAGAGCCGTCGCCTCCTGCGGCTAACGTGCAGACCGCGCCGCCCCCCAACCAACCGCCACCCCCGGACCTGGGCCAGACGCCGTCTGCCCCCACCTCGCCCGGCCTGGAATTGCCGTTCCAATTCACCATCGATAACGTTTTTCTGCCTGTAGATGCCATCCTGCTGGGCGGGCTGCTGTTGCTGGTGGCAGGTGGCGGGCTGCTGTTCAGACTCCGCCGGGAGGAGGGACGTAAAGCCCGCCTGATCGAGATCCTGATGGTGGCGGGGTTACTGCTGACCGGGGCGCTGTGGCTGGCGGCAGGCGTGTTGCTGTCCGGCGGAGGTGGGGGCGGCGCAGCAGGGGCAGCGCAAACGATGGGTCCCGGCGCGGGCAACGCACTGGGGCAACTGCTCAGCAACATCACCGGGTGGCGGCAGATCGACATCAGCGGCTTTATGCGGGCGCTGCTGTGGCTCAGTCTGGTGATGCTGTTTGCGCTGGCCGCAGCCCTGCTCTGGCTGAACTTCACGCAGGCCGGGGAGAAAGAGGGGGACGGGAAGGTCTTGCCGGGGCTGAAGGGTGAGGCTGCCGCCCCCGCCCAGCCCGCCCTGCACCGTGTCCGCCTCGCCTACAGACAGGCCGAGGAAATGCTACGGCAGCACGGGCGCGGCAGGCTGGCCGCCGAAACCCCGGTAGGCTACGCGGCGCGGCTGTCGGGCTTTGATCCCGTCTTGACTGGCCCGCTGGACACCCTGACCCGCGCGTATGGCCCGGTGCGCTACGGCGGGCGCGTGACCGACGAGGACGCTGCCCAGGCCGAGGCGGCAGCGCAGGAACTGGCCGGGATGCTGCCCGATCTGCCGCCCCCCCACGATCCATCCGAAGACTCTGATCCATCCGAAGACGCTCCCGACTCCCTGCCAACAAAGGAAAATCCATGACCGATTCATCCCTGTCTCCTTCACCCACCACGCAGCCCTTTGCCCGCAGCATTCTGGACAACATCGCCCGCGTGCTGGTGGGCAAGGAGGGTGTGTCCGGGCTGGCCCTGGCCGGGGTGCTGGCTGGGGGCCATGTGCTGCTGGAAGACGCCCCAGGCACCGGCAAGACCATGCTGGCCCGCGCGCTGGCGATCAGCCTGGGCCTGACCTTCACCCGCGTGCAGTTCACCCCCGATCTGCTGCCCGGCGACGTGACCGGCGTCAGCGTGTACCGCCCCGCCAGCGGCACCTTCGAGTTCGTGCCGGGGCCGATCTTCACGGGCGTGTTGCTGGCCGACGAGATCAACCGCGCCACCCCCAAGACCCAGTCCGCGCTGCTGGAGGCGATGGGCGAGGGGCAGGTCACCGAATCCGGCGTCACGCACATGCTGGAGCAGCCCTTCGTGGTGATCGCCACCCAGAACCCGATTGAGAACGAGGGCACCTACCGCCTGCCCGAGGCGCAACTGGACCGCTTCTTGCTGCGCCTGTCGGTGGGCTATCCCACGCTGGAGGAAGAGGTGCGGATGCTCTCGCGCCTTCAGGGGCAGCACCCGATCTACACGCTGGAATCGGTGGCCGCCCCTGCCGACTTGCTGGCTGCCCGCCGTGAGGTTCAGGCCGTGTATGTCTCAGAGGATCTGCGGCGGTATATGGCCTCGCTGGCGGCCCGCACGCGCACGCATTCCGCCGTGGCGCTGGGCGGTGGTCCGCGTGCCAGTTTGGCCCTGCAAGGGGTGGCGCAGGCGCTGGCGTGGATGGAGGGGCGCGGTTACGTCACGCCCGACGACGTGCAGCGCGCCGCGCCAGGGGTGCTGGCCCACCGCCTGAGCCTGCGGATCGAGGCCCGCTTGCAGGGATTGCCCGCCGAGGAAGTGGTGCGTGAGGTGCTGCGCTCCGAGCCGGTGCCGGTGGAATCGGATCACTCTCAGGCTGAGGCTGTCGCCGCGCAGTGAACTTCCTGATCTCGGCCCTGGTGTGGCTGGCGGTTCTCGGCGTGCTGGGCGCGCTGCTGTGGTGGCTCTATCGCAAGCCGCCCCACGTCTCCCTGACGCGCGAGGTGCCGCCCAACGGCTTTCAGGGCACCCGCCTGCCCCTGATGGTCCGGCTCGATCTGCACAGCCGCCTCCCCATCCGGTATCTGCTGGAAGACCCCACGCCGCGCGCTGTGGTGGTGGACGCGCCCGTGCGGCTGTCCGGCGAACTGCTGGGCCACTCCGAGCAGGAGGTCCGTACCCACCTGACCCTCAACAGCCGGGGCGTCTACGAATGGCCGGGCGCGACGCTGCACTGGGCCGATCCGCTGGGGCTGTTCTGGCGTAGCGTGTCCGTTCCAGTTTCCCAGCGCCTGGATGTGTTTCCCAGTCCCCACGGCCTGCGTCTGCCGGACCTGCTGCGCCCCCTGCTGAGCGAGGGTGGCCTGAGCCGCCGCCTGGGTCTGGACGATCCCATCAGCCTGCGGAGCGTGCGCGAGTATGTGCCGGGCGATCCGCCGGGACGCATCCACTGGCGTTCCAGCGCCCGCACGGGCACCCTGAGTGTGCGTGAGCCGGAGCGCACGGCGGCCAGCAGCGTGACCGTCTATCTGGACGTGAGCAGCGGGGGAGAGGTGTTTACCGAAAGTGCCGTGCGTCTGGCCGCCAGTCTGGTGCAGGAGGCGCTGGCCCTGGAATTGCCCGTCTCTGTCGCCACCAACGCGGGCGTGACCCCCACAGGCCGCCACGCCGAGGCGCTGCATTCCGCCCTGCTGCGGCTGGCGCAGCTTCAGCCGGACCCGGCCCCGCCCGTGATTCCGCCCACGCGTTCGGGGGGCAACCTGATCATCCTGAGCGCCAGCCCCGCGCCCGCGCTGATCGCCGGGGCCATGCGGGCGCGGGCCACCGCCAGCCGGGTGGCCATCGTCGCCATGCCCGAGGGCTTTTACCTGGAACCCGGCGAGAAGCCGCGCCGCCAGTGGGTGGCCGCCCCCGACTCGGTGAAGAATCTGGAGCGGCAGGCCGGGGTGCTGGCTGGGGCGGGCATCCTGGTCTTCGTGCTGCGCGGCAACCAGAGCGTGTTGCGGCTGGGCGGCTAAGGCAGTTTTGCCCTCCACCTTTCGCCTATATAAAGGAATGTCTCAGGTGCGTTCTCAGCCCGGCTTGGTAGCGTGGGGGCATGACCCAGAATGATGATCGCCCAGGCGGGAAGCTGCCCGGCAACACCGATACGGACGGCAAGCCTGAACCCACCAATGTGGAGTTGCAATTCATGGGCAAAACCGACGTGCGCGAGGAACTGGACGCCGAGGTCAAGGCCGAGAGCCACGAGGCCGGGGACTACAAGGAACGCGGCATGGACAAGCAGGACGTGGCCGTGGCACAGACCATGGACGGCAGCGATCCGCCCAGCACCAACATGGGCGACGCCGACGAGGACATCACGCCCTGACCTGACTTTCCAGAGCCTCTTCAGAAAGACACCCCGCCTCAGTGCCGGGTGTTTTTTCGTTCTGGGTGATCAGTGCTGTGCCAGCCGCTCGATCTCCGCTGCGATCACAGGCAAGGCCCCCGCCGGGCCGATGCGGGTCAATCCGTACAGCGCCGCCCGCGCCCGTTTGGAGCCGTTGCCAAGAGTTGACCTGACCTCTGCCGCAAGAATCACCGGGTCCGCCTTCACCACCCGCAGCGCAGCGCCCAGCAGACGCCCCTGCCGCCGCGCAAAGCCTTCGGTGTATTGCGGGCCGTTCGTGGCGAAGGCGATGACGGGCACCCCCAGACCGGCCAGTTGCTCGTTGGCGGTGCCAGACGTGCCGATGGCGATATCTGCCGCCCTCGCCACCGCGCCGAAAGCACCGCGTAGCAGGCGGATGCCCGCGTCACTGCCCACTGCCCGCGCCTCCGCGCCGTTCTTAATCTCTAGCGTCCAGCCGTCGGGTAACGTGACCGCTTCCCAGTCGTGCGGCCAGGCCACCAATGAAGTGACTTTCGGCAGCAGAGCAGCGGCCTCCAGCATTACGGGCAGACTTTCGCGGTAATCCTCCCGCGAACCGGGCAGCAGGGCCAGCACTGGACGGCCCGGTGGCAGATTCAGTTCACGCTCTGGCCTGTCCAGTACATCCATCGCGAAACTTCCGGCAAAGCGGGCCGGGACGCCGCGCCGCTGGTAGTAGCGCTGGGTGGCGGCGTCGCGCACGAACACCGCGTCTGCCCCGCATGCCAGCCGCAACTCATAAGGCATGGGCAGGTTGGCCCCCAGCGCGTTCAGTTCTCGCAAAGCCCCGCGCAGGCCCAGGCCATCCAGATACTGTGCGCTCAGCAGCGGCTGAACGTGAATCAACGGGAGTTTGTTCATTCTCGCCGCAACGGTTCCCACCATCAGTGCGTAGGCGTCGCCCACCACGACGACTGCGCCCGCACCTCTGGCCCCGCGCACGGCGTCGCTCCACTGCCCCAGCGAGTCACCGATCAATCCGGCCCTCAAATCTGCCTTCAGGTTGTTCAGACTGCCGAAGGGAAAGCCGCCGCTGGGCAGGTGCAGGACCCGGCCCACGCGGTTGGCCTCGGCGGCGGCATAAGCCCGGCCTTCTCCCACCAGTGGGGAATAACGAATCTCGCCCGGCAGCAGTCCGGCCAGCCGCGCCCCGATCAGGTCTTCCGCCGTGCCGTTGGAGATGAACAGGATGGGGGCGGGGTGGGGAGCGGCAATCACGCGCCGCAGCATACCTCCGATGATCAAATCCTAATATCGCCCGTCCGTGCTGGCGTGATAGGAATACGGCTGAGATGCCCCCCGCCAGTGACCTTCCATGAGCGAGTTCGACGAGCTTCAGGCCGCCATCCGCCGCCACGCCCATGAGCGTCAGGCCGAGGAGCGCGCCTGCGAGACGTTTCTCAATGCGCTGTACCACGCCCTGCGTGCTGCCAGCGGGCCGGGGTTGCCGCTGAACAACGTGACGCTGGACTTCACCGTGGACCCCGCCAACCGCCTGCGCCCTGTGCCCACCGGGGGTTTTCACGCCGCCTGGCTGCGCCTGGGCCTGTGCGAGGTGCTGGTGCGCGTGCGCCGGGTGGGCGGGGCCTTTCAGGGCGAATACGGCGACGGCGGCAGCTTCCGCCTGGAGGGTGCGGGCGAGGATGAGCTGATCACCCTGGCCCGGCAGATGCTGCGTGGCGTGGCGGATACGTATGCGGGTTCAGGCCAGAAGCGGGTCAGGCGGCTGAATTAAGGATGAGCTGAACAAAAAAACCGCCTCTCCAGCCGTCGGAGAGGCGGTTTGGTCAGAAAAGAGGTTAGCCTTTAACCGCTCCCGCCGTCAGGCCGGACACGATGTTGCGCTGGAAAATCAGCACCAGCGTGATCAGTGGAATCGTGACCACGATGCTGGCGGCCATGATCGGCCCCCACGGCTGGTCAAACTGCGACGCGCCGGAGTAGTTGGCGATCACCACGGGCACGGTGCGGTTGGTACTCATGAAGGTCAGCGCGAACAGGTACTCGTTCCAGGCGTTGATAAAGGCCAGCAGACCGGTGGTCACCAGCGCGGGCATCATCACCGGAAACAGCACCTTGAACAGCGTTTGCAGCGGCGACGCGCCGTCCACCAGCGCGGCTTCTTCCAGCTCGCCGGGAATGTCGCGCACAAAGGAAGTCAGTACCCAGACGGTGAACGGAATGGTGAAGATCAGGTACGAGACCATCAGGCCAATCGGGTTGTCGAACAGGTTGAAGCGCGTGATCAGCGTGAACAGGCCGCCCAGCACGGCGATCTGCGGAAACACGCTGACCGCCAGGATGATGTACATGATGAACTGCTTGCCCCGGAAGCGGAAACGCCCCAGCGCGTAGGCGGCAAATGAACCGAACAGCAGGCTGACGGCCACTGCGCCCACCGCGACGATGGTGCTGAACAGCAGCCCGCGCCGGAAGCTGGCGTTGGCGAAGACCTGGGTGTAGTTGTCCAGGGTGGTGGGCGCAAAGGCGAATTGCAGCGGCGGCAGGAACAGATCGGTGGCCCGCCGGAAACTGGTCAGCACGGCCCAGCCGAAGGGCAGCAGCAGATACAGGGTAATCACGATGACCAGCAGGTAGAACAGCGTCCGCTGAAGGTAGTACATACCGGGGTTGGTGCGTTTCAGGTACATGGACAGCCCTCCTTTAGTCGAACTTCACGCGGAAGGCGGTCACGTAGATGACCACAATCGCCATGATGATGATAAAAATCGCCACCGAGACGGCACTGCCAGTGCCCAGCAGTTGGTTGTCGATCAGTTGCTGGCGGGCGTAGCCGGTCATGCTGGTACTGGCGGCCACGTTCGCGCCCAGCATCACGTACATGATGTCGAACACGCGCAGGGCGTCCAGGCTGCGGAACACCAGGGCCACCAGCAGCGCGGGCCGCAGCAGCGGCAGCGTCATGCGCCAGAACTGGGTCCACTTGCTCGCGCCGTCCATGTCGGCGGCCTCGTACATGTCGCCCGGCAGGCTTTGCAGGCCGGCCAGAATCAGCAGCGCCATGAAGGAGGTGGTCTTCCACACGTCCACCGCGATCATCGCCCAGATGGCCGTGCCCGAATCGGCCAGCAGCGCCTGCCCGCCCAGCACCCCCTGTCCGATCAGGCCAAAAGAATCGTTGTACATATAGGCCCACATCTGCGCCGAGACCACCGTGGGAATCGCCCAGGGCACCAGCATGGCGGTGCGCAGGAACGAACGCCCCGCGAAGGCGCTGTTGACCACCAGCGCGATGATCATGCCGAACACGGTTTCCAACGCCACCGAGAACACGGTGAAGATCAGTGTGTTGCGAACGGCGGTCCACCACTGCGGGTCCTGCATGAAGCCCAGGCCGATGCCCTCGGCGGTGGTGAACCAGAAGTTCTGGAAGCCGATGAAGGTGGCCTGGTCCGGCGTGGTCAGGTTGGCCTCCTGCGCCGAGAAGAAGATCGTGCGATACAGCGGGAATCCGGCCACCAGCGCGATGGCGATTAATGTGGGCAGCAGCAGCCAGAATGCCTGCCAGGCGCGAGCGCCTTCAATGCCGCGCACCTTCTTTTTGCGCCCCATTGGTGGGGCAGTTGGAGGTTGGGTTGGGGCGTTGGTCGTCATGGTCTGGGGCCTCCTGGTTTGCGGATGGGCTTGTCAGTGGATGGGCCTGTCGGTAAACAGAAAAATCTGAGCTGAACCGAACAAAAGGATGCGCTGCCGAACAAGCACGTCGAACAAAAGGTGGTCTGATCTACTTTGGGGCTTCTGGATTACTGGCTCCATCCGGTTCTGGTTTAACGGCACCGGAGGCGCAAGAGTGACTGGATCAAGAGGCGGGGCCAAAAAGGGGGACGCCCCAGTGTTGCGGGCGTCCCCCAGTTCACCGGACGGTGAGGGGTGGAGTAGCCGCGCTTACCAGCCGCGTCCCTTGATGCGTGCCAGGTCCGTTTCCAGCTTCTTGACGGCGGCTGCGCCCTTGCTCTTGCCTGCCATCACGTCGCTGACTGCGCCCGCGAAGGCCTGCGAAACCTGGTTGTACTTCAGCTTGGTGGGGCCGGAGGGGCGGGCCACGGCGCTGGTGAACACGTCCAGCAGGCTGCCGAAGAAGGGGTTGGCCTTCAGGATGGCCTGGTCCTTGTACAGCGCGGGACGGGTGGGGTTGTAGGCTCCCTCGATGGCGCGGACCTTCTGCTCGTCTGCGCCGGTCAGGTAGCGCACCAGATCGATGGCGGCGGCCTGGTTCTTGGAGTACATGCTGACGCCCAGGTTCCAGCCGCCCAGCGTCGCCGCTGCGCCGTTGCCGCCGCTGGGCAGTGGGGCCACGCCGATCTTGCCCTTGACCTTGCTGTCGTCGCTCTGGCCCAGTGCCCAGGCGTAGGGCCAGTTGCGCATGAACGCCGCGTTGCCCGACTGGAAGATGCCGCGCGCTTCCTCTTCACCGTAGGTGGTCACGCCAGCGGGGCTGATGCTCTTGACCCAGCTTGCGGCGGTGTCCATCGCCTTGGCGGCGTTGGCGTTGTTGACCGTGATCTTGCCACTGTCATCCACGACGGTGCCGCCGCCGAAGGACACCAGCCATTCCAGCGCGTCGCAGGTCAGGCCCTCGTAGTTCTTGCCCTGGAAGACGAAGCCGGTAAAGGTGCTGCTGGTCTTCTTCTCGCCGTCCTGAATCTTCTTGGCCATGGTGGCCAGCTCGGCCCAGGTCTTGGGCGCGGCGTTGTAGCCGTACTTCTTCATCAGGTCCGTGCGGTAGTACAGCAGGCCCGCGTCGGTGAACCACGGCATAGCGACCAGTTTGCCGTCCACGGTGTCGGCGGCGATGATGCCCTTGAAGTGTGCGTTCACTTCTGCGGCGGGAATCTTGCTCTTCAGGTCCACGAAGTGCTGGGACAGCAGGCCGGGCCAGATGATGTCGAGCTGATACACGTCGATGGCGTCGCTCTTGGCGGCCAGTTGCTGCTGGTACAGGCCCAGGCGGTCGTTGGTCAGGTTGGGGCTTTCAAAGACCTTGACGGTGTTGCCGGTCTTCTTGGCCCAGCGCGCCGCGCCGTCCTTGCAGAGCTGGAGTTCCTGCCCCACGGTTCCGCAGGCCAGGGTGATCTGAACGGCCCCGGCCTGGCTGGAGGCGGCGATGGCGGCGGTCAGGCTGACAAGTGCAATAGCTTTCTTCATTTGTTCTCCTTGTGTGGATAGACCGGGCGGACCCCGACTGCGCTTCTTCATTTCGGAAGCGGTTCCACGGTTGCGTAGTTGTGATTCCGGCAGGCTACACCGCCTGCCCTGGAGTGTCAATGTGAGTTTTCTCAATTCCCCGAACTGGCGAATACCGATTGCGAGCCGTTCTTGTGCCCGTCGGCGCGTGTGGTGTGGGGGATAGTCCCGCCCAGCCCGAAAAGGCCTCGTGGCCAACAGTGGCCCTCACGGACTCAGGTTGTTCCCTATCAGTTCTACAGCCGCCTGGCAACTGGGCGGCGCTAGCTGCGGGCTGATCGGAAAACTGTAGGCCAGTCGGCGTACAGGCCATGCCGCCAGAATGCAGCAGCCACAGGCCGTGCCCAGAATCTATACTGCCCAGCATGATTGACGCCGCCCAGATGGACCACCTCGCCAGCCTCGCGCGGCTGGAACTGACCCCCGATGAACGGGCAACTATGACCCAGGACCTCGTGCGCGTGCTGGGCTACTTCGAGCAGTTAAGCGAGGTCAACACCGACGGCGTGGAGGAAATGCAGCGCCCGGTGAATCTGGTCAACGTGCTGCGAGACGACGTGCCCGGCGAGGCGTTCCCCGTCTCCGTGATCGCGGCGCTGGCACCCGAAATGCAGGACGGCTTGATTCGCGTTCCCCGCACCGTCGAGGCCGACTGAATGCTGGACCTCAAATTTATCCGCGAGAACGCCGGAGCCGTCAAGCACGCCATCAAGGTCAAGGGCACCAACCTCGATCTGGATGAGCTGCTGGCGCTGGACCATGAGCTGTTGGGCGTCAAGCAGCGCGTGGAGGCGATGCAGGCCGAGCGCAACGCCAACGCCAAGCTGGTCCCGAAGGCCACGCCCGACGAGCGCCCCGCCCTGATCGTCAAGGGCAAGGAGCTGGGCGAGGAAATCAAGGCGCTGGAACCCGCCCTGCGTGCCCACGAGGAACAGCTCAGGCAACTGCTGCTGCGCGTGCCGAATATTCCCCTGGACAGCGTGCCGGTGGGCAAGGACGACTCCGAGAACGTGGAACTGCGCCGTGAGGGCGTGCTGCCGGAGTTTGCTTTCAAACCGCTGGATCATGTGGAACTGCTGGACCTCCAGGGCTGGAGCGATCCCGAGCGCGTGGCGCAGGTCTCGGGCAGCCGCAGCTATCTGCTGAAAGGCGAGGCGGTGCTGCTGGAAATGGCCGTGCAGATGTTCGCGCTGGATTTCCTGTCCGCGCGCGGCTTCACGCCCCTCAGCACCAGCGCCCTGGTCCGCCCCGAGACCTTCGTGGGCAGCGGCCATTTCCCCGGCGGCGAGGATCAGGTCTACAAGATCGACGGCGACGAGTTGATGCTGGCCGGAACGTCCGAGGTGCCGGTCAACAGCCTGTACGCCGGGGAGCAGTTGCCTCTGGCGGCGCTGCCAATGACGTTTGCTGCCATCAGCGCGGCCTTCCGCAGCGAGGCGGGCAGTGCGGGGCGCGACGTGCGCGGGCTGATCCGCGTCCACGAGTTCCGCAAAGTCGAGCAATACGTGTTGTGCCGCGCCGATGAGGCCGAGGCGCTGGAGTGGTTCGGCAAGATTCTGCAGAATGCTGAGGACCTGCTGACCGCCCTGGAACTGCCGTACCGCGTCGTCCAGAACTGTACGGGCGACATGGGCGCGGGCAAGGTGCTGATGTACGACCTGGAAAGCTGGGTGCCCAGCGAGAATCTGTACCGTGAGACCCACAGTTGCAGCTATCTGGGCGACTGGCAGTCGCGGCGCACGAATCTGCGCTACCGCGACGAGGACGGCAAGCTGACCTTTGCGTACACGTTGAACAACACCGGAATCGCCACGCCGCGCATCCTGGTGCCGTTTCTGGAAAACCATCAGCAGGCAGACGGCACCATTCGTGTGCCGGAGGCGCTGCGGCCCTATCTGGGGGGGAAGGTTAGCCTCGGCAAGCCCGTTCGCTGAGGCCGCACTGGGCTGAAAAAGCCGGAAACTGACCACGCAGCTTCCGGCTTCAGCTCAACCACGTAAAATCTAGTGGGTCTTGAAGGTCACCACGGTCATGTTGCCCTTGGTGGCCGTCATCAGGTCCAGTTTGTACTTGCCCATCACGTAAGCCTCGCTGTACGTGCCGTCCTTCATCATGCCCATCGCCATGTCCATGTCTTCCTTCCAGCCCTCGGACTTGATGGCCTTGGAATAGTAGTTGAACAGCGCTTTGGCATTCTTGCTGGCAAAGGTCAGGGTGGCGCTGTTGCCCTTCATCATGTTGTAGGTGTATTTGCCCATGCCGGGGGCGGCCATGATCATCAGGTCATTGCTGTGGCCCATCATCATGTTCATGCCCTTTTCCTCGGTAAAGCGCAGCATCGGCGCACCGGTCATGGACATCGACAGACTGCCTTTGGACATCGAATCCTTGGACATGTTGTCCTTGTTCATATTGTCCATGCTCTGGGCAGAGGCCAGGGTCAGGGTGGTCAGCAGGGTCAGGGTCAGCAGGTTTTTGATGTTCATGGTGGTCTCCTTGAGGTGGGGACGGCACGGTCTGTGTCGCAGCTCTCAATGGGAATACGGGGGACAGCAGGCGAGGGTTCAATGTCGACTGTCAGTCAAGGTGAGCTGAAGGCCGCGCCCCCGCCTCACCCCTGTCCAGTACGCTGTGGCTATGGACATTCCGCCGCAGGTGCTGGAGGAAACGCACGCCCGCTATGTCAGCCGCGACGCCGATAGGGCAAGGACGCATGAACGCCTGATCGTGGGCGGCCCGCTGGCGGCCAATTCTGATGAAAGGATGGAAGCCCGGCTGACCCGCCTGGGCGTTCCGTATGCCGACGCCTGCGCTATTTCAGAGGGCCGCGAGAAGATGGCGGTGGTGGCCGAGCGCTGGCCGGGCAAGACCCGCATTCAGGCCGAGCGGGTGCTGGGCGCAAACGATCTGGTGGGCGTGGCGTATCTGGATCTGGCTCGCAGCGCCTCGCGGGCGGTGGGGCGCGTGGTCCTCAAAGACGCGCGGGGCCGCACCGTGGGCTTCGGTACCGGCTGGCTGTGCAGCCCGCACACCATCCTGACCAACCATCATGTGCTGGAGAACGCTGCCACCGCGAAACTTGCCGTGATCGAGTTCAATTATGAGTTGCTGCCGGGCGGCGAACTCGCCACGCCCGTCACGCTTCCGCTGGACCCGGACACACTTTTTCTGACCTCCGAGGGGCTGGATTACTCGCTGGTGGCGGTGCGCGGTGACACGGTTGCCTACGGCTGGCTGCCCATGATCGCCAGCGCCGACAAGACCGTGCTGGGCGAGGCCCTGAGCATCGTGCAGCACCCCGGCGGCGAGACCAAGCAGATTGCTCTGCGTGAAAACCGCCTGATCGACCTGTTGCCCGACTATCTGCACTACGAGACCGACACCGCCCCCGGCAGCAGCGGCAGCCCGGTCTTCAACGACGCCTGGGAGGTGGTGGCCCTGCACCACAGCGGCGTGCCGCGCACCGATGACCAGGGCCGCACCCTGCGCCGCGACGGTCAGCCATTGCAACCCGGCGATCCCGACAGCGCCATCGACTGGATCGCCAACGAAGGCGTGCGCGTCAGCCGCATCCTGAACGATCTGCGGACCCGTGCCGACGCGGCGGGCAATGCGCTGGTGGCCGAGGTCCTGAGTGCCAATCGCCCGCCCGTCATCGTCTCCGCGCCTGTCGCTCCCGGTGAGGGCGTGCTGGAAGCCGTCAGCACCCTCGATCTGGGGTCTATTACGGCGGGACCGGACGGCGTGGCAAGCTGGCCCGTCACGCTGAAGGTGCGGGTGAAGGGGGGAGAGGCCATGCCTGCCCCATCCGTGCCCAGGCCGCAACCTGAACCTCAGCCGGGCGCTTACCTCAACCCGCAGGATGGGGCGGATGCAGCGGCCTATTACGCTGGACTTCCCGAAAATGCCACGTCCCAGGACCGCTTTCTGGCGCTGTCACAACTGCTCACGCGCACGCACGCGCAGACGCCGCGCTACTCGCCCGCCACCGAACTGTATCCAGCTATAGACCTGTGGCCGGACGGCAAACTCCGCAGCCTGTACAGCGCCCGCGAACACACGCCGGAAGAGTTCATCGCCGCCGATCTGGTCTCGCAAACCCGCCGCACCGAACTGGCGGCCCGCGAGGGCATCTCGCTGGATACGCTGGAAGACGCCTTCCCGTACAACTGCGAACACGTCGTCCCGCAGAGCTGGTTTGCCAAGCGCGAGCCGATGCGTGGGGACCTGCATCACCTGTTTGCCTGCGAACCCGATTGCAATTCCTTTCGGGGCAACACGCCGTATTACGATTTCCCCGATTACGGTGAGGCATTGCGGAGCGACTGTGGCCGCCGCGATCCCGGCGAATTCGAGCCAGCCCACGGCAAGGGCGCGGCGGCGCGGGCTACCCTTTACTTTCTGCTGCGCTACCCCGGCGTGGTGCGCCAGTACAGCGCCCGGCACCTGGAAACGCTGCTGGCGTGGCACGCGGCGCAGCCCCCCGGCGACTGGGAAAAGCACCGCAATGCCCTGATCTTTGCCCGCCAGGGCAACCGCAATCCGCTGATCGATCACCCGGAGTGGGGGGCAGAGGTGGAGTTTTCAGAGGGGCTGGGGCGGTAGGGGAGGCGGGTCAAAGGGTCAAGAGTCGAAGGGTCTGAAGGCCTTACTCCCTCTCCACCTGCGGCGGAGGTGAGGGGCCACCGCGCATTCTCCACCGCAATCTGCCCCATTCACCCGCTAAACTGCCCGCATGACACAACCTCTGTTCGATCCCTCCGTGCTGCTGTTCGTGGGCCATACCCCCGAGGAAGTCCGTACCCGCCTGAGCGTGGAACTGGACCGTATGGAAGCCCACCTGCGGGGCCGTGAGGCCGACTGGACCACCACCCAAACGGGCCGCGAGTGGTCTCCAGCCCAGGACGCCGAACACATCATGAAGATCGACAACAGCATTGTCCCGATGATGCGCCTGCTGATGTCGGACAAGGAACTGCGCCCCATGCCGCAGGTGCCCGGCGAGATCATCGACGGCAAGCGGCAGTCCCCCGCAGCGCTGCTGCCCAGCGCAGAGGGGATGCCATTTGAAGCGCTGGACACCGCCTGGGCCGAACACCGCCAGAAATTAGAAGAGATGGCCGCCCATGTCACGGCGACGCCGGGGCGCACCTTCTGGCACCAGTTTTTTGGCGAGATCGACGCGCTGGACTGGCTGCGGATGATCGCCATGCACCTGCGCAACCACCGCAAGCTGCTTGAGGAGAGCGCGGCGGCATGACCGGAGGCCCGATGGAGACCCCGCCCGTCAAGACCGACAAGGGCAAGCGCGGGCACGAACTGGACATTCACGTCACCTTCGCCCACCCGCTGCCCGAGGCACAGGCATTGGCCGCGCTGCTGGTGCTGGACGGCTTCCGCGTGGAGTTGTACCGCCCGCATCCCGCGCCCACCCGCACCGCCAGCGAACCCGTGCCGGAGCCGGAGGTTAAGCCTGATATTCCGTCTGCCCGCCTGACCGGGCCTTTGCGTGACCCGGAGGCGGTGCGCGCGGGCCTCAGCGCCCTGCTGGGCAAGGACGCCCGCTACGTGGAAGTCGGCGTGCGCGGCTTTTTGCGGAGTACGACAGGCCAGACCGACTGGATGCCGTGGAAACTGAACAAGGTGTTGAAACGGGCCGAGGCTGGGAAGGTTGGGTTTGAAGAGGCTGTTCGATATGTGCTGGAGTAGCGTTCTATGACGCCCTCTTCTCTTTAGCCACAAACTCTACCCTTAACTCCATTCCCAATGCGTCGGCCAAGCGCGTCAGCGTTGCCAGTGAATGACCCTCGTAATAGGGGTCAATCAGGCGGCTCAGCGCTTGCTGACGCATTCCGGCACGCTGGGCGATCACGGCCTGTGCCTCCCCGCTGGCTTCCACCGCCTGTCGCAATTTCTGGCTGACTGGATTGGCCGTCTGCGGCGGCACAAAATCGCTCAGGGGAAACTCCGGAGGCGTATCCCCGTAAGTTTCAGGACGGAACGAATCGGCATCTAAATCCAGTTCGCCCGGCCAGCCCAGCGAGCGGCCCCGCGCTCCCACCGCGACCTGATTAAAGAAGACTGGGTCTTCCAGCGGTGCGAACACGCCGCCGCCAGACAGCAGAATGCTCACGTCTGCCGTGACAGCGGCTCCATCCGTGAAGGTCAGGTGCAGGGTGTGGGGTGCTTCGGCAACGACGGCAGCGAGTTTGTACATCGGTCCTCCCATTATTCCAGCGGGTCTATACGGCCCAGCGGCTCCTGCGCGCGGGCCAGTTCCCAGACCTGATGCATGGCGGCCCATTCCAGCACCAGCCGCAGCGCCCGCCGGGGCAGCCAGCCGTCATCCAGCGCCAGATCGTCGATCAGAACTGTGGCCTCGTCGTCGCCGTAAATGGCGTGGAAGTGCGGCGGCAGGTGATCGCGGTAATAGAACACGATTTTGATTCCATAGAAACTGCACACCTCCGGCATGGGCCGAGACTACTACAAAAATGATGTGATTCTGGATCATCCCAGCTAATTTCTATCCATCCATCAAAGTTGCCAACCCCCGCGAGGCCGTCTCGCGCAGGCTGAAGCTCAGCCTCGCGGTCAGCTCGGTTTCATCCGGGTTGATCTCGATCACCGTTCCGCCGCGTTCCAGCGTCTCGAAGGCCAGCCCCGCCGCCGGGTACACCACGCCACTGGTGCCGATGATCAGGGCCACGTCGGCAGCGGCGAAGGCGTCGGCGGCGGCCTCCAGCACCTGTTCGGGCAAGAATTCGCCAAACCAGACGATGTTGGGGCGCATCCGTCCGCCGCATCTGGAGCAGACCGGAGGCGGCATGAAGTCCGCCGGGGCGGGCAGGTCCTCCACCTGGGCGCAGACCTCGCAGCGGGCGGTGGTCAGGTTGCCGTGCAGTTCCACCAGCCTCTCGCTTCCGGCTCGGGTGTGCAGGCCGTCCACGTTCTGGGTGGCTAAGAAGTAGCCGTCGCCCTTCTCGCGTTCCAGCCGCGCCAGCAGCTCATGCCCGGCGTTGGGCGTAGCGGCCATCACGTCGCGGTAACGGCCCGCGTACCACTCCCACACCAGTTCTGGATCGCGGAAGTAAGCGTCCGGGCTGGCGAGGTCCTCGGGCTTAAACCGTGCCCAGTGGCCCGTCTGCGCGTCGCGGAAGGTGGGAATGCCGCTCTCGGCGCTGATGCCCGCGCCGGTCAGCACGGCCACGCGGCGGGCGTCACGCAGGGCCAGGCGGGTGTCGGACAGGTTCATGGGGCCAGTCTAGCGGGCTACCGCCCATGCTGACCGCGTGCCAGGATGGGCGAACTTCCGCTCAGTCGCAGGTTTCGCGCAGGTAAGCGCGCGTCGTTCCACCCGCCAGATAGCGGTCCTTTTTCAGGGCGTTGATGCCGTGCTGGGCCATCAGGCCGCAGTCCAGCGCCTTGTTGCGGCGGTATTCCACGTTCAGGGCCAGCTTGCCGCGCCGGGTGTACTCGGCCAGCGGGCCACATTCGCGGTATTGCTGGCACGCCTCGTTCAGAATCCCGTCGAACTTTTCCACCATCATCTTGCCCGTGCGGTCCCGCAGCAACACCTTGTCGGGGCCGTTTTTCTGGAATACAGCCAGCCCCAGCAGGTGCGCCTGATCGGCAATCCAGCCGTTGAAGTCGATCTGTTGCTGCGTGGTAATGCGCCCGCCGCTGACATTCTCGTCGTTTTGCAGGTTGTCTGGCTCCAGCGCGTCAAATCCCTTGGCCTTGCACATTTTCATGCGCTCGGTCAGGATGTCCGCCAGCACCGAACCGGGCCGGAACACGTCGGTGATGTCCAGAAACGCCTCGTCGGGCCAGTCGGGGTCCTGCTGAATCTTCAGGTAAGCCGGGTAGCGGGCCGAGTCGGGGCGGTACGGCTCAAAGCTGCCCGCATTGATGTAGCAGACGGTGTACAGCCCCTGCCCCTTCAGCTCCGCGACTTTGGCCGCCGACACCGTGAACCCGTCGAGACCGATCAGGGTGGTGCCCGCTGCCACCTTGATGTGCCGTTCCGTGGCCGCCCCGATCTGCCAGTCCCAGTTCACCTTCCCAGTTGGCGGGAGCTTGATACTGTTGGCGCTCTTTCCAGACTCTGCATGTCCAAGCTCTGCACTGGCCGCGTTCTGCCCTGGCAGGCCCAGAGCCGGGGTGGTGGCGGATACCGGAGTGGCCGCCGGGGACCCGGACGCGGGGGAGACGCTCTGCCCACAGGCGCTCAGAACAAGGGACAGGGCCAGCACTCCAGAACAGGTGTTTCGCATGGGACTCCTCGGTTGCGGTGGTCTTTCTCCGGTC
Source organism: Deinococcus sp. AJ005 (assembly GCF_009017495.1). Taxonomy (NCBI): domain Bacteria; kingdom Thermotogati; phylum Deinococcota; class Deinococci; order Deinococcales; family Deinococcaceae; genus Deinococcus; species Deinococcus sp. AJ005. Next base: position 2,146,405 of record NZ_CP044990.1, on the reverse strand, counting down.
TCGCGGGCAACTGCGCCCAACCTACGCAGAGCGGTCTGACAGGATCAGCAGCCAAGGAGTGAAGTATTTACATAAAGGTGTGACTGTCTTAAAAAAGCTGGAGATGTTGTGAGGGATTCAATATTTCCCATCAATCCCTGGCCGGATCAGCAGTTCTCCAGCGTCAGAAAGAGCGGTGGGATGCGGGCGCGGCCCACGCTGCCTGCTACCCTTTGCCCCATGAGAGCAAACCATTTAAGACGGTGCATCCTGGGGAGGGGTGCTTGAGGCTGGTGGTGGGCGTGTCCGGGGGCAGCGGCATCCCCTACGCGGTGGATGTGCTGCGGGCGCTGCACGGACTGAAGCAGGACGGGCAGAACATCGAGACGCATCTGGTGGTCAGCAGCGGCGCAAAGCGCGTGATGAGCGCCGAGGGCGGCCCCCAACTGGCCGATCTGACGCAGTACGCCACCCACGTCCACGAGGACCGTGATCTGGCCGCCAGCGTCGCCAGCGGTTCCTACCGCACCGACGGGATGCTGGTCATTCCGTGCAGCGCCGGAACCCTGGCCAAGATCGCGCACGGCTTTGCCGACAACCTGCTGTCGCGCGCCGCGCATGTGACCCTCAAGGAACGCCGCCCCCTGGTGCTGGTGCTGCGTGAGGACCCGCTGCCCCGGCCCACGCTGCAAAACATGCTGGCTGCCCACGACGCCGGGGCCACCGTCATGACCGCCAGCCCCGGCTTCTACCACTCGCCAAAGGATGTGGACGAGCTGCTTCATTTCGTAACGGCCCGCGTGCTGGACCAGTTCGGCCTGAACGCCCCCGGCTTCAAACGCTGGCGTGACGAAGAACCATGAACAGGGCGGAGGCTTGAGTAACGCCTGTCTGCTGTCCGGCACCACGGCGGCCCTGATTCCCGCCGCCGGAAGTGGCACCCGCCTGGGTCTGGGTCACAAGGCGTTCGTGACGGTGGGTGGCCTGTCCCTACTGTCCCGCAGCGTCGCCGCCCTGGCTCCGCATGTGGACGAGGTTCTGGTGGCCCTGCCGGACGGCATGGAGCTGCCATCTGGCATCAATGCCCGCGCCATCGTCGGCGGTCAGACCCGCCAGGACAGCGTGCGCCGCCTGTTGCGTGCGACGGTGGCCGACACCGTGCTGATTCACGACGCCGCCCGGCCATTCTTGCCCGCCGATATCATTTACGCCCTGCTGGAAGCGGTGGCCGAAACTGGTGCGGCAACGGTGGCCCTGCCCGTGGCCGACACGCTGGTGCGGGCGGGGGAAGGCGGGATGTGGGGCGCGTCTATCTTCCGCGAAGGGCTGTGGGCCGTGCAGACGCCGCAGGGCTTTCGCCGCGAGTTGCTGCTGGCGGCACACGAGGCGGCGGCGGCAGACGGCCACGCCGCCACCGACGACGCCGGCCTGATCGCGCGGCAGGGCGGGCAGGTGCGGCTGGTCCCCGGCGACGCCCGGCTGTTCAAGGTCACCACCCCCGGCGATCTGGCACTGGCCCAGGCGCTGGCCCCGGTCTGGGACGCGGGAAGCTGAGAGTCTAAAGGTCTGAGCGTGATCACTGTCCGGTTTTTCTGGCCTGCCCCCCGCCCCTGTATGGAATGCTGGGGGGTGTGACCCTCAGCCCCCCTGCCCTGACCTCCAGAACCTATCTGGCCCCGGCCAAGGTCAACTTTGGCCTCAGCGTGCGTTCCCAGCGCACCGACGGCTACCACGAGCTGCATACGCTGATGGTTCCGCTGGCGGTGGGCGACGATCTGGAGATCGGCCCGGCAGACACCCTGACCCTGGAGGTGCAGTGGGTCGAGGGGCGGAGCGCGTACCTGCCCGCCGACAGTCGCAATCTGGTCTACCGCGCCGCCCGCGCGTATCTGGACGCGGCGGGAGTGACGCAGGGCGCGGCGATCACGCTGCACAAGCGCCTGCCGCTGGCTTCCGGTCTGGGCGGCGGCAGCAGCGACGCGGCCACCACGTTAATGGCCCTGGCCCGCCTGTATCCCTCATCCGTGTCCCTGCCTGAACTGGCGCTGGGTCTGGGCGCGGACGTGCCGTTCTTCCTGCTGGGGCAGGCCGCCGTCGCGGAGGGCATCGGCGAGGTGCTGATGCCGGTGCCGGTGCCGCGCACTTCGCTGGTGCTGGTCAATCCGGGGGTAGAGGTCAGCGCCCGCGACGCCTACATGTGGCTGGACGACGAGGAGGCGTTTACCCCTGCCCTGGACGTGAACGCGATCCTGGCGGCGCTGGGCGGCGGAGGGGAGGTGCCGTATCCCAATGCCCTGCAAGATAGCGTCAGCGCCCGCCACGCCCCCGTTCGTGAGGCGCTGGCCGCGCTGGCGCGTGCGGGCCTGCGTTCGCCCCTGATGAGCGGTTCGGGCAGCACCTGCTTTGCCCTGGCCCCCAGCGACGACGCGGCCTACGATGCCGCGAAGGCCATCGCCCTGGCCCACCCGGACTGGTGGGTTCAAGCGACCCAGACTCTGTAGAGCAGGTTATGTAGAGAGTGAAAACCCCTCTCCACAGTGGGAGGGGGGTATCAGGGCAGCGGATTGTGGGGGGTCTGCTCAGCGGCCCGGTTCGATCACCACTTTCCCAATCGTCTTGCGGTCCAGGATGTCCTGAAAGGCGCGGGCGCTTTCATTCAGGGCGTAGGTTGGCCCCACCTGCGGCGTCACCTGTCCGCTGGCCACCAGCGGCGTGAGGGCCTGTGCTGCCGCTACCGTCGCCCCCCGGTCTCCCATCAGGCTGGTCAGCCACAACCCGGTCACGGTCAGGTTGCGTTTCATCAGTTCCACCGGACGCATATTGGCCTGCTCGCGGCTGGCGTTGCCGATCACGATCACGCGGCCCTGATCCGCCGCCATGTCCAGACTTTCCTGAAAACGCGGGCCGCCCACCACTTCCAGAATCAGCGGCACGCCCTTGCCCCCCGCCGCGTCCCGAACCTTCTGCACGCGCTCCGGGTCATCCTGCAACAGCGTCACGTCTGCCCCGAGGTCCCGCGCAAGCTGGAGTTTTTCCTCGGTGCTGGCCATCGCGATGACCTTCATGCCCATCGCCTTGGCAAGCTGCACGCTGGCCGTTCCCAGCGCGCCTGCTGCCGCCTGCACCAGCACCCACTCGCCTTCCTGGCCGCGTCCCAGCGTTTTGAGGCCGTGGTAGGCCGTGAAGTACGACACTGGAAAGGCGGCGGCCTGCGCGCCCGTGAAGTTCTCTGGCACCGGAATGATGCCCGTCGCCTTGACCACCGCGTATTTCGCCAGTGCCCCACTCCCGCCCAGGCAGGCCACGCGCTGGCCCACTTTCACACTGGTCACGCCCTCACCCAGCGATTCCACGATTCCGGCAAATTCCATGCCCGGCGTGTAAGGCACGCGCGTACGGGTCAGGTACTCGCCCGCCACCGCCAGCACATCGGCAAAATTAATGCCCACGGCCTCCACCTCGATACGGATCTCGCCCTCACCCGGCTGCGGCACGGGAATGTCCTTGATTTCCATCACGTCGGGGGGGCCAAGTCGCTCGACGACGATTGCCTTCATCTGATCGGTCATGGGGGGCAGCATAGCCGAGAGGAGAGGGGGTCGCCATCGGAGCGAATCAGGTGACTGTGACCCAGAGACGCTGGTCAGCCGTCCTCGTTGTCCGGGATGATGCCGCGCGTCATTTCCTGCTGCAACTTGCCCGACTCGTCGGTGGGCGTCTGGTTCTGTGGATCGCCTGCGGGAATATCGATCACGTCCGGGTGCGCCTCCGGCACGGTACTCTGCACGATCTCGCCGCGCTGTCCGCCTGTGGCCTTGGGGTCAGGATTCCTGTCGTCGGAAGTCATGCCGACCAGCCTAACGTGCCCCCTGTCCCGCCGCATGCAGCTTCGGACAAAAAGGCTTTATGCGCCCGTTCATTTGTCCAGTTCCGTCACCGCAATTTGCGCCACATCTAGCGTCTTCGCGGCCATTTCATCGTCGCCGTCCTCCAGATGCCATGCGGCAGAAAGGCCCGCGTAGGCCAGCGCCCAGCGCAGCAGCCGGGTGTAGTCCAGCCCCGCCGTCTCGGAAATGATGCGGGCCTGCCGTGCCAGTCGTCCCGGAGCGGTGGCCGTGTCCAGATCGGGATTGCACAGTATGTTGGCGTAGTCAAAACCGCGCTCTCCGATCAGGCCCTTGGGATCGATGAACCGCCAGCCCCCTTCGGCAGTGGACAGCAGGTTGCCGTGGTGGATGTCGCCGTGCAGCACGCCTGTGTCCTGCGGCGAGTCCAGCAGTTCCTGGGCCGTTTTCAGGGTGAGAGTGAAAATTTCTCCCGCGTTGGGGGCCATTTTCTCCAATCCCTGAAACCAGCGCCGGAGCGTGGGCAGCTCGGGCCGGGGCTGAGAGCGGGGCAGTTGCGCCGCCGCCCGGCAAAGGATTCGCGTCGCCTCGTCGTCCTGCCCACCCCTGACCATTTCCGTCAGCGAGGGCGTGACTTCCAGCCGCTCCATCAGCAGGGCCGCGCCGTCATGTTCATACACCTGCGCTGCGCCTCTGCCATTCCACCAGACCATCAATTCGTTGCCCCGGCGTTCCTCGTCGCTGCGGGCCAGCTTGAGCATGGCCGCCTGTCCTGCGCGCCGCACGGGCAACAGGTCGCTGCTGTTGGTGTGAATACTCAGGCCGTCCGGCTCCAGATTCCAGGGCTTCAGATACGGCTCGAAGGTCACCCTGTCAGTCTGCACCTTTCGGTGGACTCCCCCTCCCGCGTGAGAAGCATTACACTCTGCCCGGTATGGAAGCCATTTACGCAATCCTTCTCGGCATCGTCGAAGGCATCACCGAATTTTTGCCGATCAGCAGCACCGGACACCTGATCGTGGCGGGCGAACTGCTCAAGGGGCTGCTGACGACCCCCTGGACCCCGGAAATGAAAAGTGCTTTCGAGGTCATCATTCAGGGTGGGGCGATCCTGTCGGTGCTGGTGTACTACTGGAAGGACTTCCTGAAAATCCGTCACATTGCCACTGACAAGACGCAGCAGAACCTGTGGACCAGCGTCGTGGTGGCCTGCATTCCCGCCGTGATTCTGGGCGTGCTGTTCGGCTCGAAGATCAAGGCGCTGCTCTTCACGCCCAGCGTGGTGGCCTGGGCGCTGATCGTGGGCGGCGTGCTGATCTGGGTGGTGGAAAGCCGCAAATCCACGCCAGTCATCCATAAGATCGAGGCGATCAGTCCAGTCAAGGCCCTGGGCATCGGCGCAATCCAGTGTCTGGCGCTGCTGTGGCCCGGCTTCTCGCGCAGCGCCAGCAGCATTCTGGGCGGCATGCTGCTGGGGCTGGACCGGCCCACCGCCACCCAGTTCAGCTTTTACCTGGGCTTCATCACGCTGGGCGGCGCGTCGCTGCTGGATCTGATCAAGAGCCGCGACGTGCTGGGCCAGATCGGTGTCCTGAATATGGTGCTGGGCATCGGCGTCAGCTTCGTGGTGGCGTATATCTCTATCGGCTGGCTGCTGCGCTTCATTTCCAACCACGATTTCAAGGGCTTCGCGGTGTACCGCGTTGTGGTGGGCGTGCTTATTCTGGTACTGATCGCCACGGGCGTGATGAGCAATGGCAGTCTGGCATAGCAAAACTGATCGGTCACCTTCATTGCTCAGGGTGAGAGAGCCAGTGAAAAGCCAGGAATCTGATGTGTCGATGAAAAATTCGGTGATTTCTTCTCTAGAAGGCTTCAGAGTCTCGGAAATGTATTTCCTGATATCGCCGATTCATGGTTTAATGCTAGAAATCCAGGTTTAATGCTGGAAATTTAGCTGCTGATCAGTCAGCAGAGTTTAGTCCCTTTCTTCTCTTGTTTTCCTGGAGAGCTTCTCATGACCAGTGATCCTCCGCACTTCACTCCTGCCCCCGCCTCTCCGCCTGGGCAGAAGCCGTCCAGTTCGACTTCAGCGCTGGAAAGGGCTTGGCAACTGCGTGATACCCAGCCGCAAACTGCGCGGCAAGTCGTGCAGGATGTTCTCGGGGCGCAGGAGCAGCGTGCGGAGCTGGCCGAACTCATCCAGGCTCAGATCGTGCTTGGCTACCTCGATTACCGTCTTGGTGATTCTGAAAATGCTGTCGAGTTGATGATTGTCGCTCTCAGTGAATGCCGCCGCCTTCCTGCGGATGTCTGGCTGGCACGCGCCCTCAACAACCTGGCCTGTGTGTACTCCTATCTCAATCAAACCGATCTGTCTATTCAGCTCTTTGATGAGCAACTTCGCCTGGCCCAGCAACTCGGCGATCAGGAGCAGATTTTGATCGCGCGGCATGATCTGGGCGTGATTTACCTTGAAATGTCTCCCCAGCGCGCAAAAGTCCATTTTCTGGCGGCGCTCGATATCTGTCTGGGCCTGTCACCGGTCAATACACTGTTCGCCGCTGCACTCTATAGCGATCTGATGATGGTTTCTTTCAAACAGAACAACGATGCGAATGCCCAGAAGTACCTCGAGTTGATGCTTCAGTACAGCCACAAGCTGGATTTTTCATCTCATTACGTCAATATACATGGCGATATCGTCGAGTTTTACACGCGTCGGGGCAACTACATGGCAGCGGAACGGGAGCTGGCATCATTAAAAAAGGCCATCGCTGCCAATCAGACCGTGGATAGTCAATCCTACAATTATGAAGAAGAGCTTGCATGTATAAGTGGGCCGCTTTATTTAAAGCTTGGTAAAACCCATGAAGCCATCGCTCTTCTGGAATCGGCACTTGAGAACGCTGGTGGTTCGCTCCATATTATTTATGAACTGCTCAGTCGGGCTTATGAATTGACTGAAAATTTACATTCGGCGCTCAAATATCAGCGTCTTTTGACCGAGAGGGTCCGGGAACACCACAAGGAAGAAAGCGAAAATCAATTCAAGATGTTTGAAGTGATCCACCGCACTCAGATTTTTGCCGAATCTGCCCAGCAGCAGCGAATCGCCAATGAGAAGCTTCAGCGGCTCAACGATCAGATTTATCAGATGGGCATTACCGATGCTCTGACAGGTCTGGCCAATCGCCATCATCTCCTTCGGCAGAGCCAGTTGATGGTGCAAAAAACCACTGATCAGTGCCCCCTGGCCATTGCCTTGATAGACATCGATCATTTCAAACGTATCAATGATCGTTACGGCCATGCGCAGGGCGATCAGGTCATCGCCCACGTCGCCCAGCAGATTCGTGCCGTCTGTTGGCCAGACGACCTGGTGGCCCGTTACGGCGGAGAAGAGTTCGTGGTGATGCGGCTGGGGGCAACCGAGTCCGAACTGGCCCAGACATGCGAGGCGTTGCGCACGGCGTTAAGGACCACTCCATCTGAACTGCCCAGCGTCACGGTCAGTGCCGGGGTGGCCCAGACGACCACCGGGGAACTGGACGCCACCATGCACCTGGCCGATCAGCGCCTGTACGCGGTCAAGCAGGCGGGACGTGACCAGGTATTTACCTCGCGTCACGTTCAAACCGAAACTTCACCGTCATGACTGGCCTTCAGATTTTCTTTGCCAGAGGGTGAGTGACCAGCACGTTCACGCGCTGTCCTCTTCCTCACCAGGTCCGCTTTCCGGAACATTCTCAGCGCCTTCCTCGATCACCGTCATGGAGCGCAGGGTCTGGCCCTGGTGCCAGCCGTACGCGGGGTTTTTCAGGGCCAGCGTGGAGGCAATCGACTCGGCCATGCTGCGCTCCGGCTCGTCGTCCAGGCAGAACAGAAGAAATTTGCGCCCACCGGGGGCGATGCGGATAAACAGGTCCGCGCCGATTTCCAGTTGCTGCGTGCGCCCGAATTTCTCGGCGCGGCCCTGCGCGTATTTCAGGGCCTGCCGGATGGGCACGGTGACGGTGGGGTGGCTCATGTCTCAGACCTTAGCCCGCACAGCAGCATGTCGGCAAAACTGTCGGCCACGTCGCGTGGGGTCAGCGGGCCGCCGGGGCGATACCAGGTGTAGGCCCAGTTGACGGCGGACAGCACCAGATACGCGGTCATGCGCGGGTCCAGATCGGCGCGGAAGGTGCCTTCGGAGATGCCGCGCGTGATCAGTTCACGGTAAAAGGCGTCGATGCTGTCTCGCCAGCCGGTGACGCGGGCGTAGGCTTCCGGGGACAGGTGCTTCCACTCGTGAAAGAACACGGTGGCGCTGTCCATGTTGTCGGCCACCACCTGGATGTGGCGGTGCATCGCCTCGCGCAGCTTCTCGTCGGCAGGCAGTTGGGTGTCGCGCAGGGTAAACAGCGCCTCGTCGAACTGGCGCGAGGCCACGTTCACGATCTCGATCAGCAACTCTTCCTTGCCGGAAATATGCGCGTACAGGCTGCCGCCCTGCATTCCCAGGTCCCCGGCCAGATCGCGCATGCTGGTGGCGTGATAGCCGCGCTCGGAGAACAGGCGGCTGGCCGAATCGAGAATCTGGGCGCGGCGGGGTTTGGCAGTTTCAGTCATGGGCAAAAGGGGGCGCGGTGAACACGCCGATTGATCCGCAGCCTAGCACGCGGCCTAACGGGCGTTTGGCACTTGTGGACGGGGCCACTCCGTCAAGACAGGTTGGATGGTAGAACACGGAACATGACCTCCAATCCTTCTGTCACAGGTGCGCCTGTGGGTGTGCGGCCCGCTGTTCGGGCGGTTCCGGCCTACCCGTTCACTCCCATTCAGGTGCCAATCAAGCTCGATCAGAACGAGAACCCGTATGACTTTCCGGCAGAGCTGAAGGAAAGAGCCGCCGAGCGCATGCTGGCCCAGCCCTGGAACCGTTACCCGGACCTGCACGCCGATACGCTGGCGGCCCGAATCGCCGAGTACGAGGACTGGGACGCGGACGGTGTGGTGGTTACCCCCGGCAGCAACGTGCTGATCAAGTTGCTGACCGAGCTGGCGGGCATCGAGCAGACCGTGCTGACGGTTGATCCAACGTTTAGCGTCTATACCCTGGAGGCCAAGATGCTGGGCGCGAGGCTGGTGCAGGTGCCGCTGAACGAGGACTTTTCGATGCCGGTGGACCGTCTGAAGATCGAACTCCAGCGCCAGCGCCCCGGCGTGCTGTACATCACTCAGCCGCACGCGCCTACGGGGCATGTGGACGATCTGGCCGCCGTGCGCGAGCTGCTGGACGCTGCCGGAGAATGGGTGGTGGTGCTGGACGAGGCGTATTACCAGTACAGCGGCACCGACTGCCGTGATCTGGTGCGCCAGTACCCCAATGCCCTGAGCCTGAGGACCTTCTCCAAGGCGTGGGGGCTGGCCGGGCTGCGTGCTGGGTACGCGCTGGCGGGGGCCGATCTGGCGACGCAGCTTCAGAAACTGGTTCCAGCCTTCAACGTCAGCATCCTGATTCAGTCGGCGCTGGAAGTGGCGCTGGAGAATCCCGGCTACGTGCAGGAGCGTGTTGCGGAAGCGGTGGCCGAGCGGGGGCGGGTGCTGGAAGCTCTTGGCGATCACCCCACCTGTCAGGCCCTGCCCAGCCGCGCCAATTTCTTTTTGCTGCGAACCCCGGACGCAGAGGTTGCCTACCGTCACCTGATCGATCACGGCATCGTGACCCGCCGCCAGGATCGCCTGACCGGGCTGGAAGGCTGCCTGCGCGTCGGCATCGGTACCCCTGCCGAGAACGACGCGCTGATCGAGGCCGTGCGGAAGCTGAAGTAAGGGTGGACCGTTTCGCCGCGCCGCCCGACTACCCGCCGCGTTCAGTTCTGGTGCGCGACTGCACTGGCTGCGGCGCGTGCTGCGCAGCCCCGGACATCCATGCGCTGAATAAACCGCTGGGCGTGGCCTGCGCGCATCTGGACACCGATTGTCGCTGCCAGATTTACGTCTCTCGCCCGCCTGTCTGCCGGAACTACCAGCCGGACTGGGTCTGCGGGGAAGTGGCCTTTCTGCCCACGCTGGAGGCGCGGGTGGGGCGGTTCCTGGCGATTTACGGGCTGAATGTTGAAAGTTGATCTGTAGGGGAACAGGTCAACCTGCCTGCTGAACGGCCCGCGAAATGCTCCTCGCGCGCACGGGGGAGAGGTCATTCAAATTCGCACCCCTATAGTACCGCCCACCCCACCAACGCGCACCCCAGCACCACAGCCCACGCGGGCAGGCGTCCGGCGCTCAGGGCGGCGTAGGCCAGCAATGCCAGCGCCAGATCACGCGGTTCCCCGATGCCGCTGGTAAAGACTGGGTTATACAGCGCGGCCAGCAGCAGGCCCACCACGCCTGCATTCAATCCGGCCAGTGCATTTCGTGCAGCGGGGCGGGCCGACAGCGCGGACCAGAACGGCAAGGCCCCAGCCATCAGCAGCGCGCCCGGTAGAAAGATACCCAGCGTGGAAATCAGCGCCCCCAGCAGGGGAGAGGTCACCGTCTGCGCCGCGCCCAGAAAAGTGGCGAAGGTGAACAGCGGCCCTGGCACCGCGTTGGCCGCCCCGTAGCCGGCCACGAACGTTTCATGGCTGACGAAGGCTGGAACGAACCCAGTTTCCAGCAGCGGCAGCACCACATGCCCGCCCCCGAACACCAGCGCCCCGGCCCGGAAGGTGGCGTCCAGCAGCGTCCAGCCCGGTTCCAGGGGCGCGAGCAACGGCAGGAGGAGCAACCCGGCCCCACATGTCAGCAGCAGGGCCGCGCCCATCCGGCGGGACACGGGAACGGCGGGCAGACCACGCTCTGTAGTTTCCCTGACCCGCAGAAAACGCCAGCCGATCAGGGCGCAGACCAGCAGCGCGGCCACCTGCGCCCCGGCCCCTGGCAACAGCAGCAGCGCCGCTGCCACGCCCAGCGCCAGGATGGCCCGCAACTGGTCCGTGACCAGGTGGCCCCACAATCCGGCCACCGCCTGCGCCACCACCGCCACCGCTGCAACTTTCAGACCCGCCAGTGCGCCTGCCGTTTCATCGCCGCCCCAGTGGGACAGGCCCAGCGCGAAGGCGAACATCAGCGCCGCACTGGGCAGGGTAAAACCCGCCCACGCGGCCAGCATTCCGGGCCACCCCGCCCGCAACAGTCCCGACGCCATGCCCACCTGCGAACTGGCTGGCCCCGGCAGGAATTGCGCCAGCGCCACCAGATCGGCGTATCCGGCCTCAGTGAACCACTTGCGGCGCACCACCAGCTCCGCGCGGTAGTAGCCCAGATGCGCCACTGGCCCGCCAAAACTGGTCAGGCCCAGGCGTAGGAAAACGAGAAAGACTTCGAGGGCAGGCATGGGAGACAGGGTAAAGCCGGGAGAAGTGGGTAGAGGCCAGCGGGCGACAATTTGGCAACTCCGTGTGTCTAAATCAGCATGAGACTGATTCGGTTCGACGCCTGTACCTCAGCATGCCGCCGATTTACCGCAGTGACGCAATCGATCAAATACTGTCCAACATCAGGTCTGATTTCCAGAAAAATGTCGAAGCCCGGTAGATGAAGCCGCAATTCCTCATCTGGAGGGAGCTGAAACCGCGTCATGGTGCTGTCGTCGAGATCACCCATACAGTCGATCCAGGCGTTCATATTTCTGCCGTAAAAATCTGGAAAGCCGAATATCTTAGTACAGACATCGTGAAAATCCTCAACACTGCAAGTCGTTGATACATCCAGCGTGACGTCGGCCATCCGTCAAGTATTCCAGCAAAAAGCCCCAGCCGAAGCCAGGGCCTGTCTTTTCAGCCTCGCGCTCAGTCGTCGGCTGCCTGCCCGCTGCTCTTGGACCCAGCCTTTGGCACCGCTGGATTCTCCACGAACTCGGTGGGATCGATCATGTCGAAGCCGATTTCCTTCTCGTAGTCCTGAATCTTGATGTGCAGGCGTTTTACGTCGCCCTCCACCATGCCGTAGTCGAAGGTGTCGAAGATGGCAGTGCCCTTGTGGTTGTAGCCGTCAAAATCCGGCACCTCGCGGGTCTTCTTGATGCCTTCTTCCAGCGCTTTGCGGCTCTCGATGCCCAGATTGCGGAAGGCCACCTGCATCACGTCGCGGTTAAAATCCCGTGGGCCGTAAATTCCGGCGCGGTATACCGTCTCCGAGAACTCCTTCCAGTCGGGCACCAGGGCAGAGGCAGGCATAGAAAACTGCCCGATCACGTTCTTGATGGCCTCCAGCGTGCGCTGCGGGTAGTAGTACAGGTACATTCGCACGCCTTCCAGGAAGAAGTTGTAGTGCGCGGCCTCGTCCACCGCAATCGTCTGGGCGACTTTGGCCAGAACCGGGTCCGAGAAGTTTGCCAGATGCGGCTTGTCACTCTTGCCCTGCGCGATCTTCATCATGTTCAGGTAGTTCAGTTGCGTGGCACGCTCCTGAAACACGGTGTACACCAGATTGTGGATGGCGTCCGGGAAGGGCAGTTCCCAGGTCTGGGACTTGAGGCGCTCCTTGTACTCGGCAATCCACTGCGGGGTGCGTTTGCCGCTGAACAGCACGGCGTTTTCCCAGGCGTCGGCGTGCTTTTCTTCCTCGCTGCCCCACCTGAGTTGAAAGTGGCTGCGCCCGTGGCTGCGGCGCACCAGATTCAGCAGGCTGCTGGTGAAGTCCGGCGCGTATTGCTCCACGGCAAAAAAGCCCTGGGTCACGGTCACGATCTCGGGTGGCAGGTCCTTGCTCAGCGCCTTCCAGTCGAAGCTGCGGTCCGGGTTCCAGTTGCGCGTTTCCTGGCTGCGGGCGGTGTACCAGCGGTACAGGCCCAGAAAACCACGCTCGATTAGGCGGTCCTTCTCGCGGCTGCTGAGCAGGCCCGCCGGGGTGCTGGGGCGTTCGTTGAGCATGTTGGGGGGCAGTATTTCGGCCATTGGGGGTTCCTCCTTGGGTCACCCGCAAAACGTGGGGGTGAGGTTGGGTTTGCTGGGGCCGTTCCCATTCGTCTGGCTGCCCGGTCAGGATGGTGCGTCTGGGTGAAGGCAGAGCTGGGGACGGTATGAAGAGAGCCTAGCCCTGAACGCCTGACGGACCTCTGAACTGGGACGCGGTTCAATGGTGTGGTGCAATGGTGAAGTGGTGGGATGGATGACCGCTGCTCTCTCACTGGTACAGCCGCTAAACTGCTGTCCATGAGCCTCGTCGGACAGCCTGCCCCCGATTTCACCCTGCCCGCCAACACCGGAGAAACGGTGACCCTCAGCAGTTACAAGGGTCACCAGAACGTCGTCCTCGTGTTTTACCCGCTGGATTTCAGCCCGGTGTGCAGTATGCAGCTTCCCGAATACTCCGGGCGGCAGGACGACTTCGCCGAGGCCGGGGCGGCGGTGCTGGGCGTCAACCGTGACAGCGTTCACGCCCACCGCGCCTGGGCCGCCGAGTACGGCATTGAGGTCCCGCTGCTCTCGGACATGAACCTGAATGTGGCCCGGCAGTACGGCGTCGCCATTGACGAGCGCGGCATCAGCGGACGCGCGGTATTTTTGATCGATAAGGGCGGCGTGATCCGTTTCCAGCACATTGAGGCCCAGGCGGGCGAATACACCGTGCGCCCTGAAGCGGTGCTGGTGAAGCTGAAGGAACTGTAAACCATTAGCAGGGAACGCCCCTTGGCGGCTTTCCCCGTACCGTCACAGTTGACGCGATGTTTTGAGAAATGAGAATGGACGCCCAGTGCAATGGCGTTCATTCTCGGTATAGCAATCTTTCCAGCCTGATGGTGTCCCTACCCCGGCTGGTTGCCCGCCACGTAGAAGATCAGGCCGATCAGCAGCAGGTCAAAGGCCCAACTGGCGGGTTTTCGCAGCCGTTCATCGCGGCGGGAGCGCAGGAACTGTACACCGAGGCGCACCAGCAGCAACCCAGCGATCAGGTAGGGGCTGGGCGGTGGCCCGCCCGTCACCAGCGGAATGACCAGCAGCACCGCCAGCACGCCCAGCAGGGCAAAGCTGACGATGGTCAGGGGGTCAGGAGTGGGCCGGGGGTTGGTCATTCCTCAGTCGGGATGCTCGGAGTGGGGGCTTCTGCGTCTATTTCCGCCACTTTTTTGGCCCTAGACTTGCGAGGTTTGGGGGCGATCCTGGCCTCAATGGGCGTGCCATCCGCGTTCAGTTCAACGGCTCTGGGCTTGCGCGTCCGCTTGGGTTTAGCGGGTTCGCTGCCGTCTGCGGCGGGTTCTGCCTCAAGCTTGGGTTTTTGGGCGCGGCTGGGCCTGGGTTTCGGTGTTTTGGGCGCTTCTTCTCCCGCCAGTTCGGCGGCCTTGCGGCTGGCCCGTGCGGTCAGGGTGCGGGTGGATTCCAGTTCCACCGGATCTGCCTGATGCTCTGACACAAGTGGAGTTTCGCTGTCCTCATTAGATAGCTGCCCATCTGCGGACAGCTCGGGAGTGGTGGCATCCTGCGCTCCTGCCTGCTGCGCTCCAGCGCCCGGCGAGGAAGGGCCGCCGCCCACCCATTCGCGTTCGGTTCCCTGGTCAACAGTCCCGTGGGCAGCAGGCTCCGACGCTATGAGATCGCGGGCTTCTTCCGGCTGGATCAGGCGTGCCTCGGCGGCGTTGGTCTGCTCGCTCCTGGCCTGTGCCTCGGTTTTTGCTTCGGTGGAGGGGCCGCCCACCCACTCGCGCTCTGACTCCGTCCTCTGGGCAAGGCTGGCCCCCTCATGCTGGACATCCGAGGTCTCCGGCACATCCCCGATTCCGGCCAGTTCGGCAGGCGACAGGAACGACTCTGGCTCCAGCACCAGCACGCTGTTGGGGGGCAGGTTCAGGCGCAGGTGGTGGGTCTGGCCGTTCCAGCCCTCTTCTTTGGCCGTCAGGTCTGGCTGCTGCGTGCCGAAACCGCCAAATTCGCCGTCGTCGGTGGACAGCAGCAGGCGGTAGTCGCCTTCCTGCGGCACGCCGATGGGGTACAGATCGCGGTAGACAGGGGTCAGATTGGCGACGATCAGGCTCCAGGCGCTGCTACCGGGATCGCGGCGCAGGTAGGCGTAGACGCTGTGTTCGGCGTCGTCGGCGCTGACCCAGAGCATGCCTTCTTCACGGGTATCGGCGGTGTGCCAGTCGGGGCGATTCACGTACAGGTCGTTCAACCGGCGGACCAGATCCATGATGCCCCGGTGGTCCGGCTGATCGGCCATGTACCACGGCAGTTCCTTATCGTGGTTCCACTCGGTAGACTGCCCGAATTCCTGCCCCATGAATAGCAGTTTCTTGCCAGGAGTGGACCACATCATTGCCAGGAAGGCGCGGTACTGGGCGCGCTGGGCGTACCACTCGCCGGGCATCTTCATGACCATGCTCTTTTTCAGGTGGACCACTTCGTCGTGGCTGATCGCCAGCACGTAATTCTCGCTGGTACGGTAGGCGTTGAAAAAGGTCAGGGCATGGTGGTGGTGCGCCCGCCACAGTGGGTCTTCCTTGAAATA
This sequence comes from Deinococcus sp. AJ005, assembly GCF_009017495.1. Lineage (NCBI taxonomy): Bacteria > Thermotogati > Deinococcota > Deinococci > Deinococcales > Deinococcaceae > Deinococcus > Deinococcus sp. AJ005. The sequence continues at coordinate 2,131,109 of NZ_CP044990.1, read as the reverse complement.
CCCCAGGTTGTCGTTCATCCAGCCCATCGCCCACTTGTAATCGAAACCCAGGCCGAACGGCGCGGGGGTGGTGACGCCAGGAAACGAAGTGCTTTCCTCGGCGATCATCATCACGCCGGGGGCCATGTGGTGCGCGACCTCGTTCAGCCGTTTGAGGAAGGCAATCGCCTCCAGATTCTCGCGCCCGCCGTGAATGTTGGGAATCCATTCGGTGCGCGAGAAGTCCAGATACAGCATTGAGGCCACCGCGTCCACCCGCAACCCGTCAATGTGGAAGTCCTGAAGCCACTTGACGGCGCTGCCGATCAGGAACATCACCACCTCGTTGCGCCCGTAGTCGAAGATCAGGGTGTTCCAGTCCAGGTGAAAGCCCTTGCGCGGATCGGCGTACTCGAACAGTGGGCCGCCGTCGAAGCTGGCCAGTCCCGCCGAATCGGTGGGGAAGTGCCCCGGCACCCAGTCCAGCAGCACGCCGATGCCACGGCCATGCAGGTGGTCCACCAGATACTTGAAGTCCTCCGGGTTGCCCATGCGGCTGGTGGGCGCGTAGTAGCCCGTGACCTGATAGCCCCACGAGCCGTCGAAAGGATGCTCCATGACGCCCAGCAACTCCACATGCGTGTAGCCCATGTAGGTCACGTAGTCGCCCAGGCGGTGTGCCAGTTCGCGGTAGTTCAGGAACCAGCCGTCGTCGCGCTTGCCCCAGCTCGGAGCGTGGCATTCATAGATGCTGACGGGACGGTCAAAGCCCGCTGAGCGCTGGCCCATCCACTGGCTGTCATTCCACTCGTAAGCCCCGTCCCAGATGATGCTGCCGGTGGCTGGGCGGGTCTCGAAGTAGGTGCCGTAGGGGTCCATCTTGTCCTGGGTCTGCCCGTCCTGCCCGGTGATGCGGAATTTGTAGCGCTGGCCGTGGTGGGCGGCAGGAACGAAGACGCCCCAGCAGCCGAACTCCAGCCGGTTCAGGGCGTTGTCGAAGCCGTTCCAGCCGTTGAAGTCGCCCACCACGCTGACGTGGGTGGCGTTGGGTGCCCAGACGGCGAAGCGCACACCCTCCACACCATCCTGCGTGGTGGGGTGTGCGCCCAGCATCTGATCGGGCCGGACCAGATCGGCGGTCACCAGTTTTTGAAGATGTTCGTGATCGAGGGGAAGCGGGGAAGTCATGGCCGGAGTCTAGCGGGGGGCGCTGAAAAGTGGGGTGGCACGTCCAGATGCCCCAGGCTCCAGCCCAGCGCCTCGTGTCCCGGAAAGGCCGCCCCCGACGCCGAATCCGGTCCCCTACCTCAAACCTTCACGATCCAGCCGTCCGGCGCAGTCACGTCACCGTACTGGATGCCCACCAGTTCGTCATACAGGCGGCGGGTCACTGGGCCAGCCTCGGTTTCGCTGTGGAAGACGTGGAAGGTGTCGCCATTCTGTATGCCGCCGATGGGGGTGATCACGGCTGCCGTACCGCACGCGCCTGCCTCGGTGTAGCCGTCCAGCGCGTCAATAAACACGTCGCCTTCCTCGACGGGCATGTTCAGGCGGTGTTCGGCCAGCCACAGCAGGCTGTACTTGGTGATGCTCTCCAGGATGCTGGGCGACTTGGGGGTCACGAAGCGCCCTTCCTGCGTGACCGCGAAGAAGTTGGCCGCGCCCACCTCCTCGATCTTGGTGTGCGTTTCGGGGTCCAGATACAGGGCGTCGGCAAAGTGGTGGCCGTCAATCACGGTGTCCTTGGCCTGCTGGCCGGGCATCAGGCTCGCGGCGTAGTTACCGCCCACCTTGGCCGCCCCGGTGCCGTGCGGCGCGGCGCGGTCATAGCCCGACACCAGAAAGTTCTGCGGCGTCAGCCCACCTTTGAAATACGGCCCCACCGGCACGCAGAACACGCTGAAGATGAATTCCGGGGCCGTCCGCACGCCGATGTTGTCGCCCACGCCGATCACGAAGGGGCGCAGGTACAGCGAGCCGCCCGTTCCGTAGGGGGGGATGAAGCGCTCATTGGCTTTGACCACCTGCGTGACTGCGTCGATAAACTGCTCGTCACTGATCTCGGGCATCAGCACGCGGCGGCAACTGCGGCGCATGCGGGCGGCGTTCTGGTCCGGGCGGAAGATATTGATGCTGCCGTCCTTGCAGCGGTACGCCTTGAGGCCCTCGAAACACTGTTGCCCGTAATGGATGGCCGTGCTGCCCTCTGCAATGTGCAGCATGTTGTCTTCCGTCAGTGTGCCCGCGTCCCATGCGCCGTCCTTCCAGTGGGACAGGTAACGCAGATCGGTGCGGATATAGCTGAAGCCGAGGGTGGCCCAGTCAATGTCAGGAGCGGCTTTCGGGGCAGTTTGCGTCATGCCCCGATTATCGCGCACTCGTGGGAGGGGAGTCGGGGGTGGCGGAGCGTTCGCCGGGCGAGGCATGGCCCTAACGGCTCTCTGCGTCCACCTTCCATACCAGAGCAAGCGGCTGCCCTGGCCGGAGCCTGACCTGTTTTTCCAGTTCCTGCACCGTGCAGACGCCGTTTCGCGCGTCGCACAGGAACAGGCGCGCTTTCAGGTGGACCGTGCCGCCAAACTTTTTGTCGAAGGCCAGCGTGATCGGCTTCAGGCTCAGGAACACGTTGTCCGGGTCTGCGGGATCGGGAATGCCATCCAGTGTCACTGTCTGGGAGTTCTTGCCCACCATCACCGTCAGCGTGGAATCGCCGCGCCGGTTGAACTGCACTTCCGGCGGGGTCACGAACTTCACCGTGATCTGGGGCGCAGGCGTGGCAGCCGCCGCCAGCAACATCATTTCTCGGCCAGCAGGCTTTTCAGATTGGCTTCCAGCCCCGGAATTGCCTGTGGAAAGCGGCTGCTGATCTCGCCCCGGTGGACGGCCCGGACCTTGCCCGCGCGGTCAATCAGGTAGAAGGTGGGCCACGCCTGGTTCTGCCACGCCCGCCAGTTCTTGGAGTCGTTGTCCTGCAAGATTGGCCACGTCACGCCGTCGTCTTTTAGGGACGCGATCACGTTGGCGGTGGGCCTGTCCGACTCGAATTCGGGGGTGTGGATGCCGACGATCTCCAGCCCCTGGTCCCTGTATTTGCTGTACCAGCCTTTCAGCGTGGGCAGGCTGTTGTGGCAGTTGATGCACGAATACACCCAGAAATTGACGATCACCACTTTTCCGCGCAGGTCGGCCAGGGTGGGGCCAGCGTCCTGTGAGGCGGTGTTCAGCCAGGGGCCGCCGATCAGCGCGGGCGGATTGGTGCCGGACGTGACCGCGCAGGCGGAGGTCAGCAGGGTCAGGGCAGTGGACAGCAGCAGGATGCGTTTCATAGTGGATACCTCATGGCGGGAAGCTCACAGCCTCGCCTCTCGTTCATCAGCGGGCCTTTGGTGTGTGTACGGGTCTGGCGGGGTCCGGGTTCAATCCACCACAATTTTCCAGCAAAAAGCCGCGCCGCCTTCCATTCGGGAGAGGCAGCGCGGCTCAGTGGTCTGGGTTCAGGCTGGGTTGATTTTTCCTGCCCCAGTCTTCTTAGTCGGCTTGCGTTTGATGAAGCGCATGGCGAACAGCACGGCGATCACGCCCACGTAGATCAGCGGCGGCACATGGTCCTTCTTGACGCCCCAGTAGTAGTGCAGCGCCCCGAAGGCCACGGCCAGATACACCAGTTGGTGCAGCCGGGTCCACTTCTGAAAGCCCAGTTTTTTCACCGAATTCTTGCCGCTCGTCAGGGCCAGCGGCACCAGCAGCAGCAGCGCTGTGAAGCCCACCGTCACGAAGGGCCGTTTCAGCACGTCTTCAAACATCACGCCCAGGCTGAAGCCGTGATCGAACAGGTAGATCAGGAAGTGCAGCACGGCGTACCCGAAGGCCATCAGCCCCAGCGACTTGCGGATGCGTGCGGGCCACTTCCAGCCGGTTAGCAGCCGCAGTGGCGTGCAGGCCAGCGAGGCCACCAGCAGCGTCAGCGTCAGCAGCCCGGTCTGGAGGGTGGCCCGCTGGATGGGATTTGCGCCCAGCGCCCCGGTATAGGCGTCCCACAGCATGACCGCCACGGGCAGTAGACCGCCCACCGCGACGGCGGGAACCAGCCAGCCCAGGGACGCTGCCTTGCGCTTGGGCTGATACGAACCCCTGGCCGGGGCTTTCGCCGCAGGTACAGCCGGGCGCGCGTCTCCGGTACTCATGCTTAGAAGTTCTTCCTGAGGTCCATGCCTTTGTACAGCCCGGCCACTTCGTCGGCGTAACCGTTGAAGGGCAGGGTCTTGCGGCGGCCCAGCTCACCGATGCGGCGTTCGGTGGCCTGGCTCCAGCGCGGGTGCGGCACGGCGGGGTTGACGTTGGCGTAAAAGCCGTACTCGCTGGGGGCGGCCAGTGCCCAGGTGGTCTTGGGCATTTTCTCGGTCAACGTGATCTTCACGATGCTCTTGATGCCCTTGAAACCGTACTTCCACGGCACCACCAGCCGCAACGGCGCACCGTTCTGGCCGGGCAACACCTTGCCGTGCAGGCCCACAGCCATAAAGGCCAGCGGGTGCAGGGCCTCGTCCAGCCTCAAGCCTTCCACATAGGGCCAATCCAGCACGTTGCTCTTCTGGCCCGGGAACATCTTGGGGTCCAGCAGCGCGGTGAACTGCACGTACTTGGCCTTGCTCGTCGGTTCCAGGCGGCGGATCAGTCCGGCCAGCGGAAAGCCCAGCCACGGCATGACCATGCTCCAACCCTCCACGCAGCGCATGCGGTAGATGCGGTCTTCCAGGGGAAACCACGATTGCAGGGTGTCGATATCTACCGTCTGCGGCTTCTTGACCTCGCCGTCGATCTTGACCGTCCAAGGGCGCGGCTTGAGGCTGGCCGCATTACGCGCCGGATCGGCCTTGTCGGTGCCCAGTTCATAGAAGTTGTTGTAGGTGGTGGCCTGCTGGTAGGAGGTCACGGCTTCCTTGGTGTCGTATGGCCCCAGCGGACGGCTGGCTTGGGCGAAGTCGGTGCCCTGCGCCTCGGCGCTGCCCACGCCGGGGCGACGGGTCAGGACTTCCAGCCCGCCGCCCAGCGCGGCCACCGTGCCAGTGAATAGTGCGGCGCTCCGCAGAAATTCGCGGCGCGGATTGATCGGGCTGCCAGGAATCAGGATGCGGCGCTCTTCGGGGTTACTTTCGTTGGGGTTGATCTGGTTGTCGGGGTTGTTGCTCATGGGTGGGCCTCCTCGGTTGAATACGGCTGTGTCGGACCTGCTCTGTACAGCTATACGCAGTTTGCGCGAGATCGGTTCAATGAACCGTCACAGGTTTTGCGAAGTGAAGGAGAGGTCCAATGAAACCTTAATGGGGGATAAATCTTCCACCTTCTGTGCCCCGCTGATTTCAGCCCCTCTGCTCTGTGTGAACGCCGATTTCTGAAACGCGCCCCAGGACGTGTCTCCGCTGTCAGACAGGCCCTTCACACAGCGGGCCGATTCCAGGCACAATGAGAGGACATTCCCATCATCTTCACTGGAGGTTCACCCATGAAAGCTTCCCCCCCGAAACACGCCCTGAAAAAAGCGCTTCTCGCTGCCCTGCCCCTGTCCGTCGCCCTCTTCAGCGTTGCAGGCAGTCCCTCTGCCCAGGCCCAGACCGGCGACAAACTCAAAGCCTGCTTCATCTACATCGGCCCGGTGGGCGACATCGGCTGGAGCTACGCGCACGACGAGGCCCGCAAGAAGACCGAGGCGGCGCTTCCCTGGTTGGAAACCAAGTACGTGGAGAACGTCCCCGAAGGTCAGGCCACGCCCGTCATAGACCGGCTGGTCAAGGACAACTGCCAGGTGATCTTCACCACCTCCTTCGGCTACATGGACCAGACGCTGGAGGCGGCCAAGAAGTACCCCAAGGTGATGTTCATGCACGCCAGCGGCTTCAAGCGTGCGCCGAACATGGGCACCTACATGGCGGATTTCTACCAGCTCTATTACCTCAACGGCATGATGGCCGCCGCCGTCAGCAAAACAGACAAGCTGGGCTACGTGGCCGCCTTCCCAGTGCCCGAACTCAAACGGCACATCAGTGCCTTCGCGCTGGGCGCGCGGGCGGTCAACCCCAAGGCCACCGTGGCCGTCAAGTGGATCAACTCGTGGTTCGATCCCAACAAGGCCCGCGAGGCCGCCGAGGCCCTGATCAGCGAGGGTGCGGGCGCACTGGCCTTCACCGAGGACAGCGCCACCGTGGTGCAGACGGCGGGTGCACGCAAGGTTCCGTCCTTCGCGCATTATTCGCCGATGTACAAGTTCGCCCCCGATTACGCCGTCAGCGGGCAACTGGTCCACTGGGACAAGATCTACATCGACTTCCTGACCAAGGTGCATAACGGCACTTACAAGATCGGCAATCTGGACAAGGTGGACTACTGGAACCTGCTGCGCGGCGGCAGCGTGGAACTGGGCGCGCAGCCGGGCATGGCGGTCAACCCCAAGTGGGTGCCGCAGATGAAGGCCAAGATGATGACCGTGGGCGGCAAGCAGGTCAGCGTCTATGACCGCGTGATGGCCCTGAAAGCCGAGATGGAAAAGGGCGGCAAGTTCGATCCCTTCACCGGCCCGATCAAGGACCGCAACGGCATTCTGCGGATTGGGGCAGGCAAGGTCATCACCGTGGCCGAGCTGAACAACATGGCCTGGGTGGCCCCCGGCGTGACCGGACAGGTGGCCGACGAGCCGAAGAAGTAAGCGCAGGCGAGAACATCAGGTCGAAAATCAGGTCACAGAGAGGGCAGTGCGGGTGTGCGCTGCCCTCTCGTCGTCTGTTACCCCCGAACCTCCGCCGCCAGATTCAGCGCCGCTTTCTTCAGCGTCACGGCCCCCGCGCCCGCCGCCAGCACCTCGCCCGTGTTGCCGTCCACCACGCGCGCCACTGCGCGACTCGCGCCGCTGCCGTCGGGTTCCACCACCAGTTCCAGCCGCTGTCCCGGCCTCAGGTTCTGCGAGGCGTAATTCAGGACCCAGTCGCCCCAGTTGACGTTTTCCGGCTTCGGCGCGTTGGCCTTCGCCTCCTGCTTCTCGCGGTACGCCTGGGTCTTCTGATCGACGTGCGTGCGGATGACCTCGTAGCGTTCGGGGCCGCTGAGGGTGCCCATCGCCACCTCGCGCCCGTTTTCGGGGTGGTACACGGTGGTGTCGGCATCCAGTTTCTTGACCACGCTCGCCATGATGCGCACCTCGGCGGCGGGCAGATCCCAGGGTGGAGAATCGTCGCCTTCAACCTGCGGCGGCGTCACACCTTCCACCAGTCGGGCCACCACGCGTTGCTGCTCTGGTTCCATTTCAGTGACCAGTTTGGCGGTGGCCTTGAAGGTGCGGGCCTGGGCCTCGTTCTTGGGCTGGATGCCCAGCGGGTCCAGCACCTTCGCCACGTCCGCCGCCTCCATCAGTCGTCCGGCCTGCGGCGGCGTGAAGCCCCAGCGGTCTTGCAGGTACGTTTCAAAGGAGTCGTAGCCCGCGCGGAAAAATTCGTTGTCGCGGATTTCGCTCAGCGCCTGTCCAGTGCGGCGGAAGTCGCGCAGGCCGTCGCGGACGGTTGTTTCCAGGGCAGTTAATCTGGCTTTCTGGTGGGGTTCGAGTTGCTCTGACATGGGAAAACCTCTTTTTCGAGAATGAATTGTTGTTCCTAGGGTAGTTACATAAGATGAACGTCGTGACTGTGCGGGTGACGCCCGGTTTTTGGCTTTCGCGGCTTATGATAGAGGGGACGCCCGCGAGGGCAAGGAGGCTATCAATCATGGCAACCCAAAAGGCGATGAACCTGTTTAACGCACGCGACACCCTGACCACCCAGAGCGGTCAGAAACTCTACTTCTACAACCTCAACAAGTTCGAGGAGCAGGGCCACGACATCTCCAAGATGCCCGTGTCGATCAAGGTGCTGCTGGAAAGCGTGTTGCGCGAGGCCAACGAGTACGACGTGCGCCGCGAGGACGTGCTGACCGTGGCGGGCTGGAGTCCTAAAAATGAAGAGGTAGAAATTCCCTTCAAGCCCGCCCGCGTGATCTTGCAGGACTTTACCGGCGTGCCCGCCGTCGTCGATCTGGCGGCCATGCGCAGCGCGATGGTGGCGATGGGCGGCGATCCCAACAAGATCAACCCCCTCATTCCCGTCGATCTGGTGATTGACCACTCGGTTCAGGTGGACGAGTTCGGCACCGACTTCGCGCTGGCGAACAACATGGCCATCGAGTTCGAGCGCAACCGCGAGCGCTACGAGTTCCTGCGCTGGGGCCAGCAGGCGTTCGACAACTTCGGTGTGGTGCCCCCGGCCAGCGGGATCGTGCATCAGGTCAACCTGGAATACCTGGCGAAAGGCGTGCAGAGCCGCCCCGAAGACGATGGCGTTGTCGTTTACCCCGACAGCCTCGTCGGCACCGACAGCCACACCACCATGATCAACGGTCTGGGCATCGTGGGCTGGGGCGTCGGCGGGATCGAGGCCGAGGCGGTCATGCTGGGCCAGCCGATTTACATGCTGATGCCCGAAGTGGTGGGCTTCAAGATCACGGGCCGGATGCCAGAGGGCGCAACCGCCACCGATCTGGCGCTGCGCGTGACCGAGATGCTGCGCGAGAAGGGCGTGGTGGGCAAGTTCGTTGAGTTCTACGGCGCGGGCCTGAGCAACATGACCCTGCCGGACCGCGCCACGATTGCCAACATGGCCCCCGAATACGGCGCGACGATGGGCTTTTTCCCGGTGGACGACGAGGCGCTGCGTTACCTGCGCCGCACCGGACGCCTGGAAGACGAGATCGAGCTGGTGGAGGCGTACTACAAGGCGCAGAACATGTTCCGCACTGACGAGACGCCCGATCCGATGTTCACGGATACCATTCAACTTGACCTGGGCAGCATCGTTCCCAGCCTGGCTGGCCCCAAGCGCCCGCAGGACCGCGTGAACCTGAACGACATGCACACCGTCTTTGCCGAGGCGCTCACCGCCCCGGTCAAGGGACGCGGCTTCGAGCTGCCCGCCGACAAGCTGGACGCGCAGGGCCAGATCACCGGCACGGATATGAAGATCGGCCACGGCGCGGTGACGCTGGCCTCCATCACCTCCTGCACCAACACCAGCAACCCCAGCGTGCTGATCGCCGCCGGCCTGGTGGCGAAGAAGGCCGTGGAACTGGGCCTGACCAGCAAGCCCTGGGTCAAGACCTCGCTGGCCCCCGGCAGCCGCGTGGTCACGGATTACCTGGAAAACGCGGGCCTGCAAACCTACCTGGATCAGATCGGCTTCAACACCGTCGGCTACGGCTGCATGACCTGTATCGGCAACAGCGGGCCGCTGCCCGAACCCGTGGTGGACGCCATCAACGGCGGCGATCTGGTGGCGGCCAGCGTGCTGAGCGGCAACCGCAACTTTGAGGGCCGCATCAACCCGCACATCAAGGCCAACTATCTGGCCTCGCCGCCCCTCGTGGTGGTGTATGCGCTGGCCGGAACGGTGGTCAACGATATCGTGAATGACCCCATCGGCACGGGCAAGGACGGCCAGCCCGTCTACCTGCGCGACGTGTGGCCCAGCAACGCCGAGATTCAGACCATCATGGATCAGGCGATCAATGCCGAGATGTTCAAGAAGGTCTACGACGGCATCGAGCAGAGCAACAAGGAGTGGAACGCCATTCCTGTTTCTGAGGGCGCGCTGTACGACTGGAACGCCGACAGCACCTACATCCAGAACCCCCCATTCTTCGAGAATCTGGCGAATGGTCCCAGCGAGATCGTGAGCATTGAGGGCGCGCGGGTGCTGGTCAAGGTGGGCGACAGCGTGACCACCGATCACATCAGCCCCGCAGGCAGCTTCAACGCCAACACCCCCGCTGGGAAGTTCCTGACCGATCAGGGCATCAAGCCGGTGGATTTCAACAGCTACGGCAGCCGCCGGGGCAATGACCGGATCATGACGCGCGGCACCTTTGCCAACATTCGCCTGAAGAACCAGTTGGCCCCCGGCACCGAGGGCGGCTTTACCACCGACTACACCACGGGCGAAGTGACCAGCATTTATGACGCCGCGCAGAACTACAAGGCCAGCAACATTCCGCTGTTCGTGCTGGCGGGCAAGGACTACGGCATGGGCAGCAGCCGCGACTGGGCCGCCAAGGGCACCATGTTGCTGGGCGTGAAGGCCGTGCTGGCCGAGAGCTTCGAGCGCATCCACCGCAGCAATCTGGTGGGCATGGGCGTGTTGCCGCTGCAATACAAGAACGGCGACACCGCCGAGAGCCTGGGCATCATGGGCGACGAGCAGATCGACGTGGTGTTGACCGCCGACCTCAAGCCGCGCCAGGACGTGACCCTGCGTGTGGGCAAGGACGGCGTGACCCGCGAGATCACCGTGCAGTGCCGCATCGATACCCCCGTGGAAATCGACTACTATAAGAACGGCGGCATCCTGCAAACGGTCTTGAGGAGCATTCTGGAACGGAGCAAGGGCGAAGTTAAAGCGTAGAGTGTAAAAGCAACTATGAATCCTCGCGTCTAAATGAGCGAGGATTTATCATATCCGTCATGTCTTCCAACCGTTCAATCTCCCTGTATAGCTCCTCGTCAACTATACCCTTTGAGTTTAGCAAATTAAACATGGCTCGCCCTAAATCGTCAACTTGACCTGCAAGTGCATCTTCTGCTTTATCACTGTAAGCAGTAAGCCAAATTAGATTATCTGTCCCGTCGTTTGCCGCTGTCCATAAATTGATTGTGCAATAGACTAGTACGCGGATCGAGCTGTATTGTTGAGACAGGACACTGCACAATACGGAGAAGATATATTCATGTGGATAACGGTCAAATCTCTCATTGACAATGATTACCACGCCATTATAATCTTGTGTGATACCTTGCTTTTTTAAATCCTTGATCTGTGTATTGGCTTTCTTTAAAATTTGAGCCAACTTTTTACGCATAGTTGACTTAATTTCTGTAAGAATCACGTTATCAAATTCTTCTTGTGACTCTATGCTTTTTCCTTCCCAATCTTTCATATGCCTATCAATTTTTATTTTTTTAGCCGCAGTGACAAAATCTTCGTCCTCAATAAAGTTTTTTTGAAGCTCCTTAAGCTCCATGATAATTTTTCTATCATGAAGTATATAGTCGGCATTGCGAAAATTGGGTGCTTTACCTACCTCATCCGATGCACGCACGCCACCATTCAATCGGACAAATTCATCAAAAAATTCCTCTACATTTTCTATTGATTCTGGCAACCTTGATGCGTCAGTCATTGTTTAAGCATAGGCCCATGCTTGGGCGCGGTGGGGGTGACGGTGGGTTGGGGCGGGGAGGCTAGAGGGGAACGCCGTCGTAAATCTCAGCCAGGCCCAATTCCATTGCAGGGCGGGGGAGAGTGAAGCGGTCTTCCACGATTTCATAGTCCCAACCATTGGCGGTGCGGCGGTAGAGGGCGGCATTGCGGCTCAGGCTGTCCACCATCAGGTAAACTTCCAAACTTTCTAACGTCTGATAGTCCTTCCACTTCTCGTTCTTGTCGGCCCGGCCTGTGCTGCGGCTGAGGATTTCAACGATCAGACAGGGGGCGCTCAAATGGAGGGTGCCTGCAACCTGCGTGGCGGGTTCGCAACTGACCATCAGATCGGGATAGTAGTGGGTCAATTGACCATTTTTGCTCTCCAGCCGCAATCGCATATCGTTCTGATACGTCCGGCAGCCATGTTTGCGGGCTTCGGGCTGAAGCAGCAGCGCCAGATTCAGGGCCAGTTGATTGTGGGCATTGGTTGCACCCGCCTGGGCGTACACGAAGCCGTCGATAAATTCGTACCGCACGTCACTACATTCCAGCAGACGCAGGTAGTCCTGTTCTGACATTTTGCGAAAGGCAGCTTCGGTCATATCGGCATTCTACTTTGCCCAAGGCCCGTGCTTGGGCATAGTGGGGCCGGAGGCGGGTTGGGGGTATGCTGGGGCGGGCTAGAGGGGAACGTTGCGGTAAATCGCTTCCACAGACAGCGACACATCCAGGCACGGCAACTGCACCGACTCATCCACCGCTTCCAGTTGCCAGCCCTGCGCGGTGCGGCGGTGGAACATGACCCCCTGCCGCTCGCTGTCCACCAGCAAGTAGCCCTGTAAGCTCTCCAGCCGCTGATAGTCGCTGGCCTTGAAGGTTTCGTCCACGGCGCGGGTGCTGGCACTCAGGATTTCGACGATCAGGCAGGGCTGGGTTTCGATATCGCCCTCTGAGTTGGAGTTGCAGACCACCACGACATCCGGCAGGTAATAGCGCGGGCGTCCATCACGGTAAATGCGCACCTTGAGGTCACTGACAAAGGTGGAGCAATTCCGCGCGTCAGCCGCAGGGATAAACACCCTCTGAATATTGGTGGAAATGGTGTTGTGCGGTCTGGTGGCTCCCGCCTGGGCGTAGATAAAACCGTCCACATACTCCCACTTGGCGTCCCGTGGGCCGTCCCAGCGCAGATATTCCTCTTCCGTCATAGTGCGGTAGACGGGTTCGGTCATGGGGACAGTTTAACTTGCCCAGAGCCTATGCCTGAGCGCGGTTGGGGTGGAGGCGGGTTGGGGGTGGTGGGCTAGAGCCTCGTCCCCTCGTACAGCTCGTCCAGCGTCAATTCCACGTCCACGCATGGAAGCCGGAGCGTTTCAGTGTCCTCGACGTACTGTTCGCCCCAGCCCTCGCCCTGGCGGGTATACAGGCGGGCGGCGCGGGTGGCCGTGTCCACCATCAGATAGCCCTGAAGGCTGGGCAGCGCGGTGTAGTCCGATAACTTCTGGCCCCGGTCTATCACCTGCGTCCCCTGGCTCAGCACCTCGACGATAAAACAAGGGCTGCTGGCGGAGCGGGCATCATCATCCATGTCCTCGCAGGTCAGCACCACATCGGGATAGTGATAGCGCGCTCCCCTGGCCTGGATTCTCACCTGCATGTCGCTGGCGTATACCTTGCACCTCTGGCGCAATGCTGGACGGTGCAGGGCGGCAACTAGGTTTGTGCCGATCAGGCCGTGTTTGCTCAGCGCTCCAGCCTGAGCGTTTGGGGTGTCCTCGCCATGCAGGGCGTACACGAATCCGTCCACATACTCCCGCTTGAACGGACTGAGTTCCTCCGTGCGGAGGTATTCCGTCTCGCTCATTTTCTGGAGGGCCGAACTGGTCATGGGGGTATTCTACTTCGGCCCTGAACTCTGCAAGACGCCACCGTCAGATTACAAAAGCCAGATCAAAAGAGCGCGGCGGTGGGGATGACTCCCACGTGCCGCGCTCCAATGGCCGGACCTACCTTGTCTTGGGGTCCAGCGCGTCGCGCAGGCCGTCGCCGAATAAGTTGAAGGCCAGACTGAACAGGATGATGAAGGCGGCGGGGAAGACCAGCACGTACCAGTACTCGGGCTTCAGCCACGCGCGGGCGAAGTCCACCAGTTGGCCCCACTCGGAATACCCCGGCTCGAAGCCCAGGCCCAGGAAACTCAGGGCGGCGATGCCCAGCGGCACGGTGGCCAGATCCAGCACCGAGATGGTGAACACAGTGGTCACGCTGTTGGGAATGATGTGCTTGAGGATCATGCGCATGTCGCGTGCGCCCAGGCCACGCGCGGCGTCCACGTATTCCAGTTGACGGGTCTTGAGGACATCGCCCCGGATCACGCGGGCGTACCCGGCCCAGCCCGCCACCGAATACGCCAGGATGATCGGCCACGTCGGATCGCCGCCTGGATTCTTGGCGCGCAGAATCGTCAGGATCACCACCGTCAGGACCAGCCCCGGCATGGCGAACAGCACGTCGATAAAGCGCTGGATCAGGTTGTCGATCCAGCCGCCGTAAAAGCCGCTGATGGCCCCGATCAGCACGCCCACCACCAGCGTGATGCCCACGATGATGAAGGCCATTTTCAGCGCGGTGCGCGTGCCCCAGACCAGACCGTAAAAAATGTTGTAGCCGTTGACGGTGCCGAAAGGCGCCGTGGCCCCGGGAATCGAATTGGGCGGCGCGGGTTCCTGCGCGAAGCTCAGGCGCTGGATCTTGTAGCAACTGGCAGGCGGGGCAAAGACTGCGTTCCAGAACGGTGCGCCCAGCGGGTTGTACACCTGATTGGCGCTGGTCATGTTCAGGTCGCGCAGACAGTTGCCGGTGGGTTTGGCCACCAGTGGGGCGAACAGGGCCAGCAGCGCGAACATCAGCGTGATGACCAGACCGCCGATGGCCAGCGGGTTACGCCGCATCTTGCGCATGGCCGGACCCGTCCAGAACATCTGGAACGCGCCGCGTTTCTCAATGGCGATGGGGGCAGAGGCAGTGGTCGTCATGCGGACCTCCTGAGCAGATGAGTGCGGAGCATCAGTAGAACCTCACGCGTGGATCGAGAACGCCGTAGAGCAGGTCCACCACGGTACTCATGACCACCACCAGCAGCGCCGAGAGCAGCGTGAAGCCCAGCACCCCGGCAATGTCGAGTTGCAGCGCGGCCTGTACGAACCACTGCCCGATCCCTGGGTAGGCAAAGATCGTTTCGGTGATCACCGAGCCGCCCAGCAGACCGATGACCAGAAAGCCGCCCAGCGTCACGATCGGTAGCAGCGCGTTGCGGCGGGCGTGTTTGCCGTTCACCACTTTGGATGACAGCCCCTTGGCACGGGCGGTGCGGACGTAATCGCTGGTCAGCACCTCCAGCATGCTGTTGCGCATCACCTTGACCAGATTGGCGCTCAGCACGATCAGCAGGGTCACGGCGGGCAGGATCATATGCTGCAAGGCGTCCCAGGCGATGTCCCAGCGTCCGTTCAGGGCGGCGTCCACGGTCATCATGCCGGTGTAGCGCTTCAGGTCACCCACCGCGAACTGGTTGAGGATATCCAGTTGCCCTGCGCCGGGCAGCCAGCCCAGATACGCGTAAAACACCGCCAGCAGCACGATGCCCAGCACGAAGGTGGGCAGGCTGTAGCCGAAGACCACCACCACCCGCAGAATCTGGTCGATCAATTTGTCCTTGTGCAGTGCGCTCAGGGTGCCCAGCCAGATGGACAGCAGCAGAATGGGAATGGCCGTCACCAGCGACAGTTCGACGGTGTTGGGCAGGCGCTCCTGAATGGTAGCCAGCACGTCTTTGTTGCTGGCCTTGGAATAGCCCAGATCGCCCTTGACGATGTTGGAAAACCAGCGCCCGTACTGAATCGGGAAGGGATCGCGCAGTCCGCGCTCGGTGATGATCTGTTCCAGGCGGGCGGCCTGCTGCTCGCTGCGGATGTACGGGGCGGCCCGCTGCTCGGGCGTCAGCAGTTGCGTCAGGCCGATGACGATGATGGACAGGGCAATCATGACCAGTGGAATCTGGAGCAGCCGCCGAATGGTGAAATTAAGCATCTGGGCCTCGGTGTGCAGGAAAGGAAGATCGGGGAAGATCAGGAGAGTGCGGTGGGCGGGGGCGGCACTGTGCAAAGGAAGAAGCTGTGCAAAAGAAGAAAGCTGGGCAAAGGAAAAAAAGGGAGGGGGGCAACCCCACGTTCGTGGTCGCCCCGCCTGTCCCTTGAGACATATCAGGTCACGGAAGGGACGGTTTACTTCTTGCTCAGTTCCTTCCAGTACAGCGAGGTCATGGGATTGAATCCGGCCTTGGTCAGCGGCGCGCCACTGACGCGGCTGCTGTAGAAGGTGTAATTCACGGGCGCGGGCACCAGGATGTAGGGGGCCTGTTCGTAGGCGCGGTTACCCACCAGGCTGTACAGGCGGTTGCGCTCGGCAGTGTTGATGGTGCTGCGGGCCTGCTTGAGCCACTTGTCCACGCTGGCGTCTTTCCAGTTGGCGCGGGGGCTGTAGTAGCCGTCGCTGGCGTAGAAGGTATACATGAAGTTGTCTGCATCGGCATAGTCGGGTGCCCAGCCGATCAGGATCATGGCTTCCTGACCCTTCTTGGAATCGGCCAGCATCTCGGACCACTGCTTGGCCTGGATGTTCACGCGGAACTTGGGATTGATTGACTCGATGTTCTTCTTCAGGATTTCCATCGCGGTCTGCGAGGCCGGGGCGCTGGCGCGGTAGTTGGCCGTCAGCACGAAGCCGTTCTTCCAGAGCTGACCGCCCCAGGCGCGCTTGAAGTAGTCGGTGGCCTTGGCGGCGTCGAAGGTATAAGTCTTGACCTTGGGATCGTAGCCGGGGAAGATATCGGGCATCAGCATGGTGCGCTGCTTGCCCTTGGTGTTCTGCACGTCTTTGATATAGCCCTGGTAGTTAAAGGCGTAAGAGAAGCCCCGGCGCACGTTCACGTCGCTGAAGAAGTTGGAGGGAATGCCCTTGCCGTCCAGCTTGCCGCTGCCCAGCAGCGCGTTGTTTGCGCCCGCAATCTTCTCGTTCATGAAGATGGCCGTGGACGTGGTGTTGGGCAGATCGTCCACCCAGGTCACGCCGGGCTTGCCCTTGACCTGAGCCTCGTCCACACTGCGCCCGCCACCGTCGATAATGTCGGCGTCGCCGCGCAGCAGCGCCTGCTGACGGGCGGCCAGTTCAGGCACCTTCTGCTGAATCACGTTCTTGATGGTGGGCTTCTTGCCCCAGTAGCCGTCAAACGCCTGGAACAGGTGGTTGTTGGCGTCGGCGCGGACCAACTTGTAAGGGCCGGTGCCGTTGGGCTTCTTGCTCAATTCGCTGTCGGTCAGGTCCTTGCCGATCCAGTCCTTCCATGTCTTCTCGGTGCCGTCCCACTCGCCAATCTTGGTGCTGTAGGCTTTTTCCAGGATGGCCTGACCGGTGTAGGCCAGCTTGGCCAGGAAGGCGGGGTCCACGGCGGGCAGGGTAAAGACCAGTTGCCCGGCGGCATTGCACTCCACGGACTTGTCGATCCTGGCCCAGGTCACGGTCTTGTCGTCGGCAGCGTTGCTCTGGGTGCCGGTCAGCGCCTCGGCGATGAACCAGTTGCCGCTCGCGCCGCTGTTGGTGACCAAGTTGCGCTCGAAGCTGTATTCCGCGTCGGCGCAGGTCATGGTCGCGCCGCTGTGGAACTTGACGCCCTTGCGCAGATCGAAGGTGTAGGTCTTGCCGCCGTTGCTGGGGGTCCATTTGGTGGCCAGCAGAGGCACCAGCTTGGTCAGGCTGGCGCCGTCATAGGTGATCAGCGTTTCGTACATGTTGTCCACGAGGGCCGAGGACGCGGTGTCGTAGGTCACGCCGGGGTCCATCGTCGGCACGTCACTGGACGACTGGATGACCAGCGTATCGGTGGGCGACGCGGCCAGCGCGGCAGAAACGAGGAGCAACGAGCTGAGGGTGGCCAACTTTTTCGCGGTTTTCTTCATGGAGCCTCCTGAAAGGTGGGTTGACGGATGGGGCGGGTCAAAAGGAAAAAACAGCTCGAAAGTTGCCCGGCCTGTCACCTGTCTAGTGTTTGAACGCGCGCATCATAGCGTAGGTCATCCGGCTTAGTGTGAACTGGGCCAGCATCCGCTGAAGGCATGGCCTGGAAAGGCGCTGCACCCGTGCCAGGAGGCGGAAATCCAACCTGTAACCCAGAATGGCGGCTGCCGATTCGCGCCTCTGCGGCGTGTGGGCGGTCACCGCGCGTCGGCATGACATGACTGTTTTTGTCGGCGCGTGAGGCACAAGCGAAGTTCCCCGCTCCGCATTCCTGCCGAATGACGTGCCTGCAACAGCCACCCCGCGCGCTTTCTCAGAAGCGGACTGTTACCCTGGACGTCATGTTTCGCCTCTCCCCCCTGTTGTCTCCGCGTCTTCTGCTGGCGGGTCTGGCGCTGGCCGCCACTTCTTGTGCCCCGCGTGTCACCGTGCCGCAGACCCAGATCAGTTCCGGCGTCAGTGTCAATGGGCGGCTGCTGACGGTCACGCTGGTCAACCTCGGCCCGCATGACCTGCTGCTCAAGAACGACTGTCCCCGGCCCTTCAGCCTCAGCGTGCTGGATACTGCCAAGACCGGTCAGCCGGACCTGAAGTACGGACAGTTTCAGGTCTGCGTGGCCTCGTACCTGCCGCCCGCACCTTGGAACATCGGCGAACGCATCCAGGCCGTGGTGGAATTCCCGCAGGAAACCGGCGTCCGCACGCTGGAAGCCCAGGCCGGTGTCAACGTCAAGCTGGCCTCCGACGGCACCGGGGCTGACGGCTTCCGCACCATTCAGGTGAAAGTTCCGGCGTTTCAGGTGGACATCAAATAGCCCCCTGATGATCTCTGTCGCCCCCGGCTGAAGCAGAAATCGAAAAGCCCTCTCTGTATGGAGAGGGCCTGTGCTGTCGTGCTTTTTACGCCATCTGTAACGGGCTGATCAGCGCCGCTGCCTGGGCTTCCAGCCTGGGAATTTCCGGCAATGGCTGGCCGTCCGCGCCCACGATCTGGCCGTAGAGCATATGCGGGGTGCTGTGGCCGATTAACACCGGGTAGACGCCCGCACCATCCGCACCGATGGCTTTGGGGACCACGGTGGGGTGGTTGCCGCGCGTGTGGCCCTCCAAAAAGCCCTCGCTGTGGGCATCGCCGCGCAGCAGCACTTCCTGCACGGTACCGACTTTGGTGGCGTTGCGAAGCTTGCTCCACTCCTTTTGCTTCACGATCAGGCGTTGCAGGCGTTCGGTCTTCAACTCGCGCGGCAGGTCCTCGAAGTGCTTGTAACTGGGCGTGCCGGGGCGCGGCGAGTAGATGAACATATAGGCGCTGTCGTAGCCCACCTCGTCGTACAGGCTCAGCGTTTCCTGAAAATCTTCCTCAGTCTCGCCGGGAAAGCCCACGATGATGTCGGTGGCGAGGACCACGTTGGGCAGGTGCTTCTTGATGGCGGCGATGTGGCCCAGATACGTCTCGCGGCTGTATTCGCGGGCCATACGGCGCAGCACGCGGCTGCTTCCGCTCTGGACGGGCAGATGCACGAAATCGCAGACGGCGGGCGTCTCGGCCATCGCGGCGGCCACGTCCTCGGTGAAGTTCATGGGGTGGCTGGTGGTGAATTTGATGCGCTTCACGCCGCTGCGCCCCACCATTCGCAGCAGATCGGCAAACGATGGATAACCTGCCAGCCTCGCGCCGCCGTCCACGCCGTAGGCATTGACGTTCTGGCCCAGCAGCGTGACTTCCTGCACGCCCGCCGCCAGTTGCAGGTCCAGCTCGCGCAGGATGTCGTCGGGCGAGCGGCTGACCTGCGGGCCGCGCGTGGTGGGCACGATGCAATAGGTGCAGTGGTGGTCGCAGCCGCGCATGATGGTCAGGTGGGCCTGCAATTTGCCCTGCGGGGGCGGCGGAATGTGTTCGTGCAACTCGTCCTTGAATTGCAGGCCCCAGAAACGACCGTTGCTTTCCAGCGCCGTGCCGATGTCCAGCAGACTCCCTGGCCCCAGCAGCACGTCCACCTCGAACTTGCGGGCCATCTGCTGACCTTCCTCAAGCTGCGCCAGGCAGCCCATCATGCCCACCACCAGCGGGCGCTGCGATTTGACCTTGCGCAGTTGCCCCAGCAGGCTGCGGACCTTGTCCACCGGCTTGCCGCGCACCGCGCAGGTGTTGACCAGCACGAAGTCGGCCTCGTCGATGCTGTCCACCAGATCCGCGCCAAAGCTGACCAGTTGCGACTGGACCAGGTGCGAGTCGTATTCGTTCATCTGACACCCGTAGGTGATCATGTGTGCCTTCATGGTTGTCTCTCCTCTCGGCTGGCCGGATGGATTCCGGGGCCTTCCCTCGCGCCTGCCTGGGCGTGACGCCAGAGTGTAGCGCGTGGTGGGTGTGGTTAAGCCGTTCGGCACATTCCAGTCCGGCACGGCTGCCGTTACGCTGGCGGTGTGATTCTCCGCAAGGCCACCACTGCCGATCTGCCCCAGTTCGCGCCGATTTTCCAGGCCATCGTCGCTGCCGGGGAAACCTACGCCTATCCCGAAGACCTGAGCAACGCCGAGATTGGCGGGCTTTGGCTGGAGGGGCCGCCGGGCCGCTGCGTGATGGCAGTGGACAGTGAGGGGACTGTGCTGGGCAGCGCCAGGATGGGACCGAACCGTCCGGGCCGCGGGGCGCATATCGCCACGGCCAGTTTCATGGTGGCCCCGGCGGCGCAGGGCCGGGGCATTGGGCGCAGGCTGGGCGAGGAGGCAGTGCGCTGGGCACGCGAAAAGGGATATTCGGGTATGCAGTTTAACGCCGTGGTGGAGACGAACCGGGCCGCCGTCCACCTGTGGCAATCGCTGGGCTTCGCGGTCATGACCACCATCCCTGAAGCTTTCGCGCATCCCACGCTGGGCCGGGTAGGGCTGCATGTGATGTATCAGGCGCTGCCGTCTGGTGATGCAGATCGGGTGGCACGAACAGCAGGACGCCAGGAATAAACCGCGCTCCATCCTTCGGCTGACGTGCCTTATTCGCACAGGCGTTAGGATGCTCCGATTTTTGCCCGCTTCATCTCTCTCGCCCCGTCTCACCGCTAGGATGTGCCTGTGACCGACCCGAACCGCGCCCCGCTGCCCCACCCCATGTCGCCCGCCTCGCTGCCGCCCGCCACCCGCCATCCCTGGACACCGCTTTTACTGGGGCTGATCGCGCTGTCGCTGATTCCGGCGCTGCTGCTGGCCTTTCAGCGCGTGCAGTACGAGCAGGCGCAGAAGACGGCGGCCATGGTGATGGACTATCCGGCGCTGGTGGTCCAGGCCCGCCGCTTTGGCCTGGAGCCGCAGGCGTTGCTGGACAAGTACAAGGCGCTGGGCGTCAACGGCGTGGCGCTGTACGAGGACACCATTGCCAGCCTGGAACAGCGCGGCGAGGTGTACCTGAAAAACGGCTCCGATCTGGCGGCGGACTTTCCGGGGCAGGGGATCAAGACCAACGCGGTGTATATGCGCGCCGCCACCCCAGCCATCGCCGAGGAGCTGCGGGGCCGCTACACCATCCCCACCCGTGACGTGCAGATCGCGGGCCGCACCTGGGTCGAGTGGCCTTCTGACCCGCGCTTCTTGCCCGCTGGGCCGGATACGGCAGCAGTGAACGACTTTAAAAAACAAGGTCTGGTCGTGGTCTACCGCCCCTATCAGGATGACGCGGTGCCAACCCCGAAGGTGGGCGCAGACTGGCCGGATGTGCCGTTCATCGCCTTCACGGGTGATCAGGTGATCGGGGCGCGCACGCCGGAGCTGCTGGCGCAGGTGGATAAGGCGCTGGGCAAGCGGCTCCCGGCGATTATCGAGGGCAACATTCAAAAAGGGCTGGACGAACTGGTCCCCACACATGGCGGGGTGCGGCTGTTCGCGCTGGCCCCCAGTTACCAGAACCAGCTCGAGCCGCTGGACGTGGCCAGCAAGTACAACCTGGCCGCCCGTGAGCGCGGCATGCGGCTGCTGTACCTGCGCCCGTACCCCACCGTCAATGAGACCGAGGACATGCTGGGCCGTACCCAGGAATTGCTGAAGCGGTCCGGCGTGAAGCTGGACCTGCCACAGGTGGGCACCTTTGCGCCCAGCCTGCTCCTGAAGGCGTTGAGCATGATCGGGCCGCTGGCCGCGCTGCTGCTGCTGGGCCTGAGCTTCCCGCTGACGAGGCTGGGCGTGGTCGCGGCGGGTGTCGTGGTCCTGCTGGCCTTCGGCCTAAACACCCTGCATCCCTTCGAGAGTGCCGCACTGGTGGCCGCCGTGGCCTTTCCGGCGCTGGGGCTGGTGCTGCGGCGTTCAAAGGTCACCGACTGGTTCCTGGCGACGGGCCTGAGTCTGGTGGGCATCCTGTTCGTTTCGGCGCTGGGGGCCAGCCGGGAAAGCACGCTGGGCCTCGAACCGTTCCGGGGCGTGGGCTTAACGCTGCTGCTGCCGCTGACGCTGGTGGCCCTGAGCTTCCTGCCGCGCCAGGACATCCGCAAAACGGCGGCTGATATCTACGCCGCCCCGATCCGGCTGGGCGATGTGGCCGTGATGGCGCTGGGGTTCGTGCTGCTGTCGCTGGTCTATGAGCGGCGTGGCAACGCCACGGGTGGCTCGGCCAGCACCTTCGAGGCGTCCCTGCGGCGTGAGGTTCAGGACTCGATCATCCGCCCGCGTTTCAAGGAAATCGCCGCGCATCCGCTGGCCTTGCTGGGCCTCAGCGGCACCTTGCCGGGCTACTTCAGCGGGCTGTTGATCCTGGCCGGGGTGGTGGGGCAGTCCAGTATCCTGAACACCTTCTCGCACTTTCACACGCCGTTTCTGATCAGCGCGGCCCGCGTGTTCATCGGGCTGGGGCTGGGCCTGCTGCTGGGCGGCGTGGCGATCTGGGCGCTGAGGTACGCGATGGGCCTGTGGAAGACCTACGGTGCGCCGCGCATCACCGCTGGTTCCAGAGGTCAGGCGTGAGCCGCCGGGTGGCCGTCAGCGGCTATTACGGTTTTGGCAACACGGGCGACGAGGCGATTGCGCTGGCGATCACCCGCGAGATCAGGAAGCGCGGTATGACCCCGCTGCTGCTCTCCAATACCCCGCAGGAATCGGCCCGGACTTACGGCGGCGAGGCAGCGGCGCGCATGAAGCCGCTGCCGCTGCTCTCGGCGGTGGCCCGCTCCAGCGTGCTGCTCAGTGGGGGAGGCGGCCTGCTTCAGGATAAGACGAGCGCCCGCACCCTCAGCTATTACCTGGGCGTGATCCGTCTGGCCCGAATGATGGGCAAGCGTGTGGTGATCTTTAACCAGAGCGTCGGCCCCCTGTCGCCGGAAGGTGGGCGCCGGGTGGCCGCCGCGCTGGCGGGCCTGCGGATCATCGTGCGCGACGCCGGGAGCCTGGACACCCTGGAGGGTCTGGGCCTGAAAGGTGAACTGGGCGGCGATCCAGCCCTGCTGCTGTTGCCCACGCCGGAGCTGCCGCGTGACCTGCAAAGTGTGATCATCGCCCCGCGTGGCGATGTGACCGAGGCGCTGGAACCCTTGCAGGAGGTCACATTGCAGCTCCGACGCGCCGGGCGGCATGTCACGGCCCTGAGTTTCATGCCGGACCACGACGACGCGGCGGCCCACGCGCTGGGCGCAAACCATGTGGTCAGCACCCGTGATCCGCAGACGGCCCTGGACACCATCGCGCGCAGCGGCTACGTGATCGGCGTTCGGCTGCACGCGCTGATCCTGGCCGCCGCCGCTGGAACGCCATTCTCCGGCGTCGCATACGATCCCAAGGTCCAGGGCTTCTGCATCGATGCGGGCGCGCCCAGCCATCCGCTGCCCCCGGTCCCGGCCATTCTGGTAGAAGAGGCGATTCGTCGCGTTACCCCCGACTGGAACGCGCTGGAGGACATGAAACTGCGCGCCTCGCACAGCTTCAGCCGGGCGCTGAACTAGAGGAGTTCCGAGAATCACGTCACTGGAACGAAAGATGTCCAGTGACGTGATTTTCTCGCAGACGAGTCGTGGCAGTTCGTCCCGTCCAGCAAAAGTGACGCGCTGTCGTGGTCAGAATAGGCTGTCGCCGTGGGAGAACGTCCGCATGGGGCCGTCTATCAAGGACGCCTGACTGCTCACCCGGACAACAAGTCTTTTGACAGCACCTGCTTGCAGGATTCGCGCCAGACCCACAGCCTCTCAGGCCCTTGGTTTGATGTAGGCCGCCAGACCCGCCAGCGCGCTGGTCAGCACGGTCAGTCCCAGGGCACGCGCAAAATTGGTCAGGCTGCCCAGGCCGAGTTGCCCGCTGATGGCATGTTCCAGGCTTCCCACCGAGCGCAGCCACAACGGCGCGCCGGACCCCAGCGAGGCGAAAGCCCCCAGCGTCAGCGCTGTCAGCCCCAGCACGAAGGCTATGAGAACCACGGTCAACAGCCAGGCCAGCACGCGCATCAGTGCGGTGTCCTCAAGGGGCGGTCCCTGGTCTGTCGGTCATCGGGCGCATTCTATTCAAAGTGACCTGCCGGACAGCGAAAAATTTCACATCGCCCCACCCTCTTCAGGTGGCTGTGTACCCTGTGGGGGTGAGTCTGCCTGCCCGTGTCCGCGTCACCTGCCCGCCCTTGCCCCTTGCCCCAGCGCTACGCATTGCCGCCGCCCGGCTATGCCCCGACGCTCCGCTCGACAGGCTAACAACCGCTGCTCTCGCCATTGCCGGTGGGGCTGTGATCGGCGCACATCTGCTGTGGGATGGGGGAGAGGTGCAGTTTCTAGAAACGGGCTGGCGTTGGCGCGGGATTGAGGAAGCGCTGGCGCAGGAAGTGGCCAAAGAAAGTTGAGACGCACCCTTTTTGTCTCAGCCTCTTCCTAACGCCCGTTAGGCTCCGGCGTGGCATCATGGTCCTACACGGAGGCCACAGCGCATGAGCGATCAACACACACCCAAGCTGGACGCCTGGAAGGCGCTGGCCCGCAAGGATTTGAAGGGCGCGGAACCCGAAACCCTGAACCGCCTTACCCCCGAGGGTCTGACCCTCAAAGCGCTGTACACCCGCGCCGATCTGCCTGAAGACGGCGGGGCCGATACCCTGCCTGGCCTGTCGCCCTATACGCGTGGCCCCCGCGCCACCATGTATGCCGCGCGGCCCTGGACCATCCGGCAGTACGCGGGGTTTTCCACCGCCGAGGCCAGCAACACCTTTTACCGCCGCAACCTCGCCGCCGGACAAAAGGGCCTATCGGTGGCCTTTGACCTGGCAACGCACCGGGGCTACGACTCGGACCACCCGCGCGTGGTGGGCGACGTCGGCAAGGCCGGAGTCGCCATCGACAGCGTGGAGGACATGAAACTGCTGTTTGACGGCATTCCGCTGGATCAGATGTCGGTGTCCATGACCATGAACGGCGCGGTGCTGCCCATTCTGGCCGGATACATCGTGGCCGGGCAGGAGGGTGGGGCCAGCTTGGACCAGCTCTCGGGCACCATCCAGAACGACATTCTCAAAGAGTTCATGGTCCGCAACACATACATCTACCCGCCGGAACCCTCCATGCGAATCGTGGCGGACATCATCGCCTACACCGCCGAGAAGATGCCGCGCTTTAATTCCATCTCCATCAGCGGCTACCACTTGCAGGAGGCCGGGGCAAATGCCGCGCTGGAGCTGGCCTACACGCTGGCGGACGGCCTGGAATACGTGCGGGCCGCGCTGAAGAAGGGGCTGGACGTGGACGCCTTCGCCCCGCGTCTGTCGTTCTTCTTTGCCATCGGCATGAACTTCTACACCGAGGTGGCCAAGCTGCGTGCCGCCCGCCTACTGTGGGACGAGATCATGGCGGGCTTTAACCCCAAGAACCCCATGAGCCGCGCCCTGCGAACCCATTGCCAGACCTCCGGGTGGTCCCTGACCGAGCAGGACCCATACAACAACGTCGTGCGGACGGCAGTGGAGGCGATGGCCGCCGTATTTGGCGGCACCCAGAGCCTGCACACCAACGCCTTTGACGAGGCGATTGGCCTGCCCACCGAGTTCTCGGCTCGGATTGCCCGGAACACCCAGTTGCTGATTCAGGAAGAAACCGGCATTCCCGACGTGGTGGATCCCTGGGGCGGCAGCTATCTGATGGAACGCCTGACCTTTGATCTGGCCGAGAAAGCGCGTGAGTTGATGCGCGAGGTGGAGGAACTGGGCGGCATGGCGAAGGCCATTGAAGCCGGGATTCCCAAGCTGAGAATTGAGGAAAGCGCGGCCCGCAAACAGGCCCGCATTGACCGGGGCGAGGACGTGATCGTGGGCGTCAACAAGTACCGATTGAGCGAGCAGACGCCCGTGGATCTGCTGGAAATTGACAACGACGCGGTGCGCGAATCCCAGATCGCGCGGCTGAACCGAGTCAAGGCCGAACGTGACCCGGAAGTGGTCAAGGTGTGTCTGGAGGCGCTGGAAAACGCCGCCCGCACCGAAACTGGCAACCTGCTGGCCCTGTCTGTGGAGGCCATGCGCGCCCGTTGCACGGTGGGTGAGGTCAGCGACGCGCTGGAGCGGGTCTGGGGCCGTCACAGCGCCGAGGTTCGTACCCTCAGCGGTGTGTACGCCCAGGGTTACGCCGGGGACGAGGGCTTTGCCGCGTTGCAGGGCGACATTGAAGCCTTCGCCGAGGCCGAGGGCCGCCGCCCCCGCATGCTGGTGGTCAAGATGGGCCAGGACGGCCATGACCGGGGCGCGAAGGTCATTGCCACTGGCTTCGCCGATCTGGGCTTTGACGTGGACGTGGGACCGCTGTTCCAGACCCCCGACGAGGCCGCGCGGCAGGCGGTGGAGAACGACGTGCATGTGATCGGCGTCAGTTCTCAGGCAGCGGGGCATAAAACGCTGATTCCGCAATTGATCGCCGCGCTGAAGGACCAGGAGGCCGGAGATATTCTGGTCATCGCGGGCGGTGTGATTCCCCAGCAGGATTACGCGGCGCTGCGGGCGGCGGGGGTGGCCGGCATCTTCGGCCCTGGAACCCCCATTCTGACCAGTGCGCGGGAGGTTTTGCGGCTGCTGAACGAGCGGGATGGGCAAGCGGTTTGATGCCTGCCGCCGTCACTAGCCTGTGCAACTCTTCCATCCCAGTCCTATGGCCCACCCACTAGTCGCCCCTCTTCTGTCCGGCAGTCGCCGCGCGCTGGCCCGCGCCATCACCCTCAGCGAGTCCACCCGCGCCGATCATGAGGCCGAAGCACAGGCTTTGCTCTCAGAAGTCGCGCCGCACGCCGGGCAGTCCATTCGGGTGGGCTTGACAGGTGTGCCGGGCGTGGGCAAATCCACGTTTATTGAGGCGCTGGGCATTCATCTGGCCGATGCGGGCCACAAAGTTGCCGTGCTGGCCGTGGACCCCAGCAGTGCCCGCACGGGGGGCAGCATCATGGGCGACAAAACGCGCATGCCCCGGCTGACCGTTCATCCCAACGCCTACATCCGCCCCAGTCCTGCGGGGGGCAACCTGGGCGGCGTGGCCCGGCGCACCCGCGAGGCCATCACGCTGTGCGAGGCGGCGGGCTATGACGTGGTGCTGGTAGAAACCGTGGGCGTGGGCCAGAGCGAGACGCAGGTGGCTGCCATGACCGATCTGTTCGTGCTGCTCACGCTGCCCAACGCCGGGGATGAATTGCAGGGCATCAAGCGCGGCATCATGGAACTGGCTGACGTGTGCGTGGTGAACAAGGCGGACAGTGACCCCAAGGCAGCGATTCGTGCCCAGACCGAACTTCGCGCCGCCCTGAACCTGCTGACCCCACACGATGCCCCGTGGCGGCCCCGCTCTCTGCGTGCCTCTGCCTTGACGGGTGAGGGCGTGCCGGAAGTGTGGGACGTGGTTCTGGAATACGTGCAGGAAGTCAATCTGGAAGTCAGACGCCGCACCCAGACCGCCCAGTGGTTTGACGAGTTGTTGCGTGAGGCAGCGTGGCGGTTGTTTCGGAGTGGTCTAGATGGACGTAAACTCCGCGACTTGCGGGTCGATGTGGAGGCCGGGCGGCTGACAGCGATTCAGGGTGTGGCCGCGCTTACGGCTGACTGATTCCTCCACTGGGTTTCCCCGGCGACACCCAGGCATTCCCCTGAATCAGAAAACGCCACGGCAACGCCGCCCCCTGACGCAATCCGACGCGGGCTGTAATTTCCACCTCTGAATCCGGCAGCGCCTCACCCGGCACGATGTAAAAGGCGGGGCTGTCAATCGGCTGGCCCTTCAATTCCTCCGTCAGGCCCAGCGCCGTGACCAGTTTGGCGGGACCGTTGCTCAGGTCAAGGGGGCGTTTGACGGATCGCATCTCGCGCATTCGTTCCTCGCCCAGCATCGGCTGAACGGCGCGGATGAGGATGGACGCCTGAACGCCCACGGGACGGCAGGTGACGTTCAGCAGAGCCTGTTTATAGGCGTAATGGAAGTAGACGCGGCCCGGCTCACCGCCCATCGCCGCCGCCGCGCCGGGCAGCCGGGCGATCACATGGCAACTGGGATCGCGTGGGCAGTCGTAACCCTCGGTCTCCACGATGCGGGCAGCTATCACCGCGCCCTCTGGCAGCACACGCACCAGCGCTGCGCCGATGAGCGAGCGCGCCACTTCTACTGGATCGCCCACGAAGAAGTCGGGAGTCAGAGCGTGGGCGTGGTCTATATCCAGCACGTCAAAAAGCATGTCTGGCAGCGTAAGGGGCAGACGTCGCCGCTTCTGCCGGGATGCTTACGCAAAGCGCATCTCTGAACGTTCTCTAACGCCCCTGCCAATCCCAGAGTCATCTGCTGGGCCTAGCCTGGGGGCATGACACAGAATGACAAGATGGAAGCAGGGCAGATCACCGAGCGCATTGCCAAGGACCTCAAGGAGCGTCTGGACAAGGGCGGCGAACACATGCAGGTCAAGGACAAAGACGGCGAGCATGTCGGCACCCTGGACCACCTGGACGGCGACAAGATCAAACTGACCAAAAGTGACAGCAGCGACGGCCAGCACCACTATGTCTCGCTGACTCAAGTGGAAAGCATGGACGACGTGGCGGTGTACCTGAACGTCACCCGCGAAGAAGCGATGAAGTAACCTCAGTTTTAACAAGGGGCGGCGGAGAGCATCTGCCGCCCTTTTCTATGCCGTCAGACTTTTGGCCCCGGTATTGGAAACACTTCCAACCAGACCGTATGCTGACAGGCAATGATGCCATCCTCGCTATTGACCACAGAACAGGCCCAGCGGTTGCGGCTGGCGTTTGACGATGACCGGGACGCCGAGACCTTTTTTCTGCGGCTGGACCGCTACGGCCCTGAACTGCTGGACAGCCTGCGGGCCGTGTATCTGGAACGCGCGGATGGTTTGCTGGAACGCCTGCTGGAGATCATGCTGCACGCCTACCACACCCGCCCCACCGATCTAAGGCGGTTGGACGAGGCCCGGTTACTGTCGCCAGACTGGTTGCAGTCGCCGCGCATGGTGGGCTACGTGGCCTACGCAGACCGCTTCGCCGGAACCCTGAATGGCGTGCAGCAACATGTGGACTACCTGGAAAACCTGGGCGTCACCTACTTGCACCTGATGCCCCTGCTGCGCCCGCGCGAGGGCGAGAACGACGGTGGTTACGCGGTGGCCGACTACCGCTCGGTGCGCCCGGACCTGGGCAGCATGGATGACCTCTCGGCGCTGGCGCGTGATCTGCGGGGCCGGGGCATCAGCCTCGTCCTCGATCTGGTCCTGAACCATGTGGCCCGCGAACACGAATGGGCACAGAAAGCGCGGGCGGGCGAGGACCAGTACCGCGACTACTTCCACCTGTTCGCGGACCGGGGGTTGCCGGACGCCTACGAGGCCACCTTGCCCGAAGTGTTCCCCGACTTTGCCCCTGGCAATTTCACCTGGGATGACCACGCGGGCGAGGGCGGCACGGGCGGCTGGGTCTGGACCACCTTCAATACCTACCAGTGGGACCTGAACTGGAGCAATCCCGACGTACTGGCCGAATTCGTGGACATCATCCTGAATCTGGCGAACCGGGGCGTGGAGGTCTTCCGGCTGGACGCCATCGCCTTCATGTGGAAACGGCTGGGCACCGACAGCCAGAACCAGCCCGAGGTGCATCACCTGACCCGCGCCCTGCGTGCGGCGGCGCGGATCGTGGCTCCGGCAGTGGCCTTCAAGGCCGAGGCCATCGTGGGACCGGGCGATCTGATCCACTACCTGGGAACAGGTACGCACCACGGCAAGGTCAGCGACATGGCGTACCACAACAGCCTGATGGTGCAACTCTGGAGCAGCCTCGCCAGCCGCGACACCCGCCTGATGGAAGAAGCCCTGCGCGCCTTTCCGCCCAAGCCGACGAACACCACCTGGGGCATGTACGTGCGCTGCCATGACGACATCGGCTGGGCCATCAGCGACACCGACGCGGCACGCGTGGGCATCAGCGGTCCGGGCCATCGCGCTTTCCTGAGCGACTTTTACAGCGGCGAGTTTCCCGGCAGCTTTGCGCGCGGGCTGGTCTTTCAGTTCAATCCGGCCACTGGGGACCGGCGGATCAGCGGCTCGGCGGCTAGTCTGGCGGGGCTGGAAACGGCGCTGGAGGGCGGGGATGAGGCCCTGACCAGACTGGCCGTTCAGCGCCTTCTGTTGCTGCACACGGTCATTCTGGGCTTTGGCGGGGTGCCGCTGCTGTACATGGGGGACGAATTGGCGCTGACCAACGATAACCATTACGCCGACATCTCCGAACATGCCGCTGACAACCGCTGGGTCCACCGCCCGCGCATGGACTGGGCGATGGCACAGGATGTGCGGGAACATCCCGACACACCCGCCGGACAGGTCAACGCCGGGTTGCGCCACCGAATTGCTGTTCGCAAGACCCTGCCCTATCTGCACGCTTCCATTGAAAGCCGCGTGATTTCCAGCCCCGATCCGCGCGTGCTGATGCTGCGCCGGGATCATCCGCTGGGCGTGCTGCTGGAGGTCTACAACTTCAGCGAGGAGCGCGTGGTGCTACCTGCCTACGTGCTGCGCGGCCACCTGGGCGAGGACGCCCATGACGCCCTGAGCCGCAGCGCCTTTCACCTGACCCGGCCCACGGTGACCCTGGACCCCTACCGCGCGTTGTGGTTGACTACGGCAGAGGTGAACGCATGACCGATCCCAAAATGCCGCCTGGCCCATCTGACTTTGGAAAGAGGCGCACCAGCGTCCCCACCGAGTCTTTGCTGCGCGCCGTGCGGGACGCTTCCGAACGCCTGACACGCTTCTCCCGTGACCCTGGCGTTCGCCGCGAGGCCGGAAACGTGGCGCAGTCGGTGGGCAAATTGCTGGACGCCATCCGCAAATCCGGGGCCGAGAAGGGGCGCTAGACCGGGAAAGCCGATGCCGTAAAAGCAGCCGCTGTAAAGATAGAACCTGTGGTCCGGGGCGTGGAGGCCCATCAACCGGATATTTCAGAACCGCGCCTCCACCCTTAAACGGGCCGCCCGGCCATCATGAAGCTGGCGGTCATGCCGCCGTCCACCGGCACGATGGCCCCGGTCATGAAACTGGCCTCTGCGCTGCCCAGGAAGTAGACCACCTGTGCCACTTCCTGTGGCGTGCCCAGGCGGCGCAGGGCGTGCAGGTCCTCGTAATCGCGGCGGGTGGCGGGAGGATCGTCACTCTGCTCGATGCCCGCCAGCAGCCCCTCAGTACTGATCGCGCCGGGGGCCACCGCGTTGACCCGCAGGCCGCGTGGGGCCAGATCCAGGGCCATTGCGCGGGTCAGGTTGACCAGTCCGCCCTTGCTGGCGGTGTAGGCCGCATTGTCTTGCTCGGCAAACAGGCCCTGTACCGAGGCCACGTTCACCATCGCACCGCCCGGCGGCATCAGATCGATCAGGGCGCGGGTCAGCAGCAGCGGGGCCGTCAGGTTCACGCTCAGGGTTCTGGCCCAGCCGCGCTCGCTGACCTCCAGCACACTGCCGTGGGCGTCCTGATAGGCGGCATTATGGATCAGCACGTCCACGTCCCCCAGGTCGCGCGCCGCCCGTACGATGCGCTCCCGTCCGGCGGAACTGCTGACATCGGCCCTGACGCGCTGGTGGCCTTTGAGGGTGGGCGGCAGGGTCAGGTCCACGCTGAGGACTGTTGCGCCGCGTTCGGCATATAACGTGGCAATGGCCCGTCCGATGCCGCGCGCCGCTCCGGTGACGATGACGTTCTGTGCTTGCGCCTGTGTACTGGTCATGCGTCCAGTGTCGTTGACGGCGGCATGGGGGGCGAGGAGTTTCAATGGACGGTCAAGTTCTGCCGTGAACCTCCGTCAAGGTGAGTAGGGGCGGTCATGGAATGGGTGGTGCGCCGGGCGATGACTTCTGCCGGCTTCAGGGCGCTTTGCACCTCGGCCTCCGTCAGCTTCAGGCCCCACCGCTGCGAGATCGGCGGCGGTCAGGGCTGGGCCCGCAGGTGGTCCGGCAACGTTCTGACATGGGCGTGGGCTTCCCGGAAAGCGATCATATCGGCCAGTTCTGTAGCTGCCGCTTCGCCCTACTGGGCCTCGCACAGCCATTCCTTTCCTCACGAGAACGGTCTTTCTCTGTGGCGCAATTCCGCGACTCCCGCTCGGATTCCCAGGTGTCTGCAAGACCTTCAGTCGGAGTCCGTCTCGGAACTCGGGGGCCGGAGGTGGGTGATATCCCCGAAATCCATTCCCCAGTCCACCTGATCGCCCACGATGCGCCGCCGTTTGGCGTGATACATCCGGGAGTCGGCCAGTGACAGCCAGTCGTCGATATTTCCGTCCGATGGCGGCTGTGCCACGCCTCCCTGCAAGCAGATCGGGCCGGGGCCAGGGGGCCACTCGGCAGCGCGCAGGGCATGGGTCAGGCGCAGGGCCAGTGCCTCCAGACGCGCCTCCGGCTCCCAGACCAGCAGGGCGAACTCATCTCCACTCAGGCGGAAGGCGGCGTCCGGGGCGGCGAAGGTCTGCCGGAGGGCCTGTCCCACCCTCGCAAGGACCTCGTCCCCTGTCTGGTGGCCAAAACTGTCGTTGATCCGCTTGAATTCATGAACGTCAAGCATCACCAGATGCAGTTCCTTGCCTTCCTGCCGGGCGGTGTCCAGGGCGCGGGGGACGTCATGATAGAAGGCCCGTCGGTTGGGCAGGCCCGTCAACATGTCGGTGCGGGTGAGGCATTCGAGTTCCTCACGCAGGGCGGCATTTTCCAGGGCAATCGAGACGTGCTGGGCCAGCAGTTGTAGAAATTCCAGATCGGTGTCGTCGAAGGCATGGGTCTCGTAACTCTGGATGGACAGCACCCCGGTCCGCTCGCCCCGGACTTCCAGCGGCACGAACAGCATCGAGACGGTAGGCGGCCCGGCCACTTCCTCTTCCGCCTGGACATTCAACATCACTTTGCCGTTGTCCATCACCCGCCGGAAGCGCACTGGATATTCAAGCAGATAGGCATCGATATCGGGGATCGACAGGGCCTCGCCGTGCAACACGTTCTCCAGGATGCCCTCAGGGTAAAACGGCAGCCGCTGGGAGTAGCGCCGCTGATCCTCATACACCTCCCACAGCCAGTCGCCGCCGGGTTGCCGCAGTGCAAGCAGGGTACTGTGGGCGGAAAAGAGCGTCCCAGCCTGCTGATGCACCGCCTGCACGATTGCGTCTACCCCGTGGCTGTTGCGGGCCAGTGAGGCCAGCACCTGCACCAGTTGGTGGTAGCGCGCGAGCAGCGTTGTCTCGGGTCTGGTCATTGGCACACTCTGGGCATGGCGAAGGATGGAGCGCGGATGTGGGAAAACTCGGGCCAGTCTACGCTTTACCATGACTCCGCAGGCACCGATGCCGTCCGAAAACTGGAGATGAGTGCAAGGCGGTCCCGCACCGCAATGCCGAAAAAAGTAAATATCTGTATGCCGGGTCATGTCACACTAAGAGAACCGCTACAGTATTCCGAATCCTCAGACTGCTCAACATTTCCAACGGGAGACGCTTCTATGGCCCCTGACCTCGCGCAAGTGCTGATTCGCCGGGTGGAACATGTTCACGCGCGCCGGGGCAGTCTGGCGCTGGCCGTGGTGGGTGAACCGGGCATCGGCAAGAGCCACCTGGGACAGAGCGTGCTGGCCGGGGTGGGCGGACTGAAACTCAGTCTCCAGACCCGCGCTTTCGAGACCGATTTTGGCGCACTCCTGCGCACCCCGGGCCTGAATACCCCGGGCCAGAATACTCTGGGAGCGCCCGCCTGGGCCAGACAGACGCTGGAACGCACGCTGGCCGGTCAGTCACCAGACGCCACCGTGCTGGCCACCGCCGTGGGAACCCTGCTGGGTCACTCCGCGCCCGTGCTGGTCTGGGCGGAAGATTTCCATGAGGTGGCGGGCAGTGAACGGGCCGCCGAATTCTGGACCGCGCTGGCCCGTCATCTGCCGCACGCGCGGGGGGTGGCCCTGCTGGTCAGCAGCCGGACGCCCTTGCCCGGCGTGTTTGCCGAACAGCGCCTGACCCCGTTGGACGCGCTGACAGGTTCCAGTCTGCTGGAAGCGCAGGCAGGCGGCCCGCTGCCCCACGCGGCACTGGAGTGGATCGGGGACCGTGGACGTGGCAACCCGCTTTTCCTGCTGGAATTTTTCCGGCATCTGGGCCGCACCGGTGCGCTGTATCTGGACGCTGCCGACGGACGCTGGCGCTGGCGCGAACCTGCTGCCTCTACCCTGCCGCTGAGCGTAGAAGCCCTGATTGCCGATCATCTCGCGCGCCTGACCCACAACGCGGGGGCGGAAGCGCTGCTGGGCCTGTGGGCGCTGTGGGACACGGCCCTGCCGGATGAGCCGCTGGACGCTGAGTTGGCGGCCAGCCTGAGTGGGCTGGACCTTGCGGAAATCCGGTCACTCAGAATCCTGGCCCAGACAAGCGGGATTCGCGCGGCCCGGACGTTCGCCCACCCGCTGTTCCGGGAGGTGGCCCTGCGCGAACTGCCTGCCTCCCTGCGGCATGATTTGGCCCGGCGCTGCGTGGAGGCGCTGGAAGACGCCCCGGAACAGGCGGCGCAATTTCTGACTTGGGCCGAATGGCCTGCGGTCAAGGCCGCCGCACTGCTCCGGCGGGCGCTGAAGGCTGCCCAGTCGCGGGGAGACCCGGTCCGCGCCGCCGACCATCAGGACGCCCTGGTGGACGTCGTTCCCAGCGCAGAGCGGGCAGAGGCCGCGCTGGCAGCGGCGCAGGCCCTTCAGCCCCTTCATGTTGGGCGTGCCCTGACGCGCGCCACCCAGGCGTGGCAGCTTGATCCCCACAACGGCGAGGCGCTGGGCCTGTGTGCCCGGCTGCTGGCTTCCTCCGGGCGCGGGCAGGAAGCCGAGCGGCTGCTGGAGCAGGCCCCCGGCGTGATCAAGGGGCAGCCCGATTACTGGGCCACCCTGCTGGAAACGCGGGTCAGCGCCGCCGATCACAGCGGGGCCATGCAGGTCTGGCAGGACCATGCGGGCGACTTGGAGGGCCGTCCACAGCTTCAGACGGCGGTGGCCCTGGCACGGGTTCATCTGGGTGAATTTCAGGCGGCGGCAGATGGGATCCGGGCCGCGCTGGAACAGCCGCTGGCGGCGGCGGAGCGGGTGGCGCTCTTGCACGCGCTGGTGCGGGCACAGGTCTCGCAGGCCGATCCGCACATGTTTGCCACCCTGACCGGGGCACTGGAAATCACCGCCAGGGCGGGCCTGACGGCGGCGCGCATCGAACTGCTGCTGGAACAGACCCAGGTGCTGAGTTGGGCCTTGCAACTGCGTGGCGCAGACGCCGGTGCCGCCGAGGCCGTCCACCTGGCCGAGACCAGGGGTGATCCCCGGTTGATGGCCCGCACCCAGGCGAACCGGGCCGAATGCCTGATCCTCCTGGGACAGTTCGCGGAGGCTGAGGATCTGCTGCTGGCCGCGCTGGAACTGCTGGGTGGCGAACTGGCATCACGCTACACGGTCCTGACCCACCTGTCTCTGATCCACCTGTATCTGGAGTGGGCCAGGCCGCCCGACGCCCTGATGGCCGTGCGTCACGCACGTCAGGCCGTCCGTCTGGGCCATGAGGTTCACGACACGGTCATGCTGACCTGGGTGCTGAGCGTCGCGGCGCGGGCCGAAGCGGTTCACGGCGATCCCAGCCGGGCCGAGTGGCTGATCGAGGAGGGCCAGGCCCTGGTGGAACGCAGCGGCCAGCACGCCACCCGCCCGTTTTACCTGTTCGCGCGCGGCCATGTGCAGGAGCGTCAGGGCCACCAGCAGGCCGCCGCACAGCTTTTCGAGGACGCCTGCGAGCAGGGCAGACTCCTGGGAAACAGCCCCTTCGCCGAACGCTTTGGCCTGGAGGCAGACCGTCTGCGGGGCGACCGGACCAGCGCAGAGGCGCGGCTGGCTTTTTTCCGGCAGCACGAACTGCACAGCTCTGCCCGCACTGCCTTAAGCTACTTCCCGCCGATTGAGCAGGAACCATCACAGACCGTCTCCATACCCCTGCGCTTGGAAGTGCTGGGAAAGGTGAGCGTGACCCGTGACGGGCAGCCGCTTGCCCTGCGTTCACCCGGCGGCCTGCGCGTGCTGGTGCGGCTGCTGGAAGCGCGGCTGGCCGGGCGCTCAGGTGTGGCGCAGGACGAACTGCTTGAAGCGCTGTACCCTGACGACGATCCTGAACGCTCCGGCGCGCGGCTGCGCCAGCAGGTTTGCCGTCTGCGCGCGGCGCTGGGAGCAGACAGTGTGCTGCGCCGCGAAACCGGGCTGGGCGCGGGCGGCGGCTACGCCCTGGGCAACATGGGCAGCGACGCCGAAGACTTTCTGAACACCCCTGACCCGAAGCTGTGGCGCGGCGCGTATCTGGCCGATTTCGAGGGCGAACTGTCCAGCGCCCGCGACGTGCTGGTCTATGGCCTGAGGAGCGCAGCTTACGCGGCAGAACCCCATGATCCGCACGAGGCTGCCCGGCTGGGCCGCATCCTGCTGGACACCGATCCCTTCGACTGGGCGGCGCTGGCCCTGAGTCTGCGCGCACTACGCGAATGCGGCGAGATCATGGCCGTTCTCTCGCTCTACGCCGGGGTTCGCCAGCGCTGCGCCCTGCTGGGCGAGGGGTTGCCCGACACCTGGGAAGATTTTCTGCGCGATCAGGAAATGAGGGTTTTTTAAGAAAACCAGTCGGGTGCTTGAGGGGAGGCTTAAAAAACCTGCCCCAGTCGCATTTTATGGGGCGGCTGTCGGTCCGTCACGGCCATGTCACGGCCCTCCCCTAAGCTCTGGGCAGTTTCAGAGGGGTTCGTCCACAGATGCCTCGCTCGCCACCGGGTTGGTCAGGTGGTCAGGCATTCCAGGCGGCGACGGACTTCAATGCTGCTCCCCCCACTGCCCCTGGAACGCTGGCCCTTTCTGGCTGAGGCGGCCCTGCCTGTACGGCTTACTGGTGTGGCCCGGCCTCGCTCCCATCCCCATTCATCTGGAGGACACGGCAATGCGTGATGTGGCAATTATCGGTGCAGGACAGGCAGGCTTGCAGCTTGCGCTGGGATTACAGGCGAGCGGCTATGGGGTCACGCTGGTTTCAGACCGCACACCCGAACAGCTCCTGAGTGGGCGGATCATGAGTACGCAGGCCCTTTTCC
This sequence comes from Deinococcus sp. AJ005, assembly GCF_009017495.1. NCBI lineage: Bacteria > Thermotogati > Deinococcota > Deinococci > Deinococcales > Deinococcaceae > Deinococcus > Deinococcus sp. AJ005. The sequence goes on along the minus strand of NZ_CP044990.1, from coordinate 2,094,199 downwards.
ATGACGCCTGCACCACCGAGCGGCAGCAGGGACTGAACTTCTGGGAGGCTGCCTGCCCACCCATCGAGGGCATCGCCCTGAGCGTGCCGCATCCCGAACTGCTGGGGCAAAAAGCGCTGGCCTTTTCCGCACGGCTGGACAAGCCTGCCTACAGCGTCGATCAACGGTTGAAATTCGCAGGCTGGCTACGGGAATTTCAGGCCAGAGGCGGCCATGTCCTTCTGGAAAACGCTGATATTCAGACCGCCGAGCGCCTGAGCAGTGTCCACGATCTGACGCTGATCGCTGCTGGCAAGGGCGAGCTGGGCCAACTGTTTGAGCGCGACGCCGAACGCAGCCCGTACAGCGCCCCCCAGCGGCATCTGGCCCTGGCCTACCTGAAGAATGTCGCGCCCCGGCCAGTCCACAGCGCCGTCAGCTTCAACCTGATTCCGGGCGTGGGGGAGGTGTTTTTGCTGCCGGGCCTGACCGTCGCTGAACATGGCGGCACCCAGCCGTACGAGAACGTGCTGATCGAGGCGGTTCCCGGCGGCCCGCTGGACGTATTCGCGGGAATAAGCGATCCGCAGCAGCATCTGGCCCTGATGAAAGATCTGTTGCGCCAGTTCCTGCCGTGGGAATACGGGCGTGTCCGGCACGCCGAACTGACCGACGCGCAGGCCACCCTGACGGGCCGGGTCACGCCAGGGGTCCGCCGCCCCGTCGCCACGCTGCCGTCGGGCCGCGAGGTGCTGGGGCTGGGCGATACGCTGGTCCTCAACGATCCGCTGACGGGGCAGGGCGCAGGCAGCGCGGCCAAGGCGGCAGCGATCTACCTGGAACGCATCCTGTGGCACGGGGACCAGCCCTTTGACCGAGCCTGGATGACCGGCACCTTCGACGAGTACTGGAGCTACGCCCGCTTCGTGACCGACTGGACGAACGCCCTGCTGGGGCCGCCGCCGCCGCATGTGCTGGACGTGCTGGGCGCGGCGCAGACCCGGCCCGGCGTGGCGCACGCCTTTGTCAACGGCTTTAACCACCCACCGCAGTTCTTCCCGTGGCTGGGCGATCCGCAGGCGGCAGCGCGGTTTGTGGGTCAACACCATGAGGCCCAAACCATGCCCGTCTGAACCTGGCTGCTGACGTCTTGGTCACCCACTTGCCTCTCCCTGGCTCCCCCCCGATCCCCAGGAGAAACACAATGAAAACCAACATGATGATCAGCGCCGCTGTTGTTCTTGCCACCTTGCAGCTCAGTGCTGCTGCCGCCACCCTGCCCCTGCGGGGCAACGATCTGGCAAACGATGAGCGCTACAGGACGGGTGTGCATACGGGCGGAATCCAGGCCGAGGGTAAGGATATCGGCGCTCTGCGTCGTATCTCCGACACCAACTGGACGATTCTGAAAGCAGGAACATCCGACAGCAAGGTCCTGAGCAACTGGGTGGTGTACGGCAAGCCGTTCTATGCCATGGCCCCCGGCGTCGTCGTCGCCTGCTGGCGCAACGCCCCGGAGAATGTGCCGGGTTCCTACAACCCGTTGTACAAACCTGGGCTGAAATTTGCGGGCGGCGGTAACCACCTGTGGGTCTTGCAGGACGACGGCAATTACGCCCTGTATGCTCACGCGCAGCCAGGAAGCATTCCAGCGGCCCTGTGTCCCAACAACGCCGAACTCTTTACCGGCAACAGTGGCAAGGGGGGCCGCCCAGATATCGAACCCGAAGCGCGGGTGACGAACGGCGCGCGGGTGGAGGCCGGGCAATTCCTGGGCAGGGTGGGCAACTCCGGTTCCTCGGAGGGAGGACCTCACCTTCACGTCCATATGGAAAAAGGGAACCAACCCGTTGTCATGAACTTTGAGCGCGGTCTGACCACCCCCTTTGACGGCAACAGGGCCAGCCTGGACGGCCCGTGGACCTCGCTGGCGGGCCAGGCATTTCCCAAAGCGCCCGTGCTGTTCTGGCCGCCGCGTCCCGCCGGGGAACTGACCTTCAACAACACTCCAGCCAGCATCTACCAGCGCTGGGTGGAACACCTGGCAGATTCCGGCATGATGCCCAAGCTGATCACCTGTAAATCCAACGGTGCCACCTACAACTCCACCTGGACGCCCAGTCAGGGCCAGTGGGCCTCGTTTCACGGCATGAGCGCCGCCCAGGCCGCCGAGAAGAACGCCAGTTACGTGGCGGACGGCTACAAGCGCACCTCGGTTTACACCTGCGGCTCCAAGACGGTGGCAGTCTGGCGTAAATAGTTCCGCGTTCTCACCAATCAACTTCGCCCCTCTTCCCACATGGAGGAGGGGCTTTTATGGAGGATGTGTCTGCCTGAACTGTCCGTGGAACTCCTCAATCCATAAAGCCATGAAAAAAACGGACGTCAGGACTGGAGTGTTTTAACGCTGAGCTGGACATCGCTCATCCGCCCCTGGTCTGGACATCGCAGACCAGGGGGATGGGTAGTCCTGGGGAATATCTGGGGGCAGACCGCACCTGATCCCCATACAGACGCCAAAAAAGGCGGAGAAGCCACGCATCTCCGCCTCCTATGGTGGGTTGACCTACTTCTTGCTGGCGGCGATCAAGGCCGGGACGATCAGGTTCACGTCGCCCACGATGCCATAGTCGGCCACCTTGAAGATGGGCGCTTCGGCGTCCTTGTTGATGGCGATGATGTTCTTGCTCTTGCCCATGCCCGACAGGTGCTGCACCGCGCCGCTCACGCCCAGCGCGATGTACGCCTTGGGCTGCACGGTCTTGCCGGTCTGGCCCACCTGCTCGGCATAGGGCCGCCAGCCCGCGTCCACCACGGCCCGCGTCGCGCCCACGCCCGCACCGATGTTGTCGGCCAGACCTTCCACGTACTGCGCGAAGTTCTCGGGGCTGCCCACGCCACGCCCGCCGGTCACGATGACCTCGGCCTCACTCAGGGCGACGCGGCTGGTCTTCTCTACATTCTTGCCGGTGATTTCGGTGCGGGGGGTGGGCAGTTCCAGCTCAATGTCGTACTGCTCGCCCGCCGCACCTGCTGGGGCTGCCGGAGCGAAGCCACCGGGCTTGACGGAAGCCACAATGACTGGCCCGCTGGCTTCCACCGTCTCGGTCACGCGGGCAAGGAAGGTGTAACGCTGGGCCTGAAGCGCCTCGCCGCTGGCCGTCAGTTTAATCACATCTTCCAGATACGGCGCGTCCAGCTTGACTGCCACGCGCGGCGCATACTCGCGGCCTGAACGGCTGCCGCCAATCAGCACAGTGCTGGCCTCGCCTTCTTTGGCAATCTGCGCCACGGCGGCGGCCCAGACTTCGGGGTTGTACTGCGCCAGCGCGGGCAGGTCGCCCACCAGCACCTGATCGGCCACGGCGGCAGCCTCGGTGGCCACTCCGGCCACGTCCTGCCCCAGCACCAGCAGCGTGAGCGGTCCTTCACGGCCACTGTCACGGGCGGCGGTGACCATCTCCAGAGTGGCTTTGGCGAGTTTCCCGCCCATGTGTTCAGCAACAATTAAAATCATGCCAGCACCTTCGCTTCGTTTCGCAGGAGGTCGAGGAGCTGTTCGGCGGCGGCCTGCGGGTCCTTGCCGTCGATCATCTGGTTCAGGCGGGCGCGCGTCTGGATTTCCGCGCCCAGATACTTCACGCCCGGCTGCGCGTCATAGCTGCCCAGCTCGTCCTTGCGGAGTTCCTTCTTCTTGGCCTTCATGATGTTGGGCAGTGTGGGGTAACGCGGCTCGTTCAGGCCCTGCTGCGCGGTCACCACGGCGGGCAAGCTCACCTTGAATCCCTCGTTGCCGTCGTCCACGTCGTGGCGTCCGGTCAGGGTGTCGCCTTCCACCTTCAGCTCGTTGGTCCAGGTCAATTGAGGCCAGCCCAGGCGTTCGGCGCTGGCGGCTCCCAGGGCCTGTGAATCCCAGTCGGCTTCCTGGCCGCCCAGCAGAATCAGGTCCGTGCCTTCACTTTGCGCCACCTGCGCCACGATCTTGCTGAGGCTCACGGCGTCGTATCTCTCGTCGGTCTCGATGTGAATGGCGCGGTCCACCCCCATCGCCAGCGCTGTACGCAGGGCGTCCTCCACCTTTTTGGGGCCAATCGCCAGCGCCACAATTTCTTGCACGTCGGCACTCTCGCGCAGGCGCAGGGCTTCTTCCACGCCGTACTCGTCCATACCGTCGATCACCAGCGTAGTGCCGTCCAGATCGACGCGGTCACCGCTGACTTTCACGCGTGCCTCGGCGTCGGGCACCTGTCTTACAAGGGTCAAAATTTTCATGCAACCTCCAGGGGGTGGGCGTAGGGGTGATTCGTGATACGCGCCCGGCAATAAAATTAAACTCGGTCCAAGTTTAGCAGCATCTCTGTCAACAGGAGGATACGGCTTGAGGGCCTTCATTCTGAAGCAGATCGGCGGCGGCTGGGTGGGGGAAAGGTACAGAGAATCTTCAGTCGGCAGCACGCCGGAGCGTTCCTGTGCCGGGGACACCCCCGCTTTCTCCACTTCTTAAATCTGTCGTCAACCGTTTCATGAGGCGTTCTCATGTTGGGGGCCGAGGCTGGAAGGCATGAAGAAGCTGATTTCCCTGACCATTCTTGCCGCCGTCGCGACGGCTGGCGCACAGACCCTCAATAGCGTGACCACTGCCGTCACCAACACCATCACCCGGAACAACATTGAACTCGGCCTGACCGGCGGATACGCGGGCGGCCTGAGCGGCGAAGTGTTCGTGCATGCCCCCAACGTGATCGGTCCCGTGGGCGTCAAGGTAGGCGTGGCCTACACCCGTCCCCGTGACTCGATCAACGACTCCTCCACCAACGTGCTGGGCAGCTTCGCCGACGCCAAGAAGCCCATTTCCGAGGGCGGCCTGGGCGCTTCGGAATACGGCAGCCAGACCGTGATCTCCGTGGACGGCACCTACGGCCTGGGCGAAGTGGCCCCCGGCATCGACACGATGGTCTACGGCGGCGCGCGCTACGGCATGTTCAAGGGCACCGAGGACTACGGCACGTCGGGCGGCAGCACCACCTATTCCAGCAACTCGTTCGGTCTGGGTGCAGGCGCGATGGCCAGCTACGCCCTGACCGGCAACCTGAGCCTTGTGGGCGATCTGGGCGCGGATTACTTCTTCAAGTCCACGATTAACACCAGCAAGGGTGACTCCATTCCCACCGCCGACGGCAGCTACAGCACCTTCGACAACCGCTTCGTGCGGCCCGGCACCAACTTCAAGGCCCGTCTGGGCGTCAAGTACATGTTCTAAAGCAGGTCAATCTGAGGGGTGGACAGGCTGCGGCCCGTTCACCCCTTTTCCTTGTCTTTCTTCTGATTCCTCTCCTGAGCGTCCAGATAGGTCTTCAATACCTCAAAACCCGCCACCGTGCGCGGGAATCCCAGATACGGCACGCACATCATCAGCGCGCCCCGGACCTCTTCTTCCGTCGCCCCGGCGTTCAGTGCGCCGCGCAGGTGGGTTCGCAGTTCCGGCGGGCTGCCCAGCGAGACCAGCAGGGCGCAGGCGATCAGTTCCTGCGTCTTCAGGTCCAGCGCCGAGCTGTCGTAGACGGTGTCGTAGGCAAAATTCTGGATATGGGCGGCCAGGTCGGTGTCCAGCGCCTGCAAGCGTTCCATGATGCGATCATGCTGGGAGCCGAAAACGGTCCTCCTGGCGCGGCCTTCGGGTTGTTCTGCGGGGGCACCGTGTTCAGTGTCGGTCATGCCGCCCAGGGTAACCGGCAAAGGGGAATACAGGCACGAAAGAAGGCCGTCAGGTGGGAAGGCTTACAGTACAGAGGGTCAAGAACGTAAGTTTAGGCGCGTCTGGCGCATGAGGGATGCTCTAAACTCGGGACGGCCCACCCACTCCAACCGCTCACTCCATCAGTCCACCCGACTCCAGTACCCTCCACCGCTTTCTGCGTTCTGAACGAGCCAAGCGCGCATGTGCGATTTCGCCCCCTGGGGGTCTTCCATGAACAGATACGATGACCGCGCCCGACTCGTGTTCCACTATGCCCGCGAGGAAGGCAACCGCCTGGGCCACGCGATGGTTGGCCCCGAACATCTGCTGCTGGGCCTGATGCGCGAGGGCGGCACCGCCGCCACCATCCTGACCGAATTCGGGGCCAGCCTGGACGGCCTGCGCCGCCGCGTCGAGGAAATCATCGGGCGCGGCGAGGGCAACCGCCTGAACGACGCCCCCAGCATCACGCCACGTGCCCGCCGTGTGATGGAACTCGCGTCCAGCGAGGCCCGCAGCCTGGGAGCACAGGTCACCAGTACCGAGCACATCCTGCTGGGCATCATCCGCGAGGGCGACGGCGTGGCCTTCCGCATCTTGCAGGAGCTGACAAAGGACGTGGACACCATCCGCTGGCGCATCCTGGCGCAGGGCGAGAACGGCGGCGGCAAGCCTGCCAAGCCCGTGGCAACCCCCTTTCTGGATGAGTATGGCCGTGACCTGACCAAGTGGGCGCGCGAGGGCAAGCTGGACCCGGTGATCGGGCGCAGCGAGGAAATTCGCCGCGTCACGCAGATTCTGACCCGCCGCACCAAGAACAATCCAGTCCTCATCGGCGATCCCGGCGTGGGCAAGACCGCCATCGTGGAAGGGCTGGCCCTCGCCATCGTCGAGAAGCGCACGCCGCCCAACCTGCACGGCATCCGCCTGATCAGCCTGGACCTGTCCGGCGTGGTGGCCGGGACCAAGTACCGGGGCGAGTTTGAGGAACGTCTGCGCCAGATCATCGAGGAACTTCGCAACGCCAAGGTGATGGCCTTTATCGACGAGCTGCATACTCTCGTAGGCGCGGGCGGCGCGGAAGGCACGCTGGACGCGGCCAATATTCTCAAACCCGCGCTGAGCCGGGGCGAGATTCAGGTGATCGGCGCGACGACGACGGGCGAATACCACCGTTACATCGAGAAGGACGCCGCGCTGGAACGCCGTTTCCAGCCGGTGATCGTGCTGGAACCCAGCCCCGCCGAGACATTGCAGATTCTGCGCGGGTTGCGGCCCAAGTACGAGGAACATCACGGCGTGCAGATTCCTGACGCGGCTCTGGAACTGGCCGTCCGCATCGGCGAACGCAGCCTGCCGGGGCGCAACTTCCCCGACAAGGCGATTGACCTGATCGACGAGGCCGCCAGCCGCGTGCGCCTGAACATGAGCATTGACCTGCCCGTGGCCGAGAACGAGGACGGCGAACCCTACGTGACCCGCGAGGATATCGAGAGTGTGATCAACTCGATGGGCGGCATCTACAGCGAGGAAACCGCCGAGCAATTGGGCGACTTGGAGGCCAGCCTGGAAGATCAGGTGTACGGCCAGCCCGACGCCATCAAGGCCCTCAGCTCCGCATTGCGCCGCGCCCGTGTTGGCCTGGGCGGACGCACCCGCGTGGCCGCCAGCTTCCTGTTCGTCGGCCCCAGCGGCGTGGGCAAGACGCATCTGGCGCGCGCCCTGTCGCGCAGCCTGTTCCACTCCGAGCGCTCCCTGATCCGGGTGGACATGTCCGAATTTCAGGAAAGCCACAGCATCAGCAAGCTGATCGGCTCCCCCCCCGGCTACGTGGGGTACGAGCAGGGCGGACGTTTGACGGAAGCGGTGCGCCGCCAGCCGTTCAGCGTCATCCTGCTGGATGAGATCGAGAAGGCGCACCCGGACGTGTACAACACCTTCTTGCAGGTGCTGGACGATGGCCGCCTGACCGATGGCCTGGGCCGCGCGGTGGACTTCCGGCGCACCATCATCATCATGACCAGCAACACGGGCTTCAACGTCGGCCCCACCGTCGGCTTCAGCCCGGTCACGCCGGACAACAACGCGCCGCTGCGTCAGATCTTTACACCGGAATTCCTGGACCGCCTGGATGACGTGATCCGCTTCAGGCCGCTGGGCGAGCCGGAACTGGTGCGCGTGGCCCAGCAACTGATGGGCGAGATGACCGAGGAACTGGCCAGCCGCGAGCTGAACGTCACTTTCGATCCGGCGATTGCCTCCTGGCTGGTGGGCAAGCTCAAGGCCCGCAGCCCCAAGCACGCCGTAGGCAGCTCGCGCCAGTTGCGAACGCTGGTGCGCGAGGAAATCGAGGACCCGCTGTCCTTGGAACTGATCAGCCGCGACGGCGATCAGGTGCGCGTGGTTCTGACCGATGCGGGCCTGCAATTCGAGCGCGGAACGACGGCCCCACCGCAGATCCTGGCTTAACCAGACCAGAAGTTTCTCCACACCCCCTCTCCCCAGTGGAGAGGGCTTTTTTGTTCTCTCTCTTCTTACTCTGCCCGCCATCTTGATCCAACCCGCCGAAAGAGTCCTGCCAGACGGCGTGCGCCAGAGTGGGGACGAAGGCGAGCTGCCCGGCCCTCAAAGGACTGTTGCCCTTGGATTTCGTCATGTGCCTGAAAACCTCTGCGCTGGCCGGGGGCCGTGAACACCTGCTCGTCGGCGCGGCCTGGACCGTGTGTATCGCCTCGCTGGGCTTCAGCCTTCAGCGCAGGCTTGCCCAGCGAATCACCATCAGTGTCGTGATCGTCTTTGGCCTGCTGCTGATGCTGGGCAGCGTGTACGTGGATTGCCTAAAGCCCTCGCTGTTATAAAGCGCCCCTGCCGATTTGTGGCTCCCTGCCCGCTGCCGCCTGCCCCTAGCGGTTAGCATGTCTCCCATGACGAAAAGCATCTCCGACTTTCAGGACGACCACGGACGCATCATCGCCTGGCCCAGCAAACGCCGCCGCGTCCATCAGATGGCCATTCTGGATTACCTGACTGGCCTGTTCGAGCCGGGCGTGTCCTACAACCAGGGGCAGGTAGAACGTGTGCTGGCCGACCACAGCACCCTGGAAGACCCCTCGGTTCTGCTGACCGAACTGCTGGACAGCGAGTATCTGACCACCGCCGACGGTGCCTACTGGCGCGCGGACGGGCGGCCCGGCGTGAGTGCGGAGACCTCCGAGTCGTCCGGCACGCCAGAGATCAGCGTCAGCAAGAGTGGCTGAACTCCAGTATGGCTAGGGTCACCACCAAATACGTCTGCAACAGTTGCGGCTACACGTCCGCCAAACCGCTGGGCCGCTGCCCGAACTGTCAGGCGTGGAATTCCTTTGAAGAGGAAGTACCCACGGTCACGGGCGGTAAAACGCGCAGCGGCGGGGCCGGGGGCTACGGCGGCATTTCCGGCGGCAAGCTCACGCCTCTGTCCACCGTGGGGCGGCGCGAGGAGCCACGCATGTCGTCGGGCATTTCAGAGGTGGACCGGGTGCTGGGCGGCGGGCTGGTGGCCGGGGGCGTCACCCTGATCGGCGGCGAACCGGGCATCGGCAAGAGTACCCTGCTGCTTCAGGTGGCCGATAGCGTGGCGCGCGCCGGGGGCACCGTCCTGTATGTGGCCGGCGAGGAATCGCTGGAGCAGATCCGGTTGCGGGCAGACCGTCTGGGCGTGACCGCCGACATCCAACTGACGCGCGACACCCGGGCCGAACACATCGCCGCTTTAATGAATGAACACAAACCCGCGCTGTGCATCGTGGACAGCATCCAGACCGTCACCGTGGAGGGCGAGGGGGCGGCGGGGGGCGTGGCACAGGTCCGCGACGGCACCTCCATGCTCACACGCGCGGCCAAGGAAACGGGCACCGCCACCGTGTTGGTGGGCCACGTCACCAAGGACGGCACCGTGGCCGGGCCGAAGGTGATGGAACACATCGTGGATACCACGGTCTTTCTGGAAACCGTGGGGGCTTTCCGGTTGCTCCGTAGCGTCAAGAACCGCTTCGGGCAGGCCGGGGAACTGGGCGTGTTTGAGATGCGCGGTGAGGGATTGATTGCCATAGAAAATCCCAGTGCCGCCTTCCTGGCCGAGCGTCCGGTGGGCGTGCCTGGCAGCGTGGTGGCCGCCACCGTGGACGGTCAGCGACCCATGCTGCTGGAAGTGCAGGCACTGGCCTCCAAGACGCCCTACCCCAACGCCCGACGCGTGGTGGTGGGCCTGGACCCGCGCCGGGTGGATGTGGTGCTGGCCGTGCTGGAGCGCCGTTTAGACTTGACTCTGGGGGGTCTGGACATCTACGTGAACCTCGCGGGCGGCCTGAAAGTCCTTGATCCGGGCCTGGATCTGGCCGTGGCCCTGGCGGTCTACAGCGCCGTGGTGGGCCGTGCCCTGCCCGCAAACGTGGCGGTGTTCGGTGAGGTGGGGCTGGCCGGGGAGGTCCGCAGTACCGTGGCCTCCCAGCGCCGCGCCGAGGAAGCGGGACGCGCCGGTTACAAGCGCCTGATCGTGCCGCCTGGATTGCCTGGACACACGGGCGTCAAGAGCGTGGAGGAAGCGGTGGGCGTGGTGTGGCAGACGGCGAAAGCCTGAACAGCACAACCTGAACCGGTGATCCCGCGTAAGGGCGACAGAACTTCCTGGCGATATCTCTGTCGCCTTATTTTCCAGCTTGTAATATGTCTTGACAAGAATATTCTAGATATGGAATACTTGATCCATTCAAACAGGAGGTGAACCGCCCAGCCTTGAATACCGCGACTTTTCACGCCCTCGCTGATCCGCAGCGCTTTCAGATGGTGGAGCTGCTGCGCCAGGAACCGCTGACGGTGGGTGAGATTGCCGCTCGCCTGAACATGCGGCAGCCGCAGACCTCCAAGCACCTGCGGGTGCTGAGCGACGCTGGGGTCATCGACGTGCAGGCCAGCGCCAACCGCCGTATCTGCCACCTGCGGCCCGAAGCCTTCCGGGAACTGGACGAGTGGCTTGCCAACTTCCGGCAAATCTGGGAGGAACGTTTCGACAATCTGGACGGTTACCTGCAACAGCTTCAGAAGCAGAAACCGGACGCCCTCTCACTCGAATCAGGAGATGAAGCATGACCAGTGCCCTGCCCGCCATGACCTCAAGAGTGGAGAATGAAAAGGAACTCATTCTGGAGCGCACCTTCAAAGCACCTCGCGCCCTTGTGTTCGAGGCGTTCACGGCGGCTGATCACCTGCGCCACTGGTGGGGGCCGCGCGGCTGGGAACTCACGCACTGCACCGTGGACCTGCGCCCCGGCGGCAAGTGGCATTACTGCATGAAGTGCATGGACCGGGCACAGGGCGATTTCTACGGCATGGAATCGTGGGGTCTGGGTGTCTACGACGAGATCGTGGCCCCCGAGCGGCTGGTCTACACCGACTATTTCTCGGATGCTGCGGGCGAAATCAATGCGGACCTGCCCACCACCCAGGCCACCCTGATTTTTGAGGAAGTGGCGGGAGGCACCTGCGTGGTCAGCCGCTCTGTATACGGCAGCGAGGGCGCACTGAAGACCGTCATGGACATGGGCATGCTCCAGGGCATAGGCGAAACCTGGGACCGGCTGGCGGAGCATCTGGCCGGACCCCAGGCAGGCTGAACCGGACGCTTCCACGCTATCAACAGGAGCGGGACAGTTTGGGAAGCAGTCAACCGCCCCCAAGCTGTCCCGCTCCTGCCGCCTCCCCTGGCTGTGTAATCAGGATTGCTTTCCGGGTATATTCTGTTATATACTAATTATACGAGAAAAATAAGGCTGTTTCCATTCGTTTGCCGTGTCATGTCCATGCACACACCGGCCAGGAGGACACCCCATGACCAGATCCATACCATTTGCAGCGCACACGTCACAGCAGGAGTGGAAATGATGGGGCGCGTTTTCCTTGATCTGGCCGTCTCGCTGGACGGTTTTATCGCGGGGCCGAAGGGCGAGGACGCCGGGTTGCACGACTGGTACTTTGCCCAGGAGGGCGCAGCCGGGGCCATCAAGCGTGAGTTGCTGGACCGCATTGGCGCGATGATCCTGGGACACACGGCTTTTGGCACCGCGCCCGACGGCTTCGACACCGAATACCGGGTGCCGCAATTCATCCTGACGCATACCCCTCTGGCCACGGTGGAGCGCGGCGGGGCCAGTTTCATCTTCGTCACGGAGGGAATGGAGAGCGCACTGGCCCAGGCCCGTGCCGCCGCCTGGGAAAAGGACATCTGTGTGGCGGGCGGCGCACAGACCGCGCAGGCATTTCTGAAAGCGGGCGTTTGTGGATGAACTCCAACTGTATGTGGCCCCCGTGTTGCTGGGCGGCGGGTTGCGGCTATGCGGAGAACTGGATGAAATCACGTGCATGGAGCAGGTGCGGGTGGTGCAGTCGGCCCACGCCACGCACCTGACCTACCGGCTGAGGAGCTGAGAATGCGGAAACTGATCGTGACAGAATTTGTAACGCTGGACGGCGTGATGGAAGAGCCGACGCCGTGGCAGGCAGGCCACGCCAGCCCGGAAATCGGCCTCTTCAAACGCGAGGAGCTGTTCAGCAGCGGCGCTCTGCTCCTGGGCCGCATGACTTACGAGGGCTTCGCTGGCTACTGGCCGACGGCCACCGACACCGGGGAGTTTGGTGAGCGGATGAATATCCTGCCCAAATACGTCGTTTCCAGCACCTTGCAGGCCGTCGCCTGGAACAACTCGCACCTCATCCGCGAGAACATCACCGGGGAAATCACGAAACTCAAGGCTCAGGAGGGCGGGGACATTCTGGTGTACGGCAGCGGCGAACTGGCGCAGTTTTTGCTGGAGCGCGGTCTGGCGGATCAATTGAATTTGCTGGTCTATCCCGTCGTGCTGGGCAGCGGCAAACGCCTGTTTGGGGCGGAGGGTGCAGGGCTGAAGCTGGTTGATTCTCAGACCTACAGCTCCGGTGTGGTGAGGCTGAGCTATGCGCTGGGAGCGAAGGCATGAGCGGCCCCCTGACATTTCAGGCCACCCTGCTTCTGGGCGGCAAGAACGCCACCGGCCTGGAAGTCCCGCCGGAAATCATCGAACGCCTGGGCGTGGGCAAGAAGCCTGCGGTACATGTGCGGCTTGGCGAGTGCGCCTACCGCAGCACCGTCGCCGTGCGGGGCGGCAAATTCATGCTTCCGGTCAGTGCCGAACACCGCGCCGGGGCGGGCATACAGGCCGGAGACGTGCTGGACGTGACACTGGAACTGGACACCGAACCCCGTGAAGTGAGCGTGCCAGACGATTTACAAGCGGCGCTGGATGCCGATGCGGTGGCCAAACAGCGCTTCGAGGCATTGTCCTACAGCCGCCAGCGTCAGCACACCCTGGCGGTGGAGGGAGCCAAAACAGTGGAGACCCGTCAGCGCCGGATTGACGGGGCTATCGCGGCGCTGACGAAGAACGAGGAAACGAAGCTGGGACGGGACGCTACGGAGGCCAGTACGTTTATGGCCGGTCTCGCTCACGCGCGCAAGCCGGAGATTGAGACGCTCCGCCGCATCATCCTGGGCGTAGACGCACGTATTCAGGAGGGCGTGAAGTGGAGCAGTCTGAGTTTTTTCACCATACAGCACGGCACTGTCCAGCACTTTGCTACCTTCAGACTCGGGCCTGCCCAGGCGATTCAGCTCGTCTTCCATACCGGCGCAAAGGTCAGGGCCACGCCGCTGCCCATGAAGGTGGACGTGGCCGATCCGTCCGGCCTGATGAGGTGGGTGGCCGAAGACCGGGGTGTGATGACCCTTCTCACCCCGGCAGATATCCAGGCCAAGCAGGCGGCCCTGGAAGCCCTGGTGCGGCAATGGATCGGGCCGCTGTAGAATAAAAGGAGAACCCATGTCATTTCAGGCATATCTGGACACCGTGCAAACACAAACAGGCAAAACTGTGGCCGACTTCCGCATCCTGGCCGCAGAGAAGGGGCTGACCAAGCACGGCGAGATCGTGAAGTGGCTCAAGGCCGAGTTTGAACTGGGCCACGGCCACGCCACCGCCGTCGCGGGCGCGTTGCTGAAACCGGATGCTTTCAAGACGCCCAAAGCCGACAAGGTGGACGCCGTATTTAGTGGCAAGAAGGCAATGTGGAGGCCGCTCTATGAAGCGCTGCTGGAAACCGTGCAGGGCTTCGGCGAGGACGTGGACATTGCTCCCACCGAGAGCTATGTCAGCCTGCTGCGGGGCAGCAAGAAGTTTGCCATCGTGCAGCCGGGGGCCGGACGCCTGGACCTCGGCATCAAACGCAAGGATGTAGAGGCCACCCAACGTTTTGAGGCAGCCGGAAGTTGGAACAGCATGGTCACGCACCGCGTCCGCATCACGGAGTTGGCGGGGGTAGATGCCGAGGTTGTGGAGTGGCTGCGGGCGGCGTACCAGGCAGGTGATTAAAGTGGGCAAACTCGTCTCCTTTACCCACCTGAGTTTGGACGGTTACGCCTGCGGGCCGAATGGTGGGCTGAACTGGGCCAACGTGACGCCTGAAATCGCGGGCGATGTGGACGCCCGGCTCAAGGGAATTGGCGTAGCGGTTTACGGGCGCGTGGTCTACGGCATGATGGAGGGCTACTGGCCTACCGTGTCTGGCAATCCCGAAAGCACGCCGCGTGACCGCGCACACCTGGCCTGGGTGGAGGCCATTCCAAAACTGGTGATCTCCCGCACGCTGGACCGGGCCGACTGGAACACCACCACCCTGATCCGCGAGAACGCGGCTGAGGCCGTCCGGGAGCAAAAGGCAAAGCCGGGCGGCCCGCTGATGGTCTTCGGCAGCCCCCGACTGGTGCATGTGCTGGCGCGGCTGGGACTGGTGGATGAGTACCTGATCTATGTCAATCCAGTGGGGCTGAGCGGCGGCCCCCCGCTGTTTAGAGGCGGACAGGACATGAAGCTGACCCTGTTGGAATCCCGGCCCTTTCAGGCGGGTGTGGTGGCCCTGCGGTACGCCCTTCAGCACAGTGGCCCGGCGGCTCCTCCATGACCCACGAGAAAGCCGAATGATCGCGCCTGACCCCTGGCCTCCACCCGGTCTGTCGGCCCCGGCCCGCCGCGCCCTGGCTGGAGCGGGCATGGGCATACCCCAGCAACTCGCCGCCCATACCGAGAAGGAAATTCTGGCCCTACATGGGCTGGGGCCGAAAGCGCTGGGACCACTGCGGGCAGCTCTCACGGCGGCGAGGCTGAGTTTTACACAGGAGATGAAATGAACTGGACCCTGGAAGTCATCGTTGTTCCCGTGACTGATATTGACCGCGCCCGCACCTTCTACGAGGACGGGCTGGGCTTTAAGGTGGACCACGACACCCGTATGGGAGAAACGCGGCGCATCGTGCAACTGACGCCGCCGGGTTCGGGCTGCTCTATCGTGATCGGAACGGGGCTGGCAAGAATGGAACCCGGCTCGCTTCAGGGCTTGCAACTGGTGGTCAGGGATCTGCTCGCCGCCCACGCACAACTTTTAGAGCGCGGCGTGGAGGTCGGCCCGGTTCAGGTGATGGGCGCGGCAGGTGCACGCCCCGCCACAGACGACGACGCCCTGAACTTCGCGGGTTTCATCTTCTTCAAAGACCCGGATGGAAACGGCTGGGCCATCCAGCAGATCGACGCGCGGGCCTGACGAACTCTCGTAAGGACTCTGAGGGCTATCCTGATTTCTCCCGCGTCAGACGGAGTCCATCTGAATCGGCTATCTGGGCTGGCTGCTCAGCACGATCACGTAGGCCGTGCCGCGTGGTCCCCGCACCACACTGGCTCCGGCGTGGGTATAACGCCCCTCGGTCATCCAGTAGCAGTGGGTGGCGCTGCCCAGCCACCAGCGCATGGCCTGTTCCGTGTTGAGGCCAGTCCCCATATACACGATCTCGGTGACGCTGGTGGCATTGACCCCTGTGCTGGCAGCACGGATGCGGGGCGTGCTGCCATTCTGCCCGGTGTGCGTGATGCGCCCGGAAGAAGTCATGTATCCGGCCTGAAGGCGGGCGGCCTGGGCGTGCGGCGCGCTGATGCTCAAAGCGCTGGCCACAGGTCTGCGCCCACTGCCGGGGCAGCTCACACCCTGCGTCCTGATTTCGTTCAGCCGCGCCAGAAGTTGCGCTTCCGGGGTGGCCTGTGCCTGAACGGCAGGAATGGCGCAGGAGGACAGCAGGGCGCAGGCGAGCAGCACGGCACGTTTGACCATCGGCACAGAATAACGCAAAGGCAACCCGGCTCACCCTTGAAACCGGGAGCCGGGTTGCCAGATGCAGGATTTATGTGGGCAGCAGACCACTGCGGCGCAGCAGGGCGTCCGCGTCGGGGTCACGGCCCATGAATTCACGGTAGAGCTGGGCGGGGTCTTCACTGCCACCCCGGCTCAGTACGCTATCCACAAAGGCGCGGCCCGTGTCGCGGTTAAAAATCCCCTCGCTGGCAAAGCGCGAGAAGGCGTCAGCGTCCAGCACCTCGGCCCACTTGTAGCTGTAGTACCCGGCTCCGTAACCCACCGGGCTGGAGAACAGATGGTTGAAGGACGCCACCATCGAGTAGTCCTGGGGCAGCGGGTACGGCACGAAGCGGGCCATGCTGTCTCGGGCTGCCGCCACCGGGTCCGCGTCGCTGGCCGGGTCGTATTCGACGTGCAGCATCAGATCGGTTGCACCAAAGGAATACTGGCGCATGGAGGTGTTGGCGGCGCGGTAGTTGCGGGCGGCGATCATCTTGTCGAAAAGATCCTGGGGCAGCGCCTCGCCGGTCTGGTAGTGGCGGGCGAACAGGTCCAGCGCCTCGCGTTCCATCACCCAGTTTTCCATGATCTGGCTGGGCAGTTCCACGAAATCCCAGGCGACGCTGGTCCCGCTCAACGACTTGATCGGCACGGTGGACAGCGCGTGGTGCAGCAGATGGCCGAACTCGTGGAACACCGTTTCCACCTCGCGGATGGACAGCAGCGCGGGTGTGTCCTTGCCAGGGGGGGTCATGTTGCCGCACATCAGGCCCAGGTGCGGATCAACGCCACCCTCGCGGGGGCCGCCCGTGATGAAGCCGTTCATCCACGCCCCGGCGCGCTTGGTATCGCGCGGGAACCAGTCGGTGTAAAAGGACGCGACGTGGGTACCGTTCTCATCCTGGATGTCGTAGTAGCGCACTTCGGGGTGCCAGCCGGGAGCCTGCGCTTCCTTCACGGATGCGCCGAAGACACGTTTTGTGATCTCGAACAGGCCGGACAGCACGTTGTCGAGGGGGAAGTAGGGGCGCAGGGCTTCCTCGTCGAAGTCGTACTGGGCCTGACGCTGCTTCTCGGCCCAGTACGCCACGTCCCAGGCAGCCAGGGCAGGAGCATCGGCACCGGCGTGCTGACGGTAAAAAGCTTCCAGCTCGTCGTTCTCGCGCTCGTAGGCGGGGCGGGTGCGGGCCTCCAGATCGCGCTCGAAGTTCAGGGCCGTCTCGCCGCCTCCGGCCATTCGGTCCTGCAACACGTAGTCGGCAAAGTTGGCAAAGCCGAGCAGCCCGGCCTTCTCGCGGCGCAGCTCCAGAATTTCGCGTAGCAGCGGGCGGTTGTCGCGCCCATCCTGCTTACCTACCTGCTGCTGGGCCTCCCAGATCTCCCGGCGCAGTTCGCGGTCATCGGCATAGGTCATCAGCGGCGTGGTGATCGGCTGGTGCAGGGTCAGGCGGTGGCCATCCTTGCCGCGTTCCTGGGCGTCCTCGCGGGTGGCGTCCTGCACGCGTTGCGGCACGCCCTTCAAACGCCCGGCATCCACGTACAGCTCGTAGGCGGCGGTGGCGTCCAGCACATTCTTGCCGAAGTCGCTGGTTACGCGGGCCAGCCGGGTGTTCAGCTCCAGCAGGCGGGCCTTGTCGGCGTTATTCAGGTCCGCACCCTCGCG
The DNA here is from genome assembly GCF_009017495.1 of Deinococcus sp. AJ005. Lineage (NCBI taxonomy): Bacteria > Thermotogati > Deinococcota > Deinococci > Deinococcales > Deinococcaceae > Deinococcus > Deinococcus sp. AJ005. Next base: position 2,076,572 of record NZ_CP044990.1, on the reverse strand, counting down.
CTTAAAGTCGTCGATGGTCAGCTTGAGGTGCCGGGCGCGCACCGGGTCCAGCCCTGCGGCGGCGTCGGTTGCGGCAAACGCCTTGAGGGCCGCCCACAGGCCGGGGTGCAGGCTGAGGTTGGTATAGAACTCGCTGGTCTTGGGCAGGATCGCCTGTTTGGCCGCCGTCCACTCGGGGCTGCTGACCACCGCGTCCAGATGGTGAACGATGGTGGTCACGGTGCCGAGCTGCTCGGTCAGGATGTCCAGATCGGCCATGAAGCCCTGAAACCCGCGTTCGCCAGACTGCGCGAGGCGTTCCAGACGCTCGTTGGCCTCCGAGAGCAACTGGTCTACGGCGGCCTCGGCATGTTCGGGCTTGATCTGATCGAAGGGAACGCGGAAACCCACGTTCAGCAGTGGGTTCTCCGTCATGACACTTGCAGGGTTCATACACCGAGTATAAACAGTGGTTCAGCCCGATCTCAGAAGAAATGCGTAGAGCGTCCGGTCATGCGGACCTCATGTCGGTCCAGGGGCGGGGGCCTGCTTTTCCGGCTTTTTGCGGTCCAGCAGCGGCGCGAGCTGGGCATCGAAACGCGACAGCACCGGCCCCAGGATGGCGGTTAGAAGCACGTAGACGGCGGCCAGCGGTCCCAGGCTGGGGGCCAGACCCAGGCCCAGGCCCGCGATCAGGATGCTGAATTCGCCGCGCGGAATCAGGGTGGTCCCGGCACGAAAGCGCCCGCGAATCTGCACGCCCGCGCGCCCCGCCCCGATCCAGCCCACCGCGAATTTGGTGGCCCCGGTGATGATGGTCAGCAGAACCGCAGGCAGCAGCACAGGCGGAACCTCGGCCAGATTCAGTTGCAGGCCGAAAAAGACGAAGAAGACGGCGGCGAACAGGTCACGCAGCGGCTCGATCTGCCGCCGCGCCCGGTCCGCCACCTCGCCCGAAAGCGCGATGCCCACCAGAAACGCGCCGATGGCCGCGCTCACCTTGAGCTGGTCCGCCACGCCCGCCACCACCAGCACCAGCCCCAGCACGCCCAGCAGCAATGCCTCGTCGCTGGGCACGTTCATCACGCGGCTCAGGACATGACCGTATCTGAGCGCCAGAAAGAAGGCCAGCCCGAAGGCGGCCAGCGCCACCAGCAGATTCACACCCACCGCCACCAGCGTGCCGCCGATCAGCAGGGCGGCCACCACCGGCAGGTAGGCGGCCATCACCACGTCCTCGATCACGCACACCGCCAGAATCACGGGCGTTTCGCGGTTGCCCAGCCTGCCCAGGTCACGCAGGATCTTGCTGGCAATGCCGCTGGAGGTCAGGTAGGTGACGCCGCCCAGCAGCACGGCGGCCATCGGGGTAAAGCCCAGCAGAAAGCCCGCGATCAGCCCCGGCGTGAAATTGAGGGCCAGATCGATGATGCCGATCTGCCGGTTGGCCTTCATGTTGTTGCTGAGTTCCTCGCTGGTGTATTCCAGCCCCAGGGTGAACAGCAGCAGCACCGCGCCGATTTCCGCGCCGGTGTGGATGAATTCCTCTGGGGCGTTGCCCAGCGACATGAACGCACCCAGGCCGATGCCCGCCAGCAGGTACAGCGGAATGGGGGTGATGCCCAGGCGTCCGGCGGCGCGGCCCACCAGGGCCAGCAGAAAGATCACGCCGCCCAGTTCCAGAAACAGTTGGCCCAGCTCCACGCTTCACCTCCCCGGTGTTGTGGGAGGATGAATCACGGGGTTTCGGCCAGCGATTTGGCGGGTTTGGCCGGTTTTTCCATGGGTTCGCCGTTCAGCAGCCGCGCGGCGCGGGTCACGCCGTCCGCCGTGCCCACCACCACCACGGTATCCCCGGCGCGCAGGATGAACTCCGGCCCCGGCGCGGGAATCGCTCCGCCGCCCCTGATCACGGCCACGATGCTGGCCCCGGTGCGGGTTCTCATCATGGCGCTGCCCAGCGGTTGACCGCTGTACGGCGTGCTGTCGGCCAGCGGCAGCCAGTCCATCGCCAGACCCTCGATGTCCTGCATGCTCTGGGCCATCCGGCGGGTCACGGTGCTGCCGCCCAGCAGATCGGCCACCACCTCCGACTCCTTCTCGTCCAGCACGATGCTCTGGGCACAGGAGTCGGGGTCCTCGCGCAGGGACACGAACAGTTCGCGCCGCCCGTCGCGGTGCGTGATCACGCCCACGCGTTTGCCAAATTTGCCATCGAAATCGTAGCGCATGCCCACGCCGGGCAGGGAGGTTTCATCGAGCTTGACCATTCGTTCAGGATACGGGGTTGGGTGCGCCGGGAAGCGGCAGTGGGTTGCTATGGGGCGGGTGGGGCAAGAGTCAAGCCCACGCCAGCCATCGCCGCCGCCCTATCCTGGGCCGTGGCCGTTCCTTCCGTTTCTACTCCTGCGTCCCTGCCAGAACTGTCACTGTCCGCCCTGTGGCCCACGCTGGGGCTGGCCCTGGGTCCGGCGGTGGCGCTGGGACTGGCCAGATTCGCCTACGCGCTGATGCTGCCCGCCATGCAGGGCAGTCTGGGCTGGAACTACACGCAGGCGGGCGGGCTGAACACCGCGTCCGCCGTGGGCTACCTGCTGGGCGCGGCCACTGGCGCTGGCGTGGGGCGGCGGCTGGGCCTGCGGCACGCTTTTTTGCTGGGCATGCTGATCACCGCGCTGGCCCTGCTGGCCTCCGGCCTGACCGGAAACTATTCGTGGATGCTGCTGTGGCGGGCGCTGGCCGGGGTGGGGGGGGCCGTGACCTTCGTGACCGGCGGGGCGCTGGCCGCCGAGCTGGCCTCCCGTTTCAACGCCCGCAGCGGGGGCCTGATCGTGGGTGGGTATTTTGGCGGGGTGGGGCTGGGCATCATGGCTTCGGGCGCGGTGGTTCCGGCGCTGCTGGCTGCCGGGGTGCGCTGGGAAGGCGCGTGGTGGGCGGTGGGCGCGCTGGCCCTGGCCGCCTGTGCCTACTCGTGGCGCAGCACCGTGGGCATGGGCGGGCGGGTGGCGGGCGCGGGGGGCGGTGGCGTGAGACTGAATCTGATCCCTCTGACGCCTACCCTGATCTCCTATTTTCTGTTCGGCGCGGGCTACGTGTCGTACATGACCTTCGTGATCGCCTTCCTGCGCGGCGAGGGCCTGGGTTCGGGGGCGGTGGCCGCCTTCTGGATCGTGCTGGGCGCGGCGGTGGTGGCGTCCTCGTGGGTGTGGCGAGACCCGATTGCGCGCTGGCCCACCCGGCAATCGCTGGCGCTGATCCTGCTGGTGCTGGCGATTGGCACAGCGTTGCCGCTGGCCTCGGCGGCGCTGCTGCCGGTGTTCGTGTCGGGCATCCTGTTCGGCGGCTGCTTTCTGGCGGTGATTGCCGCTATTACCGCCCTGGTGCGCCGCACGCTGCCGGGCGCAGTCTGGGCCTCGGCTCTGGGCGCGGCCACCGCTACCTTTTCTGCCGGGCAGGTGCTGGGGCCGATCTGGTCTGGCTGGCTCTCGGATATCACCGGGACGCTGAACTGGGGGCTGCTGGGTTCGGCGCTGCTGCTGCTGATCGGCGCGGCGGTGGCGACCGGGCAGCGTGAGAAAGCTTCCACCTGAACTGGCATTCGCCAACTTCCCGCCCTCTATTCCAGTCAAGCTCACGCCGTTCCTCGCGCGCAGGCGGCACAATAGTCCCATGATGTCCGCCAGCAAGCCCCAGACGATGGCCGAGAAAATCCTCTCCCAGCGCGGCGACAGAACTGTGTATGCCGGAGACCTCGCCGTGGTGGAGGTCGATCAGGTGATGGTGGTGGACTCGATTGCCCAGAGCTTTATCGAGCGCATGCAAAAGGACCTGGAAGCGCTGCCCAAGTACCCAGAGCGCGTGTCCATCGTGGTGGACCATGTGGCCCCCGCCAGCACCGTCAGCGTGGCGCAGGCGCAGAAGGAGGCCCGCGAATACGCCGCCCAGACGGGCGTGGCCCTGTTCGACGTGGGGCGCGGCATCTGTCATCAGGTGCTGATGGAGGAGGGGCTGGCCCAACCCGGCTGGATCGTGCTGGGCAGCGACAGCCACAGCACCACCTACGGCGCGGTGGCCGCCTTTGGCACGGGCATGGGCGCAACCGATATCGCCCTGGCTGCCGCCAGCGGCAAAACGTGGCTAAAGGTGCCAGAGAGCGTGAAGGTGACCTTTACGGGCGAACTGAGAGGCGATGTGAGCGCCAAGGACGTGGCCCTGGAAATGATCCGCACGCTGGGAGCGGACGGCGCGACGTACCAGAGCATAGAGATTCATGCCGGGGACCGTTTCACGCGCGGGGAACGCATGACGCTGGCCAACCTGTGCGTCGAGGCGGGCGCGAAGGTGGGCCTCGTCGTGCCCGGCGGCGAAATCCTGACGATGTACGACGTGCCAGACTGGGTCTATCCCGATGACGGCGCAACCTATGTGCAGCAAATCCAAATCGATCTGAGTGTCCTGAACCCCCGCATGAGCGCCCCCAGCGAGGTGGACAACGTGCATGACGTGTCCGAGTTGCGCGGCCTCAAGGTGGATCAGGTGTTTATCGGCACCTGCACCAACGGGCGGCTGGAAGACCTGCACGCCGCCGCCAACGTTCTGCGCGGCCACAAGGTCAGCCCTGGCACGCGCCTGCTGGTCATTCCGGCCAGTTCGCAGGTCATGGAAGCGGCGATGGAAGACGGCACGCTGCTGACCCTGCAACGCGCCGGGGCGGTGCTGGGCACGCCGGGCTGCGGGCCGTGCATGGGCCGTCATCAGGGCGTTCTCGCGCCGGGCGAGGTCTGCGTGTCTACCAGCAACCGCAATTTCATAGGCCGCATGGGCGACAAGGACGCGCAGATTTATCTGGCCTCGCCCGCTGTGGCGGCGGCAACGGCGGTGATGGGAAGGATTGCCTTGCCGGGGGATGTGGGTTGAAACAGCGTTTCGGTCAGTTGCCGAATTTGATTTGGGGCTGCCTGCTGCTGTGGGTGTTGTGGCTTGGCTACATGCTTTTTAAGCTGAATACAATTGCGGTTACAGCGCCAGAGCATTTTAGTAGTTTTGGCATTCTTGGAGATAGCTTCGGTATGATGGGAGGCTTTTTCGCATCTCTTGCTTTGATATTTACGGCCATCACGAACAATCAAATCGCTAAAGATCGCAAAATACAATATGAAAAACAGATACACGATTTGCTCGTCTTAGAAAGAGAAATCGCGTCCGCACAATACTATTTGGAGAGTGGTAAGTTGAGTTTTTACCCCGCTATGCTACTTCAAGGTAGAATTGCGTATTTTAGCTTGCGTGATGAAAAATTTGACTCGCTATCTCTAAATTCATCTATCGATGCTTTGCTATTTTCTCTAGACTTAGCTATTAAATATATAGCTAATAAGCTGATTAGCGATGACGGTTACATAAAATATAGAATAGATAATGCCATAAAAGACCCAAATATTACTCTTTATCTACATACGCTTAAAAAGCGCAGGGAGAATTTAAATCTAGATGGTTTTCCCTTTCCTAATCTCTACGAAAAAGTTAAGGCTCCTGAAAATAATTAATCCTTATTGTCGTAAACTCTTGCCATGACCGAACCTGCCTTCCAGCGCATGAGTGCCGAGGAGTACCTGCGAACTGAGGAAGCCAGCCCGTACAAGCGCGAGTACGTGGACGGCTTCGTGTATCCGCTGCACGCGCAGGCGGGGGCCAGCAAGCCGCACACGCGCATCTGCACCAACATCACCGCGCATCTTTACGCCGCCGCCATGCAGGCAGGATGCCGCCTGTATTCCTCCGACATGAAACTGCGTGTGGGTGGCAGCCGAAACTTCTTCTACCCGGATGTTCTGGTGGCCTGTGGTCCCGACAACCCCGAGGACAACTTCGAGACCGAGCCCTGCCTGCTCGTGGAAGTCCTGTCGCCCAGTACCGCCGCGCATGACCGCACGGGCAAATTTGGCCTGTACACCGCACTGCCCAGTTTACAGACGTATCTGCTGGTAGAGCAGGCCGAGCGTCGCGTGTACGCCTATTCACGGCAGGACGGAGAATGGGTGCTGGAAGAATTCAGAGGTCAAGGCGCAATTGATCTGCCGTGCCTGAACCGCGCCCTATCCCTCGAAGAAATCTACGTCGGAGTGCTGGCCTGAGCCTCACCCTTCCGGTGCGTCCAGCGTCGGCGGCGTGATGTCGTCCACGTAGACCCAGCGCCCGTCCACCTGTTCAAACAGGCTGCGTTCGCGCAGCACATAGCGCTCGCCCCGGTTCACTTGCAGGGCGGCGCTGAATTCCACCTCGTTGCCACTGGCCTCGTAGACTTTCAGGGACAGGTAACGGGTGGCCGGATTCAGGTGCAGGTCCGCCGGGCGCGTGTCCGGGTGCCAGGTGGCCAGCACGTAGGCGGCGTTGCCCAGTGCGTAGGCCGAGTAGCGCGAGCGCATCAGGGCTTCAGGCGTGGGCGCGGGCCGCGAACCGTCGTGCGCCGGGCCGCAGCAATGGGCGTAGCTGTGCCCGGAGCCGCACGGGCAAGTTTTGAACGGAGGGTAGGCCAGCGGCATGGTGCCAAGCTAACGCAGCCAGGGGTATGGGGTGGGGTCAGATGAACCGGGTACAGCGTATGGCGAGGCTGTGCTGACCACACTTCTGGCCACAGCCGCCCTGTTGTCACGGCGCAGACAGAGGAGGTTTGCCATAATGGCCGGGCATGACCCGCGCCGATTCCAGCACCCCTCCCATCACCTCGTTGCAAAATCCGCAGCTCAAGCGGCTGGTCCGCCTGCACGCCCGGCGGGGCCGCGAGCAGGAGGGCGTCATTTTAATCGAGGGCGCGCGGGAGCTGTCGCGGGCACTGGGCGCAGGCGTGATGCCCACCGAGATTTTCAGTTGCCCCGAACTGCACAGCCCGGAGGCCGCCGGGATCGATGCACTTCTGCCCCTGACCGCCACCGAACTGTCGCGGGCCGCCTTCGAGAAGGTCAGCGGGCGCGAGAACCCCGATGGGCTGCTGGCCGTGGCGAACCGTCCTGTGGTGGCCCTGCCCGATCTGGCCCCCGACGCCGTGGTGGTGGTGCTGGACGGCCTGGAGAAACCCGGCAACGTGGGCGCGATCCTGCGGACGGCGGACGCCTCGGGCGCGGCGGCGGTACTGGTGCTGGGGCGCGGCGCGGACCCCTACGGCCCCAACGTGATCCGCGCCAGCCAGGGCAGCGTGTTTGCCCTGCCGGTGGTGGCGCTGGATGAAGCTGGGGCCTACGCTTATCTAACGGCGCAGGGCTGCGTGACGGTGGCCTGCACCCCCGACGCGCCGCACGTCTACTGGGACGCGCCGCTGACCGGGCGGCTGGCGCTGCTGCTGGGCACCGAACACGGGGGGCTGCCCGCGCACTGGCGTCAGGCCGGGAATGGGAGCGGCCTGAGCGTCCGCATTCCCATGACGGTTGGCAGCGCCGCCGATAGCCTGAACGTGGCCACCGCCGCCGCGCTGGTGCTGTTCGAGTGTGCCCGCCAGCGGCGCAGGACTGGGCTGGGGAACGCCGGGGCCAGTCCATGAGCCACGATCCGTACCGCGAGTGGCTAAGGACCCGCCTGGGACAGGAACTGGGTCTGCATGGGGCCGAGACGGCGATTGAGGGCGCGGTGCAGCGTCGGGGCTGGCCTGCGCTGCGGGCATTGGGACCGCGCGACGTGGTGGCCGTGTTGCAGGACGTCTACAGCAGCCTGCGCCAGACCGTTGGGGATACCCGCGCCGACAGTTGGCTGCAAAGCACCACCGTGGACCTGGCAGAGTACGCCCAGACGGTCCCGGTCCCGGCCCAGCCCACCCCCGGCCCGCTGGCCCCCGAAGCCACGCCTGCGCCGTTGCGCTGGGGCCGGCGGGCGCATGATCTGCCACTGCTGCTGGCCCGCGCCAACGCCGAGATCGCGGGCCGCAGTCTGGGGGCCATCCGCGCCGATCCCACGCTACTGGGGCTGGCGCAGACCGCCGAGTGGGATGTGCAGGCCACCCTGGCCGAGGTGCGCCGCTGGGAAACCGAGAAGATGCTGAGCAGCTTGCGGGCCGATCACTCGCGCACCGAGGTGGCCGACGCCGTGGCTGCCGCCGCTGCCCAAGCCGAGTGGCTCCGCCTGAATGTCCGCGAACTCCAGGCCGAACTCCAGGGCGGCCAGAATGTGGTGCCCCAACTGGCCCACGCCCGCCTGACCCTGACCCAGCTCGACGCCTTCCTACAAGCCTTCACGCCGCTGATCGAGGTGGGGGACGCCGATCAGCCCCTGCCGCCCGGCGAGGCCAGACTGGACCGCGAGTTCTTCTCGCTGGAAGTGCCGCTGAACCCGGCGGTGCTGCGTGCCCGCCATGCCCTCAAACTGGCCCAGTGGCGGGCCAAGGCCGGGCCGGGCGCAGAGTCTGCTGCCGTGCAGGCCCAGCAAGCTCTGGAAGCCGCCGAAACGGAGGCGCGGGCGCAACTGGAAACCACCTTGCACACCGCCCGTACCGCCCAGGCCCGCTTCGCGCCGCTGCGCCAGCAGGTGGGGGCGCTGGAGGAACGGCTGAAGGTGCTGGGTCAGCGCGGCGGCGATCCCCTGAGTCTGGCGCGCGTGCGGCTGGAATGGCGGCAGGCGCGTGCGGCGGCCCGCGTGCAGGCCCACCTGCTGGAACAGGCCATGCGTCTGCTGGAATCCCTGGTGGACGTCGTCGAAGCGCCGGACCAGATGGCGAAGTAGTCAGCGGCAAAGGCAACGAAACCCCAACTGCTCCCGCATTCATCTGGATGCCGTAGGCCCTAGCTTGGGGACATGACCAGCAATTCGGGAAAGATCACCCTCAGAGATAACGAGGCCGCACAGCAGTACGAGGTTTATGTGGACGGTGAATTGGTGGGCTACGCCGGGTACCGCCCACTGGAGAATGCTCGTGAGTTGCCCCACACCGAAATGAATAGTCAGTACATGGGTCAGGGTCTCGGCTCAAAACTGGTTCAGTTTGCGCTGGATGATCTGCGCAAGCGCGGCCTGAACGTTGTTCCCACCTGCCCGTTCATCGCGGATTACATTGGCAAACACCCCGAATATCAGGATCTGGTGCAGGGCTAATCAACCATCCGCAACCTAACGTTTGTTAGTCTGACCCGATGGCCTGGAATCACACGCGGCAGATCGGAGAAGTACAAGTCACCAGCCTCACGGACGCCAGCTTTGGCCTGGACGGCGGTGCGATGTTCGGCAGCGTGCCCAAGGCGCTGTGGGAGCGGGTTGCCCCGGCAGACGAGCAGAACCGGATCGCGCTCAGGATCAATCCACTGCTCATTCAAATGAACGGCGAGAATATCCTGATCGAGACCGGCTTCTGGGACCGGGGCGGCGAGAAGTTCGAATCGATCTACGGCCTGGACCGCGACGAAACCGTGTTCCGGGGCCTGCAAAACGTGGGCCTGACCACGGATGACATCCACCTGGTGATCAATACCCACCTCCACTTTGATCACGCTGGGCGCAATATCACGGCGCTGAACGAGCCGACGTTTCCTAATGCCCGCTACGCCGTGCAAAAGCGCGAACTGGACGATGCCCGCCACACCCACGAGCGCAGCCGCGCCAGCTACGTGCCGGACACCTTTGAACCTATCGCGGACGCCGGACTGTTCGATCTGATCGACGGCGAACACGAGCTGCGCCCCGGCCTCAGCGTGTTGCCGCTGCCTGGTCACAACCTGGGCCAGCAGGGGGTTGTCCTGCGAAGTGGCGGTCAGACGCTGGTGTACGTCGCGGACCTGATTCCCACCCTGGCCCACACGCCGTTGCCGTACATCATGGGCTATGACCTGTACCCGGTGACCACGTTGGAAACCCGCAAAAAGTACCTGCCGCAGTGGTTCGAGCAGGGCGCGCTCATCTGCACCCCGCACGATCCACGCACGCCGTTCGCCCGCTTGCAGGAGAATCCGAAGGGCGGCTTCGTGGCTATGCCGGACGAGGGAGAGCTTCAGAAATAGCGAGGGGAAAGGCGTGTCTGACCGCCTGATCCACCCTCCGCCATCTAGCTGATTTATTCCGGCACATAAAGGTGTAATCTGGCGCGTTATGTCTGCCATTCCCACCTTCTCTCCACCGTCTGAAACGATTAAGTCGCCCATGCGCGAGATCGCCTCTATTGCCGTCCCCGTTAGCCTGGAGATGGTGATTCAACTGCTGCTGACCTTTATCAACCAGATCATCGTGGGGGCGCTGGGGGCGGTGGCGGTGGCGGCGGTGGGCCTGACCGGCAGCCTCAGCTTCCTGTTTTTTGTGACGCTGGGCGCGCTGGGATCGGGAACCAGCATTCTGATCGCGCGGCGGGCCGGGGCGAACGACAGCGCGGGCGTCAACCAGACCCTGAGCGTGACGCTGGTGGTCAGTCTGGTGCTGGCGGGCGCGCTGACCGTGCCGATCATCCTGAATGCCGACACGTTGCTGCGGCTGGCCGGCGGCGCGGAGGACGTGACGCGCACCGCCGTGCCGTATATGCAGGTGGGGATGCTGGCGCTGGTGCCGGGGGTGCTGGGCTGGATCTTCAGCGGGGCGCTGCGCTCGCTGGGGCACGCCCGCACGCCGCTGGTGGTCACCAGTTTCACGGTGGTGGTAGAAAGCCTCGCCGCTTACGGCTTGGTGTTTGGCGTCGGCCCGCTGCCCGAACTGGGCGTGGTGGGCGCGGCGTGGGCGCTGGTCCTGGCCAACACCCTGAAAGCCGTGTTGCTGGCCTATCAGGTGTTCGGGCCGCGCCATCTGGCCGCGCTGCAATTTCCCACGCGGGCCGCTCTGCGTGCCATCGCCGGGCCGCTGATCGCCTTGAGCGCGCCGCTGGCCTTCACCGAATTCGTGTGGAGCCTGGGCAACTTCATGTACGCCGCCGTCTTTGCCCGCGTCGGCACGGTGGCGCTGGCGGCCAGCCAGATCGTGGCGACGCTGGAAGGCATCTTCATCGTCGGCTCCTTTGGCCTGATGAGCGCGGCCACGGTCTTTATCGGGCGTTCGCTGGGACAGGGGGACGCGGCGGGGGCGCGGCTGTGGCTGGCCCGCATCTCGCGCGCCGGGCTGGTCACGGGCCTGGGCTTCGGCGCACTGTTTGCCCTGAGCGCCCTGATCGTCCCTGGCCTGTTTCCCAAGGTGGGCGGGGCCGTGCAGCATATCGCCGTGATTGGCATTCTGATCAACGCCAGCACGCAGATTTTCAAGGTCCGCAACATGATCGTGGGCGGCGGCATCCTGCCCAGCGCGGGCGACGGCAAGGGCATCATCACCGGGGACGTGGTGGGCGCGTTCGTGATCGGACTGCCGTTGGCGATCTGGCTGGGGCTGAACACGCCGCTGGGGGTTTGGGGCGTATTCATCGCGCGCGGCTTGGAGGAAATCGTCAAGGTAGGCATCTTCGAGTGGCGACGTCGACGTGTGAACTGGGAAAGGCTGGCGCTGGAGCAGGCCAAGGCGGCCTGAACCACGAAGGTGGCGGGCGCTCTGGAGTGCAGCGGCTTCAAAGGCAGGCTGACGTAAAGCTCACCTTGAATCCGCTTCTGGCGCGGCACATGAAAGGCGAAAGGCACGTCCTCCGGGGGCACGCACCGTAGACCCGCACCTCTCCTTCTCGCGTCCACTCAAATCAAACCGCTCTCGCAACCGGTTTGATCTGTGTCCATATCATCCTTAGAAAACCCGTCTGGCAGAGCATTGTGATGACCTTCTGCCTACTATCAGAAAATGGTTGTCTTCCTGCTGGGTCTGCTGCTGGGTATCGTTGTCACGATGCTGGCACGGGCTTGGCATGGCCGGACCAGCCGGATCTCCAGCGCTCCGAAGGTCCAGACTCCTGTCGTCCCCAATCCGCCGATGGCCGCGCTGCCGGGCCATCTGGCCGTCGAGACCCGGAGTCCGTTTTTCAGTCTCAGCGAGGGCGAGTTCTTCCGCACGCTGGAGCAGGCACTGCCTCCCGGTTACCGCGCCTTTCCCAATGTGCGGCTCTACGATCTGTTCCTGATCGTCGCTGCCCTGCCCCCGCAGCAGGCCGCCCTCGCCAGCCTGCGCGACGAACACATCGATTTCCTGATCGTGGTGCTGGACGGACACCATCCCGTGGCGGCCATCGAACTGATGGGAAAGACGGTCCACCCTGCCGAACAGCGCCGCCGGGACGAGGCCAAGGATCTGGCCTTTCGCAGTGCTGGACTGCTGTTGCTGCGCCTGCGGGCCGAGGAAGACCACACGCTGACCAGCCTGGAGGCGCTGCTGTGGCAGCATCTGCGCCCCGCCCAGCGTGAGCTGGTGATCTGAATGCCAGATCGGGGTTTTTCCTCAGTTTCTCATCCTGGTAACGCCACGGCAAAGCCTACAGCCGTAGCCTTGAGTATGTTGGTCTCCTCCCTGACCGGACGCCCCGCCGCACCTGAAACCAGCGGGGCTTGTGAAGCGGCGCTGTGGGCGCTGGGGCAGGCGCTGGAAGTCCATGACAGCGAGGTGAAGGGCCACACGGACCGGGTGACCGAACTGGCCAGGTGGATGGCCGAGGCCCTGGCCTGGTCTCCATCCCAGCGTCAGGCGCTGCGCTGGGGGGCCTACCTGCATGACGTGGGCAAGATCGAGATCCCAGACACAGTGTTGTACAAGCCGTACAAGCCGGGTCCACTGGACGCCTCGGAATGGGCGGCGATGCGCTCGCATGTCGAGGGTGGCGTTCAGTTCGCCGCAGAGCTGGGTTTTGTGCCTGAGACGACGCTGCAGGTGATTGCCGATCACCACGAACGCTGGGACGGTCAGGGGTATCCGGCGGGCAAGGCAGGGTGTCAGATCAGTCTGGCGGGCCGGGTTCTCGCACTCTGCGATGTCTATGACGCGCTGATCAGCGACAGGCCCTACAAGAAGGCGTGGACGCCGCAGGAAGCGCTGGTTGAGATCGGCGCGCAGGCTGGGCGGCAGTTTGACCCCGTGCTGACGGAAGTGTTCGTGGCGTTGCTGCGGCAGCGGAGGGCAGACGCCGATTGGGCTGGACTGTCCTGAACGGATTTCCAGATTGATGCAGCCGCGCGGGCTGTCCCTTTGGGTATGTGCGGTGAACTTCAGGCCCAGCCCATCCTCGGCCCCATTTCAGTCTGCCGGAATGAGGCTCTGCACACCACGAGTTAGCCTTGGCCTCCTGGTGGTAGCTTTTAGCTGGCTCTGTGGTCTGCCCGTGCGCCTGCTGTTACTCCTGAGGCCTTGAATCGATACGCGTCTGCTGGAACGGGTGAGTCCGAGTGGGCGCGGTTAGGAGAGGGGCGGGTGCCGGGAGTGGAATTGACAAACCGACGCTGTCCCGATTTGTTCACGGAACAGCAGGGATCCAAATGAAGCCCCACTGTACTGGTATCACGCCGGGAGCTTCAAAGTGCTGGAATCCAGTGACAGCGAAAATGAAAAACCCCGCGCTAGGCGGGGCTTTTTTCGTGGTGGGCGGTATAGGATTTGAACCTACGACCACTCGCTTGTAAGGCGAACGCTCTACCGCTGAGCTAACCGCCCACACGGGGGCCTATCCTAATGGCCCAGACGGACAGGATCAAGGGGCAAAGCCGACGCGGACACAACTGGTGTGCCAGCTCAGGGAATGGATACGGTTTTTATTGCAGTTTGTGCGTCTCGATGAAGTCGATCACCTGCTGCCGGGTGTCGCCCAAGAAGTTCAAGGGCCGCGCCATCGCGGCGATGATGGTGATGTGGTTCAGGCCCGGCAGCACCTTCAGTTCGGACGGCACGCCCGCTTTCTTCAGGGCCGCTTCCATCGTGACGCCGTTGTAGGGGTCCACCGTCGTGTCGTTGGCGGCCACCAGCAGCAGGTTGGGCGGTGCGTCCGGGCGAACGTGGCGGTCCGGCATGATGTCATCCGGGTTGCCGCCGACTGGAAAGGCAAGGGCAGTGGGTTCGCCCCGGAAGTCGTAGGCGTATGGCCCAGCCACGCCAATCACGCCGCGCACCGCGCTGATGGGCACCCCGGCCTCTTTGAGCCAGCGGGCGTTGTCCACCACTTCCACGGCGTTGAAGCCGCCCGCCGAGTGGCCCATCACGAACAGGTTGTCGGGGCTGCCGCCGTAGCTCTTGGCCGTGTCGTGCAGCACCTTGAGGGCGGCGGCAGCGTCCTGGATGTAGTCCGGGTAGCGGTGTTCGGGGGCCAGACGGTAATTCATCACGCCGGTCACGTAGCCCGCGCGGGCCAGCGACTCGCCCACGAACTTGTGGCCGTCCTTGCTGCCGTTCTGCCAGGAGCCGCCGTGAATGAACAGCACCACCGGGGCGTTCTGCACGTTCTGGGGCGCGTACACATCCATCACGTTGCGCGGTGCGGGGCCGTAGGGCACGTTCTGGGTCACGTTCAGTCCGTTCGTGGAGGTCACGGCGTTCAGGGTGTTCTGGGGCGAGCAGGCAGCCAGCGTCAGGCCAAGTGCGGCGGCCAGACCCAGGCCAGCGGCGCGGGTGAATTTGCGTGAAGACATGACAGAGAGGCTAGTCCCGCCTTCCTGGCCCCGGTGCCGCCAAACGCACAGTTCAGCCCTGACCGGGCTTTAAATTGCTTTGGGAGTTGTGGGGCGTCCGAAGCCCCACAGACCCGCCGCCGTGGGGGCGCTAGCCTGCTGCGAATGCCTGTGGACGCCCTTTCAGATCAAACAACCGACGTGCTGGTGGTGGGTGGTGGCCCATCCGGTCTGGCGCTGGCCACCGAACTGGGGCGGCGCGGTCTCAGCGTGCGCGTGGTAGCTCCGCATCCGCCGCAGCCGTTTGCCCCCACTTACGGCTCGTGGCTGGACGAGTTGGCCGGCTGGGCGCAGGCTTGCACTGCTCAAGTCTGGACCGACGTGCGGGTCTATACCGGCCCCCAGCCCACGCCCCTGCTGCGGCCTTATGGGCTGCTGGACAATGCCCGTCTGCTGGAAGCGTTGCTGGAGCGGGCAGGGGAGAGACTATGCTGGACGCAGGGCAGGGTGGCGGGCGCGGAACAGCGGGGCAAGCTCTGGCATGTCCGGGGCGAGGTGGGCGAGGAGTGGACGGCGCGGCTGGTAGTAGACGCCTCCGGGCACGGTGGCCTGCTGCTACCCACGCCCTTCGAGGGCGGCGCAGCGTTGCAGACGGCTTACGGCATCGTGGCCCATTTTCAGCGTCCTCCCAGTCCCCCCGGCGCGATGGTCTGGATGGATTACCGCGCTCCTCATCTGGACCCGGCAGAGGTCCGAGCCGAGCCGACGTTCCTGTATTCCATGCATCTGGGCGGGGACCGCTACTTTGTGCAGGAAACCAGCCTGATCGCCCGTCCCGCCCCCAGCCGCGAGTTCATGCAGGCACGTCTGTACGCCCGCCTAAAGGCACTCGGCACGCCCCCGCACGACACCGAATCCGACGAGTGGGTGGCCTTTCCGATGAACGCGCCCGCACCTGTTCCTGGCCCGATCCTGGCTTACGGTGCGGCGGCGGGGCTGGTCCACCCGATCAGCGGGTTTCAGGTGGCCGGGGCGCTGAAGGATGCGCCGCGTGTGGCCCAGGCGGTGGTAACAGCGCTGGAAAATGGGGAGGACGCTGCCGCCGCTGGCTGGGACGCCCTCTGGCCCCCGGAACGCCGCGCCGCGCGGGGGGTGCATCTGCTGGACCTGGGAGCATTATTGGAACTGCCGGGGGACCGTCTGGGGCAATTCTTCGCGGCCTTCTTCCACCTGCCCGCCGCTGAGTGGCACGCCTTTCTTGGGCCTCATACCGGGGTGCGCGAGCTGGCGCGTAGCATGCTCAAAGTGTTTGCCCACGCCCCAAACGCTGTGCGGCTGCCGCTGGTCCGCGCCGCGCTGGCCCATCCTGGCGTCAGCCTGCGCGCCCTGCGTGAAGCGGCCCGCATGAAGGAACCTGCCCGCTTTTCCCATCCTCCAGACGCCACGGCAGGCCACGCTATGGGCATGACCCAATCTGATGAAGCCCAGCGTGAAGCCAACAGCGGTGACGTGGACCAGCAGGAAGTGGTTGAGGAGGGCATGCAGGGCGCAGTCGGTAGCGTGAATGCCGATGGTCTGGCCCCCGGCGTGGACCGCGAGGAAAAGCTGGAAGAACTGCGCGAGAACATGGCGGAAGTCAGCGGCCAGCAGCAGTAATTCTCTCTCAGATCAGGGAAGGCGGGTAGCGGATTCCAACATGGGCGTCCCCTGCCCGTTTCGGTTCTGGGATGTTCTCCCGCCTATACTCCCCCCATGTCCCTCCTTGACATGATTGGCCCGGTGATGATCGGCCCCAGCAGCAGCCACACGGCGGGGGCTTGCCGCCTGGGTCTGGTGGCCCACCATCTGCTGGGCGAGGCCCCGAAGCGGGCGAAGATCGGCCTGCATGCCTCATTTGCCAAGACCGGGCGCGGTCACGGCACCCATCTGGCACTGGTGGCCGGACTGCTGGGCTTCATGCCGGATGATGCCCGCCTTCCCCGCGCCTTTGAGGAAGCAGCGGCGGCGGGCCTTGAGTACGAGTTCAATGCCGTGGACCTGGGTGACGTTCACCCCAACACCGCCCACATTGAGCTATACGGCGATGAGGAGAAGGTCACGGTACAGGGCAGCAGTACGGGTGGCGGCGTGATTCTGGTGACGGCGGTGCAGGGCCTAGGCGTCAACTTCGGCGCGTTCAGCCCCACTGTTTTACTGCGCTATACCGACGCGGTGGGCATGATCGCCCGTGTTGCCGCAACCATCGCCGCCGACGGCGTGAATATCGCTGCCCTGACCTGCACCCGCCAGACGCGCGGCGGTCAGGCGCTGCTGGCGATTGAGCTGGACGCGGCCCTCAGCCCGCAGGCCCTGGCTTTTCTGGACCACTGGCCGGACACCAACTGGGTGCGGTTGCTGCCAAAATTGATGGACGGATAGCGCGCGTCGTGTGTCTGAAAGCCAGGGACCGATGCTGTCTGCTGGCGTTCAGATCATTTCCTACTTCTCTGGCTTCAGCAGTAGCACTCGTGAGGTCTTGTCGTCGTTCAGGGGGTGGCCCGAGGCCAGCAACCAGCCCTGATCGTTGATGACGCTGACATAGGAAAGGCTCCAGCCATCCACCCGGATGGGCGTATAACTGCGGGCCGCATGGTCATACAGGAAGATGTTGGTGTCCAGGGTGTTCACCACGGCCTGACCCCTGTTGTTCAGTGAATTCACGAACACCGCGTCCGAGCCTCTGGGCGGCGAGAGTAGTAGCCCTTTGCCCGCGCCCGCCTCCCAGACGTGCAGGGCCGCGCCGTCTTCGTCGCTGCCGAGGATCAGGCCCGCGTCGTTGATGAATTCGGGGGTCCAGCCCTTTTCTGCGGACCGTGTCACCTTTGTGCCCTGTGAGACGCCCTTCTTCGACACCACATTTCCTGCTGCATTGACCGCCGTGGCAGATACCTGCCCCAGTGGGATGATCTTGCCGCCCGGCTTCCACAGGTAACTGGCCCCCCCAGTCTGGGCCGAGGCGATGACATTCAGGTTGGAGGAACAGCCCCGAACGCCCAGGAACAGCCCGTGCGTTCCCGCGCCCGGAAAGGCGATGGGGCTGAAGGTTTTGCCGTCGTAATACAGCGGCGGCGTGTCGTTGAAGGTGTTGATGACCATGAGACCGTCGTCTGCCAGACAGTGCCGCCCCGCCGAACTGGACAGTTCCCCGCCCCTGGCGGCGGCAGGCAGCGTGACGGGCTTCAGGGCTGTGCCAGACCACACGAACAGGGCGTCGGGATTCTTGCCCTGCACGGCGGCGAGCAGCACCGCGCCCTTGTTGTTCAGGGCCAGTGGGAAGGTCTGGGTATACCCCGGCGGGACGGGCGCGACCTGAACGCTGTACGTCGCCCCTTTCGGCGTTAGCGTGGGGATGGGCAGGGGCGCGGCCCCGGCACTGGAGGCCAGCAGGCCGAGCAACGCGGGAGCAATGGCGGAGGGAAGGCCAGGTCTGTTTTGCATGTTCACCCTCTGTCCGCCCGGCTAGGTGAAGGTGTCGCCCCACGAGCGTCACCGGAAAGGACATGGCAAAAGTGTAGATGTCTGCCCCTCCAAAAACATCACCCCTCCCCCCGGTAACCCAGCGTCCAGCCTACCTCTGCCGCCGTTGTGTGCAGAGCGCGCAGCAGGCTTTCGCGGGCGTTCATGCGCGCCGTGGGTAGACTCAGCCCCAGTGCCGCCAGAATCGTGCCGCCTTCCCCCCGCACTGGAACTGCCAGTCCACTCGTTCCCAGCGCCCATTCGTCTCGGCTGAGCGCGTGACTCTGAATGCGGATGGCTTGTGCCTCGGCATCCCAGTCGGTGGGCGTGGTCAGCGTGTGGGGTGTGAATGCCTTCGTGGAGTGGGGGACAGTCTGCCCGGCCAGCGCCAGCAACAGCTTTCCGCTGGCGGTGGCATGGGCGGGCAATTCAAAATCCAATTCTCCAGCCACTGGCGGTCCGTCGCGCCCTTGCACGCTACGGGCCACACACAACACTTGATCGCCGTGAAGTACACAGAGGAAGGCCAGCAGATGCGTTCCGCGTGCCAGCCGCTCCATCGCGTCGTGGGCGGGGGCGTACCACGGCAGGCTGCCGTACAGCGCGCTGCTCAGCTTTAGCAGCCGCCACCCCAGTCGGTATCGTCCCCGTCCCACCCGCACCAGCAACCCCGATCCTGCCAGCGTCAGCAGTTGCTCATGCACTGTGGACGTGGGCTGATTCAGATGCCGCGCCAGCTCAGTCAGGGTCCATTCGGTGCGGTCCGCGTCAAACAGTTCCAGCACCCGGACGGCGGCTTCAACGGTGGCATGGGTGCGGGGCATTAATGGGCTTGATTTCCGACGAGTGGATACAGTTTCTGGACCTCGTGCCTTCTCGCTACGAAGTGCGGAAACAAGTGACCCAACGTGCAGGCTGCAATCCCCACAACAGTTTCAACCTTTCTGTCCTTCTCCATTTCCAGCATCTTATCTGGGTTTCCGCTATACCCGGAAAACCACTCTGTTTCCTCGCCAGAAAAGGCGAACCATAGACCCATGACCTCAACCCAGCCCGATGCTCACGTCATCCGCGCTCCCCGTGGCCCGCAGCGCACCGCGAAAGGCTGGATTCAGGAAGCCGCCAAGCGCATGCTGATGAACAACCTGGACCCGGAGGTGGCCGAACACCCCGAGGAGCTGGTGGTCTACGGCGGACGCGGCAAGGCGGCGCGCAACTGGGAGGCGTTCCACAAGATCGTGGAGACGCTGGACCGTCTGGAAAATGACGAAACGCTGCTGATCCAGTCTGGTAAACCCGTGGCCGTGCTGCGAACCCACGAATTTGCCCCGCGCGTGATTCTCGCCAATTCCAATCTGGTGCCGAACTGGGCCACCTGGGAGGAATTTGACCGTCTGGATCAGGCCGGATTGATGATGTACGGCCAGATGACCGCCGGAAGCTGGATTTACATCGGCACTCAGGGCATCTTGCAGGGAACCTATGAAACCTTTGCAAGTGCGGCGGACAAACACTTCGGCGGCAGCCTGAAGGGGACCATCACCGTCACCGCCGGGCTGGGCGGTATGGGCGGGGCGCAGCCGCTGGCGGTCAAGCTGGCCGGGGGCGTCAGCATCACCGTGGAAGTGGACCCCACCCGCATTCAGAAGCGTCTAGAAACCCGCTATCTGGACGAGGTGGCCGACAATTTGGAGGATGCCATCAAACGCGCCGAGAAGTACAAGGCGGCGGGAGAGGCCCGCTCTATCGGCCTGCTGGGCAACGCCGCCGAGATCATCCCGCAACTGGTGGAGCTGAACTGGACCCCGGATCTGATCACAGACCAGACCAGCGCCCACGATCCGATGTGGGGTTATCTGCCCATCACCACACCTGACGAGGACGCCGCCGTTCTGCGGAAAGACCAGCCCGAGGCTTATAAGCAGCGGGCCTATGACGCGATGGCCGCCCATGTCTGGGCCATTCTGGAACTCCAGAAACGCGGCGCGGTGGCCTTTGATTACGGCAACAACCTGCGCCAGCGCGCTAAGGAAGCGGGCGTGGAGGACGCCTTCAATTACCCCGGTTTCGTCCCCGCCTTCATCCGCGATTCCTTCTGCGAGGGGCGCGGGCCGTTCCGCTGGGTGGCCCTCTCTGGCGATCCCGAAGATATTTATGCCACCGATAAAGCCTTGCTGGAACTGTTTCCCGACGACGTGCGCCTGCAATCCTGGCTCAGTTATGCCGCCGATCAGATCGCCTTTCAGGGGCTGCCCGCCCGTATCTGTTGGCTGGGTTACCGCGAACGCGATAAAGCCGCGAAGTTGTTCAACGACATGGTGGCCGATGGCCGACTGAAAGCTCCCATCGTCATTGGACGCGATCATCTGGATGCGGGGAGTGTTGCCAGCCCCTACCGCGAAACCGAGGCCATGCTGGACGGCTCTGACGCCGTGAGCGACTGGCCCCTGCTGAACTTCGGCATTGGCATTGCGTCTGGCGCGGCGTGGATGAGCTTTCACCACGGCGGCGGCGTGGGCATGGGCTTCTCGCAGCACTCCGGTCTGGTGGCCCTGGCCGACGGCACCCCGGAAGCCGCCGAACGCCTGAGCCGCTGCCTGACCAACGATCCCGCAATGGGCGTGTTGCGCCACGCCGACGCCGGATATGGGCTGGCGCAGGACGTGGCGCGGGAGCGTGGGCTGGATTTGCCGAGCCTGGGGATAAAGTAGATTATGAATCAAGACGGAAGGCTGGTCATACGTGAATATTCTTCTAGTCTAAAAGAAGCGCTTAATGCTTTCTCGGATACAAAAAATAGATTAGAAAATCTTTTATCAGAAGCCTATGACTCAATTGATTTGGTTAAAGATCAAGAGCAGGATAAGTTGAGTAATTTAGAGCTTTCTGGTACTGGGCTTGATTCCACTCCGTTGGCAGAAAATCTTAGAGACTCTATAGATACGCTAGATATGTTTCTGAGTGAAATTTCAAGCTTGCAGGATTGGCTGGATTTTACAGAAGAAGATCCAACAAACCTAAGCCTTGACGATCTGAAAAAGCTCTCGCGTACTGTGAAACGATGACCCCCACCCACCTTCCCTACGCTGGAATCCCCACCTTCGCCCGCGCCCCCATTGTTCAGCCGGACAGCGACTGGACCGCAGACGTGGCCGTGCTGGGCATTCCCTACGACATCGCTTTAGGCTTCCGCCCCGGCGCACGCTTCGCGCCGCGTGCCATGCGGGAGGCGTCGTTGCGTTACGTGCCGCCCTTTACCGGACTGGACGGCGTGACCCGCTTGCAGGACGTGAACTTCGTGGATGCCGGGGATGTGGTGCTGCCCTCGCTGGAGCCGGAGCTGGCGCGGGAACGCATCACGGCGGCGGCGCGGCAAGTCAGATCGCGCTGCCGATTTCCCGTCTTTCTGGGCGGCGATCACAGCGTTTCGTATCCGCTCCTCCGCGCCTTTAACGATCAGCCTGAATTGCACGTCATCCAACTGGACGCGCATCTGGACTTCACCGACACACGCAACGACACACGCTACAGCAACTCCAGCCCCTTCCGCCGTGCCGCCGAGGAACTGCCCAATCTCGTCCACATCACCACCATCGGCCTGCGCGGGCTGCGCCATGACCCGGAAGCGGTGGCGGCAGCGCGGGCGCGTGGGCATACGCTGGTGCCGATGGAGGAGGTGGAGGCCCGCTGCACGCAGATTGTGGAGGCGCTGTCCCCAGGCCGCCCCGTTTACCTGAGCGTGGATGTGGACGCCTTTGACCCCGCCGTGCTGCCGGGCACCAGCAGCCCGGAGCCGGACGGCTTCTCGTATGCGCTGGCCTTGCGCGTGATCGCGGCCCTGGCCCGCCGTCACCAGATTCTCGCGCTGGACGTGGTGGAACTGGCCCCCAACCTTGACCCCACTGGACGCAGTGAGCTGATCGCCGCACGGCTGATCCTGGAAACGTTGTGCGAGGTTTTTCATGACTGAGACACTGTTTACTGGTATTTCTCAGCTCGTCACTCCCGCCCCCGGTCCCCAGCGCGGCGCGGCTATGCGCGAATTAACGGTGGTTGAAAACGCCGCCCTGCTCGTCCGTGATGGCCAGATTGCCTGGGTTGGGCCAGTGAGGGAGGCTCCCTCTCGTTCTGATAAACATGATCTGGGCGGCGTCGCTGTGGTTCCGGGCCTGATTGACCCCCACACCCATGCCGTCTGGGCCGGAAACCGACTGGCCGATTTTGAGGCGCGGGTGGCGGGCGTTCCCTACGAAACCATTCTGGCAGCGGGTGGCGGCATCCGCTCCAGCATCGCGGCCACGGCGGCGGCAACGGTGGACCAACTGGTGGCGCTGGCCCGCCCGCGCCTCGTGGCCCTGCGGCAATCCGGCGCGACGACAATTGAGGTCAAGAGCGGGTACGGCATGGACTTTGACGCCGAGGTGCGGATGCTGCGGGCGGTTCAGGTGTTAAGTCGTGAGTTTGATTTATCGCCCACCCTCCTGATTCATGTCCCGCCCACCGAGAACCGCGAGGATTACGTGCGCGGCGTTTGCGACACGCTGATTCCCCAAGTTGCCGCCGAATCGCTCGCCATTGCCGTAGACGTGTTCTGCGAGGCCGAGGCGTTCTCAGTGGAGGAGACCCGGCAAATCTTTGTTGCTGCTCAGGCTCACGGCTTGAAAGTTAAGCTCCACGCTGATCAATTTCACGCCATTGGCGGTACGGAGTTGGCCTGCCAGATGAACGCCCTGAGCGTGGATCATCTGGAGGCCAGTGGCCCGGCGCAGATCGCGGCGCTGGCCGCGTCCAGCACGGTGGCAACCATTCTGCCCGGCGTGACCCTGCATCTGGGCCTTCTCGCAGCACCGGGACGCGCTCTGATTGACGCGGGCGCGGCGGTGGCGCTGGGAACGGACCTCAATCCCGGCAGTTCTCCGCTGTTCAGCGTACAGATGGCCCTTGCTCTGGCCGTCCGCCTGAACGGCCTGATTCCCGCCGAGGCGCTGACCGCCGCCACCGTCAACGCTGCCGCCGCATTGGGTCTGTCTGACCGGGGCAGCCTGAGCGCCGGAATGCGCGCCGATTTCCTGGCCCTGCACGGCCCCGACTGGCGCGAGTTGCCGTATACGCTGGGCGCGAACCCAGTGCGAGATGTATTTGTGAAAGGAGTGAAACGATGATCCTTGACCGCAGTTTGTCGCTGGAAGATTTTATTGGTGTGGTGCGCGGCGGCGAGAAAGTGGAGCTGTCGGACGCCGCCAGGGAACGCATCCTCAGGGCACGCGCCGTCATCGAGCGTATCGTGGAGAGCGGCGCGGCGGTCTATGGCATCAACACCGGCTTTGGCAAGTTTGCCAGCGTGCGGGTAGGTAACGATGACCTCCAGCAGCTTCAGTACAACCTGATCGTGTCCCATGCTATTGGTGTGGGCGATGCCCTACCTGCCGAGGTGGTGCGCGGTATGCTGCTGTTGCGCGCTGTCTCGCTGTGCCAGGGCCATTCGGGTGTGCGCCCGGAAGTCGTGGAACTGCTGCTACACCTGCTGAACGCCGGGGCGCATCCGGTGGTTCCTGCACAGGGCAGCGTGGGCGCGTCGGGCGATCTTGCGCCGCTGGCGCACCTGGCGCTGGCTTTAATTGGTCTGGGCGAGATTGAATACGGGGGAGAAGTTCGCCCCGCTGCCGACGTGCTGGCCGAACTGAATCTCATCCCGCTGACCTTGCAGGCGAAAGAAGGTCTGGCCCTGATCAACGGCACGCAACTGATGGGCAGCCTGCTGGGTCTGGCCCTTGCGGACGCCCGTACACTGCTGGGAACGGCCAATCTGGCAGCGGCGATGACGGTGGAAGCCCTCTACGGCTCGCATCAGCCGTTCCGCGCCGATCTGGTGGGCCTGCGTCCGCATCCCGGCGCGGTGGCCGTGGCTGCCGAGTTGCGCCACCTCCTGCGCGATTCCGAAATTGCCCCCAGTCACGCCGAATGCGGCAAGGTGCAGGACCCGTACTCGTTGCGGGCCGTGCCCCAGGTCCACGGCGCAACCCATGATGCGCTTGCCCAGGCCGCCCGCATTCTGGACACCGAATTTGCCTCCGTGACCGACAATCCGCTGGTCTTTCCAGAGACGGGCGAAGTCGTCTCCGGTGGCAATTTCCACGGGCAGCCGCTGGCCGTCACTGCCGATGCCCTTAAGGTGGCCGTGGCCGAACTGGGCAGCATCAGCGAACGCCGCTGCGAGCAACTCCTCAACCCGGCCCTGAGCGGTCTGCCGGGCTTTCTGGCGGCGCACGGGGGCCTCAACAGCGGCCTGATGATCGCGCAGTACACGGCGGCGGCGCTGGTCAGCGAGAACAAGGTTTTATCGCACCCCGCCAGCGTGGATAGCATTCCTACCAGTGCCAATCAGGAGGACCACGTCAGTATGGGCGCGCACGGCGCACGCCAGTTGCGCCAGATTCTGGGGCATGTCCAGACGGTGATCAGCATTGAACTGCTGTGCGCCGCGCAGGCGCTGGATTTCCAGCAGCTCCGCGCAGGCGTGGGCGTGCAGGCCGCTTACGAACGTATCCGCGAGGTGGTCCCTTCTATGGAAGAAGACCGCTATTACCGTCCCGATCTGCTGCGCTTGCGGGAGCTGGTGGTGGGCGGCGAGCTGTTAGAAGTGGCCGGATAAAGTCAGGCGTCCGGCCTGTATGGACGCCGTTGCGGTCCACACGTCTAGAGGACTCAGACAGGCGCGTTAGCATGGGTCTCTATACCGCTGTTTCTCGCCCTATCTGGAGGACTTGATCATGACCACGCTAGAAGCCCTGATGAACGCCCCCGCCCCTGCCTCGGCCTGGGTGCTGGAGCGCGACTGCCAGGAAACCGGGCTGGACCCCCAGGACATCCGCGACGAGATGGCCCGCCGCATCCGCGAGATGCGCGACAGCATTGAGCGCGGCCTGAACAGCAGCGCGAAAAGTATCACCGGTATGGTGGGCTGGAACGCCAAGGGCCTGTGGGATTCTCCTGACGCCCTGAACGCCCCACTGATTCGCCGCGTGCAGGCATACGCGATGGCCGTCAACGAGGAAAACGCTCGTATGGGCCGGATTGTCGCCGCGCCCACGGCGGGCAGCGCGGGGACCATTCCCGGCGCGTTGCTGGGCGTGGCCGATCATCTGGGCATCCCCGACGAAAAACTGGTGGACCCCATGATTCTGGCCGCTGGCGTGGGCAAGGCCATCAGCAAGCGCATGTTCATCTCCGGCGCGGCGGGCGGCTGTCAGGCCGAGATCGGCTCCAGTGCGGCGATGGCTGCCGCCGCCGTCGTGGAACTGCTGGGAGGGACGCCCCGCGCCGCCATTCAGGCCGCCAGCATGGCCCTGATGAACACCATCGGTCTGGTCTGCGATCCGGTGGGCGGCTACGTGGAAGTTCCGTGCGTCAGCCGCAACGCCTTCTTTGCCGTCCACGCCGTCAGCGCGGCGCAACTGGCGCTGGCACAACTAGAATCCTTCATTCCCCCCGACGAGGTGCTGGGCGCGATGGCCGCTGTGGGCCGCATGATGCCCGCCGAACTGCGCGAAACGGCGGAGGGTGGGCTGGCGCAAACGCCGACGGGACTGGCCGTAACTGCCCGTATGGAAGGCCGGGGTGAGGACGGCGGCACAGGTATGGTTGAGTTGCCGATGGCGTGAGTCTTTTTCTTCTCTCCCCTTGAGGACGACTGGTACAGCCGCTTACGGAGACAGGTGACGAAGGCGGCGATGGTGAGGGGATCACCGCCAAAACTCTGGACGCAAAGAACAGAAAAACGCCGCCCCGGCAGTTGTCCGGGGCGGCGCAGATTTTAGAAATCAGTGCTGGGGAGGATTACGCAGCGGCGATGGTCGCCAGTGCCTTCTCGTTCTTGAGGGTGATCTTTCCGTAGCCCGCGCTGATCACGCCTTCGCGGCTCAACTCGCCGACCACCTTGGTGACGGTTTCGCGCACGCTGCCCACAGCGGCGGCCAGTTCGTCGTGGGTGGCGTAGATCATGGTGTCGCCGTTCTCGGTCTGGGTGGCCAGGGCGGTGTCCTTCAGCTCCAGCAGCTCGCCAGCAATGCGGGCGCGCAGGCGCTTGCCCACCAGCCGGTAGATGCTCTCGTAAGCGCGTTCCAGGGTCTTGACCAGATGGGTGGTCACCACCAGATTATCCTCGGCGCTCATCAGGGCGGGGTTGATCACGTCAATGCTGCTGTCGGTGACGGCCTCGGCAAAGTAGGCGCGGTTCACTCCGGCCAGGGCTTCCTCGCCAAAATATTCGCCGGGCTTGACATAGCGCAGGGTCAGACCGTTGCCGTCGTCGTCCATGGTATGCACGCGCACCAAACCGCTGGAAACGCGGTACAGCATGTCGCTCTTTCCGGGGTAGAGGATGACGGCTCCGGGACGGTAGGTCACGGTATCGACGAAGGTGCGGGCGGTGCTGTGTTGGGTCTGAGTCATTGTGGTCGCCTCCTGGGCGTTTTCTGGGGAGATAGTGAGGTCGGGGCCATTCCCGACGTGCTTACAGTGTAACCTATCTCTACAATTTTGTAAACACTTTTGTTTCTTTAAACACTGTTTAGCTGACAAAGTCTGACGGTGAGCTGATGAACGAAACCGCTGATCTGGACTGCAAAATCTCGCCTCGTGTCTCTGGTTTCACTCTCACCTCGACTTCATCTGTGATACGTGTCCAGAGGGTGTCAAGGTTCAATCTGGTTTTTTCCCAGCCTGTGCCCAGGCATTGGAGAAAGCTTCAGAATTGGAAACGGGCAGGCCACCAGAGCGAGAACAGCGCCCGAAGCCAGTTGCCCCGGACGCCTTTTCTACCGCCTCTCTGTAAATTGTGGGTTAATGCCCGAAGCTTAGTCGCTCAGGCTCAAACCTCGTCCTCGCGGCGGATCGGGAAGGCGCTGATCACGCTGTCCTTGTCACCGATGTTGATGACCTTGACGCCCTGGGCATTGCGCCCGGTGACGCGCACTTCCTCCACGCGGGTGCGGATCACGGTGCCCTTCTCTGTCAGCACCATCAGCTCCTCGTCGCCGGCCACGCGGGCCAGTGTGACCAGCTTGCCGGTCTTGTCGGTCACGTCCAGCGTGATGACGCCCATGCCGCCGCGCCCCTTGGCCGGGTAATCGCCGACCGGGGTCCGCTTGCCCAGCCCCAACTCGCTGATAGAGAGGAGTTCGCTGGTGTCGTCGCCACCGGGGACCAGGGCCATGCTCACCACGGCGTCGTCCTCGCCTTCACGCAGGCGGATGCCGATGACGCCCTGGGTGGCGCGTCCGGTGTCACGGACCTCGCCGCTCTGGAAGCGCATGGCCTTGCCGTTGCGCGTCGCCAGCACCACATGATCGGCGTCCTGCACGATGCCTACCCCGATCAGCTCGTCGCCGTTCACAAGGTTGATGGCGATCAGGCCCGCAGAGGTGATGTTGCCGTAATCGGTGATCAGGGTCTTTTTGACCACGCCCTTGCGGGTGGCGAAGATGAAGCAGCCCTCTTCCTCAAAGCTCTTGACGCTCAGCACGCTGGCGATGTTTTCGTTGTCGCGCAGGCTGGGGAGCAGGTTACGGATATGCGTGCCCTTGGCGTCGCGGCCCGCTTCCGGCAGGTCATAGATCTTCTCGTGGAAGACGCGGCCCTGATCGGTGAAGAACAGCAGGAAGTCGTGCGTGCTGCCCACGAAAACGCGGGTGTTGATGTCCTCGTCGCGCAGTTTGCCGCCCGAAGACCCGCGCCCGCCGCGCTTCTGCTCGCGGTAGGCGGTCAGGTTGCTGCGCTTCAGGTAGCCCGCCTTGGTCATGTTGATCACCATATCTTCCACGGCGATCAGGTCTTCCTTGGAAATATCGTCTTCCAGAATGGAAATCGTGCTGCGCCGCTCGTCGCCGTACTTGTCGCGGATGTCGCGGATTTCCTTCTTGATCTCGCGCCACAGCAGCTTCTCGTCGCCCAGGATGGAGCGCAGACGGGCAATGATCACGCTCAGCTCGTCGAACTCGCCCTGAATCTTCTCGCGCTCCAGGCCCACCAGACGTTGCAGGCGCATGTCCAGAATCGCCTGAGCCTGAATTTCGGACAGGGTGAAGCGCTGCATCAGCGCGTCGCGGGCCTCAGCACTGGTGTTGCTGGCGCGAATGCGGGCGATGACCTCGTCGATGTCGTCCAGCGCCTTGAGCAGCCCTTCCAGGATATGGGAACGTTCCTCGGCCTTCTTCAGTTCATAGGCGGTGCGTCGCGTCACCACGTCCTGGCGGTGATCCAGGAAGTAACGCATGGTGTCCACCAGGGGCAGCACGCGTGGCTCGCCATTCACGATGCTCAGGTTGATGACGGTAAAGGTGCCCTGAAGCTGCGTGTATTTGTAAAGCTGGTTCAGCACGAGGGTGGGAATCGCGCCGCGCTTGAGTTCAATGACGATCCGCACCGGGTCCTTACGGTCCGATTCGTCGCGCAGGGCCGAGATATCAGGAATCTTGCCCGCCTTGTACATCGCCGAGATGGTCTGGATCAGGTTGGTCTTGTTCACCTGATACGGAATCTCGGAAATGATGACCTGGTTGCGTCCGTTCTTTTCCTCGATGCGGGCCTTGCCGCGCACCTTCAGGCCCGAGTGCCCGGTGGCGTAAGCCTCGCGGATGCCCATCTTGCTGATGCGGCCCCCGGTGGGGAAATCCGGCCCCTGGACGTATTCCATCATCTCATCGAGGGTGATCTCCGGTTTGTCCACCATCGCCAGCAGGCCGTTGCAGATCTCGGTCAGGTTGTGCGGCGGGATGTTGGTCGCCATGCCTACCGCGATCCCGGTTGCACCGTTGATCAGCAGATTCGGCACCGCCGAGGGCAGCACCGAGGGCTGCACGGTGGTGTCGTCGTAGTTAGGCTTCATGTCGACGGTTTCTTTCTCTAAATCCGCCAGCACTTCCTCGGCCACCTTGGTCATGCGCGCTTCGGTGTAACGCATGGCGGCGGGGGGATCGCCGTCAATGCTGCCGAAGTTGCCCTGCGGATGCACCAGCGGGTAACGGATGTTCCACCACTGGCCCAGGCGCACCATCGCGTCATAGATGCTGGAGTCGCCGTGCGGATGGTACTTCTTCATGACCTCGCCCACCACGGACGCGGACTTGGCGTGCTTCTGGTTGCTGTACAGCCCCTCCAGCATCATGGCGTACATGATCCGGCGCTGCACGGGCTTGAGACCGTCGCGCACGTCGGGCAGCGCGCGGTCCACGATCACGTTCATGGCGTAGGTAATAAAGTTGGTCTTGACTTCGCTGGTGATGTCAACGGGATGAATTCCAGTCATGTGGCTCCAGTCGGGGCGGGTAGAAACCGCCCGGCAATGTGGGGGTGATGGAGGCCTGGCGCGGCTGCCAGGAGTGAAACGATTCTAGCACATTATGTTGTTGACGTAATGAATCTCGTTCCGCCGAAGGGGTTCCCTCAATGGGTCTATTGTACCCGAAAATGTCGGCAAAGACGGTGATTCGCCTCGCTTGAGAGTGGGTTGATCCGTGGGCATTCTGTACGTCATGCTAATCCCTCCCGACGGTGCGCTCAACTTCCGCCGCGCGCTGCCCGGTCTGTACCGTAGCGGCAATCTCAGCTTCCTCAGCGAGCAGGGGAGAGTTGAGATGCTGGCCCTGAACCTGAGCCGTATCCTCGATCTGCGAACGCGGGCAGAACGGCACATTGACGCGCCGCCATTTGTCGGACGGGCGGAATACCTGAATCTGTCGCTCTTGTCTCACTGTGTTCGCGAACTCAACGAGGCCAGTCTGGCAGGCAGCAATGGCGTCTATAACTGCGCTGTTCTGGATTACGGCGCGAACAACATTGTCAGCATCTTGGGCGCACTGCTGGACGCCCCGCCCGGCCCGGTGCTGATCCACTGCCACGCTGGAAAGGACCGCACCGGCCTGATCGCCGCGCTGTGCCTGGAATTGGCAGGCTTCAGCCGCGATGAGATTGCCGCCGATTATGTCGCCACTGGGCCGGAGCTGGTGGACTTTTATGCCAGAGGCAGTTTGCGCCGGACTCCCGAGCATCAGAGGCGGGATGCCCCATTCATCCCCACTGTTGTGGACGACATTCTGCGGCCCCTGGCGCATCTGAATTCAACCTGGAGCGGTGTCGCCCCGTATCTGGCGGCCTACGGTTTCTCTCAGGCCGAACAGGCGGCGCTGGGCCGCAGGCTGATGAAGGGCTGAGCCGGAGTGAAGATTTACGCCCGCCGTATCCCGGCTGCCTACGTGTCAGACGCTGTCGGGCCTGTCGATTCGACTTTTCTCACCTCTGGCGCGGAATTTGTGCGTGATTTGAAATAGACCGTCCGTATCATGATCCTCAGAATGCTTGCTCTCCTCACCCAACTGGTCAAAGACGTGGACGGCGCGTGGGCGGCGGCTATTGGCGGGCTGGACGGCCTGCTGATCGAGGGCCACTCCATCACCGACACGGACCTGAACCTCTTGATCGCCGAACACGCCGGGCTGCTCGTGGCCGCAGGCACCGCCTATACCCAGACCCTGAACGCTGGGCAGCCCCGTGAACTGTACCTGCGCGGCGAACGCCTGAGCGTGTACCTGCAGCCCATCCGTGCCGAATACTTTCTGTTGCTGGCCCTGGACGCCCGTAGCAATCTGGGTCAGGCCCGCCTGTATGGCCGCGAGGCCGCCCGCAAGCTGGAGCAGACGCTGTGAGTGTCCTGACCCTGTTGATTCAGGTTGTCCGAGAGGCCAGATTCGTGGCAAACCCACCGAGGAACCAAGCATGAAGATCGATGTTCTGAACAATATTCCCGGTGTGATCGCCAGCGCCCTGGTCGGCCCTGACGGCCTGCCCATCGAATCCAACGGTGACGGCGGCGAGGTGCTGGCCGCTGAGCTGGCCTCGCTCAGGACCAGTCTGGACCGCATGGGCCGCCGCCTGGGGTCCGGCGAGGTCACCCGGCTGGCCTTTACCAGTGACCGCATTGAGGTGGTGGCGCTGGCCGTGGGCGATTTCATGATGGGCGCGGCGCTGGCCCGCAGCAGCGACACCCGCGCCGCCCAGCAGGCCCTGGCCAAGCTGGCGCAGGAAGTCGACAGCTTGCCCCGCGTGGACCGCTCGTGATCGCCACACTGCTGGAAGTGCGCGGCGTGCGGCACACCGTACTGGTCAGCCCGGCAGGCGAGGTGGTCGCCAGCGCTGGAATGTCCGAGGCCCAGATAAGCAGCGAGCTGGGTCTGGTTGCGGCGGGCCGCGCCGTGATCGGCAGCCTGCAAAGCCAGATGGCCGCCGATTCGTGGCAGGAAATTGTGCTGGACTTGGATGGCGGCCCGGTGCTGTTGACCCCCCACGGCGATCAGGTGCTGCTGACCGCGTTCGATGAAGTGGCGAACCTGGGCCGCGTGCGCTTCGCTGTGCGGAAGCTGCTGGGATTGGCGTAATCGTTGTTCAGGACCCGTGCCAGTCACCTGAACTCTGCCAGTCATCAAAACTCTGACTGATACGGAATCCGTGTAACAAGTCGGCAGGTCTGCACTATCCTCAGCGCCGATGTCCCTGCCGCCTGTCACCACACCGCCCGCCGATCCGCCGCACCAGATCATCGAGACGCCCGACGGCTCACGCACGGCCCACAACCTGCGCTTTGGCGAGGCATACGGCTCCCGGCACGGCGCACACACGCAGGCGCGGCATGTCTTCGTGGAGGGTACGCGCACCGACGTGCATCCGGCCCCACGGGTGCTGGAAATCGGCTTCGGTCTGGGCGTCAACTTCCGCGCCACGCTGGCAGATGCAGTGGCGCGTGGGGTGAGGCTGGACTACGTGGCCTACGAATTTGACCCGGCCCCCGCCGAACTGCTGCGCGCAGTTTCAGAGGATGGAGCAGGCGCGGAGCATCCGGCATGGCAAGAGGTCCTGGACCGCTGGCCGCACGCCCCATTTGAAATACAGACCGAAAACGTGCGCCTGACCGTTCATTTTGTGGACGTTCTAAGTGCCGATCTGCTGCAGGACTGGGCCACTGCGCTGTATCTGGACGGCTTCTCACCCACGCGCAACCCGGAGGTCTGGACGCCGGACTTCATCTCGCGGCTGGCCGGAACCCTCGCGCTGGGCGGCATTCTGGCCACCTACAGCGCCGCTGGGCATGTGCGCCGTGCCCTGGCAGCGGCTGGTCTGAGTGTGGAACGCAGACCCGGAGCGCCGGGCAAGCGCGAATGCCTGCGGGCCGTGCGGTGACCCGGATTCTGGTAATCGGCGGCGGCATCGCTGGAGCATCTGTCGCTTATTTTCTTTCAAAACTCGGCGCACAGGTCACGGTCATCGATGCGGGAATCCACGCGGCCAGTTCGGTGCCGTCTGCCCTGATCAACCCGGTCCGCGGGCAGTCGGGCGGCGTGGACACGCGGGCGCTGGAGGGAATGCGGCTGACCTGGGAACTGCTCCGCGAGTTGGAGGTGGCAGGTTTTCACGTCCCGAATGGTCAAACAGGGATGCTGCGCCCTGTTCCCGACGATAAATCCCGCGCCCGCTTCGAGCGCAACCTCCCGCCTGAATTGCCGCACCGCTGGTTGAGCCGGGGTGAGTTGCCCGTGCCGCTGCCCCCCGCCTGGGCACATGCCTTGTGGCTGCCGGAGGGCGGCTGGGTGGACGGCGCGGCCTTCACGCGGGTCTTGCTGGAGGCTTCGGGCGTAGCGGTGATCCGGGGGCAGGCGGCGAGTTGGACGGCGCATTCGGCAAAACTGCGGGAAGCGGACGGCCCCACGCTCCCCACCTTTCACGCCGTGATCCATTGCGGCGGCTCCATCGGCTCAGGCTGGGCGGGCGAGGACCGCACACAGCGCCTGGGCACGCTGCTCACGCTGGACCGGGCGGCGACAGACGTGCCCCTGAGTTTCGGCGCGTATCTGGCTCCATCCGCGCAGGGCGGCGTGCTGGGCGCGACATACGAGACTCCTGCTCAGGGGTGGCAGACCCCGACGCTGCCGCTGGCCTCTCTGGGCTGGCTGCTGGGCAAGGGCGAGGCGCTGGCGGACCTGAGCGGCGTGAACGTGACTGGGCGCTGGACCGGTTCGCGCCTCTCCGGGCTGAAGACTGGGCGGGGCGAGGACGGCGTGTGGCATCTGTCGGGCCTGAGCAGCAAGGGCTTTTTGCTGGGTCCACTGCTGGCACGCGAGCTGGCGGGGCAGATTGTAGAAGCTAAAAAATAGGGGCCGGAAAGAGTGGCTTCCTGTTTTCGTCACACACCCGGTAACGCCTGCGAACCCCACCGCTGGTGAACTAGACTATCGATTATGGCGAAATACCGCATCTGTTCTATCGAGGGCGACGGCATCGGGCACGAAGTCATCCCCGCCACCCGCCGCATGCTGGAGGCCGCAGGCTTTGACGCCGAGTACGTGGACGCCGAGGCTGGGTATGAGTACTACCTGGACCACGGCACCAGCGTTCCGCAGGCCACCTACGACGCGGTGGAAAACACCGATGCCACGCTGTTCGGCGCGGCCACCAGCCCTACGGGCGAGAAACCCCCTGGCTTCTCCGGCGCGATCCGGCACCTGCGCCAGAAGTACGGGTTGTACGCCAACGTGCGCCCCACCAAGACCCGTCCGGTTCCCGGCGCATACGAGAACGTCGATCTGGTCATCGTGCGCGAGAACACCCAGGGCCTGTACGTGGAACAGGAGCGGCGTTACGGCGACACCGCCATTGCCGACACCGTGATCACGGGCGAGGCCAGTCTGCGAATCGGCAAATACGCTGCCGAACTGGCCATGAAGCGCGACAAACGCCTGACCGTGGTGCATAAGGCCAACGTGTTGCCCGTGACGCAGGGCCTGTTTCTGAACACTATTCTGGACCACACCAAAACCGTGGAGGGCCTGAGCGTCAGTACCATGATCGTGGACAACGCCGCCATGCAACTGGTTCGCAACCCGCGCCAGTTCGACGTGATGGTGATGACCAACATGTTCGGCGATATTCTCAGCGATCTGGCCGCCGGACTGGTGGGCGGGCTGGGCATCGCGGCCAGCGGCAACGTGGGCGACAAGTTCGGTATCTTCGAGTCGGTCCACGGCAGCGCCCCGGATATCGCTGGGCAGGGCGTCAGCAATCCCACCGCCACTATGCTGGCCGCCGTGCTGATGCTGGACGAACTGGGCGATCATGAGACGGCCAAGCGCATCGACAACGCCGTGAATAAGGTGCTGACCGAAGGCCCGCGCACCCGCGATCTGGGCGGCACGGCAGGGACGAAGGAGTTCACGGACGCGGTAATCGCGGCGCTGTAGCCCGTCCTGTCACGCTGGGGCATGCAGGCTGTGAATGGAGCGGTAGTGGGTCTGGCCCCGATTCTTTTGCTGGTGGAGGTCAGGCGGGTCAGTTCCCCATATCGAGGTACTGACCGTGAGATCGCCACAGGAACGTGCCAGGGTCTGTTTTCGGAAATGCCCCATCCAGGTTTCCACCCGCGTGGCGTACAACGGCCCAGTCAGCAGAACTCCCCCACCCCAGATTCGGGTGGGGGAGTTCTACGTTGTGCGCTTTACTTCAGGGCGTCATTCATGCCGATCACGTCCGGCACCTTGAGGCTCGCACCGCCCACTAAAGCGCCGTTCACGTTGGGTTTGGCACAGAGGGTAGCGATGTTGTCCGGCTTGACGCTGCCGCCGTACAGGATGCGGATGCCGTCGGCGTCGCTGCCGTAGCGCTCGATCAGCGCGCCCCGGATGGCGGCGGCCAGTTCCTCGGCGTCGTCGGCGGTGGCGGTCTTGCCCGTGCCGATGGCCCAGACGGGTTCGTAGGCCACAACGATTTCCGGCCCCACGCCGCTCAGGCTGCCTTCCAACTGGCCCAGCGTATAGGCCACCTGTTCGCCCTTCTCGCGCACGTCCAGGCCCTCGCCCACGCAGATGATGGGGATCAGACCGTTCGCCTGCGCCTGCCTGGCCTTGGCGGCCACATCTGCGTCGGACTCGTGGTGGTACTCGCGGCGTTCGCTGTGGCCCACGACGGCGTATTTTGCGCCCACGTCGATCAGCATGGCGGCGCTGATCTCTCCGGTGTATGCACCAGACTCATGCGCCGACACGTCCTGTGCGCCCAGCGCCACGCCGGGGGGCAGATGTGCGGCTAGCGACGGTAAAGCGATAGACGGGGCCATGACGGCCAGTTCGGTGTCGTTCGCCGTCAGCTTCTCGCGCAGTTCCTCGGCCCAGGCGCGGGCTTCGGCGGGGGTCTTGTTCATCTTCCAGTTCAGGGCAAGCAAGTTCTGAGTCATCATGTCTCCAGCCCATCCAGGACGGGTCTTAAGAATGTTCGGTCATAGCGGTGGATCAGGCTCGGCACTTCCCGGAACAGGTCCTGGCACACCGGGTCTGCCATCGACTGCTCCCGGTAGCGTTCATAGGCCGCCAGACTGGGAAAGGTAAACAGCGCGTAAGCCAGATCCGATGCTCCCTCGGAGGGCAGGAAGTAGCCGTGATGCTGGCCGCCGAAGGAGTTGATCAGCGTGATCCATTTGCGTCCATATGCCTCGAACTCGGCCAACCGCTCAGGTTTGACCTCGTAGGTCAGGAAGCAGGTGACGGGAGCCACTTAGGCCATCGCCTCCACGCCCGGCAAAGCCTGACCTTCCAGCAATTCTAGGCTCGCACCGCCACCGGTGCTGATGTGTGAAACCTTGTCGGCCTGCCCACTCTTATTGATGGCGCTGACGCTGTCGCCGCCGCCAATGACGGTGTATGCGCCCGCCAGGTTGCCCACGGTGGCGGCAATCGCATTGGTCCCGCCCGCGAACGCCTCGAACTCGAAGACGCCCAGCGGCCCGTTCCAGAACACGGTTTTCGCGCCTTGCAAAGCTTCGGTGTATGCCCTCACGGTATCTGGCCCGGCGTCTAAACCCTGCCAGCCGTCGGGAATCTGGTCACTCGGCACGACCTTGGTGTTGGCGTTGGCATCGAAGGCGTCGGCGGCGATCACGTCGCTGGGCAGCATCAGCTTGTCGCCGTATTCGGCCAGCAGACGCTTTGCCAGTTCCAACTGGTCATCCTCGTGGATGCTGTCGCCGATCTTGCCGCCGCGCGACTTGATGAAGGTGTAGGCCATGCCGCCGCCGATCAACATGCGGTCCACTTTCGGCAGCAGGTTCTCGATCACCTTGATCTTGTCGCTGACCTTGGCCCCGCCGATGATGACCACATAGGGCCGTGCCGGATCGTGCAGCAGTTTGCCCAGCGCATCTACCTCGCGCTGAAGCAGCAGCCCCGCCGCGTGCGGCAGCTCCCCGGCCACGCCGCTGACCGACGAGTGCGCCCGGTGCGCGCTGCCGAAGGCGTCCAGCACGAAGGCGTCGCCCAGACGAGCCAGTTTGGCGTTCAGTCCCGCGTCGTTCTTCTCCTCACCCGCCTCGAAGCGCACGTTTTCCAGCAGGGCCACACTGCCCGCCTTCAGGTTCCGCACCGCCACCAGCGTCTCGTCGCTGGAGGGCAGGCTGTCGATAAAGGTCACGTCCTGACCGAGTATTTTAGACAGCACATCCGCCACGGGTTTGAGGCTGAACTTCGCCTCCGGCCCGTTCTTGGGGCGTCCGAAGTGGCTCATCAGCACCACCGAGGCCGCGCCCATCTCCAGCAGCTTCCTGATGGTGGGCAGGCTGGCCGTCATGCGGGTGTCGTCCTGCACCACGCTGTCCTTGATCGGCACGTTGTAGTCCACGCGCACCAGCACGCGCTTGCCGTTGACGTCGAGTTGATCGAGATTTTTCATCGTTTCTCCTGTAGATAAAAAAGATGGCAGAAGGCCTCAGCCCTCCACCATCTGCGGGCGCTGTTTAGACGCCTTTTTCCTGAACCAGTTCCACCAGATCGGCGATGCGGTTGCTGTAGCCCCACTCGTTGTCGTACCACGAGAAGAACTTGACGAGGTTGCCCATCGCCATGGTCAGGCCGCCGTCGATGATCGCGCTGTGCGAGTCACCCACGATGTCCTGGAGGACAATCGGGTCCTCGGTGTAGCTGATGATGCCCTTGTGGGTGGTCTCGGCGGCCTTGCGGAACACGTCGTTGACCTCTTCCACGGTCACGTCACGGCCCAGGATGACCACCACGTCGCTGATGCTGCCGACAGGGGTGGGCACGCGCAACGAGGTGCCGTCGAACTTGCCCTTCAGCTTGGGGTACACCTGTGAGACGGCCTTGGCCGCGCCCGTGCTGGTGGGGATGATGTTGATGGCGGCGGCACGCGCGCGGCGCAAGTCGCTGTGCGGCAAGTCCAGGATGCGCTGATCGTTGGTGTAGCTGTGGACGGTGGTCATGATGGCCTTCTCGATGCCGAATGCCTCGTCCAGCAGTTTCATTGGCGCGCCCAGGCTGTTGGTGGTGCAGCTCGCGTTGCTGATGATGTTGTGGTTCTTGGGATCGTAATCCTGCTCGTTGACGCCCAGCACGATGGAGAAGTCCTCATTCTTGGCGGGGGCGGTAATCAGCACTTTCTTCGCGCCGCCGGCCAGGTGCTTGCTCGCGCCCTCACGGCTGGTGAAGATGCCGGTGGACTCGATGACGATGTCCGCGCCCATCTCGCCCCACTTGATGTTGGCGGGATCGCGCTCGGCCAGCGTGTGAATCTTCTGGCCGTTGACGGTCATGCTGTCGTCGTCGTAGTCCACGGTGCCCTTGAAGCGTCCGGCGGTGGAGTCGTACTTGAGCAATGTGGCCAGCGTCTTGTTGTCGGTCAGGTCGTTGATCGCCACCACGTCAATGCCGCGCTCCACCAGAATGCGGAACACCAAGCGTCCGATGCGGCCAAACCCGTTGATCCCGACTTTCATCTTGCCCGAATTGTTTCCCGTCATGCTTCCTCCAGTCTTGAGGGCCGCCACCCCACAGCAGAACAGCCCACTGCGGGCGGCGACAGACCTCTCATGGCCCAGTCTAACGGCTGGCGTCAGTTTCGGCTTGGTGTCTCATCTACACCAAAGCGTAAGCTTGTCAACACAGATAGGTCAATACGCGGCTGGGAGAACGTTCAGCGCGCGGTCAGCACGAAACCGACGTTCACCGTGATGACGTCGGCCCCGCCTGGATAGCGCACGCCGTACTCCAGCGGATTGAACTTGAACTGCGTGCTGACATTGACCTTGCCTGCGTTCAGGGTGGCTTTGACCGGCACGCTGACCGGCTTGCTGATGCCCTTGACGGTCAGTTGGCCACTGGCTGTTGTCGCCAGGGTCTGTCCCTCCGTCAATTTGCCGCCCGTCAGCTTCTCCAGTTTGAAGGTGGCATCTCTGAACTGAGCGGTGTTCAGCGCCCCTGTGCCCTTGGCGTGGCTGTCGCGCAGGCTATTGCCGGTCTTCAATTCTGAGAGCGGCACGGTGACCAGACCTGTGGTGGCGGCCAGATCGTCGGTGTCCAGATTCACAGTGCTGGTCACGCCTTCCATCGTCCCTTTCACATTCACGAAGGTCACGCGGTACTCGAACGTCGCGTTGCCGCCGCCCGCCGCGTAGGGTGCGGCCTGACTGTGAGCTGCGCCCAGCCCCAGCACACCAATGAGGGAAAGGGCAGCCTGCTTCATGGCTTGATGTTAAACGGGCGTGCTGCACCTGGCTGTAGGGACGCTTACCCCGGTGGGTGTCAACTAGACTTCTGTAACTGTGAAGTCTGCCCGCCGTCTCCAGCCTCTGCTCAGCCGCCTGATGGCCGTGCTGACGGTGCTGGCCGCCTTCGCGTTTCAGGCGCGGGTGGGGGGCATGGTGGACCTGCCGATGCTGGGAATGTCGGGCATGGTGCGGATGGCCGGGTACCCTATGTCTGGACACCAGATGGCCGGGATGCCTGTCGGGCCGTCCGCCGCCTCTGCACTTCCAGTT
The DNA here is from genome assembly GCF_009017495.1 of Deinococcus sp. AJ005. Classification (NCBI taxonomy): domain Bacteria; kingdom Thermotogati; phylum Deinococcota; class Deinococci; order Deinococcales; family Deinococcaceae; genus Deinococcus; species Deinococcus sp. AJ005. The sequence goes on along the minus strand of NZ_CP044990.1, from coordinate 2,037,785 downwards.
CCGCAGCCCCAGCAGGGTCAGGGTGACAGGGAGAGCCACAACCACGCCGCGCACTGTCCTTTCTGTGTGACCGGAGCCTTTGCGCTGGAGGCTGGCGTCCTGCCGCTGCCCACGGCCCCGCCGCGCCAGATTTCCCGGCCATTGCCTCTTGCCGTGGCTGACGTCCCCGCTGTACCACGTCACGCCGATGCCCGCGCACCACCCGTTTCCCTCTGAAAACCCTGCATCCCACACCCTTTTTCAGAGGAGAACGTCCACCATGCAAAAAATTCTGACCCTGTCCGCTGCTCTGCTGCTGTCCTTCGCCGCCGCCCACGCCACCGTCCGCACCGAGGCGGGAACCAGCGAATCCGCCGCCGGAAAATCCGAAACCTACCGCCTGAACGTCCCCGTGGAAAAGGAACTGGCTACCACCCAGGTTCGCCTTGTCATCCCCGCAGGCGTGGGTATCAGCCGCTTTCAGGTCACGCCCGGCTTTGCCCGCACCGTGACCAAAAATGCCGACGGACTGGTGACCGAAGTGGTCTGGAAGGGTGACATTGCCTCGATGGAGTACGCCCGCTTCTTTTTTCAGGCCGTCAATCCGGCCCAACCTGGCGAACTGGTCTGGAAGGTTTACCAGACCTACGCCGATGGCAGCGTGGTGGCCTGGGACGACACCCAGCCCGACAAGACGCCCGCCAGCCACACCACCGTCAAGTAACTGACCGGGGCAGGGGAGACTCTGCCCCCGCTGTCTCAAAGCCTCACGGAGAATCCATGCGTGCAATTCCTTTCCTGCTGGCCCTGATTCTGGGCACCGCCTCGGCCCACACCGCCATCGCGTCCATGACCCCCGCCGCCGAATCCACCGTCAACGCCCCGAAAGAAGTCGTCCTGAAATTCAGCGAACCCATTGAACTGCGCTTTTCTACCTTCCGGGTGATGGCTCTGGGCACGGGAATGAAGCCCGAGGATGGTGCAAAAACGGCGCTGGCCCTGAAAGCGGACGCCTCCGAACTTGCCAATCTGCCGCTCACTGCCAGGAATCTGGCCGCGCAACTCCGCATCCCTCTCAAGCCCGATTTGAAGGCCGGGAAATACGTTGTCGCCTGGAAAATCCTGTCTGAGGACGGCCACCCGGTCACGGGCCAGAACGTTTTTACGGTGAAATGACACCCGAATTGCTGCCCAACCTGCTGCTGTACCTGGGCGCGGCACTGCTGGTGGGTGGTGCCTTTGCCCGGAGGCTGCTGACGCCAGGGCATCCGGGGTTGGTCTGGCTGGGCGCAGGGCTGGCGCTGCTGATCCTGGGCGGCGGTCTGGGCGTGTACACCACCCTGGCCGCATTGGGCTTCACCGCCCCTGCTGACATTCTGGATTACCTGACGGGTACGGTGGCGGGCCGCGCCGTCCTGATTGTGTGGATCGGGGCGTTAGTCCTGCTGGCTGCCGAAATCGCGGACCTGACGTGGCTGGCGACGCTGGGCGCTTCAGGTGTGCTGCTGTGGGGACTGGCTGGAATTGGGCACGGGGCCTCGCACGGGCAGCTTGTCTACGTCCTACACACCCTGCACGGCGGGGCGATGTGCCTGTGGGTGGGCGGCGTCTTCGCGCTGCTGACGCGGCGTGGAGCCACGGCTGCCCTGGCCCGTAGATTCACGCCCTACGCTCTTGGTTCGGTGCTGGTGCTGGGCGTCAGTGGCGTGTGGATGTCACTGGAACATGCGGGCAACCTGTTGCAACTCCCCGCATCGGGCTATGGGCGCACGCTGCTGCTCAAGGTGGCGCTGGTGGGGTTGGCACTGCTGGCCGCCATCGTCGTTCGCCGCGCTTTTGCCGTAGGTCAGGGTGTGCGCCCCCGTCTGGCCGCCGAGGCGCTGACGCTACTGGCGGTGCTGGGCGTGACAGCATCCCTGTCGGGTCAGGCTCCACCAACGCACGGAAGCGGAACGGAACATTCAGACCACTGAAGCCGAATCCGGCGGGGAGCGTGGTGAGCATCCGCCCTCCCTTTTCGTTGGCTGCCCAGACTTCCTTTCCCCCGGTCATTCGCCTCGCTCCATACTGACCCCCATGAGCGACACCCTTCTCGTAATGAAATTTGGTGGCACCAACATGCAGGACGCCAGAGCCATTCGCCACAGCGCCTCGCTGACGGGCCGCAGCCTCTCGGCGGGCGTGCGCGTGGTGGTGGTGGTCTCTGCGATGGCCGGGGTGACCAACGGCCTGCTGGCCCTGGCCGACGCCGCCGAATCCGGGGACATCGCCGCCGCCAACGACGAGATCGCTGCGCTGCGAACCCGCCACTTCACGGCGGCCCAGGAACTCGGCGCGGCCCCCGACAGCCCCACCGTGCGCGACATCCGCGAGATGCACGAAATGCTGCGTCAGGCGGTCTACGGCGTGTACTTGCTGCGCGAACTGACCCCGCGCAGCCGGGACCTGATCGTGGCCTTCGGTGAGCGCCTCTCGGCCCCGCTGATGGCTGTGGCGCTGGAGGGCCAGGGCTTCCGCGCTCATCACCTGACCGGCGGCGAGGCGGGCATCCTGACCGATCATCATTTTGGCAACGCCAAGCCGCTGCCCACGACCTACGAGCGCGTCAAGGACCGTCTGAGCGGGCTGCTGGCCGCCGGAGTCACCCCCGTGGTGTCCGGCTTCATGGGCGAGACCGAACGCGGCGCGATCACCACGCTGGGGCGCGGCGGCACCGATTTCTCGGCCACGATTATCGGCAAGGCGCTGGGCGCGAACGAGGTGTGGGCCTGGAAGGATGTGGACGGCGTGATGAGCGCCGATCCGCGCGTAGTTAAAGACGCACGCAACATCACAGTCCTCAGCTACGGCGAGGTCATGGAGCTGGCCTACTTTGGCGCGAAGGTGCTGCACCCGCTGGCGGTCACGCCATTGCAGGAAAGTGGAATCCCCTTGCGGGTCAAGAGCGCCGCTGATCCCGATTTTCCCGGCACCCTGGTGCAGGCCCAGGCCCAGGACGAGGCTGGGCAGCCCGTCAAGGCGGTGACCGCCATCCGCAACGTGTCCATCATCAACATCAGCGGCGCGGGCGTGCTGGGCATCCCCGAGGTGATCGCCAGCGTCTTTGACGCGATTGCCCGCGAGAACATTACCCTGCTGATGGTCTCCCAGAGCAGCTCCATGAGCAACGTCTCGCTGGCTGTGCAGAGCAGCGACGCCGAGCGCACCCTGGCCGCCCTACGCGCCGGAGTCAGCCGCGAACTGAAGGTGGACCGCCAGTCGGATGTAGCGGTCCTCGCCATCGTGGGCAGTGGCATGCGCGGCCAGAAAGGGGTCTCGGCGCGGCTGTTCACGGCGCTGGCGGGCCAGGACATCAACATCCTGATGATCTCGCAGGGCAGCAGCGAGCTGAACATCAGCGTGGCCATCGAGGGCGCTCAGGTGGACGACGCCACCCGCGCCGTGCATGCGGCCTTTGGGTTGGGCGTGCGGGCGGAAGCTGCGGACTGATCCGCCCCTACAGCGCCTCTGTTTATAGGGCCGTTTTTTACAGCACCGCTTTTTATAGGGCCAGCGGGTCCAGCAGCAGCGGGTCCTGGGCCTCGAAGGCTTCGGCGTAGCGCACGCGCGCCAGCGTGCCCCAGTAACTCTGGCGGGCGCGGCGGCGCTCGATGATCTCGGGCGTGACCGTCTCGGAAATCACCTCGCCGGAAAACTGGCTGTCGTGGGCGCGCACGGCGGCCTCCCATTGCCCCTGCACGCCCCCCACATCAATCAGCACATCAGGTTGAATGTCCGCGTTTCCCTGGTACAGCAGCGTTCTGGCAATGCGCCACGGCTCGCCGTCCAGATCGGCCTTGCGGAGCTGCGCCAGATGCACTGCCCGCCGCGCCAGATGGTAGGTGCCGAAATGATCTGGGTGGCGGTCTTTGTGGTGCGGCACCAGCAGCACGCGCGGGCGTACGGCCCGCAGGGCGGCGGCCAGGGCATGCGCGGCAGTGGGGGTATCGGTCAACTCTCCGTCGCCCAGGCCCAGATTGCCGCGCCAGCACAGGCCCATGATGGCCGCTGCCTGCGCGCATTCGGCCACCCGCACTTCCGGTGTTCCCTGCGTGCCCCGTTCCCCGCGCGAGAGTTCCAGAATGCCCACCGCGCGCCCAGCCTGCGCCAGCCGGATCAGGGTGCCGCCCGCGCCGATCTCGGCATCGTCGGGGTGGGGGGCCAGACAGAGCCAGTCCAGTGACTGCGGCGTACCGTGGACCGTCTGGAAGGGATGGGGCGGCGGCTGGATCATGCTGGACAGCATAGGCGGGATGAGGTTGCTCCGGGAAGCGCATTTGCCTTGACACTCTGTGGCGGCGTGCCTATACTCCCTGAGCCTTGTGCAAAGAAAGCAGGCCAGTGTAGCTCAGTGGTAGAGCAACTGATTCGTAATCAGTAGGTCGTCCGTTCGACCCGGATCACTGGCTCCAAGAAGTTCTGATCAGATGGCCCCGCCTGGCGCGGGGTTTTCGCTTTTGCCCCTTAGCCTGAAATAGTCACGATGGCCCGATTGTCATTACTGGAAAAAGTGGCCTCAATTGGAAATGCCCGCTGCCTGCGGAAAAAGATCACTCAGATCGAACGCCGCTTCCTTGCGCTGATCGTCTTGGGCGGGATGCCGCGGCAATCCTCTGTTGGAGGTCTGCGCGGAGCGTTCGTGGTAGGAATGACTCTGAGCCGCCCAATCCACCAGCTTCAATTTTGCTCGAACAATACCACCGACAGAAGCCAGTCTCGCTGCGGCGATTTGTGGCTGAACATCACTTCATCTGCCAGTACCCTTGCCCCGCGCAGTCGCGGCACAGCACAGATTCTTCCTGACGTACCTCACGCTCGTTGATGATTTCTTCTCCGCAGGCGTCGCAGATGGCGCGTTTGCCGTTGACGCTGATCACGGCTGCCAGATCCAGGGTCAGGCGAATGGGCATGACAGTAAAGAGGTCTTGGTCCTCCCAGGTCTGGTACGCGTCCATGTAGGCATCCCAGCGTTTCACGCCTTCCGCGCGGCCCGCACGCACCCTCGCCCGTAAATCGGTGTGTGGCGCGATTCGCACGGCCTGTCCAGTTCGCACCTCCACGAACGTCGCGGCCACCTTGCCGTGATCTACCAGCCGCAATGTGCGGCGGCCCAGCCAGCAGCCCGTGGCCACCGAGAGGCCATCGGCAAAGCAGCCGTCGGTCTCGGCCAGCACCATCAGTTTCTTGTCGGTACGCGGCACAGCCATGCCCAGCGCCTGACCAGCCAGTAGGCCCATGCGTGCGCCGAGAATCTGGCGGGGACACAGGTGGTTGTGCAGCGCGACACTTCGGGCCAGCAGCTCGTCTAGCCGGGGCGGCGGCTCAAGAATGGCGCTCACGGATGGGCCTCAATCCGGTCTTGCAGGTGTGGTGCGGCGCGGTTCATCATCCGCATGATACTCAGGTGCATCCAGGCCAGGGCAACGAGAGTAATCAGCAGCACGACGATAAAGGTACTCTGCGGAAAGCCGGTGGCGGATTTGGCGTAGGCGAACAGCGGCGTGAGTAAGAAGCCTCCCAGGCCGCCCAGCATGCCCACCAGCCCGCCCACCGCGCCCACGTCGCGGGGAAAGTATTCGGGAATGTGCTTGTACACCGACGCTTTGCCGATGCCCATCGCCACGCCCACAAGAAATAGCAGCGCCGTGAAGGGCCACACGCCCAGCGTGAAGTGCATCACGTCGCGGGTGACGGTTGTGCCGTCCGCTCCTGGCAGATACAGCACGATGTGGCCGCTGGGCATGCTCATCACCAGCAGGGCCAAAGCCATCAGCCCGAAGGCCCCGTAGGTGGCCGCCCGTGCCCCGTAGCGGTCTGAGAGGTAGCCGCCCAGCGGACGCAGCAGGCTGGCCGGGAAGATGAACAGCGCGGTCAGCAGCGCCGCCTCGTAGAGCGGCAGCCCGAACACGTCCACGTAATATTTGGGCATCCACGCAGCCAGCGCTACATATGACCCAAAGAACACCACGTAATACAGCCCGAAGCGCCACACGCGCGCGTTTCGCAGCGGCGCGAGCATCTCCTGGAGCGGACGGCCCTGTGCCGGCGTGCGGTCTTGATGGGGCGCAAAGATCAGCACGGCCAGCCCCATCAGAACCAGCAGCACGCCGTACAGAAAAGGAATGGCCCGCCACCCACCGGGAAGAAGGCCGCCCAGCAGCCCCGCCGCCGGAATCGCCACGATCATGGCCGGGCCAATGAATTTGGTGACGCTGGCCCCCACGTTCCCGGCCCCGAACACGCCCAGCGCCGCGCCCTGCTGCCCGCGCGGGAACCACACGCTGTTCCAGGCCACGCCCACCGAGAAGCTGTTCCCGGCGAAACCCACCAGAAAGGCCAGCAGCAGCAGCATGGGGTAACTCTGCACGTAAGCGATTAAAAAGGCGGGAATGGCGGTCAGCAGCAGCATCGCGCCCATGACGCGGCGTCCGCCCAGGCGGTCTGTGATGATGCCCGCAGGCAGCCGCCACAGCGAGCCGTTCAGCACGGCCACCGCCGAGAGCCAGGACAGTTGCACGTCGCTCAGGCCGAATTCCTTGCGAATGGGCAGACCCAGGATGCCGAACATCAGCCATACGGCGAACATCAGCGTGAAGGCCAACGTGGACAGAGTCAGGACGCGGCGGGAAGCACTGGCCTCGGCAGTGGTGGGGACGGGACTGGTAGGGGTGGTCATTTCGGGGAAACCTCCATCTTCCCGCGTCTATTGTCTGGACCTGCGGGAGGGCTGAGCGCATGTTGGCGGCGTCCACTTACAAGTGGTTAACAAATGCAAGGAGATGGGGTGGACCCGTGGCCGGGCGGCTCTCTCGCCTCCAGTTGCTGCGCGGCCCCACTCTCTGTGCCTGCATGTAGAGAGGAATCTTTCGTCTGGAACAGCAAATTCCCTGATACCTATTGAAGGGGGCTGATGGTGAACTGGGTTGAGGAGCGGAGCACTGGCATCCACTTTCCGTTCTGATGGGCCACAGTCACGGTCTTGTTAGCCACTTGTAAGTGCCCCGCCGCACACTCCGCGCATGGCAGACCTTTCCGCAGAGCGTGAACCGCAAAGCCGTCGGCCCCAGTACGTCATGACGCTGTGGCGCACGGCTGGGGGCATCTGGCAGGGCCGCCTCAAATCCCTGAATGACGGGGCAGAACAACTCGTGGAAGATCTGCGGGACTTGCCCAGCGTTCTTGCTGCCGTTCCTGACAGAACAGGGTCTGACCACAAGGAGAATCATGCTTAACCCTTCCCCGCCCGCGCTGCCGCCCCGGCGCGACACCGAACCCGTGCGGGTCCCGGTGATGGACGTGACCCTGGATCGCCGGGGACTGCTGTACGGCCTGACCTTCGCCACATTGTTGACTATCGCCGTGTATTTCGGCTCTCAGCGTTTCCACGGCTTTGACGGAGCGCTGGCCGGATACTGCTTCGCCACCATCTTCGCGCTGTTTGGGGTGGTCTACCGCTACGTGGTGTGGCTCCAGCGCCCGCCCACCCGCATGTACTGGAAACGCGGCTGGCAACTGTTCTGGCAGCCGGGCCAGCGCCTGCACAATATGGGCCTGTTCTTCAAGGCGGGCTGGGAAAAGATGATTGAGCAGCGCTTTATCCGCAGGCGCTCGCGCAAACGCTGGCTGGCGCACCAGTTGATCTTCTGGGGCTGCATCATCGCCATTCTGATCACCTTTCCGCTCACCTTTGGGTGGCTGCGCTTTGAGAGCGACTTTGCCAAACCCAGCGATTACATGATCGTGCTGATGGGCCAGCGGCTGGACTTCTTCACCTTCCCCGCCCGCAGTGCGCTGGGCTGGCTGATCATGCACGGGCTGAACGTGGCCGCCGTGCTGTGCCTGGGCGGCATTGCGCTGGTGCTGGGGCGGCGCATCAAGGACGAGGCCGAACTGGCCACGCAGCGCTTTGACAACGACATCTTGCCGCTGATCCTGCTGTTCGCAGTGTCCGTGACCGGCATGATGCTGACCGCTTCCAACCTGTTCCTGGACGGCAAGTTCTATTACTGGATCACCACCACCCACGCCGTCACCGTGTACCTGTGGCTGCTGTACCTGCCGTTCGGGAAGTTCTTCCACATTTTCCAGCGCATCGCCAACGTTGGCGTGTGGTTCTACAAAGCCGCCGGAGCCAATGGCCCGCAGGCCAAATGCGCCCGCTGCGACACCGAATACATGAGCCAGATGCAGCAAGATGACCTTAAAACCATCCTGCCCGATCTGGGCCTGGATTACACCCATTCGCAGGTGGGCAACTGGCAGAACCTGTGCCCCAGTTGCCGCCGCAAGCTGCTGACCCTGAACCAGTTCCGGGCCACGGGCAAGGAGTTCATGTAATGGTCAAGCCACCCCTTTCTCAGGAAGAGTTTCTGGACACCTACGGCCCCACGCTGCACTACGCGCCGCCCGGAGGTTTCAGCAGCGTGGAAGATTACGACGCGCTGGTGGACACCCATTGCTGCTTTTGCGGCCAGCAGTGCGGCATCAAGTTGAAGGTCAAAAACAATGCGATTGTAGGTTTTGAGCCGCGCTATGACTTTCCCTTCAACAAAGGCAAGCTGTGTCCCAAGGGCATCAAACGGTATCTACAAGGCTCGCACCCGGATAGGTTGCTCCACCCGATGCGCCGCACCGAGCACGGCTACCAGCAGATCACCTGGGACGAGGCGCTAAACGAAACCGTGTCCAAGATTCAGGAGATTCAGGCCAAGTACGGCAGGAACAGCTTTGCCATGCTGTCGGGCGTCTCGTTGACCAACGAGAAGAGCTATCTGGTGGGCAAGTTTGCCCGGCTGGCCCTGCAAACGGCCAATCTGGATTACAACGGACGGCTGTGCATGGTCTCGGCGGGTGCGGGCAACAAGAAGGCCTACGGCATTGACCGCGCCAGCAACCACTGGGAGGACATCACCGAGGCCAAGGTCATCTTCATCATCGGCACCAACATCGCCGAGTGTTTTCCGATCACCACCGATTACATCTGGCGGGCGCGGGACAAGGGCGCAAAGATCATCTACGCCGATCCGCGCATGGTGCCGATGGCCCGTACCGCAGACCTGTACCTCCCGCTGCGCTGCGGCAGCGACAGCGCCCTGCTGATGTCCATGCTGCACGTCATCATCCGAGACGGGCTGACCGATGAAGCGTTCATTGAGGCCCACACGACAGGTTTTGGTGATGTTCGCGCCGCTGTGGCCGACGCCACGCCCAAATGGGCCGCCGAGATCACCGGGGTTCCTGCCGCCAAGATTGAACAGGCCGCCCGCTGGTACGGCGAGGCCGAGACGGGCATGATCCTGCACGCACGCGGCCTGGAACATCAGGTCAAGGGCGTGGAGAACGTCATGTCCTGCGCCAACCTCGCGCTGGCGACGGGCAAGATCGGCAAGCCGGGCTGCGGCCACTCCACCATCACCGGACAGGGCAACGGCCAGGGCGGGCGCGAACACGGCCACAAGTGCGATCAGCTCCCCGGCAACCGCGACATCACCAACCCCGAACACCGCAAGTACATCTGCGAGGTGTGGGGCATCACCGACGAGGAACTGCCCGGCAAGGGCATCACCGCGCAGGAAATCCTCAACGAGATCCACGAGGGCAAGATCAAGGGTCTGCTGAGCATCTGCTTCAACCCGCTCGTCTCGCTGCCCGACGCCAATTTCAACCGCGAGGCGCTGAACAAGCTGGAGCATTACACGGTCATCGACTTCTTCCTCTCGGAGACCGCGCAACACGCCGATATCGTGCTGCCCGGCAGTTTGCAGGAAGAGGACGAGGGCACCACCACCAGCGGCGAGGGCCGCGTCATCAAGATCAACGCGCCGGTGACCCCACCCGGCGAGGCGAGGCGCGACTGGGAAATTCTGCTGGACATTGCGGGCCGCCTGGGCCGGGGCAAATACTTCCAGTTCAACAACACCCAGGAAATCTTCAACGAATTGCGGCTGGCCTCGCGCGGTGGCACTGCCGACTACAGCGGCATCACCTGGGAAAAGATCGTGGACACCCAGGGCATTTTCTGGCCCTGTCCGCAGACCACCGATGAGGGAAAAGTCACCATGCACAGCGATCACCTGGATGACCGTCACCCTGGCACGCCCCGGTTGTACGAGGGCGGCAAGTTCTATCACCCCGACGGCAAGGCGCATTTCAACGCGGTCAACTGGCGTGAGAGTGCCGAAGTCGTGGACGACGAGTACCCGATCTGGTTCACCACCGGCCGGGTGGTCAGTCAGTACCTCAGCGGCTCGCAGACCCGGCGCATCGGGCCACTGGTGGATCAGTTCCCGCATCCCAAGCTGGAACTGCACCCACGTATGGCGAGGGAACTCAACATCAAGACCGACGACTGGGTGACCATTCAGACGCGGCGAGGTGAGGTCATCATTCAGGCCAACGTGGTCAACACCATCCGGCCTGACACGGTGTTCATGGCCTACCACTGGGGCGGCAAGCAAAGTGCCAACCTGCTGACCCAGCGGGCGCTAGACCCCATCTCCAAGATTCCTGAATACAAGGTCTCGGCCTGCCGCGTCCGCCTCGCCACGCCGGAAGAACAGGCCGAGGGCGAGCGCACCCAATTCCTGAGTTCCCGCACTGAGAAGAACCTGCCCGCTGGCTACAACCTGGCGGAGCGTCGTAAGGAGCTGCGCCGATGAGCGATTTCCGTTTCTTCGTTGATCCCATCCGCTGCATCGGCTGCAAGGCGTGCATGCAGGCGTGTTCCGAGTGCGACACCCACAAGGGCAAGAGCATGATCCACCTGGAATACATCGAGCGCGGCGCGTCTACCCAGACGGCCCCGATGGTCTGTATGCACTGTGATCTGCCCACCTGCGCCGCCGTCTGCCCCGCCGACGCCATCAAGCGCACCGAGGACGGCGTGGTGCAGAGCAGTCAGGCCCCGCGCTGTATCGGCTGCTCCAACTGCGTCAACGCCTGCCCTTTCGGCGTGCCGCGCTACTACCCGGAAATTGACCAGATGCTCAAGTGCGACATGTGTTATGACCGCACCTCGGTGGGCAAGAAGCCCATGTGCGCCAGCGTTTGCCCGTCTGAGGCGCTGTTTTACGGCACGCTGGAGGAATTCCAGTCGCGGAGAGGCGGCAAACCCCAGAACTCCTTCCAGTTTGGCGCGCAGACGATTACTACCAAGGTTTTTCTGGTGCTGCCCGACGGTGAAATTGGCCTGGATATGGACGTGATCTCGCACATGGACGCCCGCTTCGAGCCGGACGCCTTTGACCACCTTGATCCCTTCGCGCACCTGGAGCCGCTGCCGATGGAGCAGGGCCAGACCCTGAGAGGCCGCCTGTGAGCCAGCCCAAATACTCCAAAACTGATCCGCGCAAAGAGCCGCACTGGAAGACCGACTTCAGCGTGGACTGGGACGCCACCGACTACGTCTCGCGCCGCGAATTCACCCGTTTCCTGGGTCTGAGCAGCGCGGGCATGGCCGCAGGCACGGTGCTGATTGCCGGGCTGGCAAGTGTCGGCGCACGGCCCGTCCCGGAAGTTCCGCCGCTGCGACTGGGCAAGGTGGAGGACTTCCCACCCGGTTCCTCCAGCGCCTTTGAATACCCGCAGAAGGGCCAGTACTCGCTGCTGGTGCGCCACGAGGACGGCACCTTCAGCTCCTACGGCCAGAAATGCCCGCACCTGGGCTGCGCTGTCTATTACGAACCGCGCGAGAAGGTGCTGGAATGTCCCTGCCACGAGGGCTATTTCAATGCGCGAACGGGTGACGTGATCTCCGGGCCGCCGCAGCGGGGGCTGAGCCTGGTCAAGCTGGAGATCCGTGACGGCGAGATCTGGGCCGTGGGAGGAGGAGGGCATTGACCGGCTCCTCGCGCCCCCGCTACGCCCAGCGCAGTCTGATCGTCGGCGTGCTGCTGGCCTTCGTCCTGATTTTCTGGAGCATTCAACTGTTCATTCTGATGCTGGCGCTGGACGCCTTTCTGGGCAAGGAATACGCCCTGCTGTGGCCCGCCGCGATCAGCAGCGCGCTGATGGCTGCCCTGACGCTGTGGCTGGTGCGGCTGATTCCGCGTGAGCCACGCGAATAGGGGCCTCACCCAGCTCCCAATCCTGCCTATCCCAACCCTCTCAAGGAGCCTGTGTGACCACCTCCGAATCCTCCAAATCCAAACACCAGTCCTCTGCTGACCTCCCCGAATGGACACCCAACGATCCCATTTTCTGGGAGCGGGAGGGCAAGGCCCGCGCCTGGCGCACGCTGTGGGTCACCACCTTTGGGCTGACGCTGGCCTTTGCCGTGTGGTTCATGGTGTCGGCCATCGTCGTGCGCCTGAACGACATCGGCTTCAATCTCAGCAAGGATCAACTGTTCTGGCTGACCGCCATGCCGGGCCTGTCGGCGGGACTGACCCGGTTGCGCCACATGTTTCTGGTATCGGTGTATGGCTCGCGTACCACGCTGACCCTTTCCACGCTGGGCCTGCTGATTCCAGCGGTAGGCTGGGGGCTGGCGGTGCAAAACCCCCTGACGCCCTTCTGGGTGCTGCTGTCGCTGGCCTTTCTGGCCGGTATGGGTGGGGGCAATTTCAGCTCGTTCATGCCCAGCACCAGCCTATTTTTCCCCAAGAAGATGCAGGGAACCGCGCTGGGCATTCAGGCAGGCATCGGCAATTTCGGCGTGTCGCTGGTGCAATTTCTGACGCCCTGGGTGGTGGGCGTCAACCTGTTCTGGTTCCTGGGCAGCAAATCTGAGGAGTGGGTCTTTGCCGGGAAAACCAGCACCATCTGGCTTCAGAACGCCTCGTGGGTCTACATTCCCTGGCTGATTGCTGCCGCTGTTCTGAGCTGGCTCCTGATTCGCAATGTGCCGATCAAGGCCAACATGAAAGAGCAACTCGCCATCTTTGGCGACAAGCACACCTGGATCATGACCAGCATTTACATGATGACCTTCGGGGCGTTTAGCGGACTGGCCGCCGCCTTTCCTCTGCTGATCAAGACGCTGTACGGTGGCTTTGAGAACGCGCCCCTGCCTCTGAAGTTCGCCTTTCTGGGGCCGTTGATCGGCTCGGCGGTGCGCGTCCTGTTCGGCTTGATTGCCGACAAGACGGGCGGCGCGATCCTGACGAGCATTAGCGCCATTGGCATGGGCATCTCCGCCATTGCCGTGACCTTCTTCGTCACGCCCACCGATCTGACCACCTTCCCGCTGTTCGTGGGCACCATGCTCGCCATCTTCTTCTTCAGCGGCATCGGCAACGCCTCCACCTTCCGGCAGATGCCCGTTATCTTCAACCCCCCTTACAGCGCGGGGGTGATCGGGTGGACAGCGGCCATCGCCGCCTTCGGGCCGTTCATCGTCAGCATGCTCATCAGCTTTAATCTGGCAACCAGCGGCAACGTCAAGGGCTTTTTCTACGGTCTGGCTGTGTTCTGTCTGCTGAATCTGGCCCTCAACTGGTGGTTCTACGGACGCCGAGGTGCGGAAAAACCAAGCTGACACACTGCTTTTCCATTCATCCTGCATCTACAAGTGCTTAGAAGAGACAAGTTCAGATGTGTAAGCTGGCATACTGCATCAATGCCGGGCCAACTTCTGAACACCATGAGCTGGACTGCCGGTACGCTCAGCAGCGATCCACGGCAGTTTTTCCATGTGGTGCGGGTCTTGCTGGCCGATCTGTGCCGGGCGACAGGAATGGGTGTAGCCGAGCTGTTTCTGGCCGATCCACAGCAGACCACGCTGTTCCTGAGTGGTTACTCGGGTGGGGATCAGGCGGCATTCTTTGAGCGCACGGTCTTTCGTTTCAGCGAGGGCTTTCCGGGCCGCGCCGCGCAGGAGCGCGAGGTGCTGGAATGCACCGATCTGGAGAACGACGCCCGTTTTCTGCGCGGACGGGTCAAGGCGCTGGGCTATCACGCATTTATCAGCGTGCCGCTGGTGTTGCCCCATGCGGTCATCGGTGTATTGAATCTGGCCGCCCACAGCGCCGAACAGGTGGAGGGAGCGCGGCAACGGCTGGAGCAGATTGCGCCGCTCCTGGCCGCCAGCCTGTACGCGGTGCTGACCTCGTTGGGCGAGCGGGCATTAGAGAGGGTGCAGGCGGGCCATACACCCCAGGAGCGGGCACTGGGACTGCTGGAGGAGAATTTGCAGGCCACCTCCGCATTGCGGGCCGCGCTGCACCCGAGGCAGGGCGCGACAGTCGAAACCCATCCCGGCCACATTCATCCCTGCCCCGGACCCGAGCGCTGCCCGGCGCTGCACGGTCTGGTGCAGATTTCGGGGCACCCCGAATTGAACTGCGCCATGCAGCCCCGTGATGTGCGAACCGTCTGTCTGCCTGTCTGGCAGGGCCGCGAAGTGATCGGCGTGGAAACCGTCCAGTTCCCGAAGCACCTGTCGCCTGGCGTGTTGACCGAGGCCGCCGCGCCGCTGTTGTGGATGGCCCGGCTGGCCGCGAACGCGCTGGATCTGAAGCGGGAATTGCCTGAGCCGCCCCCAGTCCCGTGGCTGGACATCGAGACGCTGGGGGCTTTCCGCGTGCGCCGTCAGGGTCAGATTCTCGCGCCCCGTGATTTCAAGCGGCGGCAGGCGCACGAGCTGCTGAAACTGCTGATCACCCGCTGGGGCCGTCCGGTGACCACTGAGGAACTGTGCGAGGCGCTGTGGCCCGGCGAGGGCTGTGGGCAGCGGGTGCTGGCCCGATTGCACGTCACTCTTAACGCGCTGCGGCAGGTCCTGGAGCCGCCAGAGGGCGAGGGAGAACAGGTGCTGGTACGGGACGGCGGGGCCTACCGTTTCGCGCCGGATCTCCCTGTTCACCTGGATGTCCAGGCATTTGAACTGCTGGTGCGGCAGGGTGACGCCCAGCATGGTGAGGAGGCCGTCGCCACCTACGCCCAGGCGCTGGAACTCTACCGGGGCGACTTTCTGGAAGACGATCCCTTTACCGACTGGTACGCACTGGAACGCGACTATCTGCGCGAACTGGCGCTACGGGCGCTGTTCCGTACGGCGGAGTTCCAGACTGTCGCCGGGCAATGGCAGAGCGCTCAGACGGCCTACGCCCGAATCTTGACCATTGATTCCAACCGTTTTGAAGCCCATGAGGCATTGATAGATCTTTTGACCCAGCGCAACAGGCTGGAGGACGCTCAGGTGTGTTGGGAACGCTACGCACGGGCCTACGGTGCTGTTCCACCCAACTGTCCGCGCCCCCCTCCTCTAGCCTGACGCCGAAGCGCGTACAGACCGCCCCGTTCCAGCAGTTCGGCGTGCGTGCCGACCTCGGCGATGCGGCCCCGCTCCATGACCACGATGCGGTCTGCGCGGGCCACGGTGCTGAGGCGGTGGGCCACCACGAAGCAGGTGCGCCCGAGCAGCAACCGGGACAGGGCGTTCTGGATCAGGTGTTCAGAGACGCTGTCCAGAGCGCTGGTGGCCTCGTCCAGAATCAGCACGCGCGAATCACGTACTAGGGCGCGGGCGATGGCGATGCGCTGCTTTTGCCCGCTCGACAGTCTGGCCCCGTGTTCGCCCAAGCGGGTGTCCAGACCTTCTGGTAGATCGGCCAGAAACGCCTGAATGTGGGCGTCGGCCAATACCTGCTCCAGCCTTCCGTCGGGCAGCCCCTCGGTGCCGTACAGGATGTTGTCGCGCACACTGCCGTCAAACAGCAGGGTTTCCTGCGGCACCACGGACAGGTGCTAGCAGTAGGTCCGCAGGTCCAGCCCCGCCATGTCCTGACTGTCCAGCAGAATCTGCCCGCTGCCGGGGCGCAGAAAGCCGATCAGCAGGTTGATCACGGTACTCTTGCCCGGTCCCGAGGGACCGACGAGAGCAATGGTTTCGCCGGGCCGGACCTCCAGATTCAGGTTGTCTACGCCGTCGCCGTAGCGCACATGCGCACGGTCCTCCCCGGCGAAGTTCACCGCACCGTAGACCCAAACGCCAGCGCGGACGCTCTGCTGAACGCCTGGGCCGCCGCCGCACTGGAGGCGCTGGGCGGGGACGGGATGACTGCCCGCATTGGCATTGCCGTGCCCAGTCCCTTTGATCACGCGGCGGGCGTGTCATGGATGACCCATAAATTCGCCGCCCTGCACGGCGTCAATGTGCGCGGCGGCTTGCAGGACTGCTGGACGGGAACGGTACTGGACGGGGTGCCGCTCGCCTTCGGCAACGACGCGGACCTGTTCACGTTGGGCGAGTGGTGGGGCGGCGCGGCGCGGAGAACCGGGCGGGTCATCGGTGTCACGCTGGGAACGGGCCTCGGCTCCGGCTTCGTGGCGGGTGGGCAGGTGCTCACGTCTGGCCCAGATGTACCCCCGGACGGCGAGCTGTGGAACGTCCCGTATGGGGGTGGAATTGCTGAAGATTTCGCCTCTGGTTAGGCCATGAGGCGGGCCTACCAATCCTCTCGTCATGAGGAATACAGTGCCAGTGCCGCCGGAATTGCTGCCCTGCCCGACGCTGGAGACGCGCGGGCGCTGGCAGTCTACGCGGCACTCGGCACGCATCTGGGCGGTATCCTGGCCCCCTGGGTGGCCCAATTTCGGCCCGACGCCGTGGTATTCGGCGGCAACGTGGCGCGGGCCTGGAAAAATTTTCAGTCCACTCTGGAGGCCGCCCGGCAGGGCGTCTCCTGCCAGTTGACGACGCATTTTGAAGCCTCGGCGCTGCTGGGCGCGGCGGCGCTGGGCAATGGAAAGCTGCATAGTGAGGAACGGACATGAACACGGAACTGAAAGCGGGCCAGAAAATCGTCTTTATCGGAGACAGCATCACTGACGCGGGGCGCACGGGTGGCGGGGGCGAGTACGGCGACGGCTACGCATCGCGGGTGCGTGAACTGCTGCTGGCCCGCCACCCCGAGCGGCATCTGATCGTGGTCAACCGGGGCGTCAGCGGCGATACGGTGCGGCATCTGGCGCAGCGCTGGGAGCGGGACGTGCTGGCCGAGCGCCCCGACTGGCTCAGCGTTAAGATTGGCGTGAACGACGTGTGGCGCAGCTTCAGCGGTCAACCCGACGAGGCCGTGCCAGCCGACGAGTACGCCGCCACCCTGCGCGAGTTGCTGGGCCGCGCCGCCGACTCGGGCAGCAAAATGGTGTTGATCGCGCCCTTTCTGGTGGAGTCAGACCGCGCCGATCCCATGCGCGTGACGGTGGAACAGTACGCGGCCATCGTGTCGCAACTGGCGGGCGAGTTCGGTGCGCCGCTGGTGAATTTACAATCCGCCTTTGACGCGGCCTGCGAGGTCACGCCGCCGCAGATGTGGGCGCATGACCGGGTGCATCCGACGCCCGTGGGCCACACCCTGATCGCACTGGAATGGCTGCGGAACATGGGAATCTCGCTGTAATTAGCGGCTTGGATTGTTTTCTGACCTGGACTCTATTGGAGGGTGTCGGAAACATCTGGAAATCCGAGCAAAGTGAGCAGGAGAAAAACCGGTTCCGGGCGTGGAGTGCAGAAATCGAAACAGCGCCGATTTCTACCACGTCACAGACGGAACCCGTTTTTCACGGACCACTGCCTATCAAGCTGCGATCAAATGCTCAAACGGTAGAAATGCCATTCAGAAGACTGTCGAAATCGAGTTGTCCGGGACTGAACTGCATGTTTTCCTCAACCTTTGCTCAGTCCAGTTCCATATCGATCATCAACGGGTTTTCCTTCCCGTCCTTACCGCCTGCCCGCACGTCAGGAATACCGATGGGGGTGCTGCGGTCCATTTCCTTTGACGGCTGGCCGGGCCTGACCCAGTGGGTGCCGGGGCCAGCCGGACCGGCGTTGCGCGCCGGGGCCACCGGATAGGCGGCCAGCCGGGCGGCGCGCAGGATCGAGTCCAGTTCCGGTGAACTCAGCAGCCCCTTGGTTTCCAGGGTACTCAGCAGGCCCAGCACCAGCTTGCGCGTAAATTCGGCCTCCTGTTCGGGGGTCTTGAAGGGATTGGCATCGCTCATGGGGTCCAGAGTAGCGCGTGTGCGCCGCCACCGGGAAAACGGCCTTTGCTGGGGGCCTGCTCCCCGCGCGGTGACAGGGACGCCCGCCGCGACAGGGCTGGGCCGGGACGTGAATTGCGGGACCGGGTGTTATCCTGCGGGAGCTGAAAATCATCCGAAGTAAACGGTCAGTTTAGTTACCCACACGGCAAAATGTCCGCCTTAACATATGAGACGAGCAGAAGTCCGGGCTGTGGGTTGCAGGTTTTAAAGGCCCACGGGCAACCTGGGGAGGAACGAATGTACAAGGGAAGAGAGGGGCAATGGGCGTTTTTGCTTCACCGCCTGTCGGGGATCGCAATCCTGGCTTACCTGCTGATTCATGTCTTCAGCATCGGCTCGTTCATGTTCGGTGAGCGGTTTTACATGGCGATTCACGAGACCTACGACTGGCCGGGATTTCGCGTTGGACTGGTCTTTATCACGGCGGGTGTGGTGTATCACGCCTTCAATGGTCTGCGAATTATTGTGATGGACTTTACCGGGGCGGGCGTGGCCTACCAGCGCCAGATGTGGTACGGCGTGATGGTCATTACCCTGATCAGCGGGCTGTACGCGGCCTGGACCCTGCTGCCGCGCCTGATCGGAGGCTACTGAGATGATCCGCGCAAGAACGTTTATGGACGCCAAAACGCAGTCCCACAGCAACGCCGAGCTGAACTGGTGGATCTTCATGCGTATCAGCGGCCTGATCCTGGTGTTCCTGGTGCTGGGCCACATCTACATGACCTTTATTCAGGTGTCCGAGTCCGATGCCACCTTCACGGCGGTGGTGGGCAAACTGGCCAACCCGGCCTGGAAGTTCTATGACTGGCTGATCCTGGCGCTGGCGCTGATGCACGGTACCAACGGCGCACGCTATTCCATCGAGGACTATGTTCGCACCCGCCCCAACCGGGCCTGGGTTAAGGGCGTTTTCTACACCGTGGTGGGGCTGATCTTCGCCTTTGGCACCATCGGGCTGTTCTCCATCTGATTTTTCTCCTCCAGGCACCAAAAGGACGGAACTGACTTATGCAACATCGTTATGACGTACTGGTAATCGGCGCAGGTGGCGCGGGGCTGATGGCCGCCCTGTACGCGGCCAAGGGCAATGTCTCGGTGGCGTGTATTTCCAAGCTGTATCCCACCCGCTCGCACACCGGAGCGGCGCAGGGCGGCATTGGCGCAGCGCTGGGCAACATTGCGGAAGACCACTGGGAATGGCACATGTTCGACACGGTCAAGGGCGGCGATTATCTGGCCGATCAGGACGCCGCCGAGGTGTTTTCCAAGGACATCATCGACGCCGTGTACGAGCTGGAACACATGGGCCTGCCCTTCTCGCGCACGCCGGACGGCAAGATCGCCCAGCGCAAGTTCGGCGGCCACACCCGCGAGTTCGGCAAGGCCGCAGTGGAGCGCAGTTGCTACGCCAAGGACCGTACTGGCCACATGATCCTCCAGACGCTGTACCAGCAGAATGTCAAGGAAGGGACCAAGTTCTTCAACGAGTTCCACGTCACCGATCTACTGATCGAGGACGGGCGCTGCCGGGGTGTGGTGGCCTACGAACTGGCGACGGGCGAGACCCATACCTTTCATGCCAAGGCCGTGATTCTGGCGGCGGGCGGCTATGGGCGCATCTTCAAGATCACGTCCAACGCGCTGACGCTGACCGGCGACCTGATGAGCATCTACTACCGCAAGGGCCTGCCGCTGGAGGACATGGAGTTCTACCAGTTCCACCCCACCGGTCTGGCCAAGCTGGGAATCCTGGTCACCGAGGGCATTCGCGGTGAGGGCGGCATCCTTCGAAATGTAGACGGCGAGCGCTTCATGGAACGCTACGCGCCCACCATCAAAGACCTCGCGCCGCGCGACATCGTTTCGCGCAGCATCATCAGCGAGATCCGTGAGGGTCGGGGCGTGGGCCGCGACGGCGATGCCGTCAACATCGACCTGACCCACCTGCCGCGCGAGGTCATCGAGGGCAAGCTGGCCGAGATCACCGATCTGGCGCGCACCTATCTGGGCATGGACCCGGTGAAAGATCTCGTGCCAGTGCAGCCCACGGCGCACTACGCGATGGGCGGTATTCCCACCGATCTGAACGGTCTGTGCCTGTCCGACGGCAACGGTGGCAGCATCGAGGGTCTGTATGCGGCGGGCGAGCAGGCGTGCGTGTCGCTGCACGGCGCAAACCGTCTGGGTACCAACAGTCTGGGCGATCTGGTAGTCTTTGGCCGCCGCGCTGGAATCTACGCCGCGCAGTACGCCCGTCAGGTGGAATTCCCTGATCTGCCCGATGATCCCCAGAGTGGCACCAGGGACCTGTTCGACGGCCTGAAGAACGGCAGCGGTAAGGAAAATCCGGCACTGATCCGTAAGGAAATGCAGGAGTCGATGATGAACAACGTCGGCATCTTCCGCAACGGCCCGGACATGGAAGCTCAGGTGGACATCATCAAGGGCCTCAAGGCGCGTTATCAGGACGTGAACGTGGCCGATCCCAGCCTGCGCTACAACTCCGAGCTGATTGAGGTCATGGAACTGGGCTTCATGCTCGACTGCGCCGAGGCCATGACCGCCAGCGCCCTGAACCGCACCGAGTCGCGTGGGGCGCATGACCGCGCCGATTACCACAGCCGCGACGACGTGAACTGGCTCAAGCACACCATGGCCTACAAGGACTTGGACAAGCCCGGCAACGTGCAGATCGGCTATAAAGACGTGGCGCTGAAAGGTTTCACCCGCGCCTTCGAGCCGAAAGCCCGCGTCTACTGATTGAGAACGGAGGGGGCGGGCTGTCTGCATGGCAAGCTCCCTCAAAGGAACGTAAATGACCCAGATGCAACACGAGACCAGCACTGCGCCCGCCGCTGCCAAGCAGGCGTTGCCGATGCTGCATATCAAAGTCAAGATCCTGCGCTTCGATCCCGAGAAGGACCGCAAAGCGCACTGGGAAACCTACGAGGCCCAGGCCCAGGCCGGCGACCGCGTGCTGGACGTCATCAACGAGGTCAAGTGGTATCAAGACCAGAGCCTGACCTTCCGGCGCTCGTGCATGCACGGCATCTGCGGTTCCGACGCCATGCTGATCAACGGGCGCAACCGACTGGCCTGCAAGACGCTGGTGCGCGACGTGGCCAAGGACGGCGGCACCATCACCATCGAGCCGATCCGTGGCCTGAAGGTGGAAAAGGATCTGCTGGTGGATATGGAGCCGTTCTTCGACTCCTACAAGGCGATCATGCCTTACTTCATCAACGAGTCTCCGGCCCCCGCCGCCGAGCGCATCCAGTCCGAGGAAGAGGCCGAGCGTATGGCCCAGTCCAGCAACTGCATCCTGTGCGCGTGCTGCACCACCAGTTGCCCGATCTTCTGGGTCAACGGTTCGTACCTCGGACCTGCCGCGATTGTCCAGGCGCACCGTTTCATTTTCGACACCCGTGATGAAGCCACGCAGCAACGCCTGAACATCATGAACCAGAATACGGGCGTCTGGCGCTGCCGCACCGCCTACAACTGCACGGAAGCCTGCCCGCGCGACATCCCGATCACGCAACTGATCGAGGAAGTCAAGCGCGCGGTGATGTACCAGCAGGCGTAAGCAAAAAGTTCAGAGCGGGGCGCGGAGGCTACGGCTTTCCGCGCCCTCCTTCTTGCAGTTCGGGCCAGCGAATCCTTTTGCCCTGCCCGCGTGCATATTCGATTTCTGTCTGAGCGGTTTCGCCCACTTAGCCGCCGACATTGATCACCAGAATCTCGTCGGCCAGATCAATCTTGCGGCGGTGGAGTTCGGCGAGGCTTTCCAGCGCGGTCTGTTTCTCTGCCGCCGTCAGCCCTGCAAAAATGTCGGAGTCGTGGCGGAGGTGGCTGCCCACGCTCAGCACGATGCGGCCTGCCAGCGTTTCTGCCAGGGAGGCTGCATCGAACCCGTCCAGAAAGCGCACGCTGCCGCACAGGCAGACGATCACCGGACGGTCCTGATTCAAAGTTTGCGGCTCAGAATTGCAGGGCGTATTTCACGCCGTCGTTGCCGCTGCATTCGCCGATGCCGTGTTCGGACTCGTCCACGGTAATGGTGCAGGTCAGGGTCAGGACTGGGGCGCTGGCGGTGCGGGCGATCAGGTTGCCGCTGCGGGTCACGGCGGCGCGCGGACGAGGGGTGTCCACGCGGGTGCCGATGCCCACCGCGCCGTTGCTGCCGATGGCTGCGGTGCCGCCCAGCGACAGGCTGACACCCAGGCCAGCGGGCAAGGGACTGACTGGCCCGCCGTTCACGATGGCGGTGCGCCCGCTGTAGGTCTGGCCCCCGATACGGATGGTGGCGTTGTCGGCGGCGAAAGGATCGCCCAGACGCGGTTGCAGCGTGCCGCGCACAAAGCTGACGGTTCCCTCCTGCCCGGTGACGCTGTTGACGATGCGGCCCACCTGCGGGCCGGTGACGGTGGGGGCGCAGGAGGCCAGCACG
Source organism: Deinococcus sp. AJ005 (assembly GCF_009017495.1). Taxonomy (NCBI): domain Bacteria; kingdom Thermotogati; phylum Deinococcota; class Deinococci; order Deinococcales; family Deinococcaceae; genus Deinococcus; species Deinococcus sp. AJ005. The sequence continues at coordinate 2,015,323 of NZ_CP044990.1, read as the reverse complement.
CCCGCGAAGGCGGCGCTCAGCAGAAAGGGGGAGAGTCTCAGTGTAAACGCCGGGCCTGACGGGGCCATGAGCCTGAATGTCAGGGGCGCTCACCTTCTGGCGGGAGCTTTCAGGAGCGGTGCTGGACGGGCAGGGCGTCTGCGAAGTCGTGGACGAATTGCATCTGCTCGCTCGTTTCGATGGCCTTGCGGTCACGGGTTTCTCTGACCAGTTCGATGGCCCGGTCCGCTGTCATGCCGCCCTGCACCAGCAGGCAGGCGGCGGCCAGTCCCGCGCGGCCCAGTCCGCCCCGGCAGTGGACCACCACGCCGCGCCCATCCAGCAGATCGGTCATCAGTTCGTCAATGAAGGCGGCAAAATCGGTGCGCTTGCCAGGGGCGTGTTGATCGGGGATGGCGTAGGCCTTGACTTCCAGATTGTTCAGATCGGCGGCGGCGTGGTAGCCGTCCATGCCCAGCATGTCGAACTCGAAGTCCTCAATCAGCGGGGCCAGGACGTTTACGCCGTCTGCCGCCAGGGTTTGCATGTCGCCGTACACGTCGCGGTCATGCGTCACGCCCTTCTGAACCACGCTGCGGCCCTTCTTGCCGGGGGCAAAGGTCAGGCCCAGCCGTCCGGGCCACAGGCCGGTGGGAATCCAGTCCACGCGAATAGGGTTTTCATGCTTCGGGCTGGAGGAAGAGATCACGCGCCATTCTCCGGCACGGTGTCTTGCGTGGACGTCACTGTCTCCTGGGTTGTCTCCAAAGTTGGCTCCGTAATTGGCCGCAGGGCGTCTTCCTGCAACACGTCCTCGCGCAGCCAGCGGGCAGCGTCCAGCGCATGGTACGTGATGATCGAGTCGGCCCCGGCGCGGCGCATGGCGGTCAGGTTTTCCAGTACGGTGCGGCGCTCGTCCATGAAGCCCAGTTGCGCCGCCGCCTTGACCAGCGAATATTCGCCGCTGACGTTGTAGACCACCAGTGGAAGGTCAAAATTGTCGCGCAGCAGGCGAACCACATCCAGGTAGGCCAGCGCGGGCTTGACCATCAGCGTGTCCGCGCCCTGCTCGGCATCCAACCGGGCCTCACGCAGCGCCTCACGGTGGCCGCCCGCCGGGTCCATCTGGTAGGTGGCGCGGTTGCCCACGCTGGGGGTGCTGCCTGCCGCGTCGCGGAAGGGGCCGTAATACGCGCTGGCGTACTTGACCGCGTAGCTCATGATCGGAATATCGCTGAAGCCTGCCGCGTCCAGCGCCGCGCGGATGGCCCCCACCTGCCCGTCCATCATGGCGCTGGGGGCCACCACATCGGCCCCTGCGCGGGCCTGCGAAACAGCGGTTAGGGCCAGCAGTTCCAGGCTGCGGTCATTGTCCACCGTCCATGCTTCCGCGCCGCTCTGGCCGGGCACCTCGCACAGCGGGCCGCAGTGGCCGTGATCGGTGTACTCGCACAGGCAGGTGTCGGCCATGACCGTCAGTTCCGGCACTGCCGCCTTGATCGCGCGCGTGGCCCGCTGGATGATGCCATCCTCGGCATACGCGCCGCTGCCGTGTGCGTCCTTGTGGTCAGGAATGCCAAACAGGATCACGCTGGGAACGCCCAGCCGCAGGGCCTCACGCGCCTGCGCCACCGCGCCGTTAATGCTGTGGCGACTGATGCCGGGCATGGATGCGATGGGAGACTCGTCCGGCAGTTCATGGACGAAGATCGGGTAGATAAAGTGCGCCGGGCTGAGATGGACTTCGCGGGTCAGGGCGCGCAGGGCGGGGGTGCGGCGCAGTCGCCGGGGACGTTCAGGCATGGCTTCAGGCTAACGCGGACGCGTTTCCAGAATTGGAAGGTGAGAGGGGGCGGCCCTCCATCTGCCACAATTTCCCCATGCCCGCGCCCACTATTTATCGCCCCTTCCTGAACGGCATGTATACCGTTTCGGCAGGGCTGTTCCGGTTGGGGGCGGCTTCGACAGGTCAGGTGATCCCCTGGCGCGAGGACGGCGCGGCGGAAATGCACACCTTCTCGCTGGATGACGATTACGAACGGTTCGTGGTCAGCAAGTGGGCGGCCCACCGCCGGGCCTTGCACGAATACGCGGGCGAGGCGAACCTGTCTCCCGAACTGCGTGGGGCAGCCCTTAAATTCACCGCACGCACCCTGGCTGCCGAGAGTGGCGGGGCGATGACCTGGGACGGTCAGACGTTTTACAATTCCCTGCTGGGCTGGGAGGCGCGGCTGGATTTGTGCTGGGGGAGAGTGGCGGACCTGCGCCGTTTCGACGCACCGCTGGCTGGGTTGCGTGGTGACCTCGAACCGCTGGGCGCACTGGATTTCCTGTGCCTGAATGCACAGGAAGACCTCGCCATCATCGCGCGTGACGGGCAGACTGGGCGCGACTGGCTGGCAGCCACGCATGTGCTGTCACCGGAGCGCTGGGACCCCCGCGACAAGCTGGGGCGGGACTTCGTGGCGGTGCATTCCCCGGTGGCGGGCAGTGGCCCCATGAACGCCACCGCGCCTCGGCTGATGGACGCGGTGATCGGGCGCGGCCCCTTCGTGCGCTTCGCCTGGGGTGTCGCGCCGGATGATCGGCTGGACCATCATCCCAGTACCGTGGAGGCGGAGGCCCCATTTGACCCCAATACAGCTTTCCTGCGCGTGGAGCGGCAGACGCTGATCGGCTTTCCGGCGGCGCACGGGGCGCTGTTCACCATCCGGCCCTACCTTTATCCGCTGCACCTCGCCGCTCAAACCCCAGCCCAGGCCAGTGCGCTGGCTGCGGCGCTACGGACCATGACGCTAGAGCAGCAGACTTACAAGGGTTTGCTTGGGGTCATGCCTGACCTCCTCATCTGGCTGGACGCGCGGGCGCTCTAGAGTGAGGGACGTGAACTTCCGCGCCCTTTTCCTGACCCCCCTGCTGGCTGTGTTCCTCGCCGCGTGCGATCTGCCTGCCAAGGGTCAGGAGACGGCGCAGAGTCAACCTCCGGCCCAGACTCAGGTTCAGCAAACCCAGACCCCACAGCCCCAGCAGAATCAGACCGCCAGCCGTGACCCGCAGAGCGGCCTGAACTGGGTCAATGCCAGTGAATTGCCGCGTGAGGGCACGCAGCTTTTGCGGACCATTTCCCAGGGCGGGAAATTCCGCTACAGCAAGGACGGCGTAACCTTTGGCAACCGCGAGCGCATCCTGCCCCGGCAGAACAGCGGCTACTACCGCGAATACACCGTGCCCACCCCCGGCGAGGGGGACCGGGGCGCGCGGCGCATCGTGTGCGGCGGCCAGCCCGTGACCAGCACCGCCGAGTGCTATTACACCGCCGATCACTACGCCAGCTTCAGGAGGATTCGCCCGTGATGCAAGTGTTCGATCAGGCCCCGGAAGGCATTCAGAAGGCCCCGCACGATCCGCGCATCCTGGCCGCTGGCTATCAGGTGTCTCTGCGGGAAATCAGTTTTCTGGACGTGCATGACAAGGAATCCCTCATGCTGGCGGTGCTGCGCGGTCTGGCCCTGACCGACAGTTTCGGGCGCAACTGGGACGCCCTGTACGACGTGCTGACCGATGCTGAAGTGCGGCCCCCCCGCCTGGGCCTGCTGCTGTGCGACTTCGAGCATTTCCGCCGTCGCCACCCCCGCCTGAGCGGCGAGCTGGAGCGCGTGATGCTCGACGCCCAGCGCGACGCCGCCGGGCATGGCCGCCAGTTGTGGCTGCTCGCAGAGGAACTGGAAAGCGATCCGAAAAGCTGGTAGAGCCTTTTTGGCTTGAGGTTTGCTGCTCTGAACCAAGTCGGCACTGCCCCAACTTACCCGCTCTAGGGAAGAGGAGAGGACGCCCGGCTCCCGCCATCCCGCAGTCGTCCGGGCTTTCCTGGATGCATTCACACCTGAAGGCTCTAGCATGCCGCCATGCCCGCTTTTCTGCGTCCCGCCCTGCTGTGTGTCCTGGCCCTGCCGATGACCCTGGGCCTTGGTGGGTGCCGCTACAACTTCGTGCCGCTGCTGCCCCCGGTGGTGGCCCCGAATCTGCCACCACGCGTCACGGACGCCAGCCTCAAGCGCGACGGAGATCAATTGACCGTGACCGCCACAGTGGATGGCCGTTTCGAGCCGGGTTACCTGAGCGTGAACTGGTTCGACAGCACCCGCGCCATCGGCAGCGACAGCGTGTATCTGGATGCCAGCCAGCGCACGGCGACCTTCAAGCTGACCGCCCCCGATGAGGGCGCATACCGCGCGGTGCTGAGTTTTGGCGGCGCGGTGATGCGGCAGGTGGAGTTGTACGAGGTCCTGCCCTGATTCCTGGCTCTTACCGGGGCGTGGTGGAGTGGACGGCGGGAACGCGCGAGCGGTTCGTGTGGCGTGAGGGCAGAATTGAGCCGCTGCGAACCGAGCCTTATCCAGCCCCAGTCAACTACGGCTGTCTGCCGGGCACGCTGAATCCCGCCGACGGTGCGGAGATTGACGCCGTATGGTTGGGGCCAGCCCTGAAGGTGGGAACCGTGCTGGAGATGCCCGTGCTGGGCTTGCTCTCTCTGCTGGACGGCGATCACAAGGTCATCTTCGCAGTAGACCCTCAGTCTGGAGCCGAGGCGGCAGCACAGGCAAAGCTGCTGGCCTGGTTTCCCCCCGAACGCGGCGCACGCCTGCTGGACGCGTCAGAGGCGGTGGCGTGGCTGGAATCGCTGTCTTCCAAGCCGGATTGAGATTCCAGCCCGCTCAATCCTGATCCAGAGCCTCGACCGCCTGCCCTGGCCTCGGCTCCGTCGTGCCGCGTTTTGCCGCGTCCTCCACCTTCCACTGCACCTGTCGCAGCAGACCCCGGAACAGGCGGCTCTCGGCGCTGTTCATCAGGGCGCGGTCCAGCAGTGCGCGCCACAGGCGCAGGGTGTGGCGGGCGCGCACGGCGTCGGTGTAGCCAATCAGGTGCATGGTGTCGTGCAGGTGGCCGTACATGGCCTCCATCTCCTCGCGCGTGGCAGTCTTGCGGGTGCGGTCCAGAGGTTCGTCCTGGCCTTGCAGGAACTCGTAGCAGACCAGCAGCACCGCCTGCGCCAGATTCAGGCTGGCGTAATCCCCGGTGGGAATGCGGACGGTCATCTGGCACTGCTCCAGATCGGCGTTGGTCAGGCCCGATTCCTCTGGCCCAAAGACCAGGGCCGGGGCGGTGGCCGCGCGCACGAAGGGCCGGATCTGTGCCGGATGCTGCGGCTGCGGCAGATCAGAGCGGATGCGGGCGCTGGTGCCCACGCTCAGATCGCGGTCCGCCAGCGCCTCACGTAGGGTGGGGTAAATCGTCGCGCCACGCAGCAGATCGGCGGCGTGGACGGCCATCGCCACCGCCCCTGAATCCAGATGGTTGCAGCGCGGGGCCACCAGCCGCAGGTCTTTGGCGCCCATATTCAACATGGCGCGGGCCGCCGAGCCGATATTGCCGGGGGTTTTGGGGGAAACGAGGACGACAGCCAGAGTCACGGGCGGAATGCTAGCAGGCCAGGGGGCGGGGATGTGGGGGCAACGTTCACCCGTTACCCCAGCGCCAGAATCGGCGTTTCCTCCCGGATGTCCAGACCCAGTTTCAGGTCATGCGCCAGTTCCTCTGCCGTGTCACCCCAGGAATCCACGTTGACCCGCGTGATGCCTGCCGCACGCAGCCGGGTATTGGCCTCGTTCAGCAGCGCGGCGCGCAAATGGGTATGCCGCCACTCGGAGGCCACGCCGGGCGAGTCTATCCGCGCCTCGCCGTCCTCGATGGCCGCGCGGCACACGCCCACGCCGCGCCCCGTGTCGTCCAGCGCAACCACGCTGAGGTGCGAATCGAAGCCGCCTGCGCCGTCCGCCGTCGCATCGGAGGTCACGGCATGGTGGCCGACGCGGTCCTCGTAGGTTTGTAGAGCTTGCAGCCGGGTCTCGGCGTCCAGCACCCCGGCCAGTGGCAGCAACTGCACACCAGCGGGCGGGTCCACATGGCGGTACGGCACGCGCCCGCTCAGGCGGCGGTACGCGCCTACCTCGCGCAGCCCGGCGGAGAGGAGCGCCTCGGCGGGGAAGAGGTAGCCCTCTGCGAACACGTAGACCCGTCCCACCGCTTCATGGGCCGCCCGGATCAGGGCCAGCGCCACGTCATCGCGCTGCGGGCCAGGGAACACGCCGCCCACCAGTTCCGCGCCGTGCTGCGGGCTGGGCCGGGTGCCGATCGCGCCCAGCAGTTCCTCCCCGTCATCCAGCGCCACGAAACCTGCCGTGCAGGCGACGGCCATCCAGGCCAGGTCCTCCGGGGACGCGCCGTACAGGGCCGCGAAGGCGGGCAGCAGTTCGGCGGGCGGCAGAGTTTGAATCCTGAAGCTCACCGGCTCAGTCGCTCGTACAGGGTCATGTACTGCGCCGCCGGACCCTGCCAGCTAAAGTCCAGCGCCATCGCACGTTCCATGCGGGCCTGCCACGCGTCCGGGCGGTCATATTCGGCGCGGGCCTCGGCACAGGCGGCGCTCAGTGCCTGCGGGGTGGCGTCGGCAAAGCGGAAGCCGATGTCGGCGGGCACGGTGTCCACCAGCCCACCTGTCAGGCGCACCACCGGCAGCGTGCCGTAGCGCATGGAGATCATCTGGGACAGCCCGCACGGCTCGAAACGGCTGGGCATGGCGAAGATGTCGGCCCCGGCGTAGATGCGGTGGGCCAGCGGTTCGTTCAGACCGCCCACGAAGGCCACGCGCGGGTGCTGTGCCCAGCCTGACAGCGCGGCGGTCAGCAACGGGTCGCCACCGCCCAGCACCACCACGTTCCAGTGCGGAGTCAGCTCAGGCAGCGCCTCGATCAGCAGATCAATCCCCTTCTGATCGGCCAGCCGACTGACCACGCCCAGGATCGGCGCGTCGTCCAGCCCGAATTCTTTCCGCAGCAGCGCGGTGGCCGCCGCCTTGCCCGCCGGGTCCCCAAACTGCGGCACGTCCGGGTCGGTGCGCGGGTCCCAGCGCTCCTGGTCCAGCCCGTTCAGGATGCCGCTCAGACGGCCCTCGATGGTCAGGCGGATCAGCAGGCCCTGGAGGCCCTCGCCGTATTCGGGGGTGGTGATTTCCTGGGCGTAGGTGGGGCTGACGGTGGTCACGGCGTCTGCGAAGGTCAGCCCGGCCTTCATCAGGTTGAGATCGCCGTGGTATTCCAGCGCGTCCGGCCCCAGCGTCCACTGCGGCAAGCCGGTCCAGCGCGCGGCCTCTTCGATATTCCAGCGGCCCTGGTATTGCAGGTTATGCACCGAGAAAACGGTCTTGAGTCCGGCCAGATGCGCGTAAGCCACCACCAGCCCCGATTGCCAGTCATGCCCGTGGACCACGTCCGGCACCACCCCGATCTGATGAAGCACCGACAGCACCGTGCGCCCGAACAGGCAGAAGCGGTGGACGTCGTCATCGAAATACAGCCCCGGACGGTCAAACTCCGGCAGGTCGATAAACAGGTACTGCACGCTGTTGCGAACGATCTCGCCCACCCGGACCTCGTAGATGGGTGCAGGGCCGGAAGTCAGCTCCGGCAGCACGCCGCGCCACAGCTCGGTGGGCTGCCCCGCCAGCGAGCCGTACCACGGCGAGACCACGGTGGTCTGGGCGCCCTGGCCCGCCAGCACCTCCGGTAGGACGCCCAGCACGTCCCCCAGCCCGCCCGAACGCGAGAATGGAAACACTTCCGAGGCCACATGAACAACACGCATGGCCCACACTGTACCCGCCACTGGGGCTTCTGGCGACATGCGGGGTTTGACAAGCTGCGGGGCCGTTGCTACACTTCCCCTCGCCTGAAGAACCGCCGCACCCGTGGCAGTTTGGAAGGAAAGTGCCAGAGGCTGCGGGCCTTTAGCTCAACGGTTAGAGCAGTCGGCTCATAACCGATTGGTTGCCGGTTCAAATCCGGCAAGGCCCACCACAAGCACGGCGACGTTCAACAGGTTCGGGCGGTTAGCTCAGTGGTAGAGCATTCGCTTCACACGCGAGAGGTCGTAGGTTCAAGTCCTATACCGCCCACCAATTAAAGACCCGCCTAGCGCGGGTTTTTTCATTTGTTGTCCCTAGAGGGACAAAATCCTGACAGCCATTGACAGCCAAACTGGCAAAAATGGCTGTTTCTGGTGTGGATTTTGAATATCTGGCTGCATACAGCAGCCTCCAGTGTTTCAGTCAACGACGAGTCGGTCCCCCACGAGATCGGCAGGGTCATCCAACGTTTCGCCTGACTCTTACGCCGCCGGTTTCAGCCTTGCAAGGCACCTTGCGGGGCCTCAGTAGGCGCAGCGCCACCAAGTCGCCGGTAAGCTGCCAGGGCCGCGTCCTTGACCTTCTGCGTCACCAGGGGGAAGGTGGCCAGGATGTGGGTGAACTCGGCTTCGGTCAGGCCATACAGGTGGGCCACGCGCCCGTCGAGTTCGGCATGCAGAGCGGCCTGACCCGCCTCGTCGGTTACGCCGTCTGCCGCGCCGCTTTTGCCAGGTCATCAAACTCCGGCGCGGTGCGGATCAGCCGCGCCGCCGCCTGAACGATGGGTTGGAACTGGGGGGAGGCAAGAGTAAGTCGGGGAACTGGAATTTGATAGATAAAAAACATGTTGATATTTGCTGAGACAGGCTGACGAATGCTGAAGTCGGCTACAAAGCTATTCATCACTCCTTGCAGATAAATAATCTCAAGATTTTTACTCAGGAGTTGCACCTGTATAACTGACCGCAAAGCGCTCCCAGCCGAGAGAATCTGGGAATGTTAAAGTCACAGATTCCGGGGGAGCGCGTCCGCATTCTGGCAGATGAGTTCCTGGCCGTCCCCGCCACGTCGTATCAGCAGCGCAGCCTGGGGGCTGCGCTCTTCATGTTCCTGGACACGGCGACCAAGACGGCACTCCACCGCGCTGAGTTGGTCAGCAAGAGTGTGCTCAGTCGCCTCTTGAACGAATATTCTTGTGCTGGACCCTGCTGGAGCAGGCTCAATGGGACTGCTTATGGTTGGCCGCCAAGGGAAAGTATCGCCTCCTCCTCCGGCTCAGTAGACCTCATGCGAAAGTCATGCCACGCCGGCAATGGAGCGGTTACACACTGCCGCAATGAGATTGACGCGTAAGGAAAAGCGCCGCCTTCGGTGACGGTATATGGCCTTCAGCACGCGGAAAATCTTCAGACGCCGAATGACATGCTCGACCCGCTTGCGGGTCGACGCCAGTTCCCGATTCTGCTGACGCTGTTCAGGCGTCAGCGGTGTTGCTTTTGTTCCTTTGTGCGGTGTGATCGAATGACCGTGATGCCGCCAGATGCCCTGGTAGCCGGCATCGCCGATCAGCGCCGTCTCGGGGTGGACACGGACGCCCGAATGCCGAAACAGGGTGAGGTCATGCATGGACCCGAAGGCGGGAGCAACGGACAGGATCATGCAGGTGGTGACGCTGATCACGACTTGCGTTTTCAGGGTGTGCCGTTTCTTCTTGCCGCTGTACCAGCGGCGTTGCTTTTTGATTGGCCGCTCACATGGGGTTTCAGCGGCATCCACGGCGATGATTTGGAAGACGTTTTCTTCCTGTTTCAGGCTCTTGTTGCCGGGGAGTCGGAACTCTTCGCTCTGGATCAGGGCGGTTTCGACGCGTTCCACCGTGCGCTGCACGGTGGTTTCATGGACACTCCAATCGTCGCCGAGGTGAGCGAAGGTGCGGTATTCCCGCCAGAATTCAAGAGTCAGGAGGAGCTGTTCACCAGGACTGAGGGCGGCGGGCCTGCCGGATTTCTTTTTGGCGCGTTCCCGCCGGGTCAGGACGGCTTCCATCTTGGCAAAGGTCTCGGGGGAGATCCCGGTACGCCGTTTGAAGCGCGTGCGGTTCATCTTCAGCGTGCGTTCCAGACGGCTGTGCATCACTCATACAGCTTGACCAGGGACTTTCGCAGGAGGTCTAATGAAAGTTCGGGAATCTGTGTTCCTGGCGATAGCTCGGAAGCCCAGTCGGTGACTTTGATAAGCCAACTGTTGCCCTGTGTCCTTCTCTTGACCTAAAACACCCTTCCTGCACCGTTTCTGGTGGCTGGCGCTGGATTGGTCACCCGGGTGGCGCACAGCGCTGTGGATGTCTTGGGCGTGGGCACCGTACCGATGAACCCGGCGCGCGTTTCGGAGCACGCCTGGGTGGAGCTGTTCGGTGATCAGGTTGCGCATTCTCCGGCAGCCTCCTGGGGCATCAACGTCGACCCCAGCCAGAAGCTGGCCTACATCCACCACGCGTGGCGCGACGGGGCCATGCACTGGTCCGTGGATTTGATGGTCTGAGCCCCAGGACGGCGCGGGAGCGTCCTGCGTCATCAGCACACCGTCGAATGATTCAAAAATCCATGTCCCACACAGCACAAAGGCGCGGCACCCACAGGGAGAATCCTGGCACCGCGCCTTTTGCCAACCACACCACAGGAGAGCCACCATGTACCACTACATCCCACAAAATATCCACGCCGGCGACAAAGTCGTCACCCTGATCATCGCGTCCAACCACTTTTTTTCCCACACATCGACGCTCTTCCCACCGCGTGTGCTGGGCGTCTACGACAACGAGTCGACGGCGGTTGCCGCCTACGACGTCTGGTGCGCCGGACTGGAGGGAACCACCGTGCATCGTCATGATCCCTGGTATGGGTTGGAGCTCGAGATTCTGCCCTGCACACCGGCCAACGTACCGGCGCTCATCGAGGCCGCCACGACAGGACAGGCCGTGTACATCGGCTCGGGGAAGATGTTTGCCCAGGAAATGGTGATGACCGAGGACACCCTGAAGGCCACCATCGACTCATTCGGTTGGGAGCAAAAAGGGGACCAGGGCGGCACATGGCGGCCCATGAATCCCACCGAAATCGACTTCTATGTTCGCAAATTCATTCAGAAGATCAGTGAAGACGTGCTACGCATTTTCCGTTGATGGGCACCCACTCTCACTGACCAGTCCATCGCTGAGCATCAGGTGCTCAAGGTCAGGGCTTTTCCGAGATGCAGCGCCGCAGAATGTACACCGCTGAGCGCAGCGAGGCGCGGCTATCATGACCATCTTGAACAACATGCCCGGAGACCTCCCAGCTTGACCACATTCACCAAGAGCGCCCGCGCCCTGCGGCGCAACAACCCGTTGCTGTCCCTGGTGATCGCCGGGCATCTTCTGCGCCAGAAGGCGCTGGGCCACTTCATCACGCGCGTGGACGTACCCGCTGATCCAGCGAACGGCCTAGAAGAGAACGCCGCCATCCTGGCTGGCCCCCGGCAGATCACCGTCAAGCTGGGGCAGGCCACCGCTGTGCCGTGGCAACTGCTGCCCAGAGAAACCCTCGACGCCGTCCTCGGCGCACTTTACGCCCAGATCGTGGCCGACGGTGCCGCCCTTCCGGAGTTGCTCGTTCCGCTGGCTGGCGTGAATCCTGAAGATGCGCGCGCCTCCAAAGCCCTGACCCGCCGGCTGCGCGGCGCCCTTGGGCTGCGCAGCGTTCTTGACCTGAGCGCGTCATGGGTAGATGCTCCCGGACCTACCCACGGCTGGCCTAGCGGCACCCGGGCCACCCTCCACCGGGATGACATGCACTGAATGCGGCGCGCCGAGGACCGCTGGCACCTCTGGGACCTGCGCCGCTGGAACCCCGGCGGACCGGGGACAGAAAAGAACCCCGCGTGGTGGGCCGAGGACATCCGAACGGCCGTGTTGGTCAGCGCCACCCTGAGCGACTTCACTGGATATCCCTGCCCAGGCCTGCTCCCCTGGGACAAAGGCAGCCGCGTCAAGCGCCGCAGCCAGAACGAGATGTACTTGGGCCAGATCCAGGAGCAGGTCAGCAGACAACTGGGCGACCCCAGTGGGGCCGCCTTTATCGCCCGCGCGCGTCAGGCGCTGGCCTGGACGCTGTCCCCTGCCGCCCGGGGCTTCGAGGCGGCCACCGTGGACGGCGCCGTGCAAGGTGCGCGTAGCGCTCAGGTACTGCTCGCCCGGCTGGCCCCGGACGTCAGTGCCCGGACGTTGCAGAGGGTAGCTGGAGTCTTTGAAACCCAGCTTGCGGAGGGCAATTCCATGCATGAAGGCGGCCTGGGCCTGACCCTGCGCGCTGCGGGAGAGGGGCGCGCGAGGCGCGAAGCCTGGCTGCTGGGCGCCGCCGCCGACATGACGGCGGCCGGCACCCTGGGTACTGAAGCCGCCGCTGCTCAGGACCTCGGCGCGCTCATCCCTACCCTCCGGGGAGCCGGGGACGACAGCGCCTTTGCAGAGCGCGAACTGATTCATGCCACCTCCGAGATCCGTGACGTTTTCTGGAGCCTGTGTGAGCTGAGCCGGGACGGCACCCTGCCGCTCACGGGCCTGGAAGCCATTCTTTCCAGCAGTGGACACCTGCGGATCGGCGCCCGCGCCCGGCCTGGCAAGGAAGAACCAGAACTGGACGACGGGCAACTGAAACTGATTCCTGGCCTGCCACAGGTTTACGCTGCGCTGGCCGGGTACAACGACATCCGCGCCGCCACGGCTGCTTGGCTGCGCGCCGAGGCTTGCTCGGAAGTCGGCGTCTCCACCGAAGCCCTGGACGAGAAACTCAGCGGCCAGCCCCCCTTTCACCTGACGCCGGAGAACCTGGCGCTGGAGCGCTGCCTTTCGTGGCCGGGCGGCGCGTGGCAGGTGCGACTCGCCCGCCATCCCCTGGACCTTGAGAGTGATGGACAGGCGCTCTCGCACTGCTTGGGCTGGGGCGGCTACGCCCACGCGGTCAGTGAGGGCACCGCCCTGATCGTGCGGATCCTCGATAACGGGGAAAGCCCTCAGGGGATCGCCAGGGAACCGCTGGCTGGCCTTCCAGTGCTTACAGTCGAACTTGCCCCTGAAGCTGGTGGAAAGGCGGGCTGGAAAATCGTTCAGGCCCGGGGACAGGGCAACCGCTCCGTCAGCGCGCACGAGGCGGCGCTGCTGGGGGAGTGGGCCGCCGCCGTGGGTGTCTTGGGCGGTGACGCGCAGATTCCCACCCGGAAAGAACTCGCCGGCCAACGTGTCCAGGGCCTCACGGTCACGGCACTCGCCCATGGGAAGGCAGATGACGCCCAGTCCGCACCCATCGACGACGAACGCATTCAGCTTGCCGTCCGCGCGCATGCCCGGCGGCTCGCTGAGTTGTGGACCCCGGAGGCCAGGCGTATTCACGCCGAGGCCCTGGGACGAGTCACCCAGATGAGGGAACGGGCCGAAGCCCGGCTGAAACGCGAACTGATGCGCCTGCACGAGTTGGGCGAGTCCGCACTGGTGGGCACCTTCGAAACCGGCAGCATCCTGATGGGCACGCATGCCCTCGAACTCGCCCCCGACACCCGGCCACGTCTAAGCGACGTCACTGATCCCAACTTTGGCGTCCCCGCCCTGCGCATCTGGCAGCGGAGCGAGATCGACGTGAGCGACGCCCTCGAGTTCACCGAGGGCACCGACATCGTGATCCTGCGCCCGCCGAAGAATCCGGGCCGGCCAATGCGCGCCGAGTATGGCGGCACGCACCGCAGCCTTTCGGACGTGCCGCTGAGCCGAGAGGTGATGGGCGTCCTGCTCAACCCGGATGTGGTGGCCCGCGCCCTGCACCGGGGCGAATCGGGAACTGTGCTGACCCTGCGCAGTGTTCTGGATCTCCCTCTGGACGGCTTTGAACCACTGGCCACAAAGATCACTGGCAAAAAAGGCGTGACGCTGCGCGAGCAACTCGTTGCGTTTTTGAGCACGGGATAGCTTGTCCGAAGGACACTGCATGACGAAGATCCCAACTCTGTTCAGACGGAGTCAGCAGCGTGCAGAAATGCGGTTCACCATCGCGCCCAAAATCGTGCCGCCTGAGCGGCTGCTCCCAGTAAGCTGTGCGGCGTCCATGACCACGCCAACACCTGCGCTCCACCCTCTGCGCCCGGTCTGGTTCTATGACGCGCACCACAGCGTTCACACCCTCGAAAGCAGTGCGGCGCAACTCGTCGTCCCGGTGCGCCGCACGCAACTGGTGGCCCTTGATCCGGTCACCGGTCAAGAACGCTGGCGCCGCCGGCACGCGCAGGTGCGCTGGAATGAGCTGCACCTCACACCGGGCCGGGTCTCGTTCCTGACTGGCACAGACCGCCTCGTGACGCTGGACGCCGACACGGGTGAATCGCAATGGACCGCTGTCACCCTGCCGTGGTCCGGCTGGCTGTGCGGGACGGCCGACGTGCTGGTCACCGGTGAGTGGCGGCACTCCACGCCCTTGCAGGCGTTCGACACCGCGACAGGTGAGCGGCGCTGGATGACGCGGCTGCCCCACCGCCCCCGGCGCACCGCGCTGTACGCCCCCTTGAACGCCCTGATGACCCTCCTGGATGACCACGTGACCTGTCACTCCCTCGTCGACGGCACGCTCATCGCGGAACTCGCCTTCCCCGGCCTGCTGGACACGCCGGTCTCCGACGGGCAGTTCAGGGGCGCGTTCGGCACGCCGGACCGGGCATGGCTCGAACGGGGTGCGGGAGACCGCGTGCTGATGCTCTCCGGACCGGACCTGCGGCTTGAGGAACGGCATCTGGGGCGGGAGCCGGTGACCCTGCGGTTGGATGACCAAGGCGGGGACGTGTTCTTCGAGGACACCGAGCGGCAGTTGTGTGTCTATGACGTGGCGCGGGACGTCACGACGGTGCTGGGGCCGCTGGACCACCACTGGCGCAACCAGATCCTGGCGGTGCGCCTGCCGGACAGGACGGTGCTGGCCGGAACGTCGATGGGCATGCTGGTGCGCTTCGCGCCGGAGGGGGGCGTCCTTGAGCGGGTGCGGGTGGGCAAACGGGTGCTGACCCCGCTGCTTGTCATGGGTGACGTGGTGTGCTTCGGCACGCAGAGCGGGCAGGTGAGGGCATGGACGTGGACGGAACGGCCCCTACTGGGCGTCGCAGGGGCAACCGCCTGAGTTGTTCGGCACGCTGCTGTATCGCTCAAAATTTTCTCGTGCGTTGGAATAAAATCTCGGCTTTCGCCAGGCCAGATCTATGTAAGAGACGCGACAGAACCCCACTGACAGGATGCGCTGTTCCCACTTTCTCTCCCCATTCGCTCCGCCGCTCCGAGGCCCCGATGATCAAACGAATCCTGCCTGCCCTGATGCTCCTGTGCCTTCCCCTTGCGGCCTGCGGAACCCCGACTCCGGTTCCGGCCTCCGCTGCACCGACGAGTTCACCATCTGGCCCGGCGTCCACCACCAGCTCCATCACGCTCAGCCTGCCGGCACCACAGGCGGTGACCGCGCAGTACGTCAACCGCGTCCGCACCACGCGGGTGGATGTGCAGATCGACGCGGGTTCCGCCACCAGCTATGTCCTGGGATCCGAAGCGGCACCCTGCGGTTCGGCGGTCTGCACCATCACCCTCAGCGCCCTGAGTCCGGCAAACCACACCTTCCGGGTGAGCACCTACGGCATTGATCCAGGCACCGGGACCACCGTCCTGATCTCGCAGGGTACCGTCACACAGACGCTGGCAGCGGGCCAGCAGACCTCCGTGGCTTTGACCCTGGCCCCAGTCACCAAGGCTCTCTCCCTGAAGAGCGCCGTCCAGCAGTTCAACCGTGCCAGCAGGACCTACGGGAATTACGTCCGGTTCGTCACGGTCAACGGGCGCAGCCTGCCCGCCTACTATGATCTTCACGCCAGAGACAGCGTCGGCGACGTGCTGCCGGACGCCGCCGCAGTGGACGCCGTGCTGTGCAGTGCGAGCAAAGCCGTGGTGATCACGGACATTAGCGACGCGGCCCACGCCAACCGGTTCCGGGTCGAGGTGCAGGCACCTGGGACATACACCCTGCAGGTCAGGGACGGCGGCACCTGCGCGGCCGGGGGCGTGGTCCGCGCCACCCAGGCCGTGAGCGGGGTTTCCTCCCTGGGTGCTGGGCTGGCCACCGGGCTGAGCCACGGTCTGGCCTTGCTCAAGGATCACGGAGTGCGTTCCTGGGGCTACAACTTTGCTGGCCAGCTCGGTGACGGCACCACCACGGACCGACTCACCCCTGGGTCCGTCACTGGCCTGACCGGCGTGGTTGCAGTGGCCGGCGGCGGAAATCACAGCCTCGCCCTGATGCACGACGGCACGGTTGAGGTTTGGGGGGACAACAGCTCCGGCCAGCTCGGCGACGGCACCATCATCAACCGACACCTGCCCGTGGTCATCGGCGGCCTGAAGGACGTGGTCTCGCTGGCTGGTGGCTGGGATCACAGCCTGGCGCTGCTCGCCGACGGCACCGTGGTCGAGTGGGGGAGCAACACCCTGGGTCAAGTGCTCAACGCCTGGCTCACTCCCAAACCTGTCGCTGACCTGGGCGGCGTGGTGTCGATCTCCGCTGGGACCTATTTCAGCCTGGCGCTGCTGGCCGATGGCACCGTCCGCGCCTGGGGCAACAACTACGATGGCCAACTGGGCAATGATCCGATGGCCGAAGGCCATCGGATCACCCACCCCATCTCGGTCCCTTCCCTGAGCGGCGTGGTGTCCCTGTCGGCCGGCGTGTCCCACGTTCTCGCACTGATGACGGACGGCACGGTGCAAGCCTGGGGCCTTAACGACTCCGGTCAGCTCGGTGACAGAACCACCACGTCCCGGTTCACCCCCAGAGCAGTCACTGGTCTGACTGGGGTGGTTTCCCTGAGTGCCGCCGGGAACCATAGCCTGGCGGCGCTCAGCGACGGCACGATCCGAAGCTGGGGCGAAAACGCCTACGGTCAGGTCGGTGACGGCACCACGGTCAACCGCCTCACCCCCGTCCTGGTCGGCGGTCTGGAGAGGGTGGTCTCACTCTCTGCAGGCTCATGGTTCAGCACCGTGCTTCTGGCCGATGGCACGGTTCGCGCCTGGGGTTTAGGGAGTTCTGGGTCGCTCGGGGACGGAACTGCCACGGGCCGTCTCACGCCCGTCACGGTGAATGGTCTGGTTGATGTGCAGGTGCCCACACCCTGAAAGTTCCCTTGATTTGTTCTGTGCCGCCACCTGTGCCCTCTGTCCACTTCAGGAGTTTTCCCATGTCTCGCCTACTGCCCAGAATCCGCACCCTGTTCCTTGTGCTGCCTGCCCTGCTCCTCGGCGCATGCGGAACGTCCACCACACCGAATCTGCCTCCCGGCGTCACGCCTGCGGCAACCACCCTCACCTTCGCGCTCTCCATACCCACGCCAGTCGGCGGGCAGGGCCTGCGGACCCAGTACGTCAGCAGCGCGACCACCAGCCTGCGGGTGCGCGTCGGCAGCCTGGACACCACCCTGGCCCTCGGTGCGGCGGTATGCACCACCGGCGCCGGCGGCCAGACCTGCACGCTCAGCCTGAAGGTCGATCCCGGCGCGAACCAGGTCCTCACCGTCGATGCCTATGACGGCGGCAGCCACCTGCTCAGCACCTCCACGAGTACCGTGACCGTCGTGGCGCATCAGGACAATCCCGTCCGCGTCACCATGAGCGGTGTGGCGCTCTCGGCGACGCTCCAGCCTACGGACCGCGCCGCCGACCTCACCACGGACAGCACTGGACACCTGCTGCTGGATTCCGGGGGCCTGTACAAGCTTGGGATTGCCCTGAAGGACGCCGCCGGGCAGACCATCCTGAACCCGGGGCGGCCGACGGAGACCGTGACCAGCAGCAACCCGGCCTTTAACGTTCAGGCCACGGGAGTCGGCACCTTCACGGTGGAGGCACCCCAGCCCACCGGTAGGCCCCAGGTCACGACCCTCACCGTCAAAGGGGCGGCGGGCACGGTCCTGGCGACCCAGGTGCTGACGGTGCCCGCCCACACTGTCACGGTGGCCCTCTCGAACGCCGCGCCGGTGGCCGGATCGAGTATCGTCGCCACCGCGCAGCTCAGCTCGGCCCGGGGGCGGCCGCTGCCCATTGGAAGCCGGGTGGTGAGCTTCAGCACTGGCGCTGGAAGCGGTGCTGGTGCCCCACTGACGAGTACGGACGCCACCGGGCGCGCCAGCATGAGCCTTCTCACCGAAAAGACGGTCGGCGCCAGGGTGCCCGTGAACGCCACAGCAGATGGCGTGACCGGCACGGTCACGTACACCAGCGTGACCGGGACGGCCAACACCACCACCTCGACCGTGACGCTCAGCGCAAACCCGGTCAGGGTGAACGGCAGCAGCACACTCACGGTGACGCTCAGGGACGGCTTCAACAATCCCGTCACCACGGTTCCGGCGGTCAGCGTCACGGGTCAGACGACGTTCACCTTTCTTTCCCAGCAGAGCAACGTCTTCACCTATGCCGTGCACGCTGCCGCCGCGCCAGAGACCGCCACCTTCACGGTGGTTTCACAGGGCAACACCGTGGGCACGGCGAGACTCGCGGTCACGGCTTCCCTGATGGCGGTGACCCATAACGGGACGGCCCTGATCAGCGGGGTCTCGCAGTACGACTTCGAGAACGATGTGCCTCAGGTGTTCACCGTGAGCGAATCGAGCGTCGACGGATTCTTTGCGGAAAGCAGCAACCCCAGTGTCGCCATGGCATCGGTGGGAGGGAGCACCTTGACGGTCACGCCGCAGGGACCAGCCGGCTTCAGCACCATCACCGTGCAAGACAGCTTCGGCCAGACATTCACTTTCACGGTCAGCGTCACCACGGCCGCAATCATCATCGACTGAAGGAGCTTAGGTTGGAGCCTGCTCACACCGCACTGGCTGAGGATTGCTCCGAAAGGACCGAAATTTCATCCATATTCCACGCGCAACCTGTGACCTGGCCATGAGCGATGTGCGCCACCGAAGGTTAAGGGCTTCTCCGACCTGTACGCCCCGATTTGAGGCTGCACACAGATTCCGCAAGACGCCTGCATACGTCCAACGTGGTAAATCTCTCCACCCACCAGCGCGGAACACATTAAAATTCTGAGAGAATATGAAGACACTCCGACTTCCGGCTTTTGTTGCCCTCTCTGCCGTGCTCGCCGCCTGTGGTGGCGGAAATGGTCCTGGACCCGCCGCCGACTACGCCCTCACCGTGAAACTGGTGGGCGTCTCGGCGGCTCCGGTCTCCGTCAAAACTGGAAATACGGTCCTGTGGAACGACACGGTGACCGGAACCAAGACCTTCACACAACTCGCGGCGGGGACCGTGGTCACGGTCAAGGGCGCCGCCGTGCCTGGGTTCGATGTTCCTGCCGAGCAGACCGTGACGGTCAACGCCGACCAGACCGTCACGCTGATCTACACGGCGCAGCGCGGCGCGGCGATCAGTCCAGCAAAGATCAGCGGCACCGTGACTGGGGCAACGTTCCCCGCTGGGTACGTGCTGCTCGGCAATGCCGATGGCGTCAGCGCCAATTCCAGGGGAACCCTGAGTGCGTCAGGCGAGGTGGATCTGAAGCTCGCGGCTCCGCCGTCCACGGGCAGCTCGTCTACCCTGCTTCCCCCGTCATTCAGTGGATGCACCTTCACGGGGACCAGCACCGCCAACCCTGACATCTTCCGGTTCAGCCGCCTGTACGCGTATTCGGCACAGGGTGATCCCCTGGGCGAGATTCAAGAAGAGCTCGTGGCAGGAGCGACGGTGCCAGGCAGCACGGTGGCCCGCATCTACAGCACGGCCGCCTCGCAGACCAGTGGAACCGTCGACTGCGGAAACAGCGGTTCAGTGGTCTATGACCTTGATCTGAAGGCCGGCTGGAACGCCGTGGAGTACAGCGCGAAGACGGACGTCCCGACGCGCCTCACGCTGAAGTCACTGGATCCAGCGGCAGCCTCGCAGCTCAAAGGCCGGCTGTTCGAGTCATTTGTCAACGTCGCCCTGGGAACTGCGCCGCTGACCTTCGCCGCCAATGAAACGGTCAGCGTGGCCGCCCGGTTCCAGCAGGTCGGCGGCGTTTCCGGTACGGTCACGCTGTCCACCGACGTGCCAGGCTTAACGGTGGAGCCGACCCGACTGACGTTGCCCACACTGGGAGCTGCCCAGGGGCAGAGCGCCTTCTTGCAAGGTCTGGGCCTGGCCCCGCAACAGCTCGACACCCAACTCACCTTCCGGTACACGGGGACAGTCCCGGGCACCCTGCCCTTCCGGCTCCTCGTGAACGACAGCGCGGGCCGTCCGGTGGGCGGTGGTTACGGGACGCTCAGTGTCCAGCGGCCCGGCATCAAGCTGGATCTCGGCACGTCAGTACCCGAGGAATTTGTCTGTCAGGGAGAAACTGGAGCTATCCGGGGACAGCTCGTCAGCCTGTTCGGTTACGCAGGGTCAGTCACCTTAAGCCTCAAGGGGCTTCCTGCTGGGGTCAGTGCGGCGCCCGTTCAGGTCACGCTCGGGGCCAACACCAGCACCGAGATCACGCTGCCGATCACCGTAGCCAAAGGAGCAAGCCCCACCCAACGCGATGTGACCATCGAGGTATCCGGCCCCGGGGCCACCAGTTCGGTGTCGCTGGCCCTGGGTGTCTGCCCCCAGCGGACACTGATCAATAACGGCGGCGTGTCCGAGCGCGGGCTGGCCTCGGTGAGCAGCGGTGTGTGGATCCTGACTGGCATCGCCGAGACCCAGACCAACAACTCCTATGACCAGGTGCTCAAACGGTTCACGTCCAGCGGCGTGGCCGCCACGGTGACGTTGCCAGAGGTGGACCAACTGGTCGGCCTGAGCAGCGGTGACGTGGTGGCCCTGCCGTACGCGAATGGTGGCACACAGGCCAAGCTGGTCAGACCGGACGGCACCTTCACCACCGTGGTCAAACCGGAAGGTGTGGGTCAGGCTGTCTCGGACGCCGATGGACGGCTGTGGTATGTCGGCCGCGACGCTGCAGACCAGCGTCTGGTGCTGGCCCGCTGGAACCCGGTGACGGGCGAGGTGGCCGTCATGGACCGGACGCGCGTCTATTCCCTGGACAATACAGAATTTCTGGTCAGTCCTGATGGGAAGACGTTGCTGTATCTGGCTTTGAGCACAGATCTTCCGGTGGTGGTGGATACCGTGACAGGCGCGGTGCGTGATCTGGGGACGCGCCTGGACGGGTATCCATTTTTCACGGCGGCCATCGGCAATGACGGCACCATCTGGCTCACAGATATCAACAACAACCTGAATCGCCGGGATCCGGACGGCCGCGTGTCCACGGTGATCTCCAGGGCGACCCTGCCTGGGCCGCAAAACTTCATCGTCATTGGCCTTGACGCAGCGACGCCGGGCGTGTTGTGGCTGCAAAATGGATCCAAGGCCATTCGCCTGGAGACCAGCAGCCTGAAGATGACGTCCACCCCCGTGGGCCGGATCTCCAGAATGATCACCACCCGCAACGGCGGGGTGGCGGTGGTGACCTACGACGGGTGCGCCACGCAGGCTTGCTCCCACCTGACGCTGCTGAACTGAACATTCAGCCATGAAAGAACAGTGGTCAGGTGTGGGGGCAGACGCGTCTGCCCCCACACCTGACCGCGACTTCTAGATGATCCGGAGCGAGTTCTGAGGTCCAGACTTGATCAAGGCCGAGATGTCGTCCCGATGGCGCGCGAGCCTTCCATTTTCCTGGCTCCGAGCAGTGCGAAAACGAACGTTATCGCAATGGTTTTGGCGCAACGATAAAATCGGCCTTGCCGGGTTGCGAAACTCTGTTGCATAATCAACAGCAACGGCAACACGTTTTTGCAACATTGGAGGCTTCATGCAAGTCGGTTACGCCCGCGTCAGCAAACAACAGGATCAGGACACCGCCGCCCAACTGCGCGCGCTTGGAGCAGCAGGGGCTGAGCGCGTGTTCACCGAACATGCTTCCGGGGGCCGGTGGGACCGTCCCGAGTTGCACAAGATGCTGGACCAGCTCCGCGCCGGCGACGTGGTGGTGGTCTGGAAACTGGATCGCCTGAGCCGCAGCCTGAAAGACGTCTTGCACCTGATGGAGTTGCTGGGCGAGCGGGGCGTGGGGTTCCGCAGTCTCACCGAGGCCATCGACACCACCACGCCAGCGGGCCGGATGATGATGCAGATGGTGGGCGCGTTTGCCGAGTTTGAGCGGGCCATGATCCGTGAACGCACCAAAGCAGGTTTGGAAGAGGCCCGCCTGGCCGGGCGGGTTGGGGGCCGCAAGCGCAAGTTGCTGCCGCACCAGGAGCAGGACATCCGCCAGTCTGTGCGGTCTGGCGAGCGGACAGCGGCACAGTGCGCCCGGCTCTTTGACGTCCATCCCAGCACCATCACCCGGCTGCTCCAGCGAGAGCTGGCATCTGGAACCTAATCAGTTCCCGAAACGCACCCCGGAACCACGCGGATTCTGTGTCGTTTGGGACCGAAGATCGGACAGCCCAGAACCTGCTTGTCCAGACCGCGACTTGCTACGCTGCAGCGCGATGCACCTCCTTCCTGTGACCGCTGTCCTGACGATGCTGAGCGCCGTCGCCCTCGCCGCCGCACCAGTGGCGCCATCGAATTTGCTCCAGGTGCTGCAACTCAAGGGCGACGTCATCCGAATCGAAGAGATCCAGGAGGAAGGGGTCGTCAGTGTTCTCGAGATCGGCAAGGACCGGCTCAGTGCCGTGATCACCCGTGCAGACCTGCCCAACTTCCGGGCCACCCACCGTTTTGACCCCATCAGTCGCCGGGCTAATTACCACGAGAGCAACTCACCGAACAACGTCCACCAGGTCGTCGTGTTTTCCGCCAGCGGTTGTCTCGCCTATAACGATTACCGGAGTGCGCGGAGCGCCGATCAGCGCAGCACCAACATCACGGCCACGGCCCGGTGCGACGCGGCTGGCCGCGTCATCCATCAGGATGAGCGCGCCCCAGGAGGCAAATCCATCAGGACGCTCGACCTCACCTGGAGCGCCGACGGCAAAACGGTAAGCGTGATCGAGCGGGCACGGAACTGGATGCAGAAGTTCACGGAACGCACCCAGGAAAGCGTGGAGCAGGGCGCGGTGGTGACCCGCACCACCCGCACAGTGGCTGGTCAGCGCAGCGTGAAGACGGTCACAGAAGTCAGGGACGCTCAGGGAAACTGGATTTCCCGGCTCACCCACGACACTGCCGCGTCAGCTTGCCCACAGACGGCTGACGCCGCCCTCTGCCCGCCCGATGCTCAGCCCATGAGCCTCTTCGAGTTGCGCCAGATCGTCTACCGCTAAACGCACCTGAAAGCGGCGTGCAGAGGGAGCGCTACACCATGGCGGAGGCTGCTCGGCTTTTTCAGGTTCACCCGGCGACCGTGAGCCGACTGATGTTGCAGCTCTGTGCTGCCGAGGACATCTAAAATTCGGCGAGCCTCAGATGGACAGAGAAATTCCTGTCCATCACATCTTTGTGTCGCCGCACGACGTCCAGGACGCTATTCTTAAAGTATCAAGTGCTGTTGAAGGCAGCAGAGTGTTGAAAGAGGCTGCGATTTAGACTGCTTTCCAGCATGACTGCCCCTGCACCCCGTTTGCCCCGGCCCTGGCTGGCCACTGTTCTCGCCCTGCTGTTCGGTTCCTGGGGGGCGCTGTACACCAGCGGCGTCCTCGCGGTCCTGATCTTCCTGATGTATCTGGCACTGCTGGCCATGGTGGGTGTCTCACCGACGACGAGCATCCTGATCGTGGCGCTGGTGTCCGGCGCCGGCGCGTGGGCGTGGGTGAGGCTGTCGCTGGGAGAGCGGCTGCCCCCAGCGCTGCGCCGGTTTGACCGTCTCTCACTGCGTCAGGCCCTGCTGCTGGGAGCCGTGATGGTGGTGGCGCTGATGCTATTTACCCGCACAGCGTTCACGGTGTTGAATTACGGCGGCTACTCGATGGCGCCGACACTGCTCTCCGGGGATCAGGTCTCGGTGGTGGTGGCTCCGGCGCTGCGGGGCGAAGTGCGCCGCGGCGACCTGGTCAGCTTTCGCTCTCCCTGGAAGAACGGGCCAAGGTCCACCATCGTCTCGCGGGTGGCGGGCGTGGCTGGAGACCGGGTGGAGGTCCGCAAAGGTGTCCTGCTGGTCAACGGCAAGGTTGCGGACATCCCAGCCGCGTTCTCGGCGCTGCGCGCAGCGGGCTGCGTGGACGAAGAACTCTTTTTGAATAACCTGGCGGTGGTGGATCAGTCCCAGACGGACCCGTCTGCCGATCTCGTGGTTGAGGACGCGGTGCTGCTGGCACCGACTCCAGTGCCTGCCGGCTCGGTGGCCGTGATCTCGGACAACCGCTCAGATCTGTTTATGGATTCGCGGAGCTTCGGCTTTTTGCCGCTCTCATCCATCAACGGCAAGCTGGTGGCGCCCCGTCCTGATTACGCGGGAATGCGCCCAGAGGACTGCCTACCACCGACGGAGCGGAGGCGCTGAGCGGCAAGCTGAGGTCGCCGCGTTCAGGGTGAGCGGCAACGTCAGGGATGTCGAGCGCATCGAAGGCTGTGAGGTCTTCTAGGTCACCTGATTTTTCCAAGACGGCGAGCGCACCGTCTCACGTCGGCCAGCTTTGAGTTTCAACTGAAAAAGTGTTTTACCAGGGCAACTGGGCGTCAGATTAATTTCTAGAGTCTCGCGCAAAGCTGCAAGATGATGCGTGGACCCGCTCTAAATAAACATATAACTTGCATGAAAGAGTCACTTCACGCGCGACAAAGAATTAAGGTGTTTGAGGAGAAAGCTGTGCCTGGACGATGGAAATGGGACAGGGAATGGACGCGGCTTAACATTCTGAGCAAGAGTCTTGCGTGAAATGTAGAACTGGATCATCAGGGAGGCAGATCCCCAACCCGCGCTCAACGTCAAACTCGAAGGTCCATTTTCTTGCTGTCGATCCCAGACCAGAACTGAGGCACAGGTTGTACGCGCGCTTCCCTCGTGGTTTGTCACGACCTGCGTGTGGGGGTGACGCGACTCGCTCGGCGTCCCAGACTGCTTTTGAGACGTCTCGCAACCGCCTGGACACATCTACGGCAGGTGAGCGGGCCGATAACCTGAGGTTCTCCAGTGTAGAGCTGCGGTCCACGGCCACATAGCGCCGCACCATCCGAGAGGCGCACCAGGTGCGTCGCGCCGCCGGGCGCGAGTTGAAAAGCGTGCGGCTCGCTGAGGTGGTGGCGGGCAGCGATCTCGGCGCAGGCGTGCTTGAAGGGGAGTTCTTGCAGGTCGGCGTGCTGCGGTGCTGCGCGGTGACGCAGTGCAGCGGGAGACTGGGGTGCGGCCATCAGGAAACTGTAGTGCAGCGGCGCATGAACGAACCCATGTAGTCCTGATTCTAGCCCGGGGAGATAGGGGGGCGCCAGCCACCGCCCCAAGCTCTCGCAGACTCAGTGCGCCGAGCTGGTCCTCAGCGTGCAGAAAAAGCGCTACATCATGGCGCAGGCCTCCCGCCCTTTTAAGGCCCATCCGGCCACCGTGAGCCGACTGATGGCTCAGTTCCGCGCCGCCGGAGACATTTAACATCGGGTGAGCCTCGGAGCCGACTTCCTGCGCTGCCCCGTGCCAGCGGACCCGTCAGAGTTTCTGGGCAACGCCCACCGTTTCCACCATGAGTCTCACCGCCAGACAGGTTGGGAGCCGCACTGCTTTCGCCCCCGTCGTGGCGCCCAGCCCCAGCAGACGCCGCTCGTGGGTCCACAGCGTGCTCTGGCCGTAGTGCTTCCAGGAACCCAGACCGCCCATGACGCTTCCCCTTGAATATTGCGTTGACTGCCATTGACAGCCACCCATCTCGAGCAAGCGCGTGAATACGGGGGTGACCTGTAGAGACTCAGAAATGACCGGCAACTTGGAAACGCGAGATCAAGGGCAGTTTACGCGACCTGGAGGGCGTTTAAGTCTCTTCACACGCGAGAGGTCGTAGGTTCAAGTCCTATACCGCCCACCAATTAAGACCCGCCTAGCGCGGGTTTTTTCATTTCTCTAAAACGCTCCACGGTGCCGCATGCGTAACCGCTCAATCTGACCGGACCAAATCCGAAAGGTTCAGCGCCCACCTTGGTCGCTCATACAGGTTCCGGGCGTGGAGTGAACGAACCGGAGCTTTCCCGGTTTGTTAACGACACAGACGGAATCCGTATGAGCTTTGGAGGGCGGTGAGGTGTCTGCAGGCTCTGCTGCGATGGTTCCCGGCGGGCGGCGAGGTGGTGTCGCCAGCCCGCTTCATCCCGGCGGCGGCGTCCGGTCTGATCATTTCCATTGGTGAGTGGGTGCTGGACACCGCCTGCGTTCAGCTCGCCGTCTGGCGTCAGGCCGCATCAGGGCCGTTTGAAGCAGTGATCCGGTTCCAGCACGTGGCCAGCATCAAGGGGCAGTTGATGTGTTTGGTTCCATGCGGCAGAATGCCTGTCAGACTGGACACCAGACCATGACTCTCCCCCCCACCCCTGATCCTGCCCTGGCTGTCACCGACCTGCGGGCCATCATCGAAAGCAGCGCCGACTGTATCAAGGTCCTTGATCTGGACGCCCGTCTTCTTTCCATGAATGCCGGCGGCATGGACACCATGGAGATCACGGATTTCAGCGTGTGCCACAACCTGCTCTGGCCCTCATTCTGGGAAGGCGAGGCCCGCGTGCAGGTCGAGCAGGCCCTGGACGCCGCGCGCGCCGGGCAGACCACCACCTTTGAAGGCCCGGCCAGAACGTTCGCCGGCACCCCGAAGTGGTGGGAAGTGCGGGTGTCGCCGCTGCGCGGTCCAGACGGCTCTGTCACCCGGCTACTGGCCAGCAGCCGGGACATCACCGCCCGCAAGCGGACTGAACAGCAACTCCTGGAGGCCCAGCACCAGCTCAGGAATTATGCCCAGGCCCTGGAAGTCCGTGTGGGACAGCATGAGCGTGCCCTGGAAGCCTTTGTCCGGTTCACCACACAGGTGGCCAGCAGCACCGATCTGAACGAAATCGCCACGGCGGCCAGCGACATCATCCGTGACGCTGTCGGCGGCGCCATCAGCGGCTTTTATCTGGTGAAGGGCAACATGGCCTATCCGGTGCTGTTTTCCAGCAACACGCCCCCGGAGGTGATGGCGGCCCGGCAGGCCGGGATCACTCTGACCTCGCCCCTGGTGGCCGACGCCCTGGCACGGCGCGGGACGTCCTTTGTTGGTGGGGAAGACGGACGCTCGCAATCAGTGGGCTACGCCAGCGCGCTGAGCATCACGGCCTACCACTCCGGGGACCAGCCCTACGCCCTGTTCGCCACCGGGTCCCAGTGTCCCGAATGGACGGCGCAGGAGCAGGCGATCATTGAGTCGGTGGGCCGGGGCCTTGGCCTGGCGCTGGAGCGGGCGGCGCAGACCCAGGAACTGACCCGGCAGCGGGACGCTCTCGCCATCCGCACCCATGAACTCATGGCCGCCAACGAGGAACTCGACGCTTTTACCTACTCCGCCTCGCACGACCTGCGCACCCCGATCCGGCATGTGATGGGCTTCGCCGATCTGGCCCGCACCGCACTGGTCAGGAACCAGCCGGAGAAGATCAGCCACAACCTGGACATCATCCAGCAGGGGGCCATGCGGATGAACGGGCTGATTGACGGGATGCTGATGCTGTCGCGGGCCGGGCGGCAGGACTTCCATCCCCGGATGGTTCCCCTGGAACCGTTGATCGTGCAGGCGCAGCAGGACGCCCAGCTCGAATTCCCGGAGCAGGTGATCGATGTCCAGTTTCAGGGGGCCGTGATCGTGTGGGGGGACGCCACGCTGATTCAGCAGGTGCTGACGAACCTGATCAGCAACGCCGTCAAATACTCTACTGGGCAGGACGTCTCCAGGGTCACGGTGCAGGTCGGCGAGACGGAGACCGAATGGACGATCACGGTGCAGGACAACGGAGTGGGCTTTAATCCCGAGTACGGCGGCAAACTGTTCGGGATCTTTCAGCGCCTTCACACGCAGGCAGCTTTCCCTGGGATCGGGGTGGGGCTGGCGACGGTGCGGCGGATCGCACTGAAACATGGCGGCCGGGTGTTCGCGGATGGCGTGGTGGATCAGGGGGCCACCTTTGGCGTGGCCCTGCCCAAACCAGTCGTGTAGTCCGCGAACCGGGACCTCGCTGATCGAACAGGGCTGGCTGGTCCGCGAGTGGGACTGTTACTGCGCCACGTTCCGCTGGGGTTTGAAACGAGGACGATAACTCCACGCCCGAAATCCGTTTTCCTCTTTCTCGCTATCGTCATGAACAGATGCCCATGACTGGTACAGCTCGAAGAGAGGACGCTCTTCCTCTTCTGCGAAGCTTTTCAAGTCTGCTGGCGCAGCTCTGCGAGTCCCGCTCGGATTTCACCGTTTTTGCAAACGATTCAATCGGAGGCCGTATCAGTGCATTCCGAATGCTTTTCCGCGCGGTTCGGCGGTCAGCTCAGGGCGGCTGGAATCCTGAAGGACCTCGTGAATCTCCAGCTTGTTGGGACCGCTGAAGGCTTCCTTGGGTAGCGAGCCGCTACGGGCGTGACCCTGCACAAAGGCGTCGGAACTGGTCCACGCCTCAAAGGCTGCGCGGCTTTCCCAGAGGGTCAGCACCACGTAGGGATCGCCTGGATTGACCGGGCGCAGCACCTGATTGCTGACGAAGCCGGGCATCTCGTCTACCAGCCGGGCGCGGTCCAGAAAGCGGGCTTCAAACTGATCGGCGTATTCGGGGTTGACGGCAATGCGGTTCATGACGGTGATCATCGGCGGTTCCTCCAGAGGGTGGGGTGCGGAAAGACAGGCTAAGGCTTACCAGTACAGGCTAGCGAAAGTGGGGCGAACCGAATGAGAGTGGGAGAAGGGCACCCGGTCATCCCCCGCCCGGCACCCCCGCTTTCTCAAACGTTCGCATCTCGCGCAGGGTGGCTGCCGCCGCCAGAAGCAATGGCGCAGCCAGCACGCCCCCCGTGCCCTCGCCCAGGCGTAGGCCCAGTCTGAACATCGGCTTTAACTCCAGGGCCGAGAGCTGCGCCGCATGACCGATCTCCGCGCACTCGCCTGCCGGGAACAGGAAGTTGCGCAGGGCCGGGTCCAGGGCTACGCCCACCAGCGCTGCTGAACCTTCCACGAAGCCGTCCAGCACCACTGCACGGCGCAGTGCGGCGGCCTGAAGCATCATGCCCAGCATGGCGGCGATTTCAAAGCCGCCGAATTCGGCCAGCACATTCAGGGGATCGGTGGTATCAGTGCGGGCCAGCGCCTCACGCACCGCCGAGAGCTTACGGGCCAGCGTCATGTCATCCACACCTGTACCCCGGCCCGTTACCTCTGACGCATCCATGTTCAGCAATCGGGCGGTCAATGCGGCGGCGGGCGTGGTGTTGCCGATGCCCATCTCGCCAGGAACGATCAGGTCCGCGCCGTTTTCTATGGCCTGCCTTGCTAGCGCGGCTCCAGCCAGGATCAGCGTCTCGGTCTCCTCGCGGGTCATGGCGGCTTCAAGGCGTAGATCACGGGTGCCGCGCCGCACCGATGCACAGATCAGGGCCGGATGGTCCGGCAATTCGGCATTCACCCCGGCGTCCATCACATAGACCCGCGCGCCCATCGTACGGGCAATGGCGTTGACGGCGGCTCCCCCCGGCCCGTCGGGTGTATCGGCCAGGAAGTTGGCCACCATCGCGGGCGTCACTTCGGGCGGGTAGGCGCTGACCCCGCTGGCGGCCACACCATGATCCCCGGCGGCTACCAGAACAGCCACGCCGCGTGGATGGGGTTTCTCGCTGCCGAAGACGCCTGCCAGCCGCACCCCCAGTTCCTCCAGATCGCCCAGCGCCCCGGCGGGTTTGGTCAGTTGGGCCTGACGCGCACGGGCGCGGGACATGGCATCGGCATCGGCGGGCTGGATGGACCCGATCAGGGCTATTAATTCAGGGTGCATGGAACTCCTTGGAGGGTTTGAGTTGTAGTGGCAGCCCGCTCACGAGGAAGATTGCCTCGTCGCTGGCGGCGGCGCAGCGCTGGTTGACCCAGCCCAGCAGGTCGCGGTAACGGCGTGCCAGGGCGTTGTCCGGCACGATGCCCAGGCCCACCTCGTTGGTCACCAGCACGGTCAGGCCGGGGCGGGTGTGGGCGGCGCTCAGCAGTGCATCCGTCGCTTCCAGCATGGCCTCATCGGTCCAGTCCAGAAGCAGCATGTTGCTGACCCACAGGCTCAGGCAGTCCAGCAAAACGGTGGGCGTTGCGGCGTCTTGCATAGCTTGCGGCACGTCCAGCGGTTCTTCCACCGTCGTCCAATGTGCCGGACGGTCCGCGCGGTGACGCCCAATGCGTTCCGTCATCTCGGCGTCAAAAGCCTGGGCGGTGGCGAGGTAGGTCACAGCCCCCCCGGACGCGGCGGCGCGGGCCTCGGCAAAGCTGCTCTTGCCGCTGCGTGCGCCGCCGGTCACGTACAGGATCACAGCAATCCCCGCACGAACTCCCAGTCCAGACTGGCGCGAACCTGGGTGGAGATGGCGTCCAGACGGGCGTCCAGGCTATCCAGCCCAGCGGGTGAGGCCAGACCCGCCCAGCCCAGGAAGCGTTCAAGATAGGCTGGATTTTCCAGCAGGCCATGCAAGTAGGTGCCGCGCACGTTGCCCGCACGCCACAGCAGTTCCGGCGCGAGTTCCTGAACGCCTGGGCCGGATTGCGTCCGCCCGTGGTGAATCTCGTAACCGCTCAGGGTCAGGCCGGTTTCGGCGTCGGTCATGGTAGTCAGGCGGGTGGTCTTGTCTGCGGCGAGGGTGGTGGACAGGTCCAGCAGGCCCAGGCCGTGAGCCTCCCCGCCGCCTTCCACCCGGTGTGGGTCACTCAGGGTCTGGCCCAGCATTTGCAGGCCGCCGCAGATGCCCAGCACGGGAACGCCCGCGTGGGCGGCCCGCGTGACCGCCGCCGCCAGCCCGGAGGCCCGCAGCCAGTTCAGATCGGCGGCGGTGCTTTTGCTGCCGGGCAGGATGATGGCCCGCGCGCCATCCAGCTCGGCAGGGGTGGTGACCCAGTGGGCCAGTGGCCCCAGCGGCGCGAACTCGTCCAGATTGGACACGCGCGGCAGGCGGGCGATGGCGACGAAGCCCTCCTCCTCACCCACAGCCTGTTTCTCGGTCCAGAACCCGTCCTCCTCGGGCAGCGGAATATCCAGCATGGGAACCACGCCCACCGTCGGCACCCCGGTCTGTTCCTCCAGCCATTCGGGGGCGGGCGACAGCAGCCGCGCGTCGCCCCGGAAGCGGTTGAGAATGAAGCCCTTCATCAGCGCGCGTTCCTCCAGCGTCAGACAATGCCACGTTCCCAGCAGGTGCGCGAAGGCTCCGCCCCGGTCAATGTCGGCGGCCAGCAATACGGCAGCCTGCGCTTCTCGCGCCACACGCATATTCACGATGTCCGATTCGCGCAGATTGACCTCGGCGGGACTGCCCGCACCCTCAATGACCACCACGTCATATTGGTCCAGCAGACTGTGCAGGGCCTTTTGAACGTGGGGCCACAGGTGCGGTTTGCGCTCCCGCCAACCCAGCGCGGTCAGTTCGGGACTGGCGCGGCCCAGCAGCACCACCTGCGAGCGGGTGTCGGCTTCCGGCTTGAGCAGCACGGGATTCATCCGTACGTCGGGCACCACCCGCGCCGCCTGTGCCTGCACCAGTTGGGCGCGGCCCATTTCCAGGCCCGCCGGGGTCACACCCGCGTTGTTGCTCATGTTCTGGGCCTTGAAGGGGGCCACGCGCACGCCCTCGTTGGCCAGGATGCGGCACAGCGCCGCCGTCAGGTAGCTCTTGCCAGCGCTGCTGGTGCAGCCTTGAATCATGATGGCTTTACCCATAAACGTCCTCCAGAACAGCTTTGAGCGCTTGGATGAGCCGCACATTCTCCTGCGGTCTGCGGGTGGAAATGCGGATGCGGTCAGGCAGGCCGTAGCTGGCGCAATCGCGCACCCGAATGCGGAGGTTCAGTAACCCTGCTGCCACGGCTGCCGCATTTCCCACTTCCAGCACCATGTATGGCGTGCCGTGACGCTCTACTGGGCCGAGAAAGCGCAAGGCAGTTGCCAGTGCCTCCGCTTCCTGTCGCACGCGCGGCAGGGTTTGCTCCAGAAAGTCTCCAGCTTCCGGCAATGCGGCCAGGACTACCGCCGTTCCCGCCGGGACATGCCACGCGGGTGCGAGGTTGTCCAGCCGGGCAACAACTTCCGGCGCGCCCAGAGCGTAGGCGGGACGTGCGCCCACCAGCCCATGTGCCTTGCCGGGCGATAGCAGGCGAATCACGGACGCGGTGCGCGGGACGCTGGATGTGGGCAGAAACGGCGCATACGCCTCGTCCACGATCAGCAGGGCATCGGCAGACTGACAGGCGGCGGCGAGGGCTTGCAACTGCTGTTCTGAATGTCGGTGACCAGTGGGGTTGTGCGGATGGCCGATATAGACCAGCGATACGCCGGGCTGAATCTTGTTGAGGATGGTTTCGGGTGTGGTGACACTCACTTCTGCCCGGTTCAACGCGGCGGCGCGGGCCAGTTCTCCGAAAGGAGCGCGAACGCTGAGCAGAGTGCCACCAGTCGGTAGAAATGCCCGGACGATGCGGTGCAGCAGATCGGACGCGCCCACCGCCAGCGCGACTTCTGAAGGGGAGACGCCATGCCAGTCGGCCAGTCGCTCACGCACCGCGCGGTAAGTCGGGTCTGGATAATGGGCGTGATCGGCTTCCCGCAGTGCCTGCACCAGCGCCGGATTGGGGCCGTAAGGATCGGCATTCACGCTGAAATCCAGACCTGTGAAGGCTGCGGAAGTGGGTCCACCGTGAGGGATGCGGGGCAGCAGGGGCGGCAGCTCAGGCATCGTTCCTCCAGAGTGACAGCTTCCAGGGCAGCAGCAAAAAGAGCGTCGCCAGCGCAAAGGTTCGGCGGGCCAGCTTCAGGGCGCGGGGCAGGTCTGCCGCTTCTGTCACGCGCCCCCCAGCATTGAGGACGTACACGCCGCGCTTGTCCAGCCGGACGCCCAGCGCTCCGGCGAAGGCGCTCATGGGATGTCCGGCATTGGGACTGGTGGTGTTGCGGCGGTCACGCGCCCACACGCCCAGGCCGCGCCCACCAGAGGCCAGCAAAGTACACAGCGCGGTCAGGCGGGCCGGGGCCAAATTCAGGATGTCGTCGGCGTGGGCAGCTACCTTTCCGGCGTATTCCAGCTCCGGGGTGCGGTAGCCCCACATGGCGTCGGCGGTGTTGGCATAGCGATAAATCGCGGCCAGCGGCAACCCGCCCATGCGAAAGCACAGCAGCGGCGCAACCACGCTGTCCGACAGGTTTTCCGCCAGACTTTCTATGGCCGCGCCCGCCACCTCGGACGCCGTCAATTCGGATGTCTCCCGGCTGATCAGATGCCAGGAGAGGAGTCGTCTTGCTTCTGGCAGATCGCCCGCAATTAGGGCGGCATGAACTTCATCCACCGCCGCGAACAGCGCCCGCCGCGCCAGCAACAGCTTCAGGAGGATGCCCTGTGTCACCCAGCCGCCCGGTAGACGTTGTGCCAATTCCCCGACTCCCGCCGAGGCCACTGCGCCCAGCGCCCACCATCCAGCCCCTTCGCGCAGTTGCTCATCAGGCGTTTCTGCCCTCCAACACCTCCGCGCCGCTTTTAGATAATTCCCCATCCAGACCACCGGATGAAATGGCGCGGGTGGCTCGCCCAGCAAATCAAGGGCGAGGGCTAGCAGCATGGATTTTTGCCTGCTGCTCACGCTTCAGCCGCGATTAACGCAGGATTGGAGCTTGAGCAAACCCGGTGATGTGCGCGTCCAGCGTGACCAGCCGCAATCCATCTTCTAGCGCCTGTGCCACCAGCATCCGGTCGAAGGGATCGCGGTGCGTCCACTCCAGCGCCCCCGCGCGGATGGCGTGCGCGGGCGAGATGTCCAGCATGTCGGCCCCCAGCCGGGCGGCAACGGCGGGAAAGTCGGCCAGCAGGGGGGCGGCTTCGGGCAGGCGTCCCAGCGCATGTTTGATGGACATTTCCCAGGCATTTACAGCGCTCAGAACCATCTGATTCTGCGAGTCGCTGAGCTGTACCTGAAGAGAGGAGGGAATGAGTTCGGGCTTGAGCGTGATCCACAGCAGAATGTGAGTATCCAGCAGCAGCCTCACTCCCAGTCCGCCAGTTCCTCGGCGTTGAGGGGCCGCATGGCCTCGTCCTCAAAGTTCTCGCCCAGTTCCACTGTCCCGGCCAGAAAGCCGAACTCGCGTGTTCTGGCCGGGGCCAGTGGCACCAGCCGCGCGTAAGGCTTACCCGCCTTGGCAAGAATAATTTCCTCGCCCAAGTGGGCGCGCTCCACCAGACGCGAAAGCTGGGTCTTTGCAGCATGGATATTGACGACTTCAGGCATGGACCAAGTCTAGTCCAGTCCAGAGGCCAGCGGGTCAACGCCGCCGCCCTCAATACTCAATCCCGGTTTGCGCCCCGATGCCCGCCGCATAGGCGTGCTTGACGGGATTGATCTCGCTCACGGTATCGGCCAGTTCCACCAGTTCGGGCAGGGCGTCGCGTCCGGTGATGACGATGTGCATCCTGGGATCGCGGGCTTTCAGCACGGCTTCCACCTCCGGCCAGGGCACCCAGCCGAATTTGAGGGGATAGGTGAACTCGTCCAGCACGATTAGATCGTGTTCGCCCGCCTCAATCGCGGCCCGTGCCAGTGCCCAGCCGTGCGCGGCCATCTCCGCCGAGTTGTCCAGATCGCGCGAACGCCATGTAAAGCCGTCGCCCAGGCCCTCGTAGGGCAGGCCCAGCGCGTCCATCGTGCGGTGTTCGCCAAATTTGGCGTTCTCGTGCTTGAGAAACTGGAACATCCGTGTGGTCAGCCCGCGCCCGTGCGCCCGCATCATCAGGCCCAGTGCGGCGGTGGTCTTGCCCTTGCCGTTGCCAGTGTTGACGATCAGCAGACCGCGCCGCCCCTTGGTAATCCCCTCGGCCTTTTTATAGTTGTCGCGGTCCGCCTGCAACTCGCGCATGGCGGCCTCGCGGCGGGCGGCGGTGGCCCTGTCCATGTCGGTCACTTCAGGGCCTCGGGGTGGATGTACTTGATCAGGGCGCGCAGGGCGGCGGGCAGGCGCGGGCCAGGGCGCGAGATGGCGTCACCTTCCTCGGGGGTGGGGTTAAAAATTTTGCCGCTCTGCACCGCTTTCAAGTTTGCCCAGCCCGGACGTTTGGCCGCTTCCGCCGGGGTCAGACCGATCATGATCTGCGGATTGGCCTTCACGATCAGTTCGGGGTCAAGCTTGGGAAAGTCGCCCAGCGCGGCGGGCACGATGGTTTGCCCCCCGGCCCGACTGATCAACGCCCCGATAAACGAGTTGGGGCCGACGCTGTACGGCGTGGGATCAATCTCGTAGTAGGTGCTGACTCTGGGCAGCTTCGCCACGCTGGCCTGGAGGGTGTTCAGCTCGGTTCGCATGCTGGTAATCAGGTTCAGTGCGCCCGTCTCGCGGTTGGTCATCTTGCCCAGCACGGCAATTTTTTCAAAGACCTCGTTGTAGGTCTGGGCAGTGCCGCCGTACACGGTCAGACCTGCCGCCGCTAGCTTCTCGGTCAGGCGTGAGCCGGAGGACTCGTCGGCCAGCACCAGATCGGGCTTGAGGGCCACGATGGCTTCCAGATCAGGCTGGAAACCGCTCCCCACCTTTGGCAGTTTGTCGGTGATGGCCTTCGGGTAATTGCTGTACACGTCAATGGCGATCAGCTTGTCGCCTGCGCCGATGGCGATCAGCGTCTCGGTGTGGCTGGGCAACATGGCGATAATCCGTTTCGGCTCGCTGTTCAGCGTGACCTTACGGCCCAGATCGTCGGTGACGGTCAGGGGGTAGGCGGTGGCGGCGGCGCTGGATAGCAGGACAAGGGTGGACAGAACAATGAACTGGCGCATGTGAAACTCCGGCTGGCGTAAGTGTGGCAGCGGAAGCGGGCGACGCAGCAAAGAAAAAGCCCGCTCCAGCCGGGGGCCAGAGCGGAAGCGCGCGTGGGCAGGCCACGGGAAATTCGGCACTCGGAATGCGGCCCTCTGACGGCGAGAGGTGCTGACTTAAACAACAGTCAGTGTCCCTGAGAGGCATTCGGGCTTCACCACAGCTTGTGGCATACCGTTGCGCGACAGCGCCGGAATCTCACCGGACTTCCCCTTCCTCAGGTGCGCGCAGGTTAGCAGAGCGGGACGGTGAAGAGGCGGGGTTGCCTTGTCTTCAGTTGCCCCGTGGCTGCCGCAATTCCCGCAGCCACCAGTGCCCTTCCGCCCGCCGGAGAACCGCCACCCCGCCCGGTGCGATCTCGGCAGCGCGAAGGCCCACGCACAGGCGTAGCGCGGCCAGCAGCGGCCCGGCGTGGGTGAAGGCGATCACGTCGCCGTCTTGCGGGAGTTGGGTCAGCCAGTTCTGAATGCGGGCGTGGAAGGCGCGGCCCGTTTCGCCTCCTGGCGGGCCAGTCTCGCCTTCAGGATCACTCAGTCCGTCAATCCAGCCGCGTGGTGTGTCGCCAAATTGCGCCTCCAATTCGGCCCAGGTCTGCCCGGCTATCACGCCAAACGCCGCTTCGGCAAGTGCAGGAGCCGCGATGACATGGGAAAATCCGGCCAATTCTGCCGTTTCTCTGGTTCTCAGACTGGGCGAAGCGTGGGCGGTAGCGTGTAGTGGCAATTTCAACCCGGCAGCGACTGCGCGGCCCTCTGGCGAGAGCGGCGCGTCCTCGTCCGCGTGCGGGTAGCGGCGCTGGGCGTTCGGTGCGGTGGCTGCATGGCGCACCAGATACAGCGTGAGGGTCACCCTCTGCCCCAGGCAAAGGCACACAGCGCGGCCAGTTCCGCCGTGACCACGATCATGCCGTAGATGTCCCCGCTGAGGCCGCCGCCCAGCCGCCGCGCACTGAAGGCGGCCACCCCTAGACAGGCCGCCAATGCCGCAACCCACGCGATCCACGCTCCGGGAAATAGCAGCGTGGGCGCGGCCAGAAACAGCGCCACGCCCCAGCGCCCCTCGCGCGAGCGTGCGCCCAGGGATTCCTGACGGGCCGCCGGGTACAGATTCATGGGCAGCAGAAGCAAAGTACGTGCAGAGACAGCGGCCACTAGTGGCGCGTACCACGGGATAGGCGCGGCCAGCAGGCTCCACAGCGTCAGTAAGGCCAGCACGCCCACTGCCAGCCCAAAGGCCCCCACATGCAGGTCACGTAGGATTTCCAGACGCTGGGCCGGAGTCTTGACCGCGAACAGGGCGTCGGCGCTGTCCACCAGCCCATCAAAGTGCAGCATCCCGGTGATCGCCAGCCACGCGCCCACCGCCAGCGCGGCCACCACGCCACCGGGCAACGGCAGCTCCAGCCACAGCAGCAGCGATACCAACCCGCCCACCGCGTAGCCCGCCAGCGGGTAGTACGCACTGGCCCGAGCAAAGTCGCCGTCCCGCACTTCTTGAATGTGCGGCAGCGGCAGGATGGTCAGAAAGGTCAGGGCTAGATGGGCGGCGCGCAACTGGGAGAATAGACCGCGTTCTCTCACCCTGACCACCGCCCCATTCCGCGTGGAAAACCGGATTGCATAACGTTCAGGCTAGCGCGTCTGCCTGTGGTGATCGGTGCAACATTGAACTCCTGCCAGCTTCAGGTCTAAACCGTGCTGGCAGGAGTTCAGTTCTCCTTATATTGTCGTTTTCCCGTGTCTGGCGCTATTGCAGTTTCGCCGTCACTTCTACCTGCCGCCGCGCCTGATGGCGGATGCTGGCCTTGTCGGCGTTGCTCAGGCCCTCGCCCGTGGCCGACACACTTGCGCCGTAGGGGTTGCCGCCCGAGGCGAAGATCACCGGATCGGTGTAACCAGGCGGCACCAGGATCGCGCCCCAGTGCATTGCCGTGATGTACAGCGTCTGCAAGGTGGTTTCCTGGCCGCCGTTGGGGTTCTGGGCGCTGGTCATGGCGCTGAAGGTCTTGTCGGCCAGCTTGCCGGTTCCCCACAACCCGCCCAGCGTGTCGATAAAGGCGCGGATCTGGCTGGCCGCCCCGCCGAATCGGGTGGGCGAGCTGATCAGGATGGCGTTGGCCCATTCCAGATCGTCGGGAGAGGCGACTGCCACGTCGGCGCTACGTTCCTGCTGGGCCTTCCAGGCGTCTTGGGTGTCAATGACCGCTTGTGGAGCGGTTTCCTGCGCCTTCAGCACGCGCACCTCGGCCCCGGCGGCGCGGGCAGCCCCGGCGGCCTCGTTCGCCATCGCATGGTTGGTGCCGTAGGTGCTGTAGTAGATGATCGCCAGTTTGACTGCTTTGGATTCTGTTCCGCTTGGGTTTGTCATGCTGCGAGTTTACACCAGTTCTCCGAACGGTTCAACATTAAAGGAATGAATGAAGGAGGGGAGGGGCGTGGACTGTTCACACAGCGTTCACATTCCCTCCCCGCGCGCTTCATGCACCCGGACTTACCTTCTGTTTCAAGGAACGGGATGCACCGCGCAGCCCGCCAACTCAGAACGACAGCACACCTACAGGAGAGCCACAAATGGACGTCATCATCAACAACCCCGCACCACAAAC
Source organism: Deinococcus sp. AJ005 (assembly GCF_009017495.1). Taxonomy (NCBI): domain Bacteria; kingdom Thermotogati; phylum Deinococcota; class Deinococci; order Deinococcales; family Deinococcaceae; genus Deinococcus; species Deinococcus sp. AJ005. The sequence continues at coordinate 1,976,941 of NZ_CP044990.1, read as the reverse complement.
CGCCTACACCCCCATGATTCAAAGCCCCGCCGGGTACGGTCCAGGCTATGGCCCCGGCTACGGCTACCACGATCACGGCGGCCCCGGCTTTCTGTTTCCGCTGCTGCTGATCGGCGGCCTCGTTTTCCTGCGGGCGCGTGGCAAGCGCCGCCGCTGGGCCAAAAGGCAGCACATGCAGCGCCTAAACATGGCCGGTGGCCCGGTACCCACCCCGCCCCAGCAGGACGACTGGAACCTGCGCGAGGACCCGCGTGAGGACATGCGCGACATGTTCCGCCGGGGCCGCGAGAAGTTCTTCAGCGACGGCGCGCTGGGCATTGCCCGCGAACGGTATGCGAAGGGCGAGATCAACGCCGACGAGTACGAGAATCTGCGCCGGAATCTGGGCGGCGAGGGCGAGAGCAGAGGGCCAGATTTGAGCAAGCCCGCAACGAAGACTGATTCCGGCAACGACGGTCTGAAGCTCTGATTCACAGCCAGAGGCGGCGAGGGGTTAACCTTCTGCCGCCTTTTCTGGTGGGGGCGAAGGTTTGCGCTCTTGCCCTCTTGGAAGGCAAGCTTTGAATTGCCACCCAGACAACGTTTCTGGCGCTTCTTGGCTCCCTTTGAGGAGAGCCGACTGCGATGCAGACTGAGGGGTTTTCGTGGGAGCGTCCCATTTCTCTCTCCGCTTTCCCACCCTTCACAATAGAACCCAGCCAAAGGAGGCCGCACGCGCATGACCACCATCCTGATCGTGGAAGACGAGGCCCGGCTGGGCGACATTCTGGAAGAGTATCTGCGCCGCGAGGGCTACGCCACTGAACGCGCCATGACCGGCCCGCGTGCGCTGGAGCTGTGGCGTGCGGCCCGGCCCGCCCTGATGCTGCTGGACCTGATGCTGCCCGGTCTGGACGGTCTGGAGGTGGCCCGCCGGGTGCGTGCCGAGTCGGCCCTGCCGATCATCATGCTCACCGCCCGCGATGAGGAGGTGGACCGACTGGTGGGCCTGGGCATCGGCGCGGACGATTACGTGGTCAAGCCCTACAGCCCGCGTGAGGTGGTGGCCCGCGTGAAGGCGGTGTTGCGCCGTGCTGGGGGCGAAGCCAGCTCTGTCGGAGGCTTTGGTGTGCAAACCCTGTACCACGTCGGGCCACTCAGCGTGGATACGGCGGCGTTTGAAGTCCGGCTGGACGGTCAACCGCTGGACGTGACGGTGGCCGAAGTTCGCCTGCTGGCGGCGCTGGCCCGCGAGCCGGGGGTGGTCCGCAACCGCGCCGAACTGCTGTCTGCGCTGGGCGGCCTGGAACGCGGTACCGACGAGCGCGCGGTGGACGCCCACGTCAAGAATCTGCGCCGCAAGCTGGGCGTGCGCGAGGGGCTGCTGGATACCGTGCGCGGCGTGGGCTACCGTCTGCGCGCCGATGCATGAAAGAAGCAGCCGCGTGAAGGAGACGATCAAAACTCAGTCTGAATCTGGGGACACGTTTGGGGACAAGTTCAGAGGCCGTCCACCACAACGCTGGAAGCGTCAAAAGCGTTCCAGACGCCGCACTGGTCTGCGCGCCCGCCTGACCCGTATGTTCGCGTTGGTGGCGGTGCTGGCAGTGGTCATCACGTCGTTCGGCACGGTCAATTCGGCGTTCCGGGTGATCGAGCAGCTCAATCCCGAACTGAATCTCGGTTCGTTGCGGGACGGTGGCTGGGATGCTGACCCGTCCGCTGTCCTGACCCCCCAGCAGCAGTTGGCGCGCGACGCCGGGCGGCAGATCATCGGCAGCGCGGTGCGTTCGGCGCTGTTCAGTGCGCTGCTGGCGGTAATCGTGGCCGGACTGGTCACGCGGCAACTGACGCGTCCGCTGGCCCGGCTGGTGGACGGAGCGGGCCGCCTGCAAGCTGGAGCGCGCGACGTGCAATTGCCGCTGCCCCGCAGAAAGGACGAACTGCGTGACCTGACGGGCGCGTTCAATGAGCTGACCACCGCCCTGGCCCGTCAGGAAGCGTGGCGGCGTGGGCTGATGGCCGATATTGCCCACGATCTGCGAACACCGCTGGCTGTGCTGCGCTCCGAGATCGAGGCCATGCAGGACGGTGTGCAGCCCACCGACGCGGCGGCCCTAGTCCGGCTACACGGCGAGGTGCTGCTGCTGGCCCGTCTGGTGACCGATCTGCGTCTGCTGTCGCTGGCCGAGAGCGGCGCGATCAGCCTGTCACCCACAGCGCTGGACGGGGGAGAGGTTCTGCGTGCCCTGGCCGACGCCTACGCCCTGCGTGCGGCAGAGGCGGGCGTACGACTCAGCGTGGATGCGCCCGCTGCCGTTCCGCTCGTGGCTGACCCGGACCGCTTGCGCCAGACCCTCCAGAACATTCTGGACAATGCCCTGCGTTACGCCGCCCCTGGCCCGGTGGAGCTGTCGGCTCACCTGGACGGAACCGCAACGGTGCTGACCGTCCGCGATCACGGCCCCGGTTTTCGGCCCGATGACCTGTCGCGCGCCTTCGAGCGCTTTTACCGCGCCGATGCCAGCCGCACCCGTGATCCCGGTGGACGCGCCAGCAGCGGTCTGGGTCTGGCGATTGCCCGCGCGCTGACCGAGGCGCAGGGCGGCGTCATCACGGCCCGCAACCATCCGGGGGGCGGCGCGGAGTTCGTGCTAGTGTTCCCACTTGCTCTGCTCCCCCTTGCTCTGGCCCCGCATTCCCTAGGCCAGACTGCTTAACTCACTCCTCTTAATCATGTGGGGAAAGCAACAGTTGGCAATTCAAAATGGTTTCATGCTCTTAAGCATGATGGTGAACCCTTGAGCAGTCTTGACCCGCCCCGGCCCGCCTGCGCCCCGTCGCCCGACAGCTCCAGTCCCGCCGACCGCCTGACCGCATGTATGCGCCAGCTCCACCGGCTGGTTTCAGACCGGATGATGGGCAGCCTGCAAAGCGAACTCCAGGACGAGGACGTGAGTTTTACCCAGATGACGGCGTTGTATAAAGTCCGGGCCTTTGCGCCCATCAGCGTGACCGCGCTGGCCGAGATGCTGGGTGTCAGCTTGCCCGCCACCAGTCAACTGATCCAGGAGCTGGTACGCCGCGCCCTGATGGAACGGCGCGAAAACCCGCAGGACCGCCGCGAGAAGCTGCTGGCCCTGAGCGAAAAGGGCCAGCAGTTTCTGAGCGCCAAGGAAAAAATCATGATCGGCGCGTATAGCGAATTGTTCCAGCACGTTCGTCCTGAAACGCTCAGCAACGCCTCGGACGCCATTAACGCCCTGTTGACCGAGGCCCGGCAGCCTGCTTCTCCACCTTTTCCCGCCTCCATTCCCAAGGAACGACTATGACCCAAGCCTCACCACCCGCCGGCGGCCCCCGCCCCGAAGACCGCATCAATTACGCCGAAGTGTTGCCGCAGCAGACCAAGATCCTGATCCTGATCGGCACGCTGCTCGGCCTGTTTCTGTCCGCGCTGGACCAGACCATCGTGGCCACCTCGTTGCCGCGCATCGTGGCCGATCTGGACGGCCTGAACCTGTACGCCTGGGTCACCACCGCCTACCTGCTGGCCGGTACGGCGATGGTGCCCATCTACGGCAAACTCTCGGACATTTACGGACGCAAGCCGGTGCTGATGTTCGGCATCGTGGTGTTTCTGATCGGCTCGATGCTGTGCGGCATGGCCGGTGAGCCGTTCTTTGGCAACCTGTTCGGCGGCGGCATGATGCAACTGATCGCGTTCCGGGGCCTTCAGGGCTTCGGGGCGGCGGCGCTGACCTCGGTGGCGTTTGCCATCATCGCCGATATCTTCGCGCCCGCCGAACGCGGCAAGTACCAGGGTCTGTTCGGGGCCGTTTTCGGCATCTCCAGCGTGATCGGGCCACTTCTGGGCGGCTTCCTGACCGACAACATCTCGTGGCGCTGGGTCTTCTACGTCAATCTGCCCATTGGATTGATCGCGCTGGCCTTCATCTTCGCCAAGATGCCCACCCTCGCCAGCGGCCTGAAACCCAAGATCGATTATGTCGGTGCAGTGCTGGTACTGACTTTCTCGGTACCGCTGCTGCTGGCGCTGACCCTGGGCGCAGACGCCGCCTACGGCTGGACGAATCCCACGGTGCTGGCACTGTTCGCGGGCGCAGTGGTCTCGCTGATCGCCTTCCTGTTTGTGGAATCCCGGCATGAAAGCCCGATTCTGCCTCTGACCCTGTTCAAGAACCCCACCTTTGCGTGGGGCGTCACCGCCCGCTTTTTCCTGGGGGCGGCGTTCCTGGGGGCGATCCTGTTTCTGAGCCTGTATCTGGTCAACGTGCAGGGCGTCAGCGCCACCAAGGCGGGCACGGCCACCATTCCGCTGACCGTGGGCCTGATCATCGGCTCGGTGGTCAGCGGGCAACTGGCCTCGCGCCTGGGCCAGTACAAGAACCTGATCCTGATCGGCCTGTTGATGATGACCGGCGGCTTTTACCTGCTGTCCACCTTGAACGCCGATACGCCCTACAACCGGGTCATCTTCTACATGGTAATCCTGGGCCTGGGCATCGGCCCCGCGCTGCCGCTGTTCACCCTGGCGATCCAGAATGCCGTCCAGCGCTGGGAAATCGGCGTGGCGACCGCCAGCGGGCAGTTCTTCCAGCAGATGGGCAGCACCATCGGCACTGCCGTCTTCGGCGCAGTGCTGACCAGCACCCTGGCCACCCAGGTTCCGGCGCAGTTCCGCGCCGCCGAGGCCGGGCAGCCGCCTGCCGTGGTGGCGCAGCTTGAGAACGCTGCCAAACAGGCCACCAATTCCGGCAATGCGCGCGGCGGCGGGGAAGCTCCCACCTTCGACAGCATTCAGGCCAAGATCACCTCCGGCTTCGCCACCACCTTTGGCAGCGTGGAGACGGCGGTGCAGGGCGGCGACCTGAGCGCGCTGACCCAGGATCCCAATCTGCCCGCAGAACTGCGCAGCGGCCTGGGCAACATTCCTGCCGCCGCCCTCCAGTCTGACCAGGGCAAGGCGGGCGTGCTGGCCCAGATCAAGACGCAACTGGACAGCGCCCAGACAGCAGCCATCACGGATGCCAGGAAAGTTTTTGACCTGTCGGGCCGGGCCTTCAAGGTGGCCTTTGCCAACACCATCAGCCGCATCTACCTGATCAGCATTTTCATCGCACTGCTGGCGTTCCTCTGCACGCTGCCCATGCCCAACCTGCGTCTGCCCAAGAAGGGCGAGGGCCAGGGTGGCCAGCAGGGCGAGAAGCGCAGCGGTCTGGCCTCGATGGAAGGCTAAACGCAGTTCGGTCTAGCAGCGCTTTGACGGAGGGGAGGCGGGCTATAGCGGCCCTGTCTCCCCTCGCTTTCTGCGCTTATGCTGACCCTCTGAATCCTTCCATCATCCTTTCTGACCCAAGGAGTCCCCATGACCGAATCCCAGAACAAGACCGCCGATCTGATCACCTCCGCCGAGAAAAAAGCTGAAATGGTGCGCTCCGAGGCGGTGGCCGGCCAGCAACTGATCGTGTCGCCCGTGACCCAGGCCACCGCCGACATCGGCGTGATCGGGCTGGCCGTTATGGGCGAGAACCTGATCCTGAACATGGCCTCCAAGGGCTTTACCGTGGCGGCGTTCAACCGCACCACCAGCAAGGTGGACGACTTCGTGACGGGGCGTGCCAAAGGACTGACCATTCTGGGCGCGGACGACCTGCCCACCTTTGTCAGCCTGCTCAAGTCGCCGCGCAAGGTCATGTTGATGGTCAAAGCCGGGCCAGCCGTGGACGCCTTCATCGACATGCTTGCGCCGCTGCTGGACGAGGGCGACATCATCATCGACGGCGGCAACACCCACTTCCCCGACACTGTGCGGCGTGAGAAGGCGCTGGCTGAGAAAAATATTCTGTTCGTGGGTGCGGGCGTTTCCGGCGGCGAGGAAGGCGCGCTGACCGGCCCCAGCATCATGCCGGGCGGGAACGCGGCGGCCTGGCCCGCTTTAAAGCCCATCTTCCAGAAGATCGCCGCGCAGGTGGACGGCCAGCCATGTTGCGACTGGGTGGGGGAGGGCGGCGCGGGCCACTTCGTCAAGATGGTCCACAACGGCATCGAGTACGCCGACATGCAGATGATTGCCGAGGCATACAGCCTCCTGAGCGGCGTGCTGGGCCTGTCTGCCCCTGAAATCGGTGCGATTCTGGAGGACTGGAATAGGGGCGAGCTGGACAGCTACCTGATCGAGATCACCGCCGAGATTTTGAAGAAGACCGATGATGACACGGGCCAGCCGATGGTGGACGTGATTCTGGACACCGCCGGGCAGAAGGGCACGGGCAAGTGGACCTCCGTGACGGCGCTGGACGTGGGCGCGCCCGCCAACACCATTGCCGAAGCCGTGTTTGCCCGCATCCTCAGCTCGCTGAAAGACCAGCGTGTGGAGGCCAGCAAGGTACTGCGCGGCCCCGAGGATGCAGGCGAGAAACCCGATCAGGCCGTCTTCGTGGAACAGGTGCGGCAGGCGCTGTATGCCTCCAAGATCTGCTCGTATGCCCAGGGCTTTCAGATGATGGAACTGGCGGCGGCGGAATACGGCTGGAAGCTGGACTTTGGCAGCATCGCCCAGATGTGGCGCGGCGGTTGCATCATCCGTGCGGCGTTTCTGGACAAGATCAAGGCGGCCTTTGACGGCAGTACTGAATTGCCCAATCTATTGTTGAACGCCTATTTCACCGAGGCTATCGGCACTTCTCAGACGGCGTGGCGGCAGGTGGTGGCGGCGGCGGCGTTGCGTGGAGTCTGGACGCCGGCCTTCTCCAGCTCTCTGGCGTACTACGACGGCTATCGGAGCGAACGCCTCAGCGCCAACATCTTGCAGGCCCAGCGCGACTATTTTGGCGCGCATACCTACGAGCGGGTGGATAAGCCGCGAGGCGAGTTCTTCCACACCAACTGGACCGGGCGCGGCGGCAGTACATCCAGCAGTACTTATAACGCCTGATTGATTTCAGCAAGAACAGAAAGAAGACGTTGTAGCTTGATCCGGCTGCAACGTCTTCTTCTGTTTTTACCTCAATTCAGCAGGGTGCCCCGGATGCCCTGGGCGCAGGCCATGCGGTGCCGGACATCCTGCGCGTCCAGCGTGCCGTGTTCGCGCAGACCTGCCGCCACCACGCCGATCTCGGCCCAGGTGCGGCGTAGCAGGGCGCGGGTCCGGGCGGTCAGGACCAGCAGATATTCGTCCAGCACTTCGCGCTCCTCCGGTTCGGTCAGGGCGGCGTCCAGCAGGGCGTGGGCGTCGCGGCCTCCGGGGATTTGCGGGAGTTTCAGCATTTCGGCGGTCACAGGTGCGGCCAGTGCGGCCATCACCACGTCTTCCATCAGTCCCCGGTTGGCGCGCATGGCCTCTATATCGGGGGCCAGGGCGTAGCGCACCAGCGGGCCATCCGTCACCGAAACCGAGTCGATCCGCAGCGGCGCGCGGCCTGACAACTGTGCCAGCACCGCCTCGGCAGCAGCCAGCGTGGCCATGCTGTGCAGATCGGGAAGGGCGATGTGGGCGGGAAATGGAGTAAGTCTGGGCATAATTCCGAGTCCTCTGGTCAGGATTAAAGCACAGATGGGCGTGGGTGAAAAGGGATGGAGGGGCAAAAGCAGAAGCTCCCACACTGGGGAGCCTCGGCTGGGTTGGCTGGTAGGTTCTGGACGGAGAGTTTACTGCTGGGCGCTGGGCTGCTTGCCCTGGGCGTCGGTGCTGAGGCTGAAGGTCAGGCACTGGGCCGAGCCTGCACTCATGCTGATCTCGATCTGCCCGGCGGTGCAGTTCTGATCGCTGTTGAAGCGGCAGGAGGTGGCGTCGCAACGGCTGACGGTGGTGCTGGCGGAGGTGTTTTCATTCATGCCCATACTTTAAGAGGCCAGCAAATCTCCTTCAGTGTGCTGCTGCGTCATGTAAACAGACCAGAGAGATCAAACAGAGTGGTTTAGTCGGATATGGCAGGAGAGAGGAAAAAGGCGTTGGCAAGAGGTTTCAGAGTCGCGGCCCTCTTTCTTGATGATGGCCGCATAAAGAAGAGGAAACGCCAGGAAGATTAATTTCTCCTGGCCTTTTCTCAAATGAACTTTCGCCTAGCTGTGAACGGCGGCCCCACGCTGACGCTGGCGCAGTTCGCGCGTCTTGAGGGCCTCGGCGGTGAAGAAGGAGCCGATGACTGCGGCCACCGAGCCGATTTGCAGCAGGACGCCTTCCCAGGTGGCGTGCAGGCCCAGCCACAGGCCCAGGTTGGCGGGCAACTCAAACGGCAGCGGATGTACCGGGAGCCAGCCCACCAGTTGCATGGTGTGAACCGTGTTGCCCACCATGACCGCCAGCACCACCGCAATCAGGCCTCCGGTCCAGATCAGCAGTTTTTTCATGGGCAGTTTGGCCTGCCATTTAAAAACCGCCATGCCCACGCCGATGACCAGGGCCAGCCCCACCGCCGTGCCTCCCAGCACCGAGGCCGCGCCTGCCTGAAGCACCAGCGATTGCAGGAACAGGGTGGTCTCGAAGCCCTCTCGGTAGATGCTGGTGAAGCCCAGCACCGCCAGTCCCCACCATTGGGCCTTCAGGACGCTTCCGCCAGTGGTCAGCTCGTGCTTGTGCTTCTGGAAAGAGGCCATGCGGTCCGTCCAGTACACCTGATGGAAAAACCAGTTCATGATCAGCAGCAGCACGCCGATGGCGACGACACTGACCACCGCTTCCAGCTTCTCGCCGTAGCGCCCCAGCAGCGACAGTGCGCCCTGCATGACAAACCACGTTATGGCGGTGGCCCCAAACGCCGCAGCCGCGCCCAGCCACATCGGGCGGCGCAGGTGGCGCACCGAGTCGCGGCGCAGGCTGCCCATCAGCGCGGCCAGAATCAGCACCGCTTCCAGCCCCTCGCGGAAGACGATGATTCCAGCGTTGGTGGCGACGGCGGCGGGCGCAACTTCAGTGCCCAGAATCTTGGCAATGTCCTTCAGGGTGGCCTGAAGTTCGGCGCGGGTGGTTTTGAATTCGCCCGCCGGCGCCTGCTTCTTGATCAGCGCGGCCAGTCCTGCCGGGGCCGTGCCGTTCCACATCAGGTTTTCCAGATGCGCTTTCAGTTCTGGGTTGAAGACGGCGATGCGCGCCTCGGTGCCGCTTTCCAGCAGGGCGTAGGCGTCCAGACGGGCGGTTTCGGCAGCGGCCCATTCTCCCGCTCCGGCAGCGGCCACCACGGCGTCCAGTTGGGTGCGAACCACATCCAGGTCCGCTCCCGCGTCGGCCTTCTGCCAGTCGGCGGGGAAGGCGGATCTGACGTTGCCCAGCAATGTGCTGACCTTCGTTTCGACTTCGGCGGGGATGATGGGCTGGGCTTTCATGGCCTGCGGCGAGAGGCTGGCGTTCAATGAGGCGAAGTCGGCGCTTAGACTACGGGCCGCGTCCTGAGCGGGCAGCAGCGGCGCGATATCGGCCAGCGCGGAGACGGCCCCGCCCAGGAAGGTGCGGGCCTCGTTGACCTCCACCTCCTGCGTGACCACCGCGCGGCCCCCATTCAACTTGACGCTGCCCAGCTTGACGCCACGCGCGTATTCCACTGGCACCAGTGACAGGAAGCGCGTGACCTGCGCGGCACGTGCCGTGACCTCCCGCTCGCTCAGGGGGGCGGCGCGGAAGCCGGAGAGGCTGGCCTGTACGGTGCCGAGCGTTCGAGGTAGCGCGGCAAACTCGCCGTCCAGCTTCGCGGCGGCGGCGTCCCCGTTCTGGGCCACGTAGGCAGGCCGCAGCAACTGGAAATATCCCTGCGCCAGCGCAGCCTGTCCGGCAGCCAGGGTGCGAAAGCCCCGCGCCTGCGAGATTTCCAATTCTCGCAGTGCGTCGTTCATGCGCGCCTGATAGCCGTCCAGCACGTCCGAGCGCATGGCTTTCAGGGCGGCGTCCGGCTTCAGCGTTCCGGCGGCCAGCGCTTCAATCGCCCCGGTGGCGTCGGCATTCAGGCGGGTCAGCGGGCTGGCGACGCGGAATTCGCGGGCGGCCAGCCAGTCGCGGGCGCTGTCGGCATTTCCAGCCTGCACACTGGCTTCCAGACCCAGGTATGCGCCGCGCAGCAGGGCAGTCCAGGCATCAGCTCCGGCACGGTTCAAGGCAATTTCATTCCCTTCTTTTGCGGCAGCGACGGCTTTCTGTAAAGCGGCGCTGACTTCGCGGGCGGCTGCGGGATCGGCTTTCTTCCACTCGCTCTCGACAGTCCCATACGCGCCCTGGGCCTGAGCGACCAGCCTCTCTGCCTCAGCACGGTCAAACGAGACTTCCAGCCCCGCCTCCGCCAGGGAGGAACGCATCTTCTCGGCAGGGGTGGCGAGGTCCGTGGCCCCGGCAAATCCAGCGGACAGGGCCAGCAGCGCGGCGATTCTGAGGCCCAGCATCACTCTACCCGCACGCCCAGCAGCGCCGCCGCCTGGGTGATGCGCCCGGTGATGACGGTGGCGCGGTTCTGGGCCTCGCGCTGAAGCCCCTCGGCCTGTTCGGGGGTGTAGCGGCGGGTCTGTTCGCGGGCCACCAGTTTGTTCACGTACAGCGCCAGCTCGTTGAGGCCCGACTGAATCTGGGTGTCCAGCGCGGCGTTCTTCGCCTTCACGTCGGGACTCAGCCCCCGGTACATGGCCCGCCACGAACTGATATTGCCCACCAGATCGGACATGCGCGAGATCACCACGAAATCCCTGCGGGTGCTTTTGCTGCCGATCACGAACGGGCTGGACTTCCAGTCCTCAAAAAAGACCGGGCCAACCGTGGGGACATTGCCTACCAAAGCCCCGAACACGTCCTCGCGGCTGGGGTTCCAGGCATTGGCGGCCTTCTGAAGCTCCCCGCTCTGTCGGTGTAGCTCGGCGGCGGCGGCCTTCAGCACGTTGGCGTCGGGCAACTGATCGCCGAAATCCATTTTTCCGTTGCCGTTCACGTCGAAGGCCACGCCGCTGCTGTACGCCTTTACGGTGCCCCACAGCGTTCCCTCGCCCACGCCAAACAGGTTGCCGGGCTTCGCGAGGGTCTTGCCGCTGGGCAGCTTGAGGTCAAAGGGCACCACGTCCTCGCCACCGTCCGCCGCACTCGTTCCGGCGTCCAGAATCACGTCAAACTCGCTCAGGGCTTCCACCCCGGCCACGATGCCCTCGATGTCCTCGTAGGCGGGGCTGGCCTTAGTCCATCCGGCGCGGGCCGCTTGCAGTGCGGCGCGGGTCTGGGGGTTTTTCGCCAGTGCCGCGTAATCGAAATCCGCACTTTTCGCCAGCGCGTAATACCCGTCCGCCGCCGCGCTCAGCGCCCGCGTTCCGGCCAGTTGGATGTCCAGTTTGCCGTTCAGATAGGTCTTGACGCCGCTCAGATCGGCGGCACTGGCAGACGTCAGCAGGCCGAGGCCCAGCATGATGATTGCAATTCGCATGGCCGTATAGTGGACTATCCTGAGCAAATAAGTCAAGATTGATTCCAGAAATAGTCTGGAGGTAGTTTTATGTGGATATCAACGCGGGCACAGTATGGCCTCCGTGCCCTGATCGAGATTGGCCGTCAGCCGGGGCAGCCCATCTCGCTCAAGGAAGTGGCGACACGCCAGAGCATCAGCCTGCATTACCTGGAGCAGATCGTCGGGGGGCTGCGCCGGGCCGGCTTCGTGCAGAGCGTGCGTGGGGCCAGGGGCGGCTACCAGCTCGCGCGCCCTGCCGCCGAGATCAACGCTTACGAGGTGGTCACCACCCTGGAGGGCAGCATCGCCCCGGTGCAGTGCGTCGAGGACGATCACACCTGCGCCAGTCAGAACGTCTGCGGAACGCAGGATCTGTGGTTCCGGGTGGACGCCGCCTTGCGCGAGGTGCTGGGCGGCACCACGCTGGCCGACCTGATCGTGGAGGCGCGGGAACAGCAGCACGCTCGCCTGATTCAACTGGCGTAGCAGGGGAGAGGGGTTGGGGTGAAAATTGACCCGCCGGGCAGCGCAGTGGAGGCTACGCTGCCCGACAGGGACAGGCCGGAGTTGTGAGCGACTGAGAGGTCTGATCGGAAATTTAGTCCAAACTAATAATTATATGTGGCGGCCAATCTACCCAGGGAAAAGGCCCAGCCGTTCATCCAGACCTCCTGTAGCTCTTCAGCGCGGCGGGCTTCAGACCCGGATGGTCACGCGGGCCTTGTCGTCTTCCAGATGGATGCTGTCGATAAAGCGCACCACGCGGGTGGCGTAGCCCATGACCAGCGTGTGCGTCCTGGCCCCGCCTGCAAAACGCCGCACCCCGTCCAGAATCTCGCCGTAAGTGATGCCAGTGGCGGAAAAGACCATCTGCGAGCCGGGGGCCAGGTCTGCGGTCTTGTAGATGCGGTTCTCGTCCACGCCCATCGTCTTGAAACGCTCACGCATGGCGTCATCCTCGGCAATGAAACGGCCCTGGATTTCTGCGCCCAGGCATTTGCAGGCCGCCGCGCTTAGCACACCTTCTGGTGCGCCCCCTGAACCCATCAGCGCGTGAACGCCGCTGCCGCGCACGCCCACCGCGATGCCCGCGATCACGTCGCCGTCGCCGATCAGCTTGACGCGCGCCCCGGTGGCCCGCACGCGCCGGATCAGGTCAGCGTGGCGTTCACGGTCCAGAATGGTGATCATCAGGTCGTCCACATCGCGGTTAAGACTCTGGGCCAGCACGTTCAGGTTGGCCTCCACCGGCCATTCCAGATTGACGCGGCCCGCTGCTGGGGGCGGCACGATCAGCTTTTCCATGTAGCAGTCTGGCGCGTGCATCAGGCCGCCGCGTTCGGATAGGGCAATGACGGCCAGACCGTTGGGCAGGCCCTTGGCGGTGACCTCGGTGCCCTCCACCGGGTCCACGGCGATGTCTACCTCGTACTGGCCGCTGCCCACCTGCTCGCCGATGTACAGCATGGGGGCCTCGTCCATCTCGCCCTCACCGATGACCACCGTGCCCCGGATATCCAGCGAGTTCAGCAGTTCGCGCATGGCCTCGGTGCCCGCACCGTCCACCGCGTTCTTGTCGCCTAGGCCCATGAACTTGCTGGCGGCCAGCGCTGCACCCTCGGTCACGCGGGCCGTTTCCAGCACCAGTGCATGCTCGAAGCTCTGGACCGTCCTGGCCTTGGCGGGTGCGGGCCGGGAGGCGGGGGCCTCTGCGGAAGCGGCCTGTTCGGAAGGAGGGACGCTGGGGCTGGCTTTCTCACTGGGCTGCCGTTTAGAGGTCATAAGAGGACGCTAACATGCCCGCCTCCAGTTCAGTCGGCTGGGAGCGGTTCCAGCACGTTATTCATGGTGGTGAGTGGACCGAGTGAAAGAGGTTCATCGAGCGGCCCGATTCTCAATCCCTGTCCACTTCGTCCGGCCAGTCTTCATATTCATTCTGAAACTGAGTGATGGCGTCGTGCATTTTCGAGATCCAGATGCTCGCCTGTTGCGCGGCCTCCGTACAGGTCAGCCGCCCTTCCAGCACCTCTAGAACAAAAGGCTGAAGCCGCTCCGCCTCGTGCGCTTCCTGTAACTGTTGCTCCGAGAAGCATTGGCTTCGTCGTGATTGCTCGTCTATTTCAGCACACCCACCCACACCAGCAGCCCCCATAGGACCACCGGAATCGCCAGCGAGGCGACGATCAGTTTGAGAAGCCGCCACCAGTCGTTCAGGAACTCGCGCATGGGCCAAGGCTAGCAGGGCCGCCGCAGACCATCTGTTCCAGAGCATCCGTTGCTGCCGGGACAGGGGCCAAAAAAGGGAAAAAGGGGAGAGGCCGCGCGGTCTGGCCTCTCCCCTGGTCTCCCAGCCTCTCCTTTTAACTGCTTCCCACTAACTACTTCCGATGGCCCCGCCCTCTGGCTTGATCGCCACCTTGGGCCGCGCGGCCAGCATCCACAGCAGGGCCAGCACCAGCACCGTTCCGCTCAGCAGGTACGGTGCGCCGTGGCTGACGCTCTGGTACAGGCCAGTGCCGATCAGGGGTCCAGTCATGCGGCCCAGCGCCAGCGCGCTGCTGTTCAGGCCTGCCACCGCGCCCTGCTGGTTGGCCGGAACGCTCAGGCTCAGGGACGCGCTCAGGGTGGGCGACAGGATCGCGCTGCCGATACCGATGACGGCCAGGGCGGCGGTGATCGGCCAGTAGGTACGCATCTGCGGCAGCAGGAACATCCCCAGGGCCATGACGGCCAGCCCCACCCAGATCAGCACCGTGGGCTGGATGCGCTTGCTCAGCGGGCGGATCGCGCCGCCCTGCACGAGTGCGGCCACGATGCCGAAGACCGCCAGCATGCCGCCCACCGTGCGGGCCGTATCTGCGTTGCTTAGCTTGAGGGTGTCTTCCACGTAAAAGCCGATGGTCTGCTCCATGCCCACGCTTGCCAGGGTCGACAGCGCGCTGATCGCCAGAAACAGCGGAATGGCACCACGTGTCAGCAGGGCGCGGCGGTCCCCCTTGCCCATCGGCACTGAGTCGGCGCGGCGTGTTTCGGGAAGGACTTTGAAGGCGACGGCGGCGGTGACCAGTCCCAGCGCGGCGGAGAAGTAGATGGGCGTGGTCAGACTGACGGTACTCAGCAGGCCACCCAGCGCGGGGCCAAAGACCACGCCCAGGCCGAAGGCCGCGCCGATCAGGCCCAGGCTGGCGGCGCGGTCCTTTTCACTGCTCAGGTCCGCCATCATGGCCTGTGCGGTGGGCAGGGTGGCACTGCTCAAGATGCCGCCGATCACGCGTGAGGCCAGCAGCAGGCCAAACAGCACGCCGCCCGCCAGCGCACCCTGCAAGCCCAGATGCGCGAAGTAGCCGAACAGCCCGAAGCTGATCGAGAAGCCGATCAGGCCCATAATCAGCACTGGTTTGCGGCCCACCCGCTCGCTGCGCGATCCCCACATCGGGGAGAACACGAACTGCATCAGGCTGTAGACCGTGGAAAACCAGCCCACCTGCGTCTCGCTCAGGCCCAGTTGGCGGCCCAGCGGGGCCAGAATCGGGAACAGCACGCTGAGACCCAGCATGGCGATAAAAATAGTGAAGAAGAGAATGACCTTGGTGCTGACCGCAGGCTTGCCGCTGGCGGTGGGCGGGGGAGAGGCGGGTTGGCTCATTCCCAAAGTTTACACCTCGACTGACCGGTAAGTAAGGAATGAGGGTTAAGGAATTGGACTCGGAGCAAAGTTATCCTTAACTGACGTGCTGATGAACGAACTCTGGAGGATCGGTGCCTGTCAGCCCACGCAGCAAAGGCGTATCATATTTGCCGGGTCAGCCCCATGTCTAGTTCAGTTGTCACCCGCCGCCATGCCGATGCAGTGCGTCTTTTTGTTGCCGGAAAGCGGCGGCAGTTGAGCTTGAAGGCAACTGGGTTTAAACTGACCCTCTACCACAATCCACCATTGTTGGAAGCGGTTCCCATACCGCCAAGATCAAGGAGCGCATATGAAAAAAGCACTGACCATCCTGTCCCTCGCCCTGCTGGGCCAAGCCAGCGCCGCCAACATCACCGTCTGGACTCACTTCGGGGGTGCGGAACTCGACTGGCTCAAGCAGCAGGCCGCCACCTTCGACAAGAAGGGCAACAAGACCACCATTGTCAGCGTGCCCTTTGACCAGATTCCTGACAAGCTGATCCAGAGTGCCCCCAAGGGCCAGGGACCCGACGTGATCGTGACCCTGCCGCAGGACCGCCTGGGCCAGCTCGCGGCGGCGGGCGTCATCGAGCCGATGGACAAGTACATCACCAGCAAGACCGACTTCGACAAGACCGGTCTGAACGCCATGACCTACCAGGGCAAGCTGTTCGCCATCCCCATGTTCGCCGAGGCTGTGGCGCTGGTCTACAACAAGAAACTGGTTCCCAAGGCCCCCACCACCTGGGCCGACTTCCTGAAGATCGCGCAGGCCAACACTGGCAACGGTAAGTTCGGCTTCCTGACGGACCTGTCCAACGCCTACCAGAACTACGGCGTGATCAGCGCTTTTGGCGGCTATGTGTTCAAGAACACGGCTGGCACGCTGAACACCAAGGACATCGGTCTGTCGAATGCCGGTGCCGACAAGGCCAGCGGCTTCCTGAACGATCTTCGCTACAAGTACAACTTGGTCCCTGAAGGCGTGTCCGGCGATGTCGCCAAGGGCGCGTTCACCGACGGACGCCTGGCAA
Organism: Deinococcus sp. AJ005; assembly: GCF_009017495.1. Classification (NCBI taxonomy): domain Bacteria; kingdom Thermotogati; phylum Deinococcota; class Deinococci; order Deinococcales; family Deinococcaceae; genus Deinococcus; species Deinococcus sp. AJ005. The sequence goes on along the minus strand of NZ_CP044990.1, from coordinate 1,960,832 downwards.
TGTACCTGACCGGACCCTGGGACATGGGCGACATTAAGAAGGCGGGCATTGACTACGGCATCACCACCTTCCCCACGCCTCCCGGCGCGAGCGGCAAGTGGAGTCCCTTCGTGGGTGTGCAGGGCACCATGATCAACGCCTACAGCAAAAACAAGGTGGCGGCGGCCCAGTTTGCCAAGCAGATCAGCTCCAGCGACGCGCAGTATGCCTTCAACAAGGCCGGCGGGCGCATCCCGGTCAGCCTGAGCGCACGTACCCGCCTCAAGAGTGACCCGGTGGTGGCAGGTTTCGGCAAGGCCATCAGCGCCGGAACCCCCATGCCCAACGTCCCGGCGATGGGCGCGGTGTGGGCACCCTGGAGCGCCGCGATTGCCCAGAGCGTCCAGAAGCCCAACCCGGATTACAGCCAGATTCTGGACAAGGCTGTGCAGGAAATCCAGGGCAACATCAAGTAATCAGCTTCAGGTAAGTCATTTTGAGTGTCGAGGCGGACGGGTGAAGGTGGCCCGTCCGTTTTTTTGCCGTATCGGTTGCGCCACTTTGTTCATCCAATCACCATCTGGCTTTTCCGGCGTGAAATCGCCCTATGATTTGCCCTGACACATTAAAAGCCTCATTCAAAGGAGACGGCGCATCCCCATGACCGCGATTCCACACCCCCCCCGTTTTGGTGCCCGCTCCACTGTCCCCCCCGAAGGAACGCGCGGCGTGCTGATTGCCGTCCTGATCCTGGCCGTCATGCTGGGCGGAGCCGTGCTGATCGGCTGGCTGCTGAGCGGCCTGACCGCCCGCGTTTACCCCGAAGCGCCGCCCTACATGATCCTGATCTACGGCGTGGCCGCGCTGCTGCTGATGCTGCCGATCGTGCTGCGGCTGTTTCCGTGGATGGTGAGCTGGTATTACCTGTTTCCGGCACTGGTCTTTCTGGCGGCCTTTACCATCCTGCCCATCGTGCTGACGGTCAATTACGCCTTTACCAACTACAACGCGGTCAACAGCGGCAACCCCGACTCGGCGCTGCGGACCACCGCCACCATCAGCGCGGATAAGCGGGTGGTCACGCTGGGCGAGACGCCGCAGTCCGACAGCGTGCAGCAGTACCTGCGCTGCGAGACCCCGAACTGCACGGGCGCGACGCTGGTGCTGTTCGACGATCAGGCGTCGGTGCCGTACAAGGCCAGGATTGCCAGTGTGGACGGCCTGCAAATTACGCTGGCCGCGCCGTTTACCACTGATATCGAGGTCGCGCGGGCCACCCGCCTGAACGCTATCAGTTACATCGGGCTGGCCAACTTCCGCGAGATCTTCGCCAAGGCCAGCCGCGCACTGGTCCCGGTGTTCATCTGGACAGTGGTGTTCGCCTTTTCTACCGTGACCATCAACGCCATCGCGGGGCTAGTGCTGGGCATCCTGCTGTACAACAAGAACCTCAAGGGCCGCAATGTGTACCGCACGCTGCTGTTCCTGCCGTGGGCCATTCCCGCCGTGATCAGCGTGCAGATGTGGGTGGCGCTGCTGAACCAGCAGTTCGGGATCGTGAACAAGGGGCTGGGGCTGCTGGGGCTGGCCGCCGTGCCGTGGCTGAACGATCCGCTGTGGGCCAAGGTCAGCGTGCTGGTGGTCAACTTGTGGCTGGGCTTCCCGTACATGATGACCGCCACCATCAGCGCCCTCAGCACCATCAACGAGGACCTGTATGAGGCCGCCAGCATTGACGGGGCCAGCCGCCTGCAACAGATTTCCAACATCACACTGCCGCTGCTGAAGAACAGCTTCACGCCCATTTTGCTGTCGGGCTTCGCCTTCAACTTCAACAACTTCGGCATCATCTACCTGCTCACGCAGGGCGGGCCAGACCAGCAGGGCCGTGAGGCCACCGCGCGCAGCACCGACATTCTGCTGTCGTGGGGCTATAACACGGCCTTTTCCTCCAGCGGCCAGTCCAACTATTCGCTGGCCAGCGCCATTGCGCTGATCATCTTCTTCCTCACGCTGGCGATTTCGCTGGTGAACTTCAAGGCCGCAGGCGTCTTTGAGGAGGCCCGCAAGTGACCGCCATCCCTACCCAGGACGCCGCCCCCGAAGTCTACGTTCACCGCGAACCGGGTCTGCTCAGAAAGGCGCTGCCGTGGCTGGTGGTGGCCGCGCTGGTTCTGGCGGTGGGCGTGCTGGCCTATTACCTGAACAAGAGTATGGTGGGCCGCCAGAAGAGCTTTACCATCTACTTTGTGGAGCGCGGCTGGGTGCGCTTCCTGTTGTTTCTGCTGGCAGCCAGCGGCGTGCTGGCCCTGACCAGTCTGCTGGGCCAGCGCATCGGCATGGCGCGCACTGGGCGCAAGATCACCTACAGCGCCGTGCTGGGCGTGCAGCTCACGCACCTGTTTTTAATGCTGGTGGTGTTGGTGGCGATCTATCCGCTGTTCTACGTGCTGATCGCCGCCTTCGATCCGCGCAACAGCCTGTTCGCCTTCCCGGACTTCAGTAACCCCAACATCCTGTACAAGACCGGGTTGCTGCCGCGCCTGGAAGTGCTGAGCTACGAGAACTTCCAGAAGCTATTCGAGGGCGTGGCGATTCCACTGTGGCAACTGGCCCTGGCCGGGATTTCTGGTGCGGCGCTGACCGCCCTGGGCATCATGGCGATCATTGGGCGCACGGGCCGCGAAAGCGAGGGCCTGAACCAGACCCGCACCTGGATCCTGCGCATCCTGATGGTGGCGGTGGCCGTGCTGGTGATCTTCATGGGACCGGCGCAGTTCGGAGGCAGCACCAACGAGAGCAAGTTCCTGCTGTCGGTGAGGAACACGCTGCTGGTGTCGGGCATCACGGGCATCCTGGCGATTCTGCTGTCCACCACAGCGGGGTACGCGATTGCCCGTCTGCGCTTTCCGGGCCGCTTCCAGACGCTGCTGTTCTTCATCTTTATTCAGATGTTCCCGGTCTTCCTGGCGCTGGTGGCCGTCTATACCCTGATGGTCCTGCTGGGCCTGAGCAACACCTTCACGGGCCTGATCCTGGCCTACAGCGGCGGCGCAATCGCCTTCAATACCTGGATTTTCAAGGGCTATGTGGAAAGCCTGCCCGAATCGTTGGAGGAAGCGGCAATGGTGGACGGCGCGACGCGCTGGCAGACTTTTATCAAGGTGGTCATTCCGCTGTCGGGCGGCATTCTGGTCTTCATCTTCCTGAACCAGTTCATCGGCACCTATGCCGAATTTATCCTGGCAAATATCCTGCTGACCGGAGTGGAGAAGTGGACGGTGGGGATCATGTTGCTGTCGTTCACGCAGGGCCAGTTCAGCACCAAATGGGGCGTGTTCGCCGCCGCCGCGACGCTGGGTGCGCTGCCCATCGTGGCGCTGTTCTACGGCTTCCAGGGTTACTTCGTGGGCGGCACAGTTTCGGGCGGGGTCAAGGAATAGCGCCGACGCTGGATTGCGGAGGCGCTGGTCACGCGCCCCCTCACCCCCGCCGCAGTCGTGGCGTCCCTTCCCCTCTGTGGGAAAGGGTATAGAAAGAGAAAGGCCCCCGCGTGAATGGCGGGGGCTTTCCTTTTGCTGAAAGTCTTTAGCTCTGCGCGTCCGGGTCCGGCATGCTGTCGGTCACTGCCTGATCCACGCCCGTCTCGAAGCGCTTGAAGTTCGCGCGGAACATGCGGGCCAGTTTCCTGGCAGTCTCGTCGTAGGCGGCCCTGTCGGTCCAGGCGTCGCGTGGATTCAGGACCTCGCGGGGTACGCCCGGCACCTGGCTGGGAATCTCTAGATTGAAGAACGGCTCGCGCTCGAACTCCACGCCGTCCAGTTCGCCGCCCAGGGCCGCGTGGATCAGGGCGCGGGTGTGGCCGATGCTCATGCGCTTGCCCTGGCCGTACATGCCGCCGCTCCAGCCCGTGTTGACCAGCCACACGGTTGCGCCGCTGTCCTGGACCTTTTCGGCCAGCAGACGGGCGTACTCGCCGGGGTGGCGCGGCATGAACGGTGCGCCGAAGCACGCGCTGAAGGTGGGGCCGGGTTCGGTGACGCCTTCTTCGGTGCCGGGAATCTTGGCGGTGAAGCCGCTGATGAACTGGTACATGGTCTGTTCGGGAGACAGACGGCTTAGTGGTGGCAACACCCCGAACGCGTCGGCAGTCAGGAAGATGATGTTTTTGGGATGGCCCGCGATGCTGCCCGGCTGGATGTTGTCGATCTGCTCGATGGGGTAGGCGCTGCGGGTGTTCTCGGTCAGGCTGTCGTCGTCCAGATCAGGCGTGCCGTCCGCTTTCAGTACCACGTTTTCCAGCACGGTGCCGTAGGTCTGGGTGGTGCGGTAGATGTCGGGTTCGGCCTGCGGGTTCAGGCGAATGACCTTGGCGTAACAGCCGCCCTCGAAGTTAAAGACGCCTGTATCAGTCCAGCCGTGTTCGTCGTCGCCGATCAGCTTGCGGCTGGGGTCTGCGCTCAGGGTGGTCTTGCCCGTGCCGCTCAGGCCGAAGAACAGCGCGACGTCCCCGCCCTCGCCCACATTGGCCGAACAGTGCATGGGCATCACGCCGCGCGCGGGCAGCAGGAAATTCATGACGCTGAAGATGCCCTTCTTGTTCTCGCCTGCGTACTGCGTGCCACCCGCAATGATCATCTTTTTGCCGAAGTTGACCAGAATGAAGGTCCCAGTCCGCACGCCGTCCACCGCTGGATCGGCCTTGAAGCTGGGAATGTTCAGCACGGTCCAGTCGGCTTCAAAGTCCGCCAGCTCCTCCGGCGTGGGCCGCACGAACATGTTGTGGACGAATAGCGAGTGATACGCCATCTCGGTGACCATCCGCACGGCGATGCGCTGGGTCTTGTCGGTCCCGGCGAACACCTGCTGGACAAACAGTTCCCGCTCGTCGGCGTACTTCGTCATCTTCTTCAGCAGCCCATCGAAGATGTCCTGGCCGATGGGGCGGTTAAAGCCCTCCCACCACACGGCGTCGCGCGTCTGATCGTCCTCGACGATAAAACGGTCCTTGGGGCTGCGTCCAGTCTTATCCGTGTGAACCGTCAGTGGGCCGGTGGCGGCTTTCACGCCCTCGCCCAGCCGGATGGCCTGCGCATATAGCTCATCGACGCCGGGATTGAGGTGGATGGTGGCATTCTCGATGCCCAGATCGGTCAGTGGGTGGTTGGCGGTCAGGCTCATGGGGATCAGCTCCTTGAGAGGGGAAGAAACCGCGTCGGCATTCGGGTCAGGAAGGTGCGGTTGAATTGGTGTATGGACGGACACCCTAATTGTGGCCTATGAAGCGGTTCCAACCCAACCTTTTGGGTGTTACGGTGCAGGAAACAACAGGGCGAGGCGTCCAGTCCAGATAGACGCTCTTGGCTGACAACGGTGGTCAGCAAAAAAATAGGGCGCGGGAGATGTTCTCCGCTGCGCCCCGTTTGACCTTCAGGTGGTTTCCAGATCAGTTCGTCTTGTGCTGGGAATCCTTGTCGGCCTTGGCGTCGGGTTTGCTGGCCGCGCCCGTGTCAGCGGGCTTGCCAGACTGTTCTTCTGCCTGGGTCCGGGCGGCAGCGGGTGAACCGGGGGCCACCGAAGCGCCTGCCGCCCCACCTGTCGTCGCGCCCTGCGTCGTTGCTGCTGCGCCGGGTGCTGGCGTCGCTGCCGGTGCCTCGATCTGGTCCAGCCATGCCGAGCCGATCAGGTTGCGGGCGTCGCGGCTGAATTTATGCAGGCTGCGGGCGGCGTCGGGGCTGACCGATCCCACCGCGTCCAGAATGGCTTTGCGCGCGGCAGGTACGCGGGCCAGCACGACAGCGCCGCCGCCCACCAGCAGTAACGCCGTGATGCCCACGCTCAGGCCACCATTACCGCTGCTGCCACTCTTGCGGGCCAGTTTCGCCTGCTTTTCCAGCAGTTTGAGTTCCTTGCCCAGTTCCTTTTGCAGCGGCGCGATCTTCTTCGTCACAGCCTTTTCCAGCTTCTTGACATTCCAGTTCTTCCTGCCAGCGCGCAGTTCTTTCTCGGCCTGACGGCGGGCGCGGCCCATGGCCTTCTCGGCGGTGCGGCGGCGGTTTTCCAGCGTGTCGCCCGTGTCACTCAGGGTGTCGCCCAGCCAGCCCTGCAAGTTGCCGAGCAGCCCCACGCCTGTGTCCTGCACACTGCTCAGCAGGCCCAGGCCGCTGTCCTGCACATCATCTAACGTACTGGTGGCGGTCTTGCGCGCCGATTTCAGGGCCTTCTGTGCCTGATGGCCGCGCTGATCGGCCACCTTGCGCGCTTCCTTTTCCAAGCTGGCGGCCCGTTTCTGCATTTCCTTCTGTGCCTCTGCGGCCCGCTTCTGGGTCTCTGCCGAAAGCTCTGCGGCGCGGTCCTGGGCCACGGCGGCGAGTTGGCTGCCGCGTTTCTGGGCGGTTTCCGCCAGCTCACTGCCCCGCTGTTGCGCGACTTCGGCCAGCTCACCGCCGCGTTTCTGTGCCGTCTCGGCCAGATCGGACGCCCTGTCCTGTACCGTGGCAGCCAGCCCTGCCGCCGTTTCGCGGGCAGTGTCCAGCCACGCCTGGGCCTGTGGTGCACCGTCTTCCTTCCAAGTATCCAGCGCCACCGCCCCACGTTTGGCCGCCTCGTGGGCCAGATGCTGCGCCGACTTCTGCGCCTCGTGGGAGAGTGCCTGCGCGGTGTGCTGCGCCTGTGCGGCGGCGTCGGCTAGCGCGGGCTTCACGGTGTCTTCCAGCGTGTCCTGAGCGTCGCTCCAGGCGTGGCGGGTGCCGCCCACCACGGAACGGCGAATGTCTTTATTCAGGGCCAGCGCGGCCAGCCCGCCCAGCAGCAGCAGGCTGCGTTTGCTGACGCCGCCGGTGGAATCGTGTTTCATGGACATGGTGAACTCCTTTGCGCCCGCCGCCACCTTGAAGGGGCACGGGCAATGCCGTCATTGTGCCGCGTGAGGTGAGAGGCAACGTGGGGGAAATGTAACGGAAGATTCATGCTTGGTGAGGAAACGCCTGGCGACAGCTTTATCCAGCCAATTTTGGGTGGAGGCTGATGCTGGCCCGCCTCACACTCGGGAACATGGGGGTCGGGAGGCTCTAAACTACCCGGCGTGACCCGCAAGGCCCGCGCCCCCCGCGCAGAGAAAACTGCCACCCTCCCCAGACCGTCTGCGTCGGCTCCGGCTGATCCGTCTCCGGTCGGTCCGGCATTGGCCCGGCTGGAAGTTCGCAACCTCGCCACCATCCGCGAACTGGAGCTGGATTTCGCCGATGGCTTGAGCGTTTTTACCGGCGAGACCGGAGCGGGCAAGAGCATCATCGTGGATGCGCTGGGGTTACTGCTGGGTTCGCGGGCCAACACGGACCTGATCCGCACAGGTGAGAGCGATCTGCTGGTGACGGGCTTCTGGAACGAGGAATCTGCTGAAAGCAGCGCCGATCAGACCAGCACTGATCAAAGCAGTGCCAGCCGCCGTCTCGCGGCCCAGGGACGCGGCGTGGCCCGGCTGGACGGTGAGGTGGTCAGCGTGCGCGAGTTGCAGGAGTGGGCGCAGACCCGCCTGACGATTCACTGGCAGCACAGCGCCGTTAGCCTGCTGGGTCCAGCCAATCAGCGCGCACTGCTAGACCGTGGCCTGCCCGATCAGACGGCGGCCTACACCCATGCCTACCGCGAGTGGCAGGAGGCCCGCGCCCGGCTGGAGCGCCTGCGGACCGGGGAGCGCGAACGCGCCCGGCAACTGGACCTGCTGACCTTCCAGTCCCGTGAAATTGCCGAGGTGGCCCCGCTGCCCGGCGAGGAAGAACCCTTGCAGGCCGAGCTGAACCGCCTTGCCAACCTGGAAACCATCGCCCAGAGCGCGGCGGGGGCGCTGACCCTGATCTCGGACGGCGAGGAAAACGCGCTGGGCTTTCTGGGTGAGGCGGTGCGTGCCCTGAACGCCAGCGCCCGTTACGACGACGCCAGCGCAGCGTTGCAACAGGAACTCCGCGCGGCCCTGGACAGCCTCCAGGCCGTTTCCGGCGAACTGCGGGCGGTGGCCGAGGACGGCGCGGCTGACCCCGAGCAACTGGCCCGCGTGGAGGGCCGTCTGGGCGCACTGGGTAAATTGCGGACCAAGTACGGCCCCACGCTAGATGACGTGCTGGAATTTCAGGCCGGGGTGGAGGAGGAACTGGCTGCCCTGACCCGCGACGAACAGGCCGCCGGAACCCTGGACGCCGATGTGGAGGCCCTGTTCTCCGAGGTCCGCCGCTCTGGGACTGTGCTGGATAGTGCCCGCCAGAAACGCGCCGCGCCGCTGGCCGCCGAACTGCTGGCCGTGATCCGCGAACTGGGGATGCCGCACGCCCGGCTGGAATTCCGCCTCTCCCCGCTGTCCGAACCCGCCCTGTACGGCCCCAGCGACGTGACCATCCAGTTCACTGCCAACCCCGGCGAGGATCTGGCCCCGCTGTCCGACGTGGCGTCCGGCGGCGAGTTGTCGCGCGTGATGCTGGCGATCAGCACGGTGCTGGGCGCGGACACCCCCGCCGTGGTCTTTGACGAGGTGGACGCCGGAATCGGCGGCGGCGCTGCGCTGGCGGTGGCCGAGCAGTTGCATCGTCTGGCCCGCAGCCGTCAGGTGATGGTGGTCACGCATCTGGCGCAGATCGCCGCCCGCGCGGACCATCATTTCAAGGTGGAAAAAGCCGTGGAAGAGGGCCGCACGGTTAGCCGGGTGCGTCCGCTCTCGCCCGACGAACGCCTAGAAGAAATCGCCCGCATGCTGGGCGGCAATACCTCTGAAGCCGCGCTGGGGCATGCGCGGGAGCTGATGGAAGGAAAAGAGGTCAAACCATCTGACCGTCTGAAGGTCTAACGGCAAGAGCAAAACGGCAGGCGGCTTTCGCTCCTGTCTTTGAGCAGTTTGACCGTTTGACTGTTAGACAGCCCCTGTTCCAGATGTGCGTTTGCCCAAGACCGCGTTCAGGGTGCCATCAGCCCGGCTGCCTAAGCTGAGAGCATGAAGAAATCTCTGTTGCCCGTCCTCCTGCTGAGCGCGGGCCTGTTCAGCGCCTGCACCATGACTGGCCCCAGTAATCTACGCGTGCATGAGGCGTTGCTGTACGGCGGCACGCAGGAACGCATCGTGTGGGTCTACGGTTCGCTGACGGGCGGTGCGGGCGGCAGCCTGAAACTGGGCGGTCAGACCGCCGAACTGCGCGTCCAGGTGGAGGACGCGGTGGCCGTTCCCGGCACCCTGAGCGTGAATGGCAAAGCCACCTACCGCCAGCCCACGTCCGCGATCACCGCGCCCCTGAACGTCACCCGCCGCGCCAACGGTTCTTTTGATGTGGTCACCCCTGGCGGCCTGAGCGCGGTCTATTACACCGACGGGCAGACCTGGAGCAAGTTGAGCGGCCTGAGCGGAACGGTAGGAGCGTCCTCCGTGAACGGTCTTCAGAGCGCCGGCCAGTTGACGCCGGAAGAGGCGGGAGTTCTGAGCAAGGCGTTGCTAGGTCAGGGGCCGCTGGCCGTGGGCGTGCTGAGCGCTGTCCCCACTGCCGATGCCCCGCTGGATGTAGAACCCAAACCGGGCGAATATCTGCGGACAGCGCTGTACGTGCTGCCGAATGTTGCCACCATTGCCGCTCAGATTCCCGCAGCCAGTGTGCTGAACCCTACCCCGTCCTCGCCTACCCCACTGCCCACAGGAGCGCGCGTGAATTTCACGGAACTTGCCAGCGGAAGCCAGTCGGGCGTCACCGAAGCTGGCGTGACCGTCGCCGCCACGCCAGCAGAGGCCGCCAGCCTTTATGCCCAGGCGTACTCGCGCCAGACCGGAGCGCCCACCGCCCCCGATCCGGGCAATGCCACCATCGTCGGGATTTTCCTGGGGCAGCGCACCACGGGCGGCTACGGCGTGACCATTACCGGGGCCAGCGTGTCGGGCGGCACCCTGACCCTGGTGGCCCAGGTGCGTGCGCCGAAGCCGGGGTCCATCACCACCCAGGCGATCACCAGCCCGTGGACCATCGTTCGGGTGGACGGCAAGTATCAGAACGTGCGCGTGGTGGACGAGGCGGGTCAGCCGCTGCGCTGAGTTGTCATCTGATTGGCGAGGCTGACTGTCTTTTGTCAGCCTTTTCTTTTGCCTGGATTGCGTGCTGGAGGTAAGACTTCCGCGCTGCGGTCCTTCAAGGCCGGAGAACCTGAGCCGCCCACCATGATGGCCAGACTGCCTGCCGTCAGCAGCAGCGGAACTTCCAGCTCTGCGAGGCTGAGGCGTCCGGCCACCAGCGGCGCGAGGGCCACACCCGCCGTCAGCAGCGCCAGCGCCCCGGCCAGTCCGCGTGCGCCCAGCCCCAGCAGCAGCAGCGGTCCGCCCACCAGCTCCAGCACGGCCACCAGCGGCGCGAACAGTAGCGGCAGGGGCACGCCAGCCACCCCATAACTGGCGGTCACGTTGCCCAGGCCCAGATCAAAAATTTTGTGGAAGCCGTGCCATGCGAACACCAGCCCCACCACCACGCGAATCAGGGCCAGGGCAAGTTCAGGCTGTCGCCGCATGGAAACCAGTGTAACAAAACGCACATTAGAGACCAGTGATGTGGGTGGGCCGCTCTCGCTTTTGCGGCCAGACCTTTAGCCTGCCTCCATCCCCGCACCGTCCCACAGAACCCTGTTCCTATCCCGCTTAGAATGCGGGGCGTGCGTCTGGAGTCCCTCTCAACTTTGAATTACCGCAACCTTGCGCCGTGTACGTTGCGCTTTGGTGGGGGCGTAACGGGCGTGTACGGCGAGAATGGAGCGGGCAAGACTAACCTGCTGGAGGCCATTTATCTGGCGCTGACCGGACAGACCGACGTGGGCCGCCTGGAACAACTGGTGCAGTCCGGCGAGAGCGAGGCGTATGTGCGCGCCGATCTGGAATCCGGCGGCAGCCTGAGCGTGCAGGAGGTGGGCCTGGGGCGTGGGCGGCGGCAGCTCAAGGTGGACGGCGTGCGCGTGCGTGCGGGCGACCTGCCCCGTGGCAGCGCCGTGTGGATTCGCCCGGAGGACTCCGAACTGGTCTTCGGCTCGCCGTCGCTGCGCCGCGCCTACCTGGACTCGCTGCTGTCGCGCCTGAGCGCCCGCTACGGCCAGCAACTGGGCCGCTACGAACGCACAGTGTCCCAGCGCAATGCGGCCCTGAAAGGCGGCGAACAGTGGGCCATGTCGGTCTGGGACGACGCCCTCGTCAAGCTGGGCACCGAGATCATCACCTTCCGCCGCCGTGCCCTGACCCGCCTGGGCGAACTGGCCACCGACGCCAACGCCGCGCTGGGCAGCCGCAAAACGCTCACGCTGACGCTGCTGGAAACGACGACGCCCGAAACCTACGCCCACGATCTGACTTCCAGACGGGCCGAGGAGCTGGCGCGCGGCTCCACGGTGTCTGGTCCCCACCGCGACGATCTGGTGCTGACCCTGGGCGGATTCTCGGCCAGTGAATACGCCAGTCGGGGCGAGGGGCGCACGGTTGCTCTCGCCTTACGCCGTGCAGAACTGGAGCTGCTGGCCGAACGCTTTGGCGAGCAGCCCATCCTGCTGATTGACGATTTCAGCGCCGAGCTGGACCCCGGACGGCGCACCTTTCTGCTGGAGCTGGCGGCAGGGGTGCCGCAGGCCATCGTGACGGGCACCGAACGCCCGCCCGGTGCGTCGGCGCAGTTCTGGGCGCAGTCGGGGCGCTTTACACCGATGGACGTTTCGGAAAAAAAAGCTGAGCTAGAGGAGGTGCGTTAATGGCCTGGGACCGTTACAACGCGGGCCGCAACAACCGGGGCCGCCGCCTGAGCGGGCCGCGTGGCATTGGCGAACTGATGGGCGCGACGCTGGGCACGGCGCGCATCGCCAAGGGCATCGGGCGGGCGCGGGCCATTCTGGCTTGGCCGGGGGCGGTGGGGCCGGAGATTGCCCGCATTACCCGCCCACGCACCCAGCAGGGCAGCGTGCTGTTCGTGGATGTGCGCGATAGCGCTGCCGCCCACCATCTGAGCATGCAGCGCCATCACTTCCTCAAGGCCCTGAACGCGCTGCTGCCCGACGCGCCCCTCAGCGACATCCGCTTCAGCGTGGGCAGCGTGCGCGAGCCGGTGATGGCCCCCGCGCCGCCGCCGCTGCCTGCCCCGGACCGTGCCCGCGCCCGCGAACTGGTGCAGGACGTGGGCGAGGACCTGCGCCCCGCTGCCCTGCGCGCCGCCGAGGCGATCACCCGCTCGCGCAAATGGCGCGAGGAACAGGGTTGGCGGCCCTGCCCGGTTTGCGGCGAGGCCAGTCAGGAACAACCCTGCCGGGCCTGCCTCCTGACGCTGGACGATCCCAACGTGCGCCGCGCGGCCAGAACGCTGATGCAGCAGCCCGAAGACCTGGAGTCACTGCTGGGAACCCTGGGCGACAGCGGCGCAAACGCGGCCCGCTATCTGGCACTGGCGCGGCTGGAAGAACAACTGGACCTGCTGGCCCTGGAATGCGTCCGCAGCGGCCAGGAAGACGGCTACCGCGAATTTCTGAACCAGCAGGCGGGCATGTACCTCTCCCTGTACCTGCGCCGCCCCCGTGCGGACCTGAAGCGCTCGGACCGCGCCCTCCTGCCGGAGCGGGCGCGCAATGTGCTGAACGCGGGCCGCTGAGGGCAGGCAGCAGAACAGCGGGCGGTCTGGACAGGGGCAGTCTGGACACAGGAAGTGTGGAAAAAGCCGTCGTGTCACCCCCGGCGTGGGATTGACGCCGCCCTTGCTGTGGGCAGTATTGTGGCCCCATGACGGACGCCTCCCGCCCCCCTGGACCGCCCAGCACCTCTGGCAACGCCGCAGCGGGTGGCAACCCATCGGCCCCTTCTAAACAACTCTCGTCCCAGCAGCACCGCGCCGCAGCGCCGCGCAATGTCAGGGTGGCGGTGCTGACCATCAGCGACACGCGCACGCCCGAAACGGACACCAGCGGTCAATATCTGCTGGCCGAACTGAAGGCGGGGGGGCATAGTGTGGTGCATTACCGGGTGGTCAGGGACGACGCGCTGGACATCCGCACCGCGCTGGTTTTGTTCGTGCGGGAGGCGACTGTGGTGCTGACTACAGGCGGCACGGGCCTGACCGGGCGCGACGTGACGGTGCCGGTGGTGGAATCCATGATCACCAAGCCCATCCCTGGCTTTGGAGAGCTGTTCCGCATGCTCAGCTACCGCGAGGTGGGTGGCGCGGCCATGCTGTCGCGGGCGCTGGGCGGGCTGTGCCGGGGTTCGGCCATCTTCGCCATGCCCGGCAGCCTGAACGCCGTCAAGACCGCCTGGGAAGGCATTCTGAAGAACGAGATCGGCCACCTCGCCTTCGAGATCGAGCGCCACGGGCAACCGGGGGTGGTGCAGCCAGGAGTGGTGGCCCCGGCGCTGTCGCCGCTGTCCCAGTCGCTTGCGGCGGCGGCAGGGAAGCCCCCTCCCACCACTGATCCACTGACGCCGCCCATGACCCCCACTCTGTCCCCGGCTGCGGCAGCGGTGGAAGGAACTGGGACTGCCGATCCAGCTCAGCCGCAGTCCAGAGGCCCGGGCAACCTGATGGGCAGGCTGGGCCGCCATAAGAAAGAAGACCCGCGTCTGTAAAGTCCGGTCTCTGTTTCAGTCCAGCTTCTGTTGCAGGCCACCTGATCCGCAGACATTCTTGATCTGGGGCTTCTTCTGTTCATCTTCCATTCCGTCTGGCCCCTGGACGGTATTTTGAGCCGGTTGGGAGGCTGCCTGGTCCACCCACGAGGAGACTGACGTGCAAGAGTTGGAGTCTTTACGGGCCGGACTGGTTTCATGGGCTGGGCTGGTGTCATCGGTTGGGCTGGGTGGCCCCGGCTCACTGCTGGACCTGACCCCGCTGACCGAGGTGAGCGGCCTGTACGCCGTGGTGATCGGTCTGATCGCGCTGCAATGGCTGCTGCGTACGGGGCGCGAGGCCCGGCTGGGCTACCTGCCGCGCGTGGCGTGGTGGGCCGTGCCGGGGCTGGCGCTGCTACTGCTGACGCCCACGCTGGACGTGCCCGCACTGTTCGGATTGGGTGTGGCGGCGCTGCTGCTCGCCGAGTACTGGCCGCTGCCCTACCGCCGCGCCCCTGCCCGTCCCTCGCCCGCGTGGCCGCTGGTGTCCGTCCTGATCGGCGCGGCACCGGCCTTCGGCATCCTCCAGAATCAGCGTCCCGAGCCGGTGGCCTTCGTGGCGGCCCTGTGTGCTTTGCTGGCAGGCATGGCGGGACTGCTGGGCGTGGTCCTGTATCCGGCGAAAGGCGCAGCCGCCAGGACCCGTCCCTCCCTGAATTTCCAGACCCGCTGGCACCGCACCGTCACCCCGGAATGGCCGGACCTGAGCGTGACCCTCAGCGAGCAGGGCGCGCATCTGAAGAACATCTCCAAGCGTCCGGTGCGGCTGGCCGGCTGGTCCCCCGCCGGAATCAACGCGTGGTACCGGGTGCGCGGCCCCGACGGTCAGGTGCTGTCCGAACTGCGTGCCGGGCAGGAGGCGCTGCTGCCCGTGGGCGAGCGCGACAGTGGCGTGCGCGTGTGGTACGGCCCGGATAAAGCGCAGGAGGCCCACCTGTTCCGCGCCGACTGGACTCCGTTGGGCCGGGCCGATGGGCGCGTCCTGAACTGAGCCGGAACCCAGCCTCGCCCCGCCCTCTCACGCCCGCCGCAGGAAGCCGGGATAGGCTGCTCCAATCGTGAGTCTGGTGTTTGAATGGGCAGCCCTGCGGGCGCTGACGGAATCGGCAGGAACGGGCGGAACGCTGCGCGCTGAAGCCCAGGATTTCCGGGTAGAGGAAGTGGGTGCGTATCCGCTTTCGGGTGAGGGCGATCACCTGTATTTGCATGTCGAGAAGACCGGGCACACCACCGCCCATGTCCTGCGTGAATTGAGTGCCCAAGTGGGCCTGCGTGACCGCGACATTGGCGTGGCGGGCCTGAAAGACCGGCATGCGGTGACCACCCAGTGGCTCAGCGTTCCGGCCAAGTACGAGCGCCGTCTGGGCGAGTTCGGACTGGACGGCGTGCGGATTCTGGATATCACCCGCCACGGCAACAAGCTGGGCATGGGCCACTTGCGCGGCAACCGCTTCGTGGTGCGCGTGCGGGACGCGGCGGGCGGCGCAGCCGAGGCTGAGGCGGTCCTGAATCTTCTGGTCGCAGGGGGCGTGCCCAATTACTTTGGTCCGCAACGCTTCGGCCTGGGCGGCTTGAATGCCGAGGAGGGATTGCGTGTGCTGCGCGGCGAATCGCGCCTGCGGGACCCGCGCGTGCGCCGCTTCCTGATCTCCAGCGTGCAGAGTGCGGTGTTCAACGCTTCTCTCAGTCTGCGCCTGGAACGCGGCCTGTTCGCCTCGCTGCTGGCAGGCGATATGGCCAAGAAGCACGACACGGGCGGGGTCTTTCTGGTCGAAGACGCCGCTGCCGAGTCGCCCCGCGCCGAACGCGGCGAGGTCAGCGCCACTGGCACGCTGTTCGGCAAGAAGACCAAACCGCTGACCCTGGACGCCGGGGCGCTGGAGGCCGAGGCGCTGGCCCTGTTTGATCTGACGCCGGGTGTGTTCGCCTCCCGGCGTGGAGACCGCCGATTGACCCGCGTGTTCCCCGAAGAGGCCAGTGTTATTCCGCAGGACGACGGCTACACGCTGTCCTTCACCCTGCCTAAGGGCAGTTTCGCCACCAGCGTTCTGCGCGAGGTGATGAAGACTGAGGTGGACAGCGCCGGGCCGGACGACGCGGAACCTGATGGCTCTGAATCTGATGACGGTGCAACAGGCGGTCAGGAGTGAGGCTCAGAGCGCTGGCGTTGGCGGGCCTCGTCCTCGCGTCCGGTGCGGTGGCGCAGAATCCTCCGGGCCTGAGCGCAGATCTGAAATTGATGCCCAGTTACGGCGGCGCAGTCCTGACGGGCCGCATCGGCGTGTCCAGACCGGATGAGGTGCTGGGTGTCTGGAGCAGTCTGGGCCGCGCTCGACTGATGAAATGCTCGCCCCGCTGCGAGGTGGTCACGTCCGTGCCGATCACCGGCAGCCTGATCCTCAGCGGCAGCTCGGGCTACCGCGTGGTGCTGGGCGGCAGTTTCAAGCCGGGCCAGAAGGTCAGTATCGTCATGCGCTTTCGCCAGGGCGTGATCCTGAACACGTCGGCCATCGTGAACCGGTAGCGCGGGCCGTTAATCGGAAGTGGTGGAACAGCGCGCCGCCTTCCTGTCGGCCAGTTACGGCACGCGGGCAGAACGCTTTCGCCTCAGCTCTGAATCCTTAGCCGCCGCGCCCTCGTGGGCTGCTCGAACGTGGGCCATCGTCACGGCCTGGAATCCAGCCGGACAGCAGCAGCCGGAAACCGACAATTTGCGGGCCGGGCGTGAATTGCTGGCGCTGATCGCCTCACGCCTACATTTTCTTGGCGTCAACGGCGAGGGCGAGTGGGCCGAGCCGTCCGTGATTCTGCCCGGTCTGACCTTGAGGCAGGCGGCAGAACTGGGGCGGCGTTTCGCTCAGGCTGCCGTCCTCTTCGGCGTGGGGAAGCGGGTGGCCCTGGTCTGGTTGGAAGCGGACTGTACGCGGGTGGAGCGCTTCTGGGCGCGGCTTTCGGATTTTTGAATGTGGTGGATAGCGTCACGTTGCGCCTGAATGGGCAGGCGGATATTTGGGTCATGAGTCCACGTTTCCGCCGTTATCTGATTCGTGTATCTGATTCGTGCATTGCCTGCGCTGGCTCTGGTTCTCGCCTTTTCCTGGCTGATCAACCGATCTTTCGGTGGCGCTTTCGACTACGGCCTTGCGATTTGCCTTTGGGTAGTTTTTCTTGTGGGGAAGTGGATTGTCCGACTCGAACCAGATCGGCGCGAGTAAAATCCTGTCCAACTGCCGTGCCGCATCTTCCAAACCGTCCCGCCGCCATGCGTTAAGCTGCTCTGTTGCTGCGGGGCGGCTTTGTCTGATGCTGTCCCCTGAATTGCCGCCTCTAATTTCAACCTCGCGGGGGCGGCCATGACACACCAGCCCCTACCCTGGGGCAAGAGGAGGGCGAAGAATGACCACTCAAACCCTGAACATCAAAAATTACATGCTGGGGCCAGATATCCCTATCGAATTGAGCGCCGAAGATAGCCAGCGTGTGGCCGAATTCCTGCACACCCATCTGGACGAGTACGGGGACGCCCTGGAGGATATTCAGGCGTGCCTCGCCTATGCACAGGCGCGCGGCGGCAGCGTCACCTATGCCGAGGAAGATGGCGAAATCCTGGGCGCAGTGATCACCAACCGGACTGGCATGGGCGGCTTCATTCCCGAAAATATCCTGGTGTACATTGCCGTCCATGGCAAGACGCGCGGGCGCGGGCTGGGCAAGCAACTCATGGAAACCGTGCTGGCGAATGTAGAGGGCAGCGTGGCCCTGCACGTCGAGCCTCATAACCCGGCAAAGAAGCTCTACGAGCGGCTGGGGTTCACCAACAAGTATCTCGAAATGCGGCTGACCCGTTGAGGAGCTGACGCTATGGCATATCTAACCCTGAACCGTCCCAAGTTGCAGGCCAATTTTGACCATCTGGAACACCTGTTCTCACAGCATGGCATCGACTGGGGCATTACCACCAAGCTGCTGTGCGGCAACAAACTCTTTCTGAACGAGGTGATTCGGCTGGGCCGCCTGGAATTGCTGGACTCGCGCATCAGCAACCTGCGGGCCATCAAGGAACTGAGTCCAGAGGCGCAGACGGTGTACATCAAGCCGCCTGCCTCCGCCTTAATCGAGGACCTCGTAACCTGGGCGGACGTGAGCTTCAACACCGAACTGGAAACCATTCGCGCCATCTCTGCCGAGGCCGTGCGCCAGGACCGACAGCACCTGATCATCATCATGATCGAGATGGGCGATCTGCGCGAGGGCGTGCTGCGTGAGGATATCGAGGCGTTTTACGCTCAGGTTTTTCAGCTTCCAAACATCAAAATTATAGGTATCGGCACCAACCTGAATTGCCTGAACGGCGTGATGCCCAGCGAGGACAAGCTGATTCAACTGGGCCTGTACAAGAAGATTATTGAGCTGAAAAACAATGTGGATATCCAGTGGGTCAGCGCCGGGACCACCGTGACCATTCCGCTGCTGAAGGCGGGCGGGCTGCCCCAGGCCATCAACCACTTCCGCATTGGTGAGGCGCTGTTCTTCGGGCAGGATCTGGTGGCGGAACGCACCTTCACCGGAATGCATGACGACGTGCTGGAGCTGCACGCCCAGATCATCGAGCTGGCCGAGAAGCCCACGATGCCCTCCGGCACGCTGGGCAAGAACCCCTTTGGCGTCACCGCCGAGGCCGAGAGCAGCGCCGGGAGCAGCCACCGCGCCATTCTGGACGTGGGCTATCTGGATATCTCGCCGCAGTATCTGGAACCCGTGGATTCGCGCCTGGAGGTCATCGGCGGTAGCAGTGACATGCTGGTGCTGAACGTGGGCGAAAACGAGGCCGGGCTGAAGGTGGGCAGTTACGTTAAATTTCGCCTGAAGTATATGGGCGCGCTGCACCTGATGAACTCGCCGTACATCGACAAGTTTGTGCTGGATGAGTCGGGGGAGCAGATTTCGGAGTTGGTGGAGGCGGAGTTGGTGGGGAGCTGAAAAACTCGTTCACGACCAAGCAAGCTGAAGTCTGGAGTCCTCTTACCTCATAGCAGATGTGGTGAGGAGAGGGCTAGGGCCGCACAATCACTGTGAGGAACCGTACCGGGCCGCCGCCACCAAGTAAGACGCGAACCGCCCCATCATCCATTTCCCAGGCGCTGTCATCAGTTTGGGTCAGATCGTGGCCCAGCCGCTCTCCGATGATCCCCGGCGAAATCGGCGTATACCCGTTGCAGGTCCAGTCTCCCTCGCATTGGATGACGTGGTATTGGTCTTCAAGTGCGCCGAGATGCATCAGCAGTCCGCGTGGTGTGTCTGGCAGGCGTGTGCCACAGGCAGTCAGCAGTAGGCAGGCTAGCAAGAGCATTCGCATGTTCTGAATATTATCCTCAAGCAACAAATTCCCGAACTCCCAGTCCCACCCCACTGCAACACCCAACATCCCTTTTCCCGCCGTCCAGACCCCGTATTCTGGGCGGCGATGTCAGCTCCTGCTTCCTCCCGCCCGTCCATCTCCGACAACCACCCCGACTTCCAACCCGAAACCGCGCACCTGAAAGGCACGGTGGACGCCATGCTGCGCCAGATCGACTTCTGGGAGGACCGGGACCGCCAGATGGGCGCGGACCTGGAGACCAGCATCATCCTGGCCGACGAGGCGGGCGAACACGCCGCCATGCTCTCGCCGCATGTGCATCACCCGTATTTCGGCAGCCTGAGAGTGCGCGTGGGTGGGCGCGAACAGACGCTGTATATCGGCAAGCACGGCTTCCGCGACGTGAAGGGGCCGCACAGCGTCGTGGGCTGGGACAGCGAGGTGGGCAGCCTGTTCTACTCCGACGCGCTGGGCTGGACACCGCGCCGGGGCGGGCAGGGCGTGATCAAGCGGCGGCGGCAACTGGACATCGCGGCCAAGACGCTGCACCGCGTCACCGATCTGTACGACGAAGAGGCCGGAGGCGACACCGGGGGCCGCGAGGAAGTCCTGCTGCGCCGTCTGGAAGAAGGCAGCACCGCCGGAATGCGCGATGTGGTGGAAACCCTCCAGCCCGAGCAGAACACCGCCATGCGTTACCCCGCCGGAACCCCGGTGATTATTCAGGGTGCGGCGGGTTCGGGCAAGACCACCATCGGCTTTCACCGCCTGGCCTGGATGACCAACGCCGAGCGCGGGCCGCATCAGGCGCGGGCCGAGGCGTGCATGGTGCTGATGCCCAACAAAGTGCTGGCCACCTACGCCGCCCGCATCCTGCCCGAACTGGGCATCGGGGCCGTCAACGTGACCACGCCCGAGAGCTGGGCGATAGGGCTGCTGGGCCTGGAAAAGTTGGAAGTGACGGACCGCACCCTGACGCTGCTGCTGACCGATCACGACAACACCCGGCGTGCCCTGGCCTGGAGGCGGGCCAAGCTGCTGGGGGATGCCCGGATGCTGGACGTGATTCGCACGCACCTGTGGAACCGTTTTAACGCCTCGTTGCGCGGCCAGTCGCTGCGGGAAGAGGTGGCCCTGAACCGCCGTGATCCGCAAATCTTCGCCCTGTTCGACACCGATTTGCACACCATCCTGCGCGACGTATTCGCCGCCGATCCGCTGAGCGGCTATCGCGCGGGCTTTCGCCGGGCCGTGGAAGACCTGGCCATCTCGCATCTGAACGTGCCCGACGATGAGGAAGCCAGCGTGCTGCGCCAGCTTTCCGCCCCGATTACCGCATTGCTGGGCCGTGTCTTCGCCAGTACCACCCCCGTCACCGAGGCCCGCCGTCTGCTGGGCAGCCCTGAAGCGCTGGCCGCGAGTGGCCTGCTGACCGAACGCGAGATTGCCCTGCTCGCCACCGATCCCCTGAGCGGCATTCCCACCCCACGCCGCGCCCACGCCGACGCCACCGAGCTGCCGCTGATGCTGGCGGTGCAGGCGTTCACGGGCGGGATCGGGCGACAGGTGGGGCGTACCCTGGAACCCTTTGACCATGTGGTGCTGGACGAGGCGCAGGACTACTCGCCGCTGCTGTACGCGCTGCTGGGCCGCGCCACGCGGGCAGGCCATCTGACCGCGCTGGGCGACTTGAACCAGGGGATGCACGGCTACAAGGGACCGAGCAACTGGGAAGCGGTGCAGGCCGTCCTGCCCGGCGCGGAGGTGCTGACGCTGGGCCGCACCTACCGTTCTACCAAGCAGATCACCGAACTGGGCGCACGCATTGCCGCCACCTACAACCGCGCCGCCCAGGTGCAGGGTGTGGACCGCGACGGGGCCGAGGTTCAGCGTTACACCGGACCTGCCGATGCTCCCAATGGCGAACTTCCTTTAATCGCCCAGGCCGTCAAGGACGCGCAGGCTGCCGGACACGTCAATATCGCCATCGTGACCCGCCGCGCCGTGGACGCGGACCGTCTGGCCGAGGCACTGCGCGACTTCGACACCGACGCGCAGCCGATCACCACGCAGGAACACCGTTTCAGGGGCGGGCTGGTGATCCTTCCGGTCAGTCTCGCCAAGGGGCTGGAATTCAGCGCGGCCATCGTGAGCAGCGCCAACGTGCAGACCTACGATGAAAGCACCGAGTACGAGCGCCGTCTGCTGTACGTCAGCGCCAGCCGCGCCCTGCACTGGCTGGGACTGGTCAGCGCAGGCGAATTGCACCCGCTCATCGCCTGAAAGTTGGGACGAAAAAGCCGCCCCGATGTAGGGGCGGCTTATGAAAGCTGGCGTCTAAAAATGAAGCGTCAGTTGGAGAGGGGAGTGGCTCCCGTCGCACAGTTGGCGATGGGCAGGGCCTGCACGCTGGACACGGAATTGCTGACCGTGCCGTCGCCGCTCTGGGCCTGCACGGTCACGAAGGACGCCCCCTGGACCGAGATGGTATTGACGGGCGTGACGACGATGGCCTGGGCACCCAGACCTCTGGGCTGAACACTCAGGGGCGCGGTGTTTGGCCCCACGACGAACTCGAAGGTGGAAGGATTGCCCGAAGGGATGTTGCCGAGAGCGTTGGAATAGATCGTCTTGGTCATTCCGTTATCCCGGCCTTCCAGACGCGCCCCGAACTGGTTGATGGTGCCGTTAAACGTGACATTGACGCTCAGGCGGGTGTTCAGGTTGTTGCAGATGATGGACGTTCCCTTGGAATAAGCCTTGCCACTTTTGACGTCCACGGCGTCATTTGCCAGTGTGTACTGGCTGGTGTAGCTCAAAAGTTGCAGGTTGCTCACAGGCACAATGCCAGGATCGACAACAATATCCACGCCGCAGCTCGCCAGCACGCCCGTCAGCCCCACCGCCGCAATCAACAGTCTTTTCATGCTGCTCACTCTGGCTCACGAAGCTGATTGTGTTGTGATTCTGCCTTCAGACAATCTGAGGGCAGCTCACAAAAAACGCCGAGGCGCGAGGCCCCGGCACATGAACAAAATCGGATTTAAATTTCTTCTGGAGTGGTCTGGGTCACAGCGCAGTTGCTGTAGACATCCACATTGCCCAGAACTGTGTTGTTGATGGTAAAGCTTGAAGACCCCGTGTTGACAACGAGCTGCGGGTAGAACCCCCCGACCTTCCCGGAGGCGGTGACCACTTTGACCGTCACGGCAACCGGGTTGACAACGATGCTCTGGGGCAGGAACGCGCCGTTGGCCGAGTTGGCGTCGAACGTAATCTTATAGTTACCGTTCCCGACGGCTGCCAACTGGGTACCCGTGTAGGTGGCCGTGTAATTGTTATCGTACTGAGGGTTTTTATTAGGATCTTGTCCCTTCAGTCCGAGGGTGACGTTGCTGATGGTGCCTTGCAGGGTGAAGTTGACGGCAACCTGGGTTGAGCGGCTGCGCCCTGTCGCGTTGCCAGTGACGTTGTCGCAGGCGATGAATGGGCCGTTCGCCGAATTCAACCGATATTCAGTGCGGACCTCATTAATCTTTCCGTTGGCGCTGCCATCCGGCGCACTCCCACTGTTACAGCTTGCCAGGAGTCCAGTCATTCCGATTGCCGCCGCCATCATTAATTTCTTCATGCTGCTCACTTTGCCCCATTCCGCGCCAAATTGGGTGACTGTTACATTTACGAAACGTGAGCGCCGGGGCGGGTCAGGAGTGTTTCCCCCCAGATTCGGCCTGTCCTTTGCTCATGTTGCCCGGCTGCCGATCCAACCCCCGCTAAACTGCTTGCCATGACCATCAGCGAACTGGCCGGAAAACCCGCACCTCAGAGCCTGCTGACCAACATCCCTCGTCTGGTGGCGCACTATTACGAGACGCGCCCGGATGTGTCCGATCCCCTTCAGCGCGTGGCGTTTGGAACCAGCGGCCACCGGGGAACCAGCCTGAACGGCACCTTCAACGAGGCGCACATTCTGGCGGTGGCGCAGGCGGTGGCCGAACACCGCGCAGCGGCGGGCATCAGCGGGCCGCTGTTCATGGGTCTGGATTCCCACGCCCTGTCCGAACCCGCGTGGATGAGTGCGCTGGAAGTGCTGACCGCCAACGGCGTGCGCGTGTGCGTGCAGCCCGGCGTAATGACGCCGACGCCGCTGATCAGCCACGCGATCTTGCAACACAACCGCGCGGGCAAGGGTGGAACTGCCGACGGCATAGTGATTACGCCCAGCCACAATCCCCCGCAGGACGGCGGTTTCAAGTACAACCCCCCCAGTGGTGGCCCCGCCGATACCGACGTGACCGGAGCGGTGCAGGCCCGCGCCAACGCCATTCTGGAAAACGAAATGCGCGACGTGAAACGCCTGTCTCTGGAAGATGCGATGGGCAAGCTGGAGGAATTTGACTTCATCACTCCCTACGTGCGCCAGTTGCCCGAGGTGATCGATCTGGACGCCATCCGCGAAAGCGGCGTACATGTCGGCATCGATCCGCTGGGCGGGGCCAGTCTGCCCGTCTGGCAGGCAATTCTGGCCGAGTACAACCTGAACTTCGAGATCGTCAACAACACCGTCGATCCCCGCTTCGCCTTCATGAGCGTGGATAAGGACGGCAAGATTCGCATGGACTGCTCCAGCCCCTACGCGATGGCGGGTCTGTTGCGCCTCAAAGACGATTTTGACGTGGCGATGGGCAACGACCCGGATGCGGACCGACACGGCATCGTGACCGCTGACGGACTGATGAACCCCAACCACTATCTGGCCGTGATGATTGACTACCTGTTCAGCCACCGCCCCGGCTGGCGTGCCGAGGCAGGCGTGGGCAAAACGCTGGTTTCGAGTGCGCTGATTGACCGCGTGGCGAATGGCCTGGGCCGCAATCTGGTGGAAGTCCCGGTGGGCTTCAAATACTTCGTGGACGGGCTGCTCACGGGCGATCTGGGCTTTGGCGGGGAGGAATCCGCCGGGGCCAGCTTCCTGCGCCTGGACGGCAGCCCGTGGAGTACCGACAAGGACGGCCTGATCCCCGGTCTGCTGGCCGCCGAGATGACCGCCAAAACGGGCAAGACCCCCAGCCAGCGCTTTGCCGATCTGACCGAGAAATACGGCGCAACCGCCTATGACCGCCAGGATGCTCCTGCCACGCCCGCGCAGAAGAAGATTCTGGGCAACCTCTCGCCCGAGGACGTGAAGGCGCAGACGCTGGCGGGCGATCCGATCACCGCCCGCCTGACCCGCGCTCCCGGAAACGACGCGCCCATCGGCGGCCTGAAGGTGACCACCGCCGAGGCGTGGTTTGCCGCCCGGCCCAGCGGCACCGAGGACGTGTACAAGATCTACGCTGAGAGCTTTAAAGGCGCAGACCATCTGAAGCAGGTAATGGAGGAGGCCCGCGACGTGGTTTCCGAGGCGCTGGGAGGCAAGTAGGGTGGGGGAGAGTGCGCCGCATACGGTCATCACCCGTGAGGAGCTGCGCGGCGTGGAGTTCGACTGGTTCGCCGCCGACACTCATGGCCACGTCGCCCAGTTCATGGCGGCGGGCGACGAGGGTGGGGTGCCGGACGCGGCCCTGGCCTCCGAGGAACTATTGGAGGCCCTGCACGTCTGGATCGACACCCGCCCGGAAACCGAGCCGCCCAACGCCCCGGCAGGCGGCTTTGACGAACACCTGACGCCGCCCCAGCGCCGGGGAGCCTATGTATATGACCGTGTGCCCGATGAGTCTGGGGTTTACCGTCTGGTGGCCGCGCCGCGCACCCCGTTCACGGTGGCGGAGTTGCCTGCCCACCTGCGCGCGTATCTGGAAGGGCTGACGCTGGATGCGACGTTCGGGGAGGCGCGGTTACGGGTTGGGGCGGATGGGGTGGCGCGGGTAACGAAGGAGGTGTAGTCGTCACACGCGCAAGATCACTCCGCTGGCCCTTTCCCCACGGAGAGGGTTTTTTCTGGCTCTTCGTTGGTGAAGAGAAAGGGAAAAGCAAAGACCTTTTCACGGGTGTTGCCCGGACGCCCTTCCAATCTGTTGGAGGTGACAGCCTGCTTGGTGGCCGCACTTTCAGCCAGCGGCCAGAAGACCGCGTTGCGCCCCCGGCTGTCTGTTTCCTCACATCCCGCAGCCCAATCCACTACAGTTGACCGCGTGACCGTCCCGCCCGCCGCCCCCGATCCCCGTGAATCCAAGCAAGGCCCCGCCAACCCCGCCCCACTGCCCCGCAAGTCCCTGCGTGCCAATACCCTGATCGTCATGGCGGGCACGCTGGGTTCGAGGCTGTCGGGCATCGTGCGCCAGCAGATCATCAACCTGTTCGGCGACACATTGACCGATGCCTTCAACGTGGCCGTCAAGGTGCCCAATCTGCTGCGCGAACTGCTGGCCGAGGGCGCGCTGGTCAACTCCTTTATCCCCGTTTACAAATCGCTGGACACTGCAGAGCGCAAAAAACTGGCCCAGACCTTCAGCGGCGTGTTGATCGCGGTCAACCTGATCCTGATGGCGGTGGGCATCCTGGCCGCGCCGTGGATCGTGGGTCTGCTGACAGCGGCGGATGCCAACATCGACCGCGCCGTGGCTGTGTACATGACGCAACTGGTCATGCCCTTTCTGATGCTGATCAGCCTGTCCGCCGTGGCAATGGGTCTGCTGAACGCCGACGAACATTTCCGCGAGAGCAGTTTCGCCCCGGTGGCCTTCAACATCGCCAGCATCGTGGCGCTGCTGCTGCTGCCCAACACCGCCACCTGGCTGGCCTTTGGCTGGCTGATCGGTGGGGTGGCGCAACTGGTGGTGCAACTGCCCTCGCTGAACCGTTTCGGGCTGTTGCCCACGCCCAACTTGAAACCCAATCCGGCGCTGTTGCGGGTGCTGAAGCAGATGGCCCCATTCACCCTGACCGCCGGGGCGCGGCAGTTTCTGAACCTGTACGTGACGCGGCTGCTGACCAACGCTTCGCAGTTTCCGCAGGGCACGCAGACCGGGTACGGCAACGCCGAGGCGCTGTTCACGATGGCAAACGGCCTGTTCGTGGTCTCGCCCGCACTGGCGCTGTTTCCCCGATTTTCCGAACATGCCGCCGCCCGCGACTGGCCTGCCTTCAAGGCACTGACTGTGCAGGGCATCCGCACCACCACCTTTCTGGCGGCCCCGATCAGTGCGTTGCTGGTCACGCTGGCCCCCTACGCCGTCAGCCTGTTCAACCTGCGCGCGGACTACTCCCTGACCCGTTTCGAGGCAGGCAGCGGCATCCTGACCGGCTGGGCGCTGGCCCTCGTTCCCTGGGCCATCGTGACCCTGCTGCTGAGGACCTTCTACGCCCGTGAGCGCACGATGGAGGCCGTGAGCGTCAGCGCCGTGGGCTTCGTGCTGGAGGTTGGGCTGTACCGCCTGCTGGTGCCGCCGCTGGGCCTGCTGGGTTTCGGGGTCAGCACCGCCATTTCCGGCATTCTGATGGCTGGGGCGCTGGCCCTGCTGTACCGCCGCGCGCTGGGCTTTCCGGGCCGCGAGATCACGGTGCATCTGGCGCGGGTACTGCCGCTGTCGGTCATCGCGGGCCTGGTGGCATGGCTGGCCCTGCGTTTCGTCCCGTTCATTCCCGCCCCCGGTTCCATCGTCGCTGGTCTGATCGGCCTGAGCGTGGCGGGCGGCGCGGGCCTGGTTGCCTACCTGCTGGGCGCGCTGGCACTGAGAATGCCGGAGATGGGAGGGTTGGTGCGGCGGTTGCGGCGCTGAGGGGTCAAAACGAAAAATTGCCCTTCCGGGCGTCATTTTTACAACGTGTAACGGTGGGGCGAGAGGCGTTACTTCAGGGCTGTCAGGACCGCCGCGAAACCCGTTGGCAGTGCGGCGATTGCCGTGATAATCACAGCAACGTCACCTGTCTTTGGCCTTCTGCGGCGTCTCGGTGTATCGCATCCTTACGTTGTGCCATAAGGAACCACCTCCTTTGAAGCGCCCGGATTCCGAATCCGGGTGCTTCTTCACGCTCGGAATCTATGGCCTGCCCGCACTTTCCCCAGGTGTCATGCACCCCGTCCCTTGCGGGACGTCACCACTCTGGCGCGCGGTGACGCGGATCACGCTTTACAGGCGAATGCCGATCAGCGCGTAAGCCACCAGTGCCACCTTCTCGCGCAACAAATAACTGCGGCTGACGCCCCTGCTCAGCAGGCTGGCGCTGACATCGGCTTCCATGCCCAGCGCTCGGGCCAGGGCCAGGGCGCGCGGTGCGTGGGCCTCGTCGGTGACCAGCGTGATGGGCGTGTGGGGCGGCAGCATGGTGCGGGCAAAGCGCAGGTTTTCGACGGTGGTCCGGCTGCGCGCCTCGGCAAGCAGGGCAGAGGCCGGGACGCCGTGTTTCTTTAGGTACGCCTGCCCCACCTCGCCCTCGCTGAAGGGATCACCGGGGCGTCTGCCGCCCGTGACCACGATTTTTTGCACGCCGCCGCCCCGGTACAGCGCCAGTGCGTGGTTCAGCCGCCGCTGGAAGGCCGGGCTGGGCCGTCCTGCGTATTGCGCCGCGCCTAGTACGATCAGGGTGGGATGGGGCTGATCTGTATTCGGGACACGCAGATTGGGCAGCGCCAGAAAGCCCACGGCCAGCAGAGCCAGAACCGCCAGTGGAAGAAGAGAGAGGGTGGACCCCCTGGAGCGCATGGCGGGCAGCGTAGCATGAAGATATTCTTAAAGTGGTGCGGAGCTGTGCGAATCGGTGTTTTCCCCGAAAATTCAGGCTCCTGACGCCGTGGCCTGCGCCTGGAACGGCCTCTCCATCTTTTGCGTCCTACCTCCCGAAGCCTGTTTGGGGGCCGTGCTACCCTCGGGCCTGCCTTTCAAACGTCAGGTCACGCTGAGAGTGATTGACCTGATGGCTTCGCAAAGCGCGCCAGGAGTGTTGCCCCCTATGTCCAAGACCCTCGTGATTGTCGAATCTCCCGCCAAGGCCCGCACCATCGAGAAGTACCTCGGAAAGGGGTATGCGGTGGAGTCTTCGATTGGGCATATCCGTGACCTGCCCAAGAGTGCGGCGGACATTCCCGAAAAGTACAAGGGGCTGGCCTGGGCGCGGCTGGGACTGGACATCGAGAACGACTTCCAGCCTCTGTATGTGGTGTCGCCTGAGAAACGCCAGCATGTCGCCAAGCTGCGGAAGATGGCTGCCGAGGCCGACGAAATTATCCTGGCAACCGATGATGACCGCGAGGGCGAGAGCATCGCGTGGCACCTGTTTCAGGAGCTGAAGCCCAAAGTTCCGGTCAAGCGCATGGTCTTTCACGAAATTACGAAGGAAGCCATTCAGGCCGCGATTGCCTCTCCGCGCCAGATCGACACCAATCTGGTGGAGGCGCAGGAAGCCCGCCGCGCGCTGGACCGCCTGTATGGCTATGAAGTCAGCCCGGTGCTGTGGAAGAAAGTGGCCCCCAAGCTGTCGGCGGGCCGTGTGCAGAGTGTGGCGACGCGAATGCTGGTGGAGCGCGAGCGCGAGCGGATGCGCTTTATCAGTGCCCCGTGGTGGGATCTGCTGATTACAGGGCGCACGGCGGATGCTGCTACCTTCCCCGCCCGCCTCACCGATGTCGCCGGGCAAAAGCTGGCGCTGGGTAAAGACTTTGACCCCCTGACCGGCAAGCTCAAGCCCGAGGCAAAAGTTCGCACGCTGTCTGAGGTGGAAGCGAAAGCACTGGCAGATGGTCTGACCGGGCAGCCGCTGACCGTCACCTCCGCCGAGGAAAAGCCGTTCACGCAAAAACCTTATCCACCTTTTATTACGTCCACCTTGCAGCAGGAGGGCAGTCGCAAACTGGGCTTCGCCGCCACCCGCACCATGCGCGCCGCCCAGCGGCTTTACGAGGGTGGTTACATCACCTACATGCGAACGGACAGCACCAATCTCAGCGTCGAAGCGGTGACCGCCGCGCGTACCCAGGTTTCGCAGATGTACGGGCAGCCGTATCTCTCGCCGCAGCCGCGCGTGTACGCCAAGAAGGCCAAGAATGCCCAGGAAGCCCACGAGGCCATCCGGCCCGCTGGCAGCAGCTTCCGCACACCGGATTCTCTGCGCGGTGAGCTGAGTGGCGACGAGTGGCGCTTGTATGACCTGATCTGGAAGCGCACCGTGGCCTGCCAGATGGCGGATGCGAGGGGCCGCAGCCTGCGCGTGCGTCTGGGCGGCAAGGCGAAAACGGGCGAGGAAGTCGGTCTCAGCGCTTCTGGTCGCACCATCGACTTTCCCGGCTTCCTTCGCGCCTATGTGGAGGGCAGCGACGATCCTAGCGCGGCGCTGGAAGACCGCGAAACGCCGCTGCCGCCGCTGAAACAGGGTGAGCGTGTGACCGCCGAGACGGTGAAGCCCGAGGGCCACGAAACCCAGCCCCCCGCCCGCTATACCGAAGCCAGTCTGGTTCAGAACATGGAAGGAGCGGGCATTGGCCGACCCAGCACGTATGCCAGCATCCTGGGCACCATCCAGGACCGGGGCTACGCCACCAAGAAGGGGCAGGCGCTGGTGCCGAGCTGGACGGCCTTCGCCACCTCTGCGCTGCTGGAACACCATTTCGGGAATCTGGTGGATTACGACTTCACCGCCAAGATGGAAGAGGATCTGGACGACATTGCTGGGGGCCGGGCCAAGCGCGTGCCGTACCTGCAACGCTTCTATCTGGGCGTCAATGGTGAGGGGATGGCCCTGCGTCCCCTGATTGACCGCCAGATGGGCGAGATCGACGCGCGCGGCATCGCCACCATCGCGGTGCCAAAGCTGGAAGGCAGCGGCATCGAGGTTCGTGTGGGGCGTTACGGCCCCTACATGCAGCGCGGCGAGGACAAGGCCAACCTGCCCGAAGGGCTTGCACCTGACGAGTTGAATCTGGAGATGGCCGAGGACATCCTGAGCCGCCCCAGCGGAGACCGCCCCCTGGGCGTGGATGAGGCCAGCGGACATCCCGTGGTGGCCCGCGCCGGACGTTATGGCCCCTACGTGACTCTGGGCGCGGAGAATCCGCCGATTCGCACTGCCAGCCTGTTTCCCACGGATGATCTGGCGACGTTGACCCTGCCACGCGCCCTGAAACTCCTGAGCCTGCCCCGGCTGGTGGGCACGTCCGAGGGCGAGGAAGTCTGGGCGTTGAACGGTAAATACGGCCCATATCTGAAGCGGGCGAACGACAGCCGCAGCCTGACCACCCACGAGGAACTGTTCACGGTGACGCTGGCTGAGGCTGAGGCGCTGTTCTTGCAACCCCGCTTTGGCAAGGGCCGCTCGCCCACGCCGCCGCTCAGCACCTACAAATACGAGGGCCGCGCCGATATCGTTCTCAAGTCCGGGCGCTTTGGCCCCTACTTGACCGACGGTGAGCGCAACGCCACCCTCCGTAAGGGCGAATCCGAGGACAACCTGACCGCCGAACGCGCCCTGGAAATTCTGGAGGAACGCGGCAAGGAACCCAAGGCGAAGGTGGGCAAGCCGAAGAAGGCGGCGGCGAAGACAGGGGCAGCGAAGAAAGCTCCTGCTAAAAAGACAGCCACCAAAGCACCTGCCTCGAAAACGGCGGCCAAGAAAGCGCCTGCAAAAGCCCCGGCCAAGCCCACCTTTACCTGGGCGCAACTCAAGCCCCATCTGAAGGTGCTGTCCGCACAGGAACAGCAACTGGTCACCGCCACCCGCGAACTGGGCCGCAAGGTGGACGACGTGGCCCCCGAACTGGGACTGGACGTGAAAAAGGCCAAGGGCATGGCCCTGCAAGCCAGCAAGAAACTGAATCAGGCGGCGCGCGGAGAGTAGGGAAGTGCCGCGCGAAAGAGCCGCCATTCCACAGGCCCTGCATCTGACCCGCCTCGCCCAGAGTTCGCCGGGGCAGTGGGTGGGCCTGCCCGGCGGCGAACTGCGCGTGTTGAATTTGAGCGGCAAATTGACCGGTGACGCCGTGACCGGCTGGCTGATCTGCCTGAACGGTGAGGCCGTGGTTGACCTGCCCCAGAACAACTTCGTGCGACTGCGCCCCGGCGAGTGCTACCGCGTTACGGCGAACGAGGCGTGGACGGCCTTCGACACCAAAGAGGGCAGTGTCCTGCTGCTCTCGGTAGACGCCGGGTAAACTCCGGGGCATGATCCGTCCCGCCACCAGCGCCGACTTTGAACGCATTTACGAAATCATCAACGACGCCGCGCAGGCGTACCGGGGCATCATCCCCGCAGACCGCTGGCAAGAGCCGTACATGCCCAGCGAGGAGTTGCGCGAGCAGATCGCGGACGGCGTGGAATTCCTATGTTTTGAAGACGGCGACCAGGTCATCGGCGTGATGGGCATTCAGGACCGGGGCGAGGTCAAGCTGATCCGCCACGCCTACGTCGCCACCCGTCAGCGTGGCGGCGGCATCGGTTCCAGATTGTTGCGGGAACTGCTGGATTCCACCGAAAAGCCCGTTCTGATCGGCACCTGGGCGGCGGCGGCGTGGGCCATCAGTTTTTACCAGAAGCACGGCTTTTCCGTGGTGTCGGAAGAAGAGAAAAACCGCCTGCTCCGCATGTACTGGAGCATTCCAGAGCGGCAGGTGGAAACCTCGGTGGTGCTGGCGGACGCGCGGTACAGGGAAGCTAAAGCTGCCCTCTGAACGCTACTTTTTCTTGCCCTTATTCGCCTTCGCGGCTTCCTTCGCCGCCTTGGCCTCGGCCTTCTGCTTTTCCGCCATCTCGCGGCCCATGTCTTCCATCAGTTGCGCGCCCTGGGCGTCCACGGTGCGCTGCAATTCTACCAGTGTGGTGATCACCATGTTGTTCAGCACGCGCTCCACCGGCGTTCTGATCCACTTGTAACGGATGCGGCCATTGATGCTCAGGGTGACTTCCGTGCCACCGGGCATGGGCTTGAACTGCCACGCCTGCGTCAGCTTTTCCAGTGGCCCCACGTTGCGAACGCTTTCCCAGCCGCCACGCTGGGGGGCTTGGAGCTGGCCGTACTTGGCCGTGAAACTTAGGCCCAGCAACTTGCGCGAGAACTTGAAACGCACCAGGGCGTTGTTGGCCAGTCGGCCCCCCTCGGCCTCGTACTCGGCTCTGGTCAGGTTGGGGTCCCACTTCACGCGGCGGCGCGGCTCCAGCGCCAGGCGGTACAGCACGTCTGGGCGGGACCGGACCACGATGGTCTGCTTGATGCTGATGGACT
This sequence comes from Deinococcus sp. AJ005, assembly GCF_009017495.1. Classification (NCBI taxonomy): domain Bacteria; kingdom Thermotogati; phylum Deinococcota; class Deinococci; order Deinococcales; family Deinococcaceae; genus Deinococcus; species Deinococcus sp. AJ005. The sequence goes on along the minus strand of NZ_CP044990.1, from coordinate 1,928,702 downwards.
CGGACATAGTGGGGCCACTGTAGCGCGGGGCGGGGCAGGGGCGCGGGCGCGGCGCTGGACATTCCCGTCGCCTCTTTTGCCCGCATCCTGCTTGCTACACTCCGCCGTGTGATGTTTGGACCCGATAAACCCCGCAGCCAGCCGCAGCCCGGCCACCTGTACGACGTGGCCGTGGTGGGCGCGGGCCTGGCCGGAACCGAGCTGGCCTGGCGGCTGGCCCGCGCGGGCGCGGACGTGCTGCTGGTTTCGCAGGCGCTGGACCATCTGGGCAACCTGTACGCGCCGACCATCGACGCCGCCGATTTCCCGCCCGGCAGTGTCTTCGCCCTGATCCGTGACGGGATCGCCCCCGACACCGACGGCTGGACCTTTCACCGCCAGCTCAAGGCGGAGATTGAGGGAACCTCCGGCATTCATCTGCTGCAAAGCACCGTGACCGAACTGGATGAAACCGACGACGAGATGGTGCTGTCCACCTGGGAAGGCCCGAAACTGCACGCCCGGCAGGTGGTGCTGGCGGTGGGAGCCTTCCTCAAGGGCCGTCTGCTGATCGGCGACAGCATGGAGGAAGCCGGGCGACTTTCGGAGGTGGCCTACGACTTCCTGGCCGACGATCTGGCCCGCTCCGGCGTCTTTCTGATCGGCTCGGAGGCCACGGCGGCGGCGGTGGAGGGTGCGCCGCCCTACGACGTGCGCTTCCTGACGCCTGCGCCCGGTGAACTGGACGGCTTTCAGCTCACCCGCTTTGACCGCGTACGCGCCGTGGGCCGCGTGTTGCCCGCCGAGTGTTCGTATAGAAGTGTGCTGGAAGACGCCGCCCGCCTCTCGGATGAGTTGCTGGAACTGGGCGTGGTGGGCGCATGATTTACCCGTTGGGCGATTTCCACTTTCCCGACTCGGCCCCCCGTCTGTACCCCCAGACGCCGGATCGCCCCTGGGTGCTGGAAATCGGCTTCGGGGATGGGCGCTTCTGGCCGCACTACGCCGCCACGTTCGAGACTGCCCCCAATTATCTGGGCGTGGAACTGTCGGGCGTCTCACTGCTGAAGGCCCAGCGTCGCCTCAAGAATGCGGGCCTGGACAACGCCATCCTGACCAAGCTGCCCGCAGACGTGCTGCTGCGCGAGGTTGTGCCGCATGGTGGCCTGGACGCTGTGGTGGTCAACTTTCCCGATCCCTGGCCGAAAGCCGGGCATCTGGACCACCGTTTGCTGCGCGTGCCGTTCTTTCAGCTCGCGGCTTCGCGGCTGAAACCCGGCGGCGCGGTGCTGCTGACCACCGATCACGACGAGTATTTCGACTTTGCATGTCAGGCGGCGCGCGACAGCGGCGTAATGAATGTGGAACTGACCGAAGCGCCGCCCGCCGCATTGGAAACCAAATACGCCCTCAAGTGGCGTGACCTGGGCCTCAGCCCCCAGCACGCCCGTTTCACGCCCACTGCCCACCCGGTTGTCCCGCACGGCGACATCCACCCCTACCCGGAGGACCCTGATCTCGTGCCACACGCCATCCTGACCCTGCCCGCAGATTTTGCTCCCGCCGCCCCCGGCCAGCCCTTCGAGAAGCGCACGGCCCGCGCGGGCGGCTGGACCGTCATCCTGCTGGACCTGTACGCCAGCCTGCGCCGGGACGGCTGGGTGGCGCTGGCCCATGTGGTGGAAGGGGAACTCACGCAGGAGGTGCTGATCGGCATTACTGCGCGCGAGGACGGCAGCCATCTGGTGCGCCTCGCCAAGTTCGGCGGCCCGATCATCACGCTGGGGGTCAAGGCGGCGGTGGGGGCCGTTACCGACTGGCTGGAGGAATCGGGCGGACGGGTGACGCACCGGGGCTACTGAAGCCGGGCCTGGCGGGTGGAGGGAAAGAATCCCCTCCGCCCCCTCTCCCTTCGTGGCACAATCACCCCCAATGAGCGTTGTCATTCTGGATTTCGGCAGTCAATTTACCCGCCTGATCGCGCGACGGTTCCGCGAGCTGGGAGCCTACAGCGTGATTCTGCCCGGCTCGGCCCCGCTGGAGCGCATTCAGCAGGAAAATCCGCAGGGCATCGTGCTGTCGGGCGGCCCCAGCAGCGTCTATGACGCCCAGGCCCCTAAACCCGCCCTCGGCGTGATGGACCTGGACATTCCCATTTTGGGCGTGTGCTACGGCATGCAGTATTTGGCCCAGGAGGCCGGAGGCGACGTGAAACGGGCCGGGAAGCGCGAGTACGGCAAGGCGGACCTGACCCGTTACGGCGGCCAACTGTTCGAGGGAATCAGCGGCGAATTTGTCGCCTGGATGAGCCACAGCGACAGCGTGACCCAGTTGCCGCAGGGCTACGAGGTGATCGCGGAAACGGCGGATACGCCCGTCGCCGCCATTGAAAACACGCAGACGCGGCGCTACGGCCTGCAATTTCACCCCGAAGTGGTCCACACCCCCAAGGGCGGGCAGATTCTGGGCAATTTCCTGACCATCTGTGGCGTGGCGCGAGACTGGACCGCCGAACACATCATCGACGAGCTGATCGCAGACGTTCAGAAGCAGGTGGGAGACAGCCGTGTGCTGCTGGCGATCAGCGGCGGCGTGGACAGTTCCACGCTGGGGCTGCTGCTGGCGCGGGCGGTGGGGGAGAGGCTGACCGCCGTGTTCATTGATCACGGGTTGCTGCGCCTGGGCGAACGCGAACAGGTGGAGGCTGCGCTGATTCCCCTGGGCGTGCATCTGGTCACGGTGGACGCCCGCGCCGAGTTCATGGGCGCGCTGGACGGCGTCTCAGACCCCGAGCAGAAGCGCAAGATCATCGGGCGCGAATTCATCCGGGCCTTCGAGCGCGAGGCCGCCATTCAGGCGCAGGAACACGGCCCGTTCGACTTTCTGGCCCAGGGCACCCTTTACCCAGACGTGATCGAGTCAGCGGGCGGCCTTCAGTCCGACAAATCCGGCGCGGCGAACATCAAGAGCCATCACAACGTCGGCGGCCTGCCCGAAGACCTGAATTTTAAGCTGGTGGAACCCTTCCGCACGCTGTTCAAGGACGAGGTCCGCGAGATTGCCCGCCTGCTGGGCCTGCCCGAACACATTCGTATGCGTCACCCCTTTCCGGGGCCGGGGCTGGCGATCCGCTGCCTGGGCGCGATTTCAGAGGAAAAGATGGACATCCTGCGCCGGGTGGACGACATCTTTATCTCCGGCCTGCGCGAGTTTGGGCTGTATGACGGCTGCTCGCAGGCGCTGGCGATCCTGACCCCGATCAGAAGCGTGGGTGTGATGGGCGATGAGCGTACCTACAGCTACACGGCGGCGCTGCGGGCGGTGACCACCGACGACTACATGACCGCCGAGTGGGCGCGGCTGCCCTGGGAATTTCTGGCTACCATGAGCAACCGCATCGTTAATCAGGTCCACGAGATCAACCGTGTGGTGTACGACATCACTGGCAAGCCGCCCGCCACGATTGAGTGGGAATAAGTTGATGCGTGAGCGGCCCGGACCTCAAAGCCATGAGCGTTGAAGAAAGAGGAACTCAGCCCGTACAAAGGCGAGTACGTGGGCGGCTTCGACCCTCTTTTTGGGAAATAGGCCGCTGCACGGGCAAGCGGGGGTAGGAATGCCTCACTCCCTGATCAGCGGCAACATTTTTGGCACTCTGTACGGTCCAGCCAGAAAGGCAGGCCGCCGCATCCATCAGTCCGACATGCGCCTGAGTGTCGAGGCCAGCAGCAGCTATTTCTACCTAGATGTGATGCTGGTCTGCGACACTGCCAGCTCTCAGCGGCTGGCCGAGATCGCGCCGTGCCTGCTGGTGGAAGTCCTGTCCCCCAGCACGGCGGCGAATGACCGGGTGGGCGAATACGCCATGTACACCGCCATTCCCAGCCTGCAAACGTACCTGATCGCCGAGCAAAATGAGCGGCGTGTCTATGCCTATCAACGGGACGGGCAACAGTGGAACCTGAGCGAGGTGAGCGGCAGCGGCGAGGTGCAGATTCCCTGCCTGGGCCGCGTGCTGAGCCTGGATGACATTTACGGCGGGGTTCTCAGCGCCTGAGTTTCAGGGTTTGAGCCAGTACGGTAATTCAAACGGTTTGCCCCGCGCCCACTCGAAGTTGAAGTCCTGCCGCATTGCCTTTAATGCGGAGGGATCACTGGTGGCCAGCGTGTACTCGTTCAGGCCGTGAGCGCCAAACGACGAGAAATGGAGGTTGAGGCTGCCCACGGTCACCATCGCGTCGTCCACCAGCGTGGCCTTGGTGTGCATGCCGCCCGCTGTGCCAGACCAACGGACTTGCAGGTGGTCTTCCAAGCCCAGCGGCTTGAGCTGCCCCCACAGGCTGGACAGCAGCGCCAGCGGCTCGATTTGTAGCAGTGGATCGTGGTCCAGCACCATACGGACGCGTACCCCATGCTCGCGAATTGCGCCCACGATGGCGTGCCATACGGGCAGCACCTCCTGCGGAAAGGGGCAGCCGCCCGGCGCGGTCAGGCTCAGGCTGCACTGCACGGTGCCGCTGATCTGCGACTGCATCAGGTCGATGCTGGACCCGGCGGCAGCGAACAGGGCGGGCAACGCCGAGTCTTGCGTTTCGTACCCGGTACGGCGGTACAGGCCATAGGCGCGCGAGGTTCCCGCAGGCTGGGGCGGGGCCGTGTAGAACAGCGGGTAAGGGTCCCCGGTGTCAGTCAGCGCGCAGCCTTTGTGCAAGTCGGCCACCCTGACGCCTGCCCGACACCGCAGCGGACGGCTCAGCAGCCAGGAATCACGGAAGGCGGCCACCGTCTGCCGCGCCACTGGCCCCCTCAGCGTCAGCATCAGATCGGTCAGGTCCAGACCGCCGCGAGTGCTGGCCGGAAGGTGAAAGAAACTGATATTGGCCCCGCCCGCTGTCGTTTCCTGCCCGTCGATCACCAGCACCTTGAGGTGGTTGTGTGGGTAGGCGTAGGTGTAGTTGGCGAGGGCGAGCGTGAAGCCCTGTACTGGATCGCCCGAGAGGGGCACCCCGGCCTCCAGCAGTTGCCGCGCGGCGCTGTAGACGCTGCTGGTGGGGTCCAGCAGGCTATCCAGGCGCACGCTGTTGCCGAACATCAGGCGCACGGTCACGCCCTGCGGGTAACGCTGAGGGTACTGGGCCACCTGCTGCCGCAATTCTGCGATGGAATGGGCCAGCAACACGCCGGGAGAGCCGGGGCCGTCGTCCCACAGCATGTTGGCCAGCAGAACCTCGTGCCGTGCGCCCTCAATCTGGCGGGCCATCACGGCAAAGCCTCCCATCGGGTCCGGGGGCTGTCCGCCCAGGCCGGAGTCATCATTGGGAAAGTGGATCAGCCCCGCAAACGCATTGCCGCAGCTCAGCGCCGCGCCCTGGCCGCGCAGGTGGTCATACAGCACGCGGTCCAGCGGGGCCTGTGGTGCGGGGCAAGTGGGTGCCAGGGCCGGGGCCACCTCTGTCAGTCCATCCAGCGCGGCCAGATCCGGGGGGGAAAGTGGGCCGCTCAGCAGGGTCAGGGGCGGTGTACCCGGGACGGCCTGCGAGATGCTCACGCCTGCCCCCAGCGTCAGGAGCAGCCCCAGCAGCAGCGCCACACCGAAGACCCGGAAAAACAGCAGCGTGCCCATCCTGCACAGCTTAGGCGGCGCGTCCGGGCCATATCTGACGGTGCCTTCACCACTCCTGATAGCTTGGACCCCATGACTGCCCCAGATCGCCAGATTCAGAGCGTCAATGCTGGTCAGCCTGCCCCTGTCCAGATTGGCGAGCGCCCACACATCAGCGGCATCGATAAGCGTCCATTGCCGGGGCGCGTGCGGATCGATGAAGCTGGTTTGGAGGGAGACCATGTGATGGACACGCGCCATCATGGCGGCCCCGATCAGGCCGTGTACATCTACACCCGCGAGGACTACGACGTCTGGGAGGCCGAACTGAGGCGGGCGCTGCCCCCTGGGCTGTTTGGCGAGAACCTGCTGATCTGTGGGCTGGAATCCGCCGCTATGCGCGTGGGAGACCGGCTGGAACTCGGAGAGACGGGCGGCGTGCTGCTGGAAGTCACCGCCCCGCGCATTCCCTGCGCCACGCTGGCGGCGCATGTGGGCGATCCGGCCTTTGTCAAGCAGTTCAAGGGGCTGGCCCGTCCCGGCTTCTACACCCGTGTGCTGCGCGGCGGCGAGGTGGGACCGGGCGACAGCGTGCGCCTGATCCCCGGCTCGGTAGACGCCCCCAGCATTGGCGAACTGTTCGCCCTGCATTACAAGCGCTCTGCCGATCCCAGGAAGATGGAGGCGTACCTGAACTTTCCGCTGGCGGTGCGGGTGCGTGCTGATCTGGAAGACCGACTGGCAAAAGCGGGAGCTTAACTTCAGTCCGTGAAGCGCAGCAGATAGCCGTCCGGGTCCTGCACCAGAAATTCGCGCTGCTGGTGTTCGGTGTCTCCCTCCAGATACGTGGAAGTCTGCATGAGAACGAAAAGGGGGTAGGCGTCGGCCTCCAGCCGCCCGTGCAGCGCGTCGATATCCGGCACCTGAATCTGAAAGTTGATGCCGCGTCCCAGGGGAGGCTCCAGCGGGCCAGTCTGCCAGGAACCCTCTGGGCGAATCTGCGAGAGCATCCATTGAATGCGCCCTAGGCTCAGGTAGGCGAAGCCGGGGCGGGTGTAGTTGACGGTAAAGCCGAACAGACGCGTGTACACGTCCAGACTATGGTCCAGATCGCTGACATCCAGCTCCGGCACGAGGGCGGCCCATTCGGTCACGGGAACGTGGGAGGTATTGGGTTCGGTCATGCGGGCAGGCTAGCGGAGAGGCGGCAAGACCTTCCATGCGCCAAACGGCCCAACCGACAGACCAGCCCTATTCCGTGTAGGGCAACTCCAGAGGGAAGATGCGGTTCGCCAGCGTCTCCAGCCCCTTCCTTCCGGCGCGGCCCTGGCAGGCTTCGGTGGCGGTACACAGGGTCACGTAGCGGCTGCGGCGGGCGGCCACCACCACGCGGTACAGGGCGGCCTCGCTGCGGCTGCGGGTGTAATGGCACAGATCACAGTGCAGGGCATTTTTCCCCTTGGGGTCCAGCGGGGTAAATTCGGCCAGTTGATCGCCGTGGACCAGGGCCAGTCTTCCATCGGCCACCGGGTACAGGCCCAGGGTGGGCAGGGCGTCGCCCTCATGGGGGCCGAACAGTTCGCGGTGCGTTTCGGGAAAGAGTTCCCGCAACAGGTCGGCGACACTGTGTTCCTGTGGGCGCGGGTCTTTCATCGCCTGTCAGTTTACCTGCCAGATGCAGTCAGGAACGTGGAGAGCGGCACAGGCGGCGCAGACGGGAGGGCCTAGACTGCGGAGCGTGACGCGGCCCTCAGCGCAGGAAAACTTGGCGCAGAAAAACTTGATGCGAGATCAGCCATGAAGTTCCGCTCGGCCAACCGCAGCGGCATCGTGATCCGCCGCCGGGTGATGCCGTCGGGCGACATCATCGTGACGCTGCTGACGCCGCAGGGCAAGCTCAAGGCGATTGCGCGCGGCGGTGTGCGCGGGCCGCTGGCCAGCCGCCTGAACCTGTTTCACCACGTCGGCGTGCAGGTGTACCAGACGCCCAACAACGATCTGGCCACGGTCAAGCAGGCCGTGCTGGAGGGCGCGCTCCCCAGTCTGGCCGAGCCGGAGCGGCACGCCTTCGCTCACCTGATGGCCGAATTTGCCGACGCGCTGTTCCAGGAAGGGGAGTTCAGCGAGACGGCGTTCGAGCTGTTTGCGGCGGCCCTGCGCGGCGTGGCCCACCAGCCAGACCCCGAATGGGTGGCGCTGGTCATGAGCTACAAGTTGCTGGGTCTGGCGGGAATCGTGCCGCAGACTGCCCGCTGTGCCCGTTGCGGCGCGCCGGACCCTGCCCACCCGGACCCCGTGGGCGGCCAGATGCTGTGTGCGGCCTGCGCCAGCCTGCCCTTTTACCCACCCCAGTCGCTGGACTTCCTGCGCGGAGTGGTGCGCCGCACGGTGCGGGCCAACATGGACGCCCCGGTGCCGCCTTCAGAGCGCCCGGCGCTGTGGCGGGCGCTGGAACGCTTCGTGACCGTGCAGGTGGGCGGGGTCCACAGTTGGCGGCAACTGGTGCCCAGCGCTCCTGCGGTACCCAGTTCGCCTGGCTAAGCTTCTCCCTCGCCCGCCGCCGCGATGGCCCCCAGCAATGCCACTGGAGCCGTTTCCGCCCGCAGGATGCGCGGCCCCAGCGTGACCGCGTGTGCGCCGCGCCCGATCAGTCCAGACACCTCGGCGTCGGTCAGGCCGCCTTCCGGGCCAGTCAGGACGTTCACGGGTGCGGACCAGTCCAGCAGATTCATGATCCGTCCGGCTGAACCCGGCTGGGCCACGAAAAGCTCACCGTCCCACTGAAAATCCGCCAGCGCAATGGGCGCGAGGACTTCGGGCACCACCGCGCGGCGCGACTGCTTGCTGGCTTCCTCCGCCACCCGCTGCAAACGCATCAGCTTCTGCGCGCCGATCTCGCGGGCGTCGGCGCGGGCGGTGACCAGCAGTTGCACCCGTCCCACGCCCAGCTCGGTGGCGGCGCGCACCACGTCCGAGAGCTTGTCGCCCTTCAGGAGTGCAACCGCCAGCGTCAGGGGAAAGGGGGTTTCCGCCGCGCCGCTCACCTGCTCACCCAGCGTGAGGACGGCGCGGCCCGCTTCCAGTTCCGCGATCTCGGCTCCGGCTTCCGCACCCTGTCCGTCGAACACGCGTAACGCGTCGCCCACCTTCAGCCGCAGGACGTGCAGATGGCGGGCCTCGCGCGGTCCCAGCGTCATCTGCGGAGTCAGTTCCTGTACACGGATGCGGGTGTCGGTCATGGCTGTCCTTTCAAACGCTGGGTGATGTGGCCGTGACCAGCACCCACTCGCCGTCCTCGCGCACGGTGACACTGCCGAAGCCCTCGCGGTCCAGGGCGGCGCGCACAAGGTCCAGCTTGCCTATCAAAATGCCGGTCAGGATCAGGGGTGCGCCGGGGAGCAGGGCGGCGGCGTATTCGCCCGCCAGCAGATCGTGCAACTCGGCATAGAGGTTGGCCACCAGCACATCGAAGGTCTCGTCGGATTCGTCGCCCAGGCCCAGGCTACCCTCCGCGAAGGCCACACGGCCCGTCGGCACCCCGTTGATTTCTGCGTTCTCGATGGCGATGGGAATGGTCAATGGATCAATGTCCAGCCCCGTGGCGTGATCTGCGCCCAGCAACACCGCCGCAATAGCCAGCACGCCGCTGCCCGTGCCCACGTCCAGCACGCGCTTACCCGTCAAATCCAGAGCGGACAGCGCCTCCACCGCCATACGCGTCGTGGCATGGTGCCCGGTCCCGAAGGCCATGCCCGGCTCGATGATCAGCGCCGTCTGTCCAGCCTCAACCTCATCCCGCAGCCACGGCGGCACGATAGTCACGCGGCCTGCGCGCACCGGCTTCAGCGTGGCCTTGAAGTGGGCCTGCCAGTCCTGATCGGCCTCGTCTCGCCATTCGCCGTCCGCGATCTCGGCGTCTAAATCTGTGCGTGCATCGAAGTATGCGCGGATCAGCCCGGCGCGTTCTTCCAAACCCGTCGCGCCCGCCTCCCACAGCAAATCCAGGTGCGCCTCGCGCGTTTCAAAAGTTCCGGGCAGGTGGTAGACCAGCATGGGCAGGAGTCTAGCGGGCTGGGGCGCGGAGAATGCTACCGATACATTCCGCAGCATCTGCGCGTCAACTGTCGAACCAGAACACCATCCGCAGGTCGGCGGGGTTTTCAACGAGCGTTTGCAGTTCGCCCAGTCCTCTGTTGATAAAATTATTGTCTGACACGGCCTCGCGGTAGGTCAAAAAATTCTGTGAATGTAATCTGGATGGCTCGTTATCTCTCAAACTGAGGTGGATGAGAGACTGATCCCAGTCAAAGTCCAAAAGTTCTCGGAGCGACAGCCACGATGCGGTATGAATATCTGGGTAATGACGGGCTGCATTCCAGGCTGCCCGCACTGCCTCGCCTACGTCTTCCGGTACACCGCGTGGCGGGGCAATTGGCCGAATATCCAACCGATTCCGCACGCCCGCCAGCACTGAGAAAAGTTCGTAATCGCGCCCGAGAAAGAGCGGCAGATTCCAGTAAGCCTCTTCCTCTTCCGGCGTTGCCGTATCCCAGTCTATCGGGGGTAGCACCTGAATCCGCGTCCAGCCACCGTCCTGGCGAACTTCAAAATGTTCGTGTATATCGCAGCCCATAACGCTTGAAAGAATACGCGGCTCTCCCTCGCGCCAGACAGCGCCGTCTGCCCGCCTGAGCCTCCCCCCTATACTGCCGCGCATGGAACTTGCCATCGTCGGTGTCGGAAAACTGGGGCTGGCCCTGCTTGAAGGCGTGACCTCGCGCGGCGGAATCGCGCCCACGCAAATTGGCCTGATCGACGCCAACATGGCGCGTGTGAATGAGATCGCCGCGCGCACCGGGGCGCGGGTGATCGAACACGCGGACCTGCGGGACGCCCAGCGCATTCTGGTCAGCCTGCAACCGCGCGTCTTTCCCGAAACCAGCGAGTGGCTGGCGCAGGAGAACGCCGGGTACATCAGCACGATGGCGGGGGTCAGCGTGGCCAGTCTGGCGCGGCGGCTGGGCACGCAGCGGGTGGTGCGCGTGATGCCCAATCTGGCGGCCACCATCGGGCTGTCGCAGACCGCCATCACCGGGCCGCAGGAGGCCGCCGACGCGGGCGATCTGGCCTTCGCGCACCACCTGTTCGGGGCGGTGGGCGACGCCTACGATCTGCCCGAACACCTGTTCAACGCCTTTACGGGCATGAGTGCCTCTGGCCCCGCCTACGCCGCCGTGGTGGCCGAGGCGCTGGCCGACGGCGGTGTCCGCATGGGCCTGCCGCGCGTGCTGGCCAACGAACTGGCGGCCAAACTGCTGGTGGCCAGCGGCGAACTGCTGCAACGCCGCGCCCACCCCGGCATGCTCAAGGACGAGGTGGCCTCGCCCGGCGGCACCACCATTGCCGGACTGGCCGCCCTGGAAGCGGCGGGCGTGCGCGGCGGCCTGATGCAGGCGGTGATCGAGGCCACCCGCCGCAGCACCGAACTGGGACTGGATCAGGAATAGGACAGTGGAGGCGGACGGCTCGCTTCCGCCCGCGTCAGAACACCGTCAAGGTCCGCGCTCTAAGCTGATCCTCAGATGCCTGCCAGAGATCTCGCCTTCCGCCTTCTGCCCGCCGCGCTGCTGGGCACGCTGGCCTGGGCCGCCGCACAGGGCCGGGCTTATCCCGATTATTACCCCAGCAAGCCCGGCACCCACTGGACCTACAGCAACGGCGAGACGCAGGTGGTGGGGCCAGCCGTCACCTACCGGGGCGTGCGGGTGGTGCCGGTCAGCCATCAGTTCGGGGGCAAGACCTTCACCCAGGACCTGCTGGAATACCGCCCGGACGGCAGCGTGTGGCTGCGCGGCGTGAACGCGGGCGGGCGGCTGGGCTGGTACGCCGCGCCGCTCAATGTTTATCCGCCCGCGCCGCTGACGCCGGGCCAGCGCTGGTCCAGCGGCAAGGGCAGCCTGAAGTCCGTCAGCACCGTCACGGGGATAGCGGCCATCAACGGCGCGGGCCGCAAATACAACGCCTTCAGTATCCGCACCGAGACCAACGCGGGGGGGCAGATCAGCGCCCAGACCACGTATTTTGTGCCGGGCCTGGGCGTCGTGCGTTATGAGACGGCGGACGGCGTGCAGATCGACTTGGAGCGCTAGATTTCCTGCAACGGAAGCTTTGCCAGCCACTCTGGCACCTCGTCCGGCGGGTAGGTGTCGAAGACCAGACGGGTCAGCGAGACCAGCGGATAGCCTTCCAGCGGTCCTTCGGCGGCGCGGCGGTCCACGATGCAGGCAATCGCGGCGCATCTGCCTCCGGCTGCCTCGGCGGCGCGCACGGCTTTCAGCACACTGCCCCCGGTGGTCAGCACGTCTTCCACGGCAATAAACGGCTCGCCGGGCGCAACCGTGAACGCCTCCCGGATTTTCATGCCGCCTTTCCCGTCCTTCTCGGCAAAGATGGCGCGCACGTCCTCGCCGCCGTAATGCCGGGCCACCTCATAGGCCAGGACCACGCCACCCATTGCCGGGCCGATGATCAGTCCAGCCTGAACGCCCGCATCGGTCAGCTTTTCGGCCAGCGCGGCGGCGATCTGCTCGGTCAGGTGCGGGTATTGCAGCACGGTGGTGCTTTGCAGGAATTTGGGGCTGTGGCGGCCACTGGCAAGGAGAAAATGCCCCTCGTGGTAGGCCCCGGCCTGTCGGTACAGCGCGAGAACGTCCATGCGGGGAGTATCGCATTCCTGGCCGCGACGGCGCATCATGGCGTATGACCTCGCCCCCCTTTCCCGGCGCACTGGTGGTTCGCGTTCGGCGGCAGCTCCTGGGCTTCTCGCAGGAAGAGCTGGCGCGTGAGGCCGGGCTGTCGGTGGCGCTGCTGCAAAAGCTGGAGCTGGGCGAATACGATCCGCGCAGCCTGCATCAACTGGCCCGGCAGGTGCTGGAAAAGCGGCTGGACATCAGTTTGCTGTGAGCTGGAGAGACAGCAAAAAGCCGCCTGGGGGAATGTCCTCCAGTGCGGTTTCTCGATTTCAGGAATGGCCTGATGCCCTATCGTCCAAGACCGGATGCGCTCAGTTCAGCACGCCTGTCCCGAACTGGAAGTGTCCGTCCCTGTATTCCACGTTCAGCACGCTGTTGTCCGGCACGTGGCCCCCCAGGATCTCGCGGGCCAGCGGCGTTTCGATCTCGCGGGCGATGGCGCGCTTGAGGGGGCGTGCGCCAAAGGCCGGGTCATAACCGATCTGCGCCAGCTTGTCCTTGGCGGCGTCGTCCACATGCAGGGTCACGCGGCGCTCGGCCAGACGCTTCCGCAGCCCACCCAACTGGATGTCCACGATGCGGTGCAGATCAGCCTGCGTCAGTGCGTCGAACACGATGATGTCGTCCACGCGGTTCAGGAACTCCGGGCGGAACTGGGCCTGCAACTCGCCCAGCACGGCGTCACGGATCTCGCTGGCGTCGTCGCCGTTGGCCTGCATTTCCAGGATCAGGGGGCTGCCCACGTTGCTGGTCAGCACGATCAGCGTGTTGCGGAAGTCCACCGTGCGGCCCTGCCCGTCGGTCAGGCGGCCATCGTCCAGCACTTGCAGCAGCACGTTGAACACGTCCGGGTGCGCCTTCTCGATCTCGTCGAGCAGCAGCACGCTGTAGGGGCGGCGGCGCACGGCCTCGGTGAGCTGACCGCCCTCCTCGTAACCCACATAGCCGGGAGGCGCACCGATCAGGCGTGCCACCGTGTGCTTTTCCATGTACTCGGACATGTCCAGGCGCACCATCGCGTCCTGGCTGTCGAACAGGTATTCGGCCAGCGCCTTGGCCAGCTCGGTCTTGCCCACCCCCGTCGGCCCCAGGAACATGAAGCTGCCCAGCGGACGGTTCGGGTCGTTCAGACCCGCCCGCGCCCGGCGGATGGTGTCGGCCACGCTGGTAATGGCGCGGTCCTGACCGATCACGCGGTTGTGGAGCTGGTCTTCCAGATGCAGCAGCTTCTCGCGCTCGCCTTCCAGCAGTTTGGTCACCGGAATGCCCGTCCAGCGGCTGACCACGGCAGCGATGTCCTCCTCGGTCACTTCCATGTGGGCAAATTCCGCGCCCTTGAGCTTCTTTTCCAGATCCTGCACATCCTTTTCAAGCTGCGGCAGTTGGCCGTATTCCAGCTCGGCGGCGCGTTGCAGATCGTAGTCGCGCTTGGCCCGCTCGATGTCTGTGCGAACGGTGTCCAGCGTCTCGCGCTTTGCACGCAGAGCGGCCACCTCGCCGCGCTCGGCCTCCCAGCGCCCGCGCACTTCGGTCAACTCGTCGGTAATCGCCTTGAGGCTGTCCTCAATGTCCAGCAGACGGTTCTGCGAGTCCTGATCCTTCTCGCGCTTGAGGGCCTCGCGCTCGATTTCCAGTTGCAGCTTGCGGCGCGACAGTTGATCGATGCGCTCCGGGCTGCTTTCCAGCGCCATCCGCAGTCGGGCCGCCGCTTCGTCGATCAGATCAATCGCCTTGTCGGGCAACTGCCGGTCCGTGATGTAGCGCTCGCTGAGGGTGGCGGCGGCCACCAGTGCCGGGTCGGTGATTTCCACGTTGTGGTGGACCTGATAGCGCTCCTTGATGCCGCGCAGGATGCTGATGGTGTCTTCCACGCTCGGCTCGTTGACCATCACCGGCTGAAACCGGCGTTCCAGCGCCGAATCCTTCTCGATCTGGCGGTACTCGTCCAGCGTCGTCGCGCCGATCAGGTGCAGTTCGCCGCGTGCCAGCGCGGGCTTGAGCATGTTGCCAGCGTCCGGGCTGCCCTCGGTCTTGCCTGCACCGACAATCGTGTGCAGTTCGTCCACGAACAGGATGATCTCGCCCGCAGAGGCCACTACCTCGTCTATGACGCCTTTCAGCCGTTCCTCGAACTCGCCCCGGTACTTGGCCCCGGCCAGCAGGCTGCCCATTTCCAGGCTGACGATGCGCTTGTTCTTCAGGCCCTCCGGCACGTCGCCGCTGACCACGCGGATGGCCAGACCCTCGGCGATGGCGGTCTTGCCCACGCCCGGTTCGCCGATCAGCACCGGGTTGTTCTTGGTGCGTCTCAGCAGAATTTGCATGGCGCGGCGGATTTCCTCGTCGCGGCCAATCACGGGATCGAATTTGCCGTCGCGCGCGCGCTGGGTCAGATCGGTGCCGTATTTGCTCAGCGCGTCGAACTGGCTTTCACTGGATTTGTTGGTCACGGTTTTTCCTTTACGCGCCCCCGAAATGGCGCGGTTGAGTTCAGCTTCTTTGGGCAGCTCTTTCAGTTTTGACTCGCCACGCAGGGCCAGCAGTAGTGTGTCGGCGGCCACGAAACTATCTCCGAACTGCTCCGCGGTGGTGTCTGCTTTTGCAAACGCACGGTTCAGTGCCGGATCGAGGTAAAGCTGCTCGCTGCCGCCCTGCACGCGCGGCAGCTTGTTCAGCTCTGCGTCCAGCGCGGTGCGGAGGTGTTGAAGATTGCCCCCGGCGGCGGTGATGGTGCGGGCGGCGGTGTCGTTGTCAGTTAACGTTCGCAGCACATGGGCCACGGTCAAGGTCTGATGCCCACTCCCCTGTGCGAGTTGCTGGGCAGCGTTGATGGCGGTGGCACTCGCCTCGGTAAAGCGTTCTGGATTCAAGCGGAAACCTCCGGGGAATAGAAGTAGGACAGGACATTCAATCTGCCTCTATTCTGAAACTTGAGTGCGGTCATGTCAAGTTTATTGAGGGTTTAGCTTTGGCTGCCAGAGAACGTTCTGTGGGCGAAAAGGCTCCTGACCTTCGCACCGACGCAACGCCCACTCCAATTGTCCCGCCCCGGACGTGTTGAAATAGGGACCTGATGTCTGCCTCCTCTCCCTTTGATCCCCGGCAGGCCGAGGCCGGGCGCACGCCCACGCTGGCGGTCCTGGTCGGCATTTTCATGGTGTCGGTGACGCCCTTTGTGGCTGGGCTGGTGCAGGGGCAGACGGAAGGCTGGGGGCGCGATCTGCTGTATGCCGTGGCCACTGCCGCCCTGCTGTTCAATGTCTGGCGCGGCAGCGTGTGGGCGTGGCGTCTGACCGTGGGGATGTGCATGCTGGCGGGCCTGGTGATCTTTGTGGTGGGCATGCTGGCCGGGTCGGTGGCATGGCAGGGCTGGATCGTCAGCGGCGCGGGGCTGGTGTTCTTGCTGCTGGGCACGGCGCTGGTGGGCACCGCCGTCATCCGTGCGTTTCTGGATTCTCGCTGGGAGGCGCGGCAGCGCGCCATGAGGCTCAAGGCGTGACCGATACTGCCAGCCGCCGTTTTACTGTGCAGGGTACCAACAACGCCTTTACCTGCCAGCACTGCGGCGCAGAAGTTCTTCCGCTGACCAACGGCAGCGTCCGCAACCACTGCCCCGCGTGCCTGTACAGCCTGCATGTGGACGTGCTGCCCGGTGACCGCGCCAGCACCTGCCACGGCCTGCTGGTGCCGGTGGGCGCGGAGCAGAGCGGCAAGAAGGGCTGGATCATCGTTCACCAGTGCGCGAAGTGCGCCTTTATAGGCCGCAACCGCGCCGCGCTGGACGACACGCAGCAGCCCGACGACTGGGACGCCCTGATCGCGCTGACCATGCGCGAAAGGTAGGCGCAGGCCAGCTTTTCCCCGTCGTCTGTTCCTACTGCACCTGTCCACCCCGTATCCTGTTGGGCATGGCTCTCTGGCTTTTTTGCGGGTTCATCCTGCTCAGCGCGACATTTATCCTGATGCTCAGCATGGGACCGCTCAAGGGTGCGCCGAACGCGGGAGCGCTACGGACGGTGGCCCTGGTACAGTTCGCCGCCGCCGCCCTGCTGGCTGTAGCACGCGTCTCGGGCGCAGCATGAACGGCGTCAATCTGGTTGATCTGAACTTTCAGGACACCCCCGGCGTGATCGCTACATACATTCTGGACACCGGGGATGGGCTGGCGGTGGTGGATACCGGGCCTACCAGCACCCTGCCCGCGCTGAGTGCTGGGCTGGAGGCACTGGGCGCGAGTCTGGATGATGTGCGCCACCTGCTGTTGACGCACATTCACTTTGACCACGCCGGGGCCGCCGGAACGGTCCTCTCGCGGGTTCCGGAGGCCCGCGTGTACGTCCACGAGCGCGGCGCGAAGCATCTGGGCAGCCCGGAACGGCTGGTGGCCAGCGCCACCCAGATTTATGGCGACGCGATGGACCGTCTATGGGGCGAGATGCTGCCCATCCCCGCCGAGAAAATGACCGTGCTGGCGGGCGGCGAGACGTTCCAGATCGGGAACGTCAGTGTGGATGCCCTGTACACGCCCGGCCACGCGGTTCACCATCTGGCCTATCACGTCGGCCCCGATCTTTTTGTCGGGGATGTCGGCGGCGTGCGGCTGGACACCCACCAGACCGCGCGTGCGCCCACGCCGCCACCGGACATCAATCTGGAGGTCTGGCGGGACAGCGTCGCCACGTTGCGTCAGCGGGACGCCCAGACCCTGCATCTGGCCCATTTCGGCAGCTACGCCCACACGGCCGCCCACTGGGACGGTCTGCTGGAAAAGATGGAGCTGGACGCCGAACGAATCCACGCTGGAATGGAAGCGGGTCAGGAGTTTGAAGCCATTTCCAAGGCTTATACGAGAGTGCTGATGCAGGAGTTGCTGGCCGAGGGCGAGGACCTGCCCGCCCGCTACGACTTTGCCTGCCCGCCGTGGATGAGCGTGCAGGGGCTGATGCGCTACTGGCAGAAGAAGGCAGTGCGCCCGTCTTGAAGGTGCTTGTTATTGGTGGCGGTGGGCGCGAACACGCCATCGTCCATACCTGTGCGCGGCAGGGCCATACGGTGCTGTGTACACCGGGCAATCCCGGTATCGCAACGCTGGCCCGCATTCTGGACAGCCCTCAGGACGCTGATTCGCTGGCCGAACTAGCGGTCCGGGAGGCGGCGGATGTGGTGATCGTCGGTCCGGAGGGATATCTGGCGGCAGGAGTGGTGGATGCCTGTACGGCGCGCGGCGTTCCCGCTTTTGGCCCCACACGGGCGGCCAGCCGTCTGGAAGGCGACAAGGGCTGGAGCAAGGCGTTTATGCTCAGGCATGGGATTCCTACCGCCCAGCACGCCACTTTCTCTGATCTGGACGCGGCGTTGGCGTATATGGACAGTCAGTCCATGCCCACCGTCATCAAGGACGCGGCGTTGCGGGCAGGGAAGGGTGTGACGATTGCCCACTCTCAGGATGAGGCGGGGGCGGCTCTGAAGGAGATTTTCAGCGCCCCGGACGCCTGCGCGGTCATCGAGGACTTCATGACCGGGCAGGAAGTGTCGGTGCTGGCGCTGACCGATGGCGAACACTTTGCCCTGACCCCACCCAGTCAGGACCACAAGACCATTTACGCGGGCGACACGGGACCGATGACCGGCGGCATGGGCGTGATTTGCCCCTTTCCGCTCTCAGCCACTGATCTGGAGGTCATCGAGACGGGCGTTATCGCCCCCACCCTGGCCGGAATGCGCGCCGAGGGAATGCCCTTCCAGGGCGTGTTGTACGCCGGGCTGATGCTCACGCCGGACGGCCCGAAGGTGGTGGAATTCAACGCCCGCTTTGGTGACCCCGAGGCCGAAGCGGTGTTGCCCCTGCTGCAAAGTGACCTCGCGCAGCACTGTCTGGATGCGGCGCGCGGCGAGTTAGACCCAGAGAGCATAAGGTTCAGCGATGAATCTAGTGCGGTCATCATCCTCGCTGCTCCTGGCTATCCCGGCGATCCGGTGCGCGGTGTGCCGCTGGGTCTGCCGGATGGGGGAGACGGCGAGATCATCTTTCACGCCGGAACCCGCGAAGTCGGCGGCCAACTCCAGAGCAGCGGCGGGCGCGTACTGGCCGTCACCGCCGTCGCCCCGACATTGAATACGGCGCTGACACGGGCCTACGCGCTGGCAGACCGGGTGGACTTCGCGGGGGCGCAACTGCGGCGGGATATTGGCGGGCGCATTGGGGCGCGGGCGTTGGATGAGTAGGAAACGTGGGAAGCGGTGTGTGGCCTTTGGCCCTCAGACCCCTAGACGGCGAAGTCTCGCCCTCCTCTAACCCGCTGCCCGGCCAGTCGCTCTGCCCATGACATACTGCGCCCCGATGAAGAAGCGCATTCTGCTGCTGGCGGGCGGCCAGTCCGGGGAACACGAGGTCAGCCTGATGAGCGCCCGCAGCGTCCTGGCGGCCCTGCCACGCGATCAATTTGATGTGACCCCTGTGGCGATCAGCAAGCAGGGGCGCTGGCTGCCGCCCACCGATACCCGGCAGGCGTTGGAGAACGGCAGCGCGGAGTCTGGCGGCGATCTGGTGCTGCATCGTGTCGCCAGCGCCGAGGGCTATGACGCTGTCTTTCCGCTGTTGCATGGGCCGATGGGCGAGGACGGCACGGTGCAGGGCCTGCTGACGCTGGCGGGCATTCCGTTCGTGGGCAGCGGCGTGCTGGGTTCGGCAGTCAGCATGGACAAGGTGATGACCAAGCAGGTGCTGGCCTCGGCGGGGATTCCGCAGGTGGCGTGGCGCTTGGCCGTGCGCCGCGAATGGGGCAGCGACGCGGACGGCGTGCGGGCGCGGGCCGCCGAGCTGGGCTTTCCGCTGTTCGTCAAGCCCGCCAACCTGGGGTCTAGTGTGGGCATCAGCAAGGTGCATGGGGCCGATGACCTGGACGCCGCCCTGGACCTGGCCTTCAGCCTGGACCGCCGCGTGATTCTGGAGGCCATGACCGCCAGCAGACCGCGTGAGCTGGAGGTGGGCGTACTGGGCAACGATTCTCCCATTGCCAGCCCGGTGGGCGAGTTGCGCTTTGCCGCCGAGTTCTACGATTACGAGACCAAATACACTGAGGGCCGCGCCGAGGTCCACATTCCTGCCCCCATTCCCGACGAGGTGGCCGGGCGTGTAAGGGAGCTGGCGCTGACCGCCTTCCGTGCGCTGGACTGCGCCGGACTGGCCCGCGTGGACTTCTTTTACCTGGAAGAAAGCGGCGAACTGGTCCTGAACGAGGTCAACACCATGCCCGGCTTTACCCAGACCAGCATGTACCCCAAGCTGTTCGAGGCGGCGGGCCTGGGCTACAGCGAACTGGTCACGCGACTGGTGGAACTGGCACTGGAAGAACGTTAGATTCCGTCGCCCGCCCACTGCACCGAGCTTGATGGCGATCAGGGTGGGATAAATTGGCGCGCGTTTGCCCTGTACATCGGCAGTGGCCTGTGCCTCACCGTGCCCCATCTCCTGCGCTTGCGGGACCGGGAGCTGGTCTGGCTGAGACTGGGGTCAACCATACTGCTGGCTGTTGCCCTTGCATGGCGTGGCTATGCGGGGCAGCCAGAGTTTAACGTCGGACGGTGAGCCTGATCAAACGCGCTTGGTATGCCAGACGCGCCCCGAAGCTGCTGTCGGGACATTCATACCTAATTAATCCGACTGGTTTACTTAGGATTGGCAGTATGAGAAACGCACTTACCGCCACCATCGCCCTGCTGCTCACTGGGACTACCCTGGCCCAGTCCGCCGCGTCCATCACGCTGTATTCCGGGCGTGGCAAGACCTTCGTGGAACCCATCGTGCAGCAGTTCGAGAAGCAGACCGGCATCAAGGTCAACGTGCGCTACGGCAACGACGCGCAACTGGTGGCCGCCCTGCGGGAAGAGGGCAGCCGCAGCCCCGCCGACGTGTTCTGGGGCAACTCGGTGGGCGCGCTGGGCGAACTGGCGTCCGAGGGCAAATTCGTCAAGCTGGGCACTTCATTGACGCGCAACGTCTCGCCGGACTACCTGCCCGCAGATCGCGCGTGGCTGCCCACCACCGTCCGGTTTCGCACACTGGCCTACAACACCGACAAGATCAAGCCCGAGCAGCTTCCGGCCAGCGTGCTGGACCTGCCCAAGATGACGGCGCTCAAGGGCCGCATCGGCTGGACCGTTTCCTACCCCAGCTTCCAGGATTTCCTGGCGGGCATGATCGCCCAGCACGGCGAGGCCACCACCAAGCAGTGGCTGGAAGGCATGAAGGCGCTGCAACCCAAAGATTACAAGACCAGCAACGTGGGCATGCTGGAAGCCATGCGCTCCGGCGAGATCGACGTGGGCCTGACCAACCATTATTACATCCAGCGCGTCAACCGCCTGAATTACCCCATCGACACCTACTTCTTCAAGAACGGCGATATCGGCAACCTGGGCAATGCCACGGGCGCGGGCCTCCTGAAGACGGGGAAGAATACCGCCGCTGCCACCCGCTTCCTGAGCTATCTGGTGAGCAAGGACGCGCAGACCTTCTTCCTGAGCGTCAACTTTGAATACCCCGTCATCGGCAACATCCTGCAACCCACCACCATGCGCCCCTTTGAAGAGGTGAGCAAGCGCGGCCCCAAGATTGACCCCGCCGCCCTGCCCAAGAACATCGAGAAGGCGCAGAAGCTGCTGCGGGACGCTGGCCTGCTGTAATACGGACTCCGATTGAAAGGTGCTGAAAACACCTGGAAATCCGAGCGGAGCGAGAAGGAGAAAAACGGGTTCCGGACGTGGAGTGCAGGAATCGGCGCTGTCCCGATTTCTGCGCGAAACAGACGGAATCCGTATAACCCCCGGCTTCCGATTCGACCCCGTTCCAGTTCTCGCTGGCGCGGGGCTTTTTTATGCTCCACTGCGGTATGGGAATCCTGGGGTTGCTGCTGGGTGCGGGCGTGTCGGTGGCCGTCTTGCTGATGATGACTGCTCTGCCGCTGACCCCGGCGCGGGGCGTGGCGGTGCTGGCGTTCGTGGCGCTGCTCGTCGTGCTGGGCAGCATTCTGTTTTCTGGTGGCAGTCTGGAGCGCAGTTTCGGCGTGGTGTATCTGGTCATGGGTCTGCTGGCCGGGGCGGTGCTGGCCCTGCCCCGGTTACTTCGTTATGCGAGTCTGGAACCGGTCTGGGTCAGTCTGGGGCTGGGAGTGGCCGCCGTCCTGCTGCTGATCGCCGTTGGTACAGGGGTAGACGCGCTGCTGGGGATGATATTGCCCCCGCCCGATCCGCAGACCGGAATTTCAGTCAAGGCCCAGATCTCGCAGGGCCTGAGCAACGGCATCCTGATCGCCGCTCCAGTGGTGCTGGTGGTGCTGTCGTGGTTGGCGTGGCGGCAACGGGTGACGTGACTTTCTTCAGTTGGACAGCAGCACGCCCTGTGATTTCGAGCAAGCCCATCTGAATAGCCCCCTTTCCTCTCATGGGACAATCCCGACTAATCCGATCTGTTAAAGTCATTTGGCTGGCCCAAGTGCCGCTTTACCTATGACCCGAAGACTGCCCCCATTCCTGTTGTTGCCCGCCCTGCTGACCGTGCTGGGCGTGCTGGTGCCGCTGTCATATCTGGTGTTGCGCGCCCTGGGGGCCGAGCCGGGCGAGTTGCGCGAGATCGTGTTCCGCACGCGCAATCTGGTGCTGGCGGGCAACACGCTGCTGCTGGGCGCGTCGGTGCTGCTGACCACCACGCTGGTGGCGCTGCCGCTGGCCTTTTTAGCGGCGCGGACCGATCTGCGCCCCCGTCGATTGCTCACGCTGCTGGGCGTGCTGCCATTGGCGATTCCAGGGTACGTGGGGGCCTACGCCTTCATCGCGGCGGGCGGTGCGGGCGGGGCTATCGACACGCTGACCGGGCTGCGCCTGCCGGGGCCGAGTGGCTTCTGGGGCGCATTGCTGGTGCTGACGCTGTTCACCTTTCCGTATCTGTTCCTGAACCTGCACGCCGCGCTGCGGACGCAGGACCCCGCGCTGGAGGACGCCGCCCGATTGCTGGGCCGCACCCGCTGGCAAACGTTCTGGCAGGTCACGGTGCCGCACCTGCGCCCGGCATGGCTGTCGGGGGGGCTGTTGATCGGCCTGCACACCCTGGGCGATTTCAGCGTGGTGAGCCTGATGCGCTACCCCACCTTCAGCGCGGCCATCTATCAGCAATACACGGCGGCATATGACCGGGTGTATTCGGCGTGGCTGGCACTGCTGCTGCTGCTGCTGACCGGGGCGGCGCTGTGGCTGGAGGCCCGCTTCATGCGCGGCGTGTTTCTTTCGCGGGTGTCGCCTGCCACTGCCCGAAAACCCGGTACCGTCAAACTGGGCCGATTGCGCCCGCTGGCATGGGTATTCGTGGCCGTGCTGGCGGTCATGACGCTGGTGCTGCCGCTGGGCACGATGCTGTACTGGCTGGGTCTGGAGAACAGCCCGTTCGCGTGGCCCAGCCTGCTGGATGCGCTGAGGTCCGCACTGGGGGCAGCGGCGCTGGCGGCCCTGACCACCACTGCTCTGGCCCTGCCGCTGGCCGTGATCGGCAGCCGATTCAGCGGGCGCTGGCCGCGCATCATCGAGCGGGCCGCCTACCTGGGCTACGCCACTCCACCGCTGGCCTTCGCTCTGGCATTGATTTTCTTCGTGCTGCGGGCCGCGCCGCCGCTGTATCAGACTCTACCCCTGCTGATCATCGCCTACACGCTGCATTTTGTGGCCGAGGCCATCGGCCCCATTCGCAGCGGGCTGGTGCGGGCCACGCCCCGGCTGGAGGAAGCCGCCCGCGTGCTGGGCGTGTCCCGGGGCGGTGCCTTGCGGCGGGTCACGCTGCCGCTGCTGGGGCCGGGGCTGCTCGTCAGCGCGGCTTTCGTGTTTCTGAGCGTCCTCAAGGAATTGCCGCTGACGCTGCTGCTGTCGCCCATCGGCTTCGAGACGCTGGCCCGCAACGTCTGGTCCTACACCGAGGAAGCGCAGTACGCCAGCGCCGCACCCTATGCGCTGGCTCTGGCAGCGGTGGGAGCCGTGCTGACCGGGCTGATTCTGCGGCGGGAACGGGAATGAGGAGGTCTGAATGACGGTTATGGACAGGCAAACGCCGGAGTCAGGTGGGGCTGACACTCAACCCTCCGTCCCGCCCGCGCTGGAACTCAGGGGACTGGTCAAGTATTTCCACCCGCAGGGCCGCGCCTCCGCTGGCCTGCCCCCGGTGGTGGACCGTCTGGATTTGCAGGTTGCTCCAGGAGAACTCCTCACCCTGCTGGGGCCGAGTGGCTGCGGCAAGACCACCACCCTGCGCCTGATCGCCGGGCTGGAGGAGCCGGACGGCGGCGCGGTGTGGATCGACGGGCGCAACATGACCGCCCCGCCGCAACCGCCCGAACGCCGGGGCGTGGGCCTGGTCTTTCAGGATTACGCGCTGTTTCCGCACCTGAGCGTGCTGGGCAACGTGCTGTTCGGCCTGAACCGCCTGCCGCGTGCCGAGCGGCTGCCCCGCGCCCGCGAAACGCTGTCGCTGGTGGGCCTGACCGTCTTCGAGTCGCGGATGCCGCATCAGCTTTCGGGCGGGCAACAGCAGCGCGTCGCCCTGGCCCGCGCGCTGGCCCCGCGCCCCCGGCTGCTGCTGCTGGACGAGCCATTTTCCAACCTGGACGCGCAACTGCGCCACTCCACCCGCCAGGAGGTGCGCGCCATCCTGCGCCGCAGCGGCGTGGCAGCTATCCTGGTCACGCACGATCAGGAGGAAGCGCTGGCCTTCAGTGACCGCATTGCCCTGATGCGCGCCGGGCAGCTTGAGCAGATCGGCACCCCGCAGGAGGTCTACGCGCGCCCGCGCACAGCGTTCGTGGCTTCTTTCCTGGGCCGCAGCAACCTGCTGTCTGGCACCGTACAGGCAGGAGTGGCCTGCACCGTGCTGGGCAACATTGCACTGGAGGGCGAGGCAGTCCCCGATGGCCCGGCAATGGTCAGTGTGCGCCCCGAGCATCTGGCCTTCACCACTGACGGGTCTGGCACCGAGGCTGTCGTGCTGGCCCGCGAGTTCAGGGGCCACGCCGTGACCTACACCCTGGCGCTGGGGCAGCAGGAGGTGCAGCTTCACGACACGGGTCAGGCGCTGCACGCCGAGGGTCAGCAGGTGCGCGTCTGCGCGGTGCGGGCCGGGCGTGTGGTGCGCTGAGGATCAGTTTTCTCCGGTCCCCCTCTGCCTAAAGATCGCGTCAGCCCCTGCTGTGCGCGCGCGGCCTACAATGCGGCTCGAATCACAGCATGGAAGGGGCCGCAGCAGCGCTGGCCCGGCACCCAAGGAGAGACGACTATGGACTGGAAAAATCTTCCCAGCGGCGGCGGCGGCATCGAGGACCGGCGGGGTGGGGGCGGCGTGCCTGGCGGCGGGATTGCCATCGGCGGCATTGGCGGGCTGATCATTGCTCTGGTGGCCATGTTCTTCGGCATCGATCCTGGCGCGATTCTGGGCGGTGGGGACGGCGGCCAGACCCAGACGCAGACTCAATCGCAGGCCCAGGCCCAGGCCCAGAGCCAGAGCAGTGCGGCCACCGACGAGAGCTATCAATTCATGGACCGCATCATGACCAGCACCAATCAGGTCTGGGGCGGCATCTTCAAGCAGGCCGGGCGCACCTACACCCCGGCGCGGCTGGTGCTGTACACGCGCGGCACGCAGGGTGGCTGTGGCGTGGCCAGCAGCGCTTCGGGGCCGTTCTACTGCCCGCTGGACAACAAGGTCTACATCGACACCAATTTCTTTGCCACCATGCAGCGCCAACTGGGCGGCGGCGGCGACTTCGCGTATTCCTACGTCGTGGCGCATGAAGTCGGCCACCACGTCCAGAACGAGCTGGGCATCGCCGATCAGGTGGAGCGCGAGCAGCGCAGCGCCCGCAGCGAGGCCCAGGCCAATCAGGCCAGCGTGCGTCTGGAACTCCAGGCCGACTGCTTCGCAGGCGTGTGGGGCAACCGTGTGAAAGATCAGGCCAAGATCACGCAGGCCGACGTGCAGAACGCCATCAACACCGCGCAGGCCATCGGTGACGACAACCTGCAACGCCAGGGGGCGGGGCGCGTGGTCCCCGACTCCTTCACGCACGGCAGCAGCCAGCAGCGCATCAAGTGGTTTACCACCGGCTTCCAGACCGGCGATCCCAACAAGTGCGACACCTTTAACCAGAATTACAACCAGTTGTAGGCGGCAACAGGACGAGGCGGGCGCGGAGTTGCGAGACTCGCGCCCGCGCTTTTTTCTGGGAAAGTGAATTGTCTTGCCCCGCCGCCCGCCCCAATACGCTTTCCTGAGGGGGATGTCAGCGCAATTGCCAACGCAGTGGACCATTTCCGGCGTCCCCGTGACCGTTAAGCGCAGTGCCCGGCGGCGGACGGTGGCCCTGCAAGTCCGGCCCGGCGTGGTCACGGTTTATGCGCCCCAGCGGGTGCCATTGCATCAGCTTCAGGACATTCTGATCCGGCGGCGGGACTGGGTGGAACATCATCTGGCGCAGTACGCGGCTCGCCCGGTCTCGGTGCAGGTATTCACGGACGGCGCAGCTCTGCCTTTTCTGGGCGAAACGCTGACGCTGCGGCTCGATCTGGTCCACAAAAAGACTGTGCGTGAGAGCCATAGCCTCCTCTTGCCATTGGAGGAATCAGAACGGGCGCTGGAGGTTTGGACGCGGGCCGCTTGCCTGACTCCCTACACCGCTCTGGTCATGGAATACGCGGAGTTGCTGGGCGCGGGCGACCGACTGGGCACGGTGCGGGTCAGCAATACCATCACACGCTGGGGCAGTTGCAGCAGCCGGGGCGATATCCGCCTGCACTGGAAGCTGTCCCGCGCCCCGTTGGAGGTGCTGCATTACGTCGCCCTGCACGAGGCCGCGCATCTGCTGGAGATGAACCATTCGCCGCATTATTGGGCGCATGTGGCCCGCGTCATGCCGGGGTGGCAGACGCATCGGCGGTGGCTTAAGGAGAACGGCCAGACGCTCTGATTTGGCTCGACGTTAAATCGTAAGGCCTGTGTATGTCCCCTTCATCACCGCCATTCGCACCCCGCTAGGCTGACGGTCATCAAAGGAGATTCATATGCCCTATATCACTGTCGGCCAGGAGAACAACCAGCCCATCCAGCTTTATTTTGAGGACCACGGCACGGGCCAGCCCGTCGTGCTGATTCACGGCTATCCCCTCAACGGTCACTCCTGGGAGCGGCAGGAGACGGCGCTACTCGCGGCGGGCTACCGCGTCATCACCTATGACCGCCGGGGCTTCGGCCAGTCCAGCCAGCCATCTGCGGGCTACGACTACGATACCTTCACCGCCGATCTCAATACCCTGCTTGAATATCTGGATCTGAAAAACGTGGTACTGGCGGGCTTCTCGATGGGAACCGGGGAGGTCACGCGTTACCTGGGCAAGTACGGCTCGGCGCGCGTTGCCAAAGCGGTGCTGATCGGTTCCATTCCGCCCTTCCTGCTCAAGACCGACGACAACCCCGAAGGTGTGGACCGCAGTGTCTTCACCGGGATCGAGGACGCCATCCGCACGGACCGTTTCGCGTACCTGACGGACTTCTTCAAGAACTTCTACAACACCGACGTGCTGGGTGGCAGCCGCATCAGTGACGAGGCGGTGCGCGCCAGTTGGAACGTTGCGGCCCGCGCCTCGGCCACGGCCACGCTGGAATGTGTGGCGACATGGCTCGAAGACTTCCGCCCGGACGTGGCGAAGATTGACGTGCCCACCCTGATCATTCACGGCGACGCGGACCGCGTGCTGCCTATCGACTCCACGGGCGCACGCCTGCCCGAACTGATCAAGGACAGCGAATACGTGATCATCAAAGGCGGCCCGCACAACGTCCTCTGGACTTTCCCGGACGAGGTGAATGCAGCGCTTCTGGACTTCCTGAAGAAGTAGTCGGCGCAAAAGAGGAGCCATCCCGGAATGTGGGGTGGCTCCTCTTTTTGCCGCTTGCTCTACATCGCGGGCATGGGCATGGGGCTGGGCAGCCCCGGCGTGTCTGGATTGTCGGTGGGACTGGGAACAGGCATTCCAGGCAAGTCGGGATTCACAGGTGGATCAATGATGGGGCCTGTTCCGTTCTCGCCGGGCATGCGCTCTGGCATGGGGGCGGGGGTGTCGGTGGGTTCAGTCGCCGGGGCGGGCGGACGGTCATAGGGTCCAGTCATGGGATACCTCCAGGTTTGGGATACGCCCGATTCTGCCGGTTCATCCCGTGCAGCAGGGCAGATAGAGGTAAAGGCATCTTCACGCCTCCGCGCCGCTGGTTACAGTCGGGTCTGCGGCGGCTGGGTCAGACTGGATCATGTCGAAACCCAACTCCCGTTTTCTGCTGGCCTGGAGCGTCGCGGCGCTGCTGGCCTCCGCGCAGGCCGCGCCCGCCGTCACTTTCCAGCCGTTCGTGAGTGGTCTGAAACAGGTAACCGCCCTGACGCACGCTGGGGATGGCTCAGGCCGCCTGTACGCCGCGCAGCAGGACGGACGCGTGCGCCTGATAGAGAACGGCAAGGTCCGGGACAGCCTCTTTCTGGACCTTCAGAAGCTGACGCGGGCGGGCGGGGAGCGCGGCCTGATCGGGCTGGCCTTTGACCCCGAATACAAGACCAACCGCCGCCTGTACGTGCATTACAGCGATTTGAATGGCGACACCTTGCTGGCCCGTTACACCGCCACCCCTGATTTCAGCCGCGCTGAGGCAGGCAGCGCCAAAACCCTGTTCACCGCCAAGCAGCCCTACAGCAACCACAACGGCGGGCAGATCGCCTTTGGTCCCGACGGCTTTCTGTATATGGGCCTGGGCGACGGCGGCAGCGGCGGCGATCCACAGAACAACGCGCAGAATCTGGGCAGTCCGCTGGGCAAGCTGCTGCGTTTTGACGTGTCGGGTGACGTTGCCAAACCCGCCGCTGGAAACCCGTTCGCGGGCCGTGCGGGAGCCAATCCCAACATCTGGGCGTATGGCCTCCGTAACCCCTGGCGCTTCAGCTTTGACCGGGACGGCGGCGGTCTGGTGATTGCGGACGTGGGCCAGAACAGCTTCGAGGAAGTGGACTTTCAGCCTGCCAGCAGCAAGGGTGGCGAGAACTACGGCTGGCGCGTGCGTGAGGGGCAGGTGTGCTACGAGAAAGGTTGCGCTGATAAGGGCTTCGTGGGTCCGGTGCTTGTCTACGGGCGCACTGAGGGCCAGAGCATCACGGGCGGCTACGTCTACCGGGGCAGGGCTATTCCCACGCTGAAGGGGCAGTACGTGTTTGCCGACTTCGCCACGGGCACGGTCTGGGCCGCGCCCACCGGGGGCAAGAGCTGGGATAAGGCAGCGCTGGGCAAGGTCAGCAACCCCAGCACCTTCGGCGAGGACGAGGCAGGCGAGGTCTATGTGGCCGAATACGGAAGCGGGCGGATTCTGAAACTGGCCGGGAAATAAAGGAGCAGGGGAGACGCGCTGGTTATTTCGTGTCTCCCTCCCGGTACTCCACCACTAGCGGCAAATGATCGCTTTCCTCTGCTGGTAGCACTGTGGCGCGTGTTGGGGTCAATCCACGCGCCATCTGGTGGTCAATTCGCACGCGCAGGGCAGGGAAGGTCCAGCCAGGACCGCGTCCGGCCTGGGCAAAAGCGTCCGGGCCGACTGCCTGTTTCAACTGACGGTAGATCAATCCGCGCGGTGGGGTGTTCAGATCGCCGCCCAGCACCAGACGGCCAGAGGTTCTGGAAGCCATCTGCTCAAGCACCTGCGCCTGTGATGTGCGGCGGTCACGGGCAACTTGCAGGTACACCATGTCCCCGGCCAGTGCGTCCATCACCTGCACTGTTCCCAGGTGGGCGTTCACCACGCTCAGCGGCTGCCCGCGCCATTGCAAGCGCGTCAGCAGCACTTCACGCTGGTTTCCGGGCAGGTCCACCGTCTCCGACGAGAGGACGGGCAGGCGCGTCAGGGTCATGACCTCCACCGCAGAGCGCACTGTGTAGCCGGGCAACGCGTCAGCTAGCGCTTCCCGGTATCCAGGAGGTTGGAAGTTGGATTCCTGCAACATGATGATGTCGGCGTCGGCATTTTTCAGGACGGCGGCCATGCGCTGGGGGGTGGATTTATAGCCGCTGTTGACGTTGTAGTCCAGCACCCGCAGTTCTCCATTCTGTTGGGGCGTCCAGTGCAGAAAGCCTGCGCCCCACGCGGCCAGCAGCGCCCCAACCAGCGTCACCGCGAAACCGCGCTTCCTCAGCGCTGTCCACGGCAGCACGAATGGCGCAGGCAGCAGCCACAGCACGGCGGGCGCGTAGGCCAGCAGCAGCGTGGGCAGCGTCCTTTCCCCGACGAACTCGCCCAGCCCCCAGATCAATACGACGAGCAGGAGATAAAACCAGGCGAGGCGCGAACGGAACATCGGGACAGAGCCTGACACAAATGGAGCAGGGGGGCGTCAGTCCAAAGTCTTGAGGGCAAAAAAAGGAGGCGGGAGCAAACGCCCACGCCTCCCTGTTGCGGATGCCCTAACGGTACTGAGCAGCCACTTCCTTCGCCTCTTCGCGCTGGGCCATTTCCTGGCGCTGCACCTGCCCAATCGCGTCGGCCAGTGCTTCCTTGAGTTCAGGAATGCCGGTATTTTTCAGCGCACTGACCGGGACGCCGTCCATGCGGTCTATCGCACGCGCCAGGAGGTCCGGCTCGGCGGCGTCGGCCTTGTTCAGCGCCACCACCGTGGGCATCTCCAGGAAGCCTAGGTCTTCCAGAATGCGGTTGACAGAACTCAGGCGGGTGTCTGCGCCGGGGCTGGCGGCATCCACCACATGCAGCAGCACGTCGGCGTCCCCGATTTCTTCCAGCGTTGCCCGGAAGGCGCGGGTCAGGTCCTTGGGCAGATCGCGGATAAAGCCCACGGTGTCGGTGAAGATCACCGGGCCGATGCCTTCAATAAAGCCCTGACGGCTGGTGGGCCGCAGCGTGGCAAACAGCTTGTTGGCGGCCAGCACGCGCCTGGGGGCATCCGTGGCGTGCGTGAAGGAGTTTAGCAGCGTACTCTTGCCCGCGTTGGTGTAGCCCACGATGGACACCACCGGAATATCGTTGCGCTCCCGGCTCTTGCGCCGTTCCTCGCGGCGCAGCGAGCCGCCCTCCAGTTGCTTTTCCAGAAAGCTGAGGCGGTCATTGATGCGGCGGCGGTCCAGCTCCAGCTTGGTTTCACCGGGGCCACGCGTGCCAATCGCGCCCGCCCCCGCGCTGCCCCCGCCCCCGCCGATGCGCGAGAGTTTGGCACCTGCGCCCAGCAGCCGGGGCTTCATGTAGCGCAGTTGTGCCAGCTCTACCTGAAGGCGCGATTCCATGCCCTGCGCGTGCAGCGCGAAGATGTCCAGAATCAGTTGCGTGCGGTCAATGACCTTGAGGCCTGTCGCCGCCTCAATCTCGCGGGCTTGCGCCGCGCCCAGCTCCTGCCCGAAGATCAGCAGATCGGCGTCCAGGTGATAAGCCTTGCTGGTCAGTTCCTCCAGCTTGCCCGCGCCCACCAGCGTTCCGGCCTTGAGGTTGCGGCGGAAGATCAGTTCCTTGTAGACCACCTCAGCCCCGGCGGTGCGGGCCAGTTCTACCAGTTCGTCCAGCCGCTCCTCGGCGTCAAATTCGCCCTGATCCACCTGCACCAGCAGCGCCCGTTCATGGTCTTTCTTGGACTCGCGGGTGCGCGCGGCACGGGCAATTTCTTCCTCCAGCGCCGAGACCTGTGCGCCCAGGTCAAAATCATCAATCTGGAAAATCGGTACGGGCGGCAGGATGCGCCAGTCCTCTTCCTCGCCCACCGTGCCAGGGGGGGTCAGGTGCGCGGTGTACACGGGGCCGGGTTGACCCTCGTTCTTTGCGTCAATGGCCGAAACTGCGTCCAGTCGGCTCAGGAACAGCGCAGAGAGGTCTCCCTTGCTCAGAGGTCCACCTTTCGGGTGTGCGTGCAGCAAGTGGTAGCCCGCCAGCCGGTTCTCACCCGCACGGATGGAGGGAAGTTCGGCAGCTTTGGCGTCGGCCACGGACACGCTCAAGATGCGTCCACGGCGGTCAATCAGCACGCTGACCTCGCGGCGAATCTCGTGGGCCAGTTCGGCCAGCGTGCGGGCCAGTTCAGGGGAACCCACGCGGCCCGGTTCCACGCGGCGGCGGTACAGGTTGCCCAGTGATTTCAGTTGTGCGGGGCGCAGGCCAGAAACATTTCCAAGAACTTTATCTATGTGAAGTCACATCCTTTTTTAAGGTTGTAGAGGTGGGCGCTGGATTTTGGAAACAGCCCAGCACCGGATAGCTCAGCGTCGCCAGGCCCGAACAAGGTTCGCGCGGCGGGTGGCGGCAGGGTTCTGTCATTGCCCTCAGAATAGCGTCTGGGCGCTTTTGCAATGGTGTGCAATGCCTTCAGATGGCTATGGATTCGGGGGCGGCAGAACCCGCGCAGGTTTCAGATCTTGATCATCGTGGACGCAGGATAGGGGAGAGGCCAGGGCGGGCGCATCGGCATGGTGGCCTACCGTGCGTCCACTAAAACTTCCCGCACCGTGTACCAGCTCCGCTCCATGATTTCCGGGTTGGTGTGCTGGTAGTAAGGCAGCGCCAGCAAGGCTTTTGCCAGCGCTCTGGCCCGTCCGCGTTCCCAGGTGGCGTCATCGGGTTGCAAAACCTCGCGGTAGATGCGGCGGCCCTTCGTACCCAGGGCGTTCCAGGCGGGCATCAGGTCAATTGCTGGGTCACCGAGTTCCAGCGACGCGAAATCCAGTACGGCGGTCAGGCGTTCGCCGTCCCACAGGAGGTTATTGCTGTGCAAGTCGCCGTGAACCCAGATCGGCGCGTCTGTCCATCCCGGAAGCTGTATGGCGTCGTCCCAGACGGCGGTAATCTGCATCCGCGTTGCGGTGTCCAGCAATTCTGCCGAATCCTCAATGTTGGCGCGAACATGCGGATCAAGTTGCCGAAGATCGGTGGATGGACTTTCTGCGCGCGGCGCGTCTGTGTGATCGCACTTCCGTAGCGCCAGCACGAAGTCGGCCAGTTGCCCGGCCAGCTCAGGCCGTGCTGCCATCTCAGATAGGGAAAGCATCTCGCCCGGTAGCCAGCGGTAAATGCCCCAGGTATACGGATAATCCTCGCCCGGTTGGCCCAGCGCCAACGGCTGGGGTACGCGCAGTGGCAAGTGCGGTGCGAGTCGGGGCAGCCATTGCAGTTCCTTCTCAATCTGCCCAACAGCCCAGCCAATGCGCGGCAGCCGCACCATCAAATCGTCACCCGGGCGGTACAGCGCATTGTCTGTGCCGAAGGACTGCACGCCCTGCACAGGCAATCCGGCCCACTGCGGAAACTGCGCGGCCAGCAGATTCTCCACCAGTGCTGCATCAGTGTGGATTTCGTCGGCGTGCATCTTGAGGTCAGGCGACATTGGGTCGAGGGTAACGCCGCGCCGCGCTGTCAGGCATGGGCCGAACGGCTTACGGGGTTTCCATCCCCCGGTCCTCCGCGTCCTACACTGACCCGCATGTCCACCCCCGCCATGTCCACTCCTGAAGTGCTGCGCGAGATGTTGCGCGAGGTGCTGTATGGCCCGGACGGCGGGCCGCTGGCCGTGGGCCTGTTCAGCGTGGGTGAAGCGGGACTGCTGCGGACCGTTCACGCCTTTACGCAGGCCCAGGTCATGGCTCCCGCCGCCCCTGGGCGCCCCACGCCCGCGCAGATCACCGTGCATCTGCGGCAGTCACTGGAACTGGCCGCCGCTCAACTGGCCGATCCCTACGCCCTCTTGCCGGACGAGGCCGACGCCTGGACTGTGCGTTTTGCCAGTCCGCAGGCGTGGCGGCTGGAACTCGTTACCCTGGCCCGCGCTGGTCAGCACTTCTACGAGACGCTGTACCTCCCCCTCTCGCCAGATGGTCTGAGAATTGCCTTCGGGGCCGTCACGCACGCCGCATATCACACCGGGGCGCTGAGGTTTCATCTGGCGAATCTGAGGGCTGGTGCGGGTGGGTAGGTCGTCATGAGCAACCTGCCCCGCCAATTGCTGCGGATCATCTTCGCGGCGCTGGGCGGCATCACGGCCACCACCACACTGGTCTGGCTGGCGACACGCGACAAACGTCGGCCCGTGTGGACCCTGGTTCTGACTCTGCTGGCGACGCTGGCGGGCATCGTCCTGACCGTGAGTCTGGTCTGGTACGCCGCCGGGCCAGGAGACCGTAAAACGAGGCCTGCCATGCGAGTTCTGATTTTTTCCGCCGTCTTCGGGGTGATCCTCACGCTTTTGCTGGCCCGTCTGTTGATTGGTCCTGCCGTGGAGGCATTGCCTGACGCGCAGGTGTTTTTACGGGCCTACGTGGCAGTGCTGGCGGCTTCACTGGCTGTGACGGCAGGGTTCGCGCTGATCGGGGCGCTGAGTGCCGGGGCGCTGCCACTAACGAAGATGGGTGTGCCCTTCCGCGCTAGACCGTACCGCGTGGGCGTGGCGCTGGCGGTGGCTGGGGGCGTACTGATGGTCCCGGCGCTGCTGATTCTGGTGGGCACGGCAGTGTATCAACAGGGAGCGCTGGGCGGAAATCTGCACCTCAGTGTGCTTCTTGGTGTGGTGGCCGCGCTGTACGGGCTGCTGGCGGGTCTGGTGCTGGGCCTGCTGACCGTGCGCGTGGGGCAGGTGTGGCAGCCCGCGCTGGCTGGATTGCTGGGAGCCGGGCTGGGCGGCGTGGTCTGCGGCCTGCTGTTTCCGCTGCTGGGCGTGTCAGGCGTGATCCGCAGCGGCTGGGGCTTCGTGCTGATCGTGATGGTGCTGGTGACCGTGATCCATCTGTCCTGGGGTCTGGGCGTGCGCCGCGCCATGACCCGCATCGTGGAGCTGGGCGAGAAGCGAACAGGCCACCCGTTGCAGGTGGCCAGCCGCGTGCAGGTCAATGTCGTTGCCACCCTTTCGCTGGCGGTGCTGGCCTCGGTGCTGGGACTGACCCGCACGCTGGGCGAATTCGTGACCTCCCGCCCAGTCAACCCGGCCCCCCTGCGCGTCACACAGCCGGCCAACCGCAGCGCCATGTCGGCCTGCTCCGAACCCACCAATGCGCTGGAACGCGTGGTCTGGCAGGTGACTACCCAGGACAACCGCCCGGACCTGTCCTGCCAGAACGAGGTCTATCCCCTGATCCGTATGCCCGGCCCCAGCTCAGCGGGAATGCCCGGCGAGGTGGTGGCCCCGGTGGACCTCGCCGCCGAGAAAGCGCTGGAAAGTCAGGACCCGGCGGCGGCCAGCGGGTTTGATGACGTGGCGGCGCTGGTCCTGAGTGCCCGGCGTGAGGTGATGTTCACCACCATGCAGTGGCAGGAGGGAACCCTG
This sequence comes from Deinococcus sp. AJ005, assembly GCF_009017495.1. NCBI lineage: Bacteria > Thermotogati > Deinococcota > Deinococci > Deinococcales > Deinococcaceae > Deinococcus > Deinococcus sp. AJ005. Next base: position 1,894,008 of record NZ_CP044990.1, on the reverse strand, counting down.
AACCCCGGTCAGACGCTGGCAAGAGCGTTGGCTGGGCTGTATGCGCGGGTCCGGGCCGATCCCGCCGCCTACCCAGACGGTATGGACGTGCGCCTGACGCTGGGCAATTTCCCGGTGGTGTCCACCTTTGAGTGGGGGGCCGAGATCTGGGGGGCGCTGCGCGATCTCAAGTCGGCGGGCGTGCCGCTGGATGACCCGGCGCACGGCTGGCGGATGCGGCTGGGCAATTACGTGGGAACCTTTCCGCACAGCCACGTCAAGCTGCTGGTCATTGACGGCGAACTGCTGATGGGTGCGGGCTTCAACTATGGCTTTGGGCATTTCCCACGCAACCATCCATCGGGTAAGGGCGACAACCTGTTTGATCTGGCCCTCGTCACGCGTGGCCCGGTGGCCCAAGACGGCGTGACCGTTTTTGAAGACCTGTGGATCCGCAGCAAGGTGGTGGAATGCGACGCCGAGCCAGACCCTGCCAACCCGCAGCAGGGCTGCCGCCTGGGGGCGCGTGGCGTCCGGGGCGGACCGCCCGAGGTTCGCGACGCCTACCCGGCGGGAACGCAGCGCGTCTTCAGCCTGTACCGCCGCGAGGGCTTTACCGAGGCCGATCAGGCGGTGGTGGCCGTGCTGGGGGCTGCCAGAAGCCGCGTTGATCTGCTCCAGGTCAACTTCAGCATGGACGTGAGCTGCATCGTGGCCCTGCTGAACCCGGCGCTATGTACCGAGCGGGACCGCCTGCCGTACATGACGGCCCTGCTGGACGCCCTGGAACGTGGGGTCAGGGTCCATCTGATGACTGATGAGGGCGGTCTGGGCGGGATTGAAAACCGCATCGCCCTGGCCTATCTGGGCCGCGAAATGAGCAAGCGTGGCATCCCCGCCGCCCGTTTTCAGGCCCGCTGGTTTCCCACGCCGCTGCACGCCAAGGCCATTCTGGTAGACGGCGAGATGCTCGTGGTCGGCAGTATGAACATGCACTATTCGTCTTGGACACAAGGGCCGCTGGGTTTGGCCGAATATGACCTCGCCACCACCGCGCCATCCGTGGTCAGCGAGTTTGCCGGGATTTACAGCGACTACTGGCCGCAATCCGAAAAAGTCGTGTTGCCGCCCTTCCTGACCGAAACGGGTGTGGGACAACGTTGAATTGTGGGCGCTAAACTGCCGCTGTTTTGACCCTTCCCAATTCAGGCCCCATGCCCAGTCTCCTGTGGGATCTGGACGGCACCCTGCTGGACACGTATCCCGCCATTGACGGCGCGTTGCAGGACGCTCTGGCGAGGCTGGGACATTCCACCGAACTGGCCGCCATTGTTCCGCTGACGCGTGTCACGCTGGGCCACGCCATTCAGACGCTGGCGGCCCGGCTGGGTCTGGAAGAGGACACGCTGTGGCAGGCGTATGGACAGGCCGAGGTCCGGCGGAGCGGTCAATTTGCCCCGCCCATGCCGTATGCGCGTGAGGTCATGGTAGGGGTTCGGGCGCGCGGTGCGCTGAATCTGGTGGTCACGCACCGGGACCGCGAAGGGGCCATCGCCCGTTTGCAGACGGCGGGGCTGTGGCCGCTGGTGGACGATCTGGTCAGCGTCAGCGACGGCTACCCTCGCAAGCCCGATCCGGGGATGTTTCTGGCGGCGATGTACCGATACGCGCTGAAACCTGCCGACTGTCTCGCTGTGGGTGACCGTGAACTGGACATTCGTGCGGCCCACGCTGCCGGACTACGGGCCGCCCTTCTGCTCACGCCCGGCGCGAATCTGGCGGTGGAAGCGGAATTCATTCTCGCTGACCTGAATGCCCTGCTGGACGTGCTGAACGCTGGCCCAGGCGCATAAGCAAACGCCCCAGCCTTATCGACTGGGACGCTGTTGCTGCTGCATTTCTGGCGAAGAGGGTGGGATTCGAACCCACGGTACAGTTGCCCGTACTTCAGTTTTCGAGACTGACCCATTCAACCGCTCTGGCACCTCTCCGCGCCGACTTGAAACGATGGGCAAGCGGGAGTGTAGCACGCCCTGAGCGGGCGGGGTAGAGGCCAACAGGTGAGACTTTTTGAATGCGCTGGAGTCCTGTTCTTTCCCTCTATAAATCCGCACAGAAGGCCATCTGTACAGCAAGCTGAGAACCTGTCTCTTTTGTGGAGGTGATGGGGTCTGGCGAAATGGACGTCTGTCGCCCTTGCGTCTCCATCCCTGTGGGCGTATCATGCCAAGGTTGAAAACTGCCCCGGTCCAGGGTTGCACCGCGAGGAGTTTTTCGGCATGCCGCTCCGGCAAGTGACCCACTGGCTGATGCTGACAGCCGTAAAAGTCCGTCAGGAACGCGTGATCATCTCAAAGCTGGAACTGTCAACCCGTCGCCCGGCCCCGTACGCGTGGGCTGGCCCCACCTTCCAAGAACGCTTCGTCAATCTTTGGAACACCGAACACGAGGAGTGATTCACCCTGCCTACCACCCAGCAACTGATCCGCAAGGGGCGTGCCACGCTCCAGAAGAAAAGCAAGGTTCCGGCCCTGAAGGGAAGCCCCTTCCGCCGTGGCGTTTGCACCGTCGTCAAGACCACCACGCCCAAGAAGCCCAACTCGGCGCTGCGCAAGATCGCGCGTGTGCGTCTGTCCAGCGGCTTTGAAGTCACTGCGTATATCCCTGGCGAAGGCCACAACCTTCAGGAACACAGCGTCGTGCTGATTCGCGGCGGACGCGTCAAGGACTTGCCCGGCGTGCGTTACCACATCGTGCGCGGCAGCCTCGACACCCAGGGCGTCAAGGACCGCAACAAGAGCCGCTCCAAGTACGGCACCAAAAAGCCCAAGGCGGCCAAGAAGTAAAGTCCCTGCTTTTCTCTTCACAGAGATGGGCAGGACAGTCGGCACGCCACCTTGCGGCAAGAACACCCATGTTCGCCGGAGGTCAGGCCAATGAATCAAGCGAAACGCGCTTAAATTAAATACAGCGCACCACAACAGTCCCCAAGGAGTTCAACATGGCACGTCGCCGCAGAGCAGAAGTGCGTCCCCTCCAGCCCGATCTGGTTTATCAGGACGTACTGGTCAGCGCCACCATCAACCGCATCATGGAAGACGGCAAGAAGAACCTGGCCAGCCGTATTTTCTACGGAGCTATGAAAGTCGTCCAGGAGCGCACCGGTCAGGAGTCCCTCAAGATCTTCAAGCAGGCCATGGACAACATCAAGCCGCGCGTGGAAGTCCGCAGCCGCCGCGTCGGGGGCAGCACCTATCAGGTGCCCGTGGAAGTCAGCGTGCGCCGTCAGCAGAGCCTGACCCTGCGCTGGATGATGTCCGCCGTGGACAGCCGTCCCGAGCGCACTGCCATCGAGCGTCTGGCCGGCGAGATCATGGACGCCGCGCAGGGCCGTGGCGGCTCGATCAAGAAGAAAGACGATATCGAGCGTATGGCGGAAGCCAACCGCGCCTACGCGCACTACCGCTGGTAAACGTTTTTTCCGCCCAGAAGCGTTGAACTGGACGGTGGGATTCCCTGCCGTCCAGTTCAGGTGAGGGGCGCACACTGTCGGGCGCATCTATCTGCTGCCTGGCTCAACCCACTCGGGAGGCGAGACACGCTTCCCCTCTCAATCAGGGAGTCTAATGACCACCAAAGCCACCAATTACCTGACCAATTTCCGCAACATCGGGATTGCCGCGCACATCGATGCGGGCAAGACCACCACCACCGAGCGCATCCTGTTCTTCACCGGGCGCAACCGCAGCATCGGCGAGGTGCATGACGGCGCGGCCACCATGGACTGGATGGAGCAGGAGCGCGAGCGCGGTATCACGATTACCGCCGCCGCCACCACCGCCAAGTGGACTCGTTCCGGCACCGATCAGGAATACGTCGTCAACATCATCGACACCCCCGGTCACGTGGACTTCACCATTGAAGTCGAGCGGTCTATGCGCGTGCTGGACGGCGCAGTGGCCGTGTTCGACTCCAGCCAGGGCGTCGAGCCGCAGAGCGAGACCGTGTGGCGTCAGGCGGACCGTTACGGCGTGCCGCGCATCGCGTTCTCCAACAAGATGGACAAGACCGGCGCAAGCTTCGAGCTGGTGCTGAACGACATCCGCGAACGCCTCGGCGCGATTCCTGCACCCATCCAGTACCCGATGGGCGAGGAAGCCGACTTCAAGGGCATCATCGACGTCGTGAGAATGCAGACCCACACCTTCGCTAACGATCTGGGCACCGATATCGTGGTGGGCGAGATCGGCGACATCCCCGAGAAGTTTGTGGGCAAGGTGGCCGAAATGCGCGCCATGATGATTGAGGCCGCCGCCGAAGTCGACGAAGACGTAATGATGAAGTTCCTGGAGGGCGAGGACCCCACCGTGGAGGAACTGATCCGTGCGCTGCGCAAGGGCACCATCGCGCAGAAGATCTTCCCGGTGCTGTGCGGTAGTGCGCTGAAGAACAAGGGCGTCCAGCTTCTCCTCGACGCCGTGATCGATTACCTGCCCAACCCGCTGGAAGTTCCGGCTATCGTCGGTAAGGTGGAAGACAGCGAGGAAACCGTCACCTTCCCCCCTGATCCCGAGGGCAAGCTGGCCGCGCTGGCATTCAAGATCATGGCCGATCCCTACGTGGGCCGCCTGACCTTCGTGCGCATCTACTCGGGCACCATGCAGTCTGGCAGCTACATCATGAACGCCTCCAAGGACAAGCGCGAGCGCGTGGGCCGTCTGCTGAAGATGCACGCCAATAGCCGTGAGGAAGTCACCGAGTTGAAGGCCGGGGAACTGGGCGCTGTGATCGGCCTGCGCGATTCCGGCACGGGCAACACCCTGATCGGGGACGGCGACGACACCGTGCTGTTGGAAAGCATCGACATCCCGGAACCCGTGATCAAGCTGGCCATCGAACCCAAAACCAAGGCCGATCAGGAAAAGATGGGCGTCGGTCTCCAGAAGCTGGCGGAAGAAGATCCCACTTTCCGCGTGGAATCTGATCAGGAAAGCGGTCAGACCACCATCGCGGGCATGGGCGAGTTGCACCTGGAAATTCTGGTGGACCGTCTGAGGCGCGAGTATAAGGTGGAAGCCAACGTGGGCGCGCCCCAGGTGGCCTACCGCGAGACCATCACCAAGGCCACAGACGTGGAAGGCAAGTTCGTTCGTCAGTCGGGTGGACGTGGACAGTTCGGGCACGTCAAGATCCGCGCCGAGCCTCTGGAACCCGGTTCCGGCTTCGTGTTCGAGAACGCCGTGGTGGGCGGCACCATCCCCCGCGAGTACATCAACCCGGCCCAGAAGGGCATCGAGGAAGCCATGCAGAGCGGTCCCATGCTGGGCTTCCCGGTGGTGGACATGAAGGTCACCATCTACGACGGGTCCTACCATGATGTGGATTCCTCGGAAATGGCGTTCAAGATCGCCGGATCGATGGCCCTCAAGGAAGCCGTCCAGAAGGGCGCTCCCGCGATTCTGGAACCCGTGATGCGCGTTGAAGTCACCGTGCCTGACGACTTCATGGGCGACATCATTGGCGACCTCAACAGCCGCCGGGGTCAGATTCAGGGCATGGAGGCGCGCGGCAACGCCCAGCTCGTCAAGGCGTTCGTGCCGCTGAGCGAGATGTTCGGCTACGCCACCGAAATGCGCTCAATGACGCAGGGCCGCGCCAGCTACAGCATGTTCTTCGATCACTACACCCAGGTGCCGGCCAACATCGCCCAGGGGCTGATGAAGAAGTAAACCAGATTTGAGAGGGAAAGGCCCGCCGTGACTGGCGGGCTTTTTCTTTTGTCCCCATTGGCGATGTGGGCCTTGGGGAGCAAGCGCGGTACTCTGAGAAGTGATGACCGCCCCCACCTCTCCCGAACAAAAACAACTTGGCCCCCGCCCCCCGCGCCTGCTGTTCCTGACGTTGCCCCTTCTGATCGGCGTCTTTTACAATGCGATTTCACTGCTGACCCTGCCTTTCTCCGGCCCAACGCTGACCGATATGCTGGCCCGCCTGAACCAGCAGTCTTCCACTTCAGGACTGCCGCCCATCCAGCTTGCGCCCGATCAACTTCAGTGGGTGTTGTGGCTGTCTTTCGCCATCACGGCGATTCTGATCCTGTGGCTGTATTACACGCGCCGCGCCCTGCTGGAAGGCCGGAGCTGGGGCCGCGTTTCGGCCATCGTGATCGGTGTGTTTACCCTGCTGATCTTTCCCATTGGCACCGTACTGGGCATCTTCATGCTGATTGGCGCGTTCGATAAGAACGTGGTGGCTTACGCCCGGCACTGATCTGGTGTCCGGCTGAATATAAATAGCCGAACCAGCTTCGGCTTTTCGCCTTGCAGGGATACGTTTTTGGAATCATCTCCCAGCAGGGCCTGAAAGTGGCGGTCAGGCAGGATTCATATTTCTTCATCAGACTTGCCATGATCCCCAGTTTCCTGTATCCTTCTTCTTCGGTGCGTCTGGATTCCAGCGCAACGTGCCAGCACGGCGGGACACTGCCCTGGCGAGAATCAACCCAATGTGGGTCACACCATCAGAACCCTGCGGTATGCGCGGGGGACGCCCGATCAAAGGGGCGGTTTTGCGTGTAAATCCACCACTTGGAGGGAGTAGAGAACATGGCAAAAGGCACTTTTTCGCGCAGCAAGCCGCACGTGAACATCGGCACCATCGGTCACGTCGATCACGGCAAGACCACCCTGACCGCCGCCATCACCTTCACGGCAGCCGCGATGGACCCCACCATCGAAACGATGGACTACAGCCAGATCGACAAGGCCCCCGAAGAAAAGGCCCGTGGCATCACCATCAACACCTCCCACGTCGAGTACCAGACCGCCACCCGCCACTACAGCCACGTCGACTGCCCCGGCCACGCCGACTACATCAAGAACATGATCACCGGCGCAGCGCAGATGGACGGCGCGATCCTGGTCGTCAGCTCCGCTGACGGCCCCATGCCCCAGACCCGCGAACACATCCTGCTGGGCCGCCAGGTGGGCATCCCCTACATGGTTGTCTTCATGAACAAGGTGGACATGGTCGACGACGAAGAGTTGCTCGAACTCGTGGAAATGGAAGTCCGTGAACTCCTGAGCAAGTACGAGTTCCCCGGCGACGATCTGCCCGTGGTCAAGGGCAGCGCCCTCCAGGCACTGGAAGTTCTCCAGAAGAACCCCAAGACCCCCCGTGGTGAAGACAAGTGGGTCGACGGCATCTGGGAACTTCTGGACGCCGTGGACAGCTACATCCCCACCCCCGAGCGCGACACCGACAAGGCGTTCCTGATGCCCGTCGAAGACGTCTTCACCATCACCGGACGCGGCACCGTCGCCACCGGACGTATCGAGCGCGGCATCGTCAAGATCCAGGATGAAGTCGAGATCGTGGGTCTGCGCGACACCAAGAAGACCACCGTGACCGGCGTGGAAATGCACCGCAAGCTGTTGGATTCCGGCATGGCCGGCGACAACGTGGGCGTGTTGCTGCGCGGCGTCGCTCGCGACGACGTGGAGCGCGGCCAGGTGCTCTCGAAGCCCGGCAGCATCAAGCCCCACACCAAGTTCGAAGCCAGCACCTACGTGCTGTCCAAGGACGAGGGTGGACGCCACAGCGCGTTCTTCGGCGGCTACCGTCCCCAGTTCTACTTCCGCACCACGGACGTGACCGGTGTGGTGGAACTGCCCGAAGGCGTGGAAATGGTCATGCCCGGCGACAACATCACCTTCATCGTGGAACTGATCAAGCCGATCGCCATGGAAGAAGGACTGCGCTTCGCCATCCGTGAAGGTGGCCGCACCGTCGGCGCAGGCGTCGTCACGAAGGTTCTGGAGTAATAGCAATGGTTGCCCCGAAGATTCGTATCAAACTGCGTGGTTTCGACCACAAGGCGCTGGACCAGTCCGCGAGCAAGATCGTGGACACCGTCCGGCGCACCGGGGCGGACGTGAGCGGCCCAGTGCCGCTCCCCACCCGCATCCGCCGCTTCTGCGTGCTGCGCTCGCCCTTTGTGAACAAGGACAGCCGCGAACACTTTGAAATCCGCACCCACAACCGTCTGGTGGACATCATGAACCCCACCAAGAAGACCATCGACTCCTTGATGACCCTGGACCTGCCTACTGGCGTGGACATTGAAATCAAGACGGTGGGAGGCCGCGCGTGAAGGGCCTGCTGGGAACCAAAATCGGCATGACCCAGATCTGGAAGGGCGACAAGGCCGTTCCGGTGACCGTGGTGCTGGCTGGCCCCTGCCCCGTCGTGCAGCGCAAGACCGCGCAGAGCGATGGCTACGAGGCCGTGCAGATCGGCTTTGCCCCCAAGGCGGAGCGCAAGGTCAACCGCCCCGCGATGGGTCACTTCAAGAAGGCCGGGGTGTCCCCTGTGCGCTTCCTGCGTGAATTCCGTGACTTTGCTCCCGAAGGCGACACCGTGAACGTGGATATTTTCGCTGAGGGTGAGAAGATCGACGCGACCGGCACCAGCAAGGGCAAGGGTTTTCAGGGCGTCATTAAGCGCTGGCACTTTGCCGGCGGCCCTGGTAGCCACGGCACCAAGAAGTGGCACCGTCGTCCCGGCTCCATCGGCCAGCGCAAGACGCCAGGCCGCGTGTACAAGGGCAAGAAGATGGCCGGACACATGGGTACGGACCGCGTGACCGTCCAGAACCTGGAAGTGGTGGAAGTGCGCGCCAGCGAGAACATCATCCTGGTCAAGGGTGCGATTCCCGGAGCAAATGGTGGCCTCGTGATCCTGCGCGGAGCCGTGAAGATGCGCACCGCCAAGGGAGGCAAGTAAGCATGGCGCAGATTAACGTCATCGGACAGAACGGTGGTCGTCAGATCAGCCTGGACCTGCCTGAAGCCAACAAGCACATCCTGCATGAAGTGGTCACTTGGCAGCTCGCCAGCCGCCGCCGTGGTACGGCCAGCACCAAGACTCGCGCGCAGGTGAGTGCCACCGGCAAGAAAATGTACGGCCAGAAAGGCACCGGTAACGCCCGTCACGGCAACCGCACTGTTCCCACCTTCGTGGGCGGCGGCGTGGCTTTTGGTCCCAAACCCCGCAACTACGGCTACACCCTGCCCCGCAAGGTGCGTCAGCTCGGCCTGGCGATGGCCCTCTCGGACCGTCAGCAGGAAAATATGCTGACTGCCGTGGATGGCTTCGGTCTGGACGGCAAGACCAAGGGCTTCATCGCCTGGGCTGCCGACAACGGCATGAACGGCAGCGAGAGTGTGCTGCTGGTAACCGACGACGCCGTGGTCCGTCAGGCCGCGCGCAACGTTCCGTGGGTCACGGTTCTGGCTGTCGCGGGCCTCAATGCCTACGACATCCTGCGCCATGACCGTCTGGTGATCGACGCGGTGGCCCTGGAGCCTGCGCACGACGAGCAGACTGAAGAAGAGGGTGCTGCATGAGCTACTACGACATCATCCACCAGCCGGTGGTCAGCGAGAAGGCTTACGCGGGCATGGAGCGCGGCGTCTACTCGTTCTGGGTCAGCCCCAAGGCCACCAAGACCGAGATCAAGAGCGCCATCCAGCGCGCCTTCGACGTGTCTGTGGTGGGCATCAGCACCATGAACGTGCGCGGTAAGCAAAAGCGCGTCGGCAAGTTCATGGGCACCCGCAACGACCGCAAGAAGGCGGTTGTCCGTCTCGCCGAGGGTCAGCGCATCGAGCAACTCGAAGGCCAGGCCTAAGGAGAGATTGAACATGGCCGTTAAAAAGTACCGTCCGTATACCCCGTCGCGCCGTCAAATGACGACCGCCGACTTCAGCGGACTGACCAAGAAGCGCCCGGAAAAGGCACTCACCGAGGGCATCTCCAAGTCCGGTGGGCGCAACAACCGGGGCCGCATCACCAGCCGCTTCATCGGCGGCGGGCACAAGCGTCTGTACCGCATCATCGACTTCAAGCGCCGCGACAAGTCCGGTGTGGTGGCCAAGGTCGCCGCGATTGAATACGATCCCAACCGTAGCGCCCGCATCGCCCTGCTGCACTACGCAGACGGCGAGAAGCGTTACATCCTGGCCCCCGAAGGTCTGAAGGTAGGCGCGACCGTCAACGCTGGTCCTGAAGCCGAACCCAAGCTGGGTCACGCCTTGCCGCTGCGCTTCGTGCCAGTCGGCGCGGTGGTGCATAGCGTGGAACTGGTTCCCGGCAAGGGCGCACAGATGGCCCGCAGTGCAGGAACGAGCATTCAGGTGCAGGGCAAGGAAAGCGACTACGTGATCCTGCGCCTGCCCAGCGGCGAACTTCGCCGCGTCCACAGCGAGTGCTACGCCACCATCGGCACCGTGGGCAACGCCGAACACAAGAACATCAACCTGGGTAAAGCCGGACGCAGCCGTTGGCTGGGCCGCAAGCCTCACCAGCGAGGCAGCGCCATGAACCCGGTGGATCACCCACACGGCGGTGGTGAAGGACGGACCGGCGCAGGCCGCGTGCCTGTCTCTCCCTGGGGCCAGCCCAGCAAGGGCCTGAAGACCCGCCGCAAGCGCAAGATTTCTGACCGCTTCATCATCACCCGCCGCGGCGGGAAGTAAGGAGGGCGAACTCTATGCCCCGTAGCCTCAAGAAAGGCCCGTTCGTGGACGATCACCTGCTGAAAAAGGTGGATGTCCAGAACGAGAAGAAAGACAAGCGTGTGATCAAGACGTGGTCGCGCCGCTCCACCGTGGTTCCCGAGATGATCGGCCACACCATCGCCGTGCATAACGGCAAGCAGCACATCCCGGTCTTCGTGAACGAGCAGATGATCGGCCACAAGCTCGGTGAGTTCTCGCCCACCCGCAGTTACCGTGGTCACGGCTCCGAGAAGAGCAGTAAGGGGAGCAAGAAGAAATGACCGCTGCTACCTCAAATGCTGCTCCCGAGCAGACCTACCGCAACAAGAAAGAGCGCAAGCAGCTCGTCAAGCTGCGCCGTCCCGGTTACGCCGTGGCCAAGTATGTCCGCATCAGCCCCCGCAAGGTGCGTCTGGTCGTCGACATCATCCGTGGCAAGAGCGTGCGTGACGCCGAGGACCTGCTGCGCTTCATCCCGCGTGCGGCTTCCGAACCCGTCAGCAAGGCCCTGAACAGCGCCAAGCACAACGCGCTGCACAACGACGAGATGCTCGAAGACCGTCTGGTGATCACGGCGGCCTACGTGGACGCAGGACCAACCCTCAAGCGGTTGATCCCCCGCGCACGCGGCAGCGCCAACATCATCAAGAAGCGCACCAGCCACATCACCATCATCGTGGGCGAGGCCGAAGCTGGAAACCGCGCGCTCGGAAACCGCGCTGGTGGAACTAAGGGGCGCAACTAATATGGGCAATAAAATCAACCCGAACGGCTTCCGCCTGGGCATTACCCGTGGCTGGAACAGCCGCTGGTATGCCGGGAAGAAGCAGTACGCCGGGCTTCTGCGTGAAGACGAGAAGATCCGCAAGCTGATCGATAAGAAGCTGTCTGCCGCTGGCATCGCCCGCGTGGAGATCGAGCGTGCTGGCCAGCAGGTCAACGTGATCATCTCCGCTGCCAAACCCGGCATCGTGATCGGCAAGGGCGGGGACAGCATTAAGGGCCTGCGCGGCGATATCGAGCGTATGGTTTCTGCGGGTACGGTGGCGGTCAACGTCGCCGAGATCCCCAACCCCAACATCAGTGCGCCCCTGGTGGCCCTGCGGATCGCTGAGCAGATTGAGCGCCGCTTTGCCTTCCGCCGCGCCATGAAGCAGGCCGCACAGCGCGTGATGGAATCCGGCGCACGCGGCGTCAAGATCGTGCTTTCGGGCCGTCTGGGTGGGGCCGAGCAGGCCCGCACCGAGAAGGTTCTGGAAGGTCGCGTGCCGCTGCACACCCTTCGCGCAGACATCGACTACGGCACCGCACTGGCCCGCACGAGCTACGGCATCCTGGGCATCAAGGTGTTGGTCTTCAACGGCGAAGTGATCGGTGGCCGTACCGAGACCCTGGCCCGTCCCAAGGGCCGCGACGACCGTCCCCGCCGCGAAGACGGTGACCGTCCCAACCGCCGCCGTCCTGCCGCAGGACGCCGCCGCCCCGGAGGTGAATGATGCTTCTTCCCAAGCGCACCAAGTACCGTAAGCAGCACCGTGGCCGGATGACCGGGGACACCAAGGGCGGCGACTACGTGGCCTTTGGCGACTACGGCCTGATCGCCACGGAACCCGCGTGGATCCGCAGCAACCAGATCGAAGCGTGCCGTATCGTGATGAGCCGTCACTTCCGCCGCGGCGGTAAGATCTACATCCGTATTTTCCCCGACAAGCCCGTCACCAAGAAGCCTGCCGAAACCCGAATGGGTAAAGGTAAGGGCGCGGTGGAATTCTGGGTCAGTGTCGTGAAGCCGGGCCGCGTGATGTTCGAGGTCTCCGGCGTGACCGAGGCCCAGGCCAAGGAAGCCTTCCGTCTGGCCGGTCACAAGCTGCCTATCCAGACCAAGATGGTCAAGCGCGAGGTTTACGATGAAGCCCAGTGAGATGCGCGAACTGGGGGCCGACAAGTTCGCCTCCGAGATCGAGTCCCGCAAGAAAGAACTGATGGAGTTGCGCTTTCAGGCCGCGATGGGAAATCTGGAAAAGCCCCACCGCGTCACGCAGCTCCGCCGCGAAGTGGCCCAGCTCAATACCATTCGGCATGAGCAGGCCCAGGCTGTCCAGAACGGGCAGGGAGAGCAGGCATGAAGAAGACCTTTACCGGCGTCGTCGTCAGTGACCGTGCCGACAAGACCGTCAGCGTCAAGGTGGAGCGCCGCTTCGCCCACCCGCTGTACGGCAAGGTCGTCACGCGCAGCAACAAGTACGCCGCGCACGACGAGACCAACGAATACAAGCTGGGTGACCGCGTCGAGATCATTGCGGTGCGCCCCATCAGCAAGACCAAGACTTGGAAGGTCACGCGTCTGATCGAGCGCCCGCGCGGCACCGAAACGACTGCCGTGGAAACCGAGCTGGCCGGGGGTGAGGCATGATTCAGACCCAATCCCGTCTGGACGTGGCCGACAACAGCGGCGCGCGCGAGATCATGTGCATCCGTGTGCTGAACTCCGGCATCGGCGGCAAGGGCCTGACCTCCGGCGGCGGCGGTAACAAGAAGTTCGCACACGTCGGTGACATCATCGTCGCTAGCGTCAAGGACTCTGCCCCGCGCGGCGCTGTCAAATCCGGCGACGTGGTCAAGGCCGTGATCGTCCGCACCGCGCACGCCGTCAAGCGTGCCGACGGCAGCACCATCCGCTTCGACAAGAACGCCGCCGTCATCATCAACAACCAGGGCGAGCCTCGCGGCACCCGCGTCTTCGGGCCAGTGGCCCGCGAGCTGCGTGACCGCCGCTTCATGAAGATCGTTTCCCTGGCCCCGGAGGTGTTGTAATGCCCCGTCCCAGCGCCGGAAGCCACCACAACGACAAGCTGCACGTCAAGAAGGGCGATACCGTCATCGTCCGCAACGGCAAGAACAAGGGCCAGACTGGCAAAGTTCTGCTGGCGCTCCCGCGTGACCAGAAGGTAGTTGTGGAAGGCATCAACATGGTCACCAAGAACGTCAAGCCGAGTGCGGGCAACCCCAACGGCGGCCAGGAACAGCGCGAGCTGGCCCTGCACGCCAGCAAGGTGTCTATCGTGGACCCCGAAACCGGGAAGGCCACGCGCGTTCGCCGCGCCATCGTGGACGGCAAGAAAGTCCGCGTGGCTGTCGCGAGCGGCAAGAACATCGACTGATTTCCAGGGTCACGCCACCGCGCGTGACCTGGGCGACCCGTCCGCCCGAAAGGTAGAAACATGCAACAGCTCAAGCAGAAATACAACGAAACGGTCAAGCCCGCGATGATGCAGCAGTTCGGCTACTCCTCTGTGATGGCCGTGCCCCGCATCGAAAAGATCGTGATCAACGAGGGTCTGGGCAGTGCCAAGGAAGACAGCAAGGCCATCGACAAGGCCGCCAAAGAGCTGAGCCTGATCGCGCTGCAAAAGCCCATCATCACCAAGGCCAAGAAGAGCATCTCCAACTTCAAACTGCGTCAGGGCATGCCCGTGGGCATCAAAGTCACGCTGCGCGGCGAGCGTATGTACGTGTTCCTGGAGAAGCTGGTCAACATCGGCCTGCCCCGCATCCGCGATTTCCGTGGGATCAACCCCAACGCCTTTGATGGCCGTGGCAATTACAACCTGGGCATCAAAGAGCAGTTGATCTTCCCCGAGATCACCTATGACATGGTAGACAAAGTTCGCGGCATGGACATCACCATCGTCACCTCCGCGAAGACCGACGAAGAAGCCCGCGCCTTGCTGCAAGGTCTGGGCCTGCCCTTCCGCAAGTAAGCGGGGGCAAAGGACGTTATGGCTAATACCTCTAAAGTTGTCAAGGCCGCGCGTGGCCACAAGTTCAAGGTGCAGGACTACAGCCGCTGCTCGCGCTGTGGCCGTGCCCGTAGCTACTACCGTTTCTTCGGCATGTGCCGCATCTGCATCCGCGAGATGGCGCACAAGGGTGAATTGCCCGGCGTGCGTAAAGCAAGCTGGTAAGCACATTCATCAAAATGAATCAAAAGAGACTCCCCGATTGGGGGGTTTTTTTAGCATTGGCTTGAGATTGTCAATCTGGCTTGAGCGCCTGAAGCCGCTGACGAATTCACCATCAGAGAGCGTTGCCTCTCACTTCCTGACCTGCTATACTCCTTCCTTGCCGCACCTGTGCGGTAATGTTCATGCTGTACCCCTCTGGATACGAACCGTCCAATTTTGAATGGTGATCGTCCAGTGGTGGCTTCCAACCCAACAGAAGGAAAGGCGGATTTTGACCGTCGAACGTTCCAACGGGGAGACCCGCAGTCCATATCATTTTGATGTGGGCCGCACCTGCCGGGGCAGTGGCCAGCGCCGCGCCTCTGGAGGAGACACATGCTGAGTGATCCTATCGCTGACATGCTCACGCGCATCCGCAATGCGACGCGCACATTCAAGGAGACCGTGGACATCCCGGCCTCCAAATTCAAGGAAGAACTGGCCAAGCTGCTGGTCAAGGAAGGCTACGTGGCTTCCTACGAGCGTCTGGTCCCGGAAGGCCAGAAGTTTGACGTGCTGCGCGTGACCCTCAAGTACGGTCAGAAGCGTGAGCAGGTCATCAAGCACATCGAGCGCATTTCGCGTCCGGGCCGCCGTGCCTACGTGAGCGCCGACAACCTGCCCCGCATTCAGCGCGGCCTGGGTGTGGCCGTGGTGTCCACCTCCCGTGGTCTGATGCCGGACCGCGAAGCCCGCAAGCAGGGCGTGGGCGGCGAAGTCGTCTGCGTTCTCTGGTAACGCCAGCTCCTTAACCCTGAGCTGCCCGCACAACTGTTCCAAGCAATTGGTCCAGGCAATTGGTAAGGGGCCGCCCCGAACCACAAACACCTGACCTCAGACTGAGATGACTGCAAGTCCGCTCAGCCCTGACTTAAGGCAAGGAGGACATTCATGTCCCGAATTGGTAAATCTCCCATCCCCATGCCCAGCGGCGTGACCTACAGCGCCGATGGCGGCGTGTTCAAGGTCAAGGGACCCAAAGGTGAACTCAGCGTTCCCTTCAATACCGAGCTGACCATCAAGCAGGACGGCGACTCCCTGCTGGTCGAGCGTCCCAGCGATGCCCAGCGTCACCGCGCGCTGCACGGCCTGACCCGCAGCCTGGTCTTCAACGCCGTCAAGGGCGTCAGCGACGGCTTCGTCATCAACCTGGAGCTGCGCGGCGTCGGTTACCGTGCCAAGCTGGCCGGGAAGGCGCTGGAGCTGACCATCGGTTACAGCCACCCCGTCGTGATCCAGCCGCCCGAAGGCGTGAGCTTCACCGTGCCGGAACCCACCAAGATCGACGTGAGCGGCATCGACAAGCAGCTCGTCGGCCAGGTGGCTGCCAACGTCCGCAAGGTCCGCAAGCCCGACGCCTACCACGGCAAGGGTGTGCGCTTCCTTGGTGAAAAGATTGCCCTGAAGGCCGGTAAAGCCGGCGCGACAGGCGGGAAAGGGAAGAAATAATGGCTGCTCAGAATACTGTCCGCCGCAAGCTGCGTGCGCGCCGCAAGGTTCGCGTCGCCGCCGGAGTGCGCCCACGCCTGAGCGTGTTCCGCTCCAGCAAGCACATCTACGCCCAGATCATCGACGATACAAACGGCACCACGCTGGCTGCCGCGAGCAGCGCCAAGCTGATGGGCGGCACCAAGTCCGAGAACGCCGCTGCCGTGGGCAAGGCCCTGGCCGAAGCTGCCGCCGAGAAGGGCGTCAAGCAGGTGGTGTTTGACCGTGGTCAGTACCGTTTCCACGGACGCGTGAAGGCGCTCGCAGACGCGGCGCGGGAGGGTGGCCTTGACTTTTAATCGTAGAAATGACCGCAACGCGGACCGCGAGAGCAGCGAATTCGAAGAAAAGATGCTCTTCGTCAACCGCACCTCCAAGACCTATCAGGGCGGACGCCGTTTCCGCTTTGCTGCTCTCGTGATCCTGGGTGACCGCAACGGTCGCGTGGGCATGGGGATCGGCAAGGCCAAGGAAGTGCCCGTGGCCATCGAGAAGGCCAAGAGCATCGCCAAGAAGAACATGATCATGGTTCCCGTGGAAAACGGCACCATTCCGCACGACATCGTGGGCGTCAACAGCACGTCTCAGGTTCTCCTGAAGCCCGCCGGACCCGGTACGGGCGTGATTGCCGGAACCGTGCCGCGCTCGATTGCTGAACTCGCGGGCATCACCAACCTGCTGTCCAAGGAAATTGGCAGCCGCAACAAGATCAACGTGGCCTACGCCGTGTTCGACGGTCTGCGTAACCTGCGCACCGCCAAGCAGGTGCGTGCGCTGCGTGGCACAGACGTTCTGCGTTCTGGCCAGCCAGCCCAAACCAGTGCTGCCCAGACCGCCCCTGCCCAGGCGGCCACCCCCCAGACCGGTGCGGCTGAAGCCGGAGGTGCGCAATAATGACCAGCGAGTCAAAAGGCAAGGCCATCAAGATCACCCTCAAGCGCAGCGTGATCGGGCGTCGCCAGAGTCAGGTGGACACCGTTAAGGCCCTGGGTCTGCGCCGCATCGGTGATAGCCGTGAAGTCAATGACAATCCTGCCCTGCGCGGCATGATCAGAACCGTTCAGCACCTGCTGGAGGTAGAAGAATGAAGCTCCATGACCTGAAGCCCGCCGAGGGCAGCCGCAAGGACCGCAAGCGCGTCGGGCGTGGCCCCGGCGGCACCGACAAGACCGCCGGACGCGGTCACAAGGGCCAGAAGTCGCGCAGCGGCGCGGGCAAGGGACCGTTCTTTGAAGGTGGCCGCAGCACGCTGATCAGCCGCCTGCCCAAGCGCGGTTTTAACAACGTCGGCATCACCCACGAGATCGTCAAGCTCTCGCAGCTCAACGAGATCGAGGGTACCGATACCTTTGACCGCACCGTGCTGGAACTCGTCGGTCTGGTGCGCCGCAAGAATCGTCCGGTCAAACTTCTGGCCGGCGGTGAGGTGACCCGCGCCGTGACCGTGCATGTGGACGCCGCCAGTCAGGCCGCCATCAAGGCCGTGGAAGCAGCGGGCGGCAGCGTCGTGCTGCCCACGCCCAAGCCTGCGGCCCCCAACAAGGAAGACCGCGCCGCTGCCCGCGCAGCCGCAGCCAAGCAGGCCATCTAGCATGCTGCGCGCCTTCCGCGACGCGTTCCGTATCCCGGATCTCCAGCGGAAGATTGTCTTCACCCTGTTGCTGCTGGCGGTGTACCGCCTGGGAAGCACCATTCCTACCCCAGGCGTCAATACCGCCGCGCTGAGCCAGGCCACTTCGGGTGGCCTGTTCGGCTTGATCAGCATGATCTCGGGGGGCAATCTCTCGCAGTTCTCGATCTTCGCGCTGGGGGTGCTGCCGTACATCACGGCCAGCATCGTGATCCAGCTCATGACCACCACCATCCCGGCCCTGGAAAAGCTGTCCAAGGAAGGGGAGGAAGGGCGCAAGAAGATCAACCAGTTCACCCGCTATTCGGCGGTGGCACTGGGCGCAGTTCAGGCGCTGTTCTTCTCACTGTTCGTGACCAGCAACGCGGCGTATGTGGCCGTGGGCTGGACGCCGGGCCTGTTCACGGTGCTGGTAATGGTGCTGACCCAGGTGGCGGGGATCGCCTTTACCATGTGGATCGGCGAGCGCATCACCGAGGTCGGCATCGGCAACGGTATCTCGCTGATCATCACGGTGGGGATCATCTCGGCCTACCCGCGCGAAATCGCGGCGACGGCGCAACTGTTCCGCACCGATCAGGTCCAACTGCTGTCGTTGCTGGCGTTCATTGCCATCATCCTGGTGACGATTGCGGGCATCGTGTACGTGTATCAGGGCGAGCGGCGTGTGCCGGTCACCTACGCGCGTGCGCGGGGCGGTGCACCGACGGCGGCGGCTGGTTCGGCTTCTGCAGCTAAACAGCAGGGCGCGGGGCAGGCCACCTGGCTGCCCATCAAGGTCAACCAAGCTGGGGTGATTCCGGTGATCTTCGCCAGCGCCATGCTGATCATTCCCAACCTGATCGCCAGCGCCACGGCCACCCGCGCGCCGGGCGTGAGCGCGTGGCTCAACTCCAATCTGGTGTTCGGGCAGCCGCTGTACATCCTGCTGGAAGCCACACTGATCTTCGGCTTCACGTACCTGTACAACAGCGTGCAGTTTGATCCCAAGCGGATTGCCGAGCAATTGCGCGAGGCCGGAGGCTTTATTCCCGGCGTCCGGCCCGGCACGCCCACCACCGAGTATCTGGGCAGCATCAGCAGCCGCCTGAGCCTGTGGGGCGCGATCTTCCTGGTGGTTTTGACGGTTATTCCGCAGATCGTTCAGCGCATCACCGGGATCACCACCTTCCAGTTCTCGGGAACGGGCCTGCTGATCATCGTGGGCGTGGCGCTGGAAACCCTCAAGCAACTTGAGGCTCAATTGACGGTGCGCCGCTACGACGGCTTTATCAGCAAGGGCCGCATTCGCGGACGCCTGAACAATTGAAGTCCTGAGACAAAGAAGTGGCCGCCTGCCTGTCCGGGGGCGGCTCTTTGTTTCTTTTTTTCTTTGAGTTTTTCTTTTCTCTGCGTTTTTCCTGTCCCCGTGTTTTTTCTCTCACCTGTTCAGAAATGTGGGTGGGCTGGGCAGGGAAAAGGCAGGTTGCCGAACAGCCGCTAAACTGATGCTCAACTTACGGAGGAACTGAAGTGACTCAACCGAAAAACAAAGTCGTTATTTTTCTGGGGCCACCCGGTGCCGGGAAAGGCACACAGGCCGAGCGTCTGGCCGCCGAGCAGCATCTGGTCAAGATCAGCACCGGCGATATCCTGCGTGATCATGTGGTGCGTGGCACCGAACTGGGTCAGCAGATCAAGCCCATGCTGGACGCGGGCCAACTGGTGCCCGACGATATCCTGATCGCGCTGATCCGGGACCGTCTGGCCGAGATGGAAGGCGTCCGCGTGATCTTTGACGGCTTTCCGCGCACCCGCGCCCAGGCCGAGGCGCTGGACGTTCTGTTAGAGGAACTGGGCGCACCCGTCAACCATGTGCCACTGCTGGAAGTTCCCGACGAGCTGTTGATTGAGCGCATTGTGTCGCGCGGGCGGGATGCGGCAGCCAACGGCGGCACGTCCCGTAGCGACGACACAGAGGCGGTGGCCCGCAAACGTCAGGACGTGTACCGTGAGCAGACCCAGCCCCTTATTGACTACTACGGCGCACGCGGCAACCTGAAGCATGTGGACGGCGTGGGCAGCATGGATGAGGTGTACGGACGCATTCAGGACAGCATGAAGTAGAGCGCAGTAACAGAGGAGGGGCCGGGACGACGATGTCTCCGGCCCTTCTTCTTTGTTCTGAGATTTGAGGTCTGGTGATCTGATGGGCCTGCCGCCTGCACCACTGCGCTAGGCTTGCCCCAGCAACGTGAAGCTGTTACTATTACGTCAGTAACAGAATAAGGAGTTTAAATTTGTCACAGGCATTAACCCCCGAAACCATTCTCTCTCTGGCTCCCGATGCGGGCAGCGCGGCCAATGCACGCAAACTCGCCACACCCGGCAAGTGGCCCAGCCTGAATGACACGGACGGCGTGTTGTGGGGCGAGTGTCAGGGCAGCGGCAAGACTCCGTACCTGACGGCGGTTGACCTGAGTGGTCCGGTGGCAAAATGCTCCTGCCCCAGCCGCAAGTTCCCCTGCAAGCATGGGCTGGCGCTGCTGTTGCTGCACGCCTCGCACGGTTCCGATTTTGGTTCTCAGCCCGCGCCCGAGAGCATTCAGACATGGCTGGCCGGGCGGCAGAACCGGGAGGTGCAGAAGGCAGAAGGCGGACAGCAGAAGGCCGAGAAGGAGGCCGATCCCGCCGCTCAGGCCAAACGCCGCGCCGCCCGCGAGAAGAAGGTGACGGCTGGGCTGGAGGGCTTGCACCTGTTCCTCAACGATCTGGTGCGTGATGGATTGGCCACGGCGTCTTCCCGCCCGTATAGCGACTGGGACACGCAGGCGGCGCGGTTGATGGACGCTCAGGCTGCGGGTGCGGCGCGGCGGGTGGCCCACATTCCCGAATTGCTGGGTGATCCCGCCGCTCTGCTGGCGCACCTGGGCGAACTGGCGCTGCTGGCTGAGGGCTGGACGAACCGCGAGGGCCTAGTCGAGAATGAACTGGCGGACCTGCGCTCTGCCCTGGGTTTTCCGCTGGACGCCGCGGGCTTGCTGGAAACGGAGGGGATTCGGTCGCGCTGGAACGTGCTGGGGCAGGCGCTGATTCAGGAAGAGACGCTGACCGTGCGCCGCCAGTGGCTCCAGAACAGCGATCAGACCGCCCTGCTGCTGGATTTCGCTCCGGCGGGCCGTCCGCTGCCGCCCGGCCTGCCGATGGGTCAGAGCGTGGAGGCCGAGCTGGTCCTTGCCCCCTCTGCTTTTGCTCAGCGGGCCGTGCTGAAGGGCGAGGCACGCGGGAGCGGCCCACTGACCGACTTGCCACCGCCTCTGACACTCACGGCAATGCTGTCTGCCCACGCCGACGCGCTGGCCCGCAATCCCTGGCTGGAGCGTGCGGCTTATCTGCTGGGGCCGGTGCGGGTGCTGCCGGGTGAGCCGTGGTCTGTGGTGGATGAAACCGGTGGTGGACTGCCACTGACGGAAGACGTGCGCCCGCTGCTGAGGCTGCTGGCCGAAAGTGCAGGCGAAGCAGTGTCCGTGTTTGGCGAGTGGGACGGCGCGGCCTTTGCTGCCCTAAATTTCTGGACAGGTACGCCAGGGGGGCGGAGATGAGCGACTTGAAGACGCTGCTGGCAACGGCGCTGGTGGGAATGTCACGCGCCGCTCTGCCTCCGCACGTCGATACACCGCTGGCTGATGCCCTGAGCCGCGTGACAAGAGATGATGCGGAATCCACTCTGCTGGCCCGCGCTGCGCTGGTGGGACTGGCAGCCCGCGCGGGGCAACTGCCTCTGCCGTCGGCCCCGCCCCCTGAGCCTGCCCCCGCTGAACTTCGGCCCGAAGCCCCTGCCCGCGTGACCCGGCACCTGATCTCCGTGCTGAATACGGCCATGCTGCCCGAGTGGCTGAGCCTCTGCGGCGCGGCGGGCTGGCGCGTCCCACATGCTGACTTGCCCGATCTGCTGGACTGGGGGAGCCACGTGAATGAGGAACTGCGCGCCACGCTGCGCCCGGTGCTGGGCGAACGCGGGCGCTGGCTGGCCGGGTTTTCCTCCGACTGGCGCTGGCTGCTTGGCCTGAAAAGCGGTGATGTGACGGTGGACGGCCCGGAATGGGAGGGCGCCACCAAGGCGGGCCGGGAGGCGCTGTTCCGTGCCCTGCGAGACGCCGATTCTGCCGCCTCCCGCGCATTCCTGACCGTTCATTTCAAGGTTGAGAAGGCGGGCGTTCGCAAGCGGCTGCTGGATGTGCTGGCCCAGACCTGGGAGGCAGGGGACGCCGAACTCGAACCCCTGCTGGAAGAAACGCTGTCTGACCGCAGCGAGGACGTGCGCGCTCAGGTCCGCCGTCTGCTTCAGGGGTTGCCCAGCAGCGCCTATAACGCCCGGATGGCAGACCGCGCGAAAGCCATGCTGGGACAGGAAAAGGTGGGGTTCCTGGGCAGATTGCGGGGTCAGGTCAACTTTACCCTCGCCCTGCCGGAGGTGCCCGACGCGGACCTGAAACGCGATGGTCTGGAGCCTGTCCAGCACCCCGCTGAACGCCTGCGCCACCTGCTGAACGCTGTACATCCAGGGGCATTGATGACTGCGCTTGAGCTGAAGCCCGCCGGGCTGGTGGGTCTGGCGGCGCAATTCGAGGCCACCGATGAGCTGGTGCGGGCCATTTTCTCTTCGGCAGCCCAGCCGATTGAGCCGGCATTCTCGGAACTGGCCGAACTGTTGCTGCCCCGCCTGAAGGGCAGTTTCACGCACTGGCGGGCGGACCTGCTGGCCCTGGTTCCAGCGCCGCGCCGCGAGGCCGAACTGCAAGCGGCGCTGCGGGGCCATGATTCGCAGCTTACGCTGACCCTGTTGCGGGGCCTGCCGACGCCGTGGCCTGCTGACCTTTCCACCGAGGTTTTCAGGCAGCTCAGCCGGGCTATTCGCAAGGCCGAGTCGGCCTTTGCTGCCTACGATAAGAACTCGGACTGGGATTACGCCTGGATCAACGTGCTGGAGCTGGCCCAGACCCGCGCCTCACCCGCTGCCCCGCGCCCCTCCTCCTTGCCTGCCGATGCCCCCGAATACGCCCGCCAGACGCTGGATAACCTGTACGCTGGCCTGGCCCTGCGCGCCCAGATTCACGCCGATTTTGCGGCAGAGAGGTCCCTATGAGGAACAGCTTGTGACCATTCAGCAGACCGTGGACTGGGCCTCTCCCGATGGGCAACTGCTCGTCGCCAGCGTCTACCGCCAGATGCAGCGCCGCATCCTGCGCGGCCCGCTGATCGCCCTGGCCCTGCTGACCATAATCGGCGTGATCTGGGCGGTGTATTACCGCAACATCTTCTTTCTGCTGGCGGCGGCGGCGCTGGGTCTGTTCGTGTGGTGGAACGCCCGCCGCAGCATGGCCCAGGTGCTGCTCACCGCCCGCAACAGCGGCGTGACCGAATTCCGCCTGGATCAGGAGGACAGCACGCTGCACATCGTTAACGCCCAGGGCAGCTTTCGCCTGCCGCTGACCAAGATGGGTGGAGTGACCCGCTATCAGGGAGCGCTGAGCGTGCAGTACGGCGGCAACGCCACCATGATGATTCCCGACGGCCCGGTTCGCACGGCGCTGGAACGCTGAATTTTCCCCCGATCCTCAAGGAGACGTTATGACTGCCACCCAGCCCACCTCTGCCCCAGAAGTCCTGCGCCAGCACGCCGAGCAAGCCTACGCCCACGAACTCTCTGCCCTGGCCGCACAGGACGACAGGCCAAAGCCCCCGCAGTGGAACCTCAGCCCGCACGCCGTGCTGACCTACCTGATGGGCGGCAAATTGAAGGACGGCACAGAAATTACCGCCAAGTATGTGGGCCATCGCCGCCTGATGGAAATCGCGGTGGCTACCCTCGCCACAGACCGCGCCCTGCTGCTGATTGGTGTTCCTGGCACGGCCAAGAGCTGGGTCAGCGAGCATCTGGCCGCCGCGATTTCGGGTGACAGCACGCTGTTGGTGCAGGGAACGGCGGGCACGGGCGAGGAGGCCATTCGCTACGGCTGGAATTATGCCCGCCTGATTGCCGAGGGTCCCAGCGAGGCGGCGCTGGTGGAAAGTCCAATCATGCGCGCCATGCGAACCGGCAAGCTGGCCCGCGTGGAAGAATTGACCCGTGTGCAGAGCGACGTGCAGGACGCCCTGATCACCGTGCTGTCCGAGAAGACCCTGCCCGTGCCGGAGCTGAACACGGAAATTCAGGCCACGCGCGGCTTCAACCTGATCGCCACCGCCAACAACCGGGACCGGGGCGTCAATGACCTGTCCAGCGCCCTCAAGCGCCGCTTCAACACGGTGATTCTGCCTGTCCCCGACAGCCTGGAAGACGAGGTGAAGATCGTCGTGCAGCGCGTGGCGCAACTGGCGAGCAGTCTCCAGATTCCCGCCGCGCCCCCGGCGCTGGAGGAAGTGCGGCGCATCGTGACCATCTTCCGCGAGCTTCGCAGCGGTGTGACCGAGGACGGCAAGACCAAGCTCAAAGCTCCCAGTGGCACGCTGTCCACTGCCGAGGCCATCAGCGTGGTCAACCACGGCCTGAGCCTGGCCGCCCACTTCGGCAACGGCGAACTGAGCGCGGCGGACGTGGCTGCCAGTCTGGTGGGCGCGGTGGTCAAAGACCCCGTGCAGGACGGCGTGGTGTGGCGTGAATACCTGGAAACTGTGGCAAAGAAAAGGGAAGACTGGCGGGATTTGTACAAGGCTTGCCGGGCGGTGAGTTGAGCGTGAGCAAGTTCTCAAAAGGAAGTATTAGTGGACTGAGGTTTAAAGGTGGATAGAATAGAAGCTTTAAATAGAATAAAAATTCTTAGAAATGACAAGAGATCAATTCGCATAATTCATTATTCATGCGAAAGCTTTTATCAGAAAGGCGACAATTTCTCGCCAAGAATTACTTCGATTTGTGTAAAAAATTTTAGTGAGACTCAGACTAAATGTTTTTCTATTGTTGACTTCGCAGAGACTCTGGGTATAAGTGCTAGTCAAATAAACGGCAACTACAACGCCTTAGAAAAAGCCATGCTGGATGACTTTTTTGATTACTTAGGGGTGAATCAAACTAGTAATTGGGTACATTGGAACATGCGCGGATCTGTGTACGGATTTCATGCAATTTATCACAGATACAGGATGTTGCAAGGTTCACCCATAACTCTGGGTGAAAATAGATTATTTGACTTAGCCGAAATGCTGAAATCTATCTATGGAAAAGATTATGCGCCTCATCCCAGACTTGAAAAGCTATGTCAAATAAACGATCTGAGTATGAAGGACTTTTTGGTTGGTGCTGCGGAAGCCGATGCATTTGACCGAGAAAATTTCAATGTTCTCCGCATGTCAACAGCGAGAAAGGTTGACTTGATGTCAGATATCTTAAGACTTGTCTTTGATAGAAAATTAAGAACGAACAACAATATAGTAATGCAAAAGCTGAATGAAATTTCAATACATCCAATTTTAGTTATATCAGGAATTTTAATCACTGTGATAACTGGGGGATACACAATTTTCAAGTGGCTTGTCCCATGAAGTGGCAGGCATGACGAAATCTATCCTCACCCTATTCCCCATCCGGCACCACGGCCCCGGCTCGGCGCGTTCACTGGCGGGGGCGCTGGAACGGCTCCGGCCCGATCTGGTGCTGGTGGAAGGCCCGGCAGATGCCAACCCCGTGCTGCCCTTCCTGGCCCACCCGGACTTCAAGCCGCCCGTGGCGCTGCTGGGCTACGTGAACGACGATCCGGCCCGCGCATCGTTTTGGCCGTTCGCCGTCTTCAGCCCGGAGTTCGTGGCGTTTCAGTGGGCGGCCCGTCTGAATGTTCCCGCCCGCTTTATGGACCTGCCCGCCAGCGCAACACTGGGTTTTGAACGCGAGGAAGAGGCCGAATCTGACCTCCATTCAGACCCCCTGCGCGTGCTGGCCGAGGCTGCCGGATACAGCGACTTTGAGCGCTGGTGGGAAACCCTGGTGGAAGCCAGGGGCGACGGCGGCGACGTATTCGGGGCGGTGCTGGAGGTGATGGCGGCGGTGCGGGCCGACGCGCCAGCCCCGGCGGGCCGCGAGGCCATGCGCGAGGCCCACATGCGACAGACGATTCGCGCCGCGCAGAAGGAAGGATTCCAGAGTATTGCCGTGGTCTGCGGAGCGTGGCACGCGCCCGTGCTGACGGAGCTGGCAGCGTACCCGGTCAAGGAGGATGCGGCGCTGCTCAAGGGCCTGCCCAAGGCCAAGGTCACGCTGACCTGGGTGCCGTGGACGCATGGGCGGCTGTCGATGCACAGTGGCTACGGCGCAGGCGTGCGCTCGCCGGGGTATTACCACCACCTGTTCACCACGCCTGAACACGTCACCGAACGCTGGTTTGCGCGGGCGGCGCGGCTGCTGCGCGGCGAGAAACTGGAGGCCAGCAGCGCCAGCGTGATCGAGGCCACCCGTCTGGCGAATACCCTGGCCGGACTACGGGGCCGCGCCCTCCCCGGCCTGGATGAGCTGAACGAGGCCGCCCTGAGCGTCTTCGGCTGGGACAGCGATTTGCCGTTGCGCCTGATCGAGCGCCAGTTGATCGTGGGCGAGGCATTGGGTGAGGTGCCTTCCGACACGCCCACCGTCCCGCTGGCGCAGGATCTGGCCCGTCAGCAGAAGAAGTTGCGCGTGAAGGTGCAGCCCGAACAACTGGAAATGACCCTGGATCTGCGCCAGGACAACGATCTGGCCCGGAGTGCCCTGTTTCACCGCCTGAATCTGCTGGGCATTCCCTGGGCGCAGGAACGGCACGCGGGCGGGCGCGGCACCTTCAAGGAAGCCTGGGCGCTGGCGTGGCAGCCCGAATTCAGCGTTCGTCTGGTGCAGGCCAGCCGTTACGGTCAGACGGTGGCGGACGCGGCAGGCGCACAGGCCACCGAAACAGCGCGGACAGGTGCGTCCCTGTCTGAATTGACCGCCCTGCTGGAAGCGGTGCGGTACGCCGATTTGCCGGACGCCCTGCCCGCCGCGCTGGACGCCCTGGATGCCCGTGCTGCGGTGGGGGCGGATGTGGCCGACTTACTGTCTGCGCTGGCCCCGCTGGCCCGATTGGCCCGGTACGGCGACGTGCGTGGACGCGACGAGGTGGCAAAAGGCGCAGATGAGGCCCCTGCCCGCGTCTTCCGCACCCTGCTCACGCGCGCCTGTGTGGGCCTGCCCACCGCTGCCATCGGTCTGGCCGAGGATGCTGCTGGAGTGTTGCAACGCGCCGTGGACGCCGGAGACGCCAGCGTGCGCCTGCTGGACGAGGCCGGGGCGCTGGCCGAGTGGCGCGCTGCCTTGCTGCATCTGGCGGATCGCCTGGAGGCCCATCCGCTGCTGGTTGGGGACGCCGTGCGACGGTTGCGCGACAGCGGCGAACTGGATGGCCCGGAGGTGGAGCGCCGCGTCAGCCTCGCTCTGGGTGCTGCGCGCCCCGGCGACGTCACTGCCTGGCTGGACGGTTTCCTGGGCCACAGCGCCGCGCTGCTGCTGCACGACTCCGCGTTGCTGGCCCTGCTGGACGGCTGGCTGGCGGGTCTGGAAGGCGACGCTTTCCAGGAGTCCCTGCCTCTGCTGCGCCGCGTGTTTTCCCGCTACGAGAAGCCCGAACGCCGCGCGCTGGGCGAGGCGGTGCGTGGAGGCGGGCCGAACAGGGGAGAGGCCGTGCTGGAGCTGGACGACGAACGGGCCATGCGTGTGGTGCCGGTGGTGCTGCGGCTGCTGGGGGTGCGCCAGTGAACGCCGCATCCCGCCCGCTGAGCGCGATCGAATGATCCGAGTTCTGGAGGTGGTGCAGTGAGTCACGACTTAATGGTTTTCGATCCTTCTGCACCGCGTTACCGTGCCGAATTTATAGCCTGGTACGAACAGCAGACCCAGTGGAGCGAGGAACACGGGTACAACGACGTTCAGGTCTGTTCAGCCGTGTTGCAGGCGTGGTATGCCGAGATTATCCAGACCTTCCCAGACATGAATGGCATGTCCGACGAGGAGTTCGACGAATCCAGAGCAACGGATTACTCGCTGGGAACGGTAATGGTTTACGCCGCCTTTGCTTGGTCTCAGGCACAGACGGCACACGAGACCGTGACCCGATTGGCACAGAAGCATGGCGTCGGTTTTTTCGATGTCAGCGCCACGGATGGGGTCATCGTCTTTCCAGGCGAGGACGAATGAAGCGATGCTAGCCACTGCGAGAAAACGTGCCGTAACCTTGTTCCTACGCTTTTGTCCAAGCCGCCACATCTATGTCCACCAGGAGCAACCATGACCCTTCCCAATTCATCCGCTACCCCCGAACGCCTGCGCCGCTGGAGACTCGTGCTGGGCGGCGGCGAGGCCGATGGCGTCAGCGGCGAGGGCGGCCAGGACATCGGCCTGTCCATCGAAGACAAACGCATGGACGACGCCCTGAGCGGCCTCTACGACGCCCCCACGGGTTCCCGGCGCGGCGGCCTGGGCGCAAGCGCGCCGAAGGTGGCCCGCTGGCTGGCCGACTTACGCGAATTCTTCCCTGCTGACGTGGTGCGCGTGATGCAGGAGGACGCCATCGAACGCCTGAATCTCACGCAACTCCTCTTCGAGCCGGAAATGCTGGAAAACGTGCAGGCCGACGTGAATCTGGTGGGCACGTTGCTCACGCTCAAGGGCGTGATGCCCGCCAAGGCGAAAGACGCCGCTCGCACCGTGGTCCGCAAGGTGGTGGATGACCTCACGAAGCGTCTGGAAGAACCCACCCGCGCCGCCGTGTCGGGCAGCCTGAACCGTGCCCAGCGCAACTTCCGCCCGCGTGGCCCGGAGATCGACTGGAACGCCACCATCCGCGCCAATCTCAAGTCTTACCTGCCCGAAAAGCGCACAATCATTCCCGAACGGCTGATCGGCTATGGGCGCAAACGCCGCAGCCTGCGCGACATCGTGCTGTGTCTGGATCAGTCGGGCAGCATGGCCAGCAGTGTGGTGTACGCGGGCGTGTTCGGCGCGGTGCTGGCCAGTTTGCCCGCCGTCAGCACCCGCGTGGTGGTCTTCGATACCGAAGTCGCGGACCTCTCCGAGAACCTGAGTGATCCGGTGGACGTGCTGTACGGCATTCAGTTGGGCGGCGGCACGGACATCAACCGCGCCTTGGCCTATTGCCAGGGTGTGATCCAGCGCCCAGAACAGACCATCCTGGTGCTGATCAGCGATCTGTACGAAGGCGGCAACGAGCGCGAGATGCTGGCCCGCGCCCGCACCCTCAAGGATTCGGGCGTGAATATGATCGCCCTGCTAGCCTTGTCGGATGACGGCGCACCCAGCTACGATCACGGCGTGGCGCGGGCCTTCGCGGGCCTGGGCATTCCGTCCTTCGCCTGCACCCCCGATCATTTCCCCGGCCTGATGGCGGCGGCCATGCGCGGCGACGATGTGGCGGCGTGGGCCGGAACGCAGGGCATCGTGACGAGGGGTGGAGCGGCGGGCTGAGAACAAGAGCCTTTCATGTGCCAGGTCTGTGTCCTGAATAGACGAACGCTTGGCCCTGCCTTTCCCTTATGCCTGCACGGGATTGTCATCCTGCCTTGTCTGGCTGCCCACACGCGTGATACCTTTACGTTTGGCTTGTATTGGGCCTGGAGGTTGCGTGGCAAGACGAAGAATGCCGGAACAGCGGGAAAAGAAGAAGAAGGAAGAGTCCGATACCGTACGCGCTGAGGGCGTGGTGACAGAGGCGTTGCCCAACACCACCTTTCGCGTAAAGCTGGATACGGGACACGATCTCCTGGCTTACATCAGCGGAAAGATGCGGATTCACTACATCCGTATCCTGCCTGGTGACCGTGTGGTTCTGGAAATCAGCCCGTACGACACGTCGCGCGGGCGCATCGTCTACCGCCGCTGACCGTCTCAGGGCTGAGGCACACCACAGATTCCCTCTGACAGAAGGTGAGACGGGGGTCGAGCGCTGCTAATGCACAGCAGGCGGCGCGAGGAGGAAGCATGAAAGTTCGCAGCAGTGTCAAGAAAATGTGCGACGGCTGCAAGGTGATCCGCCGTCACGGACGGGTGCTGATCATTTGCAGCAAGGAAGTCAAGCACAAGCAGAGGCAAGGTTAATGGCCCGCGTTGCAGGCGTCGATCTGCCCCGCGAAAAGCGCATTGAAATCGCGCTGACCTACATCTACGGCATTGGCCTGACCCGCAGCAAGGAAGTCCTGGCGCGTACCGGAATCAACCCCGACACCCGCGTCAAGAACCTCTCGGAAGCGGACCAGTCCACCCTGCGTGAAGCCGTGGAAAAGACCTACAAGGTTGAAGGCGATCTGCGCTCCGAAGTCGGTCAGAACATCAAGCGTCTGATGGACATCGGTGCGTACCGTGGCCTGCGCCACCGCCGTGGGCTGCCCGTGCGCGGTCAGCGCACCAAGACCAACGCCCGCACCCGCAAGGGACCGCGCAAGACTGTGGCTGGTAAGAAAAAGGCCGCGAGGAAGTAAGCCATGGCGAAATCTACCAAGGGCAAGACCCCGCGCCGCGCCCGGCGCAACATCAGCGCTGGCCGCGCCTACGTGCATGCCAGCTACAACAACACGATTGTCACCATCACCGATCTGGACGGCAACTCTGTCGCCTGGAGCAGTGGCGGGACCATCGGCTACAAGGGCAGCAAGAAAGGCACGCCCTACGCCGCCCAGCTCGCCGCCGCCGACGCCGTGAAGAAGGCCCAACAGACCTTCGGCATGAACATCGTCGACGTGGTGGTGCGGGGCAGCGGCTCAGGCCGCGAACAGGCCATCCGCGCCATTCAGGCCAGCGGCATTGAAGTGAAGTCCATCATGGACGACACCCCCGTGCCTCACAACGGCTGCCGCCCCAAGAAAAAGTTTCGCGCTTAGTGTTTTTTAGAAGAGTGCTGAACTAGAGTTTTCGCGCGCGCCCACCTGTCCCGCCGCCGCTGTTTCCTTTTGGGGGAATGAAAGCTGCAACCACCAGCAATGGCGGCGGGTAAACAGAGGGCCGCAGACCCGGCAGGGCACCGTTCCTGACCGCACCAAGGAGATCAATCAATGGGTCGTTACCGTGGATCAATTACTAAACTGAGTCGCCGTGAGGGCATCAACCTCGCGGAAACAGAGAAAGTCCAGAAATATTTGGACAAGCGCCCCTACCCGCCGGGCCAGCACGGCCAGCGCCGTGGCCGTGGTCGCCCCAGCGATTACAGCGTGCGTCTGCGTGAAAAACAGAAGCTGTCGCGTCTGTACGGCATGGGCGAAAAGCAGTTCCGCAACCTCTTTACCGAAGCCTCCGAAGTTCCCGGCGTCACCGGCACCGTGTTCCTGCAATTGCTGGAACGCCGCCTGGACAACGTCGTGTTCCGCATGGGCTTTGCCAGCACCCGCCGTCAGGCCCGGCAGTTTGTCGGCCACGGTCACATTCTCGTGAACGGCCAGAAGGTCGACGTCCCGAGCTACCGCGTCAAGATCGGCGATGAAATCGTCGTGGCCGAAGGCAGCCGCTCGATGGGCTTTATCCAGGAAAACATGGAAGCGCAGAAGCGCCGCCGCGTGGCCCCCTGGGTCGAACTGAACCCCGAAACCTTCACCGGCACCTTCGCCCGCCTCCCGGCGCGTGAAGACCTGGCGCTGCCGATCAACGAGAACTTCATCATCGAGTACTACTCGCGTTAACGGAGGACCCATGGATCAAAAGCGCCCTCAACTCAAAGCCCGCGTGGACGGCGATTACGGCGAATTCGTCCTGGAACCGCTCACGCGCGGTTACGGCGTCACCATCGGGAACCCCATCCGGCGCATCCTGATGTCCTCGATCCCCGGCACGGCTGTCACCAGCGTGTATATCGAAGACGTGCTGCACGAATTTTCCACCATTCCCGGAGTGAAAGAGGACGTCATTCAGATGATCCTCAACCTCAAGGAACTGGTCGTGAAATTCCACGCTCCCGGTCCCAAAACCCTGACCCTGCGCGCGCAGGGCGAGGGTGTCGTCAAGGCCAGCGCCTTCGAGGTACCCAGCGACGCCGAGATCGTCAACCCCGATCTGGTGATCGCCACTTTGGCTGAAGACGGCAAGCTGGTCATGGAAGTGCGCGTGGAAGAAGGCGAGGGCTATGTTCCCGCTGAAAAGCACGCCACCAAGGACCGCATCAACTCCATTCCGGTGGACGCGGTGTTCTCCCCGGTGCGCCGGGTGGCCTACCACGTCGAGAACACCCGCGTGGGACAGCAGACCGACTTGGACCGCTTGATCCTGCGCGTCTGGACCGATGGCAGCACTGGCCCGCAGGACACCCTGGACAAGGCGGTGGAGATTCTGCGTGAAGAGCTGAACGTGTTCGGCAACGTGGAAAACCTGCCTGCCCTGACCCCGGAGTTCACCCAGCAGCCGGTGTACACCCCCAGCGCCCCCGTCATGCCACAGACCGGCGTGTACGATCTGCCCCCCACCAGCCCCACGACGTTGAATCTGAACCCCGGCGATTACCCTGCCGAGATGGATTCGCCGCGTGTCACGCTGGAAGGGCTGGGTCTGACCACCCGCGTGCTGCATTCCCTCAAGGAAGAAGGCATCGACAGCGTGGACGCGTTGTGCGCTCTGAGTGACCGTGACCTGAAGAAGGTTCCCGGCATCGGCGAGCGCAGCCTGGATGAGATCAAGCAGCAATTGGCCCAGTTTGGGCTTGCTCTGCGCGACTAAACCACTTTCCGGCCCTGTACTCTGGGGCCGCGTTTTGAAGGAGAACACCCATGCGCCACGGTAAAGCCGGACGCAAGCTCAACCGCAACAGCAGTGCCCGCACCGCCCTGGCCCGTGCCCAGGCGACGGCGCTGCTGCGCGAGGGCCGCATCCAGACGACCCTCACGAAGGCCAAAGAGCTGCGCCCCTACGTTGAGAAACTGATCACCACCGCCAAGGGCGGCGACCTGCACGCCCGCCGTCTGGTGGCCCGCGACATCCACGATAACGACGTTGTCCGCAAGATGATGGATGAAGTGGCCCCCAAGTACGCCGAGCGTCCCGGCGGCTACACCCGCATCCTTCGCATCGGCACCCGCCGGGGCGACGGCGTGACGATGGCCCTGATCGAACTGGTCTGAGCTAGATCTTTTTTGAATGCCCTCTGCCTTGTGCGGGGGGTTTTTGCTGTGGGGTATTTTGATCCTGCCAGCGGACCCAAGAGATGTTCAATCTCACGGTCTCTGTTGCACCTGCTACCCTTTGCCCCATGACCCCCACCCTGATCATCGTGCCTGGATTGGGCGACAGCGGGCCACAGCACTGGCAGACGCTGTGGCAGCACAAATTCGGTGCCGAACGCGTGCGCCAGGACGATCCCGAAAATCCCCTGCCGGAAGTTTGGGCCGCCCGTTTGCATGAAGTGATCGAGGCCACACCGGGGCAACTGGTGCTGGTGGCCCACTCGGCGGGCGTGGCGACGGTGGCTCATTGGGCGCGGCTTTCCGGTGGTGAGGAGATGCAGAGAGTGCGCGGCGCGTTGCTGGTGGCTCCCGCCGATCCAGAACAGTCGGGCATGGCCGAGTTGCATCCCCAGCTTCTGGCCCTGGCCCCCTTGCCTGTGGATGTATGGCCCTTTCCTGCGCTGCTGGTCTATAGCGAGAACGATCCGTATTGCACGCCCCAACGTGCCGAGGCGATGGCCGAAGCCTGGGGTGCGGCTGCGGTTTCGGCGGGCGAGGCCGGGCATATCAATGCCGAGAGCGGGCATGGGGAATGGCCAGACGGAGAAATCCTGCTCAGTGAGGTGCTGCATGCCTGGACGCCGCCAGATGTGGTGCGTTTTTGAAGTAGTTCGTAGGCCATCCAGTACAGCAAAACAGCAAAAAAGCCACCCCATCGTACGGGTGGCCTTTCTTTGAATTCGGGGCTTAGCTGGCGCTAACGGTACTGCTGTCGTTGCTGGCGGCAGCCGTGCCAATATGCTTGTCCAGCAGAGTCTCAAAGGCCCGCTTGGGCTGCGCGCCCACCACGCCTTCCACGGGCTGGCCGTCCTTGAACAGGATCAGCGTGGGGATGCTCATCACGCGGAACTGGCCCTGGGTCACGGGGTTCTCATCCACGTTGACCTTGCCGATCTTGACGCGGCCCTCGTACTGTCCGGCCAGTTCCTCGATCACGGGGGCAATGATGCGGCAGGGGCCACACCAGGGTGCCCAGAAGTCCACCAGGGTCAATCCGCTGGCAATTTCGTCGCTAAAGTTAGTGTCTGTGAGTTCCAAAGGCTTCATGGGGACAACTATACGCCCCGTGCCTCGCGCGTGGATTGGGCGGGCATGGGCACGAGCTTAGGCGTCATTCATGCGTGGTGGGGGCGGTTGCAATGTGGGCGGGGTAGGGTGGGGCAATGTTCAGCACTGCCGATCAGCAGACCTTCAGGAAAGGTGCGGCCCTGTTCAACTTGGGCCAGTGGTGGGAAGCGCATGAAGCCTGGGAGGAGCTGTGGCTGGAGGCGACGGGCCAGGAACGCGCCTTTCTGCAAGCGCTGATCCTGCTGGCGGCGGCCCTGCACAAGCGCTGGCACCACGGCAGCCTGACCGGGCGCAACTTTCACAAGGCCGTCAAATATCTGGATGCCCTGCCGGACGAATACGGCGGTGTGGATCTGGTCCGGCTACGGGCAGAGGTCTGGGAGGCGCTGCACATGCCGGATGTGTTTCCCCAGGTTCCCCCCAGCGGGTGAACGCTCTGTCTGCCTCCCGTCCGCTATCCTGCCGGGATGCCCCAGCGATCTGCCGGGGTAGAGAATTTAAAGGATCGGGAGACAGATTTTATGGATATGAACGCACCACGGATTGCACTTTTTATTGACGGGGCCAATGTCTACTCGGCGGCCAAGCGGCTGGGCTGGAACTTCGATCACCGCAAGATACTGGACCACTTTGCCGCGCAGGGCACCCTCTACAACGCCTTTTACTACACCGCTGTGCCCCTGCCCATCGACGACAAGCAGCGCCGTTTCACCGATGCGCTGACCTACATGGGCTACACCGTCCGCACCCGCCCCCTGCGCGAGAGTACCGACGAGAACGGCGACACCTCCCGCCGCGCCAGCCTGGACATCGAGATCGTCACGGACCTGCTGACCACCACCAATCTGTACGACACCGCCGTGCTGCTGACTGGTGACGGCGATTTCGAGCGCCCGGTGGAGGTGCTGCGGGCACGGGGCAAACGCGTGATCGTCGCCAGCATCCCCGAGATGACCAGTTACGAGCTGCGCAACGCCGCCGACCTGTACGTGGACCTGGGTGACCTGCGTGCCCAGATCGAGCGCCCTGGCTACCGTCTGCCCAGCGACGGGCGGGGGGAACAGCGCAGCCCGGACACGAAGGCGGCGGAGGGGCGTCCCTTCTACATGACCGCCGCGCTGGCCGAAAACGATGAGCGCTGAAGCCGGGGCAGCGGCGGGCAGTCTGCCCATCGCGCTGGATGCGGCGGGCGGGGACCACGGCGCGGTGCCCAATGTGGAGGGTGCGATTCTGGCGGCGCGGGCGGGGGTATCGGTGCTGCTGGTGGGTGAGCGGGTGGCCCTGCACGCCGAACTGGGCAAGTTTCCGGGCAGCGCATCCCTGCCACTGGAGATCGTGGACGCCAGCGACGTGATCGGCATGGACGAACACGCCAGCGATGTTCGCAGCCGCACCGGGGCCAGCATCAACATCTGCACCCGACTGGTCAAGGAGGGCCGGGCCGCCGCCGCCGTCAGCATGGGCCACAGCGGCGCGACGATGGCCTCGGCGCTGCTGACCTTCGGGCGCATCAAGGGGGTGGAACGCCCGGCCATCCTGACCCACCTGCCCGCGCGCGGCGGCATGACCACGTTGCTGGATGCCGGGGCCAACGCGGACGTAAAGGCCAGCTACTACGCGCAGTGGGCACGGCTGGCCACCGTGTACCTGAAGGTGCTGGAGGATCAGGACAACCCCACCGTGGGCCTGCTCTCGATTGGCGAGGAAGACCACAAGGGCAGTGCGCTGGTCATCGAGGCCCATGCCCTGCTGCGCGCTCTGCATGGTAAAGGCATCAACTTTCACGGCAACGTGGAGGGCCGCGACATCTTCCTGGGGACCACCGATATCGTCGTGACCGACGGCTTTACCGGCAACGTGGTCCTCAAGCTGGCAGAAGGCGAGGCCAGGGTGATGTTCGGCTGGATCCGCGACGCTCTGAACAGCGGCCTGAAAAGCAAGCTGGGCGGCCTGCTGGTGCGCGGATCGTTGCGCGGGCTGGCTGACCGGATGGACCCCAGCACCTACGGGGCCAGCATCCTGATCGGGGTGAAGGGACTGGCCTTCATCGGGCATGGGGGGGCCAATGCCACCGCCGTCAAGAACGCGCTGCTGCGTGCCGCCCGCGCCCACGAGGGCAGGCTGCTGCCGCGCCTGGAAGTGGCCTTCGGGGAGGGGGCCGCGCCACTGACCGGAACCGAGGGGTAGGGGAGAGACACAGCTTCAGAAAACCGCGCCCTGGCCCCATTCAGCGCGCGTTTTTCCTTTCCCGCTTCGCCCGCGCCGCGCTGGACCATAAGGAGTTCGCCTAGCCACACTGCCTTCCCGGTCCTGCCGAGCCGCTATCCTGCGGGCATTCACCAGCACGACACAAGGGGGACAGGCGCATGAAATATGAGCCAGGCGAGAGCTTTTTTGACGAGATGTTTGCGGCGGACGGGCAGGTGCGTCCGCACTATCAGGGCTTGCAGGAATATATCGATTCTCTGGGTGTCACTGAATTTCAGCGGCGGCACGGCATGCTGGATCTGGCCTTCCGCAACCAGGGCATCACCTTCACCGTCTACGGCGACTCCAAGGGCACCGAGCGGACGTTTCCCTTCGATCCGGTCCCGCGCGTTATCCCGGCCTCCGAGTGGGCGCATCTCGAAGCGGGGCTGACCCAGCGCGTCAAGGCGCTCAACCTCTTCCTGAACGACATTTACGGCGACGCACAGATTCTCAACGACAACGTCGTTCCCAGTGAACTGGTCTACACCTCGGCCCATTTCCGGCGCGAGGTCCACGGCGTCACGCCGCCCGGCGGCATCTATACCCACATTGTCGGCAGTGACCTGATCCGCGACGAGAGGGGCGAGTATCTGGTGCTGGAGGACAACCTACGCTCGCCCAGCGGCGTGTCGTACCTGCTGTCCAACCGAGATGCCATGCGGCGCATCTATCCCAAGATGTTCGAGGGCCAGGGCGTGCGCTCGGTGCAGCATTACGCCACCTCGCTGCTCTCGCTACTGCAATCGGTCAGCCCGCGCGACAATGGCACGGTCGTTGTTTTAACCCCCGGCATGTACAACAGCGCGTACTTTGAACATGCTTATCTGGCGCAGCAGATGGGCGTGGAACTCGTCGAGGGCCGGGACCTGTTCGTGGACGCGGGCCGGGTCTGGATGCGGACCACCGGCGGGCGGCAGCAGGTGGACGTGATCTACCGCCGCATCGACGACGACTTCATCGATCCGCTGGCCTTCCGCCGCGACAGTGCGCTGGGCGTGGCCGGGCTGATCGAGGTCTACCGCCAGGGCCGCGTGGCCATCGCCAACGCCGTGGGGACCGGGGTGGCCGACGACAAGGCCGTCTACGCCTACGTGCCCGATATGATCAAGTATTACCTGAACGAGGAACCGCTGCTGAACAACGTTCCCACCTTCCTGGGCAGCGAGCCGGATCACCTGGAACACATCCTGGCCAATGCCGCCAACATGGTGATCAAGGCCGTGGGCGAGGCGGGCGGCTACGGCATGCTGATCGGCCCCGCGTCTACTGAGGAGGAAGTGGCGGAATTTCTGGTCAAGGTCAAGGACAATCCGCGCGACTTTATCGGGCAGCCGGTGGTGGGCCTGTCGCGCCACCCGACGTTCTACCCTGACAGCGCCGAATTCGAGGGCGCGCACATCGACCTGCGTCCCTACATCCTGTGCGGCAAGGACGAGGTGACCATCGTGCCGGGCGGCCTGACCCGCGTGGCGCTGCGGCGCGGCAGTCTGGTGGTCAATTCCTCGCAGGGCGGCGGCAGCAAGGACACCTGGGTGCTGGACCACGACGGCCCGGTGACGCCGCAGAGCCAGAACCAGATGATGCATGGCGACGGCCAGAGCCAGTCTCAATCTCAAGGTCAGTCCGGTGGCGGTTCGCAATCCCAGACCCAGTCGCAGTCTCAGCCCCAGCCCGAGAGTTCGCCGGGAGGGCATTCGTATCAGCAGGAACTGGAGAAAGACGTTCTTGAGGACGCCGCTCTGGACGGCTCTGTGTTAGAAAATACCGCGCCGGAAAACTCAGCCGGGGAGGACAAATAATGCTGCTCTTATCCCGACTGGCCGAGAACCTGTTCTGGATCGGGCGTTACGTGGAGCGCGCCGAGAACACCGCCCGCCTGCTGAACGTCAATTATTACGCTGGCCTGGAAATCTCGGGCCGCGCCCGTGAGTACTGGACGCCGCTGCTGGAACTGACGGGGGGCGAGGCGCAACTGCGCGCCAAGTACGGACGCCTGGATGCCCGCAGCGTCAGTTCGTGGATGGCCTTTGACCGTGACAATCCCTCCAGCATCGCCAGCAGTCTGGCCCGCGCCCGCGAGAACGCCCGTGGCCTGCGTGACCGCCTGCCCAGCGAAATGTGGGAATCGCTGAACCGCTCTTACCTGACGCTATGTTTTGAGAATGTAGACGTGCTGGACCGCGACGGCCTGTTCGAATACTGCACCGCCGCGCGTGACGCCTCTCAGTTCTTTTTCGGGATCGCCTTTGCCACCCTGCCGCGCGACGAGGGCTGGTCGTTCATGCGCGCTGGGCAGATGCTGGAACGCGGGGACAATACCCTGCGCGTGCTGCAAAGCCGGTTCAAAGACGCCGACGCTCTGGCCGCACGCGGCGATCCGGCGGGCCGCGCCTTGCAGGACCAGCGCTGGGTCAGCACCCTCAAGGGGGCCAGCGCCAACGAGGCGTACCGCAAGCGCGTGCAGACCGGAATCACACCCATGCGTGTGACCGAATTCCTGCTGCTGGACGAGTATTTTCCGCGCAGCGCACGGTACAGCGCCATGAATCTCAGCGAGGCGCTGGAGCAGATCGACCGCCATCATCCCGGCGCACACCCGGAGATTCTGCGGCTGTCGCGCTGGCTGGTGGCCCGGCTGCAATATGCCCGCGTCCACGACATTATCGAGAAGGAAGATCCGGGCCTCGAGACCCTGGTGCAGGACTTCAACCGTGTCGGCGCGGCCATTACCTCGGCTTATTTCGAGGAGGAATGAGGCGGCCTCTGCGGCTGCCTGTCCCCGATTCGTCTGCCCTGCGCCACATTCGCTTTCCCGAGGCATGTCAGACTGCCCGGCAGAACCGCTAGAGGGTTCCCCCACTTATGCGTTGCGAAATCCGGCACACCACCGAGTACCACTACCCCAAGCCCGCCTGGAACTCCTTTAACCAGGTCAGGCTGCATCCTTCCAATGAGACGCGCCAGAGCGTGCGGCTGTTTCACCTGAACGTGACCCCTGACGCCGAGATCACCTCGCACAAGGATTACTTCGGGGCCATTGTCCACCACGTTCACGTCCACGAACACCACCGCCATCTGCTGATCGAGGCGCAGGCGATTGTGGACACGCACGCCGTCACGCTGCCCATTTCCACACCATTCAGCGAACTGCGGCCCGAGCGTGGGCGCAACTCCGAATTTCTGGTCCCCAGCCCGCGTGTTCCCAGCGGCAGATGGCCCGAGTTGTTCGGCGTGGCCCGCCCTGGCCCCGACGACGACCTGCCCGGATTTTTACTGGAACTGACCAGTCACCTGCGCCGCCGCTTTACCTATGATCCGGGGGCCACCGATGTGCGGACCCCGCTGGCCGAGTTCGCGCAGACTGGGCATGGCGTGTGCCAGGACTTTACGCATGCCATGTTGGGCATCACCCGGCAACTGGGAATTCCGGCCCGTTATGTCAGCGGCTACCTCTACAGCGGCGGCGAGATGCGCGGCGCGGAGGCCACCCACGCCTGGGTGGAGTGCCTAATTCCCGGTTACGGCTGGTTGGGCTATGATCCCACCAACGACTGTCTGGCGCTGGAAAAACACATCAAGATCGGCCACGGGCGCGAATACAGCGACGTCTCTCCGGTGCGCGGGACCTATTTTGGCGGCGGCCAGGGCATGTTGGAAGTGGCGGTACATGTTTACGCGGATCAGTAGAGCGGATCAGCAGATTAGTAAAGAGACGGAAAACGAATAGCGGGCGAGGCTGGTATGGCCTCGCCCGCTCCTTTGTGGTGCCCAGCAGATTTAGCTGCCCGACGCGATCCGGCCCACCACGAACAGCCCTCCTAGCACGGCCCCGACGGCGAAATTGGCAATCCCGGCCAGGACCAGCGTGGCAATCGCGGGCACCTGTTCGCGCAGGTTCATGCTGCTCTGCACGGCCAAGTAGCCGAAGTAGATCATGACCAGACCAATCACGAAGGACACCAGCCAACCCAGGATGGGAATGATCCCGATAATGGTGCTGATGATGGTCAGCGGCACAAAGAACAGCGCAAAGGTGTAGGCCACCTCCGGGTAGGTGCCGGTTCCCTTGAACAGACTGCCACCGATCAGATAGACGGCCCCGGTGAAGATCAGGAACTGGATGGGAATGGTGATCAGGCGCGAGAACAGTTGTCCGAAGAAGGTGACGTCCGAGTGGAAGAACGAGAACAGGGCGGCGATCAGGGCCGAGACGACGGCGGCCACCATCACGTAGATGAAGGCACTCTGGAGGCCGCCGCGTTTCTCGTAGCGCTCAAACGTGGCCACGCTGGGCTGGGTGATCACGGCGGTACTCTGCGCGAACATGTCCTGAAGACTGACTTCAGGGCCGGAGGTGACAGGGCTTCTCATGCCCTACAGTACGCGTCTCGTGTCATGCGCGTTGCCTTTATTAAATCTTCATTTTTTGCCGTTTCAGCGTTTATATAGCACAACGGAGTTCCGTGAGACGCTGCGTCTCACGGCCCTGCCCCTTACCTTGAGGACATGACCATCCCAACTTCCACCGCCCTGATCACCGGCGCCAGCAGCGGCATCGGCGAAGCGATAGCCCGGCAACTGGCCGCCCACGGCGCGAACCTGATTCTGGTGGCCCGCAGCGAACGCAAACTGCAAGTGCTGGCCGAAGATCTGACACGCCAGTACGGGATTCGTGCTGAAGTGATCGCTATTGATCTCTCTCATCCTGATGCCGGGAAACTACTTCAGGACGAGGTGACGGCGCGTGGCCTGCACGTTGATCTGCTGGTCAACAACGCCGGATTCGGCGGCTTCAGCGAGTTTGCCCGCCAGGATCAGGCTGAAATTGGCGAGATGATCGCGGTGAATATCATGGCGCTGACCGATCTGACCCGCCGTTTTCTGCCCGCCATGCTGGAGCGTGGGCGGGGCCGGGTGCTGAACGTTGCCAGCACCGCTGGTTTTATTCCCGGTCCTCTGATGGCGGTGTATTACGCCACCAAAGCCTATGTCCTGTCCTTCAGCGAGGCGGTGAACGAGGAGTTGCGGGGCACCGGCCTGAGCGTCACGGCCCTGTGCCCCGGACCGGTGGACACCGGTTTTCAGGATGCGGCCACGCTGAACGAGAGCAAGTTGATGACCGGCGTGACCCGGCTGGCGATGCTGGATGTGGAGACGGTGGCCCGCATCGGCGTAGAGGCCATGCTGCGCGGTCAGGGGGTGGCAGTGGCCGGACTTGCCAACAAGGTTCAGGTCTCGGCCTTCCGGCTGCTGCCGCGCGCCGCCGCCGCCCGGATTATCGCGGGCGTGCAGGCGCGGCGGGAGGAGTAACCCGCCTCCATCCGTTTGCCGCGTCTGTCCCAGCCTCGACTTCCTTTTGCCCGCGCTCCGGCGTGAGACAATGCACCTGATGACTGATTCTTTCTTTCCACCCGATCCAGTCGAGGACGGCCCGAACGCTGCCTCGCACGATGCCACCTCTCCCAGCTTTGCCGGAACCAGCCCCGAGGGTGAACAGACCTACTCCGGCTTCGTGGCGATTGTCGGCAAGCCCAACGTGGGCAAAAGCACGCTGCTCAATTCGTTTCTGAACACCAAAGTCGCGCCCACCAGCCCGCGCCCGCAGACCACCCGGCGCGGCGTGCGCGGGATCCACACCACCGACACGCAGCAGATCGTTTTCGTGGATACCCCCGGCCTGCACAAAGCGAAAGACGCCCTCGGCAAGTACATGAACCACGAGGTCCACAGCGCCCTGAGCGATGTGGATGCCATTCTGTGGGTGGTGGACCTGCGCCACCCGCCTGGCGACGAGGACCGACTGGTGGCCCGCCAGATTCGTGACCTGCCCAAACCGCTGTTTATGGTGGGCAACAAGCTTGATGTGTCCAAATACCCGGACGAGGCCATGAAGTTGTACCGCGCCCTGCTGGAAGGCCGCACCGCCCAGACCGGCGAGATTGCCCTGAGCGCGCAGAACCAACCTGAAGCGGTGGCGACTCTGCGTGAGCAGATTCTGGAAGTGCTGCCCGAAAACCCCTTCTTTTATCCGCGCGGCGCGGCCAGCGACCAGACCCGCGAGATGTGGGCCTCCGAGATCATCCGCGAGGAAGCCATGAAAAAGCTGCGCGACGAGCTGCCCTACGCGGTGGCCACCCGCGTCAACCGCTGGACCGAGCGCGAGGACGGTCTACAACGCATTGAGGGCGAGATCATCGTGGAGAAGAATGCCCACAAGGGGATGGTCATCGGCGCAGGCGGCAAGCAACTGCGCGAGATCGGTCAGGCGGCCCGCAAGCAACTGGAAATCTTCCTCAACCGCAAGGTCTTTCTGGGTCTGGAAGTCATCGTGATCAACGGCTGGCGCGAGGACCCCGAGGCTCTGCGGGAACTTGGGTACGAGTAAAGCGGCTGGGTTGAGCTTCGTCCTGCATGTCACCCTGTGACCGAAACAGAAAAATCGGAATAGAAAAAGAGAACGCCCCGGCCAACTTCAAGGCCGGGGCGTTTTCGTCTTTCTCGCTTACTCCGCCAGAGCGGTAATTTTCTGCTCGACGGGGGGTGAAGGCTTCTCGGACGCACCGCCGCTCTTGATGCTCGCCATGACGCGGTCACGGATCTGCTGCTCCATGTCGGGGCGCTCGGCGATGTAGGCAATGGCCTTCTCCTTGCCCTGGCCGATGCGCTCGTCGCCGTAGCTGTAGAAGCTGCCCGCCTTCTTGACGATGTCCATATCGGCGGCCAGACCCACCAGATCGCTAAGTTG
This sequence comes from Deinococcus sp. AJ005, assembly GCF_009017495.1. Lineage (NCBI taxonomy): Bacteria > Thermotogati > Deinococcota > Deinococci > Deinococcales > Deinococcaceae > Deinococcus > Deinococcus sp. AJ005. The sequence goes on along the minus strand of NZ_CP044990.1, from coordinate 1,851,093 downwards.
GTCAAAGCCCTTGCCGAAGACCAGCGCCAGTTCCACTTCTTTGAAGGGGGCAGCAACCTTGTTCTTGACGGTCTTGATCTTGACCGTGTTTGCCACGGCGTCGTTGCCTACCTTGATGGGCTGGCCGATCTTGCGGACATCCAGACGCACGGTGGAATAGAACTTCAGCGCGCGGCCCCCGGTGGTGGTCTCGGGGTTGCCGTACATCACGCCGATCTTCTCGCGCACCTGGTTGATGAAGATGGCGGCGGTTCCCGTCTTGGACAGGATCGCGGTCAGCTTGCGCAGCGCCTGGCTCATCAGGCGGGCCTGGAGGCCAGGGAGGCTGTCGCCCATCTCGCCTTCAATTTCGGCGCGGGGGGTCAGGGCGGCCACGCTGTCCACCACCACGACGTCAATTGCACCGGAACGCACCAGCAATTCCATGATTTCCAGTGCCTGTTCACCGTTGTCGGGCTGGGACACCAGCAGTTCATCGGTGTTGCAGCCCAGCGCGCGGGCATAGACCGGGTCAAGGGCGTGCTCGGCGTCAATAAACGCGCACGTCCCCCCGGCCTTCTGCGCCTGCGCCACGATGCTCAGGGCCAGCGTGGTCTTGCCGCCCGCTTCCGGGCCGTAAATCTCGGTCACGCGCCCGCGCGGAATACCGCCCACGCCCAGCGCCAGATCAAGCGACAGGCTACCGGTGGAGATCACCTGAATATCAAGCTTGCTCTCCGCGCCCAGCTTCATGATGCTGCCCTTGCCGAAGGCTTTCTCGATCTGGCTCATCGCCGTTTCGATGGCCTTCTGGCGCTCCTTGCTGTCGCTGGGGGCGGCGCTGTATTCCTTGGGGTTCTCTTTGCTCATGATGGCTCCTGTGCTTCTGTTTGCTGTGTACGAGAGGGCGGATTGTCAGTGGGAGGGTGTTCATTTGGTGGTGCTGCGGCTGGACTTTCTACCTGAAAACGGAAGGTACTGACCTGCTCATAGATCGGCCCCGTCTTCTGAAGATGTGACCGCTGCAACGTCGCCCCGCCCGCCTTCCAGCCCAGTTCAAAATTCATAGGCGGCACGCGCGGCGCGGGTCCCTTGCGGCGGGCCAGGGTGATGTGGGCCTTGAATCCCAGTTCCTCGGTTTCTATGCCCAGGTCCTGCACCCCGGTGCGAAGGGCGGCGGCCAGTTCGTCCAGTCCCTCGGCCTCCACCTTGACGAACCACACGCGCGGGCTGCCCTCGTTGGGAAAGTAGCCGGTGCCGCGCAACTTGACGTCCATCGGTCCCAGATTCTCCGTCAGGCGTGCACCCAGCACCTTGAGTTCGGCCAGTCGGTCCAGCGGTGCGGACGGCAAATAACACAGCGTGACGTGCATCTGCTCGCGCCCGGTGGTGCGCCAGTTGCCTTTCAGCTTGCGCTGCGCCTCGGACAGCGGGCCAGTGATGCTGGCGGGAACCTTCAGGGCATAGAAGAAACGTCCGGTGGTGGGCGTGTGTTCCTCTGGAGCCTGCCTGCCCCGCGTGGCCTGCGCGGATTGACGCTCGGTGCGCTGCCTGAACTCCGCCGATGCGGTCTGCTCCTGCGCTTTGCGGGGTGCGCTGGCTTCGGCCTCGTCCTTCCGGCGCGGCTGGGTCACCCGCCGGACCCCCTGAACCGGGGCGGCGGGCAAGTCGGCCTCCGCCCTTATCTTCAAAGCGGCGTTCAGATCGGATATACGCGGCTTTTCTGCTTTCTGTTCTGCTTTCTGCTTAGTCTGCGATTTTCTGATCTTCATGCCAGCTCCCCGCCTGCTCTGAGTGCCCGGTATGCCAGCGCCAGCGCGGTCACGGCGGCACGTTCGCGCATCTGCGCGGCGTCGCCGGGCCAGTTGACGCTGGCGGCCTTGTGGCCCTTCTCGCTGCTTACGGCGGCGTGAACCTGCCCGGCGTTCTCGCCCATCACGCTGACCACCACGGCCAGCCCTATGTCTGCGCCCAGGTGTTCACGCGCCCCGGCGGCCAGTTCCAGCGCGGCCCCCTCGCTGACCAGTCCGGCGTCGCGCAGGGTCACGGGGGTCAGGCCCAGCGTGATCAGGCGGGCGTGGTCCCCGGTCACGGCGGCGTCCAGAAAGCCCGCTGTATCGGCCAGCAGGCCACACAATGCACCTGCACTGCCTGCCTCAATGACGCCCAACCTGCGGCCTGCCAATCCGTCGCCCAGCGCCCCGGCCAGCGTCTGCCCGTCCTCGCCCCAGGTCCAGCGCGACAGGTGGGCACGCACCGTTTCCAGCAGCGGGGCCATCAGCTCACGGGCCTGCGCTTCAGTTTCGGCGCTGGCCGCCACGCGCACGTCCACGCCGGTCTTGCGGGCGTAGGTGGCGACGCTGGGATTGGCGTTCTGGGTCAGCCCGGCCAGCAGCTCGGCCACGTTGCTCTCGCCGATGCCCTGGGTGTGGATGGTGGTGGAAACCAGCGCGTGATCCGGCAGCGGCAGACGCGGCAGTACCTGCTCACGCCACATCTTGTGCATCTCGCGGGGTGGGCCGGGCAGGGCGACGACATATTTACCCCCAGTCCGCACGAACCAGCCCGGCGCGGTTCCCACCGGATTGGGGAGCGCCTCGGCACTGGGGATCAGCCACGTCTGCTTGCGGTTGACCTGCGGCATCTCGCGCCCACGGGCGGCGTACATGCCTTCCAACCACGCCAGTAATTCGGGGTCTTCGCCCGGCGTTTCTCCCAGCGCGTCGGCAATGGATTCGCGGGTCAGGTCATCGTCGGTGGGTCCCAGGCCGCCGCCCAGAATCACCAGATCGGCGCGCGACAGGGCCAGCGTAATGGCCGCACTGACGCGTCCCAGGTTGTCGCCCAGCACCGTTTTGCGGTGCAGGATGACGCCCCGTTCGCCCAGTTCGCGTGCCAGAAAGGCCGCGTTGGTGTCCACGATCTCACCAAACAGCAGCTCTGTTCCCACGCTGATAATTTCTGCTAGCAACATAACAACACCGCCGGAGTATAGGCGAAAGCGAAACGAACGTCTAGTCCTGAAGGGGGGTTTGAGAACATCATCAGAGTCTATGTCGGAGGTGGGCGGACCGCAGGGTGCATCTGTATAACAAAAAGGTGGAGCGGCCCGCTGGGGCATGTCACACTGCCGAACATGACTTCCCGCGTATCTCCTATCCAGACTGCCGCCCGCGTGTTGCTGGGCGCGGCCCTCGCCTTCGCAGGAACCGGCCACCTGACTTTCTTACGCCAGGATTTTCAGGCGCAGGTGCCCGAAAGCCTGCCGCTGAATCAGGATTTCGTGGTCCTGGCCTCCGGTGTGGTGGAGATCGGCATGGGCGTGGCCTTGATGGCGCTGCCCAGACAGCGGGTGACAGTAGGGTGGATCATGGCCGCCTTCTTCGTAGCAGTCTTTCCCGGCAACATCTCGCAATACCTGACCCACAGCGACGCTTTCGGGCTGGACACGGACCGCAAACGCCTGATCCGCCTGTTCTTTCAGCCGGTACTGATTGCGTGGGCGCTGTGGAGTACCGGGGCGTGGGCGGCGCGGAAGAAGGGTTAAAACCCGCACAATCAGACTCCAAAAGAATGGCGGACCTCTGTTGATCAGGTCCGCCGCTGAACTGTCTCGTGCCTCAAAGTAGGGGAAGGGGCTGGGATTCAGGAAACTGGAGGCGTGAGTTTCGGCGTTGCCGCATTGCCCGGACGTGAAGCCGCCTGCCCCTCGCCTCCCAGCGGCGGTTTGAAGCCCCGCAGTCTCAGCGCGTTGCTTAGCACGAACACGCTGCTCAGGCCCATCGCCGCCGCTGCCAGCACCGGGGAGAGGCTGATGTTCCACGCCGCCAGCACGCCCGCCGCCACCGGAATCAGCAGGATGTTGTAGCCGAAGGCCCAGAACAGGTTGACCCGGATATTCCGTAGCGTGGCCCGCGAGAGGGCGATGGCATTCGGTACGCCGCGCAGATCACCGGACATCAGGATCACGTCTGCCGTCTCCACAGCCACATCCGTTCCGGTGCCAATCGCCACGCCCACGTCGGCGCGGGCCAGGGCGGGGGCGTCGTTGATGCCGTCACCGACGAAGGCCACCTTGCGGCCCCCAGCCTGAAGCTCCTGTACGGCGTCCGACTTGCCTTCGGGCAAGACTTCGGCCAGCACGCGCTCAATGCCGACTTCAGCGGCCACAGCTTCGGCGGTGGCGCGGGTGTCGCCCGTGATCATGGCAACTTCGGTTCCCTGCTGCTGCAAGGTACGGATGGCGTCCACGCTGCCCACCCGCACCGGATCGGCCACGCCCAGCAGCCCGGCAAGCTGGCCGTCCACGGCGATAAAAACGGGGGTGCGTCCGCGTTTTGCCAGAGCGTCGGCCTGCGCTGTCAAATCGCCCAATTCCAGACCCAGTTTTGCCATGTAACGGGCCGCGCCCACCTCCACGCGCTTGCCATCCACGCTAGCCTGCACGCCGTAGCCGGGAATGGCCTGAAAGTCTGTGGCAGGGGAGAGGGTGTTGACGTTGTTCTCCTCACCCAGAGCTGCTCGCTCAATGGCCCGTGCCAGCGGGTGTTCGGAGGACGCTTCGGCGGCGGCAGTCAGCCGGAGCAATTCTCCATTCCCCTTCAACCATCCACTATCAACAATGACCTCCGTCACTTCGGGCCGTCCCTGCGTCACTGTTCCAGTCTTGTCCACGGCCACCACCTGCGCGGCTCCCAGACCTTCCAGCGCGGCCCCGCTGCGGAACAGGACGCCCATCTGCGCGGCCCGCCCGCTGCCCACCATGATGCTCACCGGGGTGGCAAGACCCATCGCGCAGGGGCAGGCGATGATTAGCACGGCGACGGTGTGAATCAGAGCATTTGCCAGCGCCCCCTCGCCGCCAATCAACATCCACACCGCGAAGGTCACGGAGGCAATCGCCAGTACTACCGGAACGAACACGGCCACCACCCGGTCTGCCAGTCCCTGAATCGGTGGGCGGCTGGCCTGCGCGTCCTCCACCATGCGGATGATGCGGGACAGCGCGGTGTCGGCCCCCACACCCGTGGCCCGGAAGGTCAGCGCGCCCGTGCCGTTGACCGTGCCGCCCGTGACCTTCGCGCCCGCCGTCTTCTGCACGGGAACGCTCTCGCCGGTCAGCATGGATTCGTCCACGTAGCTGCTGCCGTCCACCACCTCGCCGTCTACCGGCAGGCGTTCACCGGAACGCACCAGCACATGGTCCCCCACGCGCACCTCGTCGGCAGGCACTTCCACAACGCCGCCGTCACGCTGTATGCGGGCCACGTTGGGTTGCAGGGCCAGCAGGGTCCGCATGGCCTCGCTGCTGCGGCCTTTCGCCAGCGCCTCAAACAGTTTGCCCAGCAGGATCAGCGTGATGACCACGCCGGACGCCTCGTAGTACACATGCGCGCTGCCCACCGGAAACAGGCCGGGGGCCAGCGTGACCAGCAGCGAGTACCCGAAAGCCGCCGATGTGCCCAGCATCACCAGCGTGTTCATATCTGGGCTGCGGTGCTTCAGGGCCGCCCAGCCGGAGCGGTAAAAGCGCCGTCCGGGGCCGAACTGGACCGGGGCGGCCAGCGCCAGCATCACCCAGTTCAGCGTTCCCATGCCCACGCGGTCCATCAGCCACATGTCCAGCGCAGGCCAGACCATCGGCAGCATCGCCAGGATAAACAGCGGAATGCTGAAGGCGGCGGCGAGGATCACCGAACGCCGCAGTGCTGCAATTTCCTCTGCTTTTCTGGCCCGGTCCGTGTCCAGGCGTGACTGTGATTCTGTAGCCTCGTCCGGCACGTCGTACCCGGCTTCGCGCACGGCCTCCTTCAGCGCGGCGGGTGAGGTGGTGGTGGGCAGGTACGTCACGTTTGCCCGCTCGGTGGCGAGGTTGACACTGGCACTCAGCACGCCCTCGGCCTTCTGCAAACCGCGTTCCACACGTCCCACACAGGCCGCGCAGGTCATGCCCTCCACTGGAAAGGAGAGTTCCGCCGTGCGCGTTTCGTAGCCTGTGTCCTTAACAACTTCCACGAGCTGGGCGGCATTCGTCAGTGCCGGATCGTAGGTCACGCTGGCCCGCTCGGTGGCCAGATTCACGGCGGCGTCCTGCACGCCGTCCACCTTCTTCAGTCCGCGCTCCACCCGCCCCACGCAGGCCGCGCAGGTCATCCCGCCGACGTCCAGGTTGAGCGTCTTGAGTTGGGGAGTCTTCATCGTCATTGAAACATTCTACCCCCCTGGGGAGGGTAAGGCAAGATGGGGTATTAGAAGATGGGTGGCGATCATCTTTTTTGCCTATCTACGCAAATGGAAACCTCTCTCCTGCTCTTAGACTCTTGACCCTTAGACCTCACTCCTCTTGATCTTCCTCCCCCCCAGGGTCTAGAATTTTCCCATGACTAACCCTATGACCACTGAACTGAAAGTTGATGGCATGACCTGCGGGCATTGCGTGAAAGCCGTGGAAAAGGCTCTCAAGGGCGTGACGGGCGTGCATGACGTGCAGGTGGACCTGGAAGGCGGCAAGGCCACGGTTCACGGCGACGCTGATACCGGGGCAATGATCGGCGCCGTGGCCGCGGAAGGTTACGCCGCGCAGGTTGCCAGTTGACCGATGCTCCCGCCCTTGCGGACGCTCCCCACTGCGCTGCCGACGGCAAACTCTGTATGCCGGAGGACGCCCGCAAACGCGCCCGCCGCCGCCTGAGCATCGCCCGTGGTCACCTGGACAGCATCGTGCGAATGCTGGATGACCCGGAGATCTACTGCGTGGACGTGCTGCGGCAGATCAAGGCTGTGCAGGGCGCACTCAGCGGCGCGGGTGACGTGGTGCTGCGCGGTCATCTGGAGGCGCATGTCGCCACCTCTGCTGGGCGTGGCGACAGCGTGGAACTGGTGGAAGAAGTGATGGAAGCTTTGCGCTACCGATAAGAACGCCAGAAACATCAGTTGAGAAATGGGTCAGTTGAGCCTCGCGCTTTAACTGCCCCTTTATTTTCAATGAGGGCTGTGGCATCAGCTTAGCTTTCAGGTGTTCCTGAAATATTCCTATAAGGATCTGCCGACTATTGTTCTGGCGTTGGAGAAGCACTCAGTACCCGACAGTTTCAGAGGAGGCTTGAAATCTATCGTCCAGTACGCGAAAACAGAACGCGTCTCCCACTGCCCTGAAATCGCTGAGTCTCTGCTTCGTCTCTCACTTCCTCGCCTACCGAAAAAATCAAGTGGAACTGCTCGCCCTGCTCGTCTTGGCGTTGATCGGGGCTAAAGATGTTCGCCACGCCGCACTCGCTGAGCGTTGCCGGTGCAACGCTCAAACGGCTTCCGTCATCCGCCAGATTGAGCGCTTCTTTCACCAGCATCCGCTCTGTCCTCTCGACGTTGCCCGTCTGGTTCTGGCGCTGCTGCCCGATGGGAAACGGCGGGCATTCACCCTTGATCGTACGAGCTGGAAACTGGGAAAGACCGACGTGAACGCGTTGGTGCTGGCAGTGAACTGGCGAGGTGTCGCCGTGCCACTTCTGTTCGAGTTGTTGCCGCACAGCGGCAACAGCGGAACGAGCACCCGCCTTGCTCTGCTGGACGAGGCGCTGACGCTGGTGGACTGTTGCGAGGTTGCCACCATCTATGCAGATCGGGAATTTGTCGGCCAAGCGTGGATTCAGGGATTGGCCGAACGAGGTCTGCCCATCACGGTGCGGCTCTGCGTTGATACTCGCATTGAAGACCTGCCAGCGGGCGAGTGGCTGGGCGGCTTGCAGCCCGGAAAGAAGGCGATGCTGCTCGACGGGGTAGAGGTCGAGGGTCTACCGATGAACGTGGTCTTGACCCGGACGGATCAGGGGGAACCCCTGATCGAGGCAAGCAACGCCACCGCCGCCAGTCGCATTTTGAAGGGATACCGCAAGCGCTGGAAGATCGAATGTCTGTTCAGGGCACTCAAAACGAAGGGCTTTCGGTTGGAAAGCACCCACATGACGCTTCCCGGGCATGTGACGCGGCCGCTCTGTTTGCTAACCCTGGCCTATGTCTGGAGCGTCCTGGTTGGCATCAACCAGGAGACAGCTCTTAAAAAACATGGACGGCGGGCATGGAGTGTCGTGACGCTGGGCCTCCGGTCGCTCGTTCGGGCATCTTCCCGTCAGTTTGGGGCTTCGGGAGATGAACTGCTCCACCTCATTCGACTCTAGGCACCACACCGGACGATAGACGCGGAAAGTGTCGGGTACTGAGGGAGAAGCAGATCACCTGCAAAGAAAACGCCGTTTACTTTATCTGCGCCGCATCCATTCAAGGGGGAGGCATGCCTTATTCCAAATAGAAGCCTTCCCTTCCCCTGCTGATTGTCGGCGATCTGGAAGGGAAGATCGAGCGGCAGTCGCAGGCGGACGCTCCGACAAATTGGCGCTGGACCACCCGCACCTGCCCCACCCCTGCCGAGGCGGCAGGCAACACCGAAGTGGTGCGCGCCAAGCTGCGAACCATGAAAAGCCTGGGCATCGACGGCGAGATCGAGGACATCCTGATCACCCTGCAAAACCAGTACCACATTATTTACATGGTGCCCGGCCAGACGCTGTTCCTGTATTTGGTGCTGGCCAAGGACAAGGCCAACCTGGCGATGGCCCGCTACAAGCTCAAGGCGCTGGGCAAGGACATCACCATCGCCTGAATGCCGGAAGCAGGCGAAAAGAGGAGGGCAGCCCATTTGAGCGGCCCTCCCGTGTTGCTGGAACGTTTTTAAGTGAAGCTGATGTGTGGCAGCATCTTGACGTTCTTTGCGTCGATCCGGCTGACTTTTTTCTCCAGGTCCACGCTGTTCTTGAAGGGCCGATCCTTGATGATCTCAGCAGCCAGGTTGACGCGGACGCCGGGCAGTGTTTCGAGCTGGCTGGCGGGGGCGCGGTTGATGTGAACCAGCGCCATATTCCCGCTGCCGGACATGCTGGACTTGCCCATCTTCATGGCGGACGCCGCGCCCGACATTCCGGTCCTGACCGTGTTCATGGCCGATCTGACGGTGGGTGTGGCCGCAGGCGTGTTGTTCCTGGGCGTGGCGGTCTGGGCAAAAGCGAGGGCGGTCAGCAGGGCGGGGGTGGCACGCGTGGTGGTCAGGACAGTCAGCGTGCTGTGAATGGTGGGCCTCCGAAAAGTACAGGAGGAGGGCCAGTTAACGGGCGAATGAAGGGAACGCGCCTCCACTTTTTACCCGCTGGGGAAGCTGACCTGCACCCGTGCGCCGCCCTCCGGCGGGTTGTCCAGCGTCAGGGTGCCGCCGTGAATCTCGACGACCTGCCGCACCACGGCCAGCCCCAGGCCAAAGCCCTCTACCGCTGCCCCTGCCGCCGCCTCGCCACGCACAAAAGCTTCGGTGAGTGCGCCGCCGGGAAAGCCGGGGCCGCTGTCCTGCACGGTCAAGTGTGCGCCGCCGTTGTGGGGCACCACCCTGACCTGCACCTCGCCGCTGCGCGGGGTGAACTTCAGGGCGTTGCCGATCAGGTTTTCCAGCACGCTGCCCAGCAGGGCGCTGTCGCCGCGCAGCGGGGTGGCCTGCCCGTCCAGCCACAGGTCCAGACCCTGGCGCAGAGCCAGCGGTTGCAGCAGGTCTACCGCCTCGCCTGCCAGTGCCAGCAGATCCACAGGGGGCCAGGAGGAGCGGGCGGGTTGCAGATGCTGTGTTCCTGAACGCTGGGCGCGGGTCAGGGTCATCAGGTTGCCGGTCAGCAGGCGCAGGCGCGAGGCGGTGCGCTGGGTCCGTTCCAGGACGGCGTGCATTTCCTGTGGCGAACGCGGGCGTGCCAGGGTGTGTTCCAGGTCCGCCAGCAGCGCCGTGACCGGAGTCCGCAGCTCGTGCGAGGCGCTGGCCAGAAACAGCGTCTCGCGCTCGCGTTCGGCCCGCAGGGCACCCAGGCTGGCGTCCAGCGCGCGGGCCAGCGCGCCGACCTCGCCGCCCAGGGTCAGGGCGGGCAGCGGGCCGGGGGCGTCCAGGGTCTGAACCCGCGCCGCCAGCGCTTCCAGGGGCCGCAGCGTGCGCCGGACCTCGCGGGCTACCAGCGCGCCGCCCAGGGCACTGAGCAGCAGCAAGGTCAGGGCCGTGACCAGGGCATACAGCCGCATCGAGCGTTCCAGGGGCAGCAGGTTGCGGCCCACCTGTACGGCGCTGTTGTTCGCCCGCGTGGACGACACCAGATAGCCGCCCACGCGGCTGATCCCCGCCCCAGCAGTTCCGGCCAGCCAGCCAGGGTCCAGGATGTCCGGCCCGGCAGCCCCGCCTGCCCAGCGCAGTCGCCCGCCGCCATATACCCGCGCCACCGCCGTGATGCCGTCGACTTCCAGCAGGTTCTCGGCCCTGTCGGGCAGCGTGCCCGGTGTCGCCCGCGCGACGGCCAGCAGCGCGTTGGCCTGTGCCCCGATCTGCCGGGTAATGCTGCTCAGTTCCAGCCGCCACAGCACCGTTCCCGCCACCCCCGCAGAGGCCAGCAGGCTCAGCAGCAGAATGCTGAAGGTCAGCAGGGTCAGGCGGGCGCGCAGGGTCATCTGAGAGAAAGTATGCGGCGCAATGGCGGAAGCATTCAGCAGATGGTCCGTGTGTGGGTCAGACTTCCGGCCCAGCATCTGGGAAGCGGTAGCCCAGGCCCCGCACTGTCTGCACCACCGGGTCGCCCAGCTTGCGCCGCAGGTTGCGGACATAGGTGTCCACCACGTTGGATTCGGCATCGAACCGCCCGTCCCAGACCCGGTCGATCAGTTCGTCGCGGGTATAGATCCTTCCCGGATGTGATGCCAGCACCTCCAGCAGCGAGAACTCCTTGGCGGTCAGGGCCACCCGCGCGCTGTCCCGGAACACCGCGCGGGCATTCCAGTCCAGCCGCAGATCCTGCCACACCTGTGTGCTTTGCGGTTCCGAGCGGCCCCGGCGCACCAGCGCCCGCAGCCGGGCCTGCACCTCGCCCAGGTGAAAGGGCTTGACCAGATAGTCGTCGCCGCCCGCATCCAGCCCCGCGATCCGGTCTTCCACGGCGTCGCGTGCGGTCAGGAACAGCACTGGGCAGCTTGAGCCGTTTTCTCTCAGTTCCCGCACCAGCTCAAAGCCGGCCAGTGGCCCCTCGGGCAGGCCCACGTCCACCATCAGGGCGTCGAAAGGGATGGCCAGGGCCAGTTCACGCGCCTCGCGGGCACAGGCCGCCTCGTCCACCGCGTAGCCCGCCTCGCGCAGGCTGGCGACCAGCGGGCGGCGAATGGTGGGTTCATCCTCGACAACCAGGAAGCGCATGGGCGCAGGCTAGCGCGGGCAGGTCACGCCCAGATGGAAGCGGCTCTGTGCCCCTGGTTTCCTCTGTCGGGCCGCCCTGCAAGCTGATGTTTACCTTTGGAACGAGGTCTTGAGTGCGGTGGGGCAGGTCAGGGACAGATGAGACCGGAGCTTTCTGAACCCTGCAATCCTGCTGCACCATCCTGTTATAGCTCAGATCCTTCAGGTCAGGAACAGCCGATATGCCGGATTCTGGGTCATCTCGTCTGATGGGTAGCCCAGCCCGCGCAGGAAGGTGGCGAAGTCGGCTCCGTCGCCTTCCGGCACTTGAATTCCGGCCAACACTCGTCCGTGGGCGCTGCCGTGGTTGCGGTAATGAAACAGGCTGATGTTCCAGCGCCCGTGCAGGTGCGTCAGGAATTCCAGCAGTGCGCCGGGGCGTTCGGGGAAGGTGAAGGAATAGACGCGCTCGCCCTCGGCCTCCGGGGCGCGGCCCCCCACCATGTGGCGCACATGCACCTTGGCCAGTTCGTCGTCGGTCAGGTCCAGCACCGCGTATCCCCGCGCGGTCAGGGTGTCCACCAGTTCGCCGCGCTGTCCGGCAGAGGCCAGTTGCACGCCCACGAAAATCTGCGCCTCACTGCGGGGGGCGTAGCGGTAATTGAACTCGGTCACGGCCCGCGCGCCGATCACCTCGATAAATTCGCGGAAGGCCCCGGCCCGCTCGGGGATGGTCACGGCCAGAATCGCCTCGCGCTGTTCGCCGATCTCGGCCCGCTCCGAGACGTGGCGCAGGCGGTCAAAGTTGACATTTGCGCCGCAGGTCAGGGCCACCAGGGTTTCATCTTTAATACCCTTCTCGCGGGCATATTTCTTGAGGCCCGCCACCGCCAGCGCCCCGGCGGGTTCCATCACGGCGCGGGTGTCGTCGAACACGTCCTTGATGGCCGCGCAGACCTGATCGGTGTTGACGCGCACCCAGTCGTCCACGTAGCGCCGCGTCAGGTCAAAGGTGTACGCGCCCACCTGCTTGACCGCCACGCCGTCCACGAAGATGCCCACCGAGTCCAGCCGCACGCGCGTGTCGGCCTGCAAACTCTGGTACATGGCGTCGCTGTCGTCTGGTTCCACGCCCACCACTTTCACATCGGGGCGCAGGGCCTTGATCACGCTGGCCACACCCGCGATCAATCCGCCGCCGCCCACTGGTACGAAGACCGTGTAGCCGTTGCCCGTTTCTACCTGGCGCAGTAGTTCCAGCGCCACTGTGCCCTGTCCGGCCAGCACCAGGGGATCGTCGAAGGGATGCACGAAGGTCAGCCCCAGCTCCTTTTGCAGCGCGTAGGCGTGGGTTTCGGCGTCGCTGAAGCTGTCGCCGTGCAAGATCACCTCGGCCCCACGGGCGCGGCAGCCCTCGATCTTGATCTCGGGCGTCGTGGCGGGCATCACGATTACCGCGCGCATTTTCAGTTCCTGTGCGGCGTAGGCCACCCCCTGCGCGTGGTTGCCCGCCGACGCCGTGATCACGCCCATTGCCCGCTGTTCCGGTAAGAGTTGCGCCATCTTGTTGTATGCGCCGCGCAGCTTGAACGAGAAGATGGGCTGTAAGTCCTCGCGCTTGAGCAACACGCGGTTGCTGGTGCGTTTGCTCAGGCCGGGGGCAGCACTGATCGGGGTTTCGATGGCCGCGCCGTACACCTTCCCGGTCAGGGCGAGGCGTAGCACATCCATCGCGTCCATCTGGCCGGGTTCAAATTCCTGGGTCTGGATCATGGGTCTATCCTCCGTACTGAATGCAAAAAAAGCCCCCGCGTCGGTGGCGGGGGAAACTCTGGGCAGCGCGGCGGCTGTCAGGTGCTTTCCCCTGACCTGCCAATAATTCGCGCCGCATTCATAAAGGTGAGGATAGGGGAGACGTGTGGGGGAGCGGCGGTCAGAAAGTAGACAAGGGAGACCCCGCCCCCCAGCCTCCTACCCCAGGGGGGCAGGGGGAGCGGCGCTGCGCTAGGCAGGAGTTCTTGGGCATCGTGGGTGGGAAAGTGCGGCGGCCTCCGGGTCTGATGCCCGGCTCCGTGACGCTGCGTTCGGCGCGTGCGCTGAGCGCCCGACGGCCTTCGGTTGCGGCTTGGGTGGCGGTTTCCTGGGCTGTAGAGAGTTTGAAAGGGGTGGCATCCATCGGTTTCTCTCCATCTGTCTCCGCTTTCGCTGGGAGCGGGGTATCACGGGGGCGTCGCTTCCTCCAGACAGCCGCTCCGCCTGCGTTGCCTTCCGGCGCTAGCCTGCCTGCATGAGTCCAGATGGCCTGCCCACTCCCGAATTACCAGAAACATTCGATGTTCTCGTCCACCCGGCCCAGGCCCTGAACGGCGAGCTTCGCGCCCAGCCCAGCAAGAACTACACCACGCGCTACCTGCTGGCGGCGGCGCTGGCCGAGGGCGAGACCCGCGTGGTAGGCATTGCCACCAGCGAGGACGCCGGGGCCATGCTGCGCTGCCTGGAAGACTGGGGTGCGGGCGTGTCGTTGGTGGGCGACGACGCCGTGATCCGAGGATTCGGCGCGGTTCCCCGATCAGGCGTGACCCTCAATCCTGGCAACGCGGGCGCAGTGGCCCGCTTTCTGATGGGCGTGGCTGCGCTGACGCAGGACACCACCTTCGTCACCGATTACCCCGACTCGCTGGGCAAGCGTCCGCAAGGTGATTTGCTAGCGGCGCTGGAACGCCTGGGCGCACGCGTGAGCAGCAACGGTGGACGCCTGCCAGTGACCATCTCCGGCCCGATTCAAGGTGGCACTGTGGAGGTCAGTGCCGAGAAGTCCAGCCAGTACGCCAGCGCCCTGATCTTCCTGGGGCCGCTGCTTCCCCGTGGCCTGGACCTGCGCCTGACCGGACAGATCAAGAGCCATGCCCCGCTGCGGCAGACGCTGGACACGCTGGGCGCATTCAGCGTGCGCTTCAGCGCCAGTGAGGACCTCAGCCGGATTTCCATTGCTGGCGGGCAGAAGTATGGGGCCGGGCGCGTCTCCGTTCCCGGCGATTATCCTGGCTCGGCGGCCATTCTGGCGGCGGCGGCGCTGCTCCCCGGCGAGGTCCGCCTGGGCAACCTGCGCGAGAATGACCTTCAGGGCGAGCGCGAGGCGGTGGCCGTGCTGCGCGAGATGGGCGCGGATATCGTGCGAGAGGGAGATACGTTGATCGTGCGCGGGGGCCAGCCTCTGAACGCTGTTACGCGGGATGGGGACGGCTTTACCGACGCGGTGCAGGCGCTGACCGCCGCCGCCGCGCTAGCCGGGGGCGAAACCACCTGGGAAAACGTGTCCACGCTGCGCCTCAAGGAGTGTGACCGCATCAGCGACACCCGGCGCGAGCTGGAGCGGCTGGGCATCGGCGCGGCGGAAACGGCAGACAGCCTGAGCATCACCGGGACGGGCAAAATTGCCGGGGGCATCACCGCCGATGGTCATGGCGATCACCGCATGATCATGCTGCTGACCCTGCTGGGGCTGCGGGCCGACGCGCCCATTCGGATTACCGGCGCGCACCACATCCGCAAGAGTTACCCGTTGTTTTTCCGTCACTTGGAGGCACTGGGCGCGAAGTTTGAATATCTGCCGACGGATACCCACTAGCGCTGGCATGTTCACCCTCTCCGGCCCTTTCTACATGGCCAGAGCTTTTTTTATATGTGACGGACGATGCTTTAACTGCTTTTCCTGCCCCCCTCATGGCTGGATGGTGAACTGAGGGAATGAATAGACTGCTCCTGATCGGCACCCTGGCCTTGGCCTGTGCGGGCTGCGCCCAGAACAGCACGCAGACGAATGAAAAGCCCGCGCAACCCCCGCTGGAAACCTCCGGCCTGACCGTTCCGGCGGGCTTCAAGGTCACCCCCTACGCTGACGGCTTTCAGAAACCGCGTTTCATGGTGGCGGCGGCCAATGGCGATGTGCTGCTCAGTGACACCTCGGCGGGCAAGGTCTACGTGTTGCCGGACCGGGATCAAAACGGTCAGGCAGACAGCAAGGAAGTCTTCGCCAGTGGCTTGAATCAGCCACATGGCCTCGCCATTCATGGCGGCTACCTGTACGTCGCCAACACCGACAGCGTGGTGCGTTTTCCGTACGAAGCGGGCGATATAAAAGCGGGTGGCTCGGCTGAAAAACTGGTTGATCTGCCCAGTGATGGCGGCCACTCTACGCGCACGGTCGTCTTCGGCCCAGACGATAAAATGTATGTCTCTGCCGGAAGTTCCTGCAACGTTTGCGAGGAAAGCGATCCCAAACGCGCGGCGATCTGGGTCTACGACGCGGATGGCAAGAACGGCAAGGAGTACGCCAGCGGCCTGCGAAACGCGGTGGGTATCGAGTGGTTTGGTGGCCAGTTGTACTCCACCAACAACGGGCGCGACGGCCTGGGTGACAACATCCCGCCGGAAGGCTTTTATAAGGTGAACAGCGGCGACTCGTTCGGCTGGCCGTACTGCTACACCACCAAGGCGGGCGAGGCACAGGTCTGGGACACGGAATTTGGCAAGAAAAGCGCCGCCGTGTGCAAGGACACCACCCCCGCCTTCGCCCTGACCACCGCACACTCCGCGCCGCTGGGACTCGCGTTTTACACCGGCAAGACCTTCCCGCAGACCTACGCCGGGCAGATGTTTGTGGCCCTGCACGGCAGTTGGAACCGCAGCGAGAAGAGCGGGTACAAGCTGATCACTGTCGATCCGAAAACAGGGAAAGTGGCCGATTTTTTGACGGGCTTCCTCAAGAACGACAAGGCCAGTGGACGCCCCGTCGATCCGGTGGTGGCCGCGGATGGTGCGCTGCTTCTCAGCGACGACGGCGCGGGCAAGGTCTGGCGTATCCAGTACGTAGGGAAGTAAGCCTCAGCGAATCCGCCCCAGCAGCATTCTGAGGGTCCGTCTCTCATCGCCACTCAGGTCAGCCAGCAGCCGTTCCTCGTTTTCAAGATGGGCAGTCAGGAGACCGTCCACCAGCTCAAATCCCGTCGCGGTCAGGCGGGCGCGAATGGCGCGGCGGTCTGAAGGGTGGGGCAGCCGTTCCACGAGTTCCCGCTCCGTCAAAACGTCCACTCGTTTGGTCACAGCGGGCGGCGTGATCGCCATCAGCGCGGCCAGTTCTCCCAGCGTCAAGCCTTCGGGCGGGGCGGAACGGCGCAGCGTGGCCAGCACATCAAAGGCGGACGGTGTGAGGCTGTGCTGGGCAAAAAATGCCTCCAGCTCAGTCTGGAGCAGTCCAGAGGTGCGCTGCACCGCGATCACCGTCAGCATCGGCTGCGGGTCCAGATCGGGCCGCGCCGTGTGCCAGTCGCGTTCGATGCGTTCCAGAAGTTCGGCGGTAGGAGTGTCTTTCATTCCTGCTTCCGCCCCCGGTCAGCGGCAAGCAAGCCCACCGCGCCCAGCAGCAGCGCCGCGCTCAGAATTCCGGCCAGGGTGGGGGGCTGCGTGGTCTGTCCCAGCCAGCCCAGGCCCGTGATGATTGCGGCCCCCACAACCTGCCCCAGCGTGACCGCCACCGTGCTGGCCCCGGCCCCCAGCCGCGCGCCCGTGATCAGGCTCAGGGTGACGTAGGTAACGCCCAGCAGGCCGCCAACCAGCGTCCACAGTGCGGGCCAGGTGTCAGGCCGTGCGCCGTCCAGTCCCAGCGCCCACAGCGAGATCAGCAGCGCCGCACCCACCCAGAACGTAACAAACGTGGCGATCAGCGGCGAACCCAGGACCGCTGCCAGCCGCAGGTTAAAGGCCAGCCCCGCCGACAGGCCGATGCCCGCGCCGATGGTTGCCAGCAGGGCCACCAGACTCATTTCAGCCCCCATAGTCGCAACGCCAGCGCCGCCAGCACCAGCAGCACGGCCAGCGTGCGCGTGCGGTTCATTCGTCTGCGTGGCAGCCCCAGCGCGCCAAAATGATCCAGCGCCAGCGCGGTCAGCACCTGCGCGGCAATCACGAACGTGGTGGCCAGAGCCGCGCCCAGCAGCCGGGTGAGGACCACGCTGCCTACCACGTAGGCGCTGCCCACCACGCCGCCCAGCCACACCCAGCGCGGAGCAGTCGCCGCCGCCGTCCAGTTGGGCCGCACCCGCATCAGCGCCAGCACGATGCCCAGCGCCACCGCGCCCACCAGATAAGAGAGGCCCGCCGTCAACGTCACCGAATGCAGTTCGCCCGCCAGTGCACTGTTCACGGCGAACTGCATGGGCAACAGGGTTCCGGCAGCCACCGCCAGGAGAAGGAAGGGGGCGCGTCTGGATTCGGCGATCATATTTAGATATTACACTGGTAAACTATTTTCTGGTTAAAGAGTCTATTTGAGTTTGCCCTAACCTCTTACGCCTTTTGCCGGATGCAACCCCTCACCGTCTTGGTGCGTAATAGGGAGCATGACCGATGGCAAACCCGGCCCGCTGACCCCGCCCGAGACTTCCCTGAGCGCGCCGGAGGCCGTCAAGAACGTGGCCCCGGTGGACGCCCCTGAAATGGTGCCACTGTCCAACGAGGACCGCACCCGCCTGGATGGTATGGCCCGCGCTTTCGCTCTGGACGTGCTGAATTCCAGGGCGCACAGCCCGGAATTCAAGCGCAAGCTGGACGCCGTGCATGATCTGGGCCTGCCCGAACAGCGCGCGGCGGCGCAGACCAGCAACCGCATGCTGGACCGCCCCCTGCGCGCCACCCGCAGCGGCGCACTGGCCGAGGGCAGTGACATCCTCAACGGCCTGACCGAACTGCGGCGCACCGTGGAAGACCTGGACCCCAGCCGCGCTCCCACGCCGCGCCGCCTGTTCGGCATCCTGCCGGGGGCCAAGAAGGTGCAGAACGCGATGGACAAGTATCAGAGCGCCCAGTCGCACCTGAACGGCATCCTGGAATCGCTGTATCGGGGCCAGGACGAACTGAGGCGCGACAACGCCACCATCGAAACCGAGAAACTGCACCTGTGGGAGACGATGCAAAAGCTCCGGCAGTATGCCCACGTCGGCAAGGCGGTGGATATGGCCCTGACCGAGCGGCTGGCCGAACTGGCGACGACGGACCCCGAGAAGGCCCGCATGGTCAGCGAGGAACTGCTGTTCGCGGTGCGCCAGCGCGTCACCGATCTGCTGACCCAGTTGGCGGTCAGCATTCAGGGCTACCTTGCCCTCGATCTGGTGCGGCGCAACAATCTGGAGCTGATCAAGGGCGTGGACCGGGCCACCACCACCACCGTCAGCGCCCTCAAAACTGCGCTGATGGTCTCGCAGGCGCTGGGGACGCAGGGGGCAGTTCTCGGGCAGATCACGGCCATCAACGACACGACGGGCAAGATGATCGGCAGCACCGCCAGCCTCCTGAAGCAGCAATCCACTGAGATTCAGCGGCAGGCCGGGAGCGCCACAGTGGACCCGCAGATCATCCAGGGGGCCTTCCGGGACGTGTACGGCGCATTGGACGCCATCAGCGCCTACCGCCAGCAAGCGCTGGAGCGTTTCAGCGAGACCATGCAGGTGCTGGACAAGGAGGTGGCCCAGGCCCAGACCTACCTGGACCGCGAACGCCAGGGCGTGGCCCGCGAGGTGGCCCAGGACCTGAACGTGTCCAGAGACGGTGAGCTGAAGCTCTGAACGCCCGTCAGACGGTGCTGAGGACGTTGGCCGCGAGGCTCGATGCCCAGCCTGCCCATCCCGTCCTGCGGGTTGCCGTGGATGGGGTGGACGGCGCGGGTAAGACGATATTTGCAGACGAACTGGCCGCCAGCCTCAGCAGTGTGGGCCGCGAGGTCATCCGCGCCAGCGTGGACGGCTTTCACAACCCCCGTGCCGTGCGTCATCGCCTGGGCCGGGATTCACCCGAGGGCTTTTACTGCGACTCCTACGATTACGCCGGAATGAGGAAGGCGCTGCTGGACCCGCTGGGGCCGGACGGCTCCCTGGGCTACAGGACGGCGATTTTTGACGCGGACGCGGACCAGTCTGTGTCTCAACCAGAAATGACCGCCCGGCCCGGTAGCATCCTGATCGTGGACGGCCTGTTCCTGCACCGCCCGGAGTTACGCGGCGTATGGGACGACTCCGTTTTTCTACGGGTGGATTTTGGCGTGTCCGTTCCACGCGGCGCGGCACGCGGCCCCGGCTTTGGCTCGCCCGATCCGGCAGCGGAAAGCAATCGGCGGTATATCGGCGGAAATGAATTGTATTTCCGCGAAGCTAACCCGGAAAAGTGGGTGGGTGTGGTGGTGGACAACACCGATCTGAAGGCCCCATTCATCGTCCCCGATGCAGCCAGAAGCTGAAGCGCGGTCCATCCTTGGTCCCACGGCGCGGTTGCTGGCGGCTGGGGCGACTTGCGAGGTCCACACGGATGGCAAGCGGGTGCTGCGGGTGGCGCACGGTCCAGAGGCGCGGCTCTCTTCGCAGGCGGGTGTCATGCGGGCGCTGTCTGCCGCTGGCGTGCCTGTGCCCGAAGTGCTGGAAGTCGGCTTGCTGCCCACCGGGCGGGTTTTCAGTCTGGAAAGTTTTGTGGCTGGAGATGATGCGGGACCGTCCCGCGAAGGCTGGGCCGATCTGGGGCGGGCGTTGGGCGCGTTGCACACCCTGCCTCACGCTGGATTTGGATTGCTGGAGGACCGGAGTGGAGCTTTGCACGGCATCGCTTCCACTCCGGCAGATGGCCTCTGCACCCGCCTGAAAGCGTGGCCGCTCAATGGAGGCAGGCTGTCCGCCCAGCCGCTGATCCATCACGTGCCGGACCTCGCCTTCCCACTGGCTGCGCTGGAGCCGGAGCTGTGGCAGGTGGCCGAAACCCCTTCTGCACTGTGTCACACCGATCTGCACGCCGGGCAGTTTCTCTGGCAGGGGGGGCGACTCGCGGCGCTGCTGGACTTCGGGGATGCGGCCATCGGTCCGCCCGCCTGGGACGTTGCCAGCGTGGCTTATTTCCACGGCTGGAACGCGGCGGAACTTGTGGTTGGAGCCGCTTCTGAGTCCTGTGACCAGAATGCAGCGCTGTTCGGCCTGTTGCTGGCCTTTCACCGCGCGGGCCGCGCCGCCGAACAGGGCCGCCCGCAACGCCTGGCCGAGTCTGTCGCCTTTGCGCGGAGCTGTCTGAATCGTCTGGAATGAATGTTTAGCCGGATTGAGATCCCTTGACGGCATTGCTGAAAGCGGATAGGCTGGCTCTCAAGCTTACCTACCGGTAAGTAATTGTTCTTCTACCTTTCAAGGAGTTCAAAATCATGGACGAGATCATCATTCAGCCTGCCCTCCATAACGCCATCGGCGGCATCGTCGTACTGGCGGCCATCGTCACCGTGCTTCTAAACTGGCGTGGCCTCGCCACCCTCAAGACCTCAGATGGCGAGACTTCGGGCGGTATGGATTCACCTCGCAGCCCCTCGCTGGGCGGCTGGCAGAACGCGGCCCTGATCGCCTTTCAGATTGCGTTGATGGTTCAGGCGCTGATCGGTATCAAATTGTTGGATCAGGGGTTGGGCACCGTGCAGAAGTACGTGCATTACCTGGGCGGTCTGGGTGCGCTGGGACTGGTCATGCTGTACTACTGGCTCCCTAAGCGCGACGCGCGCGACAGCTCTCTCAAGGCGCTGGGCCTGACG
This sequence comes from Deinococcus sp. AJ005, assembly GCF_009017495.1. NCBI lineage: Bacteria > Thermotogati > Deinococcota > Deinococci > Deinococcales > Deinococcaceae > Deinococcus > Deinococcus sp. AJ005. The sequence continues at coordinate 1,830,271 of NZ_CP044990.1, read as the reverse complement.
GTGGCCTCGCTGGCCTTCGTGCTGATGACTTTTATCATTGGCGGCCTGTACGCACGCGGCGGCCTGAGCTAACCGCCCCACAGCTAAAAGGTGAGGGCTGGATGGCGCACCTCTCCCGTATCCTGCACTCCATGACCGCTGCTCCCGCCTCTGTCCCCGATCCCCTGAACACTGCGACACTGACCATCACCTGCCCGGACCGTGGGGGCATTGTGGCCTCGGTGTCGCAGTTTCTGCACAACCACGGCGCAAATATCATCCACAGCGATCAGCACAGCACCGATCCGGCGGGCGGCACGTTTTTCATGCGGATGGAATTTTACCTGGATGGGCTGGATCTGTCCCGCGACGGCTTCGAGCGGGCTTTTGTCAGTGTGGTGGCCCAGCCCTTTCAGATGGAGTGGAAGCTGGCCTACCGCGCCGAGCCGAAGCGCATGGCGATTCTGGTCAGCCGCTATGACCACTGTTTTCTGGACCTGCTATGGCGCAAACGCCGGGGCGAACTGAACGTGACCATCCCGCTGATTATCAGCAACCACGAGGACCTGCGCCGCGACGCCGAGATGTTCGACATTCCCTTTCACGTCGTTCCGGTGGGCAAGGAGAACAAGGCCGAGGCCGAGGCCGAACAGGTCCGCCTGCTTCGCGAGGCCGACGCCGAGTTCGTCGTGCTGGCCCGCTATATGCAGATTCTATCGGGGGATTTTCTGCGTGGGTTTGGGCGGCCTGTGATCAATATCCACCACAGTTTCCTGCCGGCCTTCATCGGTGCGAACCCTTACCGTGCGGCATTTAACCGGGGCGTCAAGCTGATCGGCGCAACCAGCCACTATGTCACCGAGGAACTGGACGCCGGGCCGATCATCGCGCAGGACGTGATTCCCGTCACGCACCGCGAAACCCCCGATACCCTGATGCGTCTGGGCCGCGATGTGGAGCGGCAGGTGCTGGCCCGCGCCGTCAAGGCCCATGTCGAAGACCGTGTACTGGTCCACGGCAACAAGACGGTGGTGTTCTGAAACCTATGCAGGACAGGGAAGACACGCTCCTTCTCAGGCGTCTTTCCCGCACGCTTAACCCTTTGCCTTTGACCCGGCCCACCGCCGCCCCGTAGGCTGAGCGCATGGCAACCCTGTACGTCATTCTGCTCACGCTGCATAACATCAACCGCTGGCTGGTTCTGCTGGCCGGGGTGTGGGCGCTGTTCCGTGGTTTCTCGGGCCTCCGTTCCGGGCGGGCCTTCGTCGCGGCGGACCGCCGCCCGGTGGTGGCGTTCGTGGGCACCGTCAGTCTGCAACTGGTGCTGGGACTGCTGCTGTTCGGCCTGCTGGGCGCGCAGAACATTCAGGTGTTCGCGGGGGCGCGGCCCAGCTTCCAGTGGGAACACCTGGGCCTGGGGGTGCTGGCCGCCGTCTTCGCCACTCTGGCTTCGGCCCTGAGCAAGCGCGCGGCCACCCACCCGGCCAAATTCCGCGCCATGACCCTCTGGACCGTGCTGAGTCTGGTAGCGGCGCTGGCCGGGATTCCGTGGTGGAGGCCGCTGCTGCGTTTCTTCAATCTGTAGATTCTTGGAGATGGCAGGCCGCACTGGAAAGTTAAGGCGGCCTGTCCGCTGTGTCGCGTTCTGCTACGGCTGAACACCTCATGGTGTTGCTCCCTGCCGCCCATGTGTGTTCAATAAGGCTCCCGGCCTTGCGCGGTCTGCACCGGACCACTCCAGGGATCGGCAAGCGGTGTTGCCGGTCTGCCGGGCAAGCCCGCGTCCAGTACGGTGGCGACACTGGCGGCGAAACCGCGTGACCAGCCCATCAGTAGGGCCAGCACGAGGTAGATGAATGCGCTCAGCAGCATGGCCGTTGCGCTGAGGAGCAGGACACCACGCAGGGCGGCGGGCGTGATGCCCAGAGCGGCCAGATCCGGGTCGTTCAGCGGTGTGCCGCCCACGAACGCGGAGATCGCCAGCAGAGGCAGACCGCCCAGCAGCAAGGCCGCCAGCCCCAGTATCAGCAGCGCCAGCGTGAACAGCAGCCAGGCGTCCACCCCCCGCGCGGCGGGACGCACTGGCACAGGGGCGTGGGCGCGGGCCACCACGGCGTCCAGCCAGCGCCGGATGGCCGCCAGGATCAGCCAGGTAATGATGATGGTGGGCAGGCTCTGAACCACCACGCCCAGCACGATGGCCCCGATCTCTGCCGGGCCGAAACCGATGCCCTGAAAGGTTTGTGGATCGATTTGGCGGATCAGGCCGAGGCTCATGAGCACTGCCAGCAGCGGGATCAGAAGCTGCAAGATCGGTGCGATCTGTCCCAGCAGGATCCAGGGCCGCACCGTGCGAACGCTGCGCTCCAGTGCCCCAGTGTGGTCCGGGCCGGGATGCAGCGTCTGGTTACGTACCGCACCCACCGTCTGCCGGGCCACCAGGATGGCCCACACGTAAAGGGCCGTCGCCAGCAGGCCCAGGCCCAGCAGGGAAGGCAGCGCCCAGGAGGGGACCAGATCGGCGGCATTCAGTTGGGGCAGATCGCCGTCGCTCAGTTCATTCAGCGAGGCCAGCCAGCGTGGCAATTCCCCGAAACTCCACCACAGTGCCCAGACGCCCAGCAGACCGCCCAGCGCCGAGAGGGCGGCCAGAATCCCCAGCGTGCCCATGATGCGCCCGCCTCTGACGGTGACCCCGGCGCGGGCCGCAGCGAGTTCGGCGGCGGTGATAGGCAGCTCTGGAAAGCTGGGAGGGGGCTGGGTCATGCCCTTATGGTGTCATGCCCGGCACCCGTATCAGTCTGCCGTGATTTCCACGCCCTTCCAGAAGGCCACGCGGTCCTTGATCTCCGTGGCGGCGTCCTTGGGCTGGGGGTAGTACCACGCGGCGTCGGGGTTGCGCTTGCCGTCTACTTCCAGCGTGTGGTAGCTGGCCGTGCCCTTCCACGGGCAGGCTGAGTGGGTGTCGCTGGGGCGCAGGTAGTCCGCCTTCACGCTGTCTGCGGGGAAGTAGTGGTTGCCCTCCACGACGACTGTGTTGTCCGACTGCGCGATAACGGTTCCGTTCCAGGTGGCTTTCATGCCCCAGGGTACGGCGGCGGGCGGGGTGACACTGTTGCTCTGCATTCATCTGTGCTCAATCCGGTCCGCACCTGCCAGCACGGTGATTGGAGCTGGGCAGGCGGTAAATCTGGCCGTCCACCACGCTCTGTTTTCCGCGCCTGACAATTCCATGACATAACGGAGGACAATACGGAGGATTTGTCATGGTTCTATCCAAATTCATGCCCAGCAACCCCAAGTTCAGTGCCCGCTTCGCCGAGGCCGCCCGCAATGCCCACGCCACCGCCCAGGCGCTCGTGGACCTGCTGGAAAACTACAGCGACGTGGAGGCCAAGGTGCAGCGCGTGCGTGATCTGGAACACGTCGGAGACCGCTTATCCCGCGAGGTGACCAACCTGCTGGCCGAGTCGTTCATCGTGCCCTTTGACCGCGAGGACATCATCGCCCTGAACGAGGATCTGGACGATCTGGTGGACGATATGGAAGACGCGGCGGTCAAGCTCAGCCTGTACCGTATCCAGACGCCGCTGCCGCAGATGGCCGCGCTGGCCCGCGTGGTGGAGGCCCAGTGCGCGCTGCTGGCTCAGGGCATGCCGCTGATTGAGGACACTAACAAGGTGGGCGAACTGGCCAAAATTGCCGAGCAGATCTACACCCTGGAAGATCAGGGAGACGACATCAGCGACGAGGTGCAGCGCGTGCTGTATGACGGCGTGACCGACGTGCCGGGCATGATCCTGGCCATGCGGAGCGGCGAGATCGTGAACCTGATCGAGAATGCCAGCGATCAGGCGCAGCGCGTGGCCAAGACGGTGGAGAGCATTCTCCTGAAGAACGCTTAGAGCCGCTGCCTGTGGAACCTGCACTTATCGGCCTGATCATCATCGTCGCGCTGGCGCTGATCTTCGACTTCATCAACGGCTTTCACGACACCGCCAACGCCATCGCCACCTCCGTCGCCACGCGGGTCCTGACGCCCGCGCAGGCGATTGCCATGTCCGCCGTGATGAACGTGGTGGGCGCACTCACGGGGACGGCGGTGGCCAAAACGGTCAGCGAGGACATCGTTTCGCAGCAGTACGCCACGCTGGAACTGGTGGGCGCAGCGCTGCTGAGCGCCATCGGCTGGAACCTGTTTACATGGTGGAAGGGCCTGCCCAGCAGCTCCAGTCACGCGCTGATCTTCAGTCTGGTGGGCGCGGGCGTGGCTGCTGGGGGCTGGGGCATCATCATCCCGAAAGGCGTGCAAAAAACCCTGACCGGGCTGCTGACCAGTCCGGTGCTGGGCTTCATGATCCCCATTCTGTTGATGTTCCTGCTGTCCTGGCTGGTGCTGAGGTGGATGAGGCCGCGCACGGTCACGCGCACCTTCCGCTGGGCACAGATTCTCAGCGCCGCTTTCATGGCCTTCTCGCACGGCGGCAACGACGCCCAGAAGACGATGGGCATCATCACCTTCGCCCTCAGCGCGTATTTCGGGACGCAGATGCAGACCGTGCCGCTGTGGGTCATCCTGGCGGCGGCCACCGCGATGGGCATGGGCACGGCTATTGGCGGCTGGCGCATTATCAAGACGATGGGCTTCAAGGTGGTGGACCTCAAACCCGTGGACGGCTTCGTGGCCGAGACAAGTGCGGCGCTGATCATTGAAACGGCCAGCCGCCTAGGCATTCCGGTCAGCACTACGCACACCATCAGCACCGCGATCATGGGCGTGGGGACCACCAAGGGCTTTAAGAAGGTTAAGTGGCAGGTGGCTGGGAAAATCGTCAGCGCGTGGGTATTCACCATCCCGACGTGCATCGCGCTGGGCTGGGTCATCCACAAGATCATCCTGGCGATTGGGGTCTAGGGGTTGAAAACGGCTCCTGTTCTGATCGTTATCACGGGCCTGCCCGCCGCCGGGAAAACAACTCTGGCGGCGTTTCTGGGTCGTGAGCTTGCCCTGCCAGTCATCTCCAAGGACGATTACAAGCAAGTCCTGCTGGACCTGTTGCCCGAAGAGGAGCGCCTCGCTCGTCACAGTGAAATGGGCAAGGCGGGTTATTTCGTGATGCTCCGGGCTGCCGAGGCCATCCTGACGGCGCGGCAGAGCCTGATTCTGGAAACCCATTTTTACCCGGGGATGAGCGAGCAGAACGTTATCCCACTTGCCGAGAAGCACCACGCTCAGATACTGCAAATCCACTGCTTTGCCGACATGACCGAGTTGAAACGCCGTCATGCGGTGCGGGTAGAGTCGCAACTGCGTCCCTTTATTGACCATTCTGGCGTCCACGACAAACTGCCCGAGAACGCCAACTGGGAACCACTGGAGCTTCACGCGCCGTTGCTGCGGTTGGACACGGGCGTATCCGATGCCCACGCTCAGGCGCTTGCGTAGGTCAGGCCGAGGTTGGCTGGCTGAGCAGTCTTACGCTCTCGCCCACATATTCGCGCCCGCGCAGCAGTTCGGCCAACACTTCCGCGCCGCGCACCACGCCCAGCGCCGGGCGGGAGAAATGGGCGTTGGCGTCCACGGCCCACAGTTGCCCGTCGCGCACCGCCTGCAATTCGGTTTTCGCCAGCAGTTCGCGGGCAAATTCTGCGTTCTTCTCCAGGCCGTAGCCACAACACATCACCACGATCACGTCGGGGTCAAGGGCGGCGATTTCTTCCCAACTAGCACGTCCGCTGTCCGTTCCCGCCGCGCCCAGCACGTTGACGCCGCCCGCCCGCTCCACCTGTTCGGGAACCCAGTGGCCGCCGTAGAAGGGGGGGTCCACCCACTCCAGCGTCATCACGCGGGGCGCAGTCTGGACGGGCTGGATGGCGTCCCAGCGGGTCCGAGCGTTGGCCGCCAGTTTTTCTCCGAGGTTCGCCACCCCGGCAGCTTTCGCCAAAGCCCGTAAATCGTCCAGAATCCCGGCCACGCTGCGGCCCTCCAGACTCAGGACGTTGGCGGCAGGCAGGCAACCAGGGAGGTAACGCACCGCCGCCTCAATCGTCCCCGGCGTGACCGCGCAGACCTCGCAGACGCCCTGCGTGACCACCAGACCGGGCTGGATGGCGTCCAGCAATTCGCCATCCACGCTGTACAGGGCCAGCCCCGCGCGCATGGCCTCGCTCACGGCGCGGTCAATTTCTGCCTGAGACGCGCTGGAATCCACGATAGAGCGCGTCAGCACGGGCAGTCCTGCCGCCCCCGGATGGTCACACGAGTGGCTGACCCCGGCCAGCCGTTCACCCAGTCCCAGATCGAACAGCAGGTCGGTGGCGCTGGGCAGCAGGCTGATGATGCGGTCCGGGGCAGTGTCGAGGGCGTGGGTCATGGGGTCAGGGTAATGCGAAATTCGTATCGGATGGCGCGTACCCACCCCGAAGACAGCCTCAGCGGCTCGCCCACACCTCCACCAGACCGCGCAGGGTCAGGGTGTCGTCGTAATACTCGATCTCGCGGCAGATGCCTTCCACGGTGCGGGCAAAGCCCCCGGTGGCGATGGCGACGGCGGGGGCCGGGAGTTCGGCGCGAATCCGGCGCAGCAGGCCGTCCACCATCTCTGCGTAGCCGAAGACCAGACCGGATTGCAGGGCGTGGACGGTATTCTTGCCGATGGCGCTGGCCGGGGCTTCCAGCGTAATGCGCGGCAGTTTGGCGGCGCGGGCGAACAGGGCGTCGGCGCTGACCTGCGCCCCCGTTGCCAGAATGCCGCCGATAAAACGCCGCCCCCGCCCGATCACATCGAAGTTGGTGCTGGTGCCGAAGTCCACCACCACGGCATATTCGTGACCGTCCATGTACTTCTCTGCGCCGAACAGGTTGCACAGGCGGTCTGCGCCCACTGCGTCGGGGGTGTCCAGTTCCACCGTCACGTCGGGCAGGTTCAGGGCCGAGATACTGAACGCCTGCACGCCGTAATGCCGCTCCAGGGCCAGCGCGTAATTTTCGCCCACCGGGGGGGCCACGCTGCTGAGGATCGCCGAGCGCGGCACCTGCGCCCCGGCCACCGAGAACAGACCGTGCAGTTGCAGCGCCAGATCGTCGGGCAGGGCGTCGCGGTTGGTCCGCACGCGCCAGGTGTGGGTCAGGGTTCTCGTCTCGTCGGCGAGGCCCAGCACGGTGCTGGTGTTGCCGATGTCCACGGCCAGAAGGGGAAAGGTTGGCACACCTGGGAGTGTAGAGGGTGCTGGGGTCAATGGCGGCCATCAAAAGCAAAACCTCCCCCCGGCTGGGGAGGAGGCGCAGAGATCGGGTTGCGTTCTACTGGAACTTGCTCAGGTCCACCACCACGCTGTAGGCGCAGTCGCTGTCGGCCTCGGTCTTGATCAGCAGGTCCATCTTGGCCCCCGCCGCCAGTCCGGCCTTGAGGGGTTCAAAGTAGTAGACCAGCGTGCCCTGATACGGGCCTGTGGCGGTTGTCGCAGGGGTAGTGGTGGCGGTAGCGGTCGTCGCGGGTGCGGGGGCAGGCTGGCCAGCGTCCACCGGCTTGAAGTCGTTGACGTAGGTGGAGCGGACCGGGGCCACCAGCTTGCCGTCCTTGCCCTTCATGCGAACCAGATAGGCGTTGCGGGCCTGTTCAGTGGGCAGGCCACGCACGTTGATGTCCACCCGCAGTTCTCCGTTGTCGAGCCTCTTGCTGGCGTAGTCCCCGGTCAGTGCGTCCGCGGCGCTCAGGTTCTTGAAGGAATCGCGGGCGTCCTGGGCCTGGAAGAACAGTTGATCGGCCTGTCCGCTGATGGTCAGCGCGGCGGGACGGCTGCCAGCCGAGTAGTCGGTGGGCGCAGCCAGCCAGCCGTCCACGCACGCCGCTCCGCCTGCGAAGGCCGTCACGGCCTGTGGCCCGGCGACGAACTGACCGTCCTTGACACCCAGGTCCACCGTCAGAAAGGTGGGAACCAGGGCGCGGCGGCCATACGCGCCGTCGATCACGTTCTTGGCGACGGTTTCATCCAGTTGCGGCACCCAGGCCAGCGCTGGGCCGGACAGCAGGGGGACGAGGGTCAAGAGGGCCATCAATTGGGTGGGTTTACGCATACTGCACTCCATTTAGAGACTTGTGGTTGACGGGAAACTGATTTCTGGCGTTCAGGGTGGGGAAAGTGTCTTTTGCTGTGGTCTTCAATCCTTGAAGTACACCACCCGGCACGCCTTTCCCGCCGAACGGAACTGGGCGGCGGCGGCAGCGGACAGCACGGCGTCGGTGATGTAATTGCTGCTGGGGGCAAATTTGGTGGCCTGCACTGCCTGCGCCTTGACGCGGGTGACGTTCTTAAAGTCGCCGATCTGGCCCTCGCTGGTGATGTAGGTCTGGAGGCTGCCCTCCTGCACCAGTTGGCTGCTGACCCCCTGGATCAGGGCCGCGTCGGGCCAGAGCTGGCCTCCGCCCTGCGCGAACACGAAGCTGGACTGGGCGCGCTGGAACGTGGGAAAACCGCGCACATCCACCACCACTGTGCAGTTCAGCAGGCGGTCCTCGCTGCCCCCGGTGCCGCCGCCCCCACCACCTGCGCGGGCCGTGACGCCTCCGTCCTCGCCCGCGCCGCCTGCGGGAAGGCCCGCACTTCCCCCTGCCGCCCCCGCGCGTGAGGCCGCCGGAGCCGTGCCTGACCCGCCCTGGGCGCTGCCTGCCTGACCGGAGCCGGGCTGACCTGTGCCTGCGCCGCGTCCGCTGGCAGGGGTGCCGGTGTCAGGGCTGCCCCCTGTGCCGCTGCCTGTGCCCGTCGCCGACTCGCGGGCTGCGGCGGGTGCGCCGGGGGTGGCTCCATCGCTGCCTGCCGTTCCCCGTGAGGGCGCTTCGGCAGGGCTGCCGGACGCGCTGGTGGTTCCAGTGCCGCTGCCCTCGGCGGGGCGGGCACTGGCCGGATTACTGGCCGCAGTGCTGCCTGCCGCGCCGCTGCCGCTGGCTTGTGCGGCAGGCGCAGGGCCTGCCGCTGCCGGAGTACGGGCGGGCGTGGCGGCAACGGGAGCGCTGCCCTGTGCATTCGGGGCTGTGGCCCCCCGTCCCGCCTCGGTCTGCGTGGCAGGAGCTGCCGGAATAGGGGTTCGGCTGGGCCGCGCGGCCACCGGGGCAGACGTGTCGGCACCTGAAGTGTTCGCCGCGCTGCCTGCCCGTCCTGCTTCGGCGCTGGGGGCCACCGGAATGGGCGTCTCGCGGGCGGTCACGGGGGCCGTGGGCGCAGTGGCCTGGGCAGGACTGCTGGCCTGCGGGCGGGCCGGAATGGCCGCCGCCGGCTCGTTGCTGGCGCTGCGGCTGGAGGCTGGCGCGGCCTCTATGGGGGTGGATGTGGCTGGAGTCTGGGCGTCTGGACGCGCCGTGGTCACGCTTTCTGGAGTGCTGGCCTGCTCTCTGGCGGGGGCGCTGGCGGCGGGAGTGGTGGCAGTGGGTGCAGCCTGGGCGGTGTCCTCGCGGCGGGGCAGGGCGGTCACAGCTTCCGGTTGCGGGGCTGGCGCGGCAGGAACGGCCCGCACGGGTTCGGCGGGCGTCTCCGGGGCTGCTGTGCGTGGCTGGGGTTCCACGCTGCCCACCTGCGGCGTCGTGACCCGCTCCGGGGCGATCTCGGGCGCGGGCTGCGGCGAGGGCGTTGCGGGCGTAGTGGCCGCCGTTCGCGCCGGGGCAGGCGTCGCGGATGTCGGTTGGGTCACGGGTGTAGGTTCAGCGGGTGTGGGTTGGACTGGCGCGGACGTCTGTGCTGGAGTCTGGGCCACCGGAGCCGCTGCCGGTTGCGTGGGCCTGGGCGTCGCGGCGGGCGCTTCGGCGGGCTTGGGCGTCGGCGCAGGTGAGGGCGCTTTGACCTGGGCGGAGGGCGGCGAGGGCTGCGGCCTGGGCTGGGCAGCGGGCGTTGGGGTGGGAGCAGGGACAGGTTGCGGTGTGGGTGCTGGCGTCGCCTTGACCTCAGGCTCCGGCGTGGGCACTGCTGCGGGCCTAGGGGCTGGTCTGGCCGGAGTAGGCGTCGGCTTCGGCGGTGTGGCGGGCCGGGCGGTGACGGGCCGGGGCGGTACTGGTTTCGGGAGGGCGGGTTTCGGTGTCAACGGCGCAGTGGTCTGCACAGGCAAAGGCTCCGGCGCGGGGGCCAGCGTGACCACTTCCAGCGGCGTCCGCAGCGGGTCCGGGGTGGCCTGGAGTGGGTCCGGCGCGGCGGGACGCAGCAGCAGCAGGCCGGAGAAGACCACCACATGCAAGCCGATGGTGGCGGCCAGCGCGCGAAAGCGCTCGCGTCCCTCGGGGGCTGGCTGCGGGCCGGGAGTGGGCGGGAAGGTGGTCATCTCACTGGCTGGGCCTCGTTCCCAGCGCCAGACGTTCGCCGCCTGCCTTCTTGATCACGTCCATCACGCGGACCACCGTGCCGTAACTGCCGCGTTCGTCTGCACGCAGGCCCACCACGCCGCCCGAGGTTGCCAGCAGCGGCTTGAGCTGCCCACTCAATTTGGTCAGGGTGGTGGCCTGCCCATTCAGAAATAGCTTTCCGGCGCGGTCCACGCTCACGATGGGCAGGGCGGGCGTTTCCTGCACGGTGGTGCTGGCGCGCGGTAGGTCCAGTGGCAGCGCGTTCTGGCGTGCGCCCAGGCTGCTGGTCAAAAAGAAGAAGATCAGCAGCAGCAGCACCACGTCCACCATCGGCGCGAAGTCGAAGGTCACGCCGTCGCCGCTGTCGCGCATCCGGCGGCGGGTAGGGGCTCGGGTCATCGGTTTCTGCCCTCGCCGTCGCCGCGCGGGGCCGGGGCGGTTTTGGCAGGCGTCGTGGTGCGGAAGATGCCAGTGTTGTTCGGCCCGCTGCTGATGGTTCCTGCATTGTCACGGGCCTCGTCGAAGTTGAAGGCCAGCACCGGAACGGGCCCGCTCTGTGATTGTGCGCCGCGTTCCTGGCCCCGCTGGCCCTGATTTCCATAGCCCTGATCCCTGTAGTTTTGATCTCGGTAGTCCTGTTCGGCGTAATTCTGCTCTGTGTAATTCTGTTCTCTGGCTGTCTGGCGCTCGGGGCGTGGGCGGCTCTCGGGACGGGCCAGCCAGCCGGGCAGGTCCTCGCGCACCCGTTCGGCGGCCACGGCGATGCGGTCTGCGCGGGCCTTCAGGGCGTTGCGGGCCACATAGGCGATGATCGCCACGATCAGACCACCCGCCGTGTTCACCAGCGCCTCGCTGATGCCGGTGGCCAGTTGCGCGGGCGTGGGCGCGGCAGTGGAGCTGAACACCAGGAACGAGCGCACCATGCCGATCACCGTCCCCAGCAGCCCCAGCAATGGCGCGATCTGCGCGGCGGTGCCCAGCGCACTCAGACCCGCGTACAGCCGCGTGTCCTCGGCCAGTAGGGCGGACTGCATGGCGGCTCCGGCGGCGTCTACCCCCCGGTCTGCGCGGCCCAGCCCGGCCCGCAGCACGTTGATGGCCGGCGAGGACTGTCCGGCCCGGTCCACCTCGGCCAGCGCCGCCGCCGGGCCACTTTCCGCCGTGATGGCCCGCGCCCGCTCGATTAACGCGTCGGCATTGCGCCCCAGCCGGGACAAGGCCTGTGCCCGCGCCACGCTCAGGTACACGACGTATAAGGACAGGGCAATCAGAACCCACAGCAGTGGGCCAGCGGCGCGGATGAGATCAAGGACATTCATTGTCTACACGGGTAGCACGCGGGCGCGTGACAAGCATGAAAACAGGGGTGAATTGTCTTACCCGCTCAGGGGAGTAAGCGGAGTGGGGGGCTACCCAGAGGCACTTTCCGCCCAGCAGAGGCAGTGGGTCTCGCTGAGATGGACACTCGCCTCACTGCTCATCCTCACCGTCCATCAATCCACACCAATGCACTCGACTTTAATGGCCCAAGCGGCTAAAATGGCATGGTAAGTAGGAATCATTCTCAAGAAGCGGACCACCAGCTTTTCTGCATACGGGTCCGCCAGCCAAGAGAACGTTCTGACAAGGAGCCAAGTATGACCCAGACCGAACAGCCGTATCAGATCGAGATCCGTAACCTGCACGCCTCCGTGGGCGATCTGCCCATCCTGAAGGGGATTGACCTGATCATCCCGCGCGGCGAGCTGCACGCCGTGATGGGGCCGAACGGCAACGGCAAAAGCACCCTGGCCAAAGTCATGGTGGGCGATCCCGAATACACCGTCACCGAGGGCGACATTCTGGTCGACGGCGTGAGCATCCTGGAAATGGAACCCGACGAACGCGCCCGCATGGGCCTGTTCCTGGCCTTCCAGTACCCCGTCGAGATTCCCGGCGTCACCATTGCCAACTTCCTGCGCCTTGCTATGCAGGCCCGCAAGGAAGAGGGTGAGGAAGTATCGTTCACCGAGTTCTACGGCAAGTTGCTGGCGGCCCTCAAGACCCTGGACTGGGACGAGAGCATCGTCGAGCGCTATCTGAACGCGGGCTTTAGCGGCGGCGAGAAGAAGCGCAACGAGATTCTGCAAATGCTGATGCTGGAACCTACCTACATCATCATGGACGAGACCGATTCGGGTCTGGACGTGGACGCTCTGAAGGTGGTTGCCAATGGCGTCAACTCCATGCGCGGCGAGAACCTCGGTGGCCTGATCATCACTCACTACCAGCGCCTGCTGGATTACATCGTGCCGGATAAGGTCCATATCATTGTGGACGGCAAAGTGGTGCAGAGCGGCGGCCCCGAACTGGCCAAGAAGCTTGACGCACAGGGCTACGACTGGGTCAAGGAACTGGCAACGGCGTGAGCAGAAGAACGCGAGTGTTGAAGCGGAACAAGGTTTTCCTTGTGCTTTCCGTCCTGAACCTCGCGGCCTTCGCCTCGGCAGCACCCAGCGTCACCCTTCAGCTCAAGGGTTGGAATCGTGGCCCAGTGCAGGTCATCACCGACGTTCCGCATGTTGGCCTGTCTTTCAACACCGTGGGTGCAGACGGCAAGTTCACTGTCTTACTTGGCGATCCCGTCCCAAACTACGAGTATGACTTCCTTCCGGCTGAAGAGTATTTTACCCTCGGCTGCAAACCAGTGAGCGGCAAATTGACATTTTCTGCCGCTCAGATCGATCTGAGATATGGCCGCTTTGATTCCATTCTCCGTGCCAGAACAAAAGACGGATTTATTGAATTCGGTCCGTCTGCTGTGGTGAATACGACGGATCAAGGCTCAAAAGACGATCTGGTGAATCTGACCATGATGTACAGTGATAAACCACTGAGAATCATTGGTAAGGTTAAATGCAGTACCACAGAGTCCGATAAATCAGTCTACTCAGAAATGAGAGTGGATGTGAGCTTGCAGAGAGGCTGGAACTGGCTGGCTGAAGTGCGGGATCTCGGAAAAGTTCCAAAAGCAGTTCTAACGACTGTGCCATTAGGCAAAGTTATTAGTATTGATTACGACGAGTCCTCGCCCACTGCGGCTGCCAGTGTTTTCAATCACTTTGAATCAGTGCTTAAAAAACTCAAGTAGTCCATCTTCAAGGAGTCAACATGACCATTAATCCCGAAGTCAATGACATCAACAACACTTACGAGTACGGCTGGAGCAACCCCGAGAGCTACGCCATCAAGGCCCCCAAAGGGCTGAGGCGCGACGTCGTCGAGATGATCTCCAAGGCCAAGGACGAGCCGCAGTGGATGCTCGATTTCCGCCTCAAGGCGCTGGACATTTTTAACAGCAAGCCTATGCCCGAATGGGGCGCGGACCTGTCCGGCCTGAATCTGGACGAGATTTACTACTACATCAAGCCCGAGGGCTTCAACACCCGCTCCTGGGACGACGTGCCGGAAGACGTGAAGAACACCTTTGAGCGCCTGGGCATCCCCGAAGCCGAACGCGCCGCGCTGGCCGGTGTGGGCGCGCAGTACGAATCCGAAATGGTGTACCACAACCTCAAAGAAGAGTGGGAAAAGCTGGGCGTCGTCTTCCTGAGCATCGAGGACGGCCTCAAGGAGTACCCGGAGTTGTTCCGTGAACACTTTGCCACCATCATCCCCCCCGAGGACAACAAGTTTGCGGCCATCAACAGCGCGGTCTGGAGCGGTGGCAGCTTCGTGTACGTCCCCAAGGGCGTCAAGGTGGATATCCCCCTCCAGACGTACTTCCGCATCAACGCCGAGAGCAGCGGCCAGTTCGAGCGCACGCTGATCATCATTGATGAGGGCGCGCAGGCCCACTACATCGAGGGCTGCACCGCCCCGTCGTACAGCTCCGACTCCTTCCACTCCGGCGTGATCGAGATCGTGGTCAAGGAAGGCGCACGCTTCCGCTACAGCACCATCCAGAACTGGAGCCACAACGTCTACAACCTGGTCACCCAGCGCGCCGCCGTGTACGGCAACGGCGTGATGGAGTGGGTGGACGGCAACCTGGGCAGCAAGGTGACCATGAAGTACCCCGCCTGCTACCTGCTGGAAGACGGCGCACGCGGCGAAATCCTGTCCATTGCGATGGCCGGGCGCGGGCAGCACCAGGACGCGGGCGGCAAGATCGTTCACTTTGCCCCCTACACCAGCGGTTCGATTGTCTCCAAGTCGATCAGTAAGGATTCGGGTCGCAGCAGCTACCGGGGTCTGGTCAAGATCTACGAGGGTGCCAAGTACGCCAAGACCAACGTGGAATGCGACGCCCTGCTACTGGACGAGGAAGCCCGCACCGACACCTACCCTTACATTGAGGTCGAGGAAAAGACTGCCCGCGTGGGCCACGAAGCCACCGTGTCTAAGATCAACGACGAGCAGATCCTGTACCTGCAAAGCCGTGGGCTGAGCAAGGACCAGGCCGCCGGACTGATCGTGCGCGGCTTTATCGAGCCGATTGCCAAGGAACTGCCGCTGGAGTACGCGGTGGAACTGAACCGCCTGATTGAGCTGGAAATGGAAGGCTCGGTCGGCTGATTCAGTGGAGACTTCCAGGGTTGATTGTCCAGAATGTAGAGGCTACGTCGTTATTCCAGTTTTAACTTCGGATGAGCGAACCTCTCTTGCGGCAGAACTGCGGAAGTCTCCGTCTAAAATTGATTGGATACGGCTTTTGCGGCGGTGAACAGATTTTGATATCGCTGACGCAAAACGCTTCGGCACTCATTTAAGTGAAAACAAAGGGCAATGTGTCAAGTGCCGGATGCCTTTGCCCAGCCATAATGTTTCGGCTGAATACGTGATTCGCACTCATGGCCGCAGTCTCAGCTTAGATTGATAGCTTCCTGATCTCTCTCGTTCACGAGCAATCTTGGCATCTGTCTGCGAGGGCTGGAAGCTTAGGCGTAGGAAACCCCTCCGGCCCTTCGGGCCACCTCCCCTTAGAAGGGAGGCAAGGTGACTGCTGGGTGGCACAGTCTTCTGCGCTTCCTGGCTCCCTTTTGAGGGGAGCTGGCTGCGAAGCAGACTGAGGGATTTCCCCAGCCAAAGCACATGCATGGGGTCAGCAATAAGGGCAGGCAAGATCGGAAGGAGGCAAGGTGACGACGCGGGAAGAAGCAAAAGCCAAACTTGAGACACTGAGCGACTCTGCCTTTGAGGAAGTCGTTAAAGTCATTGAGCGGCAGGAGTATGTCGCCCGGCAGATGGCAGCCCTTCAAGCTTTTGCCGAAGACTGGACGCCAGAGGAGCAGGCAGCGTGGGATGAGGGAACGAAGCGCCGTCCGTGGCGTACCGCCCCTGCTGAGGATGATACCTAAAGTGCTGGCTCTGGATACCAATATCCTGATCGCGCTGCAAAAGCTGGAGCCGCAGGCCGTTCGCCAGTATCAGGCGGCACTAACGAACGATGTGGTCACTGTACCTGCCACTGTTTGTTATGAGGCCCGCCGCAGTCTGCTCAAGCCGGAACACGCCCGCCGTCTGCAACGCCTTGACATCTTGCTGTCTGGTCATATCATTCTGGATTTTGACCGCGAAGCCGCCGATATTGCCGCCCTGCTTCACCACCAACTCAGAGGGGCAGGCACGCTCATTGACGACGCTGATCTGCTGATTGCCGCCACCGCGTTGCGCCACGGAGCCACCCTCATCACCCGCAACACCAACCATTTTCAACGTATTCCCGGTCTGCACCTCGCGGACTGGCGACAGGAGGAACAATGACCCAACTCAGCGAACACCTCTCCACCCACACCGGCCCCGAGTGGCTGACCGCCAAGCGCAAGGCCAGCTTTGACCTCTTCGACACCCTGGAAGTGCCGCACAGCGGCGTGGAAGCCTGGAAATACACCCAGGTCAACGTGGACTTTGGCAACCTGAACCCGCACCCCAAACGTGAAGTCGTGTCCGACATTTCCAAACTGCCTGAAAGCGTGCAGAAGCGTCTGAAGGGAACGGATGTGGGCGCATTCCTGGTGCTGGACGGCCCGGATGTGGTCTACCGCACCGAACTGCCCGCTGAACTGACTGCCAAGGGCGTCATCTTCACGGACCTCAAGACGGCGGTGGAGCAGCACGCCGACAAGGTGCAGCAGTACCTCTACAGCGTGGTCCCGGCTGAAGTGCCGGACGACACCACCATCGCCGCCCCTGGCACCACGCCCAGCAAGTCCCCCGATCCCAGCGAGGGCAAGTTTTCCGCGCTGGCCGCCGCCCTGTGGACCAACGGCGCGTTCGTGTACGTCCCGCGCGGCGTGGAAGTGGACCTGCCGCTGGGGTCTTTCCGCGTGATGAGCGAGGCCGGAACCTTCACCGCCACCCGCACCCTGGTGGTAACCGAGGAAAACGCCAAGGTGACATTCATTGACGAGCAGGACTCCGAGGAGCTGCCCGGTACCTACGCGATTGGCGCGGTGGAACTGGTGGTCAAGGACGGCGCGCAACTGCGTTACGTGTCCATCCAGAACTGGGGAAAGGGCGTCACGCACATCCAGCGCCAGCGCGGACAGGTGGGCAAGGATTCCACCCTCAACAGCCTTGTGGTCACGATGGGCGGCACCCTCAGCCGTACTGAGATGCAGAGCCACCTGCTCGGTCAGGGAGGGCACTCCGAAATGCTGGCACTGTACTTTGCCAATGAAGACCAGCACTTTGATCACTACACTTTGCAGCACCACGCCGCCGCCAACTGCTACAGCGATCTGCTGTACAAGGGCGTGGGTGACGATCAGGCCGTGGGCGTGTTTAGCGGCATGATCAAGGTGGATCTGGGCGCACAGAAAACCGACGCGTATCAGAAGCACCGCACCCTGATGCTGTCCAGCGAGGCCCGCAACTTCAGCGTGCCGCAACTGGAGATCAACGCCAACGATGTGCGTTGCAGCCACGGCAGCACCACCGGGCCGGTGGACGAGCAGCAACTGTTCTTCCTGCGCTCACGCGGCATCCGGCAGGAGCTGGCCGAGAAGATGCTGGTCACGGCCTTCCTGGAAGACGTGCTGACGCGTGTGCCTCTCAAGAGCGTTGTTGAATATATTGAAGGCATCATCGCCGAGAAGGTGGGCGCAGCTTAAGCTCCAGCTCTACACCACATTCTCAAGTTCTCCAGAGTCAGCCCACAAGCGGGGCTGGCTTTTTTCATGCCTTCCGCTGTCATGCCGCCGTTCTGCATTGTGATCTATTCTGCGAAAGAAGATGGGCCGTCAGTTCGGAGCTGATGGGCCGCGTTCAGGGAGATGGACACATGACGGAAACCGCAAGCATATGAATAAAGGCCGAATAGAAGCATTCTCAGACGGCGTTCTCGCCATCATCATCACCATCATGGTGCTGGAATTGGCTGTGCCGGAAGGCCATGAACTGGGTGATCTGTTCAAGGATTGGCCCAAGATTCTGGCGTATGTCGTCAGTTTTCTGTATATCGGCAATTACTGGAACAACCATCACCACATGTTTCAGGCGGTCAAGCGGGTGAACGGCGCGGCACTGTGGGGCAATCTGCACCTGCTGTTCTGGCTTTCGCTGTTGCCGTGGCTCACCGCCTGGGTGGGAGAAAGCCACTTCGCGCCCACCCCAATCAGCGTGTACGCCTTTGATCTGGTGATGTGCGGCGTGGCGTATGTTCTGCTGCAACAGTCATTGATTCGCGCCGACACCAGCAATACCCTGCTGGCGCGGGCCGTCAAGGGCGGCACCAAGGAAAAGGTGTCCACGGTAGTGTATATCGTCGCCATTCTTCTGCCCTTGCTGGGGCAGACAGCGGCGTATATGGCAGGTATTTTGCTGCTGTGCGTGGGCCTGAGCTGGGTGATTCCAGACCCTCGCATTGAACGCGTGCTGGCTGAAGCTGAGGGTATCGGAGAATAATTCCGTGCTGCATCCCGCCCCCCCCTGACCCCCGAAATTGCTGCCCTCCTGAGCCGCGCCATGTTCCCCGATCCAGCCCGGATTGAGCGCACATTGGAGGCTTACCAGACGGACCCGGAGCGGCGGCTTTTTGTCTGGGAAGTTGGCGGTCAAATCGTCAGCGCGGCGGGCCTGCAAGTTTCTGGACGGCGGAAGTCCTGCACATCGGTACACGTTTGGATGCATGCGGCAGAGGCTACGGGTGCGAGTTGCTCCACGCTATCGCCGCGCATCTGAATCTGTTGCAATTGACGGCAGAAACGGACGACGCTTCGGTGGACTTCTACCGTCGCAGCGGGTTCAAAATCGCGGAGGCTCCGGTCAGAGGGGGAAATCGGAGATACCTCTGCACCCTCACTGCGCCCTGAGTTTCTTGCGCTCCTGCACGGCCAGTTCGTCCACGCGCTCATTCTCGCCGTGTCCCGTATGGCCCTTGACCCAGATGAAGGTCAGGGCGTGGGTCTTGGCCTGCCCAATCAGCGCCTCCCACAAATCCTGATTCTTGACGGGTTCCTTGCTCGCCGTTTTCCAGCCGTTGCGCTGCCAGTTCAGAATCCAGCCGTCGGTAAATGCCTTACGCAAATACTGACTGTCAGTAATCACGCGGATCTGGCAGGGCCGTTTAAGGCTTTGCAGTCCTTCCAGCAGACCGCGCAGTTCCATACGGTTGTTGGTGGTGCCTGCCTCATTGCCGCTCAGCACCAGCTCATGCTCTCCGGTGCGGAGGATGCAGGCCCAGCCGCCATGCCCGGCCATCGTGTCGCATGCGCCGTCGCTGAACAGGTCCACGGCGTTTCCAGCAATCGGGCCATCAATTGGCACAGAGGGCTGGATTCCGGCTTTCAGGGGCAGCAGGTCACGCGCTTTGTCCTGCGCTTTGCGGGCGGCAGTTTTGGGGTAGGAAGTTCGGGGGCGCGTCATCCACGGAACTGTAGGCAGGGGGGCCGCGTACTGTCAAGTATGACCCGCACCGCACTCGCCATTCCCGAAGCTGACCGCACCCCGGCGGTCCTGACGCATCTGTCGCCACTGGCGGGCTTTCTGCTGCCCACGCTGGGCAATGTGCTGGGGCCGCTGGTGGCGTGGCTGGCCCTGCGGGACCGCAGCCCGGCGCTGGACCAGCAGGGCAAGGAGGCGCTGAACTTTCAACTGAGCATGTGGCTGTATGGCGTTCTCATTGGCATTCTGGCCTTTGTGCTGTTCAGTCTGGGCATCCTGGGCGGGGCGCTGGGCACGGCGGCAGGAGCGCAGGATTTCGGGGCCTTTGCCTTTCTGGGCACCTTCGCCGCCTTCTTCGTGTTCTTTGTACCGCTGCTGCTGCTGCTGAGCATCATCCCCTTCATCTTCATGATCGTGGCGGTGGTGCGGGTCAGCGCCGGGCAGCCGTACCACTACCCCCTGAGCATCCGCTTCGTACGCTGATCGTCCCAGCTTCCGGGACCTGACTGTGCGAGATGGGTCTATCCTGTGCCCCATGCGAATCATGGCTGTATTTGCCCACCCGGATGACGAGATCGGTTGCGCTGGAACCTTGGCGAAACACGCGGCGCGCGGCGACGAGATCATGCTGGTCTGGACGACGCTGGGCGAACTCGCCAGCCAGTTTGGCGACACCTCGCACGAGGAAGTCACCCGCATCCGGCGAGAGCATGGCGCTTGGGTGGCTGAGAAAATTGGCGCGCAGTACCACTTCTTTGACATGGGCGACAGCCGTATGACCGGACACCGCGACGAGGCGTTGCAACTGGCAAAGCTGTACGCCACCTTCCGCCCCAACGCCGTGATCACCTGGAGCGACGATCATCCGCACCCGGATCATCGCATGACCGCCAAGATCGCCTTTGATGCCATCACGCTGGCCCGCATTCCCAAGATCGTCAACGAGCAGGGCGGCGGCGAGCCTATGCCCCCCGCCCCCGATCTGAGTGGCGATGACGCGGTGGAAAGCGGTGAGGACGTGCGCCGTCTGGAAGCGTGGCGCGATCCGATTCGCTTCTACCAGTATTTCGCCCCGGCCAGCCCCTATCCCGAGGTCTTCGTGGACATTGAGGACACGCTGGAAACCGCTGCCGCCATCGCCTCGTACTACCGCGACTTCTATAAGTGGCAATGGACCGACGAACTGTTCCGCGAGGGCCGCGCCGGAGCCGGACGTCTGGCCGGGGTCAAGTACGCCGAGCGCTTCAACCTGCGCGCCAGCCACTTGAAAGCGCGGGATTATCTGGACTGATTGTCTGGATTATGGAAAGGGGGGGCGTGTATTTTCCCCTCTCCACCTGTGGCAGCGGGGGAGAGGGGCCACCGTATTGGCCGTGCTTTCAGCAGTTTGCCCTGGCCTCTCTCCCTTGGCTCAGCCGCCCAGCGCCGCGATCACGTCGTCTGGCATCCGCGCCGGGCGGTACTGCTTGTTGGTGGCAATATGCCGCGATTCCCCCGTCGCCAGCAGTTCCTCGCCGCGCCGGACCTCGTACACGAAGGTCACGGTGCGGCTGCGGAGGGCTGAGATGCGGGTGGTGACCACCAACCCGTCGTCGTAGCGGGCGGCGCGGCGGTATTCCACGTTCAAGCCCGAGAGCATCAGGTAGTAGCCGCGTGCCTCAATCTCGGTGTAAGGCAAGCCCAGCTCGCGCATCAGGTCACTGCGGCCCACCTCGAACCACACCGGGTAGGTGGCGTGGTGAACGACGCCCATCATGTCGGTCTCGGCGTAGCGCACGCGAATGGTGGTATGAACACTGACGCCCGTCAGCCTGTCCGTCACAGCAGATTGTCCGCCGCAGAGCGGAATTCCAGCGTGGGCGTGCGGCGCATGCGGACCTGATCAGCCACCTGACGTTGCAAGTGTCCGCGCGCGTGGGTCAGGGCCTCAATCAATTCGGGCATGTCGGCCCCCAGCGAACTGACATACACGCGCGCCAGACTGAAATCGGGGGTCAGGGTCACGCGCTCAACGGTCACGATCAGTGGCACGCGCGGGTCACGCAGGCCGGAAATTGCCTCGCTCAGCACGCGCGTGATCTGGGACTGCACCTGTTCGGGCTTCATGCCCGCAACCGGGAGAGGGGGAAATTCACAAGGGTCATCCCACTATGGTAGGGCAGAAGCAGGCCGGATGGCGGCAAGGAGTGGCTGAAGAAACCTTTGGAGACGCGCGTGTTCTCCAGTCTGGCTGGCCTTTGCCTCCCGCAGAATAGGTCTGGAAAGGAATTTCCATGCGTTGAGTTTGGAGTCTTCACTCAGCGGATGTACCGCCGTCCGGTATACCCGGTGAACACGCCGATGCCGTAGCTGACCTTGCGAACGCTGTCCAGTACGGGTTTGCCGTTCCAGGCCAGGCCGGTAGAGCTGCCGCCGTCCAGCAGCAGGGCATCCTGAATGCCCAGGCGGGACATCACCTTGGCCATCTCGGTGATGGTCAGGCGGGACCGGGTGCTGACCATCACCAGATCGCGGTTGCTGATCAGGCCGATGGCGCTCCTTGCTGCGCGGCCAAACAGGGCGGGATCGCGGAAGGCGTTGCTGTACCGGTATTGCACCTGGCCCCCGGCCAGGAGGCGTGGCCCGGTGGCGATCACGGTTTCCATGCCCTGCCACGCGCTGCTCAGCGGAATTTGCAGCAGTCCGGTGGTGCTGGCCCGGATGGCTGCACGGTTGTCGGGCGTAATCGCCAGTGCCTGCGGAATGCGGCCCCAGGTCAGCATGCGCCCCTGCATCACGATGTCCCCGGCGGGGGCGAAGCTATGCGGGTGAAAGTACGAGCCGTTGATGATCGCCTGCGCGCCGCTGCTGCGGGCCAGTTGCCCCACCCGCGCGCCCGAGCCGAAGTTCAGGCCGCCGCCGGGCAGCACCGGGGCCACCAGCACGTCGCGCCAGCGCAGGTCCACGTTGACCACCTGCACCGGGATATTCAGTGGCCTGAGCTGCTTGTAGGTGGCGGCGCGGCCCTGTGGTTTCGGCGGAATCGGCACTGGGACGTGTGACGGCACCAGCAGCTTGATTCCCGGCACGATGTAGCGGGCGCTGCCCAGATTGTTGATACGGCGCAGTTTGTCCACGCTGATGCGGTAGCGCTGGGCAATCACCGCAGGCGTTTCCGTGCGTTTCATGTAGATATAGGTGAAGAGCGTGCGGACCTCGGTGGTGGGCCGGGGGGCCGGGGCCGAGCCGCGCGCCGGAATCTTGAGGCGCTGGCCCGGCGTGATCAGCGTGCCGCTCAGCTTGTTGGCAGCCTGAAGCGCGCCGACACTGACGCCGTATCTGCCCGCGATCTTGCTCAGAAAGTCGCCGCGCTGGACCGTGTAGGTCACGGCAGTAGCATTAGCGGCAGGCGCACGCGCAGGAGTAGCGGGAATGGGCGCCACCGCCGCCACCTTGCTCAGCTTCAGCACCTGTCCCACGCGGATGGTGTCGCTTTTCAGGCCGTTGACTGCCCTGAGCTGCGCCACGCTGAGGCCTGCGCGCGTGGCGATCTTGTACAGGGTGTCGCCGGAACGGACGGTAACTTTGCTGGAAGCCGCATGCGCCGGGCCGATCAGCAGTAAAAAGATTAAGAAAAGATAACGAGAGCGCATAGACCTTCCAGATGAACACACCCGCACTGCGGGCGGATGAGCAGAGCTGATCAGATGGGAAGGTGTTACGAGGCGGGAAGCAGCTTCGGCCCGCTGCTGAGGTGTGAACGGGCCACCTGTAAATCGCCAGGAAGGCCCTGCAGATGGCCCCGTGCGGTTTCAGGGAGGGATTGGCTGGCGGTGATTCAGCTTCCGATTTGCCGTCTACACAGCCCCCCAATGTCTTAAGTCCCCGCTTTCAGGTGCCCGGCGTGCTGCCCGGTAAGACCGCCACCCTCCAGATCATGTAGGCCACGCCGTACAGAAATAGGGTGGCAACGGGCAAATATTTTAGGCCATTTCTATGGTCAATCATGCGCCCAGCCACCAGCATTTCGATAACGTATAGGCTGAGCAGGGCAAAAGCCGAATACATCCAGTGTTCAATATTGCGGCTAGGGTCCACCACGAAGCCGTATTTGCTTCCCCCATTACCAATGTCCGTTGCGCTTGGCACCTTCAAGCCCCCTAGGGCCAGAATCACCCCTGTCGCCGCAGGGATCAAAGTCAGCACCCAGACGATTCGCAGCCAGACCGTAAACGAGCCGCTGACCACGCCTTTAACTGCCGGGGCGATGCTCCAGACCAGCAGAATCAGCGTGGCCAGAACATATGGGGTGGGAAAGAGAAAGGCTAGTGAAGAGCCGAACTGATAGCCGTGAATGGCGCGGAGCAGATCCATATGGGCCGTAGCGTAGCGCGGCGGCGGGGGAGAGGACTGCAAGGGAGAGACCAGCCCTGTGCAGATCATGCGGACTCCGATTGAATCGTTTGCAAAACGGTGAAGATCCGAGCGGATGCGAGAAGGAGAAAAACGGGTTCCGGGCGTGGAGTGTGGAGACCTACGCTTTCCTGATCTCTACCGCGTTACAAACGGAATGCGTATGAGGGCCGTGCAGACCCACGCTGGGCGGAGCATCACTGCTCCAACTCTACTGGCCGTCTGGCAGGTCCACCAGGGTCAGGTCAGGCAGATAGCTGCCGGGTTGCAGCGGGGCCGTTTCGCCGCTGCGGCGCAGGCGCAGGCCGTCTGGCACTTCCACCAGCAGGACGTTGGGGCCGCTGAGGGTGACCATCAATCCTTCCAGGGCGGGCGCACCGAAGGCGGCGCCCAGGTCGCTCGGCCCCGGCGGCAGCTTGACGGTGTGCTGGCCGTAAGGTCCGGCGGCGCGCACGTTAACTGTGCCCTGGCGGATGGCCTCGCGGTGCAGGGTCAGGGGCTGGCCCAGCCCGGCCAGGGTGCCCAGCGGGTGCTGCGGCGCGCGGCCTGTGCGGCCTACCGCGACACCCAGCAGCGTACCGGGCCTCACCACGTCCCCGGCCTCGATCAGCCGCGCTCCCTGACTGACGTCCAGATCGGTGGGCACCCGTAGAATTTTCAGGCCGTCCCGGTGCTGCTCTGCACGCAGGCCACTCAGGTGTGGTACGCGGGCCAGTTGTCCCAGATCGAAGGGGCCGCCCAGCGGAATGGGCACGGGCGTGACCTCGCCCCCTGCCGCCACCAGCGACAGGACACGGCCCCCGCTGTACTCGATGCCCTCCACTGCAGGCGGCTCGTTCTGGGGGGTAGCCTGTGGTCTCAGCACCGGGCGCAGGCGGGCACTGGCCACCGCCGCAGACCCACCCAGGGGCCGCCAGACGCCTCCACCACGTCTGCGGCGCGCCAGCAGCCAGAATGCGGCGCCTGCTGCCAGGGCCAGCAGCACCAGCGCCCGTATCCACTCCAGCCCGCCGATCAGGGCGGCCCAGCTTCCCACGCGTTCCTCCTGATCCTGGTCCTGCTGGTCTCGCGTGGCCTGCGGAGAAGGATTGCCCGCCTGCGCGCCTGAGGGTCTGGAGATGGGCGCGGCAGCATACGGCGCGCGGCCTCCCACTCGGCCCAGCACGGCGGGCAGGGTCACCTCCGCGCCTCCGGGCAGGATCAGCAGCGGCGTGACGGTCTGACCCGGCGTCAGGGCCGAGTTGACGAGGCGAACCGCAAATTCCCGCGAGTCGGGGGCGCGAGAGACCACGGCACTCAGGCCAGGGGGCAGGTCGCCCACCGTCAGGTCATTCAGCCGCACGCCGGAGGTGGCCCGGTAGCGCAGGACCGTCTCCTCACCCTGAGCAAGTTCCCGGTCTGCGCCGGGGTTCAGCAGCGTCAGGGGCGACGTGGTGTTCAGGCGCAACAGCACCTGCTGGGGCTTGGCGGCCACACTGCCCGGAAGTGCCTGGGCGTCCGCGCACAGCAGCGCCGCCGCCCCGTAGGGAACGTTTCCCCGCGCCGACAGCCTTACCTTTCCGCCCCTGACCACGTCCGGCTTCAGCGTGAGGCCCAGATTGCCGGGGGCTGAGAGCCGGACCCGTGTGCTGTCTGCAAGGGGCAGCCGCACCGAGGCCAGACTGTTCACGCGCCGCAGCCCAATGCCCAGGCCGGGGCCGCCCAGCCGGGGCACCTGTCCCAGCGGCATGGCCCGGCCATCGGCGTAATCGCTGGCCAGCAGGGCGCGGCGGGCGTCGGCGGGAATGCGGGTGCCCAGCGCCAGATAGTGGAGGCGGTCAAGGGGGCCGCGCTCCGCGAAGGCCGCCAGCGCCTGCGCCGCCGTGAAGGGCCGCAGGCTGTCGTTGTCGATACCATCGGTCAGCACGAACACGGTGGTCACATACTGCTCGCCCCCCGTCAGCGGCTCCAGGGCGGCGCGCAGGCTGCGGTACAGGTAGGTGTTGCTGCCGTCCGCCTTCAACCGTCTCAGCGCGGTGTTCCATCCTGGCGTTCCGGCGGGGCGGTCAAAGCCCCGGCGCGTCCGTAGCCCGGCATCGAAGGTCAGCAGCTCTACCCGGTCAGGCCGCGATTCGCGCACGTAGCGGTTCAGTTCGGCCCGCACCCGCCCGAAGATGTCTGCCCGCCCGTCCCCTATACCGCGCATGCTGCCGCTGGTGTCCAGCACGAACACCGCCCGCGTGCGCGTGGGCAGCGGGCCGGTGGGCAGGGCGCAGGTAGCGGGCAATGTGGGCGGTGGCGGACTCGGAGTCGCCCCAGCCGCCGTACCGGAGGCGGCCACGCTGAGACCGAGTGCGAGAAGGAGGAGGGTGACGGGCTGCATCTGGCCCCTATTGTGCCCCGAGACGGGCGGTGGGGAGCTGCGCCGAAGTGGGCCAGAACGGGCGGAATGCCGTGAAAGTGTGTTCAGGACGTGAGTTGCTCTTTCAGAAAGCCCATCAGTCCCTTGATGTACTCGCGGTCAAAACGGAATTCCACGCCTGCCGCGCGGTACAGCTCTGGTACGCCCGCCGCGTTGCCCAGACGCAGGGCGGCCTTGTAGCGCGTCAGCGCCCCCGCCGCATCTTCACGCGCTTCCCGCCAGATGCCGACTGCGGCCAGATAACACATGGCGTACTCGATGTAATAAAAAGGCGCTTGAAAAATATGGTAGTACTGCCACCCCTTGGCCCGCACCCCCTCGTCAATGCCGTTCCAATCGACAAACGGATGGAAAGTCTTATCCAGTTCCAGCCATTTGGCGTCCAGGTCGGCAACGCCCACATCTTCTGGCGCCTCGGCGTACAGCCAGTGCTGGAAGGCGTCCATCTGCGCGGCCCATGGCAAGAAAGCCACCACGCCCTGAAGCTGGCTGCGGCGGTAGCGGGCCAGTTCCTCGGGATTAAACACATGGCCCAAGTGGTCCAGCGTCAGGAATTCCATTGCCATGCTGGGGATTTCCACGAACTCGATGGGACTCCAGCGGTTCCAGACCAGCGGCTGCGCGTCGCCGCTGTAAAAACCGTGGAAAGCGTGGCCCACCTCATGGAACAGCACCTGAAGATCGTGCGCCGTGCCCACCACGTTCATCAGCACGAAGGGTTCGTTGTTGACCGGGAAATACTGGCAGTAGGCGTGCGTCATCTTGCCGGGGCGCGATTCCAGGTCCAGCAGACCGCTCTCCCGCATCTGCCCGAAGCGGGCGGCCAGATCGGGGTCCACGCCTGCGAAGGCCGTCTGCGCCAGCTCCTGCAACTCCTCGCCCGTGGTAAACGGTTTCAGCGCCTCGCGTCCCGAGGGGTCCAGCAGGTTGCTGCGGTTGAAATCCCAGGGGCGAATGCTCTCCAGTCCCAGCTCCCGCGCGATGTCCCCCATCAGTTTGGCGGCCAGCGGTACCACTTCCTCACGCACCGCGTCGTGGAAGGCGCGGCAGTCGGCAGGGGTGTAGTCCACCCGGTCCAGTTGCTTCCAGCGAAAATCGCGGTAATTGGCCGCGTCGGCGTTGCGGGCCAGCTCTCTACGGGTGTGGATCAGCTCCAGCATCACCGCGTCCAGCTCGGGCGCCACCTCCATATTGCTGACCGTCAGCGCCCACCACGCGTCCTCGCGCACCTTGCGGTCCGGACTATCCAGGCGCTGCTTGGCCTGTGGAATGGTCAGTTGCTCGCCCTTCAGCGTCACCTTCTGGTTGCCGGTGATGACCGAGTGGCGGTTCTGCTGCTGCTGGTGTGTCACCTCCAGTTCCACGTTGGCCTCCCGGAACAGCGCAGCGGCGTCGCGGAAGCGGCGGTAATTGAGAGCAAAGTCCGGCGCGGGCGTGTAGCCCGCCACCGCCAGCAGCTTCTCGGTCAGCGCCTGCCCGGTGCGGCTAGCGGGGGGCATTACCTCGGCCACAAAGGTCTGGTAACGCCTCTGCACTGCTTCGTCATCGGTATGGAGGTCCGCATGGGTGGACAGTTTCGCCCCCGCCTCGCCCAGTTCGGCGTCCAGCGCACTCCAGCGCTCCAGCCAGTCGGGCACGTCCGCCGCCGTCAGCTCGGCCTTCAGCAGCGATTCATAGCGCGGGCGGTACCTTTCCCAGTCTGCGGCGTGTTCGGAAACCTGCAACTTGTTCTCAACCCGGTCCAGTGATGCCGTCATGGCGGGGAGTGTAGCGTGTGGCAGGTGCTGCAACGCGGGTCAGATGGCTCAGAAACTGACCGTCTGGCCAAGCCCCGTGTCTGTCACTCCGAGGCGTCGGCCCCGCGTTTGCCCGCCCCACCCTTGCCCTCGTTCTCGGAGGCGCGGCGCAGTTCGCCCGCAGGCACGCCCAGCAGCATGCCCTGATCGCTGTACACGTCCACGGTTCCGGTCAACGGATGCAGTTTGGTCACCTTGCCGCACGCGCCGCTGCCGGTGTGGCAGACCTTGGCGTTCTTACGCGGCAGATCGCGCAGCAGATCCTGGTACTGGCTGTGTTCGAATTGCAGGCAGCACAGCAAGCGCCCGCACGGCCCCGACAGTTTTTCCGGATTCAGCGGCAACTGCTGATCGCGCGCCATGCGGATGCTGACTGGGGCAAAGTCCTGAAGGTGGGTGGACGAGCAGTTCTCGCGCCCGCACGCGCCCAGTGCGCCGATCATCTGCGCCTGCTCGCGCGGGCCGATGGCGGCAAAGTTGACGCGGGCACTGGTCTGCGCGCGCACCTCGCCGATCAGCCCCGTCAGTTCGATACGTTCGTCGGCGCTGTAGCTGACCGTGACCAGACTCTCGTCCAGCGTGAATTCCACCGCCACCAGCTTGACCGCCAGCCCCCGCTCACGCGCCCGCGCCCGCAGCAGCCATTTCAGGTCGTTGCCGGTGCGGTGCAGCTCGTCCCAGCGGGTCAGGTCTTCGGGGGTGGCCGCGCGCAGTACCGCGCCGTAGCGCTCGTTGCTCCTGGCCTGCCCTGGCTCACCGCGCACAGTGGCAATCTCCGGCCCACGCTTGCCCTGCACGACCACCTGCGTGCCCACGGCAAAGGTGTCCTCACTGAGCATGGGATGGAGGCGCGGACTGCGCTCGAAGCGGACAGGAAGGACAACCATTGGCCGCAGCATGTCACGCCGGGGGGCGCTGCGACGGGAGTTGAGGCACAAATCCGGGTGTGGGAGGGAGAGTCACCGCGCTTTCCAGCAGCCCGCGCCCATCGAAAAGGTGGCCATGTGGGTCGGTTCGGATGTTCAGACATAGGACATCGCTGGCCTTGCCTGCGAGAGCGGTGATCTGCTGTCTATCGCAGAGGCGCGGGCGTATGGCGCGGCCAGGAGCAGCACTGACCTGACCCGTTCCAGACCTGCTGAAGCCCTGGATGAACCAGGAACGCGGAATGGCACGGATTGCACCCTGATTCGCCGCCGCAAGACGCCGCAGGACGTGTGGGCAGCGCAGATCCAGGCGCGAGGCGTTAACCTCACCCCATGACTGATCCTGCGAACACGGACACCCTGAAAGTCGGTCTGGTCCAGATGGCCCCGGTGTGGCTGGACCGCGTCCGCACCCTGGAAAAAGTCGCGGGCTACGTGCGGAACGCCGCCGCGCAAGGTTGCGTGCTGGTGGTCTTCGGTGAGGCGCTGGTGCCGGGCTATCCATTCTGGGTAGAACTGACGGACGGCGCACGCTTTAACAGTCCGGCGCAGAAGAAGATGTACGCCCACTATCTGGATCAGGGCGTGGTCATTGAACGCGGCGACTTGAACGCTCTGTGCGCCCTCGCTGCCGAACACGCGCTGGCAATTTACCTGGGGATCATGGAACGCGCGCCGGACCGTGGGGGCCACAGCCTGTATTGCACGCTGGTTTACATAGATCAGCGCGGCCAGATTGCCAGTGTTCACCGCAAGACTCAGCCCACCTACGAGGAACGCCTGGTCTGGGGTGCGGGCGACGGCCACGGCCTGCGCGTCCATGACCTTGGACCCTTTCGGGTGGGCGGCTTGAACTGCTATGAAAACTGGGTGCCGCTGCTACGCTCAGCGCTGTATGCCCAGGGTGAGAATGTGCATGTGGCGGTGTGGCCCGGCGGAATGCACAACACCCCCGACATCACGCGTTTTATCGCCCTGGAGAGCCGCTCATTCGTGCTCTCCGTGTCCGGCCTGCTGCGTCCCTCGGATATTCCAGAGGATTTCCTACTGCGCCAGGAAATGCTGGATTCGGGCAGACCCTTCTTCGCCAATGGTGGAACTGCCGCCGCTGCGCCCGACGGGACGTGGCTCCTCCCGCCGTTGGCCGAGACAGAGGGATTGTTCACTGTGGAATTGAATCACGCCCATGTGCGCGAGGAACGCCAGAACTTTGACGTGGCAGGCCATTACGCCCGCCCCGACATCGTGCAACTGCGCGTCAACCGTGAGCGGCAGCGCATGGCGCGGTTTGAGGATGGGGAGCGGTGACAGCTCAAACGGTCCAGCCGCAGAAAATAGGCATACGTTTTTGCGGCTGGATCGTTTGACTTTTAGACGTGGCGCACGCCCTCACCCCGTATTCCGCACCCCCGCCGCGATGCCCTGCAAGCTCAGCATCAGCGGGCGCTCGAAGGTGTCCAGGCCGCCTTCTTCGGCGCGGGCGCGGCGCAGCAGTTCCACCTGAATGCGGTGGATCGGATCGATGTACGGGTTGCGCAGGCTGATGCTCTCGCGCAGGCGGGGTTCATTGTCCAGCAACTCCGCGCCCACCACGGCCTGCACCAGTTCCACCGTCTCGCGGTAAGCGGCCTGGAGAGAGTCGGCCAGCGGGTGCGGCCCCAGCAGGCGCAGGTATTCCTCGAAGATCAGCGGGTCACTCTTCGCCAGGCTCATCTGCGCGTTGTCGATCACGGTACGGAAGAACGGCCACGCCGCGTACATCCCCCGCGCCGCGTCCGGGCCGATGCTCTGCAAGCCCTCGCGCAGGCCGTACCAGCCGGGCAGGTTGCTGCGAATCTGCGTCCAGCTCATCACCCAGGGAATGGCGCGCAGGTTGGTCAGCGTGGGCGCACCGGGGCGGCGAACGGGGCGCGAGGCGATGTTCAGACGGGCGATTTCGTGGATGGGCGTGGCGGCTTCAAAAAAGGGTAGGAAGCCGTCGTCATGCACCAGTGCGCGATAAGCCGTGGCACTGGCCGCAGCCGCCGTGTCCATCGCTGCCGTCCATTCGGGTTTCAGCGAATCCGCTGGACGTGCGGCAGACAGCAGCAGACCGTACAGCGCCTGTTCCAGATTGCGCCGCGCCAGCACGGGGTGGCTGTACTTATCGGCCAGTGCCTCGCCCTGTTCGGTGATCCGCAGTCCGGCGTCAATGGTTCCGGCAGGCTGCCCCAGAATCGCGCGGGAAGCTGGGCCGCCCCCGCGCCCGATGCTGGTGCCGCGCCCGTGGAAGAACCGCCAGCGCACCCCTGCCGCGCGGCACACGTCGCTGATCTGCCGCTGGGCCTCGTGCAGCGCCCAGTTGGCGGCCAGGAATCCGGCGTCCTTGTTGCTGTCCGAATATCCCAGCATGATTTCCTGCACGTCCTCGCCCAGAATCGCGCGGTATTCGGGCAGGGCCAGCAGATCGGTCATGACCTGCGGGGCGCGTTGCAGGTCGTCCAGCGTCTCGAACAGCGGCACGGTCAGCACCCGCAGGCCCACCTCGCGGGCCAGCAGCAGCGGCTCCAGCACGTCACTGACGCTCTCGGCCATGCTGATGATGTAGCGTCCAAAAGCGCGCGGCCCGCTCTGGGCAATCGCGCCCTGCACCTCGCGGATGGGACCGATCACAGTTTCCAGTTCCTCGGGCAGCACTTCTCCGGCAGGCCACAGCGGGCGGCGCGAGCGCAGTTCGGTGGTGAGGAGTTTTTGCCGTTCCTCCTCCGAAAGCGCCAGATAATCGGCCTCCACCCCAGCCTGTTTCAGCAGTTCCGCCACCGCCGCCCCGGTCTGCCCGGAGTGTTCGCGCACGTCCAGACTGACGAGATGCTGCCCAAAGACGCGCACGAGGGTCAGCAAGGGCGTGAGCAATTGATCGGCGGTGCGGTGCTGCCCGTCCCCCCGCAGGCGGATGTCCAGCGCTTCCAGGCGCGGGAGCAACTCCACCTGTTCGCCGTCGCGCACGGCGTTGTGAAGCTGGCGCAACTCGGTGCGGTACGGCTCCTGCCCCGCCGTCTGCGCCGGATCGCCGTCCTCCTGAGACAGGTTGGCGTAGGTGCGCTTCAATTCGCCCAGCAGCAGCTCGCGCGCCCGCTGGCGGTGGACTTCCAGCGTCTCACGGGTGGCCTGCGGCGTCACGAAGGGATTGCCGTCGCGGTCCCCGCCCATCCACGACGAGAAACTCAGGGGGATTCGGGCATTTGACTCCTGCCCGTACACGTTCACGAAGGCCCGGCCCAGATCACGCTGTAACTCGGGCAACGCCCCGGCAATCGCGGTGATGTAGTTCAGACCGCCCTTGACCTCGTCCAGCACGGTGGGCTTCAGGTGCCGCAGCTCGGGCGTGGACCACATCGCCTCCACATGGGCGGCCACCCGCTCCTGCGCCTCGGTATCGTCCAGGTGCGGGATATCGCGTGCCACCGCTTCCAGATGCTGCCGGATGGTGCGGCGGCGCATCTCAGTGGGGTGGGCGGTGAAGGTCAGGCCCAGGTTGACGCGCTCGATCAGGGCTTCCACGTCCGCCGCGCTCAGGCCCTGCTCTTTCAGGGCGGCCAGCGCACTTTCCAGACTCTGTGAGCGGACGCCATCGCTGCCGCGTAGCGAGCGCACCCGCTCGTATTCCTCGGCCAGATTGACCAGTTGGAAGTACCACGTAAAGGCCCGTGCCAGCCGTCCTGCATCCTCGCCGGACAGATCGGCCAACATCTGCCTCAGTTCGATGTCATCGCCCCCGGCCCGGACTTCGCGGACCAGCGCCCGTGTGCGCTCCACGAGGTCAAAAAATGCCTCGCCTTCCTGCTCTTTCAGCACGTGGCCCAGCGTGCGGCCCAGCAAGTTCACGTCACTCTTGATGCCCATAGTGGTCCTCCGGTGATGGGTGGGGATCTGGCAGCGGGGAGGCAGAACAGCTTTACAACCCGTACAGCTCTACAACCCGTCTGCCTCCACCCCTTCTTCCACGGCACGGTAGCGCTCAATGGACATCGCCCGCCCCGCCTCTATCTGGACATAGACGGCATTCAGCTCGGCGCGGCCCTCGGCCACCGCGTACCGGTGGGGGCGCTCGGTGACGAAGCGGGCCACCGGACCAGCCGGGTCCGAACCGATGATGCTGTCGTGTGGGCCGGTGAATCCGGCGTCGGTCTGAAAGGCGGTCCCGTGCGGCAGGATGCGCGTGTCGGCGGTGGGCACATGCGTATGCGTGCCGATCACGGCGGCCACCCGTCCGTCCAGATGCCACGCCATGCCCGCCTTCTCGCTGCTGGCCTCGGCGTGAAAGTCCACGAAGACACTGCCCAGGTCATCCCGTTCCAGCAGGTTGTCTATGGCGCTGAAGGGATTGGACACCTGATCCATGAAGACCCGGCCCAGCAGATTGACCACGGTGAGACGCTCGGTTCCTTCCTTCGTCTGAATGTCAAAAGTGCGCCAGCCGACGCCGGGAGTAGCTGGATCGGCATAGTTCAGCGGGCGCACGATGGGGTAGTTCTCCGGGTCCTGCATCAATTTGTTGATGTCGCGGTGTTGCCAGGCGTGGTTGCCCAGCGTCATGCAGTCGGCCCCGGCCCGCAGTGCGCCTTCCGCCGCGTCGCGGTGCATTCCAAATCCTCCGGCAGAATTCTCCATATTCACGATGGCAAAATCCACGTCCCGGCGAAGGTCTGGCAAGGTTTTTCCCAGCATCCGGCGTCCCGGTTGTCCGAATACGTCTCCCACGAATAACAGCTTGATCATGCGGGCAGGCTAGCGTCTGTGCTGCCTTCTTCTGCCATTTTCTGCACGGCCCAGTGTTTTCTATACGGCCCAACGTTCTGCGTGGTAATGCCCCCGTAATGGGCGTGGCCGAGGCTGGGCAGCAGGAGGCACCACCATGACCACCACACCGATGAACCGAATTCTCGTGACCACCGATGGCAGCGAACTGGGCCAGCATGCCCTCTCTCACGCGCAGGGACTGGCCAAGGCGCTGGGGGCCGAACTGATCGTGCTGAGCATCCAGACCGATCCGCTGGTGGCCGCCTACGGCGAATACGCCTACGCCATGCCCACGTCCAACGAAACCATGGACGAGATGAAAGCGAGCCTGGAAAACCTCCTGCACGAGCAGGTGCCGGACGCCAGGATCATGGTGGAGCGCGCCCAGGGCCGCCATGTCTCCCGCGCCATTCTGGACGTGGCCCGTGAGGAAGGCGCGCAGATGATCGTCATGACCACCCACGGACGCAGCGGTCTGGGCCGCGCCCTGCTGGGCAGTGTGGCGCAGGCGGTGGCGCAACATGCGGCGGTGCCCGTGCTGCTGATCAAGGGCGATCAGGGTCCGGTGGCATGGGGCAAGAGTACCGCCTCGTCGTAATAAACAGTTGGAAGTCAGGGGCGGTGATTGCGCATTCCGCCCCTGGTTTTCTTTGCCTTCCTGAGCGAGCGGATGCCTACCCGATAATCCCCGCCACCCCGTTGATGGTCACGGCCACGATCACGGCCCCGAACAGGTACGACAGCAGCGCGTGGCCCAGCAGCAGGCGGCGAAAGGCCCGCGTAGTGATGGTGTTATCGCTGACCTGAAAGGTCATGCCGATGGTCAGGGACAGGTAGGCGAAGTCGCGGTAATCGGGGTCTTTCAGCGTGCCGCCGTCCTCCTTCGGAAAGGTCACGCCGCCGCCATCGCTGTAGAACTTGCGGGCGTAGTGCAGCGTGTACTCGGCGTGGACCAGCAGCCACGACGCGGCCACAGTCAGCACCGCCAGCACGGTCAGGGCCACCGCCGCCGCCCCCTTCTCGCTCCCGGCCTGATGCAGCGCGAAGATCACGCCCACCAGACTGACCAGCGAGGCCACCAGGGTCACGCCGCCTGCCAGCGCCCGCGTATCGTCCTCGCGCAGCGCCAGCGCCCGTGTGCGTTCCGGGGAAGCGGTCCACAGCGCCAGCCTCAGCCACAGCAGGACGATGGCACAGAACAGCACCCAGCCCACCAGCACACGGGCCTCCCAGGGCCAGACGTGTGGGGTTAGCAGTCCTGCCAGAATGCCCACGCCAGCGCCCAGCAGCAGCCGCGCCACAGCCGGGGGATGGCGCGAGGTGTCGGTCATGCGCGGAGCATATCGCTCCCGTCAGAAAGGCGATAGATG
The DNA here is from genome assembly GCF_009017495.1 of Deinococcus sp. AJ005. Lineage (NCBI taxonomy): Bacteria > Thermotogati > Deinococcota > Deinococci > Deinococcales > Deinococcaceae > Deinococcus > Deinococcus sp. AJ005. The sequence continues at coordinate 1,795,435 of NZ_CP044990.1, read as the reverse complement.
CCTGGCCTAGCATTGGGCCATGAAAGAAAGCACCCGCACCTGGCTCCGGCGTTGGATGCCCGTGATGATGTTCCTTATTTTTGGCCTGCTAATGCTGGCGCAGGTCTGGCTGTCCATGAATCCCGTCTAGTCCAGCAACAGTTCAGTCCGGCAAAAACAGCGATACCTTCACCCCAAAGTACCCGGCCAGCTTGTGCAGATGCTCCAGCGTGAAGGCCCGCCTGCGCCCCAGCAGTTGGCTGATGGTGCTTTGGCTGATGCCCACCGCTTTAGCGAGTTGCTGCTGGGTCAGGTGGCGTTCTTCCATAAACACTTTGAGGATGTCAGGGGCGTCTATGTCGGGGATGGGGTAGTGGACGGCTTCATAGGCGACGATGCGGTTCATGACGGTGTTTGCCAGATCATCAAGCGGGTGCGGATGAATTCCGCTGGCGCTCATCTCGGCGTCTAGGGCTTTGAGTGCGTCCGTTGCCTGTTTGAGGGTTTCATCGTCAGTGATTTCAACAAATAATCCAGGTGCATAGCTATGGATTTGCTGCCACGACTGAACAAAGGCGTTGAAGTTGGGCAAGGTGGTCATATCAGGGCCTCCAGTGGTCATATTCCCTGTGGGTCAAGATGGCCTCAATGTACAGGCGCTTGGTACGAAAATCTGGACAGACGATCAGCCGATATTTGTTGCCGCCGATGTCAAAGACGATGAAACCCTGCACCCAGTCGGCGCTGCTAAAATCGGCCTTCACATCGGCAAAAGATTGGTATTCATTCCGGCGGACCTGCCTGTACCAGATTCGCAATGGCCCCTCGGCGTCGGGATGTTTGAGCCAGAACGCGATCAGCGCTGCCAGAGTGAGCGCGTTCATTCCCACATCCTGATTATTGCATATCTCAATAATGATTTTCCTCATCGCTCGTCCCATAAGCCATTTCGCTTCCGGTCTGCCCGCGTCTCTACGCGTAAACTCTTCCAGTGACCATCTCCGCGCCCAACCTGTCTAAATTGCTGCCCGCCGCCCCGCCCGGCAATCTGCTCTTGCTCCCGCAGGTGGCGCGGGCGGCGCTATTCGCGGCCTTTCCCGGCCCGGCGGTGCTGCTGACCACCGCTGACCGCATTGGCAATTACGCCTCGGCGGGGGCACTGGGTGCGCCGGTGACGGTCAATCCGGGTCTGAGCGACTGGGACGGCATGCACGAGCATGTGGTACTGGACGTGAACACCGCGCTGGACTTGTTCCCCGCCCACCCCGAAGACCACGCCCTGAGCCTGCGCGTGGGCCGCAACTACCCGCGCGAGGCACTCCTGAACCGCCTGGAACGCCTGGGCTACGAGCGGGGAGAAGAACCCGGCTACGAGTTGCGCGGCGACACCCTGGAACTGCGCCTCAGCCCCGGTGCGGGCCGCCCCACCGACGCAGAGGGCGACATCTGGGTGCGCGCCGAGTTCTTTGGCGACGAACTGGACACCCTGCGCCTGCTGGCCCCCGGCGAGATGACGGGCGAGAAGGCCCAGACCTTCACCCTGGAACCCACCGCCGACTACCTGACGGAAGTAAAGTGGGACGCCACCCGCCTGGAACTGCTGCCGGGCCGCGTCTTTCTGGACTCCCCGGAGTTTTACGCCTCCAGCCTGGGCGTGTTGACCGATACGTTGTGGCCCAAACTGGCCGGGCGCGAGGTCACGTCGTTTGGCCGCGCGCCATTGCAATTGCCCGATCTGGATACCGGACTGGGGACACTGGATTTCTACCGCGCCCGCCTGGGCGATCTGGAAAAGGATGTCAAGGAGTGGCGGGAGGCCGATTACCGCGTCCTGATTCTGGTGCGCCACGACCGCACGGCGGCGTATCTGGCCGACAAATTGCTGAACACCCACGAGATTCCCTGGCTCAAACTTCCGCGCGTGGAGGAAGGTGGCCTGGGCTTCCTGCGCGGCGGGGGAGAGGGCGGTTTCGTCATCCCCGAACACCGCACCGTGGTCATTACCGAAGACCTGATCTACGGCTTCCAGGGCGGCTCTGCGCTGCGTGGCAAACGGCTGGCGGGCCGCCCGGTTACGGACGCGCTGGGCCTGCACGTCGGCGATTACTTGATTCATCCTGAACACGGCATCGGTCAGTTTCTAGGGCTGGAAACATTGACGGTGCTGGGCGTCACGCGCGATTACCTTGACCTGGAATACCGCAAGGGCGCACACCTGCGCGTTCCCATTGAGCAACTGCCCGTGCTGCGCCGTCATCCCGGTACCACCGACGATCCGCCCGTGCTGAGCAGTTTTGACAAGAAGGACTGGGCGCGGGCCAAGGACAAGGCCCGCAAGAACGCGGAGGAGGTGGCGGGTAAACTCCTTGTGCAGTACGCTGCCCGGCAAGTTACGCCCGGCAACGAATTCGCCCCGCTGCCCGAGTGGGAAAAGCAGATCGAGGACAACTTCCAGTTTGAGCTGACCAGTGACCAGCGCATCTCCCTCAAGGAAACGCTGAAGGATCTGGAGAAGCCCAACCCCGCTGACCGCCTGATCTCCGGCGACGTGGGCTTCGGCAAGACCGAAGTGGCCCTGCGCGCCGCCCACCGCGTCGTGGGCCACGGCATGCAGGTGGCGATTCTGGTTCCCACCACGCTGCTGGCCGAGCAGCACACCACCACCTTCGTGGAACGTTTCAAGGATCTGCCGGTGCGCGTGGAGGGGCTGTCGCGCTTTACCTCGCCGCAATCTTCCAAGGCCATCCTGCGCGACTTGGCGGCGGGCAAGGTGGACATCCTGATCGGCACGCACCGCCTCCTGAGCGGCGATATTGAATTCAAGAATCTGGGCCTGATCATCGTGGACGAGGAACACCGCTTTGGCGTGTCTCAGAAGGAAAAACTGCGGGCGCTGCGTGGGATGCCGGATGTGGCGGCGGGCAAGCTGGACATTCCAGAAGGGGCGCGGGCGGTGGACACCCTGGCCCTCTCGGCCACCCCGATTCCGCGCACCCTCTACATGAGCATGGTGGGCCTGCGCGACATGAGCAGCATCCAGACGCCGCCGAAGGGCCGCAAGCCCATCCAGACGGTGCTGGCTCCCTTTGACCCCAGTACGGTGCGTGACGCCATCATCAGCGAGATTGAGCGCGGCGGCAAGGTCTTTTACATCCATGACCGGATTGCCAGTATCGGCGCACGCAGCCTGTACCTGCGCAATCTGGTGCCGGAAGCCCGCATTGGCGTGGCGCACGGGCGCATGAACGAGGAGGAGCTGGAAGAGATCATGCTGGGCTTTGAGGAAGGGGCCTTTGACGTGCTGGTGTCCACCACCATCGTGGAAACGGGGCTGGACATCCCGGAGGCCAACACCATCCTGATCGAGCGTTCGGATCGGCTGGGCCTGGCGCAGCTTTACCAGTTGCGCGGGCGGGTGGGCCGACGCGCCCAGACTGCCTACGCCTACCTGTTCTACCCGCCGCGCATGACCGAGACCGCGCAGCGCCGCCTGTGGGCCATTGCCGATTTGCAAGACCTGGGCAGCGGACACCTGCTGGCCGAGAAGGACATGGAAATTCGCGGCGTGGGCAACATTCTGGGCGAGGAACAGCACGGGCATGTGCAGGCCGTGTCCATCGACGTGTACACCGAGATGCTCTCGGAAGCGGTGGCGCGGCTGAAGGGCGAGAAGATTCAGGCTCCGGTCAACATTTCCATTGACCTGCCGATCAACGCCCGCCTGACCCCGGCCTATTTCGGCGGCGACGACGAGGCGCGGATTGCCACCTATGGCCGCCTCTCGGACGCGCGCACGTTGCAGGCGATCAGCCGGGTGGAGCGTGATTTACGCAAGAAATACGGCCCGCCCGCCCCGGAGGAACAGAACTTCATTGACCTCGCCAAGCTGAGGCTGACGGCTGCCGCCCGGCGTGTGCTGAGCATCGGCGAGACCATGACCGAGTTGCAGGTGACGTTCGCCTATAAATCGCTGGACTACGACGCCGCCGGGCTGAAGCGTTTTCCCCACAAGACCGAGGTGCAGACCTTCCCGCCCAGTGTGAAGATGGAGAAACGGGGCATCAAGCCGGACGATTACGCGCGGATGATTATTGAATTGCTGGGGTATTTCGGGTAAGTAGGGTTAATGGTCACATTGATATGATGCGGTAAATAAGGCAGTTGGATTTGAACTTATCGCCTGCCAGAAATCTTCGGCCACAGAGCTTCTAGACTGAGTAGAGCGAATTATCTTGCCCGAATCGTCATAGTAAACTCGCAGCTCTGCCGATATTCCATGCACATTATTATGTTGGATTAAAATGAAATCCAGACGTTTTTTATAGTCAAAATAGTAATCCGCTGATGTAAAACTATCGTCAGATCCGCCACTCTGACTATATTTTCTGAGTGTCCCATTTTTATCAGTCCAAATTTCCCTCTTCTGATCAATTCGTCCCTGGCAGTACGGCAATTCTTTTGTTGAGCGCGTATAAGCTCTGGAATCTATCTGAGAGTTGACAAACTTATAATTCTCTCTAATTTTAATTATCTCTAGTTCATCATAAACTTGAGAATTTGCATTGGGATAGTTGCTCATTGCTAGGAGGCCCAGAACGCCAACAAGTCGCATGTAGTGCAGGTTGGCGGGTTTCATCGGCCAATCATATCTTGGAGCAGACCAATTTCAGGCGCTCCCATGTATCAGCAGCGGTCAGTGCCTCTGCGTATTCCATTTCCAACTCGCCCTCCTGAATCAGCAAACCGGCTGGAAGCTGCTCAGCGGGCGTCACCGTTCCATCGTCATCCAAGAGGGTTTGCATCCGTTCGGCGCGGGCTTTGGCTCGGCTGTTCATGAGCTGTTTTCCTCCACTCGTTCATTCCTACTTATCTAGCGGCGAGGCTTTAGCGCAGTGTAAACTCATCCCATGACCTTGCTGGAGCGGATCACCGTTAACCCCGCGCAGTGTGGTGGGCGGCCCTGTATTCGCGCATTGACCTGAACTTCAAGAGGCGTTGGAGGCGGTGCTAGCATCAGCCTGTCCGGCCTCTGCTGTCAGGCTGATGCTGGAACGCCGCTGCAAGTCGCGCTTTGCTGCCCACAACCCGCACCCCAGGAGCTGATATGAACCATTGCCGCAGTGTGATGCTCAGTCTTTCCCTTGCCCTGCTGCCTTCGCTGGCACAGGCCATCACGCCGGTTCAGCAGGCAGCGGCTTTTCTCAAGGCGGGCGACAGTGCCCTGGCCGCCCATCAGTTCGCCGCCGCCGAGCAGAGCTACCAGCGGGCGGCGGACGCTTTTCATCTGGCGCAGATGCCCACCCAGGAAGCCGCCGCTTACGAAAAACTGGCCGCCGCCTTCGAGCAGGAAGCTGACAGCCTTCTTGCACCCCCGGCAGCCGCTCCGGCCCAAGCCGCTCCCGTGCCAAAAGCAGCGCCTCTGTCAAAACCAGCGCCCACACCAAAACCAGTGTCCACCACGCCTCCTCAGAATGTTCCTGCCGCTCGGGGCAGCGTGACCATCACCGTTCCGGCGCAGGTTCCGGCGGGTAAATCCTTCCCAGTTCACGTCTCCGGCTTTGCGGGTGATCCTGGCGACTGGGTAACGGTGGTGCCTGTTGGCACGCCGGATAAGCTCTATGACCAGTATTTTTACGCCAACAGCAAACGCGAGATGGATTTCACCTTCACACCACTTGATCCGGGCCAGTACGAGGTCAAGGTGTTTTTTGACAAACCGAACTTCCAGAACATCGTGCAGGCCCGCCGTACCTTCACGGTGACGGGAACCGCCAAAGCTAAAGGCCCAGTGCCTGCCTCACTGCCCAGGGGCATTTACCAGTGTTTTCTCTACGCTCCGCACGTCAATTTTTCGGGTGGCTTCACCATGCAGTTGGAACCCTTCCTTGACATCAATCTGGGCAGCGCCGAGTTCCCCTTCCGCTACGACGCCGCCGCAGGCAAGCTGAACTTCACGGGCGGGCTGTTTAATGGCGCGGTGGCCGACGCTTTCTTCCGGGGAAAGAGTCCGGCCATCGGCTTTCACCGTCCGCTGGACGGCACACTCGTCAACTGCTGGCCCCGCTGAAGCAGGCAGAATATCTGGTGCTCAGCGCACGTTTACAAAGATCCACAGATTCCAGTCTCGTCCCGGAAACATGGGCCTCTCGCTCCCCTGCTCCGCAGCTTTGGAAGTCTTCCTGCCGGGGAGGCTGGCACTGGCACAGCTTTGTGGGGCAGCTCTACGGGTCCGCAAGAGAGAACAAACCGCAAATGCCTTTCGGACGTCACTTATCGAAAATGAGAGGACTTTTAAAGCACGCTGTAAGCTCACTCTATGACTCTGCTGGAGCGCATCACCATTAACCCCGCGCAGTGCGGAGGGCGGCCCTGTATCCGAGATATGCGAATTCGGGTTAGCGACGTGCTGGATTTGCTGGGCGCAGGCGTGGAAGCCGATGAGATTTTGCGCGACTACCCCGACTTGCAACGCGAGGATATTGAAGCCGCTTTGCATTGGGCCGCCCTCCAAACCCCGTAAACTACCCCCATGACCACTGCCCCCCAACCCGTGCAGGTGGCCCCGGCCCCGGCTGCGGCTTACCGCGCCACCACCGCGCAGCACCTGATCACCATTGCGCTGGCGTGGTGGCTGCTGGCCGGACTGTTTCTGGACGGCTGGGCGCACAACAACCTGGGCGAGTCGCTAGAAACCATCTTCACACCCTGGCACGCGGTCTTTTACAGCGGCTTCCTGGCGGTGGCGGGCTGGTGCCTGTACCTGGCCTCGCGCGGCTGGCAGATGGGACGGCGCGGCCTGTCCGCCTTCCCCGACGGCTACGGCCTGGCGGCCATTGGCGTGCCGCTGTTCGGCCTGGGCGGAATCGGCGATCTGACGTGGCACACGGTTTACGGCATAGAGGTGGGCATTGAGGCGCTGCTCTCGCCCACGCACTTAATGCTGTTCGCGGGCGGCTCCCTGATCGTGGCCTCGCCGCTGAATGCCGCGTGGCAATCGCGGACGCCCCGGCTTGCGCCCCTGAACCTGCGCTGGGTGGCGGTGCTGTCGGCCACGTCGGTTCTGGCGCTGACCGCCTTTATCCACATGTACATGTGGGGCCTGCTGAGCGTGCCGCAGGGCCTGGGCTGGGTGCAGACGCGCGGCGAACTCAGCGCCGTGTTGCTGACCGCGTTGATGCTGGCCGCGCCCGTGCTGTTGCTGCTGCGCCGTTTCGTGCTGCCTTTTGGTGCAATCACGGTCATGTACACCCTGACCAATACCGCGATGGCCCTGATGCTCGCCCCCGGCGACTGGCGTTTGCCCGGCGTGGCGTTCGTGTGCGGCCTGCTGGCGGACGTGCTGTGCGTGTTGTTGCGGCCCTCGCCTGCGCGGGTTTGGGCTTTCCGGACGTTTGCCTTTCTGCTGCCACTGGCGGTGTGGGTGCCGTATCTGGGCGGCGTGGTGCGGCTGGGCCTCAGCAACCTGAGCCTGGAACTGTGGCTGGGTGTGGCGGTCATGACCGGGTTGGGAGGGCTGGCCTTGTCGGCGCTGGTGTTGCCGCCCGCGTTGCCAGTGGAGGCTTTGCAAGAGGGAGAAGGGTAAGGGGTGGCTCCCACGGTTTAACCCCTCCAGCGCTCCGCGCCACCTCCCCTTAGAAGGGAGGCAAGGAGATTTCGCCGTGGCACGATCAATTGCGACTCTTGGCTCCCCTTGAGGGGAGCTGGCGGCGAAGCCGACTGAGGGGTTAAACCGTTGCACTCACCCTTGCCCCTCAATGCCCCATCCCCGGCATCTCCATCTCCATTTCGGGCAACGGCAGCAACCCTGCCCCACGCGCTTTCAATAGCGAAGTCATAAAGCGAATCTCGCCGCCCTGCGTAACCTGCATCTGGCGGGCGAGGTGGCGCACCTGGGGCAACACCCCCGGCTCCAGCGCAGGCGGAATCATTCGCAACGCGCCCTGATGGTGGCGGGTCATCAGTTGCAGAAATTTGATCTCGGCCTGTAGCACGGGCAGAGTTCTCAGCGATACCAGCTCCGCGTCCGACGCCATGCCCATACTGTGGGCGTGATCGGCGGACATCTCGAAGGTGTCGGACTGCTTCCAGACCGTCAAAAAGCCGCGCATCTGGCGAATCTGCTCCTCCTGCGACAGTTGGATGTCCAGCGCCGCCGAGCGAATGGTGCGGTCTGCGCTGCGTTTTCGGATCAGCACCGCCAGCGTAATGGCCTGATCGTGGTGGGCGATCATCGCGCGCGTGAAGGTCACTTCTGGGCTGTTGATGGTTGGTGTTGGGGTTCTCGGAGTCAGCAGCAGAAAAACGCCCACTCCCACGGCAAAAAGAACCAGCGCCAATGCGGCCAGCAGTTGCGGTCTAGGTTTGCTGCGCGTCATACATCCGTTGCCGATCCCGGAACGCCGCTTTCTGAGCCTCCGTCGTCGCCTCCACACACTGCGGGCAACTCACGCCTTCCTCGTAGGCCGTGTGCGCCCGTTCATCCGCGCCCAGGGGCCAGCCGCAGGAGTGGCACATCGCGGCCCCGCCCTCGCGCAGGCCGTGGCCCACGGTCACGCGGCCATCAAAGACAAAGCATTCGCCGTTCCAGCGGCTGTCCTCTTCCGGCACATCCTCCAGATACTTCAGGATGCCGCCGCGCAGGTGCAATACGTCTGTGAAGCCGCGCTCACGCAGCAGGCTGGTGCTTTTCTCGCAGCGAATGCCCCCGGTGCAGAACATGGCGACGCGTTTACCCGCCAGTTCGTCGGCATGCGCGTCCAGCCACGCGGGAAACTCGCGGAAGCTGTCGATTAGCGGGTTGACTGCCCCCTCAAAGGTTCCGGCGCTGACTTCGTAGCGGTTGCGGGTGTCCACCACCACCACATCCGGGTCAGCGATCAGGGCGTTCCAGTCGCCCGCCTCCACGTACTGCCCGGCCTGGGAAGTGGGTTCGACGGGCAGGCCCAGCGTCACGATCTCGGATTTCAGGCGCACCTTGAAGCGTTTGAAGGGCTGTCCGGTGCTGTGCGATTCCTTGGCTTCCAGTCGGTCAAAACCCGCTGATTGGAGGAAGGCACTCAGCTCGTCAACCGCCGCCCGCGTTCCGGCCACCGTGCCGTTGATGCCCTCTGACGCGACGATCAGCGTGCCGCACAGGCCGGAGCCTTCGCCCAGTTGCAGCAGCTCGGCGCGCAGGGCGGTAGGGTCCGGCACGTTGCGAAACTGATAGAGGGCCAGAACGGTGAAGGGAGCGGAGGAGGGGAGAACACTGAGCATGCCTCCGCAGAATAGCGGCCCTACCCGCACCTCAGCGTGAGTTCAGGCGGCCTCCGTCGCCACCAGCCTCAACCGTTCCCATTCTGACGGGCGTAGTCGCGCCGGATCATAGAGTTGCCGCGCATCATGCCGAAGCGCTCGTAAAAGGGCACCAGATCGTCGTCGCAGGCGGTGTCGATCATGTACAGACCGTCCAGTTGCGCCAGCAGGTTCTCCATCAGGCGCGAGGCGACGCCCTGTCCACGCCACTGCGCCTGGACCTCCAGCAGCGGAATGTAGGCGCTCAGCACGCCGTCGCTGATGGCCTGCACATATCCGATTACCTGTCCGTCTTCCACTGCCAGCGCCATGTGGGACGAGCCGGACAGCATGCGCCACAGCGTTTCCAGTGTCGGCGGGTTGGGCCAGCCTTCGAAAAAGCCGGTCAGGGCGGCGGGCGTGATTCCTTCCAGTGTGGTCTGAATCTGCATTTCTACCACTCTGAAGCATGGGCAGAGGCTAAGCATCGGCCATCTGGCGCACCTTACGCGGTCCCAGTACATTGTCCAGATGCCCGATAACGCCCCCAAGCTGTTCCAGCCGCTCAAGCTTCAGCGCCTCACGCTGCCCAACCGCATCGTCGTCTCGCCCATGTGCATGTACAGCGCGCATGATGGTCTGGCCAACGATTTTCATCTGGTGCACCTGGGTCAGTTTGCGCTGGCCGGGGCGGGTCTGATCTTCACCGAGGCCGCCGCCGTCTCGCCGGAAGGCCGGATCAGCCCAGAGGACCTGGGGTTGTGGTCCGATGATCACATCGTACCGCTGGGCCGCGTGACCGACTTTATCCACGCGCACGGCAGGCTGGTGGGGATTCAACTGGCGCACGCGGGGCGCAAGGCCAGCACCTACGCCCCGTGGCGCGGCAAAGGCGCGGTGCCGCACGAGTACGGCGGCTGGGAGTTGATCGGGCCGGACACGCAGTCCTTCGCGCCGATCTTTCCCACGCCCAGCGCCATGACGGTGGCCGACATCGAGCGCGTGACCCAGGATTTCGTGGCCGCCGCCCAGCGTGCGGAAATGGCGGGTTTTGACGTGATCGAGGTCCACGCCGCGCACGGCTACCTGCTGCACCAGTTCCTGTCGCCGCTGTCCAACTCGCGCACCGATGATTACGGCGGCTCCTTCGAGAACCGCACGCGCTTCGTGATGGAAGTGGTGCGGGCCGTGCGTGGCGGCTGGCCCATGCACAAGCCGCTGTTCGTGCGCCTCAGTGCCACCGATTGGGCCGAGGGCGGCTGGGATCTGGAGCAGACCGTGAAACTGGCGGGCCTGCTTTACCGGCACGGGGTAGACGTGCTGGACGTCAGCAGCGGCGGCCTGACCACTGCGCAGCAGATCACCCCTGAACCCGGCTATCAGGTGCCCTTCGCCTCCGCCGTCAAGAAGGCCGTGTCCGGTATGGACGTGATGGCCGTGGGCATGATCGAGTCGCCGGAACAGGCCGAGCGCATCCTGCAAGACGGCGACGCCGACCTGATTGCGCTGGCCCGCCCCCTGCTGGGTGATCCGCACTGGTCCCAGTTTGCCGCGAAGCGTCTGGATGTGGAGGTGGAAATCGTTCCGCAGTACCAGCGCGGCCATCGGCTGGATTAGCGGGCTGGGGGCAGGGAGCGGGTTCGCTGCTCGCCCTGCCCCTCAACCTCATTCCTTGTAAAAGAGGCGACGGGCAGGGCGTCCCGGTGCGGGTGCGTCATATCAAGCTGATGACACGGCACAGAGGGGCGAAGCGGCAGATGGGGGAGAGTTCATCGGGCAGGCCGTCATTTGATTGAAAAAAATGGCCCTGCTCCAGATGCCTACACCTTCACCAGATAGGCGCTGTCAATCACGTCCAGATCACGCACCGCCCGCAATTGCTCGGCGCTCAGCCCCTCGTCCAGCGTCAACGTGAACAGCGCCTCCCCACCGCGTTGTGCGCGCCCCAGTGCCATCCCGGCGATGTTCACGCCCCACGTTCCCAGGAGCGTGCTGAGCTGCGCCACTGCTCCAGGCTTGTCCTGATTACTGGCGATCAGAATGTAGCCCTCCGGCTCCAGTTCCACGCGGTAATCGCGCAGGCGGGTCAGGCGCGGGCTGCGGCCAAACACCGTGCCGCCCACCGTGCGGGTGCGGGCCTTGTCCGGTCCCTGCGTGCTGACCTTCACGATCACTTCCGTCTGGTAATCCGGGCTGTCGGTCTGCTCGCGCACGGCCAGATTCAGGCCGCGTTCCTTGGCCAGCGCACGGGCGTTGATCATGTTGGGCCTTTCGTCGGTGCTGCCCGACAGGTAACCCACCAGCACGCTGGAGACCACCGGGGCCGGGTCTACCGGAAACTCACCCCGGAAGGTCACTTCGATGTCATACGCGCCGGGCAGCAGTTGCCCCTGGATGCGGCCCAGCTTCTCGCCCAGATCCAGATAGCCGCCCAGTGCCTCCAGCGTCTTGGGGTCCAGCGCCGGGGCGTTCACCGCGCCCTTGCTCACGTCGCCCTGCAAGGCGGCCAGCACGCGCGAGACGATCTCCGCGCCCACGCGCTCCTGCGCCTCACGGGTGTTCGCGCCCAGGTGGGCAGTGATCCCCAGATTCGGCGCACCCAGGAAAATATGATCGGCGGTGGGCGGCTCGTCCACGAACACGTCCACCCCGGCCCCGAACAGGTGCCCGCTGTGCAGGGCGTCCACCAGCGCCTGTTCCTCGATGATGCCGCCGCGCGCCGCGTTGACCACGATTGCGTCGGGTTTCATCAGCGCCAATTCGCGTGCGCCCACCATGCCCGTGGTTTCCTCGGTCAGCGGGGTGTGGACGGTCAAAAACTCCACCTGGGCCAGCAGTTCGTCCAGCGTGGCGGCGCGGGTCACGCCCAGACGCTCGAATTTGCTGTCGGGCACGTAGGGATCATAGGCCACCACATTCATCCGCAGACCCTGTGCGCGGTCCGCCACCATGCTGCCAATCCGGCCCAGACCGACGATGCCCAGCGTGCGGTCCTTCAGCTCCAGACCCAGGAATTTGCGGTCCCACTCGCCCGCGCGGGTTTTGCGGTCCGAGCGGGTCAGGCCACGCGCTGCCGCCATCAGGTGCATTACGGCCAGTTCCGCCGCCGAGACGTTGTTGCTTTCCGGGGCGTTCAGCACCAGCAATCCGCGCAGGCTTGCATAGTCCAGATCGATGTTGTCCACGCCCACGCCGCCGCGTCCGATCACCTTCAGGCGCGGTCCGGCGGCGTCGATCAGCTCACGGTCCACCTTGGTGCGGCTCCTCGTGATCAGCGCGTCGTATTCGGGCAGGCGGCGCAGCGTCTCGGCACGGTCCATGTTGCCCTCGTAATCGATCTGAAAGCCGTCGTGGTCCAGGTTGCCGGGGTTCATCTCGTCGCAGATCAGCACGCGCAGCACTTGCGCTTGTGGATTCTGGTCAGTCGGGGCGGAAGCAGGGGCGCTCATGCCCGCAGGGTAAGCCGCGCGGGCCGGGCGGGGGGCGGTTTATCTAGCCCGTTGAAGATGACGGCGCGGTCCAGCGGTCCTTTAGAGTGAGGCACTCACCTTCAGGGCCGCCGCCAGCAACGGCGCGTATTCTGCGTCGCTCACCTCGTAAACCCCCAGCGTTTCCAGATGTGGATTCTGAATCTGGGCGTCTAGCAGAATGAAACCTCTGGCCCGCACATACTCGGCCAGACGGATCACGGCCACCTTACTGGCGTTGGTGACCCGGTGAAACTTGCTTTCGGCAATGAACGCGCCGCCCAGCGCGAGGCCCAGGATGCCCCCGGCGAGCTTGCCGTCCTGCCAGACCTCAAAGGAATGGGCTAGCCCGGTTTCATGCAGATGCCCATACAGGTCCGTCAGTTCCGGGCTGATCCACTCGCCGTCCCGCTCCGGCGTTCCTGCCAGGTGGCCCCGGCAGCCTTCCAGCACGTCCTCAAACGCAGTGTCCACGCGGACCTCGAAACGCGGCAGCTCCCGGCGCAAGCGGCGGGCTACATGCAGGCCCGCCTCTTCTGTCAGCGGCACCAGTGCGCGGCCCGGCACGCTGTACCACTGCACGCCGTCGCCGTTGTCCATCAGAAAGCCGCCGCCCGCATAGCCCTGCGCGACTTCGCGGGTCAGGGGGTCCGGGTGCCTCAGGAAATGGGTGGCAGTCGGCATCTCAGCGGGTGGGCGAGACGGGGCGAAGGTTTACCACCACATCCCGCCTATTTCGCATATAGCACCGCCTGCGTGCAGCGGAACAGCGCCATGATCTTGCCCTGTGGCCCGCGTACCTCGGCGTCCCAGACCTGGGTGGTGCGCCCGGCGTGGACACTGCGGGCCTCGCAGGTAATCGCGCCCTCGCGCGCCGTGCCCAGGTGGTTGCTCTTGAGTTCGATGGTGGTAAAGCCGGTGGCCCCCTCGGGCAGCAGCAGGCGCGTGCCGTAACCGCAACTGGTATCGGCCAGCGCCACCACACTCGCGGCATGCAGAAAGCCGTTGGGGGCCAGCAGTTCAGGGCGCAGCGTCAGTTCAGAGCGGATCAGCCCACGCTCGGCGTGCGTGAAGCGAATGCCGATCAGGCCGGGCAGTTTGCCCTCGCCCTGACGGTTCAGCTCGTCCAGTGTGGGAATGGGGCGGGTGGAGGGTTCAGACATGGGGCTTAAAGTAGCAGCTCATTTTCCCGGTGCCCATAATCCACAACCTACTGCGGCCACAGGCGGTCCACCCAGCCCGCCGGATTGGTCCCCTCGCCGCGTACCCGCATTTCCAGGTGCAAGTGTGGCCCGGCGCTGAGGCCAGTGGTGCCTACCTCGCCCAGTTTCTGGCCGCGCTTGACGGTCTGCCCGGCCTTGACCACAATTTTGCTCTGGTGGAAATACAGGCTGGTCACGCCTGCGCCGTGGTCGATCAGGACCAGACCGCCGCGCACCGGGTATTTGCCTGCCAGGATGACCTTGCCGTCGTTGACCGCCAGCACCGGGGTGCCCACTGGAGCCGGGTAGTCGGTGCCGAAGTGATAGGCCACCTCGCCCCCGGCCACGTAGGTGCGCGGCTGCCCGAAGCTGCTGCTGGTGGCCTTGGCCTTTACTAGTGCGGGGGCAAAAGGTTTAGTCCAGACCTGCGGGGTCCGCAACATGTACGCCCTGTCCACGGCGGCGTCCTCGGCGGCCTTGCCGGGGTCCTGCAAGACGGCGCTGACGCGCGCGGGCAGGTTCAGGTGCTGGATCGGCTGGTCCAGACCCACCACCGGAATGCGCCCCCGGATCAGCTCGCCGCCCAGGTTGACTTCATAGACCACGGGTGTCGTCTTGCCCAGCACCACGCGGCCAAGCACCACGTACTCGCCCGCCGCGCCGATGGGCTTGAGAACTTCGTTGGGCATCCGCACGTCCTCGCCCACCTCGCTGGGAAAACGCACGGTGGCCTGGGCCGCCCGCGCGCCGGACAGTTGCACGGTGAACGCCTCGCCCATCCGCAGGCTCTGCGGCACGCGCACGGTCACGCCAGAGATGCTGGAGGTGGGGGACGTGGGCGTGAGTTGCTCGGCGGGCAGTGGCGCAGGCAGGGCGGGCTTGCTGGTGGCTGGCGCGCTGGATATGGGGGCCACGCCGGGAATCCGCAACTCCTGCCCGATTTCCAGCGTCGTGCCCTTCAGGCTGTTCAGACGGACGATGGAACTGACGCTGGTGTTGTTGGCCCGCGCAATCGAGTACAGGGTGTCGCCCTTCCTGACGGTATAGGCCCCGGCCACGCCGAACAGCAGGGAAAAGGAGAGCAGCAGGGCGGCGCGGGAATTCATGCCCGGCAGAATAAGGGGGAGATGTGAGAAAGCTGACACGGGGGCATGGGCTGGAGATGGACTGGGGCGAGAAGCCGTCGCCAGATCGCTCACACACGGGTTTCCAGCTTCGTCAGGGGGAGACTGGCGGCTTCCTGTACGGCCCAGGTCGCCACAAAAAAAGGAGCCGTCAGATTCGACGGCTCCTTTCTGTTGGTCCTCTGTTGCAATTACTTCAGAGGGGCGCACAGGGGCACGACGCTCAGGGCGGCGGCCTCGTGGATGTTGATGTACGCCGCACCATTCAGGGCCGCGATGTTCTGGAGGCCCTTGAGGGTCAGGGCGCCGTTGGCGTCGCTCGTCATGGCGTCACCGATCATGCCGTTGAGAACGTCGCCGCTCGACGCGCAGGCGTCGGTCGTGCTGGCAGCGCCCATCGTGTGGTAGTGGGCCAGGTACTTGGTGTTGGCCTTCAGGCCGGTGGCCGTCAGGGTGGTGGCGCGGTCGCCGCTGCTTAGATCGATGTACTTGGCGGTGCCTGCCGATCCCTTGTAGGCCGCGTCGTTGGGCAGCATGGCCTTGAAAGCGATGGTCTTGCTGGTGCCGGTCACTTCGGGGGCCGTGTTCTTGCCGCAGGACGCGAGGGCGAGGGTGCCGATCAGGGCTATCAGTGCAATTTTCTTCATGTAAAACCTCCTGGGGATGGGTGGTGCGCCAGCGAGATTAACATATTTCGAGGCCGGGCTAAAGCGCGTTTCCTCCGGTGTGGGGCAGGCACAGAGCCGTCTTCACCTCCCCCGCGCCCACCTGCGCTAGCCTGCAAGGCGACATCATGACGCCTTCATTTTCCCGCCGCGCGGCGCTGCTGACCCTCACGCTCATCCTGGGAACGGGTCTGGGTGGTCCGGGCGGCGCGCAGGACAGTGATCTTCCCGCTGTCCCCGCTGTGCCGATCACCGCCCCCCCGTCAGACCCTGTGCCAATTCCCGTGCCAGAGCTGCCGCCGACGCCCATCCCGGCCCCGTCCGCCGAACCTGTGCAACCCGCACCAGAGCCGGTTTTGATCCCAGTGCCTGTGCCCCCAGTAACTGTGCCGCAACTGCCAATGCCCGCCCTGCCTCAGCCGGTGGTGCCTGCGCCGATCATTCCTTTACCCGTGCCGCCCAGACCACCCGTCGGCAGTGGCGTTCGGGGCCTGTGGGTGGACGCCTTCGGGCCGGGCCTGAAGACGAGGGCGCAGGTCACGCAGATGGTGGACGACGCCGCGCGCATGGGCGTCAATACGCTGTTCGTGCAGGCCATTCGCCGCGCCGACTGCCTGTGTCTCAAGGCCAGCGTGCCCAGGGCGACAGACGCCGATCTGGAAAAGGGGCTGGACCCGCTGGGTCTCACGGTGCGGCTGGCCCACGCGCGCGGCATTCGGGTGATCGCCTGGGTGGCGGTGACGGGCATCGCCAACGCGGCTGCGCCCAACACCAACCCCGCGCATATCTCGCGCACGCATGGGCCGAACTCCGGCGCGGCGTCGTGGATGGCCCGCCGCCCCGACGGCACCTGGCAGGAGGGCAACGACGGCTGGCTGGACCTGGGCATCCCCGAGGCCGCCGAGTACGCCATTCAGGGTGTGGTAAGTCTGGTTAAAAACTACGGCGTAGACGGCGTGCAACTGGACCGCATCCGCTACCCGGACGGCGATGTGTGGGGCTACGATCCCAAGGTGCTATCCCGTTACCGCGCCGAGACAGGCCGCACGGGCACGCCTGCCGTGACTGATCCGGTGTGGCAGGACTGGAAGCGCCAGCAGGTGACCAATGTGGTGCGGCGCATCGCGCTGGAGATCAAATCCCTGCGCCCGGACGCCTGGATTACGGCGGCCACCATCACCTACAGCCAGCCGCCCGCGCCCGGCGACATGCCAGCCTTCCGCCGCACCCGCACCTACAGCGACGTGCTTCAGGACTGGCCCACCTGGATGCAGAGCGGACTGCTGGACCTGAACGTGCTGATGAATTACAAACGCGACGCGGTGGGCGAGCAGGGGCAGTGGTTCGACGGCTGGAACGCCTTCGCGGGCAGTGTGCGGGCGCGGCCCGACGGCCTGAACGCGGGCGTGGCCGCCGGGACCGCCATGTACCTGAACGGCGCGCCCGTGACCGCCGATCAGGCGGGGCGCAGCGTGGGCGCGGGCCTGGGCTGGGTGGGCTACTCTTACCGCACCCCCACGCTGGACGTGTACGGCGCGAAGGAAACCACCGCGCAGGGCCTGAACACCATTCAGAAACTGCTGACAGCCCCTGGCGCGGCCCTCGCCTCGCCCGCCCCGTGGAAGGAAAAGCCGCCCACCTCGCGCGGGCTGATGGGCCGCATCACCGGCACGCCCGTTCCCGGATTCCGTGTCGTGGAGGCCCTGCAAAATGGTCAGGTGCTGGCCTACTCGCTGACCGACGGCAGCGGCTACTACGGTTTCGCGGCGCTGCCTCCCGGCAAGACCGAGGTTCGCGTCAGCGGCCAGCGCTGGGTGGACACCGTGCCCGAACGCGGCATCGTGCGGCTGCCCGATCTGACGGTGCGTGACCTGAAACCTGTGACGGCTGTGCCCATGCCCGTAACCCCCGCGATTCTTTCTCCATCCAAACCCTGAGCCTCCTCCCCCGCATGTGCGGGTAAACTCACTCCATGACCTCCACCGATTCAACTTCCGGCGCGCAGGCGGGCGTCACGCCCCTGGAATTCCGCGAGACGCTGGGACGCTTTGCCAGCGGCGTGACCGTGATCACCGCCACCGACGGCGAAACCCGCCGGGGCATGACCGCCAGCGCCTTCGTCTCGGTCAGCCTGACGCCGCCGCTGATTCTGGTCAGCGTGGACCACCGCGCCCATATGTACGCCCTGCTGTCTCAGGAAAGGGTGACCCACTTCGGTGTCAACGTCCTGAGCAGCACGCAAAAGCACCTGAGTGACCACTTCGCCGGACGCCCCGGCCCCGAGGAAGCCGTGCCGTGGTTTGCCCACGAGGGTCTGCCGCTGATCGGCGGCAGCGTGGCGCAACTGGTCTGCCGCAAGCATCAGGTGATTGAGGCCGGGGACCATACCCTGTACCTGGGTTATGTGGAGTACAGCCGCTATACCGACGACGATCCGCTGCTGTACTTCCGCAGCCAGTACCACGAACTGGGCTAGAAGGGCGGGCGGCATCCCGCACTCCCGCCACCTAAAGACCTCCTTACGCTCTGTGCCAAAGCGGTCAGCCGCAGTGGTCTAGACTTCCGGGCATGACACGCCTCGCCATTCTCGCGGACCTGCACGCCAATCTGGCGGCCACGCTCGCGGTGCATCAGGACGCGGCGCGGCGCGGGATTACCGAGTTCTGGGTGCTGGGCGACGTGGTGGGCAAAGGCCCGCGCCCCCGCGAGGTGCTGGACTGGACCCAGGAATACGCCAGCCGGGTGATCCAGGGCAACTGGGACGCCCGTGTCGCCGGGGCCAGCCACCGCCCGCAGGACCTGTGGCCGCGCAGCAAGCTGACCCCAGATCAACTCACGTACTTGGAGGCGCTGCCCTACGGCATCGAGGAACAGTTTGGCGGCGCGTGGTGGCGCTTTGTCCATGCCAGCAGCCGGGGCCTGTTTCACCGCCTGTACCCGCACAGCAGCCTCTCGGACCAGATCGAGGCGTTCGCGCCCAACCCGCAGTTGGGCCTGATCCAGTACGCCGACGCCCTGGTGTATGCCGACATGCACGAGGCCCTGCTGCTGGACGTGGAGGGCCGCCCGCTGATCAACTGCGGCAGCGTGGGCAATCCGCTGGACAGCACTTTGCCGTGTTACCTGATCCTGGAATTTGACGAGTCCGGCCCCGGCTACAGCGCCAGCTATGTCCGGTTGACCTACAACCGCGACGAGGAAATCAGCGCCGCCGAGGCCAGCGGGATGCCCTTTACCCGCGAGTACGTCACGGAGTTGCTGACCGGGGCCTTTCAGAAACGTCGGGCGCGAACGGGAGAGGTCTAGGGGATCTGTTGAACGAGTTGTTGCCTTTGGACTGAACGGGCGGGCAAATGTGCTGATGGGCATCTGTGCTGCGACAGGGAGTGAATTTCGCTGAGCATTTGGGAGATCTGAGGACGGCGGGCTTTGCTGTCCTGCCCACCAATAAAAAACTCCCCGCCCGTGAGGGAGAGGAGCCGGGGGCCATTCTTTTTTTGTGTTCCTTTTTGACCGTTCAGTCGCTGCTGGCCGCGCCGATCACCGGGATGCTCAGGGTGGCCACGGTCTGACCGCCGGACATCACGTTGATGGTGACCATCTGATCGATGCTGACGCCGGTATCCGCGCGGCTGACCGTGACGTGCAGCAGAGCCGTGTCGCCGGTCTGGGTCACGCCGTCCAGGGTGATGGTGGTTCCGGCGGCCAGCGTTCCGGCATCCAGGCTCAGGTCACTGGGGATGCTGCCTCCCAGATCGGCCAGCGGCACGGCCAGCGACATCCATGAGCTTTCGGTGTACAGCGCCGGGTAGCTCAGGTCGCCGGTGCTGTCGCTGGCGGTGACCTGTACCGTCGTGGGGGCGGCGAAAGCGGTGGTGAGGACGGCGGGGGCCAGAATCAGGCTCAGGCTGAATGCGGCGGATAGCATGTTCTTTTTCATGATGGTTCTCCTTGGGTGTGGCCCGGTGGCCTTCTGTTTGCCCGTCTTGAGATCAGTGTCCGCCTAGTGTGTGCAGGGAAAGTTCAGGGTCCGTGTAAGTTTTGCGAATGTGCCAGTATGGTAAAAATGCCGTCAGACACGGCTGTCAGCCTCTTACTGATCCCAAATGTGCAGAAACGGCGAAGGCGAGCCGTGCCCCAGGCGCTAGCCTGCCCGCATGGCCGATACCAGCCTCAGCGTCCTGAGCGCCATGATCACGCCTGCCGTGCTGATCAGTGGGGCCGGCACGCTGATCATGAGTACCAGCACGCGGGTGGGCCGGGCCACGGACCGGGTGCGGCAACAGACCGCTCGTTTCCGCCTGCTGGTGTCGGCGGAGGGCCAGCAGGAACCCCGCGCCCGCGAGGAAAAGCGGCTGATCGTGCGCCAACTGCCGCGTCTGGCCCGGCGAACCCGGCTGCTGGTGCGGGCCATGACGGCGCTGTATGTGGCGGTGGCCCTGCTGGTGCTGACCAGCATCCTGATCGGCGGCTCTGCATTGCTGGGAGCTGGGCTGCTGGGCGAACTGTCGGGCGTGCTGCCGGTGCTGCTGGCGGTGGCGGGATCGGCCTCGCTGGCTTACGCGGCCCTGCTGCTCAGCTTCGAGACCCGGCTGAGCGCACGCACCACCCGTGAGGAGATGGATTTTCTGGTGGGCCTGGGCGAACATTATTCGGTTCTTTACGACGACGCCCATCCCGATGATCAAGACCCCATGGTGCTTTCCTCGCAAGAATCAGGGAAGCAGGCTTGAGACGGGCTGGAATTGCGTCCTGGCCGCCTTTCTGACCGTTCGGTCTGGGACGCCTGCCCCGCCGGTGCGGGGGTATGCTGCGCCCCGTGAGTCTGTTGCCCGTCTTCCTGAACCTGAGCGGCGAACGCGCCGTTGTCATTGGCGGCGGCGCGGTGGCCCTGCGCCGGAGCCGGACTCTGCTGGACGCCGGACTGAACGTGACCGTCATCGCGCCCGACATCAGTGGGGAGTTGCTTGACCTGCCTGTTCAGTCCGAGCAACGTGGTTACCGTGGGGGCGATCTGGCTGGCGCGCGTGTGGTGGTGGCGGCGACGGATTGCCCCGAGATCAATGACGCCGTGGTGACCGAAGCCCGCCAGATCGGCGCACTGGTCAACCACGCTGGAGAGGCTGGATCGGGCAATCTGCGCTTCGCGGCCACGGCCCGGCGCGCGGGGGTGCAAGTGGCCGTGAACACCGGGCGCGAATTGCCGATGCTGGCGCAGGCGTTGACCCGCCGGATTGCCGCCCTGCTTCCGCATGAAGCCCAGATCGACGGTTGGACTGCGGCGCGCGAACAGGCCCTGATGCTGGACGGACCGGGCCGCGAGATCGCCATGCATGGCCTGAAGACCGAGATTCAGGCCGCGCTGGGAGGTCCAGCATGACGCTGGCCTGCCCCACCGCGCGGCGTTTCGTGGCCCGCTCTCCGCTGCCCGCCCCTGGTCCGCTGGATTTCGTGGTGGTGGGCCTGAACCACCACACCGCGCCCGTGGAGGTCCGCGAGCGCGCCGCCGTGCGGGCGGGCGAGGAAGACGCGCTGCTCTCGCACCTGTCCCGCCACGCTCGCGAGGTCATGCTGCTGGCCACCTGCAACCGTACCGAGGTGTATCTAGCCGGGCTGACCGGTGATCCGTTGGCTGCCTTTCAGGGGGCCTGGGGCCATGATTTGGAAGACCACCTTTACAGCTACTCCGGCGAGGAAGCCGTGACCCACCTGTACCGCGTCGCCGCCGGGCTGGATAGCCTGGTCATCGGCGAAACCCAGATTCAGGGTCAGGTCAAACGCGCCTGGCAGGCTGCCAACGCGCGTGGCCTGAGCGGGGCGCTGCTGAACAAGGTTGCCCAGGGCGCGCTGGCCGCCGGAAAGCGGGTCCGCACCGAAACCGGCCTCAGTGACAGTGTGGTCAGCGTGTCCAGCGCTGCCGTGGAGTTGGCGGAACTGGCGCTGGGCGGGCTTGCGGGCCGCACCGCCCTGATCATCGGTGCGGGCGAAACCGCAGAGCTGACCCTGATCCATCTGCGCGCTGCTGGCATCGAGGACGTGATCGTGGTCAACCGCACCGCCGAACGCGCCCGCCAGCTTGCCGCCAAGCTGGGGGGCCGGGTCTGCGCCGCCGAATTCCTGCACGAAGCGCTGCCGGAGGCCGACGTGGTGATCGCCTCCAGCGCCGCGCCGCATTACGTGCTGAACGGTGAGGCGGTGGCTGCTGCCCTGGCCACACGCGCGGACCGTCCCATGTTCCTGATCGACATCAGCGTGCCGCGCATCTTGGACCCGAATATTGCCGACGTACCGGGCGCGCACCTGCTCAATCTGGATGACCTGACCGCCGTGGTCCACCACAACCTTCAGGGCCGCCGCGCCGCCTTGCCGCAGGCCGGGGCCATCATCCGCGAGGCCGCCTCTGACCTGAGCCGCTGGTATCTGACGCGCGCCGCGCAGCTTCACCGGACAGGGCGGACGCTGGCGGTGGCGAGCGACTGAGCAAATGGGTGCTGAGTAAATGAGCAGAGTGGCCCGAAGCCTGGAAGGTTTGGACGTTGAGGGCAAACGCCTCCCAGACATTATCCGCCAAAAGTGAATTGCCTTTCAAAACATATTCTGGGAGACGTTCTTTCTCCTGCCACTCGCGCTTCTGGACGTTGCACCTATCTAACCCTCTTTCCCCCAATCCCTGCGCCCCGATTCCCGTACCCTGAATTCCATGTGGACTCTATTTCCTTCCAGCAGCCTGCGCGTGACGGGCGCGGACCGCGTGGACTTTGTGCAGGGGCAGATGACCGGCGATCTGCGCGGCGCGGCAACGCCCGGACTGGTGGCCTGCGCTTTCCTGAACGTGCGCGGCCAGATCGAACAGTTTGCGCGGGCCTATAAACGTGCTGACGACGTGTACCTGCATCTGGACGCTGGACAGGCCGCGCCGCTGATCGCCCGCTTGAAGCGCTACATCATCTTCGATCAGGTGGAGGTTCAGGACGTGTCCGACACCCTCCACACGGTTCATATCTGGGAGGCAGATGGGGTGCCCGGCTGGAACGCGGACGGCCCCGACGCGCAGAGTTTCGAGCTGGGCGGCGGCGTGGTGCTGGCTGGGCACGTGAGCCGCACGGGGACGCCCGGCGTGGACCTGCATTTTCTGGCGCGTCATGAAGCGGAAGTTCTGGCTGCTCTGGGCGGTGAGGAAGCCTCCCTGGACACGCTGGACGCCGCCCGCATCCGCGCCGGGATTCCCGACATCGCCCGCGACGGTTTTCTGGGGGTGCTGCCGCAGGAAGTCGGGCTGGACGTGGGCGGCCCGCTGCCCGCCATCAGCTACCGCAAGGGCTGTTACGTGGGCCAGGAAATCATGGCCCGGCTGGAGGCGCGCGGAACCACCCGCTATCACCTTGCCCAACTGGCTGGAGACGGCTGGGACGTGGGCGCAGACGTGACCCACGCCGGGAAAGTGGTGGGGCAGGCGGGCCTGAACGCGGGCGGCCTGGGTCTGGCCCGTCTCCGCAAGGACCTGCCCGAGAGTGCGGAGGTGGAGGTGGGCGGCACCCCGGCCCGCCTGCAATCCCTGACCGCCCGCACCTGAACCGCATGCTGGAAGCCTTCGTGCGCGATGTGCGCTCTGGCCGCGAGGGTCTGGTCCGCGCTGCCCGCCGCGCTTACCTGCTGGGGCTGGCGGCGCTGGCCCTGCCCGGCGTCGTACTGGGGGCGTTGTTGCTGCTGACGCGTCCGGCCCCGGTCCCTCTGTCCGCGCTGTTGCTGCTGCTAGGAGTGGCGTTGCTGCTTTCGCTGGGGGCACTGCACTTTGCCCGCAAGGCTGCCCACAACATCGTGCAGCCCGCACGGCAGGCCGCCCTGACCGGGGCCATTCAGGCGGCCACCGCGCCGGGTGTGCCGCTGCTTCTGGCCTGCGCCACGCTGTCTCAAGGGCTGTCGCTGGTTTTGTTTCTGGTGCTGGCCGCAGTGATGCACTTCGTGGTCTGGGTGCAGTTGCCCGGCTGGGTGCGGGAGCCGGAGGCGGCTGAAGGCTGAATGGGCTGGGGTTTTTGCCTGTGGCCCCAATTCACTCTCCCAGAGGCGCAGGGGGGAGCCAGCGTTGCAGTGGGCATGAAATATGGGCGTTGTCGGTGGGGGAGGGCGGCATCTTCCGGGTCTGATGCCCTGCTCCGTCAAGCTGAATGCGGCCCGTCCGCTGCGTGCCCGACGGTCTTCAGATGCCGTTTGATTGGATATTCTGGAAGTGTCTGGGCTGGCGTTTGTTGTTCCCGCCCCCGCAGAGGGAAGGTTGGGAGGGAACCATCAGGCAGGCCCCGTGAGTCGGGGAGTCGCCCATTCCGTTCAACCATCCACCACCGTCAGCTCTTCCAGCCCCACCAGAAATTCCCGCTCCGCAAATTCATCCGAATCGGAGGCGGTATCGCCTTCCGGCCCAGCCCCGGCGAAGTCGTATAACTCGCGGTCCAGCAGGTGGCTGGGGGTCACGCGGCCCAGCGAGCGCAGGATGTTGTTCAGGCGGCCCGGATGATCCCGTTCCCACCCGGCCAGCATCTCGCCCACCACCACGCGCTGGAGGTTGGGCTGAGAGCCGCACAGCGTACACGGGATAATGGGAAAGGCGCGGGCGTCGGCGTAGCGCACGATGTCGGCCTCGGCCACGTAGGCCAGCGGGCGAATCACCACGTTCCCCCCATCATCGCTGGACAGGCGGGGGGCCATCGCTTTCAGGCGTGTGCCGAAAAACATGTTCATGAACAGCGTTTCCAGCAGGTCCTCGCGGTGGTGGCCCAGCGCAATCTTGCTGGCCCCCAGGCGGCGGGCGTGTGCGTACAGGTGGCCCCGGCGCAGGCGGCTGCACAGCGTACAGGTGGTCTGGCCGGGTTTGGTTTTTTCTATGACCGTGCTGAAGGTGTCGCGCTCCAGAATGCTGAACTCCACGCCCAAAGCGCTCAGATACTCGGGCAGGACGTGTTTCGGGAAGCCCGGCTGCCCCTGATCCAGATTGACCGCCACCAGCCCAAACCGGATGGGCGCACGCCTCTGAAAGTGCAGCAGCACGTCCAGCAGCGTGTAACTGTCCTTGCCGCCGCTCAGGCAGACCATCACGCGGTCCCCGTCCTCGATCATGGCAAAGTCGGCGATGGCCCGCGCAGCTCCCCTGACGATGGGTTTGAACAGGTTGGCGGGTGGGGTGGTGGAGGGAAGATGACTCATGGGCGTGCGTGTCATGGTAGCGCCCGCCTCCCCCTTATGACGGACGCCTCAGTCCTGGCCCTGGCATCAGACTGCTTTGCGATGACTGGCCCCTGCTCAGACCGTAACGCCCCTTTCGGCGTTCTCCTTCCCGCCCCGGTAGAGTGTTGCCGATGAGGTTTGCGCAGTGAGATTTCTGGTCGGTCTGAGCCGCTTTGTGGCCATTGCGCTGCTGCTGGCGCTGCTGGGCGTGCTGGTTCTGTGGTGGATGTGGGGCCGCGATCTGCCCAGCGTGACTGACCTGGACGTGCTGGAGGTCAGTGGGCAGACCCGCGTGTATGACCGCCAGAACACGCTGATCGGCACCCTGACGCCCAGTCTGGGCGGCTCGGGCGGCACCAACCGCAACCTGCTGAAGCTGGGGCAGATCAGTCCGTGGTTGCAGAAGGCCGCCGTGACCAGCGAGGACCGACGCTTTTACGAGCATCACGGCGTCGATTACATCGGTATCGCGCGCGGGCTGATCAAGGGGCTGCTGCAAAACGATCTGGAAGGCGGATCGAGCATCACGCAGCAGGTGGTCAAGAACACGCTGCTCTCCGATCTCCAGAGTGCCCGCACCGCCGAGCGCAAGTTCAAGGAAGCGGTGCTGGCCTTTCAACTGGACCGCAATTACGACAAGGACCGGATTCTTAACGCCTACCTCAACATCATCTACTGGGGAGACGGCGGGCGCGACGACATCGTGGGGGCCGGAACGGCGGCGCAGGCGTACTTCGGCAAGTCTGCGGCCAATCTGAATCTGGCCGAGAGCGTGTATCTGACGACGCTGATTCCCGCGCCCAACAGCCGTTACAAAGCTTTTGCCGCCTACCGCCCGCTGATGAAGGACCTGCTGGGCCGCATGGTGGAAGACGGGCGCGTGACCCAGGCCGAAGCCGAAGCCGCCTGGAAAACCCCGATCTATCCGGCAGGCTGGCGCATCGGCTGGAACGCTGACGGCACCCTGCGAAGTGCGGTGCTGGAAAACACGGACCGGTTGCAGCAGAACATGAACGCGCTGGAGGCCGCACAGGGCACAGGCCGCTTCGCCTACCAGTATTACCTTCAGGCTGTCGAGAAGGAATTGCTGCCGATCATCGGGCGGAGGGCGCTGTACGGCGGCGGCAAGATCGTGACTGGCATGAGCGTGGCCGCGCAGCAATCGGCAGAACAGGCCAGTCTGGATGCCAAGCTCCCCGACGGCGCAACCCTGGGCATCGCACTGGTCAGCCCGGCGAACGGCGAGGTGCTGGCGCTGGTGGGTCAGAAACTGACCGGGGGGCGGCCCAGTGACTGGGACAACGCCATTCAGGCGCGGCGGCAGGTGGGCAGCTCTATCAAGCCGCTGCTGTACACGCTGGCACTGGAAACCGGCTGGAAGCAGAGTGATACGGTGTTGGACTCGCCGCTGGTGGGCACCTCGTACCAGCCGCAGAATTATGACGGACGTTGGACCGGGCGCTACGTGACCATGCGTTATGCGCTGGACCACAGCCTGAACCTGCCCACCGTGCGAATCGCGCAGGAACTGGGCGTGCAGAACTTCGAGGCCAAGCTGAGGCAACTGGGCCTGACCCCGCCGCCCGAAGCCGGACTGTCTCTGAGCATCGGCACGCTGGAGGCCAGTCCCCTCCAGATGGCCGCTGCCTACGCCCCCTTCGCCAACGGCGGTCTGTACTACGCGCCCAGTCTGGTCCGCAGCGTGGAGGACGCACGGGGTCAGGTGCTGTACACCCGCCCCAACCCCACCCCCAAACGGGTCTGGGACCCACAGACCGCGTGGCTGGGGCTGGACATGATCCGGGGCGTGGTCAATGACCTGACCGAGTATCAGGGCGGCCTTGCCACCCGCGCGCAGATTGGTGGGCGTCAGGTGGGCGGCAAGACCGGCACCACCAACGACATCAAGGACCTGTGGTTTGCAGGTGTGACCCCTACCGTCTCTGGGGCCGTGTGGGTGGGCAAACAGGAGGGCGGTGCGCTGCCGGGCTGGGCCTACAGCGGCGAGATTCCCACTCCGGTGTGGCAGCAGGCGGTAGACGGCGCACTGGCGGGTCAGCCCGCGCAGAGTTTCAGGGAACCGGGCGGAATCACCTACCGCGTGATCCGGCAGGTGGACATGGCCTTCCGCACTGCCCAGGCCGATGACGAACCCACCGCCCGCGATGGCACTGGCAACAGCGGCAGCAGCTTTTTTCGCCGCCGTCCGGCCACGGCCCCGGAAACGGTTCAGCCCGCCTCTCAGACCGTGACGCAACCTGAGTCCGTGCCTCCTGCGCCCGAGCCGACACAGGACCTTCCCCTTACGCCGGAGGTTCAGGACATCCCCTCTACCCCCGTGACGGATGGGAACGAAGTGGCCCCGCCTGAAGCCCTACCTCAAGCCCTGCCCGACGTGCCGCCCGAAGGTGGGTCCGAAGTTCCTGCCCAACCTGAGCCGTTGCCGGAAATCTCCCCCAGCGATCCCCCCGTCCCGCCCCTGAATGACAATCCTCCATCAGACTGAGGGGCTGACCTGACGGCTCGATGCTCTGCCGGGCCATACGCTCTCGCGGTGCTGGGCAGAACAGTCTGTCGCTGCGAGAGCGCACCTGGATGAAGCGAATCCTGCTCAGGAGGACGCCTGCCCGCTCCGTTCATTTACCAGGATGGGCTTTGGATGGCAAGACAGAAAAAAGCCCTCTCCGCTGGGAAGAGGGCCGCGTGAAGGGGGAGGTGTGGCTCAGGAGGCCCGGCGTGCCCGGAACTTCAGAATCTGCGGCACCACCAGCGCGGCCAGCGCGCACAGCATCAGGAAGGCGGTGAAGGGCTGGGTCACGAAAATGGAGAAGTCGCCGTTGCTCTGCTGCAAAGCGGTGCGGAACTGCGCCTCGGCGGTTGGCCCCAGCACCACGCCGATGATCGCGGGTGTGACTGGGAAATCGAAGCGGCGCATGCCGTAGCCAATAACGCCGAACAACGCCAGCAGCCCCAGGTCAAAGACGCTGTTGTTCAGGGAATACACGCCCACGGTGCTGAAGACCAGAATCCCGGCGTACAGGAACGGGCGCGGAATCAGCAGCAGCTTGGCCCAGACTGGGGCCAGCGGCAGGTTCAGTGCCAGCAGCATCACGTTGCCGATGTACAGGCTGGCGATGAGTCCCCAGACCAGATCGCCGTTGGTCAGAAACAGCAGCGGCCCCGGCTGGAGGCCGTACTGCTGGAAGGCGGCCAGCAAGATGGCGGCGGTAGCGCTGGTGGGCAGCCCCAGCGTCAGCAGCGGCACCAGCACGCCCGCCGCGCTGGCATTGTTGGCAGCTTCCGGCCCGGCCACACCCTCGATAGCGCCATTGCCGAATTCCTCCGGGTGCTTGGACAGGCGTTTTTCCAGCGTGTAGCTCAGGAAGGTGGGAATCTCCGCGCCCCCCGCCGGAATCGCGCCGAAGGGAAAGCCCAGCGCCGTGCCACGCAGCCACGGCCCCCAGCTTCTGCGCCAGTCCTCCTTGCTCATGGTTGCGCCGCCCTCCAGCTTGATCACGTTGGATTTGCCCTTGCGTAAGCGGCTGGCAACGTACAGCGTTTCCCCGATGGCGAACAGCCCGATCACCACCGTAATGAAGTCGATGCCGTCCAGCAGTTCCGGGCGGCCCAGCGTGAAGCGCGCCTGTCCGCTCT
The DNA here is from genome assembly GCF_009017495.1 of Deinococcus sp. AJ005. Taxonomy (NCBI): domain Bacteria; kingdom Thermotogati; phylum Deinococcota; class Deinococci; order Deinococcales; family Deinococcaceae; genus Deinococcus; species Deinococcus sp. AJ005. Next base: position 1,766,852 of record NZ_CP044990.1, on the reverse strand, counting down.
GCAAATCGGTGCCTACCAGTCCGACAGCCAGCCCCAGCGCCAGACTCAGCAGGCCGCGCAAGGGGCTGCCGCCAAAGGTGGCGCTGATGGTCACGAACGCCACCATGATCAGCGCAAACTTGGCGCTGGGCGTGATCTGCACGGCGATGTCGGCAATGGCAGGCGCGGCGAAGGTCAGCAGCAGCGTGCCAATCGTGCCCGCGATAAACGAGCCGATGGCGGCGGTGGCCAGGGCGGCGGCGGCCCGGCCCTTCTTCGCCATCTTGTTGCCCTCCAGCGCGGTGATGATGCTGGCCGATTCGCCGGGCGTATTGAGCAGAATCGAAGTCGTGGACCCCCCGAACATCCCGCCGTAGTAGATGCCTGCAAACATGATGAAGGCGCTGACGGGCGGCAGCTTGGCCGTCACTGGCAGGAGCAGCGCCACCGTCAGCGCTGGGCCAATACCGGGCAGCACGCCCACCAGCGTGCCCAGCGTGACGCCCACCAGCGCCCACAGCAGGTTCAGCGGGGTTAGGGCGGTTTCAAAGCCCGCCAGCAGGGAAGTCAGGGAGTCCATTACAGAATCCCCTTCAGCACGCCAGCGGGCAGGCTCAGGTCCAGGCCGCGCGTGAAGGCCAGATACGTGACCAGGGCCACCGCCAGCGCCACGAAGGCCATCAGCCCGATTCGGCGCTCACCGAAGGCCCAGGCCACGCTGAAATACATGATGGCCGTGCCGATGACGAAGCCCGCCGAGGTCAGCACCGCCGCGCCCAGCAGAAAGCCGCCCAGAATGATGCCGGGGGCCGCCAGATTGACCGGGGCTTCCATATCGGTGTCTTCCTCGGCGGCGGGTTCGGCGCGGTCACCCCGCAGCACGCTGACGATCATGAACGCCCCCAGCGCCGTCAGACCCACGCTGACGATCAGGGGAAACACGCGCGGCCCCACCACCGCATTGATGCCGTAGGGAATCTCGTTGCTGCCGATAAACAGCGCGATGCCCAGCGCGGTGATCGCCAGCGCCACCAGCAAATCGGGAATGCTGATGCTGGGCCGTGCGGGGGAGGTGGGCGGGGGTTGGGTCATGGGGTCTCCTGTGGAGCGGTCTAAGGGTTTGAGGGCTTTTTCCTCTCCCCCCGTGGGAGAGGGCCTTGCGAAGTAAGGAGTGAGGGGGCCACCGGGCAGGCTGAGAGCAAAAATAAGTCGTGTCCCGGCCCCAAAAGGGGTGAGGCAGAGGGCGTTCGATCTCCCCTCAGCCTCACCCTTGTTCAGCGGTTTACTTGCCCTGTTTACTTGACCAGGCCGATGCTTTGCAGCACTTCCTTGGTGCGGGCGGCTTCGAGCTTCAGATACACGTCGAACTTGCTGCCGCTCAGGTACAGGTCAGTCCAGTTGCGGGTCTTCAGGGTGTCCTTCCACTGTTTGCTGGCGTGCATCTTGTCCAGAGCAGACACCAGCGCGGCCTTGTCGCTGGCGCTGATGCCGGGGGCGGCCACGATGCCGCGCCAGTTGGCGAGTTCCACGTTCAGGCCCTGCGACTTGATGGTGGGGACGTCGATTCCGGGCTGCGGCTTGGCCGAGCTGATGCCGATGGCACGCAGTTTGCCCGCCTTGATCTGGGCCTCGAACTCGCCGTAGCCAGCCACGCCCGCCGCCACCTGGTTGCCCAGCAGGGCCGCCAGCGTTTCGCCGCCGCCGCTGAAGGGCACGTAGTTGATCTTCCTGGGATCGATGCCGGCGGCCTTGGCCACCAGCCCCACCAGCATGTGGTCGGTGCCGCCCGCACTGCCGCCCGCAAACGCCGTCTTGCCGGGATCGGCTTTCCAGGCGGCCACCAGATCGGCCATATTCTTGTAGGGGCTGGCGGCGGGGACCACGATGACCTCGTACTCGCCGGTCAGGCGGGCCAGCGGGGTCACGCGGCTCAGGTCCACCTTGGAACCGTTGGTCTGGATCGCGCCCACCATCACCAGGCCCATGGTCATCATCAGGCTGCCGTCACCCTTGGCGTTGGAAAGCTGCGCCAGACCGATGGTGCCGCCCGCGCCGGGTACGTTGAAGACCTGTACGGGCTTGGCGATGCTCTGCTCCTGCAACACGGTCTGGATGGCGCGGCTGGTCTGGTCCCAGCCGCCGCCGGGGCTGGCCGGGGCCATGATCCGCAGGTTGTTGATGTTCTGGGCCAGGGTGGCGGGCGCGGCCAGCAGCAGCGCGGCAAGGGTCAGGACAATCTTCTTGTTCTTCATGGTGGAACCTCCGTGGAAAGGCGCGGTGAGGCGCGGATATAGATTGTGCGTAACATGAAGCCTAGCCTCTCACCGAAAACTTAGCAAGGGGGAAGGGCCGTCTGGCACGCAGTTTTTGATGAGCGCAATGCACAGCCGTGAACACAATGCACGCAAGTCGGCGCGGTCTGCCGAACACGGGACGGGACTCTCGCAGCCGGGGTCACCACGCCGCTCGGCACGGTAGGCGAGAGGCGGAAGTTCTAAGATGGTTTTATCCTGATGACTGTCATCCTTCATTCCCGTCCCAACTTTCCCAGAGGAGGGCTGCAAGGCCGTCTGGTGCGGTGGCATCTGGCGGTGCTGTGCGCGATGACCGCGCTGTTGGTGGGTGTGCAGAGCTGGCAACTGTACGGCGAGGCCCGCGAACGCCTGGGCGAGCGGGCGCTGACCACCAGCCGTCTGGTGGCCCGTCTGCCGGAAGTGGTGGGCGGCGCGGCGTCGGGCCAGCCCAATCCGGCACTCAATGCGCGGGTCAATTCGCTGCGTGGCGCGGCAGAGGCCGATTTCATCGTGGTGGGGGACCGCATGGGCATCCGGCTGGCGCACCCGGTGCCCGAACGGCTGGGTCAGCCGATGGAGGGCGGCGACAACATTGAACCCTTTGCGGGCCGCGAGATCGTGAGCGTGGCGCGCGGCAGTCTGGGGGTCAGCGTGCGCGGCAAGGTGCCGATCTGGGAGGACGGTGAGGTGGTGGGCGTGGTCAGTACCGGCTACCTGATGCCGCAGGTGTGGTCCCTGGTGGGCGAGGCGTTGACTGGATTGTTGCCGTGGTTCGTGCTGGCGCTGGGGCTGGGCACACTGGGCGCAGTGTGGGCCGCCCGCCGCCTGCGCGCCGAAATTCTGAATCTGGAGCCCGAGGAAATCGCCACCCTGGCCCGCCAGCAACGCGCGGTGCTGGCCGCCCTGCGTGAAGGGGTGATCGCAGTGGACGCGTCCGGGAAGGTCACGCTAGTCAGTGACCGGGCCGCCGAACTGCTGGGCGAACAGGCCACGCCGTATCTATTGTCGGAAGTCTGGCCCGAACTGGCCCAGCTCACGCGCGGCGGCGTGGCGGCCCGGCAGCAGAATCTGGAACTGACCCTGAACGGCGACCCGCTGCTGGCGAACATCGAGCCGTTAGAGGGTGGAGGCTTCGTCTGCGGCTTCCGGGATCGAGCACAGGCCTTGGCCCTGGCCGAGGAACTCACGCACGCGCGCGGTTTCGTGGACGTGCTGCGCGCCCAGACCCACGAGTACCAGAACCGCCTGCACGTCATTTCCGGCCTGCTGCAACTGGAGCGCCCGGAAGAAGCCCTGCGCGTGCTGAACGCCGAGATTCAGGCGGACGCCCAGTTCCGGCAGTTGTTGCGTGACGTGCAGGTGCCGCGTCTGGTGGCCCTGCTGGCGGGCAAGCGCGAGCGGGCGCAGGAGCTGGGCATCGACTTCGCGGTGGCCGGGGGCAGCAGTCTCTCGCCCGTCTGGGAGCGGCACGCCGATACCCTGGTCACGGCGGTGGGCAACCTGACCGAGAACGCCTTCGAGGCGCTGGCGGGGCAGCCGGGCTGCGTGACCGTCTCCATCGGTGAAGACCCCGAGGGCGTGCAGATCGAGGTGGAGGACTCTGGCCCCGGCGTGCCCGACAGTCTGGGTGGGCAGGTCTTCGTGCGTGGCGTGAGCAGCAAGGGCGAGGGCCGGGGGTATGGACTGGCCGGGGTGCTGGCCCGCGTGGGTGCGCTGGGCGGGCAGATTCGCCACCGTCGGCGCGGTTCCATGACCGTTTTCGAGGTCAGTCTGCCCTCACCGTTGCCCGCGCTGTCCACCCCTCCCGCGCAGGTTGAACAGGTGGGCGGATGAGTCCTGCACTGCCCGTACGCGTGCTGCTCGTCGAGGACGATCAACGCGTGGCCCGCGTCAACCGCGATCTACTGGAGCGTGATCCTGGCGTGCATGTGGTGGGCAGCGCCGCCAGTTGCACCCAGGGCGACGCGCTGGCCCGCGCCCTCGCGCCGGACCTGATCCTGCTGGATGTGCATCTGCCCGATGGCAGCGGTCTGGGCCTGCTGTACCACTGGCGTGCGGCGGGCATCCTGACCGATGTGGCCCTGATCACCGCCGCCGACGACGAATCCAGCGTGCGGCTGGCGCTGGCGCATGGGGCTTTCGATTACCTGATCAAGCCGTTCACCGGGGCGCGGCTGGCCGAACTGGTGGCCCGTCACCGTTCTCGCCGCCCAGCAGCCGAAGGCGGTCCGCGTCTGGATCAGACAGAATTGGACCGCCTACTGGGCGTGACACCTAGCGCCAGCGAGAGCCTGCCGCGCGGCATCGATCCACATACGCTGGAACGGGTGTCTGCCGCGCTGCGGGAGGCTGGGGCCAGCGTCAGTGCCGAGGATCTGGGCGAGCGCGTCGGCCTGAGCCGCGTGACTGCGTGGCGCTATCTGGAACATCTGGTGCGGGTGGGGGAGGCCAGTTTGGACCACGTCTACGGCCAGTCCGGGCGGCCCGCCAAGCTGTACCGTGCTGCGATGGCGGGCGAGCTGGGCTAGGGAGCGAAAACTCTCCTGGCTGCTGGCTTCATACGGATTCCGTCTGTTTCGTCAACAAACTGGGAAAGCGCCAGTTGGCCAACTCCACGCCCGGAACCCGTTCTTCTCCTTTTCGCAGCCGCTCGGCTCTTCATCGTTTTGCAAACGATTCAATCGGAGTCCGTATCAGATGGGCGGCCAGAACCTGCTCAGGACACCGATTCACCCCTCCTGTCCCGCCAGCCGTTATGCTGCACGTCATCAAATTGCACTCAATCCAAACATTCAATCTAGAAGGGAGGACCAATGGCGCGACGTGGATCGGTTGGACATGCGGTGGCGGGAATAGGACGGGGGGTGCTGTGGCTGGTGCTGATCGTGCTGGCGGTGGTGCTGGGCGTGGTGGTGTGGGTCAAGGCGACATCCACGCCTCAGACGAGTGGGGAAGTGACGTTGAGCGGTCTGAGTGGTCCTGCCACGGTGAGCCGTGACCAGTGGGGCGTGCCGCACATCCGCGCACAGTCCGACGAGGATGCCGTGTACGCGCTGGGCTATGTCCACTGGCAGGACCGTGCGTGGCAGATGGACTTCCAGCGCCGTGTGGTGGCGGGCCGACTGTCTGAAGTGCTGGGCGAACCCGCGCTGGCCCAAGATAAATTCCTGCGGACCTGGGGCTTTCAGGGGGCTGCCGAGTCGATCTTGCCCGCCCTCTCCGAGCGCTCGCGCAGTCTGGTGAAGGCCTACACGGCAGGCGTGAACGCGGCCATGCAGCAGGGCAAGATGGCCCCCGAATTCCGCATCCTGGGCTACACGCCTGAACCGTGGAAAGAGGTGGACAGCGTGTCCTGGAGCAAGCTGATGGCCTACGATCTGGGCGGGAACATGGACGACGAGGTACTGAACACCCGCGTCATGCAGCGCCTGGGCCAGCAGGGTCTGGACGAGGTCACGGCCCCGTATCCGGCGGACGGCCCCACCATCCTCAGCGGCGATGAGCTGGCGAAAACGGGCGTCAAGCCGGGGGCTGCACTGGACACGGCCACCCTTTCCAGATCGGCTCTGAACGCCCTGCAAGCCCACCTGAACGCCGCCCGCGAGCTTGGCCTGCAAGCCGTTCCCGGAAAGGGCAGCAACGACTGGGTGATCGGCGGCAGCCGCACCGCCAGCGGCAAGCCGATCCTGGCTGACGATCCGCACCTGGCCCTGACCAGTCCGATGCTGTGGTATCTGGCCGACATCCAGGGGCCGACTCTGAAGGCCATCGGGGCCAGTATCCCTGGCCTGCCCGCCATCGTGATCGGGCGCAACGAGCGGGTGGCCTGGGGCGTGACGAACACCAACCCCGATGTGCAGGACCTGTACATCGAACCCGCCGACGCCTCGTTCACCCAGCGCCAGGAAGTCATCAAGGTCAAGGGCGGCGACGACGTGACCCTGACCGTCCGCACCAGTAAGCACGGCCCTGTGGTCAGCGACGCGGGCGCGGCGGACGTGGGGCCGCGCGTGGCGCTCAAGTGGACCGCGTTGCAACCCGGCGACACCACGATGGACGCCTTCATGGGCCTGAACTACGCGAAGAACTGGGACGATTTCAAGGCGGCCCTGACCACCTATGTGGCCCCCAGCCAGAATTTTGTCTACGCCGACGTGGACGGCAACACGGGCTATTACGCGCCGGGCAGGGTGCCGATTCGCGACGGCTGGGACGGCAGTCTCCCTGTCAGTGGCGACGGCAGCCGCGAATGGACGGGGTACATCCCCTTCGAGGGCCTGCCCCATACCTACAATCCCGCCGATGGTCTGGTGGTCACGGCCAACAACAAAGTCGTGCCGGACAGCTACGCCTACAACCTGGGCAATATCCGCAACTGGGCCGAGCCGTACCGCGCCGCCCGCATCACCGAACTGTTGACCGCCAAACCCGAGGGTCTGACCGTGCAGGACGTGAAAGCCGTGCAGCTCGATACCACCAGTCTGGTGTGGCAGGACATGAAGGACGCCCTGCTCACCACCCAGCCCGACGGGGACCTCAGCCGAAAGGCGCTGGAGCTGCTGCGCGGCTGGGACGGCAACGAGCGTATGGATGGGGTGGCCCCCAGTATCTTCGAGGCGTGGCTGATGGAGTTGCAGAAAATGGCCCAGGATGAGCTGGGCAATACCACCACACTCAACAGCCTGAGTGTGCTGAAGCAGCTTCAGGGCGACGGCGAGCTGTGCCGCGACGAGGCCGCGAAAGTTCAGAACTGTGCCGCTGAGTTGAGCGCCAGCCTCAAAACGGCGGTGAATGGCCTGAGCGTGCGTGTGGGAAACGATCCGTCGGCCTGGACCTATGGCAAGCTGCACCACGTCGCCAGCAACCACCGCGCGTTCGGCAACGTCAAGGCGCTGGCGTGGCTGTTCAACCACCGCGCCCCCACCAACGGCGGCACCAATACCGTGAACGTCGCCCGCCCCGAACAGGGCACTTTTAACCAGACGCACGGCCCCAGCTACCGCCAGATCGTCGATCTGAGTGATCTCAACAAGAGCGTCTTCGTCGGCAGTCTGGGGCAGGGCGGCAACCCGCTGGGCGCGCATGTCAGCGATCAGCAGCCCATGTGGATCGCCGGGGAATACCTGCCCATGAGTACCGACGCGAAGGACTGGGGCAAGGTCAGCACGCTGACGCTGACGCCTGGAAACTAGGGAAACGAAAGCAAAACCTCGCCCTTAGACTTTCAGACCCTCAGACCCTTAGACTTCCAGACATGCCTGAATTTGACCGTGTGCGCGAGGCCCTTCGCGCCAGCATGAGCGCCTGGGCCACCCTGGAAGTGCGGGGGGATCAGGCGCGCGTGATTCCTGCCCCGGACCTGGACCAGATGGCCCTGCACCTGGAAACCGCCGATCCGCACTGGAGCCTGACCTGGGCCTGCGACAGCGTGCAGCCCCCGGTGGTCCGCGCCCGCCTGACCCTGCTGGGCGTAACCCGCGAGGGCCTGTCAGGAGGCCACACCCTCGACGATGCCAAATGGGCCGCCCTGGCCGACGCTGCCCGCACCTTTGGTGTGGCCCCCGCCGGGGAAATCCCCTGGGTGGAATACGATGCCGAGGACGGCCCCAACACCAGTGATCTGGACGAGGTGACGCCGCTGCCCACCGCGCCCGCTGCCGCCGCGTTGCCCCCCGAACCGCCCCGCGATCCGCAGATGGAAAAGGCGCGCGATCACATCAACGATCTGCTGGAGCAACTCCGCGCCCTGGGCCGGGGCAAGGAGGCCACCCGCTTCATGATGCGCGGCTACGGCGAGAACGTGGAAGAAAGCCGCGCCATCTACAAGGAGATTCAGGTGGTACTGAAAAGCTGAATCTCCTCAATTGGAGACGACGAAACACCCCTCTCCGACTGTGGAAGAGGGGCGTTTCGTTGGGTCAAGGTGCTTCTTCTCAGCGCACCTTCACTTCCTGATCAAACCACGTCAGCACGCGCTCACGGCCAAAGGGCCACACGTTGACCTGGGCGGCACGGCCCGCCTCCTGCACGAATTCGGGGAGGGGTCCAGCGTTCTTGGGGGTGGCGGTGTAGACGGGGGCGTCATAGGGCAGCCCGGCGAACTCACAGGCGCGCTCGATACCGGTTCGCAGGTCGCCCAGCTCGTCTACCAGACCGCGTTCCAGACCGTCCCTGCCACTCCAGATGCGCCCGCGCCCGATCTCGTTGACCTGTTCCTTGCTCAGCTTGCGGCCCTCGGCCACGCGCGAGGTGAAGCGGTCATAGACTTCCAGAATGCCGCGCTCGACGTGCTGGCGTTCGTCGTCGCTGTAGGGACGGCTGGAGCTATACATCAGCGCGCGGTCCCGGCCCACCCGTTCGGGATTCAGGCCCTGGCGGCTGTTGAATTCCTGCAAGATTGGCTTGCCGCTGACCACACCGATGCTGCCGGTCAGGGTGTAGGGCGAGGCGACAATGTGCTTGGCGTGCGTGGCGACGTAATACCCGCCGCTGGCCGCGTATTCGCCCATGACCACCACCACGGGCTTTTTAGAGGTGGAAACCTCCCGCCACATCAGGTCCGAGGCCAGCGCGCTGCCGCCGCCGCTGTTGACGTACAGCACGATGGCGCGGGTGTCCTTGTCCTCCTTGGCGCGCTTGAGGGCCGCCACCACCGTGTCTGACCCGGCCATCGGGCCGCCCAGCAGCGGCAGGGGCAGCGCATTGTTGCGGCTCTTGCCGGTGACGATGGTGCCGATGACGGGCACAATCGCCACCTTGCCCGCTTTCGGGCTGCCGAATTTACGCGGCATCAGCAGATCGATCACGGCGGCCAGTGGGCGGGTGCCGGGGCCGACGAGTTCGTCCTCGTAGGCGACTTTGGTGATCAGGCCCGCTTCCAACGCTCCCTGCGCGCTGGTCAGGTCCCCGGCCAGCCACGTCTGCGCCACCTCACGGTCCACACCGCGCGCCTGCGCCAGATCATCGGCCCAGGCGGCTTCCAGCCCGTTGATGTAGGCCGTGAGCTGCTCGCGGTTGGCATCGTCCATGTGGTCCTGCGAGAAGCGGGTCAGGGCGGCCTTGTACTCGCGGATTCGCAGGTTCTCGAACTCGATGCCGTGCTTCTTGAGGAATTCGCCCAGGTAGGTCTGCTCCAGGCCAAAACCGCCTAGCAGCACGTCTGCCGATTCTGGGGCAGCGATTTCGTTCGCTCCGCTGGCGGCGATCAGCGCTGTCATGGTCAGTTGAGGCAGGAAAGCCACCACGCGTTTGTTCTGCGCCAGTCGTCCCAGCATGCCCCGGATGGCGTGTGCGGCAGCGGGAGAGGCCGTGAATTCGCTGATCCGCACCAGCACGCCATGCAGCCACTCGGCGTCACTCAGCTTTTGCAGCCGGGCTTCCAGCGCCTCCAGCGTCTCGGTGCGGCTGAGCAGCGCGGCAATCGGGTTGCTGGGATTGAGTTCCGGGTAGGGGCCGGTCACGTCCAGCACGATCCAGGTGGGGTGGGTCATGCCGCCGGGCAGCTTGGAATCCTTGTTCAGAAACGGGATGTTGAGGGGAGCCATATCCGTAAACTACGCTCCCCGGCGTGAGTTGGTTCCCGGTGAGGCCGTTCACGTGTTGAGGATCTTTTGATCTCGTTGCCCACCAAGATCAAAAAGCCTGCCACGTGGGCAGGCCAGAGCGTCAGCCTTGAAGGCTCAGAAGGTCTTGACGTAGGCGAAGATGTTGGCGATATCCGAGTCGGTCACCTGGGTCTCGGCGAAGCGCGGCATGATGGCGTTCAGTTCACGGCCCTCGGGCAGTTTGCCCTCGCGCAGTACGGTATGGAACTGGGTCTCGGTCCACGACTTGGGACCATTGGGCAGTTTCAGGTTCGCGCCGATGCCGCCGCCGCCGTCCGCACCGTGGCAGCCTGCGCAGTTGCCCGCGTACAGTTCCTTGCCCGCAGAGGCGTCGCCCTGGGTCTCGGCGGCGGTGGCCGTTGCGGCAGGGGGCGCGCCCGTGGCCGCCTGCTCGTTGCTGGCCGTGTCGGGGGAGGTAGGTGTTCCGGCCATTGCCGTGGTTCCGTCACCACTGGGCGCACCCTCGCCGCTCATGGCTCCGCCGGGCAGGGCCACCGCGCCGTTAGGGCCGCTGGCGGTGCCGCCCGCCTGATCCTGTTTCACGTTGCCCAGTGCTTCGGGAGCGCCTGCTGCACCCGTGGCCGCCACGTTGGCGCTGGGAGCGGCTTCAGACGGTACGATGGCAGATTCCGCCTTCTTTTCCTCGTGTGGAGTGGTGGCGATGCGGTATCCGGTAACCCCTCCGGCCAGCGTCAGGGCCAGCAGCAGCGTCATGGTGACGGCGAACGTGTTCTTCATGGCCCAGAGGTTACCACACGGTCAGGGGGCTTTTGACCGCGCTGGACGGGGCAAAGTGGGCTGACCACACAATATGAATGGGGCATGATCGTCTCCCGGTGCGGTCATGCGCCGCTAGACTGTCCAGCATGGATTTCCCTGCCTCTCCTCCACTGCGGCTGGCCTCGCTGGTATCCAGCAATTCGGACATTCTTGCCGCACTGGGGGCCGCGTCGTGGGTGGTGGCCGCCGACTCGCACAGCGACGCGCCGGGTCTGGAGGCTGCCTGCCGTGTCGGCCCCGATCTGAACATCGATCTGGACGCGGTGGCCGGGGCAAAACCTGATCTGGTCCTCGCCAGCCTCAGCGTGCCGGGCATGGAACGTGTGGTGGACGGTCTGCACGAGCGCGGTCTGCCCACCCTGATCCTCGATCCGGTGACGGTGGCCGACACGCTGGATGATATTCGCCTGATCGGCAAGGCCATTGGGCTGGAGCAAAAGGGGCGGGAGGTGGCTGCCCAGCTAGAGGCGGACCTGTCCAGCCTGCGCGCCGTGTATGCGCGCCCGCCGCGCGTGCTGGTGGAATGGTGGCCCCGCCCGATCATCGCCGCCACGCGCGAATCCTGGGTCACGGAACTGCTGGCTGGAATGGGCGCGGTGAATGCCCTGGAGACGCGTCCCGGACGCAGCACGCCGCTCACCCTGGCCGAGGTGCGGGGCGCACAGGCGGACCTGATCGTGTGTTCGTGGTGTGGCGCTAAAAAACTGCGGCCCGAGGTCATCGAAGCGCGTGGTCTGGGGATTCCCGTAATTGCCGTGCCTGAAAGTGGGCTGGGCCGCCCCGGACCCCGCCTGCTGGAAGGGGCGCGGCAGATCGCCGCGGCGCTGGAGGGGCTGGCTTTAGCGCGTGCCTGAGCCTGTCTGGCTCTGGGCTTCCAGCAGTTCCCGCAGTTGAAAGCTGTGGCGTACCGGATGCATCACCGCATGTTCCAGCATGGCGTCGATCCAGTAGTGCATTCCCGGCGTGTACGTTTCGGGTTCCATGTCGGCATCTGAAATCCCGGCCAGCGGTACGTGCCACCAGCCCAGAAGACGGTCCAGATAGGCTCCAGCCTGCGCCTCCACATTTTCGATCTCGGGCATGGGTTGTGGCTGCGGGTCTGGCACATTCAGATGCGCGCACATGCGGACCATGTAGGTAGCTGACGAGTTCAGCACATGCCACAGCAAATGCTCCAGCGATTGGTAGTGCGCGTCTGGCGTGGCGGGCAGCTTTACCTGTGCCGCCTTCGCCCGCTGCCAGATATCCAGAAACTCGCGCATCTTCTCGTCGTGCAGCAGCACCAGTGCCCGCGCGGCACGGGAACGGTAGTTGGGTAATGGTTTGGTCATGTGGTCATCCTGCGCCCTGACACCCCGCAAAGCATCGGCCAGAACGCCTAATCCCAGCCCAGAATCGCCCGCAGTCCGCCCAGACAGTCGGCGCGGTAGGCCGCCAGATCCGGTTCGGGATCGGCCAGGAAGCGCACGCTCAGACCCTCCACCAGCGCGCGGAGTTGCCGCGCCCGTGCCCCCGCGCCGTTCTCACCGGCCAGCCGCGCCAGTTCCAGGTCCAGCTCCAGCGTCTGACCCAGGAAGTCGCGCTGTACGGCCATCAACTCCGGGTCACGCGTTGCTGCTGCCAGAAAGTCCAGTGAAACCGTGTAGAAGCGCCGGGTGTTCTGGACCCCGTAAAACTGGTTTTCGACGAAGGCTTGCAGCTTGGCGTCTGGTGTCTCGGCCTGCCTCAGCGCCCGGCGCGTCGCCACCGTGATGGTGCGGGTAAATCGCCGCATCACCGCCGAGAGCAGCCCCGCCCGGCTGCCGAAGTGATACACCAGCGTGCCCCGGCTGACCCCGGCGTGTTCGGCGATGTTGGCCAGCGTGACCCCTGCGTAGCCGCGCTCGTACAGCGCCAGATAGGCCGCCTTTTCCAGACCAGCGCGCCGGGTGCGGTCCTGAATGGGGTTGACGGTGCGGGCCATAGGGCCTCTCAGCATCGGGGCTGGGGCGCGGGGAGTCAAGGCGCACGCAAGTTTTCGGCTCCCGTAATGCCGCCGTAATACGGCAGGTAGAACTTGAGGGGTGCAGCGGAGGCCACAGCCCGATAACCTCTCCCGCCGCCGCGCCCAGGAGACTTGCCCATGACCACCCTCCCCACTTCACCCACGCCCGCCACCCTCAGAGAACCCGCCATCTCCCGCCTGCTGTTCGGCGATCCGCGTCTGGCCCCACTGTGGCTGATCCTGCGCGTCTACGTGGGCTACGAGTGGCTCAGCGCAGGCTGGGAAAAGATCACCAACCCCGCTGGAGTCTGGGTGGGCGAGAAAGCCGGAGCTGCCGTCAGCGGCTTTCTGACTGGCGCGCTGGCCAAGACGGGCGGTGACCACCCGGATGTGCAGGGCTGGTACGCCTGGTTCCTGCAACATGTGGCGCTGCCCAATGCCGCCGCCTTCTCTTATCTGGTGGCCTACGGCGAGGTTTTCGTTGGTGTGGCCCTGATCGTGGGGCTGTTCACGGGCATCGCGGCGTTCTTTGGCGGGGTGATGAATGCCAGTTACCTGCTGGCTGGCACGGTCAGCACCAATCCATTGTTGTTCATCCTGGCGACGTGGCTGGTGCTGGGCTGGCGCGTGGCTGGCTGGTGGGGCCTGGACCGCTGGGTCCTCGCCCGCTTCGGCGTCAGCGAGCATCTTGCTGCCGCCCCTGCTGAACTGGCGTCCCACCGAAGGCCCGGTGATGCCGTTCGCTAGACCCTGATTTGAGGCAGCGCCCGGACGGATGACGTTCGGGCGCTGCCATACTTCTGTTCATGCAACTCCTGAGCGTCTGCGTCGGCATCCCGCGTGCCATTCGCAGCAAATCCGGCTGGACAGGCATCCACAAGCAGCCCGTGGAGGGTGCCGTGTTGATCGGGCGACTGGGCCTGAGCGGCGATCACATCCTGGACACCGAAAACCATGGTGGACCTGATCAGGCCGTGTACATCTACACCCAACCGGATTATGAATTCTGGTCAGCGGAACTGGGAAGGGAGCTGGAGCCGGGAACGTTTGGGGAAAATCTGCTGTTTTCGGACCTGGAATCGGCGTCCGTGCGGCTGGGGCAGCAGTTTGCGGTGGGCGGCGCGCTGCTGGAAATCACTTTCGCCCGCATCCCCTGCGTAACCCTGGCCGAGCGTATGGGCGATCCTGGCTTCGTGCGGCGTTTCCGCGAAGCGCGCAGACCCGGCATGTACGCCCGCGTCATTCAGCAAGGCGAGGTGGGGGCAGGCGATAAGGTGACCTTCGCCAATGCTGTTGCAAACGCTGCCCCCACGGTTCTTGACAACTTTGAAGTCTTCTTCGCCAGCCAGTCTTCGGGCTTCTAGCCCCGGCTGACCCCTGCCACCACCACGGTCACCAGAAGCGCGGCCAGTCCCATGCCAATCGAGCTAGCTGCCCCGGTCAATTCGCCTTCCTCGCGGGCGCGGGCGGTGCCGACGCCGTGCGACACTGCGCCAATTGCCAGTCCACGCGCCAGCGGATGCCTCACGCCGATCAGGGTCAGGAATCCGGGCAGGATCAGCGCCCCCACCAGTCCCGAGAGCACCGCCAGCGTGGCGGCCAGCGCGGGCGGCGCACCCGTGAACTGCGCCAGTTGCAGGGCCACGGGGCTGGTGGCGGGGGCGGTCAGCAGCGAGCGCTGCGCCTCGCCGCTCAGCCCCAGCAGGCGCGAGAACAGCACGTCGGCCCCCACGCCCACCAGCGTGCCGCTCAGGCCGCCGATGATCAGCGAGCGCCATTGCCGCGCCAGCAGCGCCCGCAAACGGTACATCGGTACCGCCAGCGCCACGATGGCCGGGGCCAGCAGCGCGGTCAGCGGCTGGACTTCCTTCAGATAACTGGCGTGTGAGACGCCGCCCACCAGCAACACTCCGGCGACGATCAGCGTGGCGATCAATGTGGGGTTGGCCAGCGGCGAGCGTACGCGCGTCTGCAAGACCACGCCCAGCGCGAAGGCGATCAGGGTCAGGGCGATCCAGGCCACTCTAAACCTCTGCCTCTGTGCCGGTTTCTGAGCGCGCCAGCCGCGAGGCCAGCACCCCGGCCACGCCGCCGCCCAGCAGCAGGCCCGCCGTCATCACCAGCAGCCACAGCCCCCAGTCGGCCCCGGCGGACAGGTACCCGATAAACCCCACCGTGGCCGGGACGAATAGCAGGCCCAGGATGCCCAGCAGCCCGTCGGCGGCGTCCGCGATCCAGTGCAGACGAACGATTTTCAGGCCCAGCGCCGCCCACAGCAGCGCCAGTCCCACCACCGAACCCGGCAGTGGCAGGCCCGTGACCGTCACCAGGGCCTGTCCGGCGGCGGAGAATGCCACCAGAATGCCCAGCCCCAGCACGAAACGCACCGGGGCATTCAGGCGGGCCGTGGTGGACGGTTCAGATGCGGTCATCTGTGGTGGCCGTCAGCCGGGCCAGCATGCCGCGCACCACGGCCTTGGCATGGCGGGCCACCTGCGGCATGAACTCGCGGTAATCCACCCCGGCGCTGCCGTCTGCCGTGTCGCTGACGCTGCGAATAATCACGAACGGCACCCCCGCCTTGGCGCAGACCTGGGCCACCGCCGCCCCCTCCATCTCGGCGCAGGCGGCATTAAATGTGGTTTGAAGCCGCTGCACGCCTTCGGGGGAGGCGATGAACTGATCACCGCTGGCAACGCGGCCCTCGATCACGCGCACGCCAGAGACCTCGCCAGCCGCCGCCACTGCCGCCGCGCGCAACGTCTTGTCGGCGGCCCAGGTGGGCGATTCTCCCGGCACAGTTCCCAATTCGTAGCCCAGCGCGGTCACGTCCACATCGTGCTGCACGCAGTCAGTGCTGATCACGATGTCGCCCACGCGCAGGTCCGGGTGAACTCCACCCGCCACCCCTGTAAAGATGATCCTCGTGGCCCCCGCTGCCAGCAGGTGCGCGGTAGTCAGCGCTGCGTTCACCTTGCCGATGCCGCCGCGCGTAAGCAGCACGGTCACGCCGTCCAACTGGCCCCGGTACAGTGTTGCGCCGGGATACGGGAGGTCCTGCCTCCCCTGGAGATCGCCCAGCAACAACTCGATTTCTTCGTCCATCGCGCCGATAATTGCCAACATTGTTGTGGAGTGTAAAGCATTGGTGGGCGCTGGTTTGAGAAGGAGGACTGGACCGCCCGTCAGATCACAGGATCGTATCTGCGGCTGAACAATCTTCTCGTTTGATGTCACTACCAGAGTACGTACACTTGGGCAATCTCGTGGAATAGTCTCGGCGCATGACCTGGAATCCTGACCAGTATCACCGCTTCAAAGACGCCCGCAGCGCCCCCGCCCGTGATCTTCAGGCCATGATTCCAGAGCGGGAATACGCCGATATTGTTGATCTGGGCTGCGGCACAGGCGAACAGGCCGCGCAACTGGCGGCACGTTTCCCGGCGGCATGTGTCCTGGGACTGGACAGCAGCCCGGAAATGCTGGCGCGGGCAGGTGAACACAGCATCCAGAATCTCCGATTTGAACAGGGCAGCATTCTGGATCTGTGCGGCGACTTTGATCTGATCTATTCCAACGCGGCGCTGCAATGGCTGCCCGATCATCCGGCGCTGCTGGCCCAGCTCTGGAGCCATCTGCGGCCCGGCAGCGTGCTGGCGGTGCAGGTTCCGGCCAATCACGATCATGTCTCCCACCGCCTGCTGTCCGAGACGGCAGATGAATTCCGCGCTGAACTGGGCGGCTATACGCGCTTTGGCCCGGCCCACGGCTCCTCCCCGGTGCTGACGCCCGCTGAATACGCCGAAACGCTGGACGCGCTGGGAGCCAGTGAAATCACGGCCATCAGCAAGGTCTATCCTGTGGTTCTGGAAGGTGCGGCAGGTCTGCTGGACTGGACGCGCGGCACAGCGCTGGTGCCTTATCTCTCGCGCCTGGGCGAGGAAGATGGAAAGCGTTTCGAGACGGTGTATCTCCAGAAATTGACAGAGGCCTTTCCAGGTGCGCGCGTGTTCTATGCCTTCACACGGATTTTGTTCGTGGCGCAGAAGCCTGCCTGACTCAGCTCACTGGTTCTACCATCGGCGGAGGGCGTGGGGTGGTCAGGTTGATGCCTGCGCTGGCCAGGATCACGCAGGCAATCGCCAGCCATTGCAGGCCCAGCAGCGCCTCACCCAGAAACAGCAGACCGCACACCGCACCCATCGCGGGTTCGATGCTCATCATCACGCCAAAGATGCGCGGCGGCACCAGTCGCAGGGCACGCATTTCCAGGCTGTAGGGCAGGGCGCTGGACAGCGCAGCCACGCCCAGACCGGTCAGCAGGACTCCCGGAGCCAGCAGCGCCGTCCCTGCCTGAGCCACCCCGAACGGCACGCAGACGACGGCGGCCACCAGCATGCCCACCGCCACTCCAGTGGTCCCGGACAGCCGCCTCCCCACCGCCCCGCCCAGCAGGATATAAGCCGCCCAGAATGCCCCCGCCACCAGCGCTAGCGTCACGCCAATGGGGTCCAGCGCGGCCCCGGTGCCGTGGGGCGAGATCAGCGCGATGCCCAGCCCGGCTAGCGCCACCCACAGAAAATCTAGTGCCCGCCGCGACAGCGCCGCCGCCAGCAGCAGCGGCCCCAGGAACTCCAGCGTCACGGCAATGGCCAGCGGCAGCCGCTCCAGCGACAGGTAATACGTTAGGTTCATCAGGCCCAGCACCGCGCCGTAGGGAATCACCGCCCGCCAGTCGTCACGGGTCAGCAGGCGCAGATTGGGCCGGAAGATCAGCATCAGGATCGCGGCGGCCAGCCCCACGCGCAGGCCCGTGGTTCCCAGCGGGCCGATTAGCGGAAACAGCGACTTGGCGTAGGCCGCCCCGGCCTGAATGCTCAGCATGGACAGCAGCAGCGCCGGAATGGGCGGAAGGGGAAACGAGCGCATCGGGGGCATTATGGGGCCGCACTGGGCTGGATGAACGGCAACGATCTGACCTGACTGATACGGGTTCCGTCTGTTTCGTGAACAAACTGGGAAAGCTCTGGTTCGTTCACTCCACGCCCGGAACCCGTCATTCTCCTTCTCGCTTTCATCATGAACAGACGCCCAGGAGGACGCTATTCCTCCCGCTCGGATTTCATCGTTTTTGCAAACGATTCAATCGAAGTCTGTATGAACAGGGTAAAAAAAGCCCGCCGAAGCGGGAGCAGATGTCTGTGGAGCGGCCTCCCGATGGGCAAAAGACATGGGCCGTGCAGATTGCGGGCCATGTCTTTTATCTTCAAGAGGTCAGCCTCAGCGTGCCGTGGCCCACTTGATCAGTCCGGCTTCCAGCTCGTTGCTCAGGCCATCCATTTCGGGAATCATTCGCACGCCCACCGAATACAGCCCGCTTTCTGCCAGCGGCACGTCGGCGCTAAAGGTGCCGTCGCCCCGGTTTTCCAGCTCGAAGCGCGTCAGGTGTCCGGCGCGGCTCAGGACGGCTTCCACGCGCAGTTCATCCAGCGAGATGCCTGCCGGGTTGACGCTGGCGCTGATTGGCGCGGTCTGGCCGGGGTGACAGGTGGCGGGCAACTCGGCGTGGGCGGACAGACTGGTGTACGGCCACTGCTGGCGCACCCAGGTTTTCCACCCGGCAATCGCGTGGGCCTGCGCGCTGCCGTTGGCCGCCACTTCCTGCCCACGCGTGCCCAGCGGCAGGTAGAACTTCTGCACGTAATCAATGACCTGACGCTGCATGGAAAAGCGCGGGCTGACGGTTTCGATGGAGCGGCGCACCGAGTAGGCCCACGAGTCCTCACCCTTGGCCTCGCCGTAGTAGCGCGGCACGATGTCGTCTTCGAGGGTCTGGTACAGGCTGTAGGCGTCGGCGTCATCCTGAACGTTCAGGTCCGCGTATTCGCGTTCCTCGCCAATCGGCCAGCCGTTGGTGCCATCGTAGCCCTCGCGCCACCAGCCGTCCAGCACGCTGAAATTGGGGCTGCCGTTGAAGCTGGCCTTCATGCCGCTGGTCCCCGAAGCCTCCAGCGGGCGGCGCGGGTTGTTGAGCCAGATGTCCACACCCTGCACCAGATGGCGGGCCACGTTCATATCGTAGTTTTCCAGAATGACGATCTTGCCCCGGAACTCTGGCTCCTGCGACATCTTGTAGATTTCCTGAATAAACGCCTTGCCTGGGTTGTCGGCGGGGTGCGCCTTGCCCGCGAAGACGAACTGCACCGGGCGCTCCGGGTTGTTGACGATGCGGGCCAGCCGTTCGCGGTCTCGGAACAGCAACGTGGCGCGCTTGTAGGTGGCAAAGCGTCGCGCAAAGCCGATGGTCAGGGCGTTCTCATCCATCAGCGAATCGGTGGCGGCCACGTCGGCGGCCCCGGCCCCGTTGCGGAGCATCTGCTCACGCATGCGGACGCGGATAAACGCGATCATCTCGCGCTTGGTTTCCAGTTGCACGTTGCTCAGTTGCGCGTCGCTGAGTTGGTCTACCGCTTTCCACATCTGCTCGTCTTCCAGCCGCTCGGTCCAGTCTTTCGGCAGCACCGTGGACAGCAGATCCCGCATGGCCTGAGAGGTAAAGGTCAGGTTGTGTGCGCCGTTGGTGACGTGTCCAATCGGCACTTCCTCCGCTTCCGCGCCGGGGTACAGGAACTTCCACATGTCGCGGCTGACCTCGCCGTGCAGCTCCGAGACGCCGTTGGCCGCGCGGCTCATCCGCAGGGCAAACACCGTCATGGAGAAGGCTGGCACCGTCTGACCGTCCCAGTTCTGATCGTGGCGGGCCAGCTCGTACAGTTCCTCGCGCGTGGTAGACAGCAGCGCGGGCCAGTCGGCCAGATAGCGGTCCATCAGGTCATAGGCGAAGGCGTCGTTCCCGGCGGCCACCGGGGTATGCGTGGTGAAAAGGGTAGAACTGGCAACCGTTTCCAGCGCAGTGCGGAAGTCCAAGCCCTTTTCCACGTCCTCGCGGATGCGCTCTAGGCCCAGCAGGGCGGCGTGGCCCTCGTTCATGTGGTAGACGGCGGCGGGGACTTCCAATGCACGCAGCGCACGGATGCCCGCCACGCCCAGCAACACGTACTGCTGCACGCGCAGTTCCTGGTTGCCGCCGTACAGACGGGCCGTGAGCTTGCGGTCTTCCTCGGAGTTTTCCGGCACGTTGGTGTCCAGCAGCAGCACCCGGATGCGCCCGATGATCAGGTTCCACACGCGCACCTGAATCTCGCGGTTGCCGATGCGGACTGAGACCCGCGCCTCCTGACCGTCCGGCGTGCGAGCTGGGGTGATGGGCAAGGTGGTCAGGTCCATCTCGTCGTAGGCCTCGTTCTGCCAGCCGTCCTTGTCGAACAATTGCCGGAAGTAACCCTGGTGAAATAGCATGCCCACAGCGGTAAATGGCAGCCCCAGATCCGAGGCACTTTTGCAGTGGTCCCCGGCCAGCACCCCCAGGCCGCCGCTGTAGATCGGCAGCGACTCGTGGAAGCCGTACTCCATGCTGAAATAGGCCACCGGCTTCATCTCCGGGGCGTTTTTGCTGGCCCAGGTCTTCTTCAGGTTCATGTAGGCGTCGAAATCGGCCATCACAGCCTTGTAACGGGTCTGATAACCCTTGTCGGTAGCCACCTCGTCCAGCCGTGCTTGTGGCACTTCCAGCAGCGTCCGCACCGGGTTCTGCCCGAAGTTTTCCCACACCTGCGGATCAAGTTCGCTGTACAGCGCCTGCGCGTGCGGGGTCCAGGACCAGTACAGGTTGTAGGCCAGCTCCGAGAGCCGCGCGATGGAGGGCGGCAACTGGGGCAGCACCGTGACTTTGCCAATGACGTTCATATGGCTCAGAGCTTACCCCACAGACCCATCTGGAGACCGCGCTGTGGACGCTGAAAATAAGGGTTGTCCAGACAGATGCCGGGAGGCTGTTGGCAGTGTTCCCGTCTTATTTTCCCCAGATGCGGATGCCCACCGTGAAGCGGGCGAACATCAATCTGGGGGTGGTTGATCTCACAGAAGCGGGGCAGCGCCGCCCCCTATTCCGACTCTGCGCCCCGACACTGCACCTCTTATGGCGCTAACCTCTGGCCGTGACTGGACCGAACGCGGAGCTGGACCCCGAAACCCAGGCTCTGATGGACGAGGGAGACCGCCTGGCCCGCCATCTGGCGCAGACGCTGGACGCTGGGCTGCACGATCAGCCGCGCCTGATTTTCCTGGGCCGTAGTCTCGCGCTGAATCTGGTGCGCGCCTTCCTGCCCACCGTTGAACATGTGAGTGTGCGGGCCGGAGTGCCTCTGCACGCGGTCTTGGGTCTGGATGAACGTGGGCGGGCGGTGGTCCAGACAGTCACAGCGGACGGTGAACTGAACGCCGCTTTAACCGTGGACGATCTGCTGCGCGATCTGCTGTTTCTGCGTGGCGTGCTGAATCCAGTCGTGAGAACGCAGTTGCAAGACGCAGTCCACGGCGATGAACACCACGCCACCCGCGCTCTGGTGGCCTGCCTGAAAAGCCGCCCGGTGCTGGACGCGATGGGGCGGCAGATTCAGGTGTGGCTGGGCAAAGGGAATCGCCTCCGCTGATTCGCCCATTACGTCCAGAGTAGAATTGCCCCCATGACCTCTCCCGCCACCGACCAACCGGCCCCAGACCGGCCCACACCAGACACGCTGGTGCTGATCGACGGCCACGCGCTGGCATTCCGCTCGTATTTCGCGCTGCCGCCGCTGAGCAACAGCAAGGGCGAGGCCACCAACGCCATCGTCGGTTTTCTGCGCCTGACCCTGCGCCTCGCCCGTCAGCGCAGCAACCAGATCATCGTGCTGTTCGATCCGCCCGTGAAGACCTTCCGGCACGAGCAGTTTGACGGCTACAAGTCGGGCCGCGCCGAGATGCCCAGTGATCTGCCCGGCCAGATCAACCGCATCCGCGAAATTGTCGATGCCATCGGCTTTCCGCGCCTGGAGGAACCCGGTTACGAGGCCGACGACGTGATTGCCTCGCTGACCCGCAAGGCCGAGGGCAACGGCATGCAGGTGCGGATCGTGACCAGTGACCGCGACGCCTATCAACTGCTGGATGACCATGTGCGCGTCATCACCAACGATTTCCGTCTGATCGGCCCCGCCGAGGTGCTGGAAAAATACGGCGTGACCGTGCGCCAGTGGGTGGATTACCGCGCCATGACCGGGGACGCCAGCGACAACATCCCCGGCGCGAAGGGGATTGGCCCCAAGACCGCCTCCAAGCTGCTCCAGGATTACGGCACGCTGGAAAAGATTTTCGAGGCCGCCCACGCCGGAACGCTGGAGCCGAAGGGCACGCGCGAGAAGCTGCTGGCCTCCGAGGAAAACGTGCAGTTCAGCCACCAGATGTCGTGCATGGTCACGGACCTGCCGCTGGACGTGGAATTCGGGACGGGCCGTCTGCCGGGCAATCCTGCACGCCTTGCAGAATTGATCGAGGAATTGGGTCTGCACGCCATCGGGCGCGATATTGCCGGGCTGGATGGTGCAGAGGAAGTGGTTCCCGATGTGGATGAGGCAGCCGAACCCATCGCCGACTTCGAGCCGCCCAGAGTGGAAGCGTGGCGCACCCCGAAAGAAGGCGCGATCTGGGGCTACGTTCTGTCGCGCGAGGATGACCTGACCGCCGCGCTGACCGGAGCCGCCACCTTCGAGCCGACGAGAGATGGAGCTGGCATTACCCGTGCAACCCCAGTCAACGAGCCGGAGGAGTGGAAGAAGGCGGAGGCTGGTACGCCCGCGCCGAGGCTCTTTGATTCCAATGAGCCGCTGACCAAGAAGGAGCAGAAGGCTGCCGAGAAAGCGACCAAGGATGCCGAGAAAGCCCTTGCCAAACTGCACGAACAGTTTCCTGCCACCGTAGATGACACCGAATTCGTAGGCCAGCGGCAGGTGAACGCGGCGGGAGCCAAAGCCCTGGCCGCCCACCTGAGCGTGCGCGGAACCGTGGTGGAGCCGGGGGACGATCCGCTGCTGATGGCCTACCTGCTGGACCCCGCCAACATGAATATGGCGCTGGTGGCAAAACGGTATCTGAATATGGCGTGGCCCGACGACGCAGCAGGGCGCGCGGCCATCACCGCTCGCCTGCTGACCGACTTGCCCCCCCAACTGGACGAGGCTCGCACCAAACTTTACGAGGAGATGGAGAAGCCCTTGGCCGCCGTCCTGACCCGCATGGAAGTGCGCGGCGTGCGTCTGGATTCCGAATATCTGCGTGGACTGGCGGCCTCCACTGCCGCCCGCCTGGGAACGCTGGAGGCCGAGATTTTTACGCATGCTGGGCGTGAATTCTCCATCCGCAGCCCACAGCAGCTTGAAACCGTACTATACGACGAACTGGGCCTCGCCAGCGGCAAGAAGACCAAGCTGACCGGCAAACGCAGCACCGCCATCAGCGCCCTGGAACCCCTGCGCGACGAGCATCCGGTGATTCCCTTGCTGCTGGAATACCGCGAGTTGGATAAGTTGCGTGGCACGTATCTGGAACCGCTGCCCAACCTTGTCAACCCGCGCACGAACCGCCTGCACACCACCTTCGCGCAGACGGCGGTGGCCACTGGACGCCTGAGCAGTCTGAACCCCAACCTCCAGAACATCCCGATCCGCTCGGAAGTGGGCCGCGAGATTCGCAAGGGCTTTATTGCCGACGAGGGTTTTTGCCTGATCGCCGCCGATTATTCGCAGATTGAGCTGCGGCTGCTGGCCCACATCTCCGGCGATCCCCTGATGCAGCAGGCGTTTCAGGAAGGGGCGGACATTCACCGCCGCACCGCCGCGCAGGTGCTGGGGCTGGACGAGGGCGGCATCACCCCGGATCAGCGCCGTGCGGCCAAGACTGTCAATTTCGGCGTGCTGTACGGTATGAGTGCCCACCGCCTCAGCAACGATCTGCGTATTCCTTACGCGGAGGCGGCCTCGTTCATCGAGATCTACTTCAGCACCTATCCCGGCATCCGCAAATACATTGACGAGACGCTGGAATTTGGCCGCACGCGTGGCTACGTGGAAACCATGTATGGCCGTCGCCGCTACGTTCCCGAACTGACCGCCACCAACCGCAACGTGCGTGAGGCGGGCGAGCGGCTGGCCTACAACATGCCCATTCAGGGCACGGCGTCGGACATCATCAAGCTGGCGATGGTCAAGCTGGACAAGGAGCTAGATGCGCTGGGCGCACGGCTGCTGCTTCAGGTTCACGATGAACTGCTGATCGAGGCCCCCGAAGACCGTTCTGATGAGGTGGCAGCCATTACCCGTCAGATCATGGAGGGCGCGGCCAGCCTGAGCGTGCCGCTGGCCGTGGAGGCCGGGGTGGGGCCAAACTGGTACGACACCAAATGAGGATTGAGTCGCCCATAAGGTGAACCTTTCACCCTGTCTTCGCGTACCTCTGGCATGAGGAACAGGCCGTGCTGCAATCGCTGATCGACTGGGTCTCCATGACCACCGTGACCCTCAGCGAGCAGTACGGCGTCAATCCGGCCATCTTCGGGGTGCTGTACTTCGGGACCATGCCACTGTTCGCATTGTCGATGGCGTGGTGGATTCGCAGTTTCCGGCGGGGGGAATCCACCACGCTTCCGGCTGCCGTGACGGGAGTGCTGTTCATTGCCGCCTACCTGTACGTGCTGGTGGCCGGGCGCAATCTGCCAGTCTGGGTTTACCTTTTCATGGCCGCCATGCTCACCCTTGGTGGGATTTCCACCTGGAAGCAACTGAAGAAGGGCCGGGCGTCCGCACAAAGCTGACCCGGCCCTTCCTGATCTGACTTCAGCCGCCGAAGAAGGTCTGGATCAGCAAGAACGCGTTCAGGCCGATGATCAGCGCCGTGATGCCCCAGCCCAGCCACTTCCAGAAGGGAGTGATGACAAATTCGCCCATCTTGGTCTTGTCGCCGCTGAACATCATCAGTGGCACGACGGCAAAGGACAGTTGCAGCGACAGCACCACCTGCGACAGGATCAGCAGTTGCCCGGTGCCCTTCTCGCCGTAGATCAGCACAACGATCACGGTGGGGATGATGGCGATCAGGCGCGTGACTAGCCGCCGCACCCAGGGCTTGAGCTTGATGTTGACAAATCCTTCCATCACGATCTGCCCGGTCAATGTGCCAGTCAGGGTGCTGTTCTGGCCGGACGCCAGCAGCGCCACGGCAAACAGCACGCTGGCGGCAGTGGCTCCCAGCAGCGGCGAGAGCAGTTTGTAGGCGTCCTGAATCTCGGCGATGTCGGTGCGCCCGGCCACGTTGAAGGCGGCGGCGGCCAGGATCAGGATCGAGGCGTTGATGAAAAAGGCGAAGGTCAGCGCCAGCGTGGAATCGATGGTGGAGAACTTGATGGCCTCACGTTTGCCTTCCGGCGTGCGGGCGTAACCGCGCGTGTTGACGATGGCCGAGTGCAGATACAGGTTGTGCGGCATGACCGTTGCCCCCAGGATGCCGATGCCGATGTACAGCACGGCGGGGTCAAGCAGTTTCTTGCTGGGGACCAGACCGCCCAGCATCGGGGCCAGTTCTGGCCTGGAGAAGATCATCTCGAACAGGAAGGCCACGGCGATGGTGGCGATCAGGGTGATGACCAGCGCCTCCACGTAGCGGAAGCCCTTGTTTTGCAGCAGCAGGATCAGTAGCACGTCCACCACCGTCAGGCACACGCCGATGATCAGCGGCAACCCGAACAGCAGGTTCAGGGCGATGGCGGTCCCGATCACCTCGGCCAGATCGGTGGCGATAATGGCGATCTCCGCCGAAATCCACAGGGCCATGGCGGCGGGTTTGCTGAAGTGATCGCGGCACGCCTGCGCTAAATCGCGCCCGGTGGCGATGCCCAGCCGGGCAGACAGGGCTTGCAGGTAAATCGCCATCAGGCTGGAGATCAGGACCATGCTCAGCAGCGTGTAGCCGTAGGCGCTGCCCCCCGCGATGGACGTGGCCCAGTTGCCGGGGTCCATGTAGCCCACGGCAACCAGCGCTCCCGGTCCCAGGAACGACAGAAAGCGCCGCCACGGGGGCTTGCTGTAATCCACCTGAATGCGCGTGACGTCGCTCAGCGACTCGTCCAGGCTTTCCTTGCGCCAGCCGTCTTTTGCCGTCATGGACGCAAGCCGAGCAACAGCATCACCACGGAGGCGCAGGAGGTGGAGGCGGTGTTGCGGCGAGTGGGCGGCGATGCGGAGACATGAAAAAGCATGGCGTACTTTAGGCTTACCTAAAGAAAATTGCAAGCGCTTCCGATACTCGATTTTGTATCTTTTGAATTGATATTTCTCTATCAAATTCCAGGTTGAGAAGCGGGGCTTATTTCGCTCCGCAGCATCGGCGGCGTCCTGACCATCTCTATCTGAAAAGTACACGTCGGACAGACGGTCACTGTCTATCACTCAGAGCATTTGTGATCAGCACAGCTCCGAAGGAGAGAATGGAAGCATCGAAAGCTGTTTTTCCTGATGCTGCCATTCGGACAAATGCTCTAGGCTGAAGTTCATGACCATCAAAGCAGTGTTCTGGGATATCGGTGGCGTACTTCTGACCAACGGCTGGGACCGTGAGCAGCGCGCGGATGTGCTGGGGCGTTTCGGGCTAGACCCTGCCGAGTTCACCGAGCGCCACAAACTGGCTGCGCCGGAGCTGGAGCTGGGCCGCATGACGCTGGACGAGTACCTGGAGCAGACCCTCTTTTACACCCCGCGCGACTTTTCCCCCGAAGAATTCCGCGCCGCGATGGAGGCCGAGAGCCAGCCGCATGGGGGCGCCCTGGCTTTGGCTGGAGAACTGTCCGGGCGCTGGCGCATGTACTCGCTGAACAACGAGGGCCATGACCTGAACGACCACCGCATCCAGACCTTTGGCCTGCACGAGTTTCTGCTGGGCTTTTTTACCTCGTGCTACCTGGGCGTCATGAAGCCCAACCCCAGGATTTACCGTCTGGCCCTGCAACTCGCCAACGTGCGCCCAGACGAGGCCGTCATGATCGATGACCGCTCCCAGAACGCTGAGGCCGCCCGCTCGGTGGGCATGCGCGCCGTGCATTACCGGGACGCCGCGCAGCTCCGGGAGGAACTGGCGGCGCTGGGCGTGCAGTGAGTTGGGGAGGCGATCAGACCTTTACGAACTCCTGCACGCCCATCACGAACATCACGGCTCCGCCCACCGGCACTTCCACCGGATCGCTGACCAGACCCTCGTTCTGCTCGCCCATCGGGACGCTGGGGGCCACCAGCCGGCTGCGGGTGCGGCAGGTCTGGCGCACGAAGCGCTTCAAGTCGTCCATGCGCGCGTCGTCCACGCCGATCATCAGGGTGGTGTTGCCCTCACGCAGAAAGCCGCCGGTGCTGGCGAGCTTGGTGACCTCGAAGGCATTTTCCGAGAGGATGCGCACCAGCGCCGTGGCGTCTGCATCCTGAATGACCGCGAGAACGAGTTTCATAACGGTCAGGATAGCAAATGAGCTGTGAGCGGGCGGTCAGGGCCGACGCTCGGCATTTTGCGGGGGAGACGCGGCTTCACACCGCGCTGAGGTTGGCGAACTTCACCAGCAGTTTCTTCGTCCCCGCCGTCGGGAAATGCACCGTCACTTCCTGCTTGTCGCCCATTCCAGCCACCGCCAGCACCTGCCCCTCACCGAACTTGGGATGCCTGACCTTCTCGCCGCCCCGGTACGCCATGCCCGCCGTCATCGGGCTGGTATTCTTGACCGAGCTGGGGGTGACGGGCACGGTGGGCCGGTACTGTTTCCATGTCTTGGCACGGTATTCCACCACCTGGCCGTAGGGGTCCACGGTGTCGAAGCCGCCCTCGATTTCCTCCAGAAAGCGGCTGTCCTCGGCGGCGTTGGTCTTGCCGTACTGCATGCGGTTCTGCGCGGCGGTCAGGAACAGGCGTTCCATTGCGCGGGTGATGCCCACGTAGAACAGCCGCCGTTCCTCCTCGATGCCCCCGGCCTCGGTCAGCGCCCCCTTACTGGGCAGCAGTCCTTCCTCAGTGCCCACGATGAACACCACCGGGAATTCCAGCCCCTTGGCGTTGTGCAGGGTCATCAGGGTCACGGCGTCTTCCGGCACGTCTCTGTTTTCCTTTTTAGAGCGCATGTCGTCCACGCTGGACAGCAGGGCGGCCTCGTCCAGAAAATCGCCGATGGTGCCGTCGTTGTCGCCGGACCATTCCTCGGCGGCGTTGATCAATTCGTCCAGGTTCTCCATCCGAATCTGGCCTTCCTGACCTTCCTGGCGCAGCAGATCGAGGTAACCGCTGGTCTCGATCACGAAGCGAAGGAAGGCGGCGGGTTCGTAGTTCTCGGCAGCGTCGCTCATGGCAGCCATCAGCTTGGCGAATTCCACGGGTTTCTGCGCCCCCCGGTCCAGAATCTGGTCTTCCTCGGCCCGCGCGCAGGCGGTCAGGAGGGAGGCGTTGTTGATGCGTGCCCAGTCCATCAACCGTGCCAGCGCCGTATCGCCGATTCCGCGTCGGGGCCGCCCGATGATGCGGCGCAGGGCCACGTCGTCCGATGGATTCAGCGACAGGCGCGCATAGGCCAGAATGTCGCGGATCTCGCGGCGGTCATAGAAGCCCACGCCCCCTACGATCTTCGCCGGAATCTGCACGCGCCGCAGCGATTCTTCCATCACGCGCGACTGGGCGTTGGTGCGGTACAGGATCGCCATATCGGCGAATTTACGGCCCTCGGTGTTGTGCAGACGGGTCAGCCATTCGGCCACGAAATCGCCCTCGGCGCGGTGATCGGTGGCGCGGTGGAACATGACCGCGTGGCCGTCTTCCTTGACCGCCCGCAGGGTCTTGTCCATGCGTTCAGTGTTGTTCTCGATCAGTTTATTGGCCAGATTCAGCACGCTGGCGCTGGAGCGGTAGTTGTGTTCCAGAACATAGACTTTTGCGCCGGAATAATCTTTCTGGAAATCCAGGATATTTTGAATGTCTGCGCCTCTGAATTTATAGATCGACTGGTCTGGATCGCCGACGACAAGCAAGTTTTTATCCCTGCTTGCCAGTAAACGCGTCAACTCATATTGCGATTTGTTCGTATCCTGATACTCGTCCACATGAATAAATTTGGCACGGCTCTGAACAGCATTCAACACGCCGGGCACTTCATGAAACAGCCGCACGGTCTCGGTAATCAGGTCTCCGAAATCGATGGCATTCTGGCCCTTCTTGCGGCTCTCGTAGATGCGGTATGCCTCGGCAGCAGCTTCGCGTGGCAGACCGCTGATGTATGGATCGCCGCTTCTCGCCAGATCGGCGGGCGTCAGCAGGTTGCTCTTGGCCCGGTCCACGATACCGCGCAGCACGCGTGGGCTGGTGTCCGGGCCGATGCCGGGAATGCTGCCCATCACTTCCTTGAAGATGTCCAGTTGATCGTCGTCGTCATAGATCACGAAGCCGCGTTTCAAGCCGATATGTTCGCCGTACTGACGCAGAATCCGCACGCCTGCGCTGTGAAAGGTACTCATCCACAGTTTGTTTGCTCCTGGCATCAGGTGGGCGGCCCGTTCACGCATCTCGGCGGCGGCCTTGTTGGTAAAGGTCACGGCCAGAATCTCGCCGGGGTCCACGCCGTAATGGGTGATCAGGCGGGCAATCCGGTAGATCAGCGTGCGCGTCTTGCCGCTGCCTGCCCCGGCAATGACCAGGGCTGGACCTTCAAAATGGTCGGCGGCCTGCGCCTGGGTCTCGTTGAGCTGGCTCAGCAGGTCTCTGTGGTTGGGGTCAGTCTGGTCCGGCACGGAAGTCACCGAAGGAGTCTATCAGGGTTGATTCTGTTAGGGGCGTAACGGAGCAGGATTGGTCTCGTTCAAGCCGCTCAACACGGCTTCTGTCAGCCCACCGGAAACTTGTGCCGTGGTGACAACGTGGTGGCCAGGACCCAGTCAGCCCAGGCGAACAGCGGAGGCAAATGGAAAATTCCCCGCGCTAGGCGAGGAACATGATGGTGGATCGCCTCGGACTTGAACCGAGAACCCGCTGATTAAAAGTCAGCTGCTCTACCGATTGAGCTAACGATCCTGACGCCGCACCTTTGCAGGACGTTTTTGCAGCGGGGATGAGTATACGGAGGGCGGCCCTGGGTGTCAATGTTAAGCTGCCCTCCCACTGAACCTAACGCCGTGCGCTCGGCGGCAGGTTGGGCATTTTGGGCATCTTGCCCCCCGGTCCCTTGCCGCTCATGCCCCCCAGCATCTTCATCATGCCCTTCATCTGCTCATGCATCTTCAGGAGCTTGTTGATGTCCTGCACGCTGTGGCCACTGCCCGCTGCGATGCGCTTGCGTCGCCGCCCGTCGATCACTTTCGGGTTGCGCCGTTCCTTGAGGGTCATGCTGGAGATCATGGCGTCGATGCGCTGAATCTGCTTCTCGTCCACGTTGAATCCCTCGGGCAGCGCGCGGCTCATGCCGGGGATCAGTTTCAGGAGGTCCCCTAGCGGTCCCATCTTGCGAATCTGGCGCAGTTGCGTCAGCAGGTCTTCAAGGTCAAAGTCGCCGGGCTTCTTGACCTCCATCGCCTTGATGTCGGCCATCTCGGCGCGTTCGATCAGCCCCAGCACGTCGCCCATGCCCAGGATGCGCCCGGCCACGCGGTCCGGGTGGAAGGCGTCCAGACCAGAAATCTTCTCGCTGGTCCCGGCGAAATAGATTGGCTTGCCCGTCACGCTGCGCGCCGAGAGGGCCGCCCCACCGCGCGCGTCGCCGTCCATCTTGGTGATGATCAGGCCCGAGACCTGCACCCGCTCGTCGAAGGTCTGCGCCACGTTCAGCGCCTCCTGACCGGTCATGGCGTCCACCACCAGCAGCGTTTCAGTGGGTTGCATGGCGGTTTGCAGGTCTGCCAGTTGGTCCATCAGGGTCTCGTCGATCTGCAATCGGCCTGCCGTGTCCACGATCACCAGATCGCGGAAGTCGGTTTTGAGGTGTTCGTCCACGCGGCGGCGGGTCTCGGCGGGGGTTTCGCCGTCGGCCACCTTCAGCACGGGCACGCCCACCTGATTGGCCAGCACTTCCAACTGGTCACGTGCTGCGGGGCGCTGGGTGTCGGCGGCCACCAGCAACACGCGGCGGCCCTTGTTCTTGTAATGCAGGGCCAGTTTGCCGGTGCTGGTGGTCTTGCCCGCCCCCTGGAGGCCCACCATGAACCACACGTTGCCCTCGGTTTTCAGCTCCGGCTGGATGGATTTGCCGCCCAGCGTCTCGATCAATTCGTCGTGGACCAGCTTGACCACGGTCTGCCCGGAGTTCAGGCTGCCCGAGACCTCCTGCCCCACGGCCTTCTCGGAAACTTTGGCCACGAATTCCTTAGCCACGCCAAAATTCACGTCGGCTTCCAGCAGTGCCATCCGAATCTCGCGCATGGCGGCCTTGACCTGTGACTCGGTGAGCTGGCGCTCCTTGCCCACGCGGTCCAGGATGTCCTGCAACTTGTTGCCCAGCGACTCAAACATGGGGGCAAATTACCACGCCGGGGCGGGCGCTTTCAGTGAGGTGGAGACAGACTTGCTGCCCGCTATTCTCGGTCTATGAGCAAACTCGTGCGGAACCACATTCCAGACCTCTTCGGCGGCACATCCCGCCCCCTGAACCCGGCTGAATTTCGTTCTGCCCTTTGCGCAAAACTGGGCGAGGAGGTGGGCGAGTATCTGGAATCCGGCGAGGTGCTGGAGCTGGCGGACGTGCTGGAAGTGGTGTATACGCTGGCGAAACTGGACGGCGTAGGTAGGGAAGAGTTGGAGGCCATGCGCGCACAGAAGGCAGAGGAACGTGGCGGTTTCGCGGCCCGCCTGTGGTGGGAAGCTCCTTCTACTTGAGACCCACCAGCACGGTGCTGAGGATGGCCAGCCCCACCCCTGCCCATTGCACGCCGCCCAGGCGTTCGCGGTTCAGCAGCAGCGCCAGCAACGTGGTCAGCACGATGGACATGCTGCCCAGTACAGTCACGATGCTGTCCTCACCGCGCCCCAGGCCCAGCGCAGTCACGAGAATGGCTCCGGTGGACAGCAACCCAGACCATCCGGCGTATTTCAGCGCTCCTGGCCCATCGGCGGGGCGGAGTCCAGAACGGCGCTTCTGCCACACGCTCAGCGTGATGAAGGTGAAGACCAGGGTACACAGCCGCAGCATCCACGTCGCCTGAACGCCGCCCACGCGGGGCGTGAGGCCGTAGCCGATGACGAAGAAACATGCGCCCAGGGTCACGGCGGCGACGATGGCCCACCACGCGCCCTGAATCTGCGCCGGGGTAGACTGGAATCCCTCTGCCTTCTGTGGCAGCGAGACCAGAATTACGGCCACCAGCACGCCCAGCAGACCCAGGCCGGTCAGCAGGCTCAGGCGTTCGCCGCTGAGCCATGCCAGCGCGGTGGTCACGGCCCCGTAGCTGCCCATGATCGGGGCCACCACCACCAGTTGCCCCAGCCCCAGCGACTGGTAAAAGGCCAGCCCGCCCGCCGTCATTAGTGTGGACGCGCCCAGCGCCCAAGCCCATGCTGACGCGTCCGTGGGAAATAGGCTTGTGCCGGTGACGATCAGAAAGACTAGCAGCGCCGCCACGCCGAAGCCCTGCGCCACAAAGGACGCCCGCATGGCCCCCATCCGCCGCGAGGCCGGTTGCGCCAGATAGTCTGCAAAGCCCCACGCCAGCGCCGCCAGCAGGCCCAGAAACACGCCACTCATTGATCCATGAAGTCCACACCCATCGGCAGAGGATAGCGGGCATGGCTGCCTTCAACCTAACGCCCGTTAGGCTGGCCGCGCTATCCTGCGAGGTATGAACAAAGCAGTGATCGTGGCGGCGTCTCGCACGCCGACGGGCAAGTTTTTGGGGGCGCTGGCCGACGTGAGCGCCGTGGAACTGGGCAGCATCACGCTGGCCGAAACCCTCCGGCGTTCGGGCCTTCCGGCAGATGTGATTGAGGAAGTCATCATGGGTCAGGTGGTGCAGGCCGGAAGCGGGCAGAACCCGGCCCGGCACGCGGCCCTCAAGGCGGGTCTGAGCAATGAAGTCGGCGCACTTACCATCAACAAGGTCTGCGGCAGCGGCCTCAAAGCCGTGATTCTGGCGGCCCAGAGCATCCGCGCGGGCGATCAGAGTGCCGTGCTGGCGGGCGGCATGGAAAGTATGAGCAACGCGCCGTATCTGCTGCCGGGGGCCAGAAAGGGCTACCGCCTCGGCCACGCGCAGGTGCTGGACGCCAACATGCACGACGGGCTGTGGTGCAGCATCAACGACGAGGGCATGGGCCTGACGGGCGAGCGCGTGGCCGACAAGTACGGCATTGGCCGCGAGGAACAGGACGTCTTCGCCACCCGCAGCCACCAGCGGGCCATTGCCGCCCAGCAGGCCGGGCGCTTTGCGGATGAAATCGTCCCCGTGACGGTCAAGGGCCGCAAGGGCAACACAGTGGTGGACACCGATGAGGGGCCGCGCAGTGACACCAGCCCCGAAACGCTGGCCCGCCTGAAACCCGCTTTCAAGACGGACGGTTCCGTGACGGCAGGCAACGCGCCCGGCCTGAATGACGCCGCCGCCAGCCTGCTGATCATGTCCGAGGAAGCCGCCGCCGCCCACGGCCTGACCCCCCTGGCCGAGATCGTGGACTATGCGACGGGCGGTCTGGCCCCCGAATGGGTGATGATGACTCCCGTTCCCGCTACCAACAAGCTGCTGCAAAAGCTGGGCTGGAGCGCGGCAGACGTGGACCTGTGGGAACTCAACGAGGCGTTCAGCGTTCAGAGCATCGCCGTGATGAACGAACTGGGCCTGAATCCCGATAAGGTGAATGTCAACGGCGGTGCGGTGGCGCTGGGACACCCGATTGGCGCGTCTGGCGCACGCATTCTGGTTACATTGCTGCACGCCATGAAGCAGCAGGACAAAGAAACTGGGATTGCCACGCTGTGCATGGGCGGGGGCAATGGGCTGGCGCTCGCCGTGCGGCGCGTCTGAGGATCAAGAGTCGAAGGGTCTGAGGAAGGGCGCAAGGGCTTTTCTTAGACCCTCAGACCCTTTGACCCTTAGACTTCCTTCCATGCCTACCCTCTGGATCATTGAAAGCCGCTACACCAAGTCCGGCGACGAGCTGGCCGCCGTCACGCCCCGCCACCGCGAATGGCTGGACCAGCATTACCGCTCCGGTGTGTTCCTGACCTCCGGGCGCAAGCTGGACAACACGGGCGGCGTTCTGGTGGCGCAGGCCGAGAGCGAGGAACAGCTCCGCGATATCTTCAAGGATGATCCCTTCGTGCTGGAAGGCTGCTCGGAGTACGCCTACACCCCGTTTACGCCCGTCAAGCGCGGGCGGGCGCTGGAGCTTGAGGGTGTGGTGCTGGTGGAGTGATGGACGATGAGAAAACCGCTCATTTAGGCGGACTTACCTTTGAGATCATGGGTGATAGCGTTGACCCACTTCTCATTGCTTTTCAAGTTGATATGAATTGGGCAAAAGTATCTGCCGACACTTGGTTTCATCCTGGCGACTTCAGTGCTTTTGTAGATGATTTAATTTCTTTGAACGAAAGTCTGGCGGGAGAGGCCATGCTTGCCCCTATGCCGCAATTTGGGGATGAAATTGTCTTGCGGTTGAGTGGTAATGGTTCGGGAAAAATCCGCGTATCTTTTGCCGTTAAATATGATAGTGGAAAATTTGATGGTTTTTTTGGCACTGATCAAAGTTATCTCCCTTCGTTTCTCATTTCTTGCAAGATCATTCGCAACTGGGTGATTGAGCAGCCTGACTACTTAGATTATTTATAAGGAGAACCACAAATGAAATTCGGAGTCATCGGAGCAGGGCAGATGGGCGGCGGCATCGCGCAGGTGGCCGCGCAGAGTGGATTTGACGTGATCGTTCAGGACGTTCAGCAGGAATACTTGGACCGGGGCCGGGCCGTCATTGAAAAGAGCCTCGCCAGGCTGCACGAGAAGGGGAAACTCAGCGACGCGCTCGCCGACGTGCTGGGACGCATCAAATTCACCACGCATATGCAGGACTTCGCCGACTGCGATCTGGTGGTGGAAGCCATCGTGGAGAATCAGGCGGTCAAGAACGCCCTCTTCGAGCAACTGGGCGGAATCGTCAAGCCGTCGGGCATCCTCGCCAGCAACACCAGTTCCATTCCGATCACGGTGCTGGCCTCCGCGTCGGGCCGCCCGGACCGTTTTATCGGTATGCACTTCATGAATCCGGTGCCGCTGATGGCCCTGGTGGAAGTGATTCGCGGCTACGCCACCAGCGACGAGACGGCGCAATTTGTCACGCAGACCGCCGAGCAGATGGGCAAAACGCCCCTGACCTGCAATGACTTCCCCGGCTTCGTGTCCAACCGCATCCTGATGCCCATGCTCAACGAGGCCATCCAGTGCGTCATGGAAGGCGTGGCCGAACCCGAAGCTATCGACGGCATCATGAAACTGGGCATGAACCACCCGATGGGACCACTGACCCTGGCGGATTTCATCGGCCTGGACACCTGCCTGAGCATCATGGAAGTGCTGCATACGGGGCTGGGAGACGACAAGTACCGCCCCTCACCGCTGCTGCAGAAGATGGTGCAAGCTGGGCTGCTGGGCCGCAAGAGTGGGGAAGGCTTCTATAAGTATTGAGATAAAGTGCGCGAGGTGGTTCTGCTCTGCCCGTATCTAAAGGTCTCATCATTTCAGGTGACGAAACGGTCAGGCCGCCCGGAATATGCTGTGTTATGAACGTTACCCGCCACTTCAGCGACACGCGGACAGACCAGGGCCGCGTACGGTTTCTCCTGGCCTCTGGCCGTGTCTGCCTGATGGCGGAGGGGCCGGGATGGACGCACCGCAGCGCCCACGACTCCTTGCCCGAGGCCGCGACTTTTCTGGCGGTGTTGCCTCACCTGGGCGGCCAACTGTACGTTCAGGCGCTGGATGAGCTGGAGCATCAACTGGAGTTTGAGAGCAGCTATCCCGGCGCAGCGTAAGGTCCAGAACAACCCATCCTCACCTCTTCATCCGTCATCCATGCGACGGATGTTTTTTGTTCCGCCCCGTATGATCGGTCCATGACAGGAATCGCGCGGCAAGTGACGCTGGTGTTGGCAACAGTGCTGACCCTGGTGATGAATTACCTCAGCAACGCGCTGCCGCTATTTGGCAATACCAATGGCGGCATCAGCGACTCGCTGCCCAATGCCTTCACGCCTGCCGGGCTGACCTTCGCGGTGTGGGGGCCAATCTTCCTGGGGCTGGCGGTGTTCGCGGTGTATCAGGCTTTGCCCGCCCAGCGTGGCCCGCGCTATGACCGCCTGTTCTGGCCATATCTGCTGGGCAACCTGCTGAACGTGGCGTGGCTGTTCGCCTTTCAGAGCCTCAACTTCGGCATCAGCGTGGTGATCATGTTGCTGCTGCTGGGCAGCCTGATCTCGCTGTACCTGACCGTGCGCGGCCTGCAACCCCTGAGCGGCGAGTTCTGGGCGCTGCAAGTCCCGGCCAGCCTGTATCTGGCCTGGATCAGCGTGGCGACGATGGCGAATATCACGGCGTTTCTGGTCAGCGCGGGCGTCACGGGCGGCGTACTGGGCATCGGCGCGCAACTGTGGTCTGCGCTGCTGGTGGTGATTGCAGGTCTGGTGGGCACCTTCTTCCTGCTGCGTTACCGCGATTACGCGTTTGCCGCCGTGCTGCTGTGGGCCTTCCTGGGTGTGTATCTGGCCCGTCCGGACACCCTGCTGGTGGTGGTGGGCGTGATCGCTGGAGCCGTGCTGGTGGTTCTGGCTGGCCTGCGCGCGATGCGTCAGGGAAGGATGGCGTTGTAGGCCCACGGCGCCCCTGAGTCCTATCCATTGCTACACTGCCCACAATGCAAGCGTCTGACACGCCCCTGGCCCTGATCGGCTATCCAGCCCCCGCTGCCCGCGCTCTGCGGGAGCTGGGGCTGGTGGCACTTTCTACCCCCACGGATCATCTGAAAGAAGTCATGGACGCCTGCATGACCCTGGGCTTCAGCGGCGCGCTGATCCACCGCAGTCAGGAGGCCCGCGTCCTGGACGCCACCCAGGCAGACGCTGGTGCCCGCCGCGTGGGCCGGGTGGACGCGGTGGCCTTCACGGCGGGCGCGCACGGCACCTTTGCCCTGGCCGACGCCCTGGGAGACACGCTGGAGGCCAGCGGTTACGCCTCGCGTGGGGCCAGTGCGCTGCTGCTGGGCACTGACATGCACGATCTGGCGCTGGCCCTGCCGCTGACCCGCATGGGCTTCTCGGCGGTGGGTGTGGCGGCGGCCAGTACCCCGGACGCCGAGCGGGCGGCGCGTGACCTGCCCGCAGGCGTGCGCGCCTTTCCCGTCAGTCGTCAGGACTCTGCGCTGGAGGGACTGGCCGAACGTGCGGACCTGTTGGTGCTGACGGGCGGGCATCTTCCGGCGGGTCTGGCCCAGCCGTACCACACGATTATCGATTTGACCGGCCAGCTTCGCATCGCTCCCGGCGGCGCAACGCTGCTGGACATGACCGAGCTGTACGCCCGCCGTCTGGTCCGCCAACTGGCCCACGCCACCGGCCAGCGCTTCCATCCTGAGGAACTGACTGGAGCCGTGGCGGCACTGGCGTAAGCGCTGGCATAACTGAAAAACCCCTCTCCGTCAAGAAGAGGGGAAGCATGGAGGAACGCCTTTTACTGCGTGCTGCGCGGGTCCAGAACGTCCCGCAGGCCGTCGCCCAGCAGGTTGAAACCCAGCACCGTCAGGAAGATGGCGAGGCCGGGGAAGATCATGGTCCACGGGTAATCCACGTAGTACGAGCGTGAATCGCTGATCATGGTGCCCCATTCCGGGAGCGGGGGCTGCGCGCCGATGCCCAGGAAGCCCAGCGCGGCCACCTCAATGGTGGCGGTGGCGATGCTCAGCGCACCCTGCACGATCAGCGGTGAGAGGCTGTTGGGCAGCACATGCCGGAAGATCATGCGCCACTGCGACGCGCCCAGTGCGCCTGCGGCCTGTACGAACTCGCGCTCGCGCACGCTGAGGACCACGGCACGGGCCAGACGCAGATACACTGGCACCTGCACCAGCGACACCGCCAGCATGGCCGTGACCAGTTGCGGACTGTTCAGTGCGAAGAGTCGGTCCATCGCCGCGATCAGGAGCGGCGGATTGTCCACGCTGAAAATGCTGGCAAACCCGATGGCCAGCAGAATACTGGGGAAAGCCAGCATCACGTCGCTCAGATAGCCCAGCACATTGTCCAACCAGCCGCCGAAATACCCGGCCAGTACCCCCAGCAAGGAGCCGATGACCAGTGCCAGGATTGTCGCCACCACGCCCACCTTCAGCGAGATGCGGGTGCCGTGCAGCACGCGCGTGAACACGTCGCGGCCCAGGTTGTCGGTGCCGAACGGCGCGGCCCACAGATTCGTTTTGCCCGTCACCGCGTCGGTGTAGGTCTCTTTGGCATCCGGGTTCCACAGCGCCGTGATGCTGGGCGGTTTGAGATTGAGGCGGTAATTGCGGTCCGTGGTGGGGTCATAGGGCCGCAGCACCTGCGCGAAGACCGCCAGCAGCACGAACAGAATGACGATAATGCCGCCGACTTTGCCGGGGGTGCTCTTGCGGAAGCGCCGCCAGAAGATGCTCTCCTGTCTTTTGGCGGGCGCGGTGGCAGAGGGTGTGGTGGTGGTCATAGAAGTTCCCTCCTCATCCCGAATGGCTTCGACTCCCAACTCTGCGAACAGCCCATTGCAGAGCTTGCAGTCTGAGCCATCCGGTTCCTGTTGCTTCTCGCTCCGCTCGGATTCGTCTCATCGCAATTTGCCATCATCCGTACTGAATCCTGGGATCAAGGGCCGCATAACTCAAATCGACGAGTAAATTGACCACGCTGACCACCAGCGCCGCAAAGATCACGCCGCCCTGGATGATCGGATAGTCGCGCTGGGCGATGGCCTCGTAGACCCACGAGCCGATGCCCGGCCACGAGAAGATGGTCTCGGTCAGGACCGCCCCGCCCAGCAGTGCGCCCGCTTGCAGGCCGATCACGGTGACCACCGGCAGCAGCGCGTTTCTCAGCGCGTGCTTGATGGTGACCGAGTTGGGGGCCAGTCCCTTGGCGCGGGCGGTGCGGACGTAATCCTGCCCCAGCACGTCCAGCAGGCTGCTGCGCGTGATGCGCGAGATGATCGCCAATGGAATGCTGCCCAGCGCAATGGCGGGCAGGATCAGGTGCTTCAGCGCGTCCCAGAACGCCCCGGCGTTGCCCCGTAGCACCGAGTCAATCAGGTAAAAGCCGGTGATCGGCTGGATGGTGAACTCGTAGCCCAGGCGGGCGCTGGGGGGCAGCCAGCCCAACTTGACGGCAAAGAAGTACGACAGCAGCAGCCCCAGCCAGAATACCGGCATGCTCACGCCCACCAGACTGATGCCAGTGGCCAGATTGTCCCAAGCGCTGTTGCGGCGCAGGGCCGCCAGAATCCCGGCAGGCATGCCCACCACCAGCGCGAACAGCAGCGCGGCCACGCTCAGCTCGGCGGTGGCTGGAAAGCGCGTCTTGAGTTCATTGACCACCGGGATGTTGCTTTTCAGCCCCGATCCCAGATCGCCCTGAAGCAGCGCGCCGATGTACTTGGGATACTGGGCGTCCATCGGATTGGCCGGATTAAAAAACCATGGCTTGTTCAGGCCCAGTTGTTCGCGCAGGGCTGCCGCTGCCGCCGGGGTGGCCCGCTCGCCCAGCATGGCGACGGCGGGATCGCCGGGAATGGAGCGCACGAAGACAAAGACCACCACGCTGATACCCAGCATGACCAGCACGGTCCGCAGAATGCGGCGGATCAGGTAACTGCCCAAAGCAGACCTCCTTGGCTTCGCGCGTGGGGGCGAAGGCCGGAACGAAGACGGAAGGATGGGACGACGGAATCGGGCCGAAGTTTATGGCGTGTGGGCAGTCTATGCCGCGTCCTGGTATTTTGACCCCCGGACCGTTAGACACCTGTTGAGTGCCATATACCTGTGGACTGTCAGGTCCCTGGCCAACAGAGAGGGGCAGACCTCCCAGATGGAAATCTGCCCCCACTCGGATAC
The DNA here is from genome assembly GCF_009017495.1 of Deinococcus sp. AJ005. Classification (NCBI taxonomy): domain Bacteria; kingdom Thermotogati; phylum Deinococcota; class Deinococci; order Deinococcales; family Deinococcaceae; genus Deinococcus; species Deinococcus sp. AJ005. Next base: position 1,727,169 of record NZ_CP044990.1, on the reverse strand, counting down.
GGCTCAGGTTTTACTTCTTGCCCGAGATGTCGATGGTGTTGAAGGCTTCGCTGCCCAGCGGGCTGGGAATCCACCCCTTGACGTAGCTGCGGGCGGCGGCCAGCGGCTGGCTGTGGGCAATCGGCACGCGGTACGCGGCGTCGTAGGTCAGCTCCTGAAGCTGGGAGTAGATCTTGGCCTTGGCGGCCTGGGTGGCGGCGGCGCGGCCCTGCTCCAGCAGCTTCTGGATTTCGGGCGGGTTCCAGCTAATGTCGCTGCTGCCGTTCTCGCCGTAGTACGCGCCGTAGAAGTTGTCGGGATCGCCGTAATCGCCGGTCCAGCCGATCATGTACATGTCGAAGCCAGGGGTGGCGTTGCGGTCTTGCAGATACTTGGCCCAGTCCTCGGTCTTGAGGTTGACTTTGATGCCAATGGCGCTCAGGTCGGCGGCCATGGCCTCGGCAATCGGCTTGGGGTTGGGGAAGTAAGGGCGGCTGACGGGCATGTACCACAGGTCAATGGCAAAGCCGTTGGGGTAGCCCGCGTCGGCCAGCATCTTCTTGGCGGCGGCTGGGTCGAACTTGTAGTCTGCGGGCACCTTGCTGCTGTTGGCCCAGGCCAGCACGGGCGGCACGAAGCTGGCGTTGCTGACGGCCAGACCGTTCCAGAACGCTTCCACGATGGCCTTCTTGTTGATCGCCATGCTGATGGCCTGACGCACCTTCTGGTTTTTCAGGTACTGGTTGTTGTTGTTCATGCTGACAAAGCCCACGTTGAAGCTGGGACGCTTGACCGCCACCAGATTCTTGTCGGCCTGCACGCTCTTGAGGCTGTCGGGCGTCAGGTCGTTGGCGAAGTCGATGGTGCCGGCCTTCATCTCGTTCAGGCGCTGGCTGGCGTCCTTGATGCTGCGGATGACCAGACCGTCCACCTTGGCCTTGACGCCCCAGTACGACTTGTTGGGCGAGAGGGTCACGCGGTCACCCGTCGTCCAGCTCTGGAAGATGAAGGGGCCGGTGCCTACTGCTTTGCTGGCCGGGGTGCCATACTTCGCGCCATCTTTCTTGATCGCCGTGGGGCTGGCGATGCCGAAGTAGCCGGCGGCCAGCACGTTGGGCAGCACGGTGCTGGACTTGGTCAGGTCCACGCGAACGGTCATGTTGTCCACCTTGACGATGTCCTTGATGACGGCGGTGGGATCGCCCTTGAAGCCGCCCAGCAGGTCGCCCACGATCTCGAAGGTGCGGCCCTGGTCACGGAAGCCGTAGGCGTCTGCTTTGTCCCACCAGCGGCGCAGGTTAAAGACGATGGCGTCGGCGTTCATGGGCGTGCCGTCGTGGAACTTCACATTCGGGCGCAGCTTGAAGGTCCAGGCGGTGGAGTTGGCGTTGGGTGTCCAGGAGGTGGCCAGGCCGGGGGTCAGATCGGTGGTGCCGTCCTTGAAGTCGATCAGGGTGTCGTAGATCTGGCGCTGCACCAGAATGCTGATGCCGTCGGTGATGTTGCCCGATTCCAGGCTGACGGGTTCGCCGTTGTTGCCGAACACCAGGGTGGCGGCAGAGGCGGCGGGAAGGGTGGCGAGCAGGGCGGTCAGGATCAATTTCTTCATGAAACCTCCGGGGCCAGACATCTGCGGTGGCGCTGTGACGCGCCGCTGTGAGATGAGGGCCGTGAGAAAAAGTGAACGTGCGCTCAGGTTAGGGGTGAGAGCAGGGGGTGTCAAGCTGTCTAGTCACTGAAAAACTCTGAACGTTTGTGCAATAGCTTATGGGCCGCCGACCAGTGTCAGACCGATCAACGTCGGATTGGCGTTCTTGCCCTCGCTGACCAGCGTAATGGACTTGATAACCACGCCCGGTTTTGGATTTTTCCACTCCAGCACGGGAGCATTTACCTCCAGCCCGTCCGCCGTCTGTCCCGCCCAGCCCGCAGCCAGGATCATGGACGTGGGCAGCAGGTCCGTCCAGGCGCGGATATGCCGCCCGTATTCCAGCGGCTGCACCAGCTTCGTGCCGTCGGCGTACTCGATCTCGTACTGCCCGATGTTCTCGCGCGCGACGGCAGACGGCCAGCCGGTGGTGTGTAAAAAAGCGACGGCGTCTGCCCTGCGCCCGATCTCGATCCTGACTTTCGTGGGCAGATCGCTGACCGCCTCACGCGCGCCCTTGAGCATCACCGCGCCCGAGATGTCGAACCTATATGCGCCGATCTGCTGGACGCCCATTTTCAGATTCCGCAGGTCAATGTCCGGTCCCTTGCCGATCCAGCCCTTCTCGTCGTCATCGTTCAGGCTGCGGGTGGCCAGCGGCTTCAGGCTGACGGTTGCGCCCGCTGCGGCTTTGTAAGCCACGGGTGCGTACAGGTCACGGTACAGCGCCTCCGCATTCGTCACAGGCTTGGCGTCCGGGTTCCAGAACGCGCCTGCCGCCCGCACGTAGGCCACGCCCTGCTGCGCCTGTCCGTCCCAGATGCTGGGGTTGCCGAAATACCCCGTCCAGCGCGTCTGGATCATGCCCAGCGCCCGCGCTTTCTGCGCGGCCTTCGCCACGCCCTCGGCATTGCCCGCCTCGTCCCACGATGCTCCCAGCACCGGAAATCCTAATTTGGCGATCTGTCCGACGATGGGATAGTCCGTGCCCGGCGCGTAATTCCAGTACGCCACCTGAATATCCTTAGGCAGTTTGGCGGGCAGGCTGGCAATCACCGAATCCGAGAAGGCCGAGTCGTGCCAGATCATGGTGTTCACGCCCAGCGATTTCAGGTAGTCGTGAATCTTGACCGTGTCGTCCACGAACAGCTTCTCGAAGCCTGCCGTCTTGCCATTGGGACGCGCGGGAAAGCTGTCCCGATTACGAACCTCGTCATGACCGATATGAATGGTCTTCGCGCCGAAAGCTTCCGCCGCCTCCTTGAAAATGGGGAAGAGGACGCGGCTATATGTGGCCGGATTCAGGGTGTCGTAGGCATACGGATTCTGGCTGTCGGGGTCCTGATACAGATCCTTGTTTGCGCCGCCGTAGTACATCCACTGCACATGCCCCAGCGTCTCGATCAGGGGAATGACCTCCAGGCCGTGTTCGCGGGCCAGCGCCGCCACGCGCCTCGCCTCGGCCTTGCTCGCGCCGCCGGGATTGGCGTAGCCGCCCGCCTTTGCCGTATCCCACTGCACGTAGTTGCTCATGACCAGCACGGCGTTGTACTTCAGCGCGGCCAGCATGGGAATCAGCGCGTCGTTCACGCCTTTGCTGTACTGATCGAGGTAGATCATCGCCACCCGTTCCTTCAACGCGGGCGAGTCGCTGATTCGGGCAAAGCGCAATCCCGCAGGCTTCAACAGTTGCCGCAGCGTCTGTGCGCCCTCATAAGCGCCCTTGGCATCGGCCCCCACGATGTATGCGCCGCCCGCATCCACCCACAGCGCGTAGCCCTCGGCGGCGGTGGTGGTCAGGCCCGCTGCCTTCGCTTTTGCGGCCAGATCAGCGTCGGCGAGTGTGCCGACCACGATGGCAGGCTTGCCCGCTACGGCATCCGGCAATGTCGCGCCCAGCCGCACTTTCCACTCGGCGCGCAGGTCACGGGCGGCCCAGCCCAGTTCAGGAGCCTTGCCCACTGTGCGGATGCCCAGGCCCGTTAACGCCAGCATTCCGGCAGGAAACTCCGCCCGCTTCGGCTGCGGCACGAGTTGGGTAGATGGAATCTGGGCGCGGGCGTCGGGGATGGGGGTGATTTGAGCCTGTGCGACAGAGAGCGAGAGACCCGCGAGTAAAAAAAGTGTTTTAGAAAAATGCATGTCACTCCTTCAATTTTGGTGGCAGACCCACGCGAACAGGAAACTCGGCGAGCTGGCGCTGAAGCGATTGCGCCGCGTCCTGAAGATCACTGGCCTCAACGGGCAAATCCAGCCACACTTCCTGTATATCCTTGCTCGAATCGTAGCCAGAAAGTTTGTCCTGGAACGTCGGCAAATTCTCGGCTGCCAGATAAAGGCGCAAGGTGAGCGCTGCTCCCTCGTAAGAGCCTGAGAGTGCTTCAAATCCTAGATTAGGCTCCGTGAAGAAAATCCGGCTGGTGAGTCGTTCTGAACGCCAGCTACGAAACACTTCGGCGTTAGCTGCGACTTCCTCCATCCAGTCCATCAACCACTGCACCTCAAACGTCGTCAACGACGGGTCAACCTTCTCCCAATGGAAATCACCGAGAGCTAGGCTGATTCGCAAGTTGAGCCAGTCCGAGTCCCATCGGACGTTTTCCAGTTCAGGAAACTGATAGCCGTCAACCGTGATCTGAAGCACAACTTTGCGCTTCACCAGCCTCATACCATCACCATCAAAAAGCCGGGAGCATCCGGGCCACCCCGAACACCCCCGATGGCCGTCCAGATCCTCAGAGGCTGGCGTTCCAGGCTTTTACAATGTCGTCCAGCGCGGCCTTGACGGTTTTCTGCCCGGCCATTGCCCCCTCAATGTTGTCCTTGAAGACCTTGTTCAATTTGCTGGCGTCCGGGTAATTCAGGGTCAGGTCCTTGGCCTTCTTCAGCTCCGTGCTGGCCACCAGCTTGCCCTGATCGATGGCCGAGTCGCCGCCCTGCTTGAAAAACTTGTCGGTGCTGGACTTGACCGTGCTGGGGAAGGTGGTCTTGGTGACCTTGCTGAACTGGAGCTGGTTGGCGTCGTTGGTCAGGAACAGCGCCAGTTTCTGCGCCAGCGCCTTGTCTTTCGTTCCCTTGGGCACGGTGAACCCCATCAGCGGCGTGTGGATCACGTTGCCCGCGAGATTGATCGGGTACGGCGCAACTTTGGTCAGGTTGTAAATGGCCTTGTTGTCGTTTTCCACGCGGATGATGAACTGCGGCCCGGTGATCAGCATGCCCAGCTTGCCCGACGAGTACAACTCGGTGGCGGCGGTGTAGCCCCGGCGCATGGTGTCTTCCGGGATGTAGCCTGCCTTGAACAGATCGACGTACTGCTGCACCAGTTTGATGTGTTCAGGGCTGTTGAACACGGCCTTGTTGCCACTCTTGTCCAGGATGGGCAGGCCCGCTTCCTGAAACAGGTACAGCATGTTGATGCCGCCGATGTTGGGCATGAAGCCGTACATCCCGGTCTTGTCCTTGATCTGTTTGGCGGCGGCGATGATGGTCTGGATGGTGCGCGGCGGGTTGTTGGGGTCCAGCCCGGCCTTCTTGAAGATGTCGGTGTTGTACGCCACCACCTTGGGTGCCCAGTACCACGGCACGCCCATCACCTTGCCGTCGAAAGTGAAGGTGGACAGCGGGGACTCGAAATACAGCTTCTTGGCCGCCGCGTCCAGCGTGAGCGGTTCCAGCGCGCCCTGCTGTACCAGCTTCACCGCCATGTCCGAGGACAGGTTCACGGCAGCAGGTGGGCGGCCCGAGGCGACAGCGGCCAGCAACTTCTGCTCCATCGCGTTGCTGGGCACGTCCACCCACTTCAGAGACACGTTGGGGTTTTCCTTCTCGAATTGCGTGACCAGTCGGTTCATCTCGTCGTTGAACAGCGGCGCGAGGCTGATGGTCCAGAACTCCAACTGGGTCTTCTGTGCGTTTGCCATCCCAGCAGAGGCGGTGGCGAGCAGGGCGGCGGTCAGCAGGGCGGAACGGACGGGCAGTTTTTTCATGGGTTGGCTCCTGGGCAAACGAAGAGGATGGATTGGGGGTTGATGCGGTGAATCTAGCGCCCCGTCAAGCCACTTGCCTGAGAAGTTGTCTGGCTTCCTCATCTGCACCCCGTCTGCGTTCCGGGGCGTTACCCTGCGGTCCATGACTGCCCAACCCCTGCCCGGCGCATTCGCAATGGTGGATATCCCCGGTCCTGTCTTGGATGCCGACACCGTTGCGCACCTCAAAAAGTACGGCGTCCACAGCGTTTGTCTGTTCGGCAAAAACATCGAGTCGGCGGGGCAGTTGCGCCAGTTGTGCGCCGACTTGCGGGAAGTGCTGGGCGAGGACGCCCTGATTGCCCTGGACCACGAAGGCGGCGCAATTCTTCGCCCCGAATTCTGGCCCTTCGCCCCGTCTGCGATGGGTCTGGGTGCAGCGAACGACACGGCATTGACGCGGGAGGTTTCGGCAGGGCTGGCCCGTCAACTCCGCAGTGTGGGCATCAACTGGAATTTTGCGCCCGTGCTGGACGTGAATGTCAGTCCGGCCAATCCGGTCATTGGCGAGCGGGCGTTTGGCGGGGACGCTGAGCTGGTCACGCGGCATGGGCGGGCGGCGCTGGCTGGCTACGCTGAGGCGGGGGTGGCTGCCTGTGTCAAACACTTTCTGGGCCACGGCGATACGCGTGTGGACAGCCATCTGGCCCTGCCGCGCGTGGATAAGAACCGCGCCGAACTGGACGCCACCGAGTTGGCCCCCTTCCGTGATTTGCTGCCCCAGACCCCCGCCGTCATGACCGCCCACATCATCTATCCCGCGCTGGATGAGCAGTACCCGGCCACCCTGTCCCGCCGGATTCTGACTGGACTATTGCGGCAGGAATGGGGATTTGAGGGCGTGACTGTTACCGACAGCATGGGCATGAAGGCCATCGACGACAACTACGGGCGCGGCGAGGCCGGGGTGCTGGCGCTGGAGGCTGGCGCTGATCTGGTGATGGCCCTGGGCCGCCGTGAAGCGCAGGTGGCGACGCTGGAGGCCATCGCTGCGGCGCTGGAAGGCCGTCTGAACCGCCCGCAAATGGAAGCCAGTCTGGAGCGGTTGCACAGGCTGGCCCGGCAGTATCCAGCGGCGGCAGACATCTCGCTGAACCCACAGGATGATGCAGAGCTGTTTCGCCGTGCCTGGGCGCGCGGGTTAACGGCCTACCGCAACCCCGTGGCCCCACCACCCGGTTCCCACATCACCCTGATCGCGCACCGCCAGCCTGTGCGCGAAACCGTCAGCGAGGCCGGAGCGGACGCCGAAACGCTGGCCCGCGAACTGGAGCAGATCTACGAGGTCACCCTCATGCCCTTCGAGACGCCGGACCAGATTGACTGGAACGCTGCCCGCGCCCTGGGAAATCCAGTCATTCTGACCACCATCGCCCGTCATCTTCACCCAGCACTGATCGGTGTCCAGCCGGACCTCCACATCTCGCTGTACAACCCCTACGCCGTGCTGGACGTGGATTCGCCCGCGCTGCTGGCCTACGGCTTTCGCCCCGAGGCCCGCTCCGCCGTGCTGGGCTGGCTGAAAGGGGAGACCGCCGCTGATGGGATTCTCCCGTTTGGTCAGCCCTGAACACAGCCTACTTCTGGTTTTCCCGCTCCCACGGCCACTTGCCCGGCGCTGCCGCCACCCCCAGCGCACGCGGCCCGGTGTGGACATTCAGCACCGGATTGATGCCCACTGCGCCGGACCACACGATGGGATGCCGCCCCTTGAGTTGTTCCAGCAGCATGTCGGTGTCCTCGCGCACCGTGCCGTACAGCAGACCCACGCGCAGGGGCGTGCCCTCGCCGTAGGTCCGGGTGACCTGCTGGCCCACTGCCTCGATGCCGCCCTTGTAGCTGCGGGCGCGGCTGACGTTGGTGTATGCCCCCGTCGCCTTGTCTACCGTGATCACCGGCTTGAGATTCAGCAGCCCGCCCAGCGTGGCCTGCACCCGCCCGATGCGCCCGCCCCGGCGCAGGTATTCCAGCGTTTCGATGGTGAAATACAGCTCGGTTTCCTTTTGCACGGCGCGGACCCATTCCAGCGCCGTCTCCAGTGACTCGCCCCGCAACGCAGCCGTCTGCGCGGCATGCACCTGAAACGCCTGCGCCGCGCTGAGGGTGCCGGAATCGTGCAGGCGGATGTCCACGCCCTCCACCACGCTCCTGGCTTGATCGGCGGCGTTGCGGCTGCCACTGAGGCCCGCGCTGATGGTCACGGCGAGTACCTGCGGCACATCTGTTGTCGAGGTGGCCTGGCGGATCGCGTCGGCCCATTCCTGCGGCGTGGGCTGACTGCTGGTGGGGTGCTGGGGGTTGGTCTCCAGTTCCCTGAATAGATCGGCGCGCGAAATCTCGTCGGTACGGAAGCTCTTATCTCCGAAATTTACAGAAAAGGGCGCGACAGGTACGGCATTGTTCAGGCCCTCGAAGGCGTCCAGTCCTCCATCGGTGGCGACGGCAAAGTGTTGTTTCTGGGGTGGCTTTCCGGTTTCCTGTGTCATTTGATCTCCTGTGCGTTCATCTGCTCCACCAGTTTCAGCATGGCGGTGTGGTCCTGATCCGGGCCGATCAACTGCGCGGCGGCGCGGGTCAGGGCGTCCACCTGCGCCAGTACGGGGGCGCTGCCCTTCACTGCGTGTACCACGTCCATCGCAATGCCCGTATCTTTCGCCAGCAGCCCCAGCCCGAAGGTGGGCGGAAAGGCGCGGGTCAGCACGCGGGTGGGGATCAGGTTCTCGGTGGCGTTGCTGCGCCCGCTGCTGGCGTTGATGACCTCCAGCGCCGCGCCCACATCTACCCCGCCCTTGCCGAGAACGGCCAGTCCCTCGCCCGCTGCCCACAAGTTGACGGCCAACAGCGCGTTGTTGACCGCCTTGACCGCGAAGCCCGCCCCGGTATCGCCCACATGCACGATCTTGCCCGCGAAGGCCAGTTCGCCGCGCACCGCCTCCACCTCGTCCGCCGGGCCACCGAGCATCACGGTCAGGTTGGCCGCGACTGCGCCGTTCACGCCGCCGCTGACCGGGGCGTCCAGAAACCGCACGCCGCGTTCCAGCAGGCGTGCGCGCTGTGCATGTGCCGCGTCCGGGTGGCCGCTGGTGCAGTCCACCCAGACCGTACCGGGTTTGAGGTGCGCCTCCAGTTGCCCGATCACCTCGTCCACGTCGGCGCTGGTGGGCAGGCAGGTAAAGATCAGCCCGGCCTGCCCGAGTTCCTCCAGGGTGGCGGCCTGCGTGCCGTACTCGGCGGCGTGTGCCTGCGCCCTTTCCATATGGCGGTTCCAGACCAGCAGGCGGCCCCCGGTTTCGGCGGCGCGGCGGCCCAGCGCGGCGGCCATCGGCACGCCCATCGCGCCCAAGCCCAGAAATGCGGCAGTTCTCATTCTGTACAGGCTAGACGCAATGGCCGGGTCAATGTCTGAAATTGAACGCGGTGCAATCTTTAGAGGCGGGGCTGGTTTGGCTTTCAAACTGTGCTTTCCCATTCTTTCGCCTTGCCAGAGCAGTAGGCTGGGGCATGACGGCGGAGCAATTCTGATGGAGGCTATCGCCTGGATCGTTCATCCAGCGGCGGGAATGGCACTGGCCCTGTTCGCCTCGGTGCTGTTCTCTAGACGCGGGCAGCAGTGGGAGGCGGTGGCTTTCGCCTCATCTCTGCTGCTGCTGCTGGCGGTGCTGGGTGCCGACTGGGACGTACATCCGGCGGCGGGGATGCTGCTGGGCTATTTCGGGTCCACCGCGTTCGGCCACTGGCAGAAGCGCTGGCCCGCGTTGCTGGCGGCGCTGGTGGCCTCAGGCTTCTTCATGCTGGGAGGCGCGAGCTGGATGATCTATCCACTGGCGATCATGTTCATGATCTGGCTGTTCACTGCCGCCTTCTCGTACATGGGACGGGGCAGCAAATCTGTCGAAGAAGGCAAGTCGCCCGCCGAACTGCCCGAACACGCCGGGGGCTTTTCATTCGGCTCGTGGTTTGGCGAAAAGGAGAAAGTGGTGGTTCCGGCAGCGCAGGCCCAGGGCAAGGTTCCCCTCTCCAAAATTGCCGCGCCCGCTCCTGAACCCTACACGGATTGGATGCGCGACAGCCGCCTGCCCGGCGAGGCCCGCGCGCAACTGATCGCGCTGAACCTGCGGACAAAAGAAGCGCTGACGCATTTGCACGGGCTGGGCCAGCAGGGCAGCGAAGCTGAGTATTTAGCACGCGCCATCCGCGAGGAGTACGTGCCCACCGCCGTCAACGCCTACCTGAAGCTGCCGCCTACCCGTGCCGACACGGCCATCATTGAGGACGGCAAGACGGGCCGTGATCTGCTGCGCGAACAGCTCGATCTGCTGCTGGACGCGGTGCAGGGCATCATCGACACCACGTTGATGGCGGGCGGGCGCGAGATGCTGACCCACAAGCGCTTTTTGGAAGACCGCTTCGGCAAGTCGGCGGATGCCCGGAACGCAGACGATCTCAAGGTCTGATGCTGCCCGTCGTTCGCCCCGCAACCCGCGCCGACATTCCCGCCACGCTGGAGATTTACAACTATGCCGTGTGGCACACCACCGCCTCATATGACCTGGAACCTGTTTCGCTGACCACCCGGCTGGCGTGGTTTGACCATAAGCGGGCGGCAGGCTGGCCCATCCTCGTGTTGGAAGATGCAGACGAGATCATCGGCTGGGCCACCTACGGCCCCTTCCGTGAGAAGCCCGGCTATGCTGGCACGGTGCAACACAGCGTCTATATCCGTGACGGCCTGCGTGGCGCGGGCCTGGGAACGCTCCTGATGACCGCACTAATTGAAGACGCCAGCACCAGAGGCTTTCACGTCATGGTAGGTGGAGTGGCCGCCGACAATGCGGGCAGTCTGGCCTTTCATGCGCGGCTGGGCTTCGTGCAGGTGGCGCATTTCCGGCAGGTGGGGCGCAAATTCGGGCGCTGGCTGGATCTGGCCTTCGTGGAATTGCTCCTGAACGGTAAAACGGATCAGATCAGCGGATAAACCAGATGATCAGGCGACTGGCCTGTCCAGCATTTTCCAGCGCCCCCGCGAAGGCGTCCCAGGCATTGATTCGCCCTTTCAATTCCGGCGTGGCATGGGGTTGCATCCGGGACAGATCAGGGCGCGTCAGCCAGGTTTTCCCGGTGATGTCGCCGTCCTCGAACAGCAGATCGGCGCTGACCAGCGTGCTGAGTTGCGGGGGGTGCGGGCGGCCCGCCACGCCTGAGACCTCCAAAAGCTCTAGCAGTTCGTCGGCGTTGTTGACCATGAAGCGGGCCTCGGCCTGCCAGGGGCTGGGGTCTTCGGGCACCAGCAGTTCCCCGGCCTCCGCCGCGGCTGAAACCCGCGTGGCCGGGAGCGAATGCTCCTGCGTTTCGGTTGGACCGCTCTCACAGATAACGACGGCCAGCGCCAGCACTCTTTAACCAGCCGCCCCAACCGCGCGGGCTTCTTCGGGGTTGGACTCGTGTCGGCCCAGTGCGGCCTGCACGTCGGGCCATTCGATGATCTCGAAGCGGCTGTTGCGGATGGCCGGGGTGAATCCGGCGTCCACCGCGATCCGCACCAGTTCGCGCACGGTGGCCTTGTGGCGTCCGCCGCCCCCCGCCGCCGAGACCACGTTTTCCTCCAGCATGGTGGACCCCAGATCGTTTGCGCCGTAATACAGCGCGGCCTGCGCCACCTTGAAGCCCTGCGCGGGCCACGACGCCTGAATGTTGGCGAAGTTGTCCAGTGCGATGCGGGCCACGGCCAGTTGTTGCAGGTACTCGTGCGCGGTTGCGCCGGGAGCCTTGCCGTGCAGGCGGGTGTATTCGGTTTGCAGCGTCCACATGGCAAAGCCCGAGAAGCCGTTCCCGTTGTAATCGTGGTTGGCCTTGTCCTGCTGCTCACGGAGCTTCAGCAGGTGGCTGGTGCGCTGCGCGAAGGTCTCGCCGAAGCCGATCACCATTGTGGCAATCGTATACAGCCCCTTGCTTTGGGCCGCGTCGATGATGCGGAACCAGTCCTCGCTGCGGATGCGGGCGGGGGCAGCGCGGGCGCGCACGTCGTCTTCCAGAATCTCGCCGCCCGCCCCCGGCAACCCGTCCAGCCCAGCCTCGATCAGCGTGTCCAGCAGCGCGTCCAGACTCATCCCGAAATTCTTTTCCATGAACAGCACTTCTTCAGGCGAGAAGGCATCAATGCGAATCGTGGGATGATTCGCCTTGATGTGGCGCAGCAGCCCGGTGTAGTAGTCCAGCCCCAGCTCCGGGTTCACGCCGCCCTGCATCAGGATGCGGGTGCCGCCCACCTCTTCCAGTTCCACGATCTTGGCGCTGATTTCCTGGTAGTCCAGCGTGTAGCTGTCTTTCTGGCGCTTGGTGCGGTAAAAGGCGCAGAAGTTACAGCCCACGTTGCAGACGTTGGTGTAATTGATGTTGCGGTCGATCAGAAAGGTCACGGTATCCGGGTCACGGCGGTCCAGGCGCAGGGCGTTGGCGACTCCGGCGACTTCTGGAAGCGGCAGTCCATACAGCGCCTCGATCTCGGCGGCATTCAGGCGTTCGCCGCGCGCGGCCTTGTCCAGCATCTGTGTTCCCAATGCCTGGGCAGGTGAAGTGGGGGAAAGGGCGGTCATGCGGTCAAGTTATCACCCCCAGAGGTGGTCTATTGCCCCCTGAAACACGCTCAGCGCCGTGAAACGGGTCACGCCCGCCGCAATGAAGATCAGCCCAAGTTTCTCCCAAGAAAGGGCGCGCGTATCATGCTTTCTGAAAAGTGAGAGCGACATCGGGAACTGCTGGAGAGGATTTTTGGAAGCGGTTCCCACACCCGGAGGTAAACGCTATGAAAATGGGAATGATCGGCCTGGGCAAGATGGGCGGCAACATGGTTCTGCGACTGACACGCGGCGGCCAGGAAGTGGTGGGCTATGACCGCAGCGAGGACAGCGTCGCCCTGATCGAGAAGCAGGGCGCGAAGGGCGCCCGCACGATGGACGAATTGATCGCGGCGCTGGGCGAACCCGGCAGTCGCGCCGTGTGGGTGATGGTGCCGTCCGGCAAGATCACGCAGTCGGTGATCGATGATCTGGGGGAGCGTCTGGCCCCCGGCGACATCGTGGTGGACGGCGGCAACTCCAACTTTAAGGACACCATGCGCCGCGCCGAGGAACTGGGTGCGAAAGGCATCCATATGGTGGACGTGGGCACCTCCGGCGGCGTCTGGGGCCTCTCGGAGGGTTACGCCATGATGGTGGGCGGCCACGAGGAAGCCGTGGAGCGCATGCGCCCGGTGCTGGAAGTGCTGGCCCCCACGCCCACCCAGGGCTGGGGCCGCATGGGACCGTCGGGTTCCGGCCACTACGTCAAGATGGTCCACAACGGCATCGAGTACGGCATGATGCAGTCCTACGCCGAGGGCTTTGAACTCATGCGCCACAAGGAAGAATTTGGACTGGATATGGCCCAGATCGCCGAACTGTGGCGCTATGGCTCGGTCATCCGCTCTTGGCTGCTGGACCTGACTGCCGAGGCCCTTAAGAATTCGGCAGACTTCGATCAGCTCTCGGATTACGTGGCCGACAGTGGTGAGGGACGCTGGACCATCATCGACAGCATCGAGCAGGGCGTGCCCACACCGGTTATGACCCTGGCCACGCAGATGCGCTTCCGCAGCCAGCAGGAGACCAGCTATGCCGGGCAGATGCTCTCGGCCATGCGCCGCGCCTTCGGGGGTCACGCGGTCAAGACCCTGGAAACACCCAAGAAGGAAGGCTTCGTGCCCGAAGTTCAGCCGGGCGATCACCCCAGCATGGCCGCGCCACAAAATATCCCCTCATCCAGAGGAAAAAATCAGGGCGACGGTTCCATGAAAGAACAACTGGGTGAAACGGGCCACGAACGCGTTAAGGGCGACAAATGACCTTAAAACGCGGCAAGAAGTCGGCGGAGCCGGAGAAGCCGTCCAAGCCAGCCTCCAGTGGGGCAGCTACTAAGAAACCCGTTCCTAAGAAGCCTGTCACCAAAAAAGACTCTGCCTCCACCACCAAGAAGGCCGTGAAGGAAAAAGTCGCCTCGCAGAAAGTGGGCGTGGCGCAGGCCGCACCGAAGACAAAAGCGCCCCCGAAAGCTGCCGCCAGGCCGCGCAAATCCACCGGCAAACCGGGAGCAGACGGCCAGAACCCTTTCCGCACCACCATGCGCCGCAGTCGCGCCCCCGAACCGGCCACAATGGTCATTTTCGGCGTGACCGGCGATCTGTCGCGCCGCAAGTTGCTGCCCGCCATCTTCGGACTGTGGCAGGACGGCCTGCTGGGGAGTGCTTTCAACATTGTGGGTGTGGGCCGTCAGGAGATGACCGACGAGGGGTTCAAGGATTATGCGATCAAGGCCCTTCAGGAGAGCAAGGAAACGGACGCCATCCAGCCCGGCAGCCTGGAAAAATTCCGCGACTTGCTGTATTACGAGTTTGGCGAATTTGGCGGCGACGAGGTCTATGAGCTGGTCGGCAAGGAGCTGGACCGCGCCGAGGAAGCGCACGGCGGGCGCAAGAACGCGCTGTTCTACCTGTCCACGCCGCCCAGCCTGTTCGAGCCGATCAGCAATGGCCTGGGCCGCCTGGGACTGTCCGATCAGTCGGAGGGCTGGCGCAGACTGGTGATCGAGAAGCCCTTCGGACGCGATCTGGAGAGTGCCCGCGAGCTGAACGCGGCCATCCACGACACCTGGGACGAGTCGCAGGTTTACCGGATTGACCATTATCTGGGCAAGGAAACGGTGCAAAACCTGATGGCGATTCGCTTCGGCAACGCCATCTTCGAGCCGCTGTGGAACCGGGGTTACGTGGACCATGTGCAGATCACCGCCTCCGAGGATCTGGGTCTGGAGGGCCGCGCCGGGTACTACGAGGAAGCCGGGATCGTGCGCGACATGCTCCAGAACCACCTGATGCAACTGTTCGCGCTGACCGCGATGGAGGCGCCCGCCGCCTTCGACGCCGACGCCATCCGCGATGAGAAGACCAAGGTGCTGAGGGCCGTCAAGCCCATTCCACTGGGCCGGGTGAAAGAAGTGGCGGTGCGCGGTCAGTACGGTGCAGGCAGCATGGACGGCGTGAAGGTGCCGGGCTATCAGGAAGAACCCGGCGTCAAGGAGGGCAGCCGCACCGCTACCTACGTGGCGGTCAAGCTGGAGATCGACAACTGGCGCTGGCAGGGCGTGCCGTTTTTCCTGCGGACCGGTAAGCGGCTGCCCAAGAAGGTCACGGAAATCGCCGTGGTCTTCAAACGTGCCCCGCTGGGCATCTTCCCTGGGGGCCTGGAACGCAACGTGCTGGCCTTCCGCATCCAGCCGGATGAGGGCGTGAGCCTCAAATTCAGCTCCAAGTCCCCCGGTCAGGAAATGGTGCTGCGCGAGGTGGTCATGGACTTCCGCTATGACGCCTTCGGGGCGCAACTGGAAAGCCCCTACTCCCGCCTGCTGCTGGACGCGCTGATCGGCGACGCCACCCTGTTCCCGCGCGAGGACGAGGTGGACCACGCCTGGCAGATCGTCAGCGGTATTCTGGAAGCCTGGGACGTGCGCCCCGGCAAGGGCCAGACCCCCGACTTCCCCAACTACGCCGCCGGAACCTGGGGACCCGAGGAAGCCGAGACGCTGATTGGCGAGGGCCGCCGCTGGAGGCGCTTGTGATGGCTGCCCCCACCGCTCCTGCGACGAGCACCGTCGGCCCGGTCGAGACCAGCGTCCGCAAGGCGCAGATCACGCTGGACGAGCTGTGGTCCCAGACCAACGTGGAAACGCGGGCCTACACCGGCAACATCATCGCGCTGACCGTCCGCAAACACCTCTCTCGGGTTCAGGAGGCGCTGGCGGGCCTGGAAGGCCGCTACGCCGGGCGGCAGATCATCGGCGTGATGGACGGCACCGACGATCTGATGGTCCACGCCAGTCTGGTGTCCCAGCGCCGGGGGACGTTCGTGGAGCGGCTGACCATCGACGCCAGCACAGAGCAGCTTCAGGGCGCGATTCTGCCGCTGCTGCGCCCCGCCACCGTCAACCATGTCTGGTGGGGTTCGGACACCAAGCCCGAGGGTCTGCTGATGCGCGAGCTGACCGATATCGCCGATCAGGTGATCGCGGACAGCCTGACGCTGGACATTCCCCCGGCGCGGCATTACGCCCTGGCCGATCTGGGCTGGAGCCGCTCCGCAAGCTGGCGCGAGGCACTGGCCCAGATCTTCGACAGCCCCGACGCCGCCCGGCAACTGCCGCGAGTGGACCATCTGACCGTGCGCCATGCTGGGGGCAAGGACCTGCCTGCCCGCCTGTATGCCGGATTCGTGGCCGACACACTGGGCTGGAAGAACCTGGAGAATGTCGAGTTCAAGGCGGCCCGCTGTGGCCGTGAGAACGGCGATCTGTGTGGCGTGGAACTCTCCGGCGACGGTGTGCGCTTCACGCTGGCGGCGGGTGAGGCTGAGACTGTTCGTGTGGAATCTGTCTGGGACGACAAGAAGCATGTGACGGAGGTCAACGTTCCCACCATGTCGCTGGCCGAGGGTCTGGGCCGTGTGATGGCCCGCCCGGAGCGCGGCGAGATGTTTGAACGCGCCTGGAAGCTGGCCAAGGCGACGCTGTGAATGGGGCAGCCATGAACTTACGTGTCTTTCCTACAGCCCAGGCGGCAGCGGACGCGGCTGCCGAGGCATTCGCCCGCGTGGCGCGCGAAGCGGTGACGGCGCGCGGGGCCTTTCATGTGGCCCTTTCGGGCGGCAGCACGCCCAAGCTGATGTACGCCACCTTACGTGACCTGCCGGACATTCCCTGGAAAGCCGTCTACATCTACTTCGGCGATGAACGCAGCGTCGGCCCAGACAGTCCCGAAAGCAATTACGGCACGGCGCAGCGCGAGTTGCTGTCGTATGTATCGGTACCTGCCTCCCAGATTCACCGGATGGAGGGCGAACGCCGCCCGCTGGAAGAGGCCGCCGCCGCTTACGCCGCCCTGTTGCCCGAGTGCCTGGATGTGAACCTGCTGGGCATGGGCGATGACGGCCACACCGCCAGCCTGTTTCCCGGCACGGCGGCGCTGGAGGCGGGCGGGCGCGTGGTGGCCAACTGGGTGCCACAGCATGACACCGGGCGACTCACCATGACTTTTCCCGAGATCAACGCGGCCCGGCAGCGCTGGCTGCTGGTGTCTGGCGACAAGAAAGCCGAAGCGCTGGCCGACGTGCAGGCGGGGCGCGGGGACCATCCTGTGGCGCGTCTTGAGAATCCAGTCTGGTTCGTAGATGCGGCGGCCACACGCGAACTGGAGAGTTGAGGGCGAACCACTAAACTTATGCTCGTCTGGGGAAAACAGGAGTCTGTGATGTCGTGCAGACTCCTGTTCTCATCGGGTGGGAACGTGTCGGCAACACTTGAAAATCCAAACGGGCGTCCAGGCGCCCGTATGTGAAGGAGTCGCCCTGCATGTGTGCGATCTCACGACGACAGGATGTTCTGGACAAGGGATCAATCAGGAGAAAAGCAGGTTCCGGGCGTGGAGTGCAGAACCCAACGCTGTCCCGATTCCTGCACGAAATAGAGGGAATCTATCTGTATGGGGTGGGCTGAACCGTTATCCGCCAGCCATGATCTGCCTGTCCACCGCCGCGCCAAGTCAGCCCTTGAGAATGGCCTCCACTTCCGAGGTGTCAAGCTCCCAGCCTGCCGCCTTCACGTTCTGGGCGATCTGTTCCAGCTTGGTGGCCCCGGCGATCACGCTGCCGACCGTGGGCTGGGCCGCCAGCCAGCTAAAGGCCAGCTCCAGCAGGGTATGGCCGTGCGCCTGGGCGTACTTTTCCAGCGCCTGCACCTTGCGCCAGTTGTCCGGGGTCATGTACTTATCCTGCGCGCCCTGTGAGGAGGCGAAGCGCGTGCCCTCGGGAATGTTATCTGGGCCATACTTGCCGCTCAGCAGACCGCTTGCCAGCGGGAAGTACGGCAGCAGGCCCATCTTCAATTCCTCCAGGGTGGGCAGCAATTCAGCCTCCACGTCCCGCACCAGCAGGCTGTACTCGTCCTGGGCGCAGATGAAGGGGGTCAGATTGTGGTCCTTTGCAATCTGCGCCGCTTCCCGCACCCCCGCCGCGTCCAGATTGGAGCAGCCGATGGCCCGCACCTGCCCGGCCTGCACCAGTTCGTTCAGCGTGCCCAGCGTGTCGGCCAGCGGCGTCTGTGGGTCCGGCTTATGAAGCTGGTACAGGTCCAGATAATCGGTTCCCAGGCGTTTCAGGCTGGCCGCCAACGCCTTGCGGATGTACTCGGGTCTGGCTCCCTGGCCCGCCTCGCCCATGTCCATTCCGAATTTGCTAGCCAGAATAATGTTGCCACGCTCTGATCCCAGCGCCTTGCCCAGCATGGTTTCCGAGCCGCCCTGATTGCCGTAGATATCGGCAGTGTCGAACAGAGTGATGCCGTCGTCCAGTGCCGCCCTCACTACCGCATTGGTGGCTTCCTGATTCAGTCGGCCCCCGAAGTTGTTGCACCCCAGACCCACCAGAGAGACGTTGGGACCATTCTTGCCGAGTTTGCGTTGCTGCATGGCCCCCATTGTGTGCCGGGGGGGCGGCCCGCCCATGAGGCGCTGGCCACAATTCCCTGGTGGAGGGTGTCTTTTCTGGGCACAACAATCGCGCAGACAACGGGGTCCCGCGCCATCTCAGCCGCGTTCGAGTCTGAAGCTGTTCCCTTCACGGCGCGCTTATACTTCGCGCAATGACCTCCGACACTGCCCGTCCGCCCCAGCCGTGGGTGCTGTCCGCCTTCTGGTTCGGCACGGCCTTCCACTGGCTGGTGCTGCTGCTGATCCTGATGCCCGCCAACGTGGAAATGTTCGTGGGCGAGGCTCGCAAGGGCACCTACCTGGGCGCACTGGTTGCGATTGGCGCGGTAATGGCGCTGATCCTACCGCCACTGGTGGGCGCGCACAGTGACCGTACCGGGCGGCGGCTGCCGTACATGCGGCTGGGCGTGACCGTCAATCTGGTGGGTCTGGCGGTGATGGGTTTCGCCGCCATGACCCTGACGGGCATGAACGGCTTCTGGGTCTACGTGTTGGGCTTTCTCTTTGTCCAGTTCGGCAACAACTACGCCACTGCGCCGTACTCGGCTTTAATCCCACAACTGGTGCCGCCTGAGCAGCGTGGGCGTTACAGCGGTGTGATGGCGCTGCTTCAGGCGGCGGGGCAACTGCTGGGCGCGGTGGCGGCCTTCGCGGTGGGGATTCTCAAGCTGCCGGTGATCGTGTCGTTCGTGCTGATCGCCGTGGTGCTGCTCATTCCCGCCCTGGTTACCATGCGCGGCATCCCCGAGGCCACCAATCCCAAACCTCTGGCAACAGCCGGGGGCAAGACCCTGAGCATCCGGGAGCTGTTCGCCCATCAGGCGTTCCTGTGGGTCTTTCTGACACGGGTGCTGTTCTCGCTGGGGCAGTACAGCGTGCAGCCGTTCCTTCAGTATTACAACCGCGACGTGCTGCGCCAGGCCGACGCCCCCACCAGCACCAGCATCATGCTGGCCTGCATCATCGTGGGCAGCATCGTCTCGGCGCTGATCGGCGGGCGCATCAGTGACCGGGTGGGCCGCAAGCCGGTGATCTACGTGGCGGGTGGGGCGATGGCCGCCGCTGCACTGTTGCTGCTCGTCGCGCCCAATTACCCGGTGGCGCTGGCCCTGGCGCTGTTCTTCGGGCTGGGCTTCGGGGCCTTTACCAGCGTGGACTGGGCGCTGGGCAGCGACGCCATGCCCAGTGCCAGCAGCTACGCCCGCGACATGGGCATCTGGCACGTGGCCTTTGTTGCGCCGCAGATGAGCAGTGCGCCGCAGGGGGCGCTGCTGGACTGGGGCAACGCGCGGGGCGGCAACTTCGGCTACACACTGGTCTTCGGCATCGCAGCTCTGTTCTTCATCGCGGGCGTGCTGCTGGTCCGCAAGGTGCCGGACAACGCGCACCAGGGGCAGCAGGCAGCGGCATAGCCGTACTGGCGGAAGTGTACTTAATCTCCCTGCCGGGTTCCTTGATCTCTCATTTAGACGGTGCGGAAAATCCTACAGCCCCTGGCCTGTGCGTGGCAAGCTCAGCCTTATGAGTGACGATCTGAGCCGCGAGCAATCCATCAAGCACATTGCCAGCATCATCAAGGACGTCAAGTTCGCCATGCTGACCACCGTGACCGACGCTGGCCATATGCACGCCCGCCCCATGACCACCCAGCAGACCGAGTATGACGGCGACCTGTGGTTCATCGGCGGCAAGGACACCGAGGGCGTCCATGACATGGGCCAGCGCCCGCAGGTGAACGTCAGCTACTCCAACCCAGACGACAGCAACTATGTCAGCCTGACTGGCACCGCCGAACTGGTGGAGGACCGCGCCAAGCTGGACGAGCTGTGGAGCGACTTCTACAAGACATACTTCGAGGGCGGCAAGGAAGATCCCAACGTCCAACTGATCAAGATCAGTACCCACGGCGCAGAGCTGTGGGAAGGTCCCGGCAAGGTCAAGGCGTTGTACGAGCTGGCCAAAGGTGCAGTGACGGGCAAGCGTGGCGATATGGGCAACAACGAAACTGTCAATCTGTAACCCTGTCTCCGACTTTAAGCTGTGCCCCGTCACCTGACTTTCTGGATGGCGGGGATTTTCTATGTCTGATACAGACACCGATTAAATCATGTAGAAAATAGCTGTAATCCGAGCGGACTTGCGAAGCAGAGGAGCAGAGGAGCAGCGTCCTCTTTTCGGGCTGTACCCGTCATGGGGAGGAGTAGCCCCATACAGGTGCTCTCCTACAACGACAGTCTCTTCGCGACGATAGAGAGAAGAAGGAAAACGGGTTTCGGACATGTAGTGCAGGAATCGGAGCTGTTCCGATTCCTGCCGCGTTACGAACGGAACCCGTACAAGGAATCAAGCTGAATCCGTATCAGCTCTTGGCTCCCGAATCGCCCTGAACCTTGGCCTTCAGCGCGGCCATCGCGTCGTCGATGTCACGGTCCCGGCCCAGGTCCTTCAATTGCGCGTCGATGTCATTGTCGGTTCGCAACTCGGTCATGGCCTTGTTCCGGTCCTCCATGCCTGATACGCGCTGCTCCATTTCCTCGAAGGCGTCCATCGCGCCCCCAGCCTTGTTGAAGCCCGTGGCGCGGTCCAGGGTTTCGCTGGCCTGGGCGGTTTTCTGGCGGGCCGCCAGCAGCGACTTCTTGGATTCCATCTCGTCGATCTTGGCTTCCAGTGCCCGCAGTTGGGTCTTGAGCTGGTCCACGGTGCTGGTCTGGGTGGCGAGTTGCTCGTCAAAGCCCGTCGCCAGATCCTTGGAGTTCTGGGCGCGGCGCAGGGCTTCGCGGGCCAGATCCTCGTTGCCGCCGCGCAGGGCTTCCTCGGCCGTCTTGCCATATTCGTCGGCCAGACGGCGGTTGGTGTTCGCCTCGCGTTCCAGCTTGGCGTTCTGGCTCATGGCGTCGGCCACTTCACTGCGGGCCTCGCCATAGGCGGCGCGCATGTCGCGCAGGGCCTGCTCGATGATCTTGCCAGGGTCTTCGGCCTTGCTGATCATGTCGTTGACGTTGGAGCGCAGGAGCCGGGACAGTCGGTCGAGAATGCTCATGGGTAAATCCTCCTTGAGAGTATGGACAACGCCCCTTCTGTGTGGCGGGCGATTGCAGCTATGATTACGCACTTCACGCCCGCTGGGTTGCCCCCACAGGCGTCATGAGCCGGACCCTAAGACCGTCTGAAGGCTTTTCGAGGCCGTCTGGAAAATAGAAGAAGAGGCGGGAACCGTGTCTGACACGCCCGCCTCTCTTTTCCAATCGACTTAGAAAACGATGGGCCGCAATCCGACGCTGTCTGCCCCACAGGCCACGGTCAGGTTGGTCCCGGCGGGCGTGACGGTGCAGCCCAGCGAGCGCAGGCCGTCCAGCGGGAAGATCAGGTTGGTGCCGTCGGTGGCGGGCGCGAGGGGCAGTTCCACCGTGCCGTTGCTGGTCTGCGCGGCCTTGCGGCCCACCGTGACGGTCAGCACCGAGCCGTCCTCGGTGGTCAGGCGGTAGTTGCCGCCGCCCTGGCTGGTCACGCTCACCACTCCGGCCAGATCGCGTCCCAGCACGTAGGGCTGGCCTTTGGTCACGCCTGCCGGGGTGGCGGGTTTGGCGGCGGACACCTTGGCCTGTGCGGCGTCCACCACCACCAGACTTTCCTTGTCGTTCAGGGCGCTGAGCAGCACGAAGGCCCCCAGCGGTCCGCCCGCCTTCTGGCTGACCAGCAGGGTGCTGGCCTTGCCACTGGTCTTCCATCCGCCCGCCGTGCGCCCGCTGAGCTTGCCCGCAATCAGCGGACGCAGCGACGCCACGCTGCTGGGCACGTACAGGCACACCGCGCGCGGGCTGAGTTTGAGACCAGTCGGGCAACTGACGATCTGCCCCTTCACGGCGGCGCTGACCTCAATGGCAATCGCGCTGGCCGCTTCAGTGGTAGCGGCGGACGACGTAGCGGGCTTGGGCGCAGGCGCGGCGGTCTGTGCGGAGGCAGCCCCCGGCAGCAGGACGCCGAGGCTCAGGGCCGCGCTGAGAAACAACGCCTGCGCAGGGGTTCGCCGGAAGGGCAGATGGGGCAGATTGGGGTGCGGGGACATATGGCCGCATGCTATGCGCCGCGCATGAGCGTGGACTTTGAGGCGGCTGATACGGACTCTGATTGAAAGGTGTTGAAAACACTTGGAAATCCGAACGGGAGGAGCAGCGTCCTCATGGGCGTCTGTTCGCGACGATGGCGAGAAGGAGAAAAACGGGTTCCGGGCGTGGAGTGCAGGAATCGGCGCTGTCCCGATTTCTGCGCGAAACAGACGGAATCCGTATGACTGCGCTGCCCGACTAGCCCGCCAGCCGTGCCAGCGCCCGCTGAAAGACATGCAGGCTGCCCACGTCATACAGCACCATGCGGACCGTCAGTTCAGGCTGCCCGTTCAGAAATTCCAGAATCGTCGCCAGGGCCACGGGCGCGGCTTTCTGGACGGGATACCCGTAAACCCCCGTGCTGAGGGCGGGAAAGGCGACACACGCGCAGCCATTCTCCACCGCCAGTTCTAGACTGCGGCGGTACGCCCCGGCCAGCAGTTCGGCCTCGCCACTCTGACCGTCGCGCCAGATCGGGCCGACAGCGTGAATCACGTACTGCACGCCATTTTTCTCCAGCTCGAACGCTGGGGTGATCACGGCAGTTCCGGTGGGCGTGCCGCCGATCCTGCGAATGGCGCGCAGTAACTCCGGCCCGGCGGCACGGTGGATCACTCCGTCCACGCCCCCACCGCCCATCAGTTCCTTGTTTGCGGCTGTGACGACGGCGGCGCAGTCCTGCGCGGCGATATCCCCCTGAACAATTTCAAGTGGCACACCCGGCCTTAAGAATCCACGACGCGCTGCAAATGTGCCGCGTCCAGACTCTCACTTTTCACGGCCTGCGCCGCTGCCACCGCCGCCCGGTCCTCGTCGCTCCACTCCTCACGCGGCACCTGCGCGGCCCGCTCGGCGCGCTGCACGGCCCGCAACTCGTCCACCGCGCGGTCCAGATCGTCGTTCACGATCACGTAGCGGAAGGCGTGGGCCTCCTGAATCTCCTCGCGGGCGCGGCGCAGGCGTTTCTCGACGCGCTCGGGGGTCTCGGTGGCGCGGCCCTCCAGACGGCGGCGCAGCTCGGTCAGGCTGGGCGGCATGATGAAGACCAGCACGGCCTCAGCGCCCATGCGGGCCTTGACCTGCATGGCCCCCTCCACCTCGATTTCCAGCACCACGTCCTGCCCGCGTGCCAGCGCGGCCTCGATGGGTTCGATGGGCGTGCCGTAGCGGTTGCCCACGAAGGCGGCGTGTTCCAGAAAGCCGCCTGCCCTGGCCTTGCTCTCGAAGACTTCCGGCGGCACGAACACATAATCCACGCCGTGACGTTCCCCGGCCCTGGCCTCGCGGGTGGTCCACGACGTGCTGTAGAACACGTCCTGCCCGGCCAGCCAGCGTTCGCGCAGGGTACCCTTGCCGACGCCGGACGCGCCCGTGATCACGATCAACAGGCCCCGGCGGGAGGCGGAAGGTTCGGTGGAAAGTGTGGAAGGTTCGGCCTGATCGAGCGTCATTGCCGTCCAGAATACCCGCAACGCGCACTTGCGGGAAAGGGGGAACAATTGGCCTAGGGGCCGTGGCGGTGGCCTGCCCCCGCCGGGTGTGGCCGCAAAGGAAAGCCGCGCCCATATCCGGGTCGCCTGTTCGTGCCTAAACTGGAGGGTGTCTCTGCGTCCCCCCCTCCGTCTGCTGGCCCCGCTGCTGTGCGTGCTGGCGCTGGTGGGCTGCACGCCGCTGTATGTGGTGCATCCGGCCCGCACCCCGGCCCTGAACCTGAACGGCCCGCCGCCGGACGTGGTGATCTTCAGCATGTCGGGCCGTTGCGCGCCGCCTTGTCTCGCCCCGCGCGACAACTGGGATTACCTGGGATCGCGCGGCACGCTGGACCGACTGGCCGATGTGTTCACGGCAGCGGGGGAGCGCACCCAGGTCTCGGGATACGCCAGCAACGCCGCCGCCACCTTTTCCTCCGAGTACATCGGCGGTCCCCAGCACGGCTATGAGGCGCTGCGTTCAGATTTCGAGCGGATCAAAAACACCTGGATGAAGTCGGCGAAACCGCCCCGGCTGGTGCTGCTGGGCCACTCGCAGGGATCGGTGTGGTTGCACCATCTAAGCCGCGTCAATCCGGGGGTGCCGATTGCCCTGCAAGTCGATCTGGACGGCATCTGTGTGGCCTGGAAGGGCGATTTCGGAAACGGGATCCGGGCGCTGGGCGACGTGTATGGCAGCGAGCCTTCCCCGATGCACGCCTGCGACGCCTTCTCGGTGGCCGGGCGCACGGTGGGGGTCAAGGACATCGTCTGGCCCAATGTCGCCCGCGATCTGGAGGTGCAGAGTAAACGCCTGCCCGCCCGCCCTGGCGTCAGCGGCGGCTGGCCGGTCAACTACCTGTTCGAGCTGACGCCCAATGTGCGCCTGGACGGCACCCGCACGGGCATCGAGCGTTTCATCTCCTCGCGCGAAGACCACAGCGCCATCTCGTTTCCCAACAGCGACGCGCTGGCCTGGGTGGCGGGCAAGGCCGCCGAAATTGCCGCAGCCTGGAAGGCGGAAGACACCCGCAACGACGTCAAGCCGGGCCGCTGACTTCCGCCGTCCCGTGCTCCGTGACGCCGTAGCCCCGCGCCTGCAAGTTGTACAGCGCCGCGTACTGCCCCCCGCGTGCCAGCAGCTCCGCGTGGCTGCCCGATTCCACGATCACGCCGCCGTCCAGCACCACGATCTGATCGGCCAGTCGGACGGTGGAAAAGCGGTGCGATATCAGTAGCGTGATGCGGTCCGTGGTCTGCGCCCGCAGCGCCTCGATGGTCTCCGATTCGGCGCGGGCGTCCAGCGCCGCCGTCGGCTCGTCGAAGACCAGCACCGAGGCGTCCCGGAAATACAGCCGCGCCAGCGCCAGCCGTTGCCACTGCCCACCCGAGAGCTGCCGCCCGCCCTGAAACAGTCGGCCCAGCGGCGTGTCCAGCCCTTCCGGCAAGTCGTCCACGAACTCTGCGCCGGCCCGCTCCACGGCGCTTTCCA
Source organism: Deinococcus sp. AJ005 (assembly GCF_009017495.1). Classification (NCBI taxonomy): domain Bacteria; kingdom Thermotogati; phylum Deinococcota; class Deinococci; order Deinococcales; family Deinococcaceae; genus Deinococcus; species Deinococcus sp. AJ005. Next base: position 1,701,879 of record NZ_CP044990.1, on the reverse strand, counting down.
CGACGCCTTCCTCCGAGAGCCGCGCCACCTCGGCCAGCGCGACGTTCTCGCGGGCGCTCATCTGGTACTGGCCGAAATCCTGAAAGATGATGCTCATCTGCTTTTGCACGCTGCGCGGGCTGAACAGAGCGGCGTCCATGCCGTTCAGCAAAATGGTTCCGCTGCTCGGCTCGAACAACCGCGTGAGCAGCTTGACCAGGGTGGTCTTGCCCGCGCCGTTCTCGCCCACCAGCGCCAGCGCCTGCCCGCGCCGCACGGTGAAGTTCACGCCGCGCAGCACGTCGCGCTCGGTCAGCGGATAGCGGAACCCCACCTCTTTGAATTCAATCGTGTCGATTGGGCCGGCCCAAACCTCCCCGGCGTCCAGATCGCGGCTGGGCAGCTCCAGAAAGCCGAACAGGTTTCGCATATACAGCAGGTTCTGGTAAATGCCGCTGACGCCGTTCAGCAGATTGCTCACGGTGGCCTGCACCTGCACGATGCCCAGCACGAAGATGGAAAAGTCACCCACGCTGATCTGACCGTCTGCCGCCCGCCGCAGAATCAGCGCGCTCGCCAGACCAATCAGCAGCGCGGAAGCCAGCGCCGCGCCAAAGCCCCACCCCGAGCGGCGGCGCACCAGATCCTCCAGCGTTTTGCGGAAGCCCAGGTAATAGCTGCGCCAGCGCTCCAACAGGTGGCCCTCGAAGCCGAAGAGGCGTACTTCCTTGACCAGCGTGTCCGAGGTCAGCAGGCTGCCCAGGTAGTTCTGCACGCGGGCGTCGTGGGTCTGGCGGCGCAGCATCTGGTAGCCCTGGATGCCGAAGCGGTTGCTGACGATCACCCCCGGCACGCTGGCCAGCAGCACAAGGGGCAGCACCCACACGCCCAGCCGGGCCATCAATGCGCCCACCGAGATCAGGGTGACGGCGGCCCCCGCCAGCCCCACCAGTTGCGTCGCTACCCCCAGCGGACGCGAACCCACCTCGCGGTACGCCTGTTGCAGCCGGTCATACGTGTCGGCGTTCTCGAAGGCTTCCACGCTTAGGCCCGACGCCTTGTCCAGAATCCGGCGGCTGACGCTGTGTTGCAGGCTGTCGCCCAGCAGTTGCTGCGAGGCCGTGCCCACCGTACTCAGCAGGCTGCCGAACACGCCCAGCGCCACCTGAATGGCCAGCAGGGTCAGCAGCGCCGCGTAGGTCACGCCGCCGCCCGCCGCCTGCGCCACCTCGTCCAGCAGCAGCTTGCCCACGTAGAGGTTGGCGGCAGGCAGGGCGCTTGCGATCAAGGTGGTGGCCGCAAAAATGATGCTGTGCCGGGGGCTGGCCCGCCACACCAGCCCCAGCGTGTCGGCCAGATCACGCAGCCGGTGCGAGAGGGGCAGATTTTCACTTTGAATTGGAGTTTTTGGAGCTGTATCGAATCTGGGTGGCCGGGTCATTCGCGCCGAGTCTGCCGCAATTCCGTGGTGGCGAAGGTAATTAAGGCCGTCCGCTCAGCGTGATCAGCGTCGTGTCGCCTTCCTGATTCGCCAGATACTGAACTTCCGGCACGCCCGCGCGGCCCAGGAACGCCGAGTAATTGCCCGGCCCAATCGGCTCGTCGGTGATCTGGAGGTAGCCTCCGGCTTTCATGGCGGCCAGCAGGGCGCGGGGTTCCCAGCCCTGAATGCGGTACTGCTCCACGCGCGTATCGCCGGAGCGCACTTCCGCCCGGTAGCTCCCGCTCTGCGGGCATTCAGGCTGAAAGCCGGATGGAAGGGGAGCAACGCCGTTCCAGAGTTTTCCCGTCTGCGAGATGCAGTACAGCGGCCCCCGCGCCTGAAGTTGCCGCGCCAGCCAGCCGCCCGCGAAGGCCCCCAGCAAGGCGAACGCAGCCAGAAATGCGCCCAGCCTGAGCCACTGTCCAGTTCTATTCCCTGGCATGTTCAAGGGCACTCTCGATCAACGTGGTGACGTGGTGGTCCAGCAGGCGGTAATAGGCCACCCGCCCCGCCTTGCGGAAGGCCACCACCCGCCCGGCCCGCAGCAGCCGGAGCTGATGGCTCACGGCGCTCTCGGACAGGCCCACCACCGCCGCCAGATCGCAGACACACAGCTCGCGGGTGTTCAGGGCACTCAGCAGCCGCAGGCGCGTGGGATCGGCCACCAGTTTCAGAAACGCGGAGGCGGTTTCCACGTCGCGCCCGTCCGGCAAGGCGGCCCGCGCCTCCGCCACCGCTTCGGGATGGACGCAATTGACTTCGCAGATGCCCTCTGGACCTGTGCCTGCTTGCAGAACTGTACCTTCCTGCGGAACTGTGCCTTCTTGAGAGGCGATTATCATTTGCTCAGTGTAGCGCAGGCCCGTCATTTTGCAGGTTCCAGCGCCGCCAGAATGCCGGGCCGCTGGTCATCAAAAAAGCCGTAGAAGACCTGATCACCAATGACCGTCACGGGTGCGATTCGCACGTTGGCCTTCTGCTGCATCTCCGTCAGCGCCGCCGGGTCTTCCTGCACGTTCTTCTCGGTGAAGGCGGCTCCCTTGCTCTTCAGCAGCCGCTTGACCGCCTCGCAATCGGCGCAGTTGGGCACGGTGTAAACGGTGATGTCTGGCATCACACGCTCCCAGGCGCGGGCAGGCCAGACGGCGCTGAGGCTTTTTTGACGGAGCCGCCGTTCCAGCCCAGCAGCCGCAGCGCGTTCGCCGTGACAATTGCCGTCGCCCCGGTGTCGGCCAGAATCGCCATCCACAGGTTGGTGTAGCCCAGCAGCGTCGTGACCAGAAAGATGGCTTTGAGGCCCAGCGCAAAGGCGATATTCCACTTGATGTTGCTCATGGTGTCGCGCGACAGTTGCACCAGATCGGCCACGTCGCTTACCCGCTCGCGCAGCAGGGCCGCGTCCGCCGTTTCCAGCGCCACGTCGGTGCCGCCGCCCATCGCAATCCCCACATCGGCCTGCGCCAGCGCCGGGGCATCGTTGATGCCGTCGCCCACCATCGCCACGCCGCCATGTTTCTTCAGCTCGGCAATCAGGCGCAGCTTGTCTTCGGGCAGCAGCTCCGCCTGCACCTCCAGCCCCAGCCCGGCAGCGATAGCCCGGCCCGTGCGTGCGTTGTCGCCCGTCAGCATGACGGTATTCACGCCCATCGCTTTGAGGCGGGCAATAGCCTCGCGGGCGTCCGCGCGGGGTTCGTCGCGGATCGCCAGCACGCCCAGAATCTCGTCTGCGCTGTGCAGCACCACTGCTGTCTTGCCCGCCTCCTCCAGCGCGGTCAATTTGCTCTGAAGATCGGGGGCCACATTTAACGTGCTGGCCGCATGCTGGGGCGAGCTGATGAACAGGGTGCGTCCCTCCACCGTCGCGGTCACGCCTTTCCCCGCAATGGCTTTGGCGTCCTGCGCGGCGGGGGCCGTGACATTCAACCGTGCGGCCTCCTTCGCAATCGCCTGCGCCAGCGGATGAGAGCTGCCCGCTTCCACAGCCGCAGCCAGCCGCAGGACTTCACTCTCGGACACGCCCGCTCCCAGCACATCCGTCACGCGCGGTTTGCCTGCCGTCAGCGTGCCCGTCTTGTCGAAGGCCACCGTCCTGACCGTGCCAATGGTTTCCAGCGCCGCGCCGCCCTTGATCAGCAACCCGCGCCGCGTTCCCGCGCTGATGCCGCTGGTAATGGCCGCAGGCACGCTCAGCACCAGCGCGCAGGGGCAGCCGATCAGCAGCAGCGTGATGCCCTTGTACAGCCACGGCTCCCACATGGCTCCCAGGAAAAGCGGTGGAACGACAGCCACCAGCGCCGAGACCAGCACCACCCCCGGCGTGTAGTAGCGGCTGAAGCGGTCAATAAAGCGAGCGGTGGCCGCCTTGCTGCCCTCGGCTTCCTCCACCAGCTCGATAATCCGGGCGATGGTGTTGTCGCTGGCTTCCTTGTCCACCTGAATGCTCAGCACGCCGTCGGTGTTGATGCTGCCCGCAAAGACGCTGTCGCCCACGGTCTTGGTCACGGGCATGCTCTCGCCGGTCACCGGGCTGTCGTCCAGGCTGGAGGTTCCTGCCGTGATGGTGCCGTCTGCCGGAACCCGTCCGCCGGGGCGCACCTGCACGGTCTGCCCGATCTGGAGCGAGTTGGCGGGAACCTCGCGCGTGCCGTTGCCTTCCACCAGCAAAGCCGTCTTGGGAGCCAGCGCCGCCAGCGCCTGAATCCCCGCCCGCGCCCGGCCCGCCGCCACGCCCTCCAGCAGTTCCCCGATGGCGAAGAAGAAGACCACCACCGCGCCCTCTGCCGCCTGCCCGATAGCGACTGCGCCGATGGCGGCCAGCGACACCAGCATGTTGATCGAGAACGGATCGCCCAGCCGCGCGCTGGCCCACGCCTGCTTTGCCAGCGGCCACACCCCCAGAATCGTGGCCGCAACATAGCCGTACACCGACAGTCCCGGCTCGATAAAGCCGAAGCCCCAGGCCAGCGCCAGCAGCACCCCCGAAAAGATCACCAGTTTGCCCTGCTTGCCCGCGTACCACGGCGTTCCGGCGGACAGCACCTCATGGACTTGTCCAGCGTGGTCCTGTCCCTCGCCGTCTTGATCCGCGTGTGAGGAGGCGGTTTTGCTCTGCGCCGACTGCGCCGTTTCCAGCACGGACGGCGTGTAGCCCAGGGCCTTGAGGTTCTTTTCCAGCGTGGCGCGCGGCGTCTGCGTTTCGTCCAGTTCGAGCTTGAGGGTCTGCTTCGAGAAACTGGTCTTGACCCCCGCCGTGCCGGGCAGGCGGTTCACCATCTGCTCCACCTTCTGCACACAAGTGGCACAGTCCATGCCATCCACGAAGTACACCAGGGGCGCGGCACCGGAGATTGGGGAAGAGGAATCCATACGGGGAGTATATATGAATGACTGCTCAGATATCGTGAATCAGCGGGGCACCGGAGAGACGGCAGGCAGATTGAAGTAGCCTCTGGGTCATGCCCGCCGCCAACTACCTGCGCTCTATCTGCGTGATTCCCGTGGCCCCTGGCGCGGATATTCACGATCATGCGCTGTGGGAGCGGGTGTTCAGCGGCTGGCGTTTCATGCCCCTGCGTAACGCCGACGGTTCGCTCACGGAACACGGCGAGGCGGTCATCAATCTGGTGATCGCCCATGACCGCGCCGAGGTTCGGGCCGGGGCACTGATCCTGCTGTCCTGGCCGCAGGCGGGTCAGAGTCTGCCGGGGCTGGTCAACACCCTCGACGGCGGCAAGTTCGTGGTGGTGCGCGTGTTTGGGGTCCACCTGACCGAGGTCCAGGACCGCACCGAACGCCTGACGGAGCGGTTGCTCCGGGAGAAGACCTTCGCTTTTTCCGCCGGAACCCGCGTGACCCTGGCCCTGAGCGTGGACGGTGTGCGAACGAACCTGACCAGCGGGCACATCCACACGTCGAGAGGCCGGGCCTGGAGCGGCTTTTACCAGGAGAACAAATACGTCCTGCTCGTTATGCTGGTGGTGTTCGTGCTGTCCCTCGCGGTGATGCTGTTCATCACGCCACAGCGCCCCTACACCACGCTGGGCAAGTTCTACGAGCTGTCGGGCCGGGTGCTGTCCGCTGTCCTGTTCAACATCGTCTTGCTGGGTTCCCAGTTTCTTTTTTACCTGCGCCACCGCGACGTGATCGACTGGGAAAAGCCGTGAGGGGTCAAGGGTCCCAAGGAAAGACGAACTGCTTTTTCCTTAGACTTTTAGACCTTTAGACCCTTAGACCCGCGCCCGCGCGCCATACTCCCCCATGCCCCGCGTCTGGAAATTTGGCGACAGCGTGAACACCGACGACATCCTGCCCGGCAAGTTCGCGCCGTTCATGGCCGGCGAGGACGTGTTCCAGACCTTCGCCTTCCACTACACCCGCCCCGAATTTGCCGCAGAGGTGCGGCCCGGCGACCTCCTGATCGGCGGGCGCAACTGGGGCCTGGGCAGCAGCCGCGAGTACGCTCCGCAGGCCCTCAAGAAGCTGAGGGTAGGGGCCATCGTCGCTCCCAGTTTCGCGCGCATCCACTACCGCAACCTGCTGAATCTGGGCATCCCCGCCTTCGAGGCTGACCTCACTGGCGTGCTGGAAGACGGGGAAGAGGTCACGCTGAACATCGACACGGGCGTCCTGACCCACCCGCGCGGCACCGTGCAGCTTCCGCCCCCGCCCGAATTTCTGCGCGAGGCACTGGCCGAGGGCAGCATTCTGGCCTTCTTCAAGAAGCACGGACGCTTTCCGGGCGAGAAGCCCACTTCAGACCAGACCCCGTAACCAGACCCCTTAAACTGTGCCTTATGGCAACGCTGGAAATTGAATGCCCCGTCTGCGGCGAGGTGCTGGAACTGAGCGATCAGGACCGCGCCGAATTGCAGCCAGGGGACGTGATCGTGTGCGACTCGTGCAACGCCGAGATGGAAGTCACCCGTAGCGGCGGCGGCGAGGACTTCGAGCTGGAACTGCTGGGCATCCTGACCACCTGCCCCAACTGCGGCGAGGAGTTTGAGGTCACCGAGGACATGCTCGCCACCGCGCCCACCGTACAGGCCGACGACGGCTCCGAGGTCAGCATCGTGAGCTGCCCGCACTGTCAGGCGGGGATCGAACTGGAGTTCGAGGACGGACCGGACGCCAATCCTCTGTCTAGCCAATAGCAACCGAAAAGACTGATACGCTTTAACCTGTCAAACGAGAGGAGAAACTATGACTGCCATTCAATTTGAAAACCCGGATACCGGCGCACCCATCGAACTGAACAACCCCGAACTGGGCGAACTGGTGATCGACGACGAAACTGGCGTGGAATACGAAGTGGTTTCGGTGGACCCGCCCCGCCTGGAAGCCGCCCCGCAGGAAGCGGAGGACTGGGGAGAGTAGAGCCTTTTTCAGTGTCGGGCGGTCAGAGCAGTGTTGCGCTGACCGCCCTCTGCTGAGAGGCTCTCTCCCTGCTTTTGCTATGGCCGAACTTGCCGTTCTTTATGACCGCATCCGCCCCGACGAGAAGATGCTCTTTGAGGCGCTGGACGCCCTGGGCACGCCCTACGACAAGGTCTACGTTCCCCACCTGAAACTGACCTTCGATGATGCGGGCGCAGCCGCCGTGCCGTGGAAGGTGGCCATCGAGCGTTGTGTCAGCCAGACGCGCGGCCATGCGGTGACCCGCGCGCTGGAAGGCTTCGGCGTGCAGGTGATCAACCCCGGCCACGTCATCGAACTGTGCGGCGACAAGCTGGCGACGAATGCCCGCCTGTACGCCGCTGGCCTGCCCACGCCGCGCACCGGAGTGTCTTTCGACGGCGACGCCGCGCTAGAACAGATCGAATCTCTGGGTTATCCGCTGGTTCTCAAGCCCACCGTCGGGTCCTGGGGGCGCATGGTCAGCAAGCTCAATGACCGCGACGCCGCCGAGGCCGTGATTGAACACAAGGAAGTGCTGGGCGGCCCACAGCACGGCATCTTCTACGTGCAGGAGCTGATCCACAAGCCCGAGCGCGACATCCGCGCCTTCGTGATCGGCGGTGAGTGCATCGGCGCGATCTACCGCACGTCTGAACACTGGATCACCAACACGGCGCGCGGCGCGAAGGCCAGCAACTGTGAGGTCACGCCCGAAATCGCGGACCTCGCCGTCCGGTCTGCTGCCGCTGTAGACGGGCGAATCGTCGCCATCGACTTGGTAGAGGACCCGCAACGCCAGAACGAGTGGGGCGGTCTGCTGGTCATCGAGATCAATCACACCATGGAATTCAAGAACAGCGTGTCCACCACGGGCGTGGATATTCCCCGCAAGATGGGCGAATACGCGATTGGGCTGCTTGGATAATGAGTTAGACATCTGATTCACGTTCCCCGCTGACTTTTTCATCCCGAATGCTCTAGCCTCGGGAGCATGACAGCATCACAATCCAGTAGTCAGCCCCGCACTCTTCCTGCCCGCGCCGACGTAGCGCGTGAACAGACCTGGGACATTGAGGCGCTGTTTGCTACGCCTGGGGCCTGGGAAGCCGAGGCTCAGGCGCTGCCGGGGTCCATCGACGCCCTAGCGGCCTATGCCGGGCAACTGAACAGCCCCGAGTCCCTGCTGACCTACCTGAAAGTGGCCGACGACGTAGAGCTGCGTCTGAGTCGCTTTTTTTCCTACGCCAGCATGACCGCCAGCGTGGACGGCCACGACGCGGAAGCTGCCGCTCGCCGGGACCGTGCCAGCAGCATTGCCGCCCGCTACGGAAGCGTGTCCGCTTTCTTCCGGCCCGAACTGCTGGCGCTGGACGAGGCCACGGTGTCCGGCTGGCTGTCTCAGCCCGACTTCGCCGATCAGCGGGTGCGCCTGGAACGCATTCTGCGAAACCGCCCCCACGTCCGCAGCGGCGAAATCGAGGAACTGCTGGGCGCCGTGGCCGCCCCCTTCGCCTCTGAGCGCGGCATCCATCCGGCACTGGCGAACATGGACCTGCGCTTCGGCACGGCAGGCGGCACCCCGGTCACGCAGGGAAACGTGGACAGTCTGGTCAGCGGCCCGGACCGCGAGGTCAGGCGTGAAGCCTGGGAAAACTACGCCGACGCCCATCTGGCCGCCCGCCACTCCCAGGCCGCGATGTACGCAACCAACGTCCGCCAGAGTGTCTTCCTGGCCCGCGCCCGCAACTATCCGGATGCCATCACCGCCTCGCTGGCCCCAGATCGTATTCCCACCGAAGTCTTGACCACGCTGCTGGACACCTACCGCGCCAACACCCCCATCTGGCACCGCTACTGGCGGGTGCGCCGCGACTGGCTGGGCTTGAAAGAGCTGCGTGAGTACGACGTGAAAGCCTCCCTGGTCCCGCCCCGCAAGGTGGAGTACGCGCAGGCCGTGGACTGGATCGCCGAAGGTATGGCCCCGCTGGGCGAGGACTACGTTAAGGACATGCGTTTCGGCCTCACGGAGGACCGCTGGACTGACTACGCTGAGAACGACGGCAAACGCCAGGGCGCGTATAGCAACGGTGGCGGACGGGTCAAGCCGTTCATCTTCATGACCTGGAACGGTACGCTGGGCAGCTACAGCACCCTGGCCCACGAGATCGGCCACTCCATGCACTCGCTGCTGTCCATGCGCGAACACGCGTATTCGGTGCCGCGCTACACGTTGTTCCATGCCGAGGTCGCCAGCAACTTCAACCAGGCTATGGTCCGCCAGCATCTGCTCAAGCAGGCCCGCGCCGCCGAGGACACCACGCTGGAAATCGCCATCATCGAGGAGGCGCTGGGCAACTTCCACCGCTATTTCTTCATCATGCCCACGCTGGCGGCCTTTGAGCTGGAGTGTTACCGCCGCATCGAGGCGGGCGGCACCCTCAGTGCCCCCGATCTGAACACCCTGACCGCCGATCTGCTTTCACAGGGTTACGGCGACGGCGTGAAGATGGACCGCGAGCGCAGCGGCATCCTGTGGGCGCAGTTTTCCACCCACCTGTACGCCAATTTCTATGCCTATCAGTACGCCACCGGTATCAGCGCGGCGCATCAGCTTCTCGAACAGTTTGGCGAGAATGAGGACGCCGCCCGCGAGAATTACCTGCGTTTCTTGAAGTCCGGCGGCAGTCTCGATCCCATCGACGCGCTGAAGGAGGCCGGAGTGGACATGCTCAGTCCGGAGCCTGTGGAGGCCACCTTCCGCACGCTGGCCGGGTACGTGGACCGGTTGGAAGAGTTGCTGGCAGAACGGCAGTAAAGAACGGTCTGAAAGTCGGGAATCGTGGATTGCAGGACCACGATTCCCCATCTAGCTTTTATATCGGACAAAAATTTCACGAATAGAAATTATCGTGAATCTTTTCACTTGATAGAGATGAAAGAGAGGCGGGGATCAACCCGCCCACTCCGTTGACTCAGGCCTGAGGCTGTTGCAACTGGGGTCCGGGGACGAAGCCTTCCAGCGTGGCGTAATCGTCCTGGAAGTGCATCAGCACGCCGCCGAACAGCGTGTCGAAGGTTTCCTGGGGCATCTCGGCCAGGGTGGGGTAGAAGCCTACGTACTCCAGCCAGACGTTGCCGTCGGCATCGATGCTACGGGCAAAAGCGCGCTCGCGGTTGCGGTCATTGAGCATGTTGACCACTTCTTCACGGCGTTCGGTGTAGGTCTTCTGGGTCACGCAGGTGACCTCCAGGCGCGAGGTGTTGTTGGGGCCGTCGTTGACGCTGACCAGCACGGCGGCGTCGCCCATCTCGAAGCGCCAGCCCATACGAATAAAGCGCTGGCCGTTGTTCTCTTCCATGTCCATCTGGACTTCTTTTTCCTTCAGGTACTTCGCCAGCGTGTCCAGGGTCAGCAGTGCCGTTTCCATCGTCATCAAAACCATCTCCTTAAAGTGGGGTAGAGCGTCACTCTACAAAATCGTGATCCGCAGGTGTGGTGTACAGTCGCGGTGTAATTTCAAGCCCGAACGATTCTAACACCCGCCGCCATCACGAAACCTTGAACCCAGGTGCAGAGTGCGGGGGGTGTGCCTTCAGGGTCTGGACAGAATCCGCAGGGTCACGGGTGCGACGCCCTGACCCAGCATGCCCAGCGAGGCGGCGGCGGAGCGCGAAAGATCGATGATGCGCCGCGAATTGCCGAACGGCCCCCGGTCATTGACCATCACGTCCACGCTGCGGCCCGTACCGGAATGTGTCACGCGGACCCAGGTGCCGAAAGGCAGACTGCGGTGGGCGGCGGTCATGATGGTTCCACGCGCCGCCCGCCCGCCGTAATAAACAGCTGAACCGCTCTGAAACACGCCCGAGGAGGCGCTGGCCGTCCCCAGGTTCATGCTGCCAAGAGGAGAGAGGATCAGCGCTAGAGCCAGAGCAAGCCGCCTCAAACCGTTTCTTTCGGCGAGCGGCTCAGGACTTCATAGCCGTTTTCCGTGACCAGCAGCAGGTCCTCGATCCGCACGCCGCCCACGTCCGGCAGGTACGCGCCGGGTTCGATGGTAATGACCATGCCCGGTTCAAGCACGTCCTCACTCGTTCCGCGCAGCCCCGGCCCCTCGTGGACCTCCAACCCGACGCCGTGGCCCAGCGAATGCACGAACGCCTCGCCTAGCCCATGCCCGGTCAGGATTTCGCGCGCGATTCGGTCCAGATCGGCGGCACGCACGCCTGGCTTCACGGCTTTGATGGCCGCTTCCTCGGCTTCCAGCACTGCGTTGTAGACCCGCCGCATCTCATCCGAGGGCTGACCCACGGCCACCGTGCGCGTCATGTCGCTGTTGTAACCGTTCAGACACGCACCCATGTCCACCGTCACCAGTTCCCCGTCCTGGATCACCCGCGCTGAGGCGTGTCCGTGCGGCATGGCCCCGCGCGGCCCGCTCGCCACGATCACGCCGAAGGCACTCCCGGCCCCGGCCTTCCGCAACCGCGTCTCGATCTCCAGCGCGATGTCCAGTTCCCGCGCTCCGGCGACGATCAGGGGGCGGACCTCAGCAAAGACCCCATCGGCCAGGTCCTGCGCCGCCCGAATTGCCGCGATCTCGTCCGCCGTCTTGATCTGCCGCAGACCCTGAATCAGACTGCGCAGTGGCACCAGTTCGGCGTCCGGCCAGTGTTCTCTCAGATCTTCCAGGCCCGCCACCGTCAGGCTGTCGGCCTCGAACCCCACGCGCTTCCCCTTGACACCTTCTGCCGCGTGCTTAAACGTTTCCGGGGGCCGGGCGATGAACTGCGGCAGCTCCGATTCCTCGCGCGCCTGCACGGTGTAGCGGGCGTCGGTATACAGCGTGGCCCCGTCCGCCGTGACCAGTACCTTGCCGTCCTCGGGCGACGTGAAACCCGTCAGCGCCCGCACGTTGGCCGGGTGGCTGACCCACAATCCCGTCACGCCCGCGTCTTTCATCGCGTCTCTCAACTGTTCCAGTCGGCTCATAAATCAAGACGCTAACATCTTGGCCGCCGCCCGTTCGTGCTGCCGCTTTCCCCTGTCCCCGTTCAGGAGACAACCCGCCGTTAAGGTTTTGCCCGTGAAAGTGCGCGCCAATCTGACAGGACGCTTATACTCCTCTATCGGGACAACACCAGATTTTGAGTACAGGCCCACCCAGGCCGCCCCAAGGAGGGAGAAACGTGAAACTTCACGAATATCAGGGCAAGGAAATCCTGCGCCAGTTCGGCGTCAACGTGCAGGAAGGACGGGTCGCCAAGACCCCCGACGAGGTTCGTCAGATCGCGCGCGATTACGGCGACGCTGTGGTCGTCAAGGCCCAGGTCCATGTCGGCGGACGCGGCAAGGCGGGCGGCGTCAAGTTCAGCCCCACCCCCGACAAGGCTTACGAGAACGGCGAGAAGATCCTGGGCATGGACATCAAGGGCCTGACCGTCAACAAGGTGCTGGTGACCCGCGCTGTCGATATCGATGCGGGCGTCGAGTACTACATCGGCATGATCGTGGACCGCAACGTCCAGAGCTTTACCCTGATGGCCTCCGCCGAGGGCGGCGTGGACATCGAGGAAGTGGCCGCAGAGACCCCCGAGAAGATCGTGCATTACCGCGTCGATCCGATCACCGGCCTGCGCCCCTACGAGGCGCGCGCGGTGGCCATTCAGGCGGGCTTCAAGGGCAACCTGAACAAGATCGCCGACATGATGGTCAAGCTCAGCCAGGCCGCGCTGGCGCGCGACGCCGTGCTGGTGGAGATCAACCCGCTGTTCGTGGATGCCAGCGGCACCCCTCTGGCCCTGGACACCAAGTTCGAGATCGACGACAACGCCATGTACCGCCACAAGGATCTTGCTGACTGGCGCGAGATGGAGGCCGAACACCCCCTGGAAATCGAGGCCAGCAAGTACGGCTTCGCCTACGTCAAACTCGACGACGGCAACGTGGGTGTGCTGGGCAACGGCGCAGGCATCGTGATGACCTCGCTGGACGTGGTCAACCGCGCCGGGGCCAAGCCCGCCAACTTCCTGGACATCGGGGGCGGCGCGAAGGCCGAGATCGTCTACAACGCGGTCAAGCTGGTTTCCAAGGACACGGACGTCAAGGCGATCTTCATCAACATCTTTGGCGGCATTACCCGCGCCGATGAAGTGGCCAAGGGTGTCATTCAGGCCCTTCAGGATGGCATTCTGACCAAGCCCGTTCGTATGCGGATCGCGGGCACGGCAGAGGAAGAAGCCAAGGCGCTGCTGGCGGAAGTCAACAGCCCCCTGATCCAGATGTACCCCAATATGTTCGATGCCGCCGCCGAAGCCGCCAAGGAAGCCAACGCTGCATCAGCCAAAACTGTGGAGAACAAGTAATGGGCATTCTCGTTAACAAAGACAGCAAGGTCATCGTTCAGGGCATGACCGGACGCGAGGGCGCAAGCCACAGCCGCGCCATGAAGGAATTCGGCACCCAGGTCGTCGCAGGCGTGACCCCCGGCAAGGGCGGTATGGATTTCGAGGGCTGGCCGATCTACAACTCGGTGGCCGAGGCCAAAGAGGCGACGGGCGCGAACGTGTCCATCATCTTCGTGCCCCCCGCCGGAGCCGCTGACGCCGTGCTGGAAGCGGCCCACGCGGGCATTCCGCTGGTCATTCTGATTACCGAGGGCGTGCCCACGGTGGACATGATGAAGGCCGTGCAGGAAGTCAAGATGCTCGACGCCCAGAGCCGCGAACACGGCGGCGAGGGCGTGCGTCTGATCGGCGGCAACTGCCCCGGTCTGGTCACCAATGGGGAAGCCAAGGTGGGCATCATGCCCAACAAGATCTACACCAAACCCGGACGCATCGGCCTGATCAGCCGCAGCGGCACCCTGACCTATGAAGCGGCCAAGCTGCTGAACGACGCCGGAATGGGCACCTCCACCACCGTGGGCATCGGCGGCGATCCCGTGATCGGCACCACTTTCGCTGACGTGCTGCCCATGTTCGAGGCCGACGAAGGCACCGACGCCATTGTGGTCATCGGTGAAATCGGCGGCGCGGATGAGGAAGCCGCCGCCGAGTACATCAAGCACAACATGAAGAAGCCCGTCGTGGCCTTTATCAGCGGGCGCAGCGCCCCCGCCGGCAAGCGCATGGGGCACGCCGGAGCCATCATCATGGGCAACGTCGGAACCCCCGAGAGCAAGCTGGCCGCCTTTGCGGACGCCAATGTGCCGGTGGCCGACACCATGCCCGAGATCATCGATCTGGTCAAGGCCGCATTGAACAAGTAATTCAAGCTGTTTGAGGGGAGAATGCCATTAGATTGGCATTCTCCTTTTCTATTCCCTGATGTGTCTTCTCTGGCACGTTGCCTTCGATCTGGCCAGCTTGATAAACGTGGGAGTCACGTCCAGATCAGCCGCACGGAATACACTGGACCCATGAATACCCGCTTTCTGCTGTCTCTGGCGCTGGGCCTGACCATGCCCACAGCGTCGGCCCTGACCGTCACGGGCATGGTGCAGGGCAGCGTCACCCCGGAGTCGCGGATCGGGGGCTTCGCGGTCACGCCGTTCGGGCAGCCCGTGCAGGAACTGGTCAGTGCGCCCCTGGATAGCGGAAGCTTTCGGCTCGACATTCCCGCCGCCGCGCCGCCCGCCCGCGCGCAGGCCATATTGACCGCGCAGAACGTGTCCTGGCCTGGCGTGATCGATCCGGTGCAGATTAGCGCCGCCGCGCAGGCAGGTGAGCTGAAATTCTTCGTGTACCGCGATCAGAACGGTAACGCTCGTCACGACGACAACGAGGCCCTGCGTGAAGTCAGCCCAATGGTGGGCAAGGCTTCGCTGTTCGTTCCCTGGGTCAGCGCCGATGTGACCGTGAGTGCGAACAAGGGCTACCAGGTGGCACTCAAAAAGGGCTGGAACGCCTTTCTGGTGGATGTGGGGCGCGCAGTCAACGTGAAAACCTATCCTGACGGGACTGTGGTCACCCTCTCGCTTGGGCGCTAGCACACTTGTTGGCAAAGAAACAGGGTGGGGAGGGAATGCAGAGGCCCTCACCTAGCTTCGAGCGGGTAACAAAACGAATGGAGAGCAATAGGTTGAGCAAAGACAATATTATTTTCACGAATTAGATTTATCGTGAATAATTTCACTTGTTGATATTCTTTATCTTTACTGTCGCGTCGCAACCCTCCAGAAGCGACACGCTATCCTTCCCAGCGTGTCCAGCGGTATCTACGAGCGTTCAGGAGTGAAGATGCATTACCGCGTCTCGGGGGAGGGGTCGCCGATAGTGCTGGTGCATGGGCTGAGTGGCTCTGGACGTTGGTGGCGCAGAAACCTCAAGGCACTGAGCGAACGTCACCGGGTCTACACTCTGGACCTGCTCGGCTACGGTTCATCCCGCCGCCAGCGTTCCCTATCCGTGCGCGAGAGTGCGGCCCTGATCGCAGACTGGCTAGACGCCGAGGATTTGCAGGACATTACCTTGATCGGTCACTCGATGGGCGGCCACATCTGTATCCGGCTGGCGGCGGGTCACCCGCAGCGCATCGAGAATCTGGTGCTGGTGTGTGCCAGTGGTCTGCTGAAGGCCAGCGCCTACCGCACTGCCCTGAATCTGCCGCGTGCGCTGATCACCGGACGTAAACGCTTTGTGCCACGCATCCTGACCGACGCTTTGCTGGCCGGCCCGCTGAACCTGTGGCGCAACGCCAGTGATCTGCTCAAGGACAGTGTGCAGGACTGCCTGCCCATGATCACGTCCAGAACTCTGGTGGTCTGGGGCGAGCGTGACGCCCTGGTGCCGCTGCCGCTGGGACAGATGCTGGCCCACTCGATTGCCGGGGCACGGCTGAAGGTTATTCCGCACGCCGGGCATGTGGTCATGGTGGACGCGCCAGAGGAATTCAACGCCGCCGTGCTGAATTTTGTCGATGGTCCGCAGGCCGCAGAATGAGTCAGGGACACGCGCTGTATCTGGATGTCGATGGCCTGTCCACCCACGCCTGGGTGCGTGGCAGTGGGCCGCCGCTGGTGATCGTGCCGGGCCTGGGCTGCGCCTCGTGGATGTATGTGCGCGTCTCGCGTGAGCTGGCGCGCAGCCGCACGGTCTATGTCTATGACCCGCCCGGCCACGGCTACAGCCAGGGGATGCGCCATCTGCCGGACTGCATTGAGCAACTGACCGATCATCTGGCGGGCTGGCTGGACGCGGCGGGACTGAAGGGCGCATCTGTTTTCGGGCACTCGCTGGGGGGAGAGGTGGCCTTTGATCTGGCCGCCCGTTATCCAGCGCACGTGGGTGCACTGATCGCCTGTGCCCCCACCGGCATTCCCGAGAATCCCAGCGTGTTTGCCCAGCTCGTCCGGCTGCTCGTCGACCTTCCCCGCGAGAGGCTGGGCCTGCTTATTCCCGGCCTGCGCGCCTACGCCCACTGCGGCGTGCGCCGGATGCTCAAGCTGGCCCAGGATCAGGACCATCACTACACTGGCCCCCTGCTTCCACAGATCAAGGTGCCGACCCTGCTGATCGACGGAACCTCCGATCCGGTAATTCGCCTGTGGACGCTGGAGGCCATCCGCGAAGCGATTCCCTCTGCCTACTTCTGCGAAATTAAGGGCGGAACGCACGCTCTGACCGACGTCTTTCCGCGCACAGTGGCCCGCTACACTCTAGACTTTCTGAAGGCGGTCAACCAGTAGGGCATAAAACTTTCACGATCTAGATTTATCGTGAAAAGATTCACTAATTGAATTCAGAAGAGTGAGGAGGCACTTGCCTCCCTGTTCTTTACTCCTGTACCAGAGCCAATCCCACCTCGGCCATCTGCGCCGGCGAAACGGGGGAGGGGGCCAGGGCCATCAGGTCCGCGCCACGGTTGTTCTTGGGAAAGGCGATCACCTCGCGGATGCTGCCTACTCCGGCCATGACCATCAACAGACGGTCAAAGCCCCAGGCAATGCCGCCGTGCGGAGGCGTGCCGGATTCCAGCGCGGTCAGGAAGAAGCCGAACTGCCGCCGGGCTTCTTCGGAGGTAAAGCCGATGGCCGCGAGCATCTGTTCCTGCACCGCCGGATCATGGATACGGACACTGCCGCCGCCGATCTCGAAACCGTTGAGGACCAGATCATAGGCCTGCGCGCGAATCTCGCCCTGACGCTCGGTGCCGAAGAGGGCCACGTCGTCGGGGTGCGGGGCGGTGAAAGGATGGTGCATGTAGGTCCAGCTCGCGTTGTCCTCGTCGTATTCCAGTTGGGGAAAATCAGTGACCCAGGACACGTGGAACTGTGGACCAGCCGCCGCCAGACCAAACAGATCGCGCAGGCTCAGGCGAACCGCTCCCAGCGCCGTGACCGCCCGCTTCCACTCGCCCGCCGCGAAGAGTAGCGTGCCGCCGTCCTGCACCCCTGTCGTCTCCAGCAGCGCCGCCGTCTGCTCGCCCAGAAACTTGCTGATGCCCCCGGTAAGTCCGTCCCCGTTTCGCTTGGCCCAGGCCAGACCTTTCGCGCCGTTCTGCTTGGCCACCCGCTCCAGCTCGTCGATCTGCTTGCGGGTCAACTCCGATGCAGCCAGCACCTTGACTGCATCTGCGTTAGCGAAAGCAGCAAATTCACCGCCCGCGAACAGCCCAGTCACGTCCGCGAACTCCATTCCAAAACGCAGATCGGGCTTGTCGGAGCCGTAGCGGTCCATCGCGTCCTGATAGCTCAGGCGGGGAAAGGGGATAGGCAGGTCCACATCCAGCACGGTCTTGAACACATGCGATAGCAGACGTTCCTGAAGCTCCAGCACGTCCTCCTGATCCACGAAGGACATCTCCATATCAAGCTGCGTGAAGTCCGGCTGGCGGTCGGCGCGCAGATCCTCGTCGCGGAAGCAACGGGCGAGCTGGTAATAGCGGTCAAATCCGGCGATCATCAGCAGTTGCTTGAACAGTTGTGGACTCTGCGGCAGGGCGTAGAACTCGCCAGGATTCAGGCGACTGGGCACCAGAAAATCCCGCGCGCCCTCCGGGGTGGATTTGGTGAGCATAGGGGTTTCGACGGCAACGAAGCCCTCGGCGTCCAGAAAGGCCGTGACCGCCGCTGTCGCCTTGCTGCGGAGCATCAGAGAGCGCTGCATCTCTGGGCGGCGCAGGTCCAGATAACGGTACTTGAGGCGGATGTCCTCGGCCACGTCCGCGCCCTTTTCCAGTTCGAAGGGTGGGGTTTTGGCCGTATTCAAGACCTTCACGCGCGAGGCGATGACCTCGTAATCCGCCGCGCCACCCTTGCGCTGGCCCTCCGGGCGCAGTTGATAGGTGCCCTCCACCTCGGCCACGTACTCGGCGCGCAGGCGATCTGCCTCAGCGAAGGCGGGGGAATCCGGCTCTACCTGGACCTGGATCAGGCCGCTGCGGTCCCGCAGTTCCAGAAAGATCAGGCCGCCCAGATCGCGGCGGCGGTTGACCCAGCCCTGCAAGGTGACGGTCTGAGCGGCATGGGTGGGGGAGAGGTGGCCGATCATGGCGGTGCGTTTCATTTGGACTCCTGGGGAGGGACTGTGGCTGGCGGAGATACGGCAGGATCGTGGCTTTCCTGTTCCAGAAATGCTGCCAGTTCTGAGACGTTGACGACGCGCTGCTCACCGCTCATCAGGTTTTTGAGGCTGAGTGTTCCGTTCTCGACTTCCTGTGAGCCAAGCAGAGCGATCCAGCGCACGCCCCGGCGTTCAGCATCCTTGAAAGCCCCGCCCGGTTTCATGGCACGGTAGGCGAATTCGGTGCGGGCCACACGGCGGGCATCCATCGCGACCTTCGCTGCATGGGGCACGTTCGCCTCGTCCAGCGCGACGACATAGAGGAGCGGCCCCTCGCTCTGAGGCAGCTCGATGCTCTCCGCTTCCAGCGCCAGCAACAGCCGCTCTACACCGAAGGCCCAGCCGATTCCCGGCGTGGCCTGTCCGCCCAGAATCTCGGCCAGACCGTCATAGCGTCCGCCCCCGCCCAGCGCAGATTTTGCGCCCACGCCCTCATGGTGCAGCTCCCAGGCGGTGCGGCGGTAGTAGTCCAACCCGCGCACGATGCTGGGATCGAGGTCATACGGCACGCCCCAGTCCTTCAGGTGGCCCTGAACGGCCCCGAAGTGCGTGCGCGCTTCCTCGCCCAGAAAATCGAGCATGGGTTTGACGCTCAGCTCGGCAATCAAGTCCTGATCGCCCTCGCTCTTGGAATCGAGAATCCGCATTGGGTTGCGGGTCAGGCGATCTTTGGAATCGTCGGACAGGCGGTCGTGGTGGGCCGTGAACAGCTCGCGCAGATAGGCGTTATAAGCCTCTCTATCCGCCGGATCGCCGATGCTGCCCAGCTTGACGCGCACTTCCTTGAGGCCCAGCTCGCGCACCACATCTACCATCAAAGCAATCGCCTCAGCGTCCACCAGCGGATCGGCGCTGCCCAGCACCTCGTAGTCCACCTGATGAAACTGGCGGTAGCGGCCCTTCTGCACGTTCTCAGCGCGGAAGATCGGCCCGGAAGTCCACAGCTTCAGTGGCGTGGGCAACTGCTTGAGGCCGTTCTGGAGGTAGGCCCGCACGATGGCCGCCGTTCCCTCCGGGCGCAGAATGAACCCGCCGTGGTCCCCGAAGTAGTAGACGGTAAACATCTCCTTGCGGACGATGTCGGTGCTGTCGCCCACGCCGCGCTTGACCAGTTCGGCTTCCTCGAAAATGGGCGTGTCGATGCGCTGCGCTCCGGCCCGCTCCAGCACACGCCGCGCAGTTTCGGTCAGCCAGATATGCGCGGCGGCGCTGGTGACGGGTGAGAGTTTGGGACTGCCTGGTGGCAGCAGATCGTTGGTCCCCTTGGGGCGGTGAATCGCCATAACCTGCGGAGTCTACGGGTCTGAAGGTCAAAGGGTCAAAGACCGGGGCGCAAACAGGGGAGAGGCCACCTCCCCAATTCAGGACAGGCGGCCTCTGGCGTGAGGGTTTACTGGCGAACGCTGTAAGGCAGACCTGTAGACTGCTTGCCCGCGACTTCCACGAACAGCCAGCTTCCGCCCACCGGGGCGTCGGCGGGAATGGTCATGACGATTTCGCTGTCGGTCCAGGACTGAATAGCAGAAGCAGGGAAGACGTAGCCGCCCTTCCCCGTTTCGTCGGCCCCTAGGCGAACCTGCCCAGTGCTGGGGCCACCCAGATAACGGCCCTGAACGGTGAGTGAGCCGCCGCGCGTGGCGGCTTCCGAAACTTTGATCAGTACAGGCGTAACCGTCACGAAGCGGTCTGTGGATTGAGAGGGCGCGCAGGACGCCAGAGCGCCTACCATGAGTGAAGAAGCAACCAAGAAACGCAGCATAGCAACAGCCTCCGAATTCACAGTCTAATGAAAGGTCAGATGACAGGTCAAACCTCCCCCCCCGGCCCCCCCAACACTCCCAAGGCCCAGCGCGTGCTGGTCGTCTTTAATCCCAAGAGCGGCAAGGGCGACAGCGATCTGCCGGAATTCGTGCGCCTGCTGCGGGAGGGCGGGGCCGAGGTGGTGCAGCGGGAAACTAAAAAAGACACGCCGCTGGCAGAACAGGTCAATGACCTGCACGCCTTCGACATCCTGGTCGCGGCTGGGGGAGACGGGACAGTGAGCAGCCTGGCCTATGCCATCCGGGACAGTGGCGTGCCCCTGCTGGCCTTTCCCGCCGGTACGGCCAACCTGATCGCACAGAATCTGGATCTGCCCACCTCTGCGCCGGAACTCGCGGCCCTGGTGCTGGCCGGACACTGCATTACCGTCGATCTGGGCGAGATTGAGGTAGGCGGGGAGAAAAACGGTTTTGCCATGTTGGCCGGGGCGGGCGCGGACGCCGCCATGATCAAGGGCAGCGAGGAACTGAAAGAACAGTTTGGCGTGATGGCCTATGTCCTGAGCGCCATGAAACAGCTCAATCCCAGGAAGACTACCTTCAAACTGACCGTGGACGGCCAGGAACGCGAGTTCGAGGGCATCGGCGTGATGGTGGCCAACTTCGGCATGGCCAATTACCGGATGCCGATCACCACGGACATCAACCCCAGTGACGGTCAGTTCACGGTGGTGCTGCTCAAGGCGGGCAACCTGTTGCGCCTGATTCCTAACCTGATCGACTCGTTGCGCGCCAAGCTGAATCTGGGAGACCCTATGTTCAGCAGCAACCTCGAAACCCTGAACGCCCGCGAAATCACCGTGGACGCAGCCGATCCCTTTCCGCTGCAATACGACGGCGAACTGATGGTGGAAACGACGCCGTTCACCGCGCGGATTTTACCTGGCGCAGCGCTGTTCATCACGGCGGCCAGGAAGGAGGAGGTGGAGACTTAAGCGCAGGGCGTGATGCTCCAGCAATGGCGACCCCTATGCTCGTGACCGAAGACGAGCGAAGCTGCCGGGTCTGTCACCAGACCAAGCTCCTGACACTTTTTCCAAAGAACCGTCCCGATGGGAGTCGATTCTTTCGCTGTCTGGACTGTCAGGCCGAGTCTTATAAAACGAGATATCACCAGGATGATCGCCGCCGCGCCTTTCAGATTGCATACAGCATGAACGGAAGTGTGGAGCGGCGCTTTCCAGATCTGGAGCGCTTGCCGCCCGAGCAACTTGTCGAGATCATGATGACAACGAAAACCTGCCGATACTGTGGTCTGCCCAATGAAAATTCGGGACGCGTTTTCAGCTTGATCACGTCATCCCGTTGTCCAGGGCGGCCTCCACGACCCGGTAACATCGCGCTGTGCTGTGACCGCTGCAACCGTGCCAAATGGGATTCTACAGAGGCCGAATATCTGGACTGGCTGCGTGAGGCGGCGGTCAGATTAACTATCGGCTCCAAAGAATAATCTTATATCCTATAATTTCACTTATGGGAAGTAGAAGTTTGGAGATGAGTCAGCAATGACCGAGGGTGCCCTGGTCCTAGCCTCGCGCTGGTCAAACGCGGCCAACCGTCGACGTGAAGGTTTGCGGGCCGCGCATGAGCAAAATGCCGACGCCCTGACCGATCTGCTGGTGACCTATATGCGCCTGAAATCCAGCCGGGGCGCGCGGGTCAGTCAGATGACACTGGACCATTACTGCGAATCGGTCCGGCGCTTTCTGGCGTTCACCGGACCGCCCGAATCACCTGAACGGGCACTGAACCAGTTGGCTGCCGAGGATTTCGAGGTCTGGATGTTGACCATGCAGCAGGCGGGTCTGGCCGCATCCAGCATTAAACGCCATGTCTACGGAGTGCGGAACCTGATGAAGGCGCTGGTGTGGGCCGGGGCGATTGCCGGCGATCCAAGTGCCGGGGTACGGCCTCCCAGTGACACGACACCCGCCCACGCCAAGAAACAGGCCCTGTCCGTGGCGCGGTATGCGGAACTGCTGACCCTGCCTACCTCGATGCACCCTGCCGACACCCTGCGCGCCCACCGGGACCTGCTGCTACTGGAACTCGGCGGCAGCCTGGGCCTGCGCGCGGCAGAACTGGTGGGGCTGAATACCACAGACATAGACCTCAACGAACGTCAGTTGCGGGTGCTGGGCAAGGGCGGCAAGGGGCGGACGGTGCCGCTGACCGCGCGGGTGGAGCGCAGCCTGCGCCTGTGGCTGATGTCGCGCTCGTCGTTGCAAGCCCTGAACACGCTGGGTACGGCGGCCCTTCTGGTCTCGCTGAGTGGACGCAACTATGGAGGGCGGCTGACCACCAAGGGGGCACGCACGATTGCTGCCACGTACTATCAGGAACTGGGTCTGGCGCCCGAGTTGTGGGGTCTGCACACCCTGCGGCGCACAGCGGGCACCCACCTTTATCGCGCCACGCGTGACTTGCACGTTGTTGCAGACGTACTGGGCCACGCTTCAGTCAACACCTCAGCCATCTACGCCAAGATGGACACGGAAGTCAGACGCGAGGCGATGGAAGCAATGGAGCGCTTGCGTGGTCCACAGGATTGATTAACGCCCCTCCCGCCGGTCCACCCGCACCCCATACCCGATCATCCCCAGCGCCAGCAGCAGCGCAGGCCAGTCGCCCAGGCGGTTAAACAACGTTCGCCCGCTCAGCAGCAGAGGCCGCACGCTCAGCGCCTGCGTGGTCTCACCGCTGGAAATCACGTGCACTGCCTGCCCCAGATCGTTGACCGCTCCCGCTACCCCTTTATTCACGCTGCGGACCAGCCAGCGGCGGTTCTCGATGGCGCGCACCCGGCCCATCATAAAATGCTGTTGAACGCCCCAGCCATCGTACCAGCCGTCGTTGCTGGGATTGACCAGGAGTTGCGCGCCCTGCCGGGTCAGGCTGCGAGCCACCCACGGAAACACGCTGTCGTAACAGATGTACGCACCGTATTGCACGCCGTTCAGGATTAATGGGGCGATGGACCGGGCCGGTTCCACAGCGGGCAGCCTGAAGCCGATGATATTCTCGATCAGGCCGTATGCGGGGCGCAGAATACTGTCGTACAGCACAAAATACTCACCAAACGGCACCAACTTGGCCTTGCGGTTACGGGCCGTGATCTGACCGCCAGCATCAATGGCAACCACCGTGTTCTGTTCTTTTTCGGTCTGGGTGGGCGGCACCCCCAGCCCACTGATCCCCGGTCCCGGAAATTCCGGCAGCACAGCTTCGGTGGCTGGAGCAGTCAGAGCCGTTTCACTCCAGACCAGGATTTCACCGGGGCTGCGCCGGGCGGAGGCTTCCCGCTGAACCTGAAGCTGCTCGCCCGCCGTCAGGCTGCCCA
Source organism: Deinococcus sp. AJ005 (assembly GCF_009017495.1). Taxonomy (NCBI): domain Bacteria; kingdom Thermotogati; phylum Deinococcota; class Deinococci; order Deinococcales; family Deinococcaceae; genus Deinococcus; species Deinococcus sp. AJ005. The sequence goes on along the minus strand of NZ_CP044990.1, from coordinate 1,678,298 downwards.
CTGCGCGCCCAAACGAATCGAAATCGGTCCGCAGTACCAGCATTGGCTGAACTGGTCCCTCGCCTGCTGTGCGCGTCAGGCCATAGGCGAGGGCAGCAGCCCAGCACACGGCAGCCAGGACCACCGGGCGGCCTCTCCCCTGCTTATCCAGATTCCAACCACCCAGCCACGCTCCAGCCAGCGCCGCCGCCGTGCCCGCCACCAGCACACTCCCTAGCAAGACGCCACCCAGGTCTGCAATCTGGATGGCAGGAGTGGGCAGCAACGTGTAGCCCAGCGTGGGCCAGGGAAAGGACAGCGGCCCCAGGAAGCGCGTCCATTCCAGCACCACCCAGCCGCCCGCCAGCGCCCAGACGCGGGCCACGGGCGAGCGGACCAGCCGGGCCAGTGGATAGGCCATGACCGCCAAGAACAGACCCTCCAGAATGAACAGGGCAAAAGCCAGCACGCCCGCTGGGGGAAAGCTGAACAGCTTGCCCAGAAAGGCGGTCAGCCACCACAGATGTACGGTGAAGTAGCCCACGCCGGACCAGAACAGCCGCCCCGGCACGCCTTCGGTGGTGCGGGCGCTGGCGGCGTAGGCCAGAACCCCCGACAGGGGAAAAATGCTCAGGACACTCCACGGCAGTGGCAGGCCACACAGGCCGAGAAGCGCGCCCAGCAGCAGGGCCAGAACGGGTGGGGGAAGGGGCGGCACGCCCGCCATGATAGGGGGCAGTAAATGAAAAGGTCAGGGGGTATGCCTGTCCCTCACGCGGGCTGTGGGTTAAGATGACGGCACTTTGAGATTGGCTTTCATCAGCGACATTCACGGAAATATCCATGCCTTGACGGCAGTCAAACGGTTTCTGACCGAGAACATCGTCAATCAGGTGATCGTGGTGGGTGATCTGGTCGGCTACGGCGCAAGCCCCGGCCCGGTGATCGATTTCGTCAAGCGCGAGGGCTGGCCCACCGGCCTGGGGTCCAGCGACATGCGCGTCGCCATCGATCTGGGGGACCGTGAGGGACGGCGCGGCGTGGCCGATCAGGTGCTGACCTGGACCAAGAAGATGCTGGCACCCGAGCAGACCGATTTCCTGCGCCGCCTGCCGCCGGGCGGACGGATCGTGACCCCGGTTGGGCGGGTGCGCTACTTCCACGGCAGCCCCCATGACCCCGAACAGCGGCTGGATCTAATGGCGAGTGAACGCGAGTTGGAGGAGCTAGCTGAGACGCTGGGCGCGCGGGTGATCGTGGTGGGCGGCTCGCACGTGCCGTTCAGCCGCGTGATCGGCGAGACCACCTTCGTCGATCCGGGCAGCGTGGGCCTCAGCCTCAACCACGAGCCGGGTGCGGACGTGGTGATCGTGGACTGCGTCGGGCGCAAGCCGAAGGTCTCGCTGCACAAGGTGACCTACGATTACGCCTCCAGCGCCTTCGACATCATGGCCTGGAATCTGCCGCCAGTCATTGCGGATGTGATCAAGACGGGACGGATGGGGTAGCGGGGGTGCGTGAACGGGAGGTGGGCAAGCTCGAATGGCTTGCCCACCTCCTTTTCTCGTTTTGGATATCAGACCAGCACGCCGTCCAGTGACTCGTCGAACCGTTCCACCAGTCCACGTTCGCCGAGAATGTCTTCCAGAGCGGTCATCAGTGCGCGGTATGGGCCGGGCCGAGCGGCCTCACCCATCAAGCCCAGACGCCAGATCACGCCTGTGGTGGGGCCGAGGCCGCCAGTCACGCTGATCTCGCGCTTCCGCAGGGCCTGACGCACGCCCGCATCGTCAAAACCCTCGGGCAACCGCAGGGCCAGTACGGTGGGCAGGCGGTCTTCTGGGCGGCGAACGTAAGGCGAGAAGCCCAACGGCTTCAGCGCGCTCAGAATCGCCTCGCCCACCTGCTGCACGCGGCGCTGACGGGCCTGCATCCCTTCCTCCAGCGCGGCCTGCAACGCGGCGTGAAAGGCGAAATGCAGGTTGACCGGAACGGTGTGATGGTAGGTATGGCGGGTCCAGTAATCGCGCAGGCCCTCGAAATCGCAGTACCACAGCGGGGTGGGAGTGCGGCGGGCGGCATACCGTGCTAGCGCCCGTTCGCTGATCGCCACCGGGGCCACACCAGGAGGGGCGCTCAGGCACTTCTGCGCGCCGGTATAGGCGTAATCCACACCCCAGTCGGCCATGTGGAAGGGTTCCATTCCAGCGGTGGTCACGGCGTCCACGGTCAGCAGCGCCCCGGTGCCACGCACCAGTTCGGCAATGGCGGGAACCGGATTCAGCACGCCAGTACTCGTCTCGCCGTGGACCACGGCTACCATGCGGATATCACCGCCGTGGGCCAGTTGCGCAGCCACGTCCTCCGGGCGAATCGCCTCGCCCAGCGGGGCCGTGACCAGCCGCACCCGCGCGCCGTAGCGGGCCGCCATCTCGGCCATGCGGCAGCCAAAGCTGCCGTTGGCGCAGACCAGGACCTCATCGCCTTCTTCCACCAGATTGGCAAATCCTGCTTCCATGCCCAGGCTCCCCGTTCCGGCCAGCAGTGCGGTAAAGCCTTCCGGTTCCGCGCCGTACATCACGCGCAGATCGGCCTGAATCTCGCGGTTGAGAGCAAACACCTCCGGGTCCATATGGCCCAGCATCGGGCGGGTCATGGCGTGCATGGCGCGCGGATGGATCGGGGTGGGGCCGGGGGTGAGCAGGATGTGTTCAGGATAGGCGTCCAGAGGCATGACATCAGAATAGGTTTTAAACACCGATTTAGCAATAGTATTGCGTAAAAATAGAATTTGGACTGAAATATATTATAAATATTGCGTATAGATTCTGAAAATGGAGCAGGAAGATGGCCCGGATGCAAATTCAGGCTCGATTCAGTCCGCCGTCACCTCCCCGGCGCGCAAAGTCACTAGGATTAACCCCATGACCACCCCGCCTGCGGCCCTCCTTGTTCCACTGAAAGCGGTGTTGTTTGACCGCGACGACACCATCGCCTACACAGACGGCGCGGTCTACGCCGAGGCTGCGCGCTGGGCCGCCGGGGAGTATGGCCTGGACGCCCACGCAGTGGGCGCGGCGATGCTGGGGCAGTGGCAGGAGCGGGCGCTGACGTGGTGGGATCTGCGGACCGAGGAGGACGAGACGGCTTTCTGGGACAGCTATGGTCTGGAGCTGATGGAACGGCTGGGCCTGCCCGCCTCCGACGCTGCCGCTTTCATGGCCGCCTATCCCTACGAGCGGTTCATGAAGCCCGTGCCGCACGCTCGCGAGGTCTTGCAGGAACTGCGCGCCCGTGGCCTCAAGATCGGGGTGCTGAGCAACACGCTGCCCAGCATCGTCCGCACGCTGGAGGAGGTGGGGCTGGCCGATCTGGTGGACGTGGCGGTGGCGACGTGTTCGCTGGGCATCCACAAGCCGGACGCGGGCGCGTTCCTGCACGCCGCCGAGGCACTGGGACTGCGCCCGCAGGAGGTGCTGTTCGTGGACGACAAGCAGGAAAATGTGGATGCTGCCCGCGCCCTGGGCATGACGGCCACCGTGATTGATCTGCATGGTCAGGACCGTGACGCCATCCATGATCTGCGGGCGGTGCTGAATCTGGTGGGCGAGTTGGTGCGCGCGTGAGGCTGATCGACGGGCATCTGGACCTCGCCTACAACGCGCTGAATGGGCGCGATCTGACGCTGACGCTGGAAGAGTTGCGGCGCGTTGACCCGGTGGAGGGGCAGACCGCCACCACCACTTTCACGGAATTACGGGCAGCGGGCGTGGGGGTCTGTTTCGGCACGCTGTTCGCGCTGCCACGCACGCCCGACTCGCCGCAGGGCTACACCGATCATGCCGGGGCGCGGGCACAGGCGCTGGCTCAACTGGACGTGTACCGCCGCTGGGAGGACGGGGGTTTTCTCCGGCTTCTGCGCTCTGGGGCCGAGGTCAGCGCCCATCTCGCTCAAGCAGATGCTCCACTGGGTGTCGTGCTGCTGATGGAGGGGGCGGACCCGCTGCGGGACGAGGGTGACCTGCCATTCTGGGTGGACGCGGGCGTGCGGCTGATTGGCCCGGCGTGGGGCGTGACGGCTTACGCAGGCGGCACGGGTGCGCCGGGGCCTCTGACGGATGCGGGTAAAGCGCTGGTGACGGCCATGTGTGATCTGGGCATTGCCCTAGACGCCTCCCATCTGGACGACGCCGCGTTCTGGGACGCCGCTGAAATTGGCCCGAAGATGATCGCCTCGCATTCCAATTCCCGTGCGCTGGTCCCTGGCAACCGCCACCTGAATGACGAGATGGCCCGCGCCATTGCCGAGCGCGGCGGCGTGATCGGGCTGGTGTTCCTGAGTTCGTTTATCAAACAGGGGATGGAAACGGGGGCGACGCTGGACGATCTGGCCGCACATGCCCGCCATTACGCCGAACTTGTCGGCTGGGACCGGGTGGCGATAGGCAGCGACATGGACGGCGGTTTCGGGGCCGAGAAGACACCCGTGGGCATCGGGCGATACTCGGAATTGCCCCGTTTTCTGGATGAAGTGCCCGGAGAACACCGCGCGGGGGTGGCGGGCGAAAACTGGTTGCGCTGGCTGACGGCGTACCTGTAACGCCCGTTTCCCGCTACCCTGTCGGACATGTCCCTCCCCGATTCTCGCACCCACGCCTATCAGCCCGACTCCCTCCTGGCCGAGGACGCCCTGCGCGGCCAACTTTCAGAGGCCGATTGGACCTATATCACCCCACGTCCAATGGCCGCCATCAGCCGTCTAAGCCTGCGCTCTGGACCCCGCGCCGACGCGGCCCAGGTCTCGGAGGCGCTGCTCGGCGAGGCGCTGGAGTTGCTCTGGGAAGACGGAAATGGCTGGGCCTATATCCGCACCGTCCATGACCGCTACCTGGGCTGGACTCCGGCAGCGGGGTTGACCGGGCCACAGCACGGCGATTTACTGACGGTGACCGCCCTGCGCGCCCACGCTTACGCCGGGCCGAAGGTCAGCCAGCCGATTGTTGGAGAGCTGTGCCTGGGGGCCAGGATCATTCACGCACCGGGCGAAACCGTGACCGAAGGTGGGCGGCGCTGGCTGCCGGTCTCACTTCCCAGCGGCAAAGATGCATGGGTGGGCGAGGCTGTCATCTCCCCTATCCGTGAAGCCGATGCGGCTGCGCTGGCCCTGCGCTTTCTGGACACGCCGTATGTCTGGGGGGGGCGCGGCGCCTGGGGACTAGACTGCTCGGGATTAACGCAACTGGTGTTCGCCGCGTTCGGACAACCCATTCCCCGTGACGCCGATCAGCAGCAGGAATTTCTGGGTGTGGTGGAACGGCCCCAGCGCGGCGATCTGGCCTTCTTCCCCGGTCACGTCGGCCTGATGCTGGACGAACGGCGGATGGTCCACGCCAATGCCACGAATATGCGTGTGACCGTGGAGACGTTGAGCGAGGGCGAGTACGGACAGAAGCTGGCGGAAGGCTGCACGGGCTTCGGACGGTGGACGGCGTGAGCGTGGCCTGGGAAACCCTGGAGCTGCACACCGCGCAGCCCTTCGGCATCGCCCGCTGGACACACAGCATCTATCCGCGCACCATCGTCACTTTCACACGGGATGGAATCGTGGGCCGGGGCGAGGCGGCTCCAAACGCTTTTTACGGCGAGACGCGCGGCACGGTGGAGGCGGTGCTGCCTCTGCTGGCCCAGGCTTTAACCGATCCCTGGGACTGGGATGGCCTGCACGCGAGCCTTTCAGCGCGGATGCCGCACGATCACCCCTCGGTCAAATGCGCGCTGGAGATGGCGGCGCTAGAATGGTGCGCGGCCTCGGTGGGTCTGCCCGTCTGGAAACTGCTGGGCCTCTCCCCCGCTCCGCTGCCCCGCAGCAGTTACACGGTCAGTCTGGCCGACATCCCCGACATGCAGCGGCAGGCGCGTGAGGCGGTGGCCGCCGGGCACACGGTTCTCAAGGTCAAGCTGGGGACGGAGCGGGACACGGCGATTCTAGAAGCCTTGCGCGGGGAGGCTCCAGACGTGGCCCTGCGTGTGGATGCCAACGCCGCCTGGACGCGCCCGCAGGCCAAACGCATGCTGGGTGTGCTGGAAGCGGTGGGGGTAGAACTGGTGGAACAACCCCTGGCGGCGGACGATCTGGAGGGCCACGCCGAACTGCGCCGCCTGTCGCGCGTGCCGCTGGTGGCCGACGAGAGCCTACACCATGTCCGCGACGTGACTGCGCTGGCTGAAGCTTTTGATGGCGTGAACCTCAAACTCGCCAAGCTGGGCGGGCCACTCCAGGCGCTCGCGGCCTTGCGACTGGCCCGCGCCCACGGCCTGAGCGTGATGATCGGCTGCATGATTGAAAGTAGCCTGGGCATCTCTGCCGCCGCGCATCTGGCCGGACTGTGCGACTGGGCCGATCTGGACGGGGCGCTGCTGCTGGCCGACGATCCATTTACCGGGCTGGAATGGACGGCGGGCGAACTGGCGAGGCCGCAGGGCGTGGGCTGGGGCGTGACAAGGGGATGAATGAAGTCACCGTCGCCGTCATCGGCTGCGGCAACCGGGGGGCAGATGTCTATGCCCGGCATCTGGCTGCACAGGGCGTGCGGATCACGCATCTGGTAGACCCCCGCGCGGCCCGGTTGTCGGAAGTGGCCGCCCGACATGGCCTTGGGCCGGAAGGCTGTTTCTCCGACTGGGATAACTTCTTCGCACTGGGACGTGTGGCCGACGCCGTCGTGATCGCCACCCCCGATGATCAGCATGTTCAGCCATGCCTGCAAGCTCTGGCGCTGGGGTACGACGTGCTGCTGGAGAAGCCGATCTGTCTGGCCGAGGCCGAACTAAACGTGTTGCTTCAGGCCGAGGCCCAGTCGGTTGGGAGTGTGACCGTCTGTCATGTGCTGCGGGCCACGCCGTTCTTCCAGGAGGTGAAGCAGGTCCTGGATTCCGGGCGGTTGGGCCAGTTGGTGGGCATCCAGCACGCGGAGAACGTGGCTTACTGGCATTACGCGCACTCCTACGTGCGGGGCAACTGGCGGGCCTCTCCCCCGGCAGCACCGTTTCTCCTCGCCAAGAGTTGCCATGATCTGGACCTGCTGCGCTGGTTCGCGGGTGCGCCGCCGTCACGGGTGGACAGTCAGGGCAGCCTGCACCACTTTCGCCCCGAGAACGCGCCAGCAGCAGCTTCTGACCGCTGCGTAACCTGCCCGGTGGTAGCCTGCCCCTACGACGCGCGCCAGATTTACGGCAGTCGCCCGCTGGAAAGCTGGCCCAACACGGTGTTGACCGCCGGGGGTCAGACGCTGGCCGGGGCGTTGGAGACCGGGCCATACGGCCAATGCGTCTACCTAGGCCTGAACGACGTGGCCGATCATCAGTCCGTGACCGTCACCTTCGAGAATGGCGTGACTGCTGGGCTGACCGTCAGTGCCTTCACGCACAACAACACCCGCACCTTCAAACTGCTCGGCACGCATGGCGAACTGCGCGGGCAGATGGAGCGCGGCGAGCTGGAACTCCATGACTTTCGGCATGGCACCGTGGAATGCTGGACGGTGGTAGCGGATGGCAACCACGGTGGCGGCGACGTGGGGCTGGTGCGCGGCTGGCTGGCCTTGCTGCGGGGTGAGGTGGGGCTTCCCACTCCCCTCTCCGAATCGCTGGATTCCCACCGGATAGCGTTTGCGGCGGAGTGTTCCCGACTTCTCTGAGTTGTTTAAATTTCTAGAAGCTCATAGCTTGGAACGATTAAGTGAATAGCTTCACGATAAATCTAATTCGTGAATATTATCTTTGCTATGCGTTTGCGATTTGCGCTTCCTGGACCATTTCCATAAAAAGCTTGTGGATTCCGGCATCTCCACTCAGTTCAGGATGAAATGCCGTCGCCAGAATCCGGCCCTGACGCAGCATTACGGCCTGACCGTCCCACTCGGCCAGAACCGTGGCCTCTACGCCAGCACCGCTAAAGGCTGGCGCGCGAATGAAAACGGCGGGAAACGGCAAATCCAGGCCCTGAACAATCAGGGGGGCGGCAAAGGAATTGATCTGCCGCCCAAAGGCGTTGCGCTGCACAGTAGTGTTCAGCAGACGCAGGCTTTCCTGCTGACCACCAAATTGCGGCGGCGCACCCTGGACCTCGCGGGCCAGCAGGATGGCCCCAGCGCAAGTGCCCCAGATGGCTCCCCCGCCCGCGTGGAAGTCCCGGATCGGCTCCCACAGGGCATACTCCGTGAGCAGGCGGGCCATCGTCGTACTCTCCCCGCCGGGCAGGATCAGGCCATCGAGGCCCGCGAGATCAGCGGGCAGGCGCACCTCCTGCACCGCCACCCCCAGTGATTCCAGCAGGCGGCAGTGTTCACGGAATGCCCCCTGGAGAGCAAGGACGCCAATGCTGAGCGGTTTACCAGCCACGCGAGGCGAGGCGTTCGGCAGGAATCAGATCGTCGATGTTGATACCGGTCATGGGTGCGCCCAGATCCTCACTGATCTCGGCCAGCAGTTCAGGATTCTGATAATGGGTCACGGCTTTGACGATGGCCTGCGCGCGGCGTTCGGGGTTGTCGCTCTTGAAGATGCCGCTGCCCACGAACACGCCGTCCAGCCCCAGCACCATCATCAGGGCCGCGTCGGCAGGCGTTGCGATCCCACCAGCAGCAAAGTTCACCACAGGCAGCTTGCCGTGCTGGTGGACATATTTCACCAGTTCGTAGGGGGCTTGCAGGTCACGGGCCACCGTCATCAGCTCCTCAACGGGGCGGGCCTGGATGCTGCGAATCTCGCCCAGGATGGTGCGGGCGTGCCGGACAGCTTCCACCACGTTGCCGGTGCCCGCCTCGCCCTTGGTGCGAATCATGCTGGCTCCTTCGGCCACACGGCGCAGCGCCTCGCCCAGATTCTTGGCCCCACAGACGAACGGCACCTTGAACTCCGTCTTGAGGATATGAAACTGCTCGTCGGCGGGAGTCAGCACTTCGGATTCGTCAATGAAATCCACGCCCAGCGCTTGCAAGATCTGCGCTTCCACGATGTGGCCGATTCGGACCTTGGCCATCACCGGAATGGTTACCGCCGCGATGATTTCCTTGATCATCTTCGGATCGCTCATGCGGGCCACGCCGCCGTCCACACGGATATCGGCAGGCACGCGCTCCAGCGCCATTACGGCAGTTGCCCCCGCCGCCTCGGCGATGCGGGCCTGATCTGCGGTGACCACGTCCATGATCACGCCGCCCTTGAACATCTCGGCGAAGCCGAAGTTGAGGTCTGTCTGCTGGGGCATACCGTTCTGGGAATCGCTCATGGAGAAAGCATAGGCCGCGACTGACCCCCTGCATAGGGCCAGAAATGAAAGGAGAGTGGGGTCAGTTCGGTTTTAAACTTGCGTCTAGGATTGGCGCAGAAGTCCACACACAGGAAAAAAGAACCCCGGTAGCATCGGCCATCCAGGATCAGAAGAGAAAAATCAGGTGTTAGCTTGCCGCCGACAAAAGAGGCTCAGCCGCCCGCCAGATTTTGCAGGAATTCCACGTTGTTGCGGGTCTTGCCCATGCGCGTGAGCAGCATTTCCATCGCGTCGGCGGGGTCCATGTCACTGATGACTTTGCGGAGCAGCCACATCTTTTTCAGGACTTCGGGCTGAAGCAGCAGCTCCTCGCGGCGGGTGCCGGACTTGATGATGTCCAACGCGGGGAAAATTCGGCGTTCTTCCAGACGGCGCGAGAGAACGAGTTCGGCGTTGCCGGTGCCCTTGAATTCCTCGAAGATCACATCGTCCATGCGGCTGCCCGTTTCCACCAGCGCCGTCGCCAGAATGGTCAGGCTGCCGCCCTCGCGGATGTTGCGGGCCGCGCCCAGAAAGCGCTTGGGCCAGTGCAGCGCATTGCTGTCCAGGCCGCCCGAGAGGGTGCGCCCGGTGGGCGGCGTGACCAGGTTGTTGGCACGGGCCAGACGGGTGATGCTGTCCAGCAGGATGACCACATGGCCGCCGTCTTCCACGATGCGGCGCGCGCGTTCGTGGACGAATTCGGCCACCCGGACGTGGTGCTGCGGCGGCTCGTCGAAGGTAGAGGCCACCACCTGCGCGCCCTGCACGCTCTCGCGGAAATCGGTCACTTCCTCGGGGCGCTCGTCCACCAGCAGCACCATCACGGTCACGTCGGGATAGTTCTTGACGATGGAGTTGGCAATCTGCTTGAGGAGGGTGGTTTTTCCGGCTTTCGGCGGGGCGACGATCAGTGCCCGCTGCCCGCGTCCGATGGGGACCAGCAAATCGACGACGCGCAGACTCAGGCCATCCGTGTTGCCGGGGTCTTCCAGCACCAGTTGATGTTCTGGAAAGGTGGGGGTCAGGTCATCGAAGCGGGGGCGGCGGCGGGCGGCTTCGGGGTCCAGACCGTTGACCGCCTCCACCTGCACCAGAGAGCCGAAACGCTCATTCTCACGCGGGCGGCGGGCGCGGCCAATGACGTCGTCACCGGTCCGCAGATGGTTGGCTTTGATCAGCCCCGCCGTGACCAGCACCGTGCGGCTGTTGGGGTCCAGCAGGTCCGATTGCAGGAAGCCGTAGCCGTCGGCGCTGATTTCCAGGTAGCCGCGCGCCAGCAGTTGGCCTTCGGCGTCGGCCTGGTGCTCCATGATCGCCAGCGCCAGGGCATCTTTTTTCAGCTTGCGGTAGTTGTCGATGCCGTACCCGGCGGCGATCAGGTGCAGCTCTGGCAGAATTTTCTGCTGCAGCTCCTGAAACGGCAGCGTGGCGGTGTAGGCGTTGATTCCGCTCATTTCCGTCACAGCCGCCCGCCCCCCGCTAAGTATGGCGAGGTCTTCTGGATGAATTGAGATAAAACGGGGAACAAAAGGTTCATGTGGCACTTCCTGGCAAGGAATATAAGCGCCCCAGGCATAGGGCATCGTGGGTAAAAACGGGCGGCAGCGGGCGGATCAACCCACAGCATAACGCGAATTTATGGAGATTCTAGGCAGGTATGCCTGGAGACCGCCCGTCTAAGGCGGGAGCGACCCTTTCTTTGGTCTGTCATCTGGCGCATTGACCCGCACAGTCCCGCCGCCCTACCATGAAGGCCACTCCTGAAAATGGGGTGAGCAAACAGATGCGAACGCGAGGACAGTAGCTTCGGCAGGGCCGTCGTTCAAGAGCGAGTCAGGGATGGTGGGAGCCTGACAGACACCGCCACCGCAAGCGAAGATCACCTCCCGCGCAGACGGAAGAAAGGCCCACACAGGCCGATTAGACCCGCCCGGACGCCCCCCGATAGAGGGTCTTGCAACGAGGCCGTAGCAGAATGCGGCGAAGTTGGGTGGTACCACGCACACGCTTTTAAGAGGCGGCGCGTCCCAGCAGTGAAGCTGAGGCGTGTCGTCTTTTTTTGGTGTGGTTGGGAGGGAAAGCTATGCAGATACAGGACATTCCATTTGGCGTCACCGACTGGTCTGCGGTGCCGATGACCGAACATCCCGGCGTGACGGGCGTGGCCCACTGGCGCACCCAAAACTTCGGCGGCATTCGCGTCCGCATGGTGGAGTATTCCCCTGGCTATCTGGCGGACCATTGGTGCAGCAAGGGTCACATCCTGCTGGTGCTGGACGGCCAACTGGACACCGAACTGGAAGATGGCCGCACTTTCACCCTTCTCCCCGGCCAGAGCTATCAGGTGGCCGATCACGCCGAGGCGCACCGCTCCAGCACGGCAAGTGGGGCGAAACTTTTTATCGTCGATTAGCACCGTTTCTGTAACCCACTCTCCCCCACCGAGGTTTCCCCATGTCCATGTTTAATCCCGTCGAACCCAATCCTAAATTTCCCCTGATGGAAGAAACCACCCTCAAGTGGTGGAACGAGCAGAAAATCTTCGAGCGCAGCCTGGAAGGCACGCAGGATGGCCCGGTCTACACTTTCTACGAGGGGCCTCCCACCGCCAACGGTCAGCCGGGCATCCACCACGTTCAGGCACGCAGTTTCAAAGACCTGTTCCCACGCTTCAAGACCATGCAGGGCTTTCACGTGCCGCGCAAGGCGGGCTGGGACACCCATGGCCTGCCCGTGGAAATCGGCGTCGAGAAGAAGCTGGGCTTGAATTCAAAGCGGGAAGTCGAGGCGTACGGGATCGACAAATTCAACGCCGAATGCCGCCAGAGTGTGTTCGTCTACGAGGCCGACTGGCGCAGATTTACCGAGCGCATGGGCTACTGGGTGGACCTGGACGACGCCTACATGACGCTGCACAAGGACTACATCGAATCCGTGTGGTGGAGTGTGGCCGAGCTGGAGAAGAAGGGGCTGCTATACCGGGGCTTCCGGGTTGCGCCGTACTGCCCGAAAGACGGCACCACGCTCAGCAACGCTGAGGTCAGCGAGGGCTACAAGGACATCCAGGACCCCAGCGTTTACATCACCTTTGATTTGAAAGAGCCAGAAAAGATCGGGCTGGAAACGGGCGCAGCATTTCTGGTCTGGACGACGACACCGTGGACATTGCCGTACAACGTGGGCGTAGCAATCCATCCGGAATTCGAGTACGTGGCCGCAAAGGACAAGGAAGGCAAGGTGCTGATCCTGGCCCGCACGCTGCTGGACGAGGTGCTGGGCGAGGGCGCAGAGGTGGTGAAGTCGTTCAGAGGGACAGAGCTGGATCGGCTGAGCTACGAGCCTCTCTACACCGAGGCGTATGAGGCAGAGGGCGAAGGCGCACCGATCTGGATGAGCGGCCTGGATACTTACGTTTCCGACAGCGACGGCACCGGCATCGTTCATACCGCACCAGCTTTTGGCGAGGACGACATGCGACTGGCGAAGAATTACGGCTTCCCAGTGATCGTGGGCGTGGACCCGGAAGGCAAGCACCGTTACGGCCCGTGGAAGGGCGTGTTCTTCCGCGACGCCAACACGGACATCATCCGTGATCTCAAGGCGCGCGGTCTGATGTGGCGCGACAAGAACTTCATGCACAGCTACCCGCACTGCTGGCGCTGCGGCACCCCGCTGATGTACTACGCCACCGAGAGCTGGTATCTGAACAACACGTCCATGAAAGAGCGGCTGATCGAGCTGAACCAGACCATCGACTGGCACCCGCCGCACATCAAGAACGGGCGCTACGGCGGCTGGCTGGAGAACCTGATCGACTGGAACCTGTCGCGCAACCGTTACTGGGGCACGCCGCTGCCGATCTGGGAGACGGCGGATGGTGGCAAATACAGGGTGGTGGGCAGCTACGCCGAACTGGCGGAACTCAGCGGGCGGCCTGAGCTGACCGGGCCGGACTTTGATCCTCACCGCCCGTTCGTGGACGACATCATGTTCGAGCTGGAAGGTGAGACCTATAAGCGCGTGCCCTACGTGATGGACGTGTGGTACGACAGCGGCTCGATGCCGTTCGCGCAGCATCACTATCCGTTTGAAAATAAGGCGAAATTCGAGAACGGCGGCTTTCCTGCCGACTACATCGCCGAGGCCATCGATCAGACGCGCGGGTGGTTTAACAGCCTGCACCAGATCGGCACGATGGTCTTCGATTCGGTGGCCTACAAATCGGTGATCTGCTCGGGCCACATCCTGGACGAGAAGGGCCTGAAGATGTCCAAGAGCAAGGGCAACATCGTGGACCCCTGGGAAGTGTTCGAGCAGTGCGGGGCCGATGCCGCCCGCTGGTACATGTACGTGTCCGCCCCGCCGGAACTGAGCCGCCGCTTCGGCATGAATCTGGTGGGCGAGGCGTTCCGCAGCTATTTCCTGACGCTGTGGAACACCTATAGCTTCTTCGTGCTGTACGCGAATCTGGACAAGCCGGACCTGCGGGCCGCGCCACCGCTGGAGGACCGCCCGGAGGTGGACCGCTGGCTGCTGGCGAAGGTGCAGGCGCTGATCGCCACCGTGACCGAGCGATTGGAAAACTACGATCCCACCGGATCGAGCCGCGCCCTCCAGGATTTCGTGACCGAGGACCTGAGCAACTGGTACGTGCGGCGCAACCGCAGGCGCTTCTGGAGCGGGGACGGGCAGGTGGACCTGAGTGCCTATTCCACGCTGCATTACGCACTGGTGACGGTCACGCAACTGACCGCGCCGTTCACACCATTCCTGGCGGAGACTCTGTATCAGAATCTGGTGCGGAGTGTGGACGACAGCGCGCCAGAAAGCGTGCACCTGTCGAGCTGGCCGGTGGTAGACGAATCCTTATCAGCTCCGTCGCTGGTGGGCGAGATGGACGCCGTACTGCGGGTGGTGGGGTTGGGAAGGGCCGTGCGTGCCAAGAGTGGGATGCGCCAGCGTCAACCCCTCCCGCGTGTGATGTTGCGCGCCCGCACGCCGGAGATGACGGCGGCGCTGGGCCGTTTCGGTGAGCAGATCAGGGAGGAACTGAACGTCAAGGAAGTTGAACTTCTAGATCAGTACGCCGAACTGGTCAGCTACGCCCTGCGCCCCAACCTTCAGCTCCTCGGCAAGAAATTTGGCAAGGCGGTGCCGCAGGTGCGCGCAGCCCTGTCAGCGGCGGACGCATCCGAGATCGCGCGGGCAGTGCGCGATGGCCAGCAGTTTGAAGTCGTGGCCCCCACAGGCGAACGCTTCGAGCTGGGGCCGGACGAGGTGCTGGTGGACGCCCAGTCCCCCGAAGGCTACGCCGCGCAGGAGGAGGCCGGGTATCTGGTGGCCTTCGACACCACGCTGACGCGCGAGCTGGAGTTGGAGGGCCTGGCCCGCGATCTGGTGCGCGGCATTCAGGACGGGCGCAAGAAGGCAGGATTCGAGGTGCAGGACCGCATCACCCTGCATCTGGAGCTGGAAGGCGACGCCCGCGCCGCTGCCGAGGCGTGGCAGGAGTACCTGATGTCTGAGACGCTGGCTGAAACGCTGGTCTTCGGGCCGGCCTCTGGATTTAAGGCCGAGGTGGAAGGCGGAGAAGCGTATCTGGAGAAACTGGAGGCAGACGGGCTGACGGTTTAGAACGGCTCATAAAAAGGGACGCGACGAAGATTACGCCGCGTCCCTTTTTCTTTCACGCTCTTACGCAGGCCGTGCCATGAATCCAAAGGTTCCCGGCCCCACATGCGCGCCGATGACTGGACCCATCAGATGCATGCGGGCGTTCTTGATATTCAGACCGCTGCTGGTCACGGCGTGGCGCAGTGCCTGCATCCGGCCACTGTCACGCCCCGCATGAATCACCGAAATACACAGGGCGTCATCGCCGAAGCGTTCGCGCAGGCCATCCAGCATGTCTTCAATGGCGTGGTCCACCTTGCAGCGCCGCAGGGCCTTCAACTCACCGCCCTCGAACCCCAGGATCGGGCGCAGCCCCAGCATGTTACCGAAGAAAGCCTGAGCGCGGCCAATCCGCCCTCCCCGGCGCAGGTAGTCCAGCGACGGAACGCTGAATTCGGCGTGAATCTGGGCGCGCACGGCCTCGGCAGCCCGAACCGCACTGGCCGGATCACCGCCGCTGAGCAGGGTCGCGCGGGCAGCCAGCACCGCCTCGGCCAGGGGCGTGCAGGCCAGACCGCTGTCTACCACATGAATACGCCGTTCCAGATTCAGCAGTGCTGCGGCCCTCCGGGCGTGTTCCACAGTCTCCGAGAGCTTGCCCGATAGGTGAATGCTGACCACCTCGTCGTGGGTGTCCAGCAGTTCGCGGTAACGCGTAGCGAAAGCATTCACGGCCACTGGTGTCGTCCTGGCCGTGCCACCCGCTTTCATGTGGCTGTAGACGGCGTCGGGGTCGACTTCTTGCCAGTCCAGAAGCTCACGCTCCTGCATGTGAACAGTCAGGGGAATGATGTGAATACCAAGTCTCTGGGCTTCCTGGGGGGGCAGATCACAGGTGGAATCGGTGAGAACAGCAATCATTTATCCATTCTCAGTCTGTACTCATCTCAGTTTCTGTATCGTTTCTCGCGTGTCTCCCGCCGTTGGGGGAGGGAGGAGGGGGGTACATTCGGCCCGAATAGCCCGCTCAACATGAAGGTGATTTCCAACAGTAAGGTCCTGGCAGCAGCACTATACTTCCCAGCCGTGACCACGAATGCCCTTGAAGTCTGTCAACCAGAAGTACACCTGTGAAAGTTGCGGTGCTGTGCCATGCCAGCGCAGGCGGCTCCGGCGTCGTTGCCACCGAACTGGGCCTCCAGGTGGCGCGGGCCGGGCATGAGGTACATTTCATCGGCTCGGCGCAACCCTTCCGGCTGTCGGGGCAGTGTGGGATGCGCGGGCCGTATTTCCATCAGGTCAGCGGGTTTGCCTACGCGCTGTTCGAGCAGCCGTACCCGGAACTGGCCGCCGCCAACACCCTGACGGAAGTGATGCTGGAATACGGCGTGGAGCTGGCGCACGCCCACTACGCCATTCCGCACGCGACGGCGGCCATCCATGCCCGCGCCATTGTCGGCAAGGGGCGGGTGCTGACCACGCTGCACGGGACCGACGTGACGCTGGTGGGGGCCGAACCCGCCTTCAGGCACACCACCCGCCACGCCATCGAGCGCAGTGACCATGTGACCGCCGTATCTCAATTTCTGGCCGAGCAGACGGGTGAAGTCTTCGGGATTGACCGTGAGATCGAGGTGATCCATAACTTCGTGGACGCCGAGCGCTTCCGGCGCATCACCGATCCCGAGGTCCGCCTGCGGTTCGCCCACCCGGAGGAAGCGCTGCTGGTGCATGTCAGCAACTTCCGTCCGGTCAAACGGGTAGAGGACGTGGTGCAGATCTTTGCCCGCGTGGCCTCCGAACTGCCCGCCCGCCTGCTGATGATCGGCGACGGCCCGGAGCGCCCGCGCGCCTTCGAGCTGGCGCAGCAACTCGGGGTGATCGGCAGGACGCATTTCCTGGGATCGTTCCCGGACGTTGAAACTGTGCTGGGCATCAGCGACCTGTTTCTGCTGCCCAGCAGCAATGAAAGCTTCGGTCTGGCCGCGCTGGAGGCCATGAGCTGCGAGGTGCCGGTGGTGGCCGCCCGCGCCGGGGGCATTCCCGAAGTCGTCGAGGACGGCGTGACTGGCTTCCTCTGCCCGGTGGGCGATGTGGACGGTATGGCCGACGCGGCGCTGCGGGTGCTGCGGGACCGCGAGCTGTACCTGAGCATGGGCGCGGCGGCACGGCAGGCAGCGGTTACCCGTTTCTCCCCTGCCCTGATCGTGCCGCAGTATCTGGAAGCATATGAAAGGGTCTTGCGGGGTAATTGAGGTCTGGGTGCTACTGACCAATGTATTTGGATTAGTAAGTGAAAAGATTCACGATAATTCTTGATCGTGAAATTTAGATTCGCCAAATCTTTTCGGGTCTCTGCTTGATCTGCCAACCATCTATCGTCTGAATCAATTCCGTCAACTCCGCGTTGGCCTGTGCGAAACGGTCTGAGCGCCAGCTTTCCACCACCGGGACACGCAGCAGACGGATCAACAGTGAGGTCAATGCGCCGCCGTGCGAGACGACGATGGGCGTGCCGGGAAGACCCAGAACTGATCTGAGGGCCGTCTCAAAACGGTCCGCCACGTCACGCTGACTTTCGCCGCCGGGGAAAGAAACGTTGTCATCTGGGCCGACGAGTTCATCGAATCCAGTCTTCAGATCGCTGTAAGGCCGCCCACGCCAGTCGCCGGGATCGATTTCCTGAATGCCTTCCAGCACGGTTACGGACACACCCAGCAACTCAGCGGCAGGTGCAGCGGTCTGCTGGGTGCGGGTATAGGTACTGGCATAGATGCGCGGCGAATCCAGATTCAGGGCAGCAAGCTTGCGAGCCAGCGCCTGGGCCTGCGCGTGGCCCTCGGCGGTCAATTCATCGTGCTGGCTGTCCACGCCACGCAGCACGCCCGCAACATTTCCGGTGGTCTGCCCGTGACGGGCTAAAAAAAGGCGAGAGAAAGTCACTGGGGGAGTGTAAACAGTCAGGACGGGCCGGAGGGCAGCCCTTCCCACACGCCCCGGACCTGCTGCACCTCGAAGCGAGCGAACAGTTCCTCGCTGTACCAGTTTTCCTGGCGGGTGCGGGCAATCACCTGACGGTGGGCGCCGCTCTGGTAGGCGTAAGCGCGCATGCTCGCCTCGTCCTGCCAGACGCTGAAAGTGGCCTGCTGCACCACGGGCCACTCGCCCAGCCCCAGTGCGGAGATCAGGCCGGGCTGCTCCGGCAAGAATTCCTGCGTTCCTGGCACCGCCCGCCAGAAGGCCGCCAGACTGGTTGGGCGAATAACGGCGCGGGTCAGGACCGCGACGGGAAATTCGCCGGAGGGATGGCGTGAGATAGCGGGGCCGAACGGTTCCTGTCCGGCCCATTGCCCATGCCAGCGCAGGGGCCGCAGCAACAGCGTCACGGTGTCGGCCACTTCCTCGCGCTCGTGCTGCCGCCAGGGGCTATCCTCGAACAGCTCGAAGGCGGCGCGCGACTGCCACACGGCGAAACGCCCCCAGCGGCGCAGATCCACGCTCAGCGAGAGTTTCGCGCCCTGTCCGGTGCCCAGCAGGCGGTAAAAATCGAGGCCCGGCAGCCCGCGCAGGTGGCTGTGATCGGTCGCCATGCGCCGCATTCCCGCGCGCAGATCGGCGGGCGCGAAACGGTTGATGGTCAGGGTCACGAGTGGGCCGGGAGGCGGAACAGACATCAGAGAACAGTTTATGCCGCGCGTGGGCGCAGACTTTGGCCTGACCTACGGTTGACGTGTCAGCACGGACGCTCAAGATTCTCGGAAACCCCTGTCACGGTGCGCGGACCTCCTCTCCCCTATGCTTGGAGCGTGCATTTCGACGATCTGCCTGTGCTGCCCACCACCCCTGGCGTGTACCTCTTCCGCAAGGGGGGCGTGCCCATTTACATCGGCAAGGCCAACAACATTCGCAGCCGAGTGGGACAGCATTTCAAGGCCGGGGGCAAGAGTGGCAAGTTCACCTCGCTGGCCGAGTCGCTGGAATTTATTACCGCACGCAACGAGGTCGAGGCGCTGGTTCTGGAAGCCAACCTGATCAAGCAGCACCGCCCGCACTACAACGTGACGCTGAAGGACGACAAGCACTACCCCTTCCTGAAACTGACCAACGAAAAATTCCCCATGCTGGTGGTCACGCGGCGGGTGCTGAAGGACGGCGGCAGCTACTACGGACCGTACCCGGACAGTTCGGCGGTACGGCGGGTTAAGAACCTGATCGACACCATGTTTCCGCTTCGCAAGAACAGCGGACTGCCCATGCAGAAAAAGCCGCGCCCGTGCCTGAATTTTCATATGGGCCGCTGCCTGGGACCGTGCGTGGACCGGGCCGATCCGCCGGAATACGCCCGCGTGGTGGACGACGTGAAATCGCTGCTGGAGGGCCGCGCCGCCGCTGTCATCACCCGCCTGAAGGAAGACATGAAAGTGGCCGCACAGGGTCAGGACTTCGAGCAGGCTGCCCGTGTGCGGGACCGTGTGCTGGCGGTCCAGAAACTATTCGGCACCGAGCAACACGCCTTTGTCAGCGACGAGACCGATCTGGATTTCCTGGGGGTGGCGCAGGCCGGGGAATACGCGATGGTGCAACTGTTCCGCATGCGCGGCGGGCGCGTGGTGGGGCGCGACAAACGTTTCCTGACCAATGCCGAGGAAGGCACCCCTGGCGAGATCGTGGGGGCCTTCGTGCAGGACTACTACACCCAGGCGACGCATGTGCCGCCCCTGATCCTGCTGCCCGCCGAATTCGAGGATGCGCCGCTATGGTCCGAATTCCTGAGCGAGAAGGCCGGGCGCAAGACCGCCATGCGGACGCCCAAACGCGGCGACAAGGTGGATCTGATCGAGATGGCCCAGCGCAACGCGGTCAACGGCCTGGACTCCGAACTGGCGGTGCTGGAGCGGCGCGGCGATCATCCGGGCCTGGACGCCCTGCGCGAGATGCTGGCGCTGCCGGACCGTCCGTGGCGCATTGAGGGCTATGACAACTCCAACCTGTTCGGGACCAACATCGTCTCGGGCATGGTGGTTTTCGAGGGCGGACGGGCGCGGCGTGGGGAACACCGCCGTTTCAAGGTCAAGGGGCTGGACCACCCGGACGACTACACCGCCATGAAACAGACGGTGCATCGCCGCTTCACGGGCAGCCTGTCGGACAAGTTGCCGCTGCCCGATCTGATCGTGATCGACGGCGGGCGCGGGCAGGTCAACGCGGCGCTGGACGCGCTGAAGGAGGCCAACATTCAGGTGCCGGTGGTGGGTCTCGCCAAGCGCGAGGAAACCATCATCCTGCCGGGGCGCTATGGGGCGCAGTGGTGGCTGGAGACGGGGACCGAGGTGGGCGTGAACCGCGAGATGCTGCTGCTGCAAACGCATCCAGCGCTGAGAATCCTGATCGCCGTGCGCGACGAGGTTCACCAGTACGCCATCACGTACCACCGCAAATTGCGCGGTCAGGACATGCTCCGCAGCGTGTTCGACGATTTGCCGGGGATCGGGCAGAAACGGCGCGACGCGCTGCTGGAGGAATTTTCCAGCCTGGAGGATCTGGCCGCCGCCCCCGTCACGCAGATCGCCGCCGTGCCGGGAATGAACGCGCGGGCGGCGCAGAGTGTCAAGGATTTTCTGGTGCAGCGTGAGGCCAACCGGGTACCGCTGGGCTAGCAGTCCGATGGGCTGATCATCCAAATCGGGGATTCAGCGTCTGCCCACCGTCTCTTGAGGCAACCTTTCAAGTGTGTGGGAGGGTGGGTTCTGGCACCACAGCGGCGACAAGACTTGCGGGCATGACCAAGGACAGCAACCCCCCCGTGAAAAACCAGTACGAGATGCGCGATCCCCAGACCCAGTACCCGCGCCCGCCCTTTCCCAAGCAGCCGCAGAATGCGCCGGGACTGGCCGAGAAGATGGACCCCACCCCGGATCATGGCGAGGACAGCTACGTGGGCTTTGGCCGCCTGAAGGGCCGCAAGGCGCTGATCACCGGGGCCGACTCGGGCATTGGGCGGGCTGTGGCCATCGCGTTCGCGCGTGAAGGGGCGGACGTGGCGCTGAACTACCTGAAGGTGGAGGACAGCGACGCGGAGGAAGTCATCAAACTGATTGAGGCCGCCGGGCAAAAAGCGGTGGTCATTCCCGGTGACCTCAGGGACGAGGCGTTCTGCAAGGAACTGGTCCAGAAAGCCGTGGATGGCCTGGGCGGGCTGGACATTCTGGTCAGCAATGCAGGCAAGCAGACGGCGGTAGAAGACCTTGCCGACATCACCACCGAGCAGTTCGACGACACCATGAAGACCAACATCTACGCCATGTTCTGGATCACGCAGGCGGCGCTGCCGCACATGAAACCGGGGTCCACCATCATCAATACGACCTCGATTCAGGCCACCCAACCGTCCAAGAACCTGCTGGACTACGCCATGACCAAGGCCGCCATCGCCAATTTCACGGGCGGCCTCGCCAAGCAGGTGGCTGAGAAGGGCATCCGTGTGAACGCCGTGGCCCCCGGCCCATACTGGACGGCCTTGCAGCCCAGCGGCGGGCAGCCACAGGACAAGATTCCCACCTTCGGCCAGCAAACTCCGCTGGGCCGCCCCGGACAGCCCGCCGAGATCGCGCCGCTGTACGTTCTACTGGCCTCGCAGGAATCGAGCTACATGACCGGAAACGTGTATGCCAGCACCGGGGGAACGCTCTACTAGACATTCAGGATAGAAATTGAGAATCGAGGGCGCGCAGCCACAAGAGCTGCGCGCCCCTCTTCCGTCCTACTGAGACACGGCGCTGATAACGAAAGCCGCCCACTTGAGTGACGAAGTGGGCGGCATCTGGTCTGCGCTGAATGGAGGATCACGCGGGGCGCAACCGACGTAAAAGGGCGAGGAACTGCGGGCGCGGGGGGGGCAACTGCGGGGTGCGGGCTTCGCGGGCCTGTCGATCCTGGGCGGCTTCCTGATGGAACGCCTGAACACGCTGCTGGCTGCGCTGAAGGTCAAAATGCATGGTGTGTCCTGGGGGCGCTGGCTGCCGGGGGCGGCATCCGTGGGTCCAGCGCTGATAGACCTATGGTGCGCCGCAGGGGCCATGCCGCACATCCGGCAGGTGGCGCATAGAAACTGCATGGTTTGGCCTAGCGACGAAAGCGTTAAGCATCCGCCAAGCGCGCAGATAAGGGTCGACAGAGTGTAATGGGGCCGTGCTTTCCAACCTGCTCCATGAGATCGTGACGTTCGCCAAGGGCCACTGGCGCGGCCTGTTGCTGCTACTGCTGGGCGTACTGCTACCGCTGGTGCTGATCGCCTCGTTGACCGAAGACGTGTTCCGCGACGGCGGCTTTGCCTGGGACACGGCGATTCTGGAGTGGTACCGCGCGCACCGCACGCCGACGCTGACCTCTGCCGCACTGGCGCTGGGGGTCATCGGTGGGGTGCGGGTGCTGCCTCTCATCACGCTGGCCGTCGCGCTGCTGCTGGCACGGGCGGGCGCACGCGTCCACGCGTGGTATCTGGTCTTCGCCCTGTCCGGGGCGGCGCTGCTCAATCTGCTGGCCAAGCTGATCTTTCAGCGTCCGCGCCCGGATGAACTGGGGGCGGTGCTGGTGGAATCGGGCTTCAGCTTTCCCAGCGGCCACGCGATGGCGAACGCGGCCTTCGGGATCGCGCTGGGGTTGATCTTCTGGCGCTCTCGGCTGGGCTGGCCGGTGGCGGTGCTGGGCGTGTTCTGGGGCGTGCTGCTGGCCGCCAGCCGCAACTATCTGGGCGTGCATTATCCCACCGACGTGATCGTGGGTTTTCTGGCCTCTACCGCCTGGGCTTACGGCCTGTACCTGCTGATGGCCCGGCGCTGGCCCACGCTGCGGCATTCACCGGGTGGAGAGAACGACACGCTGGGCACGACGAAAACAGACGCCAGGACGAGTCCGCTCAGCGAGAAGGACCAGACACGCTAACAGCGCAGCTCCAGCAGATGACAGCCCGGCCTCCCTGCTCCTCTCACAAGTGGTGCTGAGCAGCGGACGAGCTGAAGGGCAACCAGGTCCATCAGAGTGGCAAAAAGTCGGTCTTCTGAGCGTGTCGTGCGCCTCGCAGAACCTCAGCAGGCTGATCTAGCAGAGGGGCGATCCGCCTCGACAACGCTTCAGATCGACTCCAGCAGCCCTGATCGGCCTGCTCTTGACAGCGCTTTCAAAATCGTCTAAGCTCAAGTCGTTCAACAAGTCTTAATTCATATTCATGAACAGGCGACTGTGCCTGTCAGGAGCTGTCCTATGTCTGCAACCGTCACGCTGATGCATGTGGCGCGGGAAGCGGGTGTCTCACCCAGCACCGTGTCGCGCATACTCAACGGCACTGCCAACGTCACGCCGGACAAGCGTGAGCGGGTGGAGGCGGTCATCCAGCGACTGAATTTCACCCCCAACGTGCAAGCCCAGGCACTGGCGAACGGACGGAGTTTCTCGGTGGGGGTGCTGACCCAGAAACTGAGCAGCGCGTTCTACGGAGAAACCCTGGCAGGCATTGAGCAGGGATTGGACGGCAGTGCCTACCACCCACTGGTGGTTAGCGGCCACTGGCGGGCAAAACAGGAACAGCAGGCCCTCGATCTGCTGATGCGCCGCCGGGTGGACGCGCTGATCGTGCTGGGCGGCGTGATAGAGGACGCGGCCCTACGCCGGGTGGCGGCGCAGGTGCCGCTGGTGGCCGTGGGCCGTGAGGTCAGCGGTCTGCCCGAACGCTGCGTCCTGATCGACAACCACGCCGGTATCCGGCAGGTGGTTCATCATCTGGCCGAGCTGGGCCACCGCGACATCGCATATATCGGTGGAGACGAAGCCCAGCAGGACGCAGTGGAACGCCGCGTGGGATTTGAAGCCACCATGCGTGAGGCGGGCCTATCGGTTGATCCCCGCCTGATGCGCCGCGGCGACTACACCGAGGCCAGCGGCGAGCAGGCTGCCGATGAGCTGCTCCGGGCAAATCCTCCCTTCACGGCGCTGATCTGTGCCAACGATCAGATGGCCTTCGGCGCACGCCTGAGTCTGTATCGACGGGGCCTGCGTGTGCCCGAGGACATCTCTCTGACCGGCTTCGACGATCTGTTTTCCTCACGCTACACCACGCCCCCGCTGACCACCGTGCATCAGGCGGTCAACGAACTGGGGCAACTGGCCGCCGAAACGGTCCTGCGCCTGCTGGCCGGGGAACAGCCCAGCATGTCCCCGTATGTGCCGCAACTGGTCATCCGCGAATCCACCGGGCCAGCGCCCCTCTCCCCTGCCACTGGAGGCCACTGATGCACGACAGTTCGTGATTCATGCATCGTTCCGTTCCATGCCCACCTTGAAAGCGCTTTCAACTCTGACCCCTGGAGGTCTCCCATGAAGAAAATCGCCATGTTCGCCCTTGTTTCCGCCCTGCTCGCCGGTACCGCCCACGCCCAGGACAAGGTCACCATCACTGTCGCTGCCTTCCCCAGCCTGGACACCTCGATCAAGGCCGTGCTGCCCGCCTGGAACAAGCTGCACCCCAACATCACCATCAAGCTGGTGGCGCAGGAGTTCGCCGATCACCACAACGCCATGACCACCGCGCTGGCCACCGGACAGGGCCTGCCCGACGTGATGGCCGTGGAAATCGGCTACGTGGGCAAGTTCGCCGAAGGCAAGGGCCTGGAAGACCTGAACAAGGCCCCCTATAGCGCCGAGCAGTACAAGAAGCTGTTCACGCCGTTCACGGTGGCGCAGGCCACCAGCGCTGACAAGCGCTTTATCGCCATGCCCACCGACATCGGCCCCGGCACGCTGCTGTACCGCAAGGACGTGCTGGACAAGGCCGGAGTCGATCCCGCGCAGCTCAACAAGAGCTGGGAAAGCTATCTCGCAGCAGGCAAGGTCATCAAGGCCAAGACCGGGGCCTCGCTGATCAACACCGCGCAGAGCATCTACGGTGTGGTCAGCCGCACCAACCTCAAGGCCGGCGAGGGCATTTATTTTGACAGCAAGAACAACCTGCTGGTCGGCCCGGACAACGCCCGCTTTCTGCGCGCCTTCACGCTGGCCAAGCAGGTGCGCACCGAGGGGCTGGACGCCAAGATCGGCGAGTGGAGCAACGAGTGGTACGACGCCTTCAAGAAGGGCACCGTGGCCTCGCAGTTCAGCGGCGCGTGGCTGACCGGCTCGCTGGAAAGCTACATGGCCCCCGACACCAAGGGCCTGTGGCGCGTGGAAAACCTGCCCGAAGGCGGTTACGCCTCGTGGGGCGGCTCGTTCTACGCCATTCCCACCGCCGCCAAGAACAAGCAGTGGGCCTGGGAGTTCATCAAGTTCATGACCATGGACAAGTCCCAGCAGCTCGCGGCCTTCACCATCAACGGCGCGTTCCCGGCGCTGCTGACCGCGCAGAACGACAACATCTTCAGCCAGGGCGTGCCGTTCCTGGGCAACCAGAAAGCCCGCGTGCTGTGGCGCGACGCCGCCCGCAAGACCCAGCCTATTGACGTGAACAAGTACGACTCGGTGGCCGATCAGATCGTGAACACCGAGCTGACCAACGTGCTGGAGCAGGGCAAGGACATCAAGCAGGCCCTGACCGACGCCCGCACCCAGATCCTGCGCCGCGCCCGCTGAGTCTGGCTGGCCTGACCCGAATGTCATGACCGTCCGGGGGAGCGAGAAAGGCAGCTCCCCCGTTCCCATTCCCACCCGTTCCCATTCCTACAGGGTGCCGCTTTACCAGCGCTGCTGCTCTCACAGCACTGTTTTTCTAAAAGCGCTGCCCCTGGCGCACGGCGCGAAGGATGACCCCCATGCAAGAACGAGTGCCCCTGCCCACCAGCCGCCCACGCCGCCGCTGGAGCTATGACCGCTTTCAGCAGCGCGCCGCGCCGTACATGTTCGTCAGCCCGTTTTTCATCCTGTTTCTGATCTTCGGACTGTTTCCGCTGGGCTTCAGCCTGTTCCTGGCCTTTCACCTGTGGAACCCGCTGGACGGGCTGGGCAACTGGCAGTACGTGGGCTGGGACAACTTCAAGCTGGCGCTGGGCGCACCGGACCAGTTCTGGGTCTCGCTGAAGATCACGGTCTGGATCGGGCTGCTTTCGGGAGTGCCGCAGCACCTGATCGCGCTGCCGCTGGCCTTCGTGATCAACCAGTCGCTGCGCAGATGGCAGAGCGGCATCAGCACCATCCTGTTTCTGCCGTACATCACCAACGCGGTGGCGATCACGATTGTTTTCGGGATGCTGTATTCCGAGAATCTGGGGCTGCTGAATTACGCCCTGTCCGTGGTGGGGCTGGGGCCGGTGCGCTGGCTGGCGCAGCCGGATCTGGTGCCGGTATCGGTGGCCGTGGTGGTGTTCTGGCGCTACGTGGGCTGGAACGTCATCCTGTATCTGAGCGGCCTCCAGGCCATCAGCGAGGACGTCTACGAGGCCGCCACGGTGGACGGCGCGAGCAAGGTGCAGAAATTCTTCTACATCACGCTGCCGCTGCTGAAACCGATGATGTTCTACGCCTTCACCCTCACCATCGTGGGCAACATGCAACTGTTTGAAGAACCCTTCATCATGGTGGGTCAGGCGGGCGGCAGCGGCGGCGCGGCGCTGACCTCGGCCATGCACATCTTTAATGTCGCCTTCCGTGACCTGGACATGGGCTACGGCTCGGCGATGGCCTGGCTGCTATTCCTGGCGATCTTTGTGCTGAGCATGATCAACAACTACCTGTTCTCCAGGGGCGGAGGCCGCCAGTGACCACACAACCGCTTGAAACCCCCATCGCCACGCCCAGACCTCCCCAGCAAAAATCCCGCTTCTCGTTTGGACGCGCGGGCCTGTGGCTTTTCGTGGGCGTCGCCTGCTTCCTGTCGCTGGTGCCGTTTTACCTGATGTTCGTGTGGTCCTCACTGCCCAGTTCCCAGATCTTCGCCGTGCCGCCCCACCTGTGGTTCGGGGACGCGCTGGTGGGCAACTTCCAGAAGATGATGACGGCCACCGACAACTTCGCCCTGCGCCAGTTCTGGAACTCGCTGTACATCGCGGGGCTGTCAACCGTGACCACGCTGTTCTTCTGCTCGCTGGCGGGTTTTGCGTTTGCCATGTACGACTTCAAGGGCAAGCAGTACCTGTTCGGCTTCATTCTCATTACCATGCTGATTCCGCCGCTGGTGATGGACATTCCCAGCTTTCTGGTGATGAACAATTTCCTGCACTGGATCGGCACGCCGCGCACGCTGTGGGTTCCAGGTATGGCCAACGCCTTCGGCATCTTCCTGATGCGCCAGTACATCGTTTCCGCATTGCCCAAATCTCTGATTGAGGCCGCGCGGCTGGACGGGGCCAGCGAATTCGGCATCTTTATGAAAGTGGTGGTCCCGCTGATCCGCCCGATTCTGGCGACGCTGGGCATCGTGACCTTCGTGGGATCGTGGAACAACTTCAAGGGCGCGCTGATCATGCGTCTCAGCGAGGACAGCACCATGACGCTGCCGCTGTCGCTGCGAAAGATTACCGGCGGCGCGACGAACGTGAACGCCGATTGGGGCGCGACTTTGATGATGGTGGTGCTGACCGTGATTCCGCTGCTGATCATCTTTCTGTTTGCCAGCCGACAGGTGATTTCGGGCCTGACCAGCGGCGCGGTCAAGGACTGAGCGTGAGCAAGATCTTTGCTCTCAGTCTCGGGCTGTTGCTGTCGGCCCAGGCGGCTACAGTCACACCTTCTGATGCAACACCGAAACCGATTCTTCCCGCCAGTGTCAGCGCCTTTAATCTGGGCAACTGGATGCCGGTAACCGAAGCGCTGGACGGGTTGAACGCCCTGAAACCCGCTGCCCTGCGCTGGCCCGGCGGCAATATCGGGGACGAGCAGAACCGCACGCCCGAAGCCATGCAGACGCTGAAATCCAACTGGACGCTGCTGGGTCAGCCGCCGCTGATGCTACAAACCCGCGTCTTTTCCCGTGACGCGGGCAACCGGAGCGGCGAGGAAGCGAAGAATACCCCCGAAGACGCTACCGAGCTGGTGCGGATGGCGCAGGGCCTGGGCCTGAACGTCGCCTACTACGAGATCGGCAACGAGCCGGACCTGTACGCCACCAACCGCAGCGATCCCAGTTGGACACCCCAAAAATACTGCGGCGTGGTGCGGGCGCAGAGGGCCGCCATTTTGAAGGTTGACCCGCAGGCCAAGATTGCCGGACCAGCCGTCAGCAACCCAAACTCGTATCTGGACGCGGCGATTAAAGAATGCGGCGACGCCTTTGATCTGGTGACGTGGCATCTGTATCCCTCCAACGGTGACGGCAGCGACGCGGAAGCTTTCGCCAGCATCAGCAGGGTGACGGACACCGTGGAGCGCGTGGAAAAGCTGTGGGCGGACCCGGCCACCAATCCGAAGGGACAGGGCAAGCCACTCGCACAGGGCGTGACCGAGTACGCGCAGTCTTACCGCTCGGACCGGGGCACCCACCTCTCGGACGCGGTGGGCGGCTTGTGGGCGGCGGAGGCGGCGCTGCGGATGTCGGAATCCGGCGCGGTCTTCAATCCCTACTTTTCCCTGATGGCCACCGGCAACCACGGCCTGCTGGACGACGCGGGTTTTCCCCGCATGTCCTACGCCGCCTTCCGCGAACTGGCGAACTACCGGGGGCAGACTTTTGGCGTGCAGAGCGACGACGCTGACCTGTGGGTTCACGCCTCTAAGCAGGACAACCTTCTGACCCTGTTGGCCATCAACACGCAATCGGACGGCAAGACTCTGAACCTCAATCTTCCCGGCTACCGCGTGATCGGGGCCAAAACCGTGACCGACGGGGACGTGAACGCCGATAAGCCGCCGCGTGCGCTCAGGATTGGCGAAGCGCTGACACTGCCGCCGCTGAGCTTCACGCGCGTGGTTTTGAAGGCTTCACCCTGACGCCAAGCCGTATTCACCGACTCTCGCCCCTCGCTTTCATTCTCAGACAGGATCACTTCCCCAGGAGTTTCCATGACCCAGCCCAACATCAAACAGCCCAACCCTGCAAGTTTCCCGCCCCGCTTCACCTGGGGCGTCGCCACCAGCAGCTATCAGATTGAGGGCGCGGCCCACGAGGGCGGCAGGAGCCAGAGCATCTGGGACACCTTCTGCGCCACCCCCGGCAAGGTGCTGAACGGCGAGAACGGCGACGTGGCCTGTGACCATTACCACCGCCTGGACAGCGATCTGGACCTGATTCAAAGCCTGGATGTCAACGCCTACCGCTTCAGCGTGGCGTGGCCGCGCATCATTCCCGGCAGGCGTGGAGCCACCAATCAGGCCGGGCTGGACTTCTACAGCCGACTGGTGGACGGCCTGCTGGCGCGCGGCATTACCCCCTGGCCGACGCTGTACCACTGGGATCTGCCGCAGGTCTTGCAGGACAGGGGCGGCTGGCCTGCCCGCGACACGGCACTGGCCTTTGGCGACTACGCGGAGGTGGTGACCGCCGAACTGGGGGACCGCGTGAAGCACTGGATCACCATCAACGAACCGTGGTGCGCCGCCTTCCTGGGCTACGGCAACGGTATCCACGCGCCGGGCCACACCGATCTGGCCGAGAGTTTTGCCGCCTCGCACCACCTGCTGCTGGCGCACGGGCTGGGCGTCCAGGCAGTGCGGGCGAATGCGCCCGGCGCGCAGGTGGGCATCACCCTGAATCTGGCGGGGGCGTATCCGGCAACGGACAGTCAGGCGGATAAAGCGGCGGCCCATCGTCAGGACGGCTTCGCCAACCGCTGGTATCTGGACCCGGTGTTCGGGCGCGACTACCCGCAGGACTTCGTGGATCTGCTGGGGGCCGCTAGCCCGCAGGCGCAGGGACTGGTGCTGCCAGGCGATCTGGAGACCATCGCCGCGCCGACGGACTTTCTGGGCGTCAACATGTACTCGCGCAGCGTGGTGGAGGACGCGCCCGGCCAGGGCTTCCTGGACCTGCGGCAGGTCCATGTGGCGGGCAGCGAGTACACGGGCTTTGACTGGGAGGTGGCCCCCCAGAGCCTGACGGACCTGATGCTGCGGCTGCAAAAGGACTACAACCCGGCGGCCCTCTACATCACCGAGAACGGCGCGACGTACCCCGACAGCGTGGCAGACGACGGCACCGTGCATGACGGGGCGCGAACCCGCTACTTCCAGCAGCACATAGCGGCGGTGGGGGACGCGCTGGCAGGCGGCGCGAAGATGGCCGGGTACTTCGCGTGGTCCCTGATGGACAATTTTGAGTGGGCAGAAGGCTACGACAAGCGCTTCGGCATCATGCATGTGGATTTTGACACCCAGGCACGGACCCTCAAGCAGTCGGGGCAGTGGTACCGCGACTTCCTGGTTCGCGCACAGGAGGGACAGCCCGCATGACCACGCAACTGGAGCGGCCCGCTCAGGCCACTGTGACCATCACCAATCCAGTGCTACGCGGCTTTCACCCCGATCCCAGCATTTTGCGAGTGGGCGAGGACTATTACCTGGCCACCAGCACGTTTCAGTGGTCTCCGGGGGTGGCAATTTATCACTCACGCGATCTGGTGAACTGGCGACCCGCCGCGCAACCGCTGGACCGCACGAGTCTGCTGGACATGCGCGGCAACGCCGATTCCGGGGGCGTGTGGGCACCGGCCCTGTCGCACGACGGCCAGCGATTCCACCTGATCTACACCGATGTCAAGAGCTGGGGCAGCAGCGAGGTCTTCAAGGACAGCCACAACTACCTGACGACTGCCGAGAACATTGAGGGACCGTGGTCCGAGCCGATCTACATGAACTCCAGCGGCTTTGATCCTAGCCTATTTCACGACACCGAGGGCAGTACGTCTGTGGATGAGGGCGGCGACGGGCGCAAATGGTTCGTGAACATGCGGTGGGACCACCGCGCGGGGCGCAACGCGTTTTCCGGCATCGTGTTGCAGGAGTACAGCCCGGAAGAAAAGCGATTGGTTGGCCCGCGCGAGATCATCTTTGAGGGCACCGAACTGGGCGTGACCGAAGCGCCGCACCTGTACCGCAAAGACGGCTGGTACTACCTGCTGACGGCGGAGGGCGGCACCAGTTGGGAACACGCCGTCACCGTGGCCCGCTCGCGCAGCCTGCACGGCCCATATGAAGTGCATCCCAACAACCCCATTCTGACTGCCGTGGACGCGCCAGATCTGCCCATTCAGAAGAGCGGACATGCCAGCTTCACCAACACGCCGAACGGGGAGTGGGTGATTGCCTATCTGTGCGGGCGGCCTATCAGCGAGCAAGGGGAATGTCCACTGGGACGGGAAACGGCGTTGCAATCGCTGGTGTGGGGTGAAGACGGCTGGCCCCGTCTGGCTTCCGGCGGACACCATCCGCAGCTTCACGCCGAATTGCCCGCACTGCCGCCCCATTCCTGGCCGAAGGCTGCGGCGCGCGACGACTTTGACAGTTCTGAATTGCGCTCCGAGTGGATGACCCTGCGTGCGCCCGCCGAGTTGATGGGTGTGGAACTGACGGGCAACAGCCTGAAACTGACCGGGCACGAGTCGCTGAACAGCAAGCATCAACTGGCGCTGGTGGGCCGCCGCCTGCAAGCGCTGGACGCCCGTTTCCGTACCGCCGTCAGCTTTGACCCGGAGGACTTTCAGCAGATGGCGGGCGTGTGCGCCTATTACGACTCCCGCAACTGGGTGTACCTGCGCCTGAGTCGGGACGAGGAACAGGGCCGCACTCTGGCGATCCTTCAATCTGAAAACGGCGATTACCGCGAACTGCTTGCGTCAGAAGTGGCAGTAGGCGACGCCGATCCGGTGCATCTGGGCATCGTGTATGGCGGCGGGCAATTCTGGTTTGAGTACGGCGTGGACAGCGAGAACTGGCAGCCGATTGGCGACAAACTGAGCGCCGGACTGCTGAGCGACGAACACTGCGGCGGCCTCAGCTTTACCGGCACCTTTCTGGCGCTGACCTGTCAGGACTTGAGCGGGCGCAACTTGCCCGCCGAGTTTCACTGGGCCGAGTACACCGAGCAGTGAACCACCCTCAACGCAGTCGTCTGGCCGCTGCCGCGCCAGCACGCGTTAATCCGCACTCCACCGCCCGTTATACCCGCCAAATTCCAACGTGCAATTTCACAGGAGATTCCCAGATGCCCCGACTTTCCCCCCATCTACTGACTTCCATGACCTGTAGCCTGCTGCTCGCCTCCTGCGCGTCCAGCCAGCCCAAGCCTGTCATACCGCCGGATGCGCCCACCGTGATGCTCAGCGCCGATATGTCGTCGGTGACGGCCAGCGGCAATGTTCAATTGGTGGCAAAGACGGCTGGCACAGGCAGCGTGGCCCGCGTGATCTTTTATGACCGTGGACACAAGATTGGCGAGGACACTGCCGCGCCCTACGAATTCATGGTGATGGCCGACGTAGCCCAGAACGGCGCACACGCCTATTCCGCGCAGGCGATCACCACGACGGGCGCGGCAGGCATCTCGGCCCCGGTGGCAGTCAATGTGCAGATCGTGGACAACAGCACCGTGGAACTCTTGACCAACGGCAAGTTCAGCCCCGGCCAGGACCCGTGGTGGACCTCTGGCGACATGAAGGTGGGCGTCGCGGGCGGCGAGGCGTGCCTGGACATCAAGACACCCGGAGCCAACCCCTACGATGTGATTTTTGGGCAGGCGGGCATCGGTCTGAACGAGGGCGGCACCTACACGCTGAACTTCACGGCGCGGGCCGATCAGCCCACCGGGTTCAAGACCCTGTTGCAATTTGACGGCGCACCCTACACCAGCTATTTTGCCGCCGATGTGGACGTGACCGCCGCACCCAAGAACTACTCGTACACCTTCACCATGAAAGAAGCCAGCGATCCCAAGGCCACCTTCCAGTTTCAGTTGGGGGCCAAACTGGCAACGAAGGTGTGTCTGAGCAACGTTTCCATCAAAGGGCCAGCGGTGGGCGCGGCCACACCGTCAACCGCCACCGAGCAACCAGCGCTGGTGCGCGTGAACCAGACCGGGTATCTGCCCCAGAAGCCCAAACTGGCAAGCGTGCCATTTGAATCGGCCCAGCCGCTGCCCTGGACGCTGTACGACTCAGGCCGCAAGGCTGTGAAAAGCGGCCTGACAGGCATGTTTGGCGACGACGCCGCCAGTGGCGAGTTCATCCATCAGGCGGACTTCAGCGCCGTGACCACTGCCGGGACCGGGTATGTGCTGGACGTGGCGGGCTTCACAAGCCATCCGTTTGACATTGGGACGGGGGTGTACAGCACCCTGAAAACCGACGCGCTGGCGTACTTTTACCATAACCGCAGCGGCATTCCGATTGAGGCGCAGTACGTAGGGGACGCCAAATGGGCGCGGCCAGCAGGACACGTTGGCGTGGCCCCCAACCAGGGAGACAGCAAGGTGGGTTGCTTCAAGGGAACCGATGCCAAGGGCAACGTCTGGCCCGGCTGCGCGTACACGCTGGACGGCTCAAAGGGCTGGTACGACGCCGGAGATCACGGCAAATATGTGGTGAACGGCGGCGTGAGCGTGTGGACGCTGCTGGACCTGGCCGAACGCGACACCCGCAAAGGCGTGAGCAATGCCGACGGAACCCTGAGTATTCCCGAAAAGGCCAACGGTCAGAGCGATCTGCTGGACGAGGTGCGCTGGGAACTGGAATTCATGCTGGGCATACAGATTCCTGACGGCCAGACCCTGGCCCTGCCGCGCGGCGATCAGAGCGCCAGCCAGAGCGCCCTGACCCTGACCCCCACTGCGGCGGGCGGCATGGTTCACCAGAAACTCACCGACGTGGCCTGGACTGGCCTGCCGCTGCGTCCGGACCAGGACCCACAGCCCCGCGTGCTGTTCTACCCCACCACCGCCGCCACCCTGAATCTGGCTGCCAACGCCGCGCAGTGCGCCCGCGTGTACCGCACGGCAGACCCGGCTTTCAGTGCCAAGTGCCTGAGCGCCGCCACCCGTGCGTGGGCCGCCGCGAAGGCCAACCCCGACGTGTACGCCTACGATCTGTTTGTCGGTGGCGGCCCCTACAACGATCTCACCGTGGATGACGAGTTCTACTGGGCAGCGGCGGAGCTGTATGTCACCACGGGCGACGCGCAGTACCTGAGCTTCCTCAAGGCCAGCCCATTGTATTTGCAAATGCCAGCCGGGCGGGAGCTGTCGTGGTTTGAACTCGCCGAGGCCGCGACCATCACGCTGGCGACAGTTCCCAGCAGCCTTCCAGCAGCGGATGTGCAGCAGGCCCAGCAGAACATCGTGGCCGCCGCTGACCGCTACCAGGGCGACATTGCCACGCAGGGCTACCGCCTGCCACTCCAGGGTGCGGTGGCCGACTGGGGTTCCAACAGCGGCGTGCTGAACCGTTCGCTGGTCATGGCCCTGGCCTACGACTTTACGGGCAAGGCGGCCTATCAGAACAGCGTGCTGGAAGGAATGAATTACCTGCTGGGCCGCAACCCGATGGATAAGTCGTACATCTCCGGCTACGGCGAGCGCCCCCTGATGAACCCCCACCACCGTTTTTGGGCGCACTCGCTGGACGCCACGCTGCCCGGCCCGCCGAAGGGTGTGGTGTCGGGCGGCCCGAACTCGGTCAGCTTCAGCGATCCGGTGGCCGCCAAACTCAAGGGCAAATGCACCGGGCTGGGCTGCTACACCGACGACATCGGCGCGTACAGCATGAACGAGATCACCATCAACTGGAACGCGCCGCTGGCCTGGGTAGCGGGCTTTGTGAAGCAGTCAACCCAACCTTGAAGGTTTAAGCGTACGGGTTCCTGCTCTGTCCTGGTAGGTATGCGGGACAGAGCAAGACTCTTTACACATCATACGGACTCCGATTGAATCGTTTGCAAAACGATGGAAATCCGAGCGGACGCGAGAAGGAGAAGAACGGGTTCCGGGCGTGGAGTTAACAGACCGGAGCTTTCCCGGTCTGTTAACGGAACAGACGGAATCCGTATCAGGAGTGATGTTTTCTCTCTCTTGCGTTGTTCGGACTCTCAGAGATTCAACTTCCTCCCGGAGTCCAGTTGAGCGGAGCAGATCGGCCCAGTGGAGGACCTTTTGAAGTTCATACATAAGAAAACAGGCGTCCGGGTGGCCCTTACCCTGAGCATTGCACTCCTCCTCTCCGCCTCAGCCACGGCGCAGACCGTCCCCAGACTGCCGCAGGCAGAGGCCGAAGCCCGCGCCCATGCCGTACTGGAAAAGATGACGCTGGAGGAGAAAATCGGGCAGGTGAGCATGGCGCACTTCTTCCGTTTTCTGGAAGGTGGGAAAAGCGGGCCGATAGCTGCCAACGCGGGTGACATCTTTGCCCAATTGTTGCCCGGCGCGACGCTGAACGGCGGTGGAGACGCCCCGCAGCCCAATACCCCGCGCGGCTGGGCCGATGCGCTGCGCAGATTGGAGATGCTGGGCCGTCAAAACTTACCAGGGGGTGTGCCTGCCGTCTTCGGCACCGACGCAGTGCATGGCGTGAACAACGTCCCCGGCGCAACCCTTTACCCACACAACCTGGGCCTGGGTGCGGCGTTTGACCCAGCGCTGACACAGGAGCTGGCCCGCGCCACTGCCGCCGATATGCGGGACATGAACATGGACTGGGATTTCAGCCCGGTGGCCGATCTGGGCCGCGATCCGCGCTGGGGCCGTTTTTACGAGACCTTTGGTGAATCGCCGTGGCTGGTGGCCGATCAGATCACGGCCAGCGTGACAGGCCTGCAATCCGGTGGGGTGGCCGCCACCCTCAAGCATTTCGTGGGCTACGGCTCGCCGGGTCTGGGCCGGGACCGCGCCAATGCGGAGATCAGCCTGCGGGCGTTGCACGAACTGTATCTGCCCCCATTCAAGGCCGGAATCCGGGCCGGAGCCATGTCGGTGATGGCCAACAGCGGCAGCGTCAACGGTGTGCCGGTGCATGCCTCTCAAAAAATCCTGACCGATCTTCTGCGGGGTGAATTAGGGTTTAAGGGGCTGGTGGTCAGCGACTGGAACGACATTGACCGGCTGGTGAACACCTTCAAAACACACGCCGATCTGGTGAAGGCGACGGCGGCTAGCATCAATGCGGGGATTGACCTTTATATGGTTCCCAACGATGTGGAGAAGTACGGGGCGGCCCTGAAAGAAGCGGTGACAGGCGGTCTGGTGTCTCAGCAGCGGCTGGACGAGGCGGCGCTGCGGATGCTGACTTTCAAGGCGCAATTGGGCCTGATGGACGCCCGGCCTGCGGGGAGTGGCGTGATCACCGAGGGGCGGGCGCTGGCAAAACGCGCGGCAGCAGCCACCCTGACGCTGCTGGAAAATGATGGGACGCTGCCGATCAAAACAGGCCGGGTGCTGGTCACGGGTCCGGCGATGGACAGTGCGGCCATTCAACTGGGCGGCTGGAGCGTCAACTGGCAGGGCGTGGGCAAGGGCAACGTGGGCTACGTGCCGAAAGTCAGCACGCTGGCGACGGCACTCAAAGCCTCGGCCCCAGCGGGTGTGACCGTCAGTGCCCTGCCCGACGGCAAACGCGAGGCGCTGCTACGGGCTGCAAAGACTGCTGACACCATCGTTGTGGCGCTGGGCGAGGCTCCGGCTGCCGAGAGTCAGGCGAACAATCCCAAGTTGGCGTTGCCCGCTGAGCAGGTACAACTGCTCCGCGACTTGATGGCAACAGACAAGCCCGTGGTGCTGGTGCTGATGGCGGGCCGTCCGATCCTGCAGCCGGAAGACCTGCAAAACCGCCTCCCGGTCTTTGTGATGGCGTACCTTCCTGGCAGCGAGGGCGGCGCAGCCCTGGCTGACGCACTGTATGGCCGCGCCGGGTTTCCAGGCCGCCTGCCGTTTACCTGGCCCGGCAGTCTGGGCGAAGTGGGCCTGACCGCAGACCGTCCCCCCGAAGGGGCAGGCGACGCACCGCTGCCGCTGTACCCGTTGGGCTTCGGGCTGGATTACACGGCTTACCGCACCAGTGATGGACAGGCGGTCAAGACAGCGGACGGCGTGAAAGTCACCGTCACCGTGACGAACACGGGAGAAAAGGCAGGCACGGCGACCTTGATCGTCAACGCCAGCCTGCCGCCCGCCGGAAATCTGGAAGCGGTGAAACGCCCAGTGGGGGTGGTCCGGGCAGAACTCAAGAAGGGAGAAGCACGCGCGCTGAGCCTCGACATTCCAGCGGAACGGCTGGAAGCCTTCACGGGGGACGCGTTCGGGGCGGTCCAGGGCAAGGTTCTGCCGGGCCAGTACACCTTTGGAATCGGGGACGAGCTGGTCCGGCTCAGCCTGCCCTGACCACTTCCACACCTGATCAAAAGGAGAAAACAATGAGCCAACAGAAAAGTCGTCTGGGCCTCGCAGCTCTGGCCCTGAGCCTCAGCCTGACACCCGCCCTCGCCTCCGGTCAGGCCCCCAGCCTGCGGTCCCTCGCCAGCGCACGGGGGCTGCTGCTGGGCGGGGCCATCAGCGGCGAACTGTTCAACGCCGACAACCCGGATGAGGCCGCCACAGTCAACCGCGAGTACAACGCGGTGGTGGCCGAGAATGCCATGAAAATGCGGGCGATTGCCAACTCGCCGGACCCGGACAATTACCTGTTTGCCACTGCGGACGCGATGGTGGCCTCTGCCCAGAAGAACGGCCAGACGGTGCGCGGCCATACCCTGGTCTGGCACGACAGCGCCCCGGCCTGGGTGTACGAGATCAAGCAAAAGGCCGCCATGCGCGCGGCCATGACGCAGTACATCACCACCGTGGTCAAGCACTTTGGCAACAGGATCAATATCTGGGATGTGGTGAACGAGGCCATTTCAGACGGACCGGGGAATCCGTTGCGGAACAATAACCCCTTTACAGTGGCGGGGCCTGACTTTATCGCACTGGCCTTCCGCACGGCGCACGCGGCCAATCCGGCGGCCAAACTGTATTACAACGATTACAGCGTGGAAGGCCTGAACGGCAAAAGCGACGCCATGTACACGCTGGTCAAAGAATTGCTGGCCGGTGGCGTACCGATTAGTGGCGTCGGCTTTCAGGCGCATCTGGACACCAATTTTTCGGTGAAAGATTCGGGAATGCTGGCAAACCTGCAACGCTTCCGCGATCTGGGGCTGGACGTGCAACTGACTGAGGTGGATGTGCAGATGGTGGGCAGCGGTAGCGACGAGGAGAAGCTGGCCCGTCAGGCGCAGGTCTACGGCGAGCTGCTGTCCACCTGTCTGGCCGTGAAATGCAGCGCCTTCATGATGTGGGGCGTCTCGGACCGGATCTCGTGGCGAGCCGGGGGTAAGCCGCTGGTCTTTGACGATGAGTACGCGAAGAAACCCGCTTATGGTGCGCTGCTGCGGGTGCTACAGACGGCTGGAAAGTAGTTGCTGTCGGCCTAGCCCAGCACGTTCTGCCTGAAGCGCTCCAGCAGAGCCAGCCCCACCGCGCCACTTTTTTCTGGGTGGAACTGGGTGGCGTGCAGATTGCCCACGCTGAGGGCTGCCCAGAAGGGGACGCCGTAATCAGCGAGTGCACCGTGCTGCACCGCCATGTCGGCTGGCACGTAATAACTGTGGACAAAGTAGGCGTAGGCCAGACCATTCAGCCCCCGCAGTAGCGGCGAATCCCCCACGCGTTCCAGGGCGTTCCAGCCCATCTGCGGCACCTTATGGCCGGGGGCAGCGGTGAACTTGCGGACGGTGCCGGGAATCAGGTTCAGGCCCGGGACTCCCGGCGCTTCCTCGGAGTCGCTCAGGAGCATCTGCATGCCCACGCAGATGCCGAGGAGCGGCACACCCGCCCGCGCTGCACCGGTGACGGGGCCGTGAAAGCCGCCCGTCTCAAAAGCTTCCATGACCTGTCGGAAGTGGCCCTGGCCGGGCACCACCAGCGCGGAGGCGTGCGGCACGTCTGCGGGATCAGCAGAGACACGCACCCGCATTCCGGCCCGTTCCAGCGCCTTGGCCGCGCTGCGGACATTGCCTGCGCCGTAGTCCAGCAGAAGGACTTCGGGGCGGGCTGAGGCGGGCGCGCTCACAAGCTGCCCTTGGTACTCGGCATCTCGGCAGAAGTTACGACCACCGCGTCACGCAGGGCGCGGGCCACAGCCTTGATCACGGCCTCGATGACGTGGTGCGCCTCACGCCCGGCCAGCAGTCGCACATGTAAGGTCACGCCACCGTGGTTGCAAAAGCCGCGCAGGAATTCACGTAGGTGGTAATGGGTCATGCCGCCCGCGTCGCCCCACACGTCCAACGTCTCCGGCTCGAAGGCCAGGTGGGGGCGTCCCGACAGGTCAAGGACGGCGTGCGCCAGCGTCTCGTCCATCGGTACGAAGGCGCTGCCGTAGCGCTCGATGCCCTTGCGGTCTCCCAGCGCCTGCGACAGCGCCTGCCCCAGCGTGATGCCGGTGTCCTCGATCAAGTGGTGGGGTTCGATGTGCAGATCGCCCGTGGCAGATACGCTCAGGCCCAGGCGGCTGTGGCGGGCCAGAGCATCGAGCATATGGTCAAAAAAGCCGTGCCCGGTCTCCGGCGTGTCATACGCAGAGGAATCGAGATCCAGACGAACGGTGATCTCGGTTTCGGCAGTCTTGCGGGTCACAGTGGCGGTGCGGGAATCGGGGGCCGTGCGGCTCATGGTGAGGAGTGTAGATGATGCGGGGGCAGTTTTCGGGGAACTTGTTGAGATTGACCCGTGATCGCGCGTTTATGCTGGGCGGCAACAATCAAGATCCCGGCCTGCCTGGCAGTTTTGTCATTTATCATCCGATATAAAGCGAATCGGCAAGTGTCTGGGCTGCTCCAGCAACGTTCATACTTAGAAAGATTGCTCTGACACGCATTTTCCACGGTCCTCAAGCTCTCAGTCTGGCTCGCCAGCCGGGCCTTAACCGAGAGAAAATTACGCCTTGACCATAATATGATTCTGTTATAGACTAAACGCATGAAGCTCAGTGATGTTCAGAAACGACTCCAGGCCCCGTTTCCGTCCCATCTGGTGGGCTGGAAACCCCAGAGTTACACCAAGGACCGCAGCCGGGCGCTGATGCTGTCCTATGTGGACGCCCGTGCGGTGCAGGACCGGCTGGACGCCATCTGCCCCGACGCGTGGTCTTTTGAAATCGAGGTGATCCCTGGCACCGCCACTGCCACTGTCAAGGGCCGCCTGACCGTGCTGGGCGTGACCCGCGAGGACATCGGTGAGGCAGGCGACGGCAATCTGGGCACGTTGAAAGCCGCTTCCTCGGACGCCCTGAAGCGCTGCGCGGTGCAGTTCGGGATCGGGCGCTACCTCTACGATCTGCCCAAGCAGTGGGTGGACTGGGACGACGCCAGACGCGGCCCGAAAGTAACCCCCGAGCTGCCCGACTGGGCGCGACCCGATCACGAACGCAGCCCCGGCGGCGCACATCTGGTCCAGGCGATGGAGCAGCTTCGTTACGAACTGCCTGAAGACCTGGACCTGCAACGGGAAGTCTACAAGCATCTCAAGGCCGCGCTGGGCAGCATCCATCCCGTGCCCGTGAGCCAGGGACAGGCTGCATGAATCCCTCGCCCAATACCCGCAACCTGCTGACCGTCACCCTGGGGCTGTTAATGCTGATGCTGATGAGCGGCGCGCTGGCGCGAATGCTTTAGCTGAAGAGAGAACACAACGCCGCCGGGGAATTACATCCCGGCGGCGTTGTTCTGGTCTGAAGCTGAAAAATTCAGGTCTTCGGCACAGCTTTCCCCACCTTGGGCGGATCGGCTTCCGGCTTCACGTCCCTGAGCACCGGTCCCAGCACCGCCTCGATCCCCGCGTTGATCCACGCGAAGGCTCGGCGGGTGTTGGGCATGGTGTAGGTCTGGTCCGCGCCATGCTGCATGAAGGCGTAGACGACGCGCCGCCCATCTCTGGTCTGAAAATAACCGCTGTAGGTCAGGATGCCCCAGCCATTGCCACCCTTGCCACCAAAAAAGTTGATCTGCGGTTTCCAGGTCAGTGCCGACTTGCCGAAACCCAGCGCCATCACG
This sequence comes from Deinococcus sp. AJ005, assembly GCF_009017495.1. NCBI lineage: Bacteria > Thermotogati > Deinococcota > Deinococci > Deinococcales > Deinococcaceae > Deinococcus > Deinococcus sp. AJ005. Next base: position 1,637,413 of record NZ_CP044990.1, on the reverse strand, counting down.
TCGCGCTGCCATTTGACCGCGCGGGGCGACAGGTCGGGGCGCAGAAATTCGTGGGCCAGCAGCGTGCCCAGCTCATACGGCGTGCTGAGGTTATGAACGCGCAGATCGTCGGCAGGATCGTGCCGGGTGTCGAAGTAGCGGTCCAGTTTGTATTGCACGTAATCGGCGCGGTACTTGCGGGCGTCCGCGTCAATCAGGGCGGCCAGCCGTGCCCGGTCCTCCCCGGTGGCCGAAGCCCAGCGCGTTGTGCCGTTGAAGGTGGCCGACAGCCCCGCCTCCGCCACCCACCAGTCACGGGTGGGCAGGATCAGGCGGGTGCGGCACAGGCCCAGGCCGTCGGCCACGTCCTGCACGCGCCCCAGGCCCACGCGGCGGTGCAGGATATCGGTGGCGGTGTTGTCGCTGTTGGCGATCATGCGGATGCTGAGGGCCTTGACGTTGGTGCCGTCGTAGGGGTACTGACCCAGGCTCTGGTTCTCGCGGGTCACGTCAAAGCGTTCGTTGGGGCTGAGGCGGCCCGCGTCAAACTCTTTGAGCAGCGCCCACAGCACGGCCTGCTTGTAGGTGCTGGCCAGTGGAAAAACACTGTTGGGATTGGTGCCTACCGCCTTGATGGGTTGCAGCGTGCGGGGATCGATCTCGGCCACCCACAGCCCCAGCCGCCCGCTCAGGTCAAAGGGGGGCGGCGGCGCTTTGGTGACAGTGGGGGCGGCAGCCAGACAGCCATCTGGGCGGGTCTGGACGGGCCGCTGATCCTGAGTGGCAGCCACCACCTCTGTATGGGACAGCGCCACGGACCCCTGACTCGCTGGGGCCGCCGTGGTTTTAGCGGGAGGCGGGCGGCAGGCCGACAGGAGCAGGCTGCACACCATGACGGCAGCAACTCGGCTCCATTTGAAGTCATCCCATCCCACTGTTCAGAGGGGTTCCAGGGTCACGCCCATCGTTCCTGGCCCGCTGTGAGTAGCGACGACTGCGCCGATACTGTGGTTACCCAGGTCCGCGAAATCCAGTCCAGCCAGCCCCGCGCGGACCTCCTGCACGTAGTCCTCGCCGCCAATGGTGGACAGGAACGTGACCCGCGCCCCGCCGTGCGAGATCACGTATTTGCGGGTGTAGTCCACCAGATCCTGAACGGCCTTCTTGTGGCCACGCACGCGCCCACCCGTTTCCACGCGGCCCTTCTTGACCACCAGAATCGGCTTGATGTTCAGCAGGCCGCCCAGTAATGCCTGCGCCCCGCCGATGCGCCCATTGATCTTCAGAAAATCCAGCGTATCCACCGTGAAACGGATATCGGCCTCTCTGGCTATTCGCTCCAGTTCGGCCAGAATTTCCGGCATGGATTTTCCGGCCCTGGCCAGTTCGGCGGCCCGCAATGCGCGCATGCCCAGTCCCATGCTGACCGAACCGCTGTCCAGCACGGTGACCTTGCCCTCAAAATCCTGCGCCGCCAGTCGGGCACTGCCCACCGTGCCTGACAGTTGCCCGCTGATATGAATGCTGAGCACCTGATCCGCCGATTCCAGCGCTTTCGTGTATACAGCAGCAAATTCGGCTGGGCTGGGCTGGGAGGTGCTGGGCGTCTTCTTGCCCGCCTTGAGACCCGCGAACAGTTCAGGCGGCGTGATTTCTATGCCGTCCTTATGAATCTTGCCATCAAACAGCACATACAGGGGCACGCTGACAATCCCGTGCTGGGCGCAGAGTTCAGGGGTCAGGTCACTCGTGGAATCGGTGACGATGGCAATGGTCATGGGGTGATCTTAGCGTGACATTAAGGTCTGACTGAATTTGAACCCAGTGCAACGGAAAACGCCGCCCAGTGTGGACGGCGCTGGTATGACGAATTTTAGGGATCAGTCTTTCTTCTTCGGCACCCATTTCTTTCGCCCGCTCTCGCTGGGTTCGGTAGTGTCAGGTTTAGAGGTAGCCTGCTGGCCTTCTTCCAGACTGTTCTCGCCGACTTCGGCCAGATGGATATGCTCGGTGATGGGCGTTTCGTCGGTGGCTTCTGCCCTGACAGGTTCGGGGACTGGAGCAGCTTCCACCTTCGCTTTGGGCTGCCATTTGGGACGCTCGGTGGAGGCAGAGATAGGCGCGACTTGAGCCTTGACCGTCTCCTCAATGACCCCAGTTTCGCCTGTACGAGATGAAGCAGGCTCAACAATCTGCTCCGGTTCCGCAACTTCGGCCTGAGCTGAAACCTGTTCGGTTGCCCCCGTGTCCGCCTTCGCTTTCGGCGTCCACTTCTTGCGTTCTCCCCCACTAGGCGCAGTTGCGGGCTGGGCTGGGGTTTCAGCCGCAATCGGCTGGACCGCAGTTTCCTCGCTGGCTTCAGCCTTCGCTTGAGGTTTCCAGGCTTTGCGTACAGGCGCGGTTTCGGCAATTTCGGTGGCAGACGCAGGTGCATCCGCGACAGCTTCCGCGCTCACGTCATCGGTCTTGGCTTTGGGCTTCCACACCTTGCGGACTGGAACTTCGGCAGTGGGTTCAGCAGTGGCAGATTCAGACGAAACGGGAACGGCGCTCACATCATCTACTTTGGCCTTTGGATTCCAGGCTTTGCGGGAGGAAGGTTCAGTAGGCGCAACTTCTTCCGCCGGAGCCTGGGCAACCGGGGCCACGTCATCGGCACCCGCCTTGGGTTTCCAGGCTTTACGTGCTGAAGCTTCCACGGTTTCGGCCTGAGTTTCCACGACTGGCTCGGCACTGACTTCATCCGTCCCGGCCTTGGGCTTCCAGCTCTTGCGGGCGGGCGCAGCGCTTTCTTCCGCCTTTGATTCAGAGGAATCAGCTTCCACTTTTGGTTTCCACGCCTTGCGCTCCGTGGCCTGTTCGGGGTGCGCGGCCTGAGCTTCTGGCTGAGTATCCGCATTGTCAACGGGGCTACCGGGCTGCGCGTTCACCACGTCGGCGGAGGTTTCGCCCACCACAGCGTCTGGCGCATCGGCAGAGCGCACTTCACCCGTGCGGTGCATCGGCATTTCCGCATTGGGGGCGCTCACGACTTCGGGCTGCTCGGTGGGAGTGGCGTCTGCGACTGGCCCGGTGGGCTGTACCCACTCCCCGGTGGCCCGCTGCATGCTTTCCAGCATCAACTCGGCCACATCCTTCACCACGATGTCGTCGCGCTTCTGCTTTTCGGGGGTGCTGTTCAGCATAGCCTTGCAGAAGGGGCAACCCACGGCCACCACTTTCCCGGTCTGCTCAAACTCGTCAGAGGCAGATTTCGCCCCGTCCAGCCGCTCCTGCAACTCGCGGAAACGGTTATCGGAGATACGCTCGCGGCCCTCCTCCTCCTCCTTCCAGAACTGCGCGCCGCCCGCACCACAGCAAAAGCTGTTCTCGCGCTGGCGTTCCAGGTCCAGCACCTCGCCCGCCATCTTGGTAATCAGGTTGCGGGGCGCGTCGTACACGCCGTTGTGACGCCCCAGGTAGCAGGGATCGTGATAGGTCACGTTGTCCGCCAACTGCGCCAGCGGCAGCTTTCCGGCGGCCACCAGTGTTTCCAGGTATTCGGTGTGGTGGACGGTCCTGTAATTGCCCCCAATCTGCGGGTACTCGTTGCCGATGATGTTCATGCAGTGCGGGCAGGTGGCGACGATCAGCTTGGGGCGTATGCTGTTCAGCGTCTCCACGTTTTCCTGCGCCAGCGTCTGATACAGGAATTCGTTCCCGGCGCGGCGGGCGCTATCGCCGGTACACGCCTCCTTCTTGCCCAGCACGGCGTAATTCACCCCGGCTTTGTCCAGCAGTTGCACGAAGGAGCGGGCCACCTTCTGCGCCCCCGGATCGTAGGCGGCGGCGCAACCTACCCAGTAAATGACGTCAGGCTCGGCGTTCTCCTCAATGGTGGGAACCTTCAGGCCCTCGGCCCATTCCATCCGCTTGTCACGCGAGATGCCCCAAGGGTTTGACGCTCGCTCCATGCCCCGGAAGGCGGTCTGAAGCTGCTGCGGAAACTCCCCGGCCACCATCACCTGCTGACGGCGAATGTCAATGATGTCCAGCATCTGCTCGTCCTGCACAGGGCAAACTTCCATGCACGCGCCGCAGGTGGTACAGGCCCAGACGGCTTCCTCGCTGATCGCGTAATGCAGCAGCGGGTGCGCGGTGCTGGCCCCAGACTCAAACGGCGCGGCCTTGAGGGTGAAGGGACTGGGATGCGACGCGATGACGTTCAGCTCCATGCGCTTGTTGATCTCCAGCGCGGCGGGCGACAGCGCCTTGCCGGTGGCGTTGGCCGGGCAGACATCCTGGCAGCGGTTGCACTGGATGCAGGCGTAGGCGTCCAGCAGGCGCGGCCACTCCAGTTCCTCCAGCTTTTCCACGCCCAGGCACGGTTCGTCGGCCTCCATCGCCTCTTCCAGACCCTTCATGGGAGGCAGGACGCCGCTGCCCACCGGGCGCTTGAGGGTGTAATTCAGCGGGGCCATGAAGATGTGGATGTGCTTGGTGAACGGGAAATAGGCCAGGAAGACCAGCACGCTGCCCAGCGCCCCCCAGAAGCCGAAGATGCGCCAGCCCTGCAAAGTGGTCTCGCTCAGATTGCCGAATAGTACAGAGCCAACCGCATTGGAAAACGGCTGGAAGGCGTCGCCGCCCTCGGCCATCACCTTCGCCGCATTGCCCAGTACCCGGCTGCCCACATGGAAGAAGATGAATGCCGAGACGATCAGGCTGTCGCGCAGGATGTAGTTGTTCTTCAAGAGTGGGTGCAGCAGTGTTTTCTCGGTGAAACGGAAGTCGCGCTTGGACGGTGTGAACAGGCGGCGAACTACCAGTGCCACCACGCCGAACAGCACCAGAAAGCTCAGGACATCGGCCAGCAGGTTATAAATCGCGCCCAGGAAATTATCCGAATAGATGCCGAACTTGAGATAGCCCTCCAGCCCGTCCACCACGTTGACCAGCAGGTAAAACACAAAGCCGTAGAAGATAAAGGCGTGCAGCACGCTGATGGTGGTGCGGCGGCGGAAGGTGCGTTCCTGGGTCAGGCTGACGCGGACGGCATCCAGGATGCGCTTACCAGGAATGTCAAAGCGGCGCTCGGTGGCGGGTGCGCCCCGGCGAATCCGCAGGTACAGGCGGTAAAAGCCCCACAGGCCAAACGCCCCGGTGATGACAGCAAAGAGGAAAAACAGAATCTGATGGATCAGGGGCAGCATGGGAAACCTCCGGGGATGCGGACAGGACGCGGGTGAACGGGATTTGTTACACTCGGTTCAAAGAATGTCCGAAGTATAGCGACTATGGAGACTGCTAGAAAGAAGGAGGAAGATCGTCCCAGCTTACGCTCTGGCCTTCTTGCCCGGCGGCCTGACTGTCCCTTTCTGATCCATGGGTTCCTGCCCGGCATACCCCAGCCACGCCCGCGCCACCGGGTCCGTAAGCAACGCCACATTCACCCATTCACTCTCGCTGTTGGCGGCCAGCTTCACGCGCACCTGCAAGGCAGGATTCAGAACATAAAAACCTGTCTGCGTGCGCTGCCACAACTTGCGGGCCGGAACATAATTGCTGTCCACCTCGGCCCGCGCCAGGACGTGATTAAAGTACGGGCGTTTGTGGCGGGCCTCGCGCAAAACAGTGAAGGGGAAATGCTCCAGATGGGTTCGCAGGGCGGCCACATTGAACCCGTCACTTCTCTGGCGCAGTGCGGCGGGAGTGAGATCCGGGTGGTGCAACGCGGAGGCAAAGCCGGGAAACAGACCCAGCATCACGCTCAGAAAATAAAACTCCGCGCCCTCGTGACCCAGACGCACCAGACGGTCTCCCACCAGCACGTCCAGCGCACCGTGCCGCACCCGTTCATAGATCGGCCCAAGCCAGAGACGGGCGTAGTCGGCGTCCTGCATGGCCGTTTCCAGCGCCAGCATATGTGGCGTGCGTCCAAACAGATCGGTCTGGGTCACGTCCGCGCCGCGTTGCAGCAGGGCGTCTATCAGAGGCAAATTTCTCGCCAGCACCGCCAGCATCAGTGGGGTCAAGTTCTCGGGGGTGCGGTAGTCCACGCCGTATTTGTCGGCGTCGCCCAGCACGGAGCGCAGGTTGGGATCCGCGAACGCCTTGCGGTGCTTGTCCAGCACGGCCTGACGCTGAATCCGGCGGTCCTTATCGTTGTTGCGGAGGTACGACTGCGCGGGTTTGATCTTGAGATCCCTCATCTCGGAGAGCAGGGTTTCACTGCGGTTGAGCAGCGCGTAATCCAGCAAATTGCGGGCCAGTTTGGGATCGCCCGGATTTGCGCGGACCTCAGCTTCCATGCGGCGCAGAGCCTCGGGTGTCCAGACCTCCCACGGGACGTCCTGCTGCTTCAGGATGCGGCGGCGAATATCCCCGGCCTGCTCCTTCTTGCCCTGCAATTCCAGCTTGCGGGCCTCGCGCTCCCAGTCGTCGCGGCTGGCCTGCTTGACCCCCAGTTGCTCGGCCTCGTTGCCCAGCGTCACGCCCAGCAGCCCCAGCAGCGGGTGACGGGTATCGCTTTCCACCAGGATCACGCGGTTGACGGCGCGGGTCACGGCCACATACAGCGCATTAACATAGAACTTGTAGATTTCCAGCGACTTGTCGGATTTATCCTTCGCGCGGCTGTATTTCAGGTCCTCTTTCTGGAGGTCTTCGGCGGTCACGCCCTCCACGATCTCGCTGTAGGTGGCCCGCTGGGAACTGATGAAATTGCTCAGGATGATGTTGGGGTATTCCAGCCCCTTGGCCTCCTGCACGCTGAACACCAGCGGTGTGCCAAAGGACTTCCTAGCCTCGGCCTTGTCCTCGTCGCGCAGCACCAGCACGGCATAATCGGTGCTGCCGCGCGTCTGCTCGTCCAGATGCCTTTTCACGCGGGCGTCGTCGGGCAAAAAGATCACGCTGCCGGGATCGTCAGCCACCGCATGCACCAGAAAATTGCTCTCGCGGTCCACGCTGCCGAAGCGGGCGTGCTTGATTTTAAGGAGATCGTTGGCCACCCGCGTCACCTGCGAGGCATTGCGGAAATTGGCCCGCAGCACGTTGATGGCCTGCCGCTCGGCCAGATCGGGGTCTTTCCACAGCAGTGTTTTGACCGCCGCCCACGAGAAGAAATTGGGATGCACGATCTGGTTGCTGTCGCCGCACAGCAGGAATTGCCCCGGCACCTTCAGCGAGGCCAGAATCAGCGCCAGTTGCGCTGCCGTCAGGTCCTGCACCTCGTCCACCACCACGAAGTCATGGTCCGGCGTGACCGATTTGAGATAGCCCGAAGCCACGATGCTGGAGTCGTAGAGTCGGCTCTCAGAGAGCCAGTTCAGGTACTTGCCGAACAGCTCATGCACCAGCGGGCGGTGTTCAGCGTCGTAGATGGATTGCCGGATGCCCAGGCCCAGGTAAGCCTCACGCCCCAGCGGGCCATTGGGGGAACTGCTCAGCACGCCTCTGAATTCTTCAAACAGTTGGTGTGCATCGGTGAATTTCAAGCCGGGCTGGCGCGCAAACCAGCCCCGGAAGTCCTCAAACGTGACCTCGCGCCCCGGCGGAACCCGGATGGTGTCCAGATACTCGCGGAACGACAGGAACTGCACGTCCTGGGCCTCGTTTTCAAAGCCGTGGGCGGCGTACAGGCCTGCCGCACTCTGGGCCAGATACGGCGAGAGGGTCACGTACAGCACCTGCCCCGGCAACTCGCGCAGCTTTTGCAGCGTTAGGGCCGTCTTGCCGCTGCCCGCCGAACCCACCAGGATGACCGGGGCCGGGGTGCGGTAGACCTCGTCCTGGGTGTCGTCAAAGGAAATCACCTTGTCCAGCAGGTGAAACTCGCTGCGGGTGGGGTGCAGATACCGCAGCGGCTGGGCCTCGGCCTCCGCAGTCTCACGGGACAGATCGGGCAATCTGGCCTCGTCAATCCGCGCCCCACGCAGGAAACGCGACTTCTCATAGGCGTGCTGGTGGATCACTTCCAGTGCCAGACACACTGTTTCCGGCCCGTGCTTGACAAAGGTCAGCAGCAGGCGGTTGGTGTCGTCCAGCCGGGCGCGGTAGTAGTTGCCCTGCGCCAGCTTCTTAACATCCGGCGTTTTGAAGTCGTCGCGCTCAATGGCCTCTTGCACCTTCCTGAGCTGCTTCTTGACACGGCCCGAATCCAGATCGCGGTAGGTCAGAAAACGCATACGGACAGTTTAGAAGGGTGGTGCAACGTGAGGCGCGAGGTGCACGAGCAGACCCGGCGCGCAGGGAAATTGAACCGGGTTCAAGTCGGCCAGGGTCTGCCGGGTGGGACGGCGAATGTCTGCACCGCGTGTGACACGAACGGGAGACCTTCACAGCCCACGCCCCAACCTGAGCCAGACAGTCACAGACCTTGCTGATCGCACCATTGCAATCCCGTCAGGCACGCTAGCCTCTGAACCCTGATCGTCCTTTCCCTCACACCCTCAAAGGAGCTTTTGCCTTGTCCCTCACTGCCAATGAACTTCAGACCTACCTGTCCGCTTTAATCACGGGCGAACTCAAACTGTCCACCATGATCTGGGGTCCGCCCGGCATCGGCAAGAGCGCGGTAGTGGCGCAGGTGGCCCGTGAGCGCGGGCTGGATTTCGTGGATGTGCGCCTGTCCCAACTGGCCCCCACCGACCTGCGCGGCCTGCCCGTGCCGGAAGCGGACGGCCAGGGCGGCGGTGTGAGCAAGTGGTATCCACCCGAATTCCTGCCACGCGGCGGCCACGGAATCCTCTTTCTGGACGAAGTGAACATGGCCCCACCCACCATGCAGGGCATGGCGCAGCAACTGATTCTGGACCGCCGGGTGGGCAGTTACGTCCTGCCCGACGGCTGGTTCGTGTGGGCCGCAGGCAACCGCAAGGAAGACCGCGCCAGTGTGTTTGACATGCCCGCACCGCTGGCGAACCGATTTCTACACCTGACCGTGCGGCCCGACTTTGATTCATGGCGCAGTTACGCGCTGGGCCGCAGTTTGCATGAACACATCATCGCCTTCCTGACCTTCCGCCCAGAACTGCTGCACCGCTTGGACCCCCAGCAGCCCGCGTGGCCCAGCCCGCGTGCCTGGGAAATGGCGAGCGCGTTGCACCGCGCCGGGCTGGACGTGGCCCCCGCGATTGGCGAGGCATCGGGGGCAGAGTTCAGTGCCTTCGTGCGGCTGTACGAGCAACTGCCGGATCTGGGCATCGTGCTGGAAGGCCGGGGCAGTGGCCTGAAGCTACCGGACGAACCCAGCGTGCGCTACGCCGCCGTGGTGGGGCTGGCCGCCCGCGCCGCCACCGCCGACGCCGCCTACCACGCCTTTATCTGGCTGGCCGACAGCGCCGGGCCGGAGTGGCTGCAACTGTATGTCGCCACCCTCGTCAGCAAGTTCCAGGCCATCGGGCAACTGGGCGATCTGGCCGCACTGGTGGCCCGCGACGAGCGGCTGGCCGCGCTGGTGGAAGGCACGCTGGCGATGTCGGAGGGGATGTAGGTGGATGGTCAAGGGTTGACGGCGGCGCAATGACCCCCGACTTCCAGCACCTAATCTCCGGCTCACGCCTCCGCATTCGGGGCAAGTCGGCATTTTTCGCCACGCTGCTGCTGCACGCGGAATTTGTGCCGTCAAAGGAAGTCGCGGCGGCGGGAACGGATGGCGAACGGGTGTACGTGAATCCCGAAGTCGCGGCCTCGTTGCCCTCCGACGTGCTGGACGGGCTGCTGCTGCATGAAGTTCTGCACGCCGCGCTGTCGCATGTGGACCGCCGTGGCCCGCGCGAGAAGAAGCGCTGGAACAAATCCGCCGATCTGATCGTGAACGGCATGGTGGAGGCGGCGGGCCTACCCACGCCACCAACTTCCCGCCGCGATGACCACCTGGAAAAGCTGAGCGTGGAGGAGGTCTACACCGCGCTAATGGCCGAGGGCGAGGAAGAAGGCGAGGGAGACGAGGGCGCGGACGACTTGCTAGACGGTCCCCCCAGCGACGCACCGCCGAAGAACGGCAAAAACCCCTCCAGTGCCGCCAAGCAGTGGCAGCAGGCAATGGCCAAGGCCCGCAGCATGGATGCCATGAGCGGCGGCCAGGGCGACGATCCGCTGGGCGCGCACCGTGAACTGGCGCGGCTGGCCCCGGCACGGCTGGACTGGCGGGCGCACCTGTGGCGCTTTCTGGCGCGGACTCCGGTGGATTTTGGAGGCTTTGACCGCCGCTTCGTGGGACGGGGGTTGTATCTGGAGGCGCTGGACGACGAGAGCCTGACCGCGCTGATCGCCGTGGACACCTCCGGCAGCGTGGACGACGAGGCGGTCAAAGCGCTGGTGAGCGAGGTTCAGGGCGTGCTGGGCGCGTATCCGCACGTCCGGGCCACCCTCTACTACGCCGACACCGAAGCGTATGGGCCGCACGAACTGACCCCTGGCAGCGATATTCCCCCGCCACAGGGGGGCGGCGGTACAGACTTCCGGCCCATTTTTGCCCTGCTGGATGACCATGAGCCGGACGTGCTGATCTACTTGACCGACGGTTACGGCGATTTCCCCGAGACGGCCCCGCGCATGCCGACGCTGTGGGTGGTCCCGCCGGGCGGACTGGAGGACGAGGGTTTTCCCTTTGGCGAGGTCTTGCGGCTGGAGGAAGGGTAATGGTTTCGCGTCCCACAAACCTTGAAATTCAATCGGGCGTGCCGCAGGGCGAGGCCCACTGGTTCATCTTCCAGAAGGGCCGCCTGCTGCTGCGGGAGGACGATACGTTGCCAGTGGGCCGTGCGGAGGATTTTGCACTTGAGCTGACCAACTCGCTGGGCCAGTTGGACGGTCAGGCTTACGCTACCGCACAACTGGCAGGCGAAGTTCCCGCTGGATATGCCCTATCGCCCTTGCGTTCATTGTTTGGCCGCCTGAGCGAGAATATGTTCGGGCTGGCCGGATTTGCCACGCAGGTGGTGGAGTTTGACCGCACACACGGGTTCTGCGGGCACTGCGCCACGCCGCTGGCCTTCACGGGATACGAGTACGCCAAAGCCTGCCCGGAGTGCGGCCTGAGCGTCTACCCACGCGTGGCCCCGGTGGCGATGGTGCTGATCCAGCGCGGCGCGGGCGCACACACGGAGCTGCTGCTGGCGCGCGGCCCCAATTTCCCCCCCGACATGTTCTCCGCGCTGGCAGGCTTCGTGCAGCCTTCCGAAACACTGGAAGCCGCCGCCGCACGCGAGGTGTTGGAGGAAGTGGGCGTGAAGATCAGGAACCTCCGTTACGTCCTGAGTCAGCCCTGGCCCTTCCCTCACTCGCTGATGATCGGCTTTGACGCCGAGTACGACGGCGGCAAGATCGTGTTACAGCCGGAGGAGATTGAGGATGCCCAATGGTTCTCTGTTTCCAATTTGCCCACCCTTCCAGCACCCTTCAGCATCGCCCGCCAGCTCATTGACCGCGCCGTTTCCCTGAGCCTCGGATCGCCTGACCCCTATCCTGTCCCCCATGACCTCCTCTGAACTTGATCCGCGCACGCTGACCGCCCTGGGGCCAGACGGCGCGCTGGAGGCAGCGGCGCACCCCCGCGCCACGGCGTCTGTGCTGTCGGGCCTCAGCGCCCACCCGGACGCGCGGGTACGCGCACGGGTGGCGCGGCATCCCAACGCGCCACTGGAGGTGCTGGGCGCGCTGGCTGCCGCCTACCCACAGGACGTGATGGACAATCCGGGACTGCCGCTGCTACGGCTGGCGCGTCCCGGCTTTCTGAATGTGTTTCCGGGAGAGGGGGTGGCGGCGTTGCTATCCCTGCACACCGTTCCTGAATGGGTGCTGGACGCTGCCCTGCGCCACGAGGACTACAGCGTGCGGACGGCGCTGGCCTCGCGCCCACAGTTGAGCGAGGTGCGGGTGGCGGCGCTGGCCGGAGACGCGGGCTGGCAGATCAGAGAGGCGGTGGCGAGGCGTGCCGAACTCTCGCCTCTGCTGACCCGCCAACTGGCCGCCGACGATGATTACGACGTGAGAAAGGCCGTGGCTGCGCGCCCTGATCTGCCCGGCGACGTGATGCGGACGCTGGTGCAGGACGGCCACGGTCTGGTGCGCGCCAGTATTACCCGCCGTCTGGACCTGCCGCTGGACTGCATGCTGACTCTGGCGGCGGACGGAGATACGGACGTGCTGGCCACCCTGGCACGCCGGGTAGATCTGCCGCATAACGTGCGTGAATGGCTGGCGAGTAGTGATGAAGCCCCCGTCCGCGCGGCGGCGCTGCAAGCCTGGAGCGTGCCTGCCGCGTGGCTGTTCAAGGCCGAAACTGATGCAGACCCGGATGTGCGCGCCGCACTGGCCCGCCGCCCGGACGCCACACCCGCCGTTCTGGAAAAGCTGGCACACGATGAGGCGGAATCCGTGCGCCGCGCCGTGCTGGAGCGTGACGATCTGCCCGAGGGTGCGATCCTGGCGCTGGCCCGCGCCCCGGAACAGGACATCCGCCTGCATGTGGCGAGTGCCGATCCCCTGCCCGCCAGTGTGCTGGATGTGCTGCTGGCCGACGCCGATCCCACCATCCGCACCATCCTGGCGGTGCGGCCTGATCTGGGACCGCAGCGGCTGGCACGGCTGGCGACAGATAAGAATGCGGAAGTGCGGCGTGCGGTGGCTTATGCCGCTGCGCCGGGTGCAAACACACTGGCAACGCTGGCCCAGGACGCAAATGTCGGGGTGCGCCGGGCCGCTGCTGCCCATCAAGACCTCCCGCCCGAGTTGCTTCAGGCGCTGGGCGAGGATTCAGACGCCGGGGTGCGGCTGGCCGTGGCTGGCCGTGCGGACCTCTCCCCCGCTCTGCGCGACAGCTTGAAAGGTGACGCAGACCCCAGCGTGCGCGCCGAGGCGGAACTGGCCAGAGCAGACGCGTGACCGACATCCGTATTCCGCTGGGCGGTCTGAAATTCAGCGTGCGGGTGGCGATTGTCTGCGTGCGGGACGGGATGCTGCTGGCAAACACCGAACGCGGCATCGGCTTCTGGTATCTGCCCGGCGGCGCACTCGCCACGGATGAAGACGCCCACAGTTGCGCCGAGCGGGATTGACGCGAGGAAACAGGAACAACGTCCGGCGAGTTGCGCCTGCTGGGCATCGTGGCAAGCTTCTTTGGCCCAGCGCACGGGCGTCAGCATGAGATCGGCTTTTATTTCCGCATGGACGCACCGCCCGAACTGCCGGGCGATTCATTCAGCGTCCTGGACAACAACGACGTGATCTGCGAGTGGATTCCGCTGGCCGAAATTGAATCCCGCCCCGTCTACCCGCTGATCGTTGGGGAGTTGCTGGACGGGGACGACGGAACAGTGCGGCACATCGTGAATCGGGAAGCATAAGCTCGAATAATGAAAAAACCCCGCCCGAAGACGAGGTTTAAACTTGGTGGCCAGAGCCGGACTTGAACCGGCGACCCAACGATTTTCAATCGTTTGCTCTACCAGCTGAGCTATCCAGCCTTGCTTTCCCTACAGGAGAGAAAACAGTGGCGGTCCGGACGGGATTTGAACCCGCGACCTTCTGCGTGACAGGCAGATATGCTAACCGCTACACTACCGGACCAATACTTTTTCTGGTGCTTGATTGTCATTGTGCTGCCCGCGAAAAGCAGCGGGGTTAAGGATAGCCGCGCTCTGGGAACTTGTCAACAAGCACAGCAGCCCTGCGGGCAGATTTCAGCCGGGGCCGGCTCAGAAGGGAACGGCCCGCACCGCCTGAAGTGTTCCGTCACCGGAGTCACCAAGCATCAGTTCCAGGTACTCGCGGGCGTGCAGCGCATCGATCATGGCAAAACGGTGGTCCTGGTCCAGCAGGATGCCGTCATCGACCTGCGTGTGGCCGTAGACCCCGAAGTCCAGACCCGCCATCTCCACGTATTCCGGCGTGTCACGGAACCAGTGCTTGGTGCTCCGATCCGCATAGAACAGGTCGTCGTAATGCGTATGGGCGGGCAGCGGCGAGACGTGAGAGAACTGGACCGCCCCCACCCGCAGTTCGCGGGGAAACTGAGCGATCCAGGCTCGCAGGTGCTCTGGCAGCAGGACGCCGCCGCGCTCAGGATCGAATTCAAGATGCACCAGGCCGCCGCTGGTCCCCAGCGTGAAGCTACCGTTCAGTACCGCGTCGTCGTGGTTGCCCAGCAGGATATGGACCGAGTGCGGCGCGGCAGCCTGATAGGCCCGCAGAAGGTCCAGTTGCGCCGCCTGATTGCGGGCGGCCACCAGCAGATGTTCCGGGTCATACATATCGAAGCGCGGCAGGCCGGTCAGCCGAGCATACTCGCGCTCGTTCTTGGGATGGACCAGATCACCGATGATCACCACCTGGAACAGTCCGGCCTGCACCGGGGGCGTCGGCAGGAACGCGCCGTCCACGCAACTCGCGGCGCGCAGGGCGGACCACAATGTCTCAAAATCGGCGTGTACGTCGCCAAAGGCCATGAACTTACGCATCTGGAGTGCAGTTTACTAGGCGTGGGGGTCAGTAGGACCTCAGTATCCAACACTTTCCGCGCCCGCCGTCTGGTGCAGCGTCCAGAGTCCAATGAGGTGGAGCAGTTCATCTACCGAAGCCCCGACCTGACGGGAAGACGCCCAAACGAGCGACCGGAGGCCCAGAGTCACGACACTCCATGCCCGTCGTCCATGGCTTTTAAGGGTTATGTCCTGGTCGATGCCGACCAAAACGCTCCACACATACGCCAGGGTCAGCAGACAGAGCAGCCGCGTCACATGACCGGGGAGCGTCGTATAGGTGTTTTCCAACCGAAAGCCCTTGGTTTTGAGCGCCCTGAACAGACATTCGATCTCCCAGCGCTGGCGGTCCCCCTTCAGAATGCAACGGGCGGCGGTGGCGTTGCTCGCCACGATCAGGGGAATCCCTGATCTATCTGGGTCTGTGGCGACGTTCATCGGTAGACCGTAGAGAGCTGGGGCTGGACGCCGTGGACTGACCCTGATCCACTGGCCTGCCCCGCGCCGCCCGGTCAGTGCCGAAGACTACCTCCACACCGTTGAGCAGCATCGCCTTCTTTCCGGACCGCAGGCCGATCAGCCTAATCGCCCGCTGGCAGGTCTTCAATGCGAATATCGACGCAGAGCCGGACGGTGATGAGCAGATCTCGTTCGGCCAATCCCTGAATCCACGCCTGGCCAATAAATTCCCGGGCTGCGTAGATCGTGGCAACCTCGCCGCAGTCCAACAGCAACAGCGCCTCGTCCAGCAAGGCTAGGCGGGTACTCGTCCCACTGTTACCTCTATGCAGCGCGTTCACAGCGGTCTTCCCCGATTCCCAGTTGCGGGCAAGCGTCCTCATGTGGAGGAGTAGCCCCATACGGGTGCCATCTCACGACGATAGTCTGTTCTGCCCAAGAAGGCGCGGTCAAGGGTGAATTCCTGCCGTGTCACATCAGGGAGCAACACCAGAACCAGACGCGCAACTTCCAAAGGACACAGCAGATGCTGGTGAAAGAAGCACTTGATCTGTCGGATGAGAGAAGCCGTTTGAGCGTTGCCGGGGAAGCACTCGGCCAGTGCCACGTGGCGAACGTCTCTGGCTCCGATCAACGCCAGGGCGAGCAGTTCTACGTGATTTTTGCGGTATCGGGAGAAGTGACAAGCCAAGCAGTGACTCAGCGATTTCAGGGCAGTGGGAGACGCTCCCTGTTCTCACTTGCTGGACGACAGATTTCAAGCACCCTCTAAAACTGTTGGGGACTGAGCGTCATCTGGTTGAGCTATACCTGGAAAATGCTGCGCCGCAACAGCTCGGACAGGCTGTCGTGCATCAGGTGCAGGGGGGTGTATCCCTGTTCGCGGGATTCAGACAGCATGGCCCGAATTGACGGTCTGGCGCGCTTCTTCACCCCTTTCGGTTGTCGGAGGAGTATCTTCCCAGAGTGCATCCCGCCACATTCCTGGATCTGGCCCCACCACGACGTTTTCTGTGCCCATCCGTCATGTCAGCTTGTCCGTCCTTTGTCCAGTCCTGCGCGCCCGTCTATAGCGGGCGAACTTCCCACGGCACCAGCTTATTGGGGCAAACTTGACTGCACTGCCGACTGCCCCAGCAGCCCGCGCTCCAAAGCCGCGTTCAGTGGCCTGGAGACGCTTCTCCCGCGACAAGGCCGCCCTGCTGGGCCTGGTCCTGTGCAGTCTGATCATTCTGGCCGCGTTGCTGGCCCCCTGGATCGCGCCACACGATCCTAACTTTCAGTTCCCGGACGGCATCTCACTGGAAGGGGCACCCCAGCCGCCAGGAACGGCCTTTCTGCTCGGAACTGATCTGCTGGGACGGGATCTGCTTTCGCGGCTGCTGTGGGGGGCGCGGGCCTCGCTCCTGGTGGGCATCGTCGCCAACGGCATTGCCGTTGTTATCGGCGTGTTGCTGGGGGCGCTGGGGGGAATGGGACGCGGATTGATCGGCACGCTGATCATGCGTTTCACCGACGTGATGATGGCCTTTCCGGTTTTGCTTCTTGCCATTGCGCTCACGGCGGTGTTGCGGCCCAGCCTGTGGATCGTGACGCTGGTGATCGCGCTGCTCAACTGGGTGGCGGTGGCGCGGGTGATCTATGCCCAGGTGATCTCGCTGCGTGAGCGCGAGTTCGTGGAGGCCGCCCAGGCCGTCGGGGCCTCCGGCAGCCGCATCCTGCGCCGGCACATCGTGCCCCACCTGCTGCCTACCGCGCTGGTGTGGGGTTCGCTGGGCATCGGCACCACCGTGCTGCTGGAAGCCACCCTGTCCTTTCTGGGTGTAGGGGTGCAACCGCCGACCCCCAGTTGGGGCGGCATTATCAACGAATCGCAGAGTTACCTGACCACCGCGCCGTGGCTGGTGCTGTTTCCCGGCGCGGCCATTCTGGTTACTTCATTGGGTTTCAATCTGCTGGGCGAGGGCCTGCGCGACGCCCTTGACCCCAACGGAGCGAACTGATGCTGACCTTCACGGTGTCGCGGGTCTTGCAGAGCCTCGGCGTGCTGTTAGTCGCCTCGGTCTTCACTTTTAGCCTGATCTTCCTGCTGCCCGCCGACCCGGCCCGGCTGGTGGCCGGGCCGAGTGCCAGCGTGCAGACAGTCGACAGTATCCGGCGGGAACTGGGACTGGACCGGCCCTTCGTCGCGCAGTACGCGCTGTACCTGACCCATCTGCTTCAAGGGGATCTGGGACGCTCCTACAAGCAGCAGACAGCGGTGCGCCCGCTGATCGCCTCGCGGGTGTGGCCCACGTTCCAGCTCATGCTGGGGGCCGTGGCGCTGGAACTGCTGATGGGGCTGCCGCTGGGCATCTGGGCGGCGCTGAAACGTGGGCGCTGGCCGGACCGGCTGGTGATGGGGTTCGCCTTCCTGGGGGCGTCTGCACCGCAGTTCTGGCTGGGCCTGAGTCTGGTCTATCTGCTGGCTTACGGGCTGAATCTTTTTCCGCTGGGCGGCTACGGCGGCCTCTCGCACCTGTTTCTACCCGCCCTGACGCTGGGCCTGGGCGGGGCCGGGTGGTACGCCCGTGTCATCCGCTCCAGCCTGCTGGAAGTGCTGGCGCGCGACTACGTGCGCACCGCCCGCGCCAAGGGGCTGTCGCAGAGCCGGGTGGTGGTGCGCCACGCGCTGCGGAACGCCGCCCCACCCATCATCAGCATGATTGGCCTGGACATCGGCGTCTTCATGGGCGGGGTGGTGGTGGTGGAGAGCGTCTTCGGCTGGCCTGGCCTGGGCCGACTGGTCTGGGACGCCATCCGGGTGGTGGATATTCCGGTCATCGTGGGGGTGGTGATCTTCAGTGCGGTGGTGATTACCCTGGCCAATCTGCTCGCCGATCTCGTTCAGCTCGCCCTTGATCCCCGGATTCGCTACTCGTGATGTTGTGCTGGAAATTCTAGTGCTGCACGTTCTTTTGCTGGAAAGGAGAGCCATGAAAAGATTCACCGGACGGACACTGCTCGGCCTGACGTTGCTTCTCGGAACTGCCCACGCCGCGCCTCAGCAGGGCGGCAGTATCACGGTCTCGTACAAGGACGACGTGACCACCTTGGACCCCGCCGTCGGTTACGACTACCAGAACTGGCCGATGGAGAAGATGGTCTTCGACGCCCTGCTGGATTACACCTCCGGCGGAACCACGCTGACACCGCGTCTGGCCGCCAAAATGCCCGACGTTTCCAAGGACGGCAAGACCTACACTTTCACCCTGCGAAAAGGCGTGAAGTTCCACAATGGCCGGGTCATGACTGCCGACGACGTGAAGTACAGCTTGGAACGGGTGCTTGATCCCAAGACCAAGAGTCCGGGCCAGAGCTTTTACACCGACATCGCAGGCGCGCAGGCGTTCGTGGACGGCAAGGCCAAGGCCGTTTCAGGCATTGCGGTGCTGGCCCCCGACAAGGTCAAGATCACGCTGAACGCCCCCAACGCCGCCTTCCTCAACATCATGGCCATGAATTTCGCGTTCATCGTGCCTAAAGAGGCTGTGGCCAAGGCCGGAGAGGACTTCGGGCATCAACCCGTCGGCACCGGGCCGTTCAAGCTGAAATCCTGGGTCAGCGGCCAGCAGCTTCAGTTCGAGCGCAACCCGAACTACTTCATGGCGGACATGCCGTATCTGGACGGGGTCACGGTCAAGGTGGGGCTGGACCCCAGCGTCGCCTACCTCAGCCTTCAGCGCGGCGAGATCGACCTGCTCGGCGACGGCATTCCGCCCGCCCAGTTCTTGCAGGTGACGCGCGATCCCAAGCTCAAGGCCAACGTGTTTTCCAAGACGTCAGTGAACACGACGTATCTCAGCCTGAACACGGGCGTGGGGCCGCTGAAGGACGTGCGGGTGCGGCAGGCCATCAACATGGCCATCGACAAGACCAAGATTCTGCGGATCATCAACGGGCGTGGCGTGGTGGCCAGGGGTGTCCTGCCGCCGCTGATGCCCGGCTACGACAAGACCGAGAAGGGCTACGCCTACGATCCGGCCAAGGCCAAGACGCTGCTCGCAGCAGCCGGATTCAAAAACGGCTTCGAGACAACCCTTTACACCACCTCCACCGACCCCAACCCGCGCATCGCCCAGAGCATCCAGCAGGATCTGGCGCAGATTGGCGTGAAGGTGCAGCTCAAGAGCCTGGCCCAGAGCAGCGTGATCGACGCGGCCAGCACGCCTAAAACGGCGGCGATGGTCTGGTCAGGGGGTCTGGCCTGGACGCAGGATTACCCGGACCCCAGCGACTTCTACTGGCCGATCCTGTCGTGCCGGAGCGCGGTGCAGGGCGGTTGGAACTGGCCTTTCGTGTGTGACAAGGCGCTGGACGCCCGTGCCGAGAAGGGCGACCGCATGGTGGCACCCGCTCAGCAGGCCGCCCGTCTCAAGGAGTACGCCAGCATCTTTGCGGCCCTGAACAAGCAGGCGGTGTGGGTGCCCGTGTTCCACGAGGTGCGCTACACCATGAAGTCCGACCGACTGGTGGGCGGCGTGGACGACCTGCTCGACCCAACGCATTTCATCAACTACGAGCGGCTCTCGGTCAAGAAGTAAAAGTATACGGATTCCGATTGAAAGGTTTGCAAAAACCTTGAAATCCGAGCGGACGCGAATGGGAAAGAAGACGGGTTCCGCGTATGGATTAAATCTTCGGCGCTTTCCAGAAGGTTTAAGGAATCAAGCGGAATTCGTATAAGAGGAGGATTCCAGTGACAAACAGACCCAAATGCACCATCCACGACCACCATTACGGCTGGGACAACAGCCTGCCCCCCGCGCTGGAAGTCGAGAGCGGCGAGACCATCGAATTCGAGGTCATCGACTCTGGCGGCGGTCAGTTCACGCCAAAGTCCACCTCTTCAGATGTGACGGCGCTGGACTTCTCGAAGATCAATCCGGTAACTGGCCCGGTCTATGTCCACGGCGCGGAGCCGGGCGACGCGTTGCAGGTCGACATTCTGGAATTCCGGCCCTCGGGCTTCGGCTGGACGGCCATCATTCCCGGCTTCGGCCTGCTGGCGGATGAATTCGCTGATCCGTACCTCAAGCTATGGCAGTACAGCGACTCCTCGGCGGAGTTCCTGCCGGGCATCCGGGTGCCGGTGCGGCCCTTCCCCGGTACCATCGGCAACGCGCCCGCCGAGGCTGGGCCACACTCGATTGTGCCGCCCCGGGCTGTGGGCGGCAACATGGACATTCGTGACCTGACGGCAGGGTCCACGCTGTATCTGCCGGTGGCTGTACCCGGCGCACTGTTCTCGGTGGGCGACACCCACGCGGCCCAGGGTGACGGCGAGGTCTGCGGCACCGCCATCGAATCGGCCATGCACGTGACGCTGCGCTTCACCCTGAAAAAAGCGGCACACCTGAAAACGCCGCGTTTCTCGACACCCGGCCCCGTCACAGGCCACATTGATCGGGCGGGCTATCAGGTCACCACTGGGATTGGCCCGGACCTGTACGCCGCCGCACAGGACGCCACCCGCTCAATGGTGGATTTCATGACTGGCGAGTATGGCCTGTCACCGCAGGAAGCCTATCTGCTGTGCAGTGTGGCAGCGGACCTGCGGATCAGCGAGATCGTGGACGCTCCCAACTGGCTGGTCAGCCTGTACCTGCCCCGGAGCATCTTTACGTAGGCGCGGGCCGCGCGGCCCATGGATGTCCTGAATGGATACCAGAACCGCTTGCCCGTAGCGCTGCTCAAATTGCGTCCAGCATTATGGAGCCGTCAGGAGTGGAGCCTAGTCCACTGGCAATCAGATCGAATCCACGGCCAACCCCACCTCCTGGGACAGCAGGAGCGCCATCCGAAACGTCATTCCTGACGTGAGTACCCAAATCGTCGAGTCAAAAACGAGCCAGGGCGATCTGATCACGGAGGAGTTTTTTATGGAGCGCGTGACCCCGCCGTAACGCTGGGCCGCTAGACTGGGCGGCACATGAATAAAGTGTTTCCCAGCGCCGCCGAGGCGCTTGCAGATGTGGTGGCCGACGGGCAGACCGTGGCGGTGGGGGGTTTTGGCCTGTGCGGGATTCCCGAGGCCCTCATTGCCGCCCTGCGCGACAGCGGCACGAAAAACCTGACCGCCGTGAGCAACAACGCGGGCGTGGACGGCTTCGGTCTGGGCCTGCTGCTGGAAACGCGGCAGATCCGCAAGATGGTCAGCAGCTACGTCGGTGAGAACAAGGAATTCGAGCGCCAGTATCTGGCTGGAGAGCTGGAGCTGGAATTCACGCCGCAGGGCACACTGGCCGAACGGATGCGCGCGGGTGGGGCGGGCATTCCTGGCTTTTACACGAAGACCGGCGTGGGCACGGTGGTGGCCGAGGGCAAGGAAGAGAAGGAGTTTGACGGCGAACGCTACATCCTGGAACGCGGCATCGTGGCGGATGTCAGTCTGGTCAAGGCGTGGAAGGCGGATAAGAGCGGCAATCTGGTCTACCGCAAGACGGCGCAGAACTTCAATCCGGTGGTGGCGACGTGTGGGCGGGTGACGGTGGCCGAGGTGGAGGAAATCGTGGAAGTCGGCCAGCTCGATCCCGACAGCATCGACACGCCGGGCATTTATGTGCAGCGCCTTGTGCTGAACGCCACACCCGAGAAACGCATTGAGCAGCGGACGGTCCGGGTCTCAGCAGCTCCAGCCTCGTCCACCGCCGGAGAGGAGATTTAAGATGCCCTGGAACCGTGACCAGATGGCGGCCCGCGCCGCCCAGGAATTGCAGGACGGCTTTTACGTGAACCTGGGCATCGGCCTGCCCACGCTGGTGGCCAACCACATCCCGAACGGCGTATCCGTGATGCTGCAATCGGAAAACGGTCTGCTGGGCATCGGCCCCTTTCCCACGGACGATCAGGTAGACGCTGACCTGATCAACGCGGGCAAGCAGACAGTCACGGCGCTGCCGGGGGCAAGCTTTTTTTCCAGCGCCGATT
The DNA here is from genome assembly GCF_009017495.1 of Deinococcus sp. AJ005. NCBI lineage: Bacteria > Thermotogati > Deinococcota > Deinococci > Deinococcales > Deinococcaceae > Deinococcus > Deinococcus sp. AJ005. The sequence continues at coordinate 1,615,541 of NZ_CP044990.1, read as the reverse complement.
CTTTTGCCATGATCCGGGGCGGGCATGTCAACCTCGCCATTCTGGGGGCCATGCAGGTCAGCCAGAATGGCGATCTGGCCAACTGGATGATTCCCGGCAAGATGGTCAAGGGCATGGGCGGCGCGATGGATCTGGTGGCCGGGGTACAGCGCGTGGTCGTGCTGATGGAACACACCGCGAAGGGCGGCGCGCACAAGATTCTGGAGGCTTGCAACCTGCCATTGACCGGCGTGGGCGTGGTGGACCGCATCATCACCGATCTGGGCGTGCTGGACGTGACTGAAGGTGGGTTAAAGCTGGTGCAACTCGCGCCAGGCGTCACGCTGGAGGAAATGCGGGAACAGACGGGCGCGCAGCTTCAGGGCCAGGACGCGGCTGGTAAGGACTCCGGCTGAGAGGTGATGGAAACATCCGGGAAACTGACTTGCCCTGATTCCAACCTCTTCGGCGCAGCTCTGCGGGTCCCGCTCGAATTCGTGTCCGAATTATACGGACTCCGATTGAAATGTAAACACCTGGAAATCTGAAGGGGTCCCGAAAAGCTGCGTCAGCAGCGGAGCAAGCCCCATAGGGCTGCTATCCCGCGACGACAGGCTGTTCATAACGAGAGCGAGAAGAAGAAAAACATCCCCCCGGACGTGGAGTGGAGGAATCGGGACAGCTCCGATTCCTGCACGAAACAAACGGAATCTGTATAACCTCTCCTATACCGCCCCCGAGTTGGGCCTCCATGCCTCACTGCTCCGCAAATAGTTGACGACCTAGAGCATCTGTCAAAAGAGATGTTCACTTTTGACAGAACGGAGTGAGTGAATTCTGTGGAGCATTTGGGAGAATGGAAGCGTCAGAAGTCTCTTTTTCTGATGCAGTAATTCGGACAAATGCTTTAACTGCAAAAGCGAGAGGCTACTTTCCCTGGCCAGAGAAGGTTGTGTCCCTCGCTCCGCACACCTACACAAAGCCGGAAAACTCAGGGGGAGTCGGAATGGTCCGGGCCGCATGGCTGGTCTGTCCATGCAGGCGGGTGAGGCGCAGAGATGACTGAACTTCTGAACCCGCCACGCTCAGAATCCGGCCAGATACGGCCAATAGGCAGTCAGGTTTTCAGCGCCTGCCTGAACCACCCTGTAATCACGTCTGGCCGGGTGATCGCGCTACCCACCACCACAAAACTTGCCCCCAGGCTCATAGCCTGCGCCGCGTCCGCCGGGCTGTTCAGTCGGCCCTCGGCGGCGAAGGACAGTCCGGCGTCGCGCAACTCCCGCATCAATTCCCAGTCCGCCCCGGCAAGCTGACGGCTGTGGGGGGTGTAGCCGCTCAGGGTGGTGCTGACGATGTCCGCGCCGTGGTCATAGGCGGCCCGCGCCTCGTCCAGCGTACTGATGTCGCCCATGACCAGCCCGCCAGCCGCATGAACAGCGGCGAACATCTCGGCCAATGGTTCGGGGCGGGGGCGGGAGGTGGCGTCAAACGCCACGATCTGCGCGCCCAGTTCCGCCAGCCGCACACCCTCGGCGGCGGTGGGGGTGATGTAGACGTCGGTGTCGTCGCGGTCCGTCTTGGTCAGGCCGATGATCGGCAGGTTTGTTACGGCCCGCACCGCCGCCATGTCCTCAAAACCCTGAATCCGCAGACCCACCGCGCCGCCCCGCTCGGCGGCCAGCGCCAGTTGCCCGATGATGTACGAATCGCGCAGCGGCGAGTCCGGGTTGGCCTGACACGAGACGATCAGGCCGCCCTTGAGTTGGTCAAATAAGCCACGTTCAGGCATGGACCAGCAGCTCCTCGGCCTCCAGGATGGCCCGCACCCGTTCCATTTCCTGATCGTTCAGGGGCAGGTTCGGGCGGTTCATGTGGTGGTGCGTGATCAGGCCCAGCAGGCGCATGGCCGCCTTGAAACCGCCCACGCCGGACGCTCCGGCACTGGTGCGCGGCGTGCCCTGCAAGGCCACCGCGAACACCCGGATCAGGCGTTCCTGAATCTGACGGGCCTCGCGCCAGTCCTCGCGGCGTGCGGCGTCGTAAAGGGCCACGTAGGCGGCGGGATCGACATTGCCCAGTCCCGGCACGCAGCCGTGTGCGCCCACCATCAACGCCGTGTCCACCATCAGTTCCGAGCCGGTAAACATGCGGAATTCAGGGTCATCCGCGCACTCGCGGGCCAGCAGGCGGAAGTTGGTGTCGTCGCCGCTGCTGTCCTTGAGGCCCACGATCAGCCCTTCCTGACGCATCTGGCGCAGGGTGGGGCGCTCCAGCTTGACCTGCACGCACACCGGGATGTCGTAGGCCATGATCGGCAAGCCCACGGCCTCATGCACCGCGCGGAAGTGTTCCACGATCTCGGTCTGGCTGGTGCGGGCGTAGAACGGCGCAGTGACCACCAGGCCATCCACCCCGGCGTCACGGGCGTCGCGGGCGTGATTGATCACGCGGTCCGTGGTGGGGTCAATTACCCCTGCCAGCAGCGGCACGCGTCCGGCCACCTCATCCACGGCTATTCGCAAGACCTCGCGGCGTTGTGGGGCGTCCATAAACACCACCTCGCTGGTGGAGCCGAGCAGGAAAAGGCCATGCACGCCGCCGTCCAGCAGGTGCTTGATCACGCGGCGCAGGGACGCCTCATCCACCTGGAAGTCAGGGGTCAGCGGGGTGACGACGGGGGGAATAATGCCGTGCAGATTAGCGGGAAAGTCAGCGGTAGTCATGGGGAACCTCGGGAGGAGAGTGGGGCGAATGATTGAGGGCTGTCAGAGAAATTCAAGGGCGGCGTTTTGCCCTCTCTCCTTTGGAGCCAGATCAGGTCCGAGGGAGAGAGGGCGGCCCCGCCTTACTGCTTGGCCTTGGGGTCCAGCGCGTCGCGCAGGCCGTCGCCCAGAAAGTTGGTGGCCAGCACGGTCAGGATGATCAGCAGCCCGGCGGGCATCCACTGCCAGACGTAAGCCTCCAGAATATTGATCTCGCGGGCGCTGCTCAGCAGGTTGCCCCAGCTCGCCTGCGGGGGCTGCACGCCCAGGCCCAGAAAGCTCAGGCCCGCCTCGGTCAGGATGGCGCTGGCGACGCCCAGGCTGACGAACACCACCAGCACGTCCACCACGTTGGGCAGCGCGTGCTTGAGCAGAATGCGGCGGTCATTGGCTCCCAACGCGGTGGCCGCCGAGATGAAGTCCAGCTCACGCACGGAAAGCAGCTTGGCGCGCACCAGCCGCGCGGCCAGCGGCCAGCCCAGCAGCCCGATGATGATGATGGTCTTGTCGATGCCGGGGCCGACGATGGCGGCCAGCGTCAGCAGCACCACGATGCTGGGGAAGGTCATCACCACGTCCACAAAGCGCATGATCACGTTGTCCACCCAGCCGCCGAAATACCCGGCCAGTGCGCCCAGCGTGGTGCCCACCACCACCGAGATCAGCGTGCTGAACAGACCCACCATCAGCGATACGCGCCCGGCGGACAGGGTGCGGGCGAAGATATCGCGCCCGGTGGGATCGGTGCCCAGCCAGTGCGCCCCACCGGGCGGCTGATTGCGGTTGAGCAGGTCAATCTCGTCGGGGCCGAAGCGGGCGATGAGTGGGCCAAAGACCACCAGCAGGACGATGACACCCAGCAGAATCAGGCCGACGACGGCCAGCCGGTGGCGCAGAAAGCGCTTGAGGGCCATGCTGCCCGGCGTTTTGACGCGAACCTTCTCGGGTTTGACAGGTGCGGTGGCGGTCATGGGTTCAGCCTCCTCATCTCAATTTTGCTCGGCTCAAAAATCGCGTTCACGAGTACCTGATCCGGGGATCAATCAGCCCGTACATGAGGTCCGTGATCAGGTTGGCCAGCAAAATGATGATCGCCAGCATCAGCGTCGTGCCCATGATCATCGGGTAATCGCGTGAGTCGATGGCGTCCAGGTACAACTGTCCAGTGCCAGGCCACGAGAAGATGCTCTCCAGGAACACCGCACCGCCAATCAGGTTGGCGACATTGGCCCCGATCACGGTGACCACCGGAATCAACGCGTTGCGCAGTACGTGCTTGCTGATCACCCGGTAAGACGGCACGCCCTTGGCCGAGGCGGTACGGACGAAATCCTGAAACAGCACTTCCAGAATGCTGGAGCGGGTGTAGCGCATCAGGATGGCGATGTACGTGACCGACAGGATCATGGCGGGCAGGATCAGGTGCCGCAAGATGTCCAGCGCGCCGCCGTCCCCCGGCGTTTGATACCCCCCGGCAGGAAACCAGCCGAGTTTGAGTGCGAAGACGTACATGCCCAGCAACCCGGCCAGGAAGGCAGGCGTGGAGATCCCCAGGAAGGCCAAAAAGGTCAGCGTGTTGTCCAGCAGCGTGTAGCGCTTGACCGCCGCGACGATGCCGAAGAAGATCCCCAGGGTCACGCCCACAGTCATGCCCAGGCCCATCAGCAAGAGTGTGGGAGGCAGGCGGCGGCCCAATTCCTCGATCACCGGCTGACCGTTCTTGATGCGGTAGCCCAGATCGCCCTGCGCGGCGCGGCCCAGCCACTTGAAGTACTGCACCGGCTTGGACTGGTCCAGGCCCAGATCCACCTTCAGAATCTGGCGTTGCTCGGCACTCAGGACCTGATCGGGGGGAATGTAGGCGTCCAGCGGATCGCCAGGGGTGAATTGCAGCAGCGTGAAGACCACGGCGCTGATCACCAGCAGCAGCGGAATACTGATCAGCAGGCGGCGGAGGGTGTACAGGCCCATACGGTCAGCAGCTCCTTTGTGGTGTGGAAAGAGAAACGCGAGTCAGTGATATGCCACGTGACTCGCTGTATCCCCTCTCCCCATGTGGGAGAGGGTGGAGCCGCGCAGCGGCGGGGGGTGAGGGGGCAATTCAGCAGCGAACCCGCCCCCTCCAATCCCCTCTTACTTGGTATCCCAGAGATAGGCCTTGTCGTCATAACGGCCCCCGGCGGGCGCAGGTGTCCAGATGAAGTTGCTCAGCTTGGTGCTGACGCCGCCGAAGCGCTTGGCACTCCACAGCACGTCCCAGGGGAGCTGCTTGTTCACCAGCGCGCACATGTCCTGGTACGCCTTGGTCCGCGTGGACGCCAAGGTGGTTTCCTGGCCCTGTTCAAACAGCTTGTTCAGCGCGGGAATGCTGACCTTCATGCGGTTGGTGCCGTTGGGCGGGATGAAATCCGAGTGCATGCTGGGGTACAGCGTGTCGGGATCGGGGCCGTTGCCGATGCCCGCGTAGACCATCGTGAAGTCGCTGCCGCCCGTGATCTGGTTGTAGGTGGGCACGTCCACGAAACGCGGCGCGATCTTGAAGCCCACGCCCGCCAGCATCTGCTGCAGGGTGACCAGCACGTCCTTGCTGAGCTGATCGGAGTAGTACGTGATGACTTCCACCGACTTGCCGCTGTCCCAGCCTGCCGCCTTCAGCAGTTGCCTGGCCTGATCCTGGTTGTAGGCGTAGGCGTTGATGCCCTTGGGCACGTACTTGCTGTTGGTCACTGGGCAGTTGGCCACTTCCGCGCCGCCGCCGTAAAGCTGCTTGACGATGGTGGCACGGTCAACCGCCAGCAAGATGGCCTGCCGGATCCGCACGTCTTTCAGCAGCGGTGAGGCATTGTTGAAGCCCAGGTAATTGGCCACCTGCGAGGAACCGTCGAGAATCTTGACGGCATTGCCGTTAAAGGTCTTAGTGTCGTCCAGCGTTAGGTAGGAAAATTCGATGTCACCGCTCTTGAGGGCCACCACTGCCGCCGCCTGCTCCTTGAAGTAGCGGTTCACCAGCCGGTCCACCTTCGGCTTGCCCCGGAAGTAGGTAGGGTTGGCGACAAGTTCCACGTACTGATCGGGGACCAGCTTGTTCCACTTGAACGGCCCGGTGCCCACCGGGTTGGTGCGCCACCATGCCGAGTTGCGCAGGTCCTTGGGCGCGATCTTGTTCAACGCATGCTCGGGCAGGATCATGAAGTTGGTCATGGCGTCCAGCAGCGCGGCGTTGGGCTTGCTCAGGGTGAGGACCACCGTGCGGGCGTTGGGCGTCTGGATGTTGGTGATGTTGCCGAACTTGGCCGCGAAGCCGCTGCCGGAATCCGGGTTGTTGGCGAGGTTCAGGCTGAACTTGACGTCGGCGGAAGTAAACGCCTGGCCGTCGTGCCACTTGACGCCGTCGCGCAGCACGAAGGTGTACTTCTTGCCGCCGTCGGCCACAGTCCACGAGGAGGCCAGATCGCCGCTGATCTTCTTGAAAGCCGGATCGTACAGTACCAGCGTTGAGAAGTACTTGTTCAGCCAGGTAAAGCCCGCCGTGTTGGTCAGGGGATTGAACTGCCCCGGTGCGCCGCCGGGTCCCTGATCGAAGGCTCCGGTGATCACCTTGTCGGCGGAAGCGCTGCCCAGCGTGCAGAGAGCAAAGGTCAGGGCGAGCAAAGAACGTTTCATCATGGTGGGTCTCCTGTTTCTGAATTGGGGCGAATGGACGGAGTAACGTTACTTTTGGATCGGTTGGCGTGGTTTGGGTTGAACTGGAGTTTGTGAATCAACTGAAGTCTGGGGATCAAGACGTTCCTTGATCTGCCGGAAGTGGCCGTGCATGGCCCGCGTGAGCTGCTCTGCTTCGCCAGCCCGCAGCGCCGCGACGATGGCGACATGGTCCTGCGCGGTCTGTTCCAGGTTCCAGTGGGTCACGCCCGTGCTGCCGTGCAGGCGGCGGAACACTTCCCAGAACAGCTCGACCAGTCGGTTGAGGAAGGGGTTGTTCAGCGGGCGGTACAGCGTCAGGTGAAACTCGCGGTCCTCGTCTTCAAAAGTCTGTCCGTCACAGGCTTTTTGCACCATCTGCTGAGCCAGGGCGTCCAGCTCCGCGATCTGCTCGGGGCAGACCTTGCTGGTCACCATGCCCACCAGTCCCTCTTCCAGCGCGGTGCGGACCTGAAGCAGATCGCGCAACGACTGGCCGTCGCTGGCAAACGAGTACGGCAGGTTCTCGAAAATGCTGTCGAAGGTGAACGCCTTGACGTAAATGCCCTCGCCCTGACGTGCCTCCAGAATCCCCACGGCTTCCAGGGTCTTGACCCCTTCGCGCAGCGACAGGCGGCTCATGCCCATGTCCTTGGCAAGCTGACCTTCGGAGGGCAGGGGATCGCCGGGTTGCAGGTGGTGGTCCTCAATGTACTGCTTGATGGCCGTCTGGGCCTGTCGGTATGCGGGAATGCGGGCAGCCATTAAACCTCCTGTGGGCGATGCCAAGCCACTTCAACGTTGGAGTGAATCTGACATCAGATATCTGATAGGTAGGAAAAGCTTACTCGCCCAGTAGAGGTTCTGTCAACAGTTCGCCCATCCCGTCTTTCATCGGAAAGACGCACTTGACATCCTCCGCTCACCCAAAGTACAGTTCATGCCACCACAAGTCAGATATCAGATATCTAAGGACCGGCCCAACATGGTGTTCGCGTCCATCGCCCCACTCTTTCCACGTTCTGGAGGCCCTATGAAGACCGTGACCCTGCTTGCCGCACTGCTGATCACCACCGCCGCCGCACAGACCCAGACCTACCCTGACCTGCCCACCGGCATCAAAAACGGTGTGGGCGGCCTAATCGGCACCACCATCTACGCCGGACTGGGAACGGCGGGCCAGAAGCTCTATGCCCTGAACTTGTCGGATTCAGCCAAAGGCTGGGCCGAGATGGCCGCCTTTCCTGGCCCAGCCCGCGATCAGGCATCCGCTGCCGTGGTCAACGGCAAACTGTACGTGTTCGGCGGCATGGGCAAGACCACACCCGAGGCCACCACGTCGGTCTTTAACCAGGTTCACGCCTACGATCCAGCCAGCAACACTTGGCAGGAACTGAAGACCCGCGCCCCCCTGGAGATCGGCGGCGGCACGGCAGTGGCCCAAGGGGACCGCATCCTGCTGTTCGGCGGCGTCAACCGCAACATCTTCAACGGGTACTTCAGCGACATTGCCGCCGCCGGAACTGATAAGGCCGCCAGCGACGCCGTGGCCCTGGCGTACTTCAGCGGACGCCCCCAGGACTACTTCTTCGGCAAGGACGTGCAGAGCTACATCCCGGCCACCAACACCTGGCAGTCGCTGGGGACCGCGCCCTTCACGGGCCGCGCCGGGGCCGCCATCAGCCTTCAGGGCGACATCCTGACCGTGGTCAGCGGCGAGATCAAGCCCGGACTGCGTACCGCCCAGGCGGGCCGCGCCACCGTAAAGGACGGGGGCGTGACCTGGAGTGAGGTGCCCAACCTGCCGAGTGCAGCGGACGGCGCGGTGCAGGAGGGCGTGGCCGGGGCCTTTACCGGTTCCAGCATGGGCGCTGTGCTGGTGGCCGGCGGGGCCAATTTCCCCGGCAGCACCGCCAAGTTCCAGAGCGGTGTGCAGTACGCCCACCAGGGTCTGACCAAGACCTGGCGCAGCGACATCTACGCGCTGCGTGATGGCAAGTGGAGCGTGGTAGGTCAGTTGCCGCAGGCCCAGGCTTCGGGCATCAGCATCCAGCGCGGCGACGAGGTCATTCTGGTGGGCGGTGAACTGAAGGGCGGCGAGGCCAGCACGAAGGTCTTTTCCATCTCCCTGAAGGGCGACGGAGTGGAAATCAAGGACTGAGCCGCAGGATGATGCAGGAGCCGACTACTTCAACAGTCGGCTTCTTTTTATTGGCTTATGGGTTCAGCCTGATTTCACGCTCCTGGCGGGCAGACTCCTCGGCGGCGAAGACGACATCCATGACAGAGCCTGCAAATTCCGGTGTGACCCTGGGAAGCTGACCAGATTCAGCCCAGGCACGCAGTTCCAGCCATTCCTGCGCCAGCGCGGCAAGCGTCAGGTTGTCCGGGAGGATGAGCGGCACAGCAGTCCAGCGGTCCTCCTGGCCGGTCTCCAGACTGTCGGGCGTGACCCGCAAGCTGCCGGCCTCGCACAGGATGGTGGTGGCGTTGATCGGCCCGCCCTGTGCGTAGCCGTAGCTGCCTACCATCCCCGCGCCGCCGCCCGCAAAGCGCAGGAACAGACTCGCCAGATCGTCGGCCTGCTGATCGTGAAGATGGGTGCCGATCACCGCACTCACGGCCTGCACGGGCGCGTCCATCAGCCACATCAGGCGGTCCAGAGCGTGAATGCCAGCGGTCAACAGCATGCCGCCGCCGCGTTCACGGTTCAGGTGCCAGTCGCGGCGGTTGGCCTCCATCCAGCGCTTCTGGAACACGCTCTGCCCGCTCAGGGGGCGGCCCAACTCGCCACTGTCAATGATCTGTTTGGCCCGGCTGAATCCTGGAAAATAGTGGCTGGTGAAACCGACGAGACAGGGCACACCCACTGCCCGCGCCGCATTGAGAACAGCGTGGGTATCTTCAGCGTTGGTAGCGACAGGTTTTTCCAGCAGCAGCGGCTTTCCGCTGGCAATGGCTTGCAGGGCCAGCGGGGCGTGATACTCGTGCGGCGCGGTGATCAGCACAGCGTCGACATCTGGGGCGACCAGCAGTTCCCCGGCGGTCCGATAGGCGCTTCCACCATACTGGGCAGCGAAGGCGGTGGCCGATTCCAGCGAGCCGCTGGTGACACCCGTGACCGCAAAACCCTCCAGCGTGGCGAGGGCCTGCGCGTGCTGTTCGGCCCACCATCCTGCGCCGAGAATGCCGACCCTCACGCGTCCGCCCAGACCGCGCGGGCGTAACAGGCGTCAATCACACGCATGGCGGCCAGATGGTCCGTGAGGGAATGGGGAGCGGGACCGCCAGCTTCCAGCGCCCGCACCGTGGCGGCGGCGAACTGCTCATAGCGGCGGGCCAGGGGCAAGGCTGGCTGTACGCAGGTCTGACCGGAGTGGCGATCAAAGACGGTTAGCGCCTGCCCGTCGTCACGCACGCTGAGGTTAAGGCGGTGGCCGCTCAGCTCAAAGTCACTGGCGTCGTCCAGGGCGGCGGTGTAGCCCACCTCGATCTGCCCGATCACCCCGCCTACCGACAGAGTCACGGCGGCATATTCCTCGGCTTCAGTGTGGTAGAGCCTGCGGCTCAGGACGCAGGAATGAATCTGCACCTCACCGATAGTGGCCTTCAGGAAGGCGCTGACGCCGTGGACGCCCAGATTCCGCAAAGCCCCGCCCCCCGCGACTTCCGTTTGCATGACCCAGGGAACCCCCCACGCGGCGTACCGCTCCGGCGAGCCGTTGACCAGCCGGAAACGCAGGTGCGAGAGCGGTCCGCCCGACTCTGGCGTGCACACGTCCCAGAATTCATTCAGCAGATGGGGCTGCGCCACGCTGACGAACGCGCCGCGCTGATGGGCCAGCTCGGCCAGGGGCTCCAACTCGGCGGTGTTGCGACCAACGGGTTTTTCAACAGCCACGGCCACCCCAGCTTCGACGGACATTCGCACGTCGCGCAGCATGTCCTGCGGGGTCCCCAGCAGGATCACGAGATCAGGACGGCTTTTTAGCAGTCGGTCCAGATCACCGTCTGCGACGCTGCTGTCGCGCAGAGGCTGGCCAACGGCCCCAAATGCCTGGAGATACATGGGCCGATGCCAGTGGCCACGATCAAAAAGAACAATCTGCATACGACAGGTTATCAGATGTCTGACATTTAAAATATTCAGTGCGTCTGGCTTGCGGTGTGTCCTGTGTGCCGTGTTCTGTATGGAATGAACATTATGGTGCCCTGTCGCCTGACGCTGGCCCTGTCCTGTTGCACGACCCTTATTGCTGGCGCTGAAGTGGCGTCCACGCTTCCAGTCAACCTCAGCGCCCTGAGCAACCCCGGCCTGCTCAGGGAAAACCTGGACCTGAATTTTCCTTCTCCGAACGCGGCACAGCGCGCGGCCCTGACCCGGCGAGGTTTCGTGATCGCCCCTGCCGGGTGGCGGCAGTTCGACGCGGTGTACGGGTCCACCCATTACGCCGAACAGTCGGTCTTCGTGACCACGGACCCATACGGATTCCGTTTATAAGGCGGTAGAAATCGGGAAAGGGTAGGTCTCCACACTCCACGCCCGGAGGGATGTTTCTCTCCTCGTCGCTCTGCTTCGCAGCTTTGCAAGTCCCCGCTAATTTCCAGACGTCTTCAACCCCTTTCGGAGTCCGTATCAGGTGCAGCTCCTGAGTATGACTTTTGCTGAGCAGGAAGTTTGTGGGCAGGCTGCCCTCAAACGAATGACGTCACCGGATCACAAGCTATCCGGTGACATCATCTGGAACACTGTTTTACCGTTCGCCACGCACGTAGGGCCGTCCCAGCCCGGCGGGCGCGTCGCCCTGCTGGCCGCGCAGTCCGGCCAATGCCAGCACCACCAGCACCAGCACGAAGGGCATAGCGTTGAAGACCTCCGTGGGCACAGGACTGTTGCCTTGCAGGCGGAATTGCAGGTAATACAGGAACCCAAAGAACAGCGCCCCCAGCACGGCGCGTAGCGGACGCCAGCCCACGAAGATCACCAGCGCCACGGCAATCCAGCCCAGGCCCCCGGTCATGTTGTCGGCCCACGACGCGCGGTACGACAGCGCCAGAAACGCCCCGGCCAGCCCCGACAGCGAGCCGCCCGCCAGCACCGCCCAGATTCTCACCGCGCCCACGTTGACGCCCAGCACGTCCGCCGCCGCCGGGTTCTCGCCCACCGAGCGCAGGGTCAGCCCCGAACGGGTGGAATTGAGGTAAAAGGCCATGACCACCGCCAGCAGCAATGCCGCCACCGTGAATGGGTTGATGACGAAGCCGCCCAAATTCCAGTCGTTGACCTTGTTGAACAGCGGCAGCCCCTCGAATTTCTTGCCCAGCAGGCCCGCCGCCCCGGTGCCGATCAGCGCCAACGCCAGTCCACTGACAAATTGATTGGCGCGCAGGGTCACGGTGGCAAGCGCGTGCAGAGACGCCAGCGCCGCGCCCGCCAGCATGGACGCGCCCACCGCCAGCCATAAATTCGCGTCCGGGCTGCTGGAGGCCACCGCGAAGGCGGCCAGTGCGCCCACCGCCATCATGCCCTCCACGCCCAGATTGACCACGCCGCCCCGCTCGTTGATGATCGCACCCAGGCAGGCCAGCAGCAGCGGCGTGCCCACTGACAGCGCCCGGATCAGGGCTTCGACGACGATGTTATCCATTCAGGGCCTCCAGACAGGCTCTTTTCATTTGGTCCCTCACGCCCGCACTCCCCAGACCACCCGGTTTCGCACGAACACTTCCGAGGCGATCAGGCACAGCAGGATCACACCGGAAAACACGTCCACCACGCGGAAGGGCATGTTCAGGTCGATTTTCAGGAGGTCTCCCCCGGCCAGGATGATACCCATGACCGGGGCGGTGATCAGGCACAGCGCCGGATTGCCGCGCGCCAGCCACGCCACGATCACCGCAGTAAAGCCGTAGCCCAGGCTGATCTGCCCGGCTTCCAGCAGACGGTGATGGATTCCGGCCACCTCACCCGCACCGGCCAGACCCGCCGCGCCGCCCGTGATCAGGGCCACCACGGTCATCACGCGTGCCGAGCTGATGCCCGCGTAGCGCGCCGCGCCGGGATTCTCGCCCACCACGCGCAGGGCGTAGCCGAAAGTGGAGCGGCTCAGCAGCCATTGCAGGCCCAGCGCCACCACCACACCGAGAACGAGCGTGGGCCAATGCACCTGCGTTCCGGCAATGACGGGCAGGTTGGCCGCGTCTGGAAAGGAATCGGTGTAGATGTAGCCGCGAACGTCCTTGCCCTTCCACGGCCCGGCGATCAGGTACGTCACCAGCGCGATGGCGATGTAATTGAGCATCAGCGTGGACAGGATTTCGTTGACGTTCAATCGGCGCAGCAGCGCGGCGATGAGTGCCCACAGGCCGCCGCCCACCGCACCCATGATGAAGACGACAGGCAGCAGGACCGGCCCTGGCAGCGGGACGAACAAGGCTGTGCCCGCCGCGAAGACCGCGCCCAATAAGAGCTGACCCTCACCGCCGATGTTGAAGAACTGCGCGCGAAAAGCGATGGCCAGCCCCGCGCCGATTAGCAGCAGCGGAATGGTGCGCCGCCCGACTTCAGCCAGCCCGGTGGAATCGCCCAGCGTGCCGCGCAACATGGTGGAGTAGACCTCGGCGGGAGAGACGCCGTAGAACACGAAGATCAGCGCGCACAGGGCCAGCGCCACGGCGACGGAGGCCAGCGTGACCAGACTTGCGCGGGCGGTGGAGGGCGCGGCGAGGGGGACGAATCTCATGGGGTCACCTGTATGGAAGAGATGAGGAGGGTTAGGGTTTCAGGGTGGGTCCCACGAAAACCCCTCAGTCTGCTTCGCAGCCAGCTCCCCTTAAAGGGAGCCAGGAGTGCGGCGGTGGCCGGGCAATTCCGCAACTCTTGCCTCCCTTCTAAGGGGAGGTCCCCCGCAGGGGGGAAGGGGTTAAACCGTGGGACCCACCTCTGAACACCACCCGTCAACATCCCTAACCTCACGCCACCACCCCCTGATCCGCGCCCGGAACGCTGTGCGGATGCGCGCCGCCCATCAGCAGGCCCAGCGACTCGCGCGTGACCTCCGAGACCGGGAAGGGGCCGCGCAATTCGCCGCCCACCATTACGCCGATGCGGTCCGAGAGGCTCAGAAGTTCGTCCAGATCCTCGCTGACCAGCAGGACGCCCGCGCCCTCATTGGTGCGCTCCAGCAGCACACGGTGGACCTGATCGGTTGCGCCGATGTCCAGGCCATAGGTGGGATGAACCGCCAGGATCAGCCGGGGATTGCCGTGTAGCTCGCGGGCCAGGATCAGCTTCTGGATGTTGCCTCCGCTGAGAAGGCGGCTGGGCGTGTGGATGCCGGGGGTAGCAACGCTGTACTGCTCAACATCCTGCCGCGCCCGCTCGTCGGTGGCTTTCAGATCACGGGCCAGCCCGCGCGCCAGGGGTGAACGGTCATAGCCGCGCAACGCCAGATTGTCGGCCACGGTCATGCTGGGCACGGTGCCGCTGTGGATGCGGTCCTCGGGAATGTGGGCCACGCCGCCCTGAAAACGCTCTGCCGCACCGCCGCCCAGAGACTGGCCGTCCAGTGTGACGGTGCCGCGCGCCGGGTGCAGCCCCGCCAGCACCTCCACCAGTTCACTTTGACCGTTTCCAGCGATTCCAGCCACCCCCAGCACCTCGCCGCGCCCCAGTGTGAAGCCGACGCCGCGCAGGGCGGGCAAGCCGCGTGAGCCGTTGGCGGTCAGATTCTGCACGTTCAGCAACACTTCTGTCGTCGCCGGAGCTGCACCACGTTTGCGCGTGAAGTCCACGCCCCGGCCCACCATCAGTTCGGCCAGACTTTCACGGGTTGCGCCCGCCGTGGGCACGCCGCCCACCACCTTGCCGCGCCGCAGCACCGTCACGCGGTCCGCCACGTCCAGCACCTCATCCAGCTTGTGCGAGATGAAGATCAGGCTGCGCCCATCGGCCCTCAGCTCTCGCATCACGCGGAACAGGCCAGACGCCTCCTGAGGGGTCAGCACGCTCGTCGGCTCGTCCAGAATCAGCACCCGCGCGCCGCCCAGCAGGGCGCGGATGATCTCCACACGCTGCTTCTCGCCAGGGGACAGGTCAGAAACGCGGGCGGCGGGGTCTACCTCCAGCCCATATTTTTCAGAGAGTTCGCGCACGCGGCCCGCCACACCCCGCGCAGGGAACAAACCGGAGCCGCCGCCCAGCGCCAGATTCTCGGCCACCGAATGCCTTGAGACCAGCAGTGGGTGCTGCGGCACCAGACCAATTCCCAGCTTCCTGGCCTCCGCCGGACTGCCGATGCGGACGGTCTGACCGCCCAGTTGTACGGTGCCCTCGTCGGGCTGATACAGGCCGTACAGGATGGAGATCAGGGTGCTTTTGCCCGCGCCGTTCTCGCCCAGAAGGGCCAGCACCTCGCCAGTAGCAACAGTCAGGTCGACACCGTCATTGGCCACCACGCCCGGAAAACGCTTGGTGATGCCGCGAAGCTCCAGCGCGGGCGGACTGGACGTGGGTTGTGGCTGGGTCACGCCCGCAGTTTGACAGATTCTGAAGGCTTGATGAATTCTGGGTTCAGATGGTCATTGCCAGACACTGCACTCTGCATCTGACCCGGCCCAGACCCAGAAAACCTGATCCGCACCTTTAACGATCCGGCCTGACATTCCGCTGACTTCCCAGTGACCGGGGGCTGACACTCGGGCCGCAGACTCGGGGGCATGAAGAAGACCTTTCTGCTGGGCCTCGCCCTGATTGCCACGACTGCCTCGGCCCAGAGCCTGACCGGGGCGGGCGCGAGCTTTCCGTACCCGCTGTACAGCAAGATGTTCGCCGAATACAAGAAAGATAAGGGCGTGAGCGTCAACTACCAGAGCGTGGGCAGCGGCAGCGGCCAGAAGCAGATCATCGAGCGCACCGTGGACTTCGCGGGGTCCGATAACCCCATGAGCGACGAGACCCTGAAGACGGCCCCGGCCAAGCTGCTGCACATCCCCACGGCCATCGGCGCAGTGGTGCCCTCCTATAACCTGCCCGGCGTGACCGCGCCGCTGAAGTTCACGGGCAAGGTACTGGCCGACATCTACCTGGGCAAGATAAAGCTGTGGAACGACAAGGCGATTGCCGCCCTGAATCCCGGTGTGACCATTCCCCCGCTGCCGATCACCGTGGCTCGGCGCAGTGATGGCTCTGGCACCACCTTCGTCTTCAGCGATTACCTGAGCAAGGTCAGCAGCGAGTGGAAGACCAAGGTGGGCACCGGCAACAGCCTGGACTGGCCCGTGGGCACCGGGGCCAAGGGCAATGACGGCGTGGCAGGCGTCGTGAAAAGCACACCCGGCGCGCTGGGCTACGTGGAACTGGTGTACGCCAAGCAGAACAAACTACCCTACGGCAGCGTGCAGAACCGCGCGGGCACGTTCATCCTGGCTGACAACGGACCCGCCAGCAAGGCCGCCGAGGGCGTGGTGATTCCCGCCGACACCCGCGTCAGCATCACCAACAGCCCCAATGCCGACGCCTACCCGATTGCCAGCTTTACCTACGTGATCTTTTATCAGGATCAGAAGTACGGCAACCGCACCGAGGCACAGGCGACGGAACTCAAGAAAATGCTGAGCTGGATGACCACCACCGGGCAGCAGTACAACGAACCGCTGGACTACGCCAAGCTGCCCAGCAACGCGGCGAACAAGGCCAAAAGCATCATCAACAGCATGACCTACGGCGGCAAGAAGCTGTAGAAGTCGGTTGTTGGATGTGGGTTATAGGAACAGACAAAACCCAGATTGGCGGGGTGCGGGGAGTTGGTTTTCCCCTGCGCCCCGCTTCTTTTCGAGGCATTCCGAGGGCATCTCGCCCCCCTCTTCCGTTGTTCCTCAACCCACATCCAACACCCCCCAGCTCCCCTGACATCCCGCTGACGCCCCTCCGGTCAACTGCCGACATGCACCCGATTTGTGAGACCCCACAGTCAATGAGAGACGACCATGAGTGACCCCGCCCGCCGCCTGCCCACCCGTGCGTCAATGTCCAGCGGCAGTGACCGCGTGTTTCAGTACCTGATCCTGGCGCTGGCCAGCGTGATCGTGCTGGTGTTCGTGGTCAGCCTGTACCTGCTGGGCAAGGACAGTTGGCCCGCGCTGCAACGCTTTGGCATCGACTTCTTTACCACGCGCACCTGGAATCCAGTCAACGGAACCTTCGGGGCCGCCGCCATGATCACGGGCACGCTGGTGACCAGTTTCGTGGCGCTGATCATCAGCGTGCCGCTGGCGATTGCCAGTGCGCTGTTCGTGGCCGAGTACGCGCCGAAATGGCTGGCAAATCCGGTGGGCTACCTGATCGAGCTGCTGGCCGCTATCCCCAGCGTGGTTTACGGACTGTGGGCGCTGTTCGTAATCGCGCCCGTGCTGGCACGGTGGCAGATCACCTTCTTCAGCCCGGAGTACCCGGAGCGGCTGGCGCTGTACACCAAATGCGCGGGTATCTGGGCCAACGATCAGACCACCCTGCAATGCTTTTTCGTGCCGTCGTCGGGGGCGGGGCGCGGGCTGGCACTGGCGATCATCATTCTGACGGTGATGATCCTGCCGTACACGGCCTCGGTGGCGCGGGACGTGATCCGGCTGGTTCCCGCCGATCAGCGCGAGGCGATGTACGCCCTGGGCGCAACCAAGTGGGAGGTCATCTCGCGGGCCATCCTGCCGTATGCACGGGCCGGGATCATGGGCGGCGTGATTCTGGCGCTGGGGCGGGCGCTGGGCGAGACACTGGCGGTGGCGATGGTGATCGGGGACAGTCAGGACATCCTAAAAAGCCTGTGGGGCAACGCCAGCACGATGGCCTCGGTGATCGCCAACCAGTTCGGGGACGCACAGGAACTGCTGCACCGCTCCAGCGTCGTGACCCTGGGTTTCATCCTGTTCTTCGTCAGCGTGGCCGTTAACCTGCTGGCCCGCGTGCTGATCGGGCGACTGACGCCCAAGGGTGTCAAATGATGGGCGTCGCCACCTCTGCCCGCCCGAAGGCCAAAGCTGGCCTCAGCACGGCGCGCAAGGCACAGAACATGTTCATGGGGAGCCTGATCCTGCTGGCCACCCTGCTGGTGGTTGCGCCGCTGATCCTGATCTTCGTTTACCTGATCCGCGAGGGAATTGGCGCGATCAATCTCGATTTCTTTACCAAAGTGCCTGCCCCCGAAGGCGAGACGGGCGGCGGCCTGCTGAACGCCATCACCGGAAGTCTGATCATGCTGGCGATGGCCTCGGTCTTTGGCGTGCTGATCGGGCTGGCCGGGGGCATCTTTCTGGCCGAGTACCCGCGCCATCCACTGATGCCCGGCATCCGCCTCGTCAGCGACGTGCTGGCGGGCATCCCGGCCATCGTGATGGGACTGGTGGCCTACGGGCTGATCGTGCTGAACTTCGGCTTCTCGGGCTTTGCCGGGGCGCTGGCGCTGGGCTTCCTGATGATCCCGATTGTCGTGCGGACCACCGAGGAAGTGCTGAAACTGGTGCCGCAGACGGTGCGCGAGGCGGGCCTGAGCCTGGGCCTGCCGCAGTGGCTGGTCACGCTGCGGATCGTGCTGCCCGCTGCCGCCGGGGGCATTATTACTGGCGTGATGCTGGCGCTGGCCCGTGTGGCAGGCGAGGCAGCCCCGCTAATCTTCACCGCGTTCGGCAACCCCAACGTCAACTTTGACCCCAGCAAGCCCATGAGCGCCCTGCCGCTGGAAATCTACCGGGGCGCAACGAGTGCCTACGACGAGAACCAGCGCATGGCCAAAGCCGGGGCGCTACTGCTGATCGTGCTGATCTTTGTCACGAGTCTGCTGGCGCGGCGTTTCAGTAGGAAGGTCTAAGGGTCAAGAGTCGAAGGGTCTAAGGCAGAAACAAGACCCGACGACGCGCTCTTTCTCTTTTCCTTAGACCCTTTGACCCTTAGACCACTCCGAAGGAGTTCCCATGACCCCCATTCTCAGTGCCAAGAACGTCAATATCTTCTACGGCGACAAGCAGGCCGTGCAGAACGTGAATCTAGACGTGCAGCCCGGCACTGTCAATGCCCTGATCGGCCCCAGCGGCTGCGGCAAGACCACCTTCCTGCGGGCCATTAACCGCATGCATGACCTGACGCCGGGCGCGCGGGTCAGCGGGCAGATTCTGCTGGACGGCGAGAACATCTACGCGCCGGGTGTCGATCCCGTCGCCATGCGCCGCCGCGTGGGCATGGTCTTTCAGAAACCCAACCCCTTTCCCACCATGAGCGTGTTCGACAACGTGGTGGCGGGCCTCAAGCTGGCGGGGATGCGGAACAAGGACCAGTTGATGGCCGTGGCCGAGCGCAGCCTCAAGGGCGCGGCGCTATGGGAGGAAGTCTGCGAACGGTTGAATACTCCGGCCACTGGGCTATCGGGCGGGCAGCAGCAGCGGCTCTGCATCGCCCGCGCGCTGGCGGTAGACCCCGAGATTTTATTGATGGACGAGCCGACGAGCGCCCTCGATCCGTCCAGCACGGCCAAGATCGAGGAACTGATGACCGATCTGAAGAAGGTCACCACCATCATCATCGTGACGCACAACATGCACCAGGCCGCGCGGGTCAGCGACACCACCTCGTTTTTTCTGGTGGGCGATCTGGTGGAACACGGCCCCACCGATCAACTGTTCCAGTCGCCGCGCGACGAACGCACCGAGGCGTACGTGACCGGGCGTTTCGGCTGAGGGGATAAAGTTGGCGTCCGGCTTTCTTGACCGCCGCATCACACGGAGGCGCGATACTGGCCCCATGAGCGTGCAACCCTTCCCCCAGCGCCCGACTCCGGGCGGCGCGGCCAGCGTGGAACGGGTCACGGCCCGTTTTCTGCGAATGCTGAGTATCACGCTGGAGCAACTGGAGGCCGTGCGCGACGCCGACGCCCGCTCCGAATTCTCTGGCCTGGGTGCCCGCGCCGGGGTGCTGGAGCAGGAAACCAACGAACTGGAACGCGAGATCGAGGACGCCTGCCTGAGCGCCTTTGCCGCGCCCCTGAGCGCCGGGGAACTGGCCTTTCATCTGGTGGTGTTCCGCAGCCTGACCAATCTGGAGCGGGTGGGCGACTACGCGCTGAAACTGGCCTGTGACCTGGAACATTTTGCCCCACGCGCCCGCAGCGCTACCTTGCAGGATGTGCTGCCGCTGGTCCGGTTGCTGTCGCGGATGCTGGAGCGGCTGGCCTACGCCTTCGCCGAGCGTGACTTGGGCGCAGCGAGAGAAGTCATGCGCCTGGATTACGAGCAGGTGGACGCCCTGTACGAGCAGATGCAGCGCGCCAGCCTGACCCGCCTGCTGGAACGCCCCGAGGACACCGAGGTGGCCCTGACCGCCGGGCAGATCGCCCGCAATCTGGAGCGGCTGGGAGACCATCTGGTCAACGTGGCCGAGCGGCTGGAAGCGCTGGTGCTGGGCCGGGTGGCGAGCCAATGACCCAGGTTGTGACCGTCCGCCCTGCGCACGCCGACGACGCCGCATTCGCTGTCCCACTGATTCAGGAGACCATCGGCCACATCGGCTTAGCCCTCACTGGCGCAGTCACTGAAGCCGAGGCCGAGGGGGTGATACTGGAGTTCTTCGCGCGCTCTGGCAACCGCCTCAGCTTTCAGAACGTGTGGATTGCTCAGCGCTCCGGCGAGGCGCTGGGCCTGCTGCTGGGGTACGCAGGGGCCAACTCCGGGGCGCTGGACGAGCCGTTCCGCGAACATTTACGTGGACGTGGGTTGCCCACCGACATCGTTTCCGAGGGCCTGCCCGGCGAATGGTATCTGGATACACTGGCCGTCACGGAGGCGGCGCGTGGGCACGGCGTCGGGGCGCGGCTGTTGCGGGAAGCCGCCACACAAGCCTCGGCCAATGGCCTGGAACGCGTGGGCCTGCTGGTGGAACACGGCAACCGCGCCGCCCGGCTCTACGAGTGTGAGGGATTTAAGGTGGCCGGAGAGAGGACACTGGGCGGTCACGTCTATAACCACATGATCCGCCCGGCTCAAAACACCGCTCAGTAAATGTGAAAATCCTTCAGGCCCGTCTCCTCGCTGGTCTGGGTCTGGACATCGCGCACGCGGGCGTGGGGCGGGCCGCGCCGCAGCCAGTGCAGCAGGCGCGACAGATCGGCCTCATGGCCCTCTGCGACGACCTCCACCCGGCCATCGGTCAGGTTCTCGGCATAACCCTGCAACTTCAGATCACGGGCATATCTCTGGACGTACAGGCGGTATCCAACCCCCTGAACGTGGCCGATCACAAGGGCAGTCAGACGCATGGGGTCCAGAGTAACGCCCGGAGTGCAGGCAGAGGGTGGGAATCTGACGGTCCGGTGAGGCTGCGGGCTGCCAACTCACGCGCTGGCCGTTAGAATACCGGCAATGCGCGCGGTCCCGGAACAATGCAGGAGCAACAGGACCGGGCGCGGCGTGGGGAGCGCGTGACCGACGATCCGGCGGCCCAGCGCGTTTCCACCGCATCGGAACTGAAAAAATCGCCCCGCACCCCGGCCCAGCGGCGGCGCTGGCCGTGGGCGCTGCTGGGCGTGGTGGCCGTGCTGGCGCTGATCATCGTCTTCTCCCCCACCCTGTTCGGCGGCTGGCTGCTGGCACGCTACGGCCCGGAACTGGGTGTCAGCGCACAGCGGGTCAGCGGACCGATCTGGTCCCCCCGGCTGGAAGGCGTGACCGTGCGGCAGCCCGGCGTGGAGGCGCAGGTGGGGCAAGCGGGCGTAACTGTGGAGGCATTCAATCCCTTCAACAAAACGCTTCGGCTGGGTGCGAGTGTCCGGGACACCACCGTGAACCTGAATGCCGACGAGCTGATCAAAAGTCTGGAAAACGCAGGCAAGGGCGACAAGACGGGCAGCGGCTGGAAGGTCTCGCTGGGCGAGCTGAATGTGCAGAACATCCGCCTGAACGTGGACGGCAAAAAAGGCGAGATTCCCGACGCGCAACTCCAGATCAAGCCACGCCAGGATGGAGGGCTGAGTGTGACGGGCCGCACGCCGCAGGGCGAGTTGAACGCCGAGGTAACACTGGGCGAAAACAATGTGGTCACCGCCGATCTGGACGCGGACGCACGGGTCCTGAACTTTTACTGGCCGGGAGTGACAGCGGGGCGCATTAGCGGAAAATACGTGCTGAACGACGGCCCAGTGCGTGGCGATCTCAGGATCAGCGACGCCGCCGTGCGCGTGCCGGAGGCGAAGTTCGTGACCGTGACGGGCATTGGCGGGACGGTTATCCAGCGCGGCGACGACATCGATCTGAAGCTGAGTGGGCAGGGCTGGAACGGCCCGATCAAGGCCACAGGCAATGTGAACCTGAAAGCGAAAAACTGGACCGTCACGGCGGACGCCTCGCCCACCGTCTCCGGGCTGGCGCGGGCGCTGGGCACCACGGGCGAGGGCGCACTGAACTTGCGCGTCACGGCGGGCGGCTGGCAGGACGTGCAGGTGTCGGCGCAGGTGGGGGGCGCGGGTAAGCTATCGGGCGTCGCCTTCAGCAATGTGCAGGCCAGCTACGCCTTCATGCATGCCGCCGGGGAAAAAGCCCCGCAGAACAATGACCTGACATTCAGCGCCGACACCCGGCTGGGCAACTCCTTGCAGAAACTGAGCGGCACCTGGACCCTTGGCCGGCCCGGGCAGGCCGAACTGGTGGGCGCGTTCGGGCAGAAGCCGCTGAACGTGCAGGCCAGCATCGACGCGCAGAACCTGATCACCCTCCGGGGGCAAGGGCTGGGCGGCCCACTGTCGGGCACGTTCGCGTTGAAGGGCGAGCGGCTAAACGCCGTCCTCAATCCCACTTACGGCGCAGCAGAGGCAAAGGTGACCCTGAGCGGCAAGCCCAGCGACATGCGGGCCGTGGTCACGGGTGGCACGGCGGGACCGTTCGCGCTGGCAGGCACGGCGCGGCTGAATAAACAGGGATTGAAGGCGGACCTGGGAACCGTAAAGCTCGATCTGGACCCGAAATTTCGCGGGAGCTGGAGCGCCAGCAATCTGCAAGGCGCAGGACTGACGCTTTCCGGCGCGGGGCAACTCGATCTGGAAGCCGGGGACGTGACCGGCAACCTGACGGCGCAGGTGCCCGGACTGGTGCAGACCCTCAGTGGGCCGCTGGACGTGAATTATCTGCGCCAAAGTGGCACCTTTACTTCGGGCCAGCAGGTGCTGCGCTGGAACGGCGATTCCTTCCCGATCACGGCGCGGGGGCTGGAAGTCCTGGGCGGCCTGAAGGTCAGCGGCGACGTGACCGTGACCAACACCCTCAAGGCGTTCGGCACGCTGACGGTGCGCGGAAACGGCTTTGACCTGACCGCCACCGGACGCGGCAGCCGTGCCAGCCTGAGCGGCACGGTGAATGGGAGCGCGGCAAACGGCGTGACCGTGCTGGCCGACACCAGCCTGAGTGCGCCCTACGACACCACCGCCCGCATCCAGGGGGCCGACATCGCGGGCAACCTCAGCCTGACGGATACGGGCGGTGTGCGCTTCGATCTGACCACGGCGGGGCAGACCGCGCGGGGCATGATCGACGGACAGAACGTGAACGCCAGCGGGCGCGTGAACCTTGCCGCGCTGCGTCCACTGGTGAATCTGCCGGACCTCTCGGGCACACTGGACCTGAATCTGGCCGGGCGGGGCGGCACAGCAACCGTGAACGCCGGCGTGGCGGGCGCGGACGTGGCGGGGACAGTGACCCGCACAGACGGAGCATTGACGGCTGATCTGAAGGCCAATTACGCCGGGGCCACCGCCCGCGTCAGCGGTCAGGTCTATCCGCAGGTGGGCGTCAGCGGCACGGTGTCGGCGCAGGGCCAAACGTTAAACGCGGCGGTCAATGGTCCTTACGACGCGTTGCAGGCGCGGGTTACGGGCCGTAGCGGCGAACTGTCGTTCAGCGGCGTGACCCTGCCCGCACAGGCGGTGGACCTGACCGGAACGCTGACGCCCAAGCTGGCCGTGAATGGCACCTGGGGCGATCTGAACGTCACTTACGACGGCGCAACCGGGCTGGCCCGCGTGACTGGAGCGCAACCGCTGACCGCCTTCGGGCAGGAAGGAAACGTGCAGGGCCGCGCCACCTGGGGACCGGGTAAGAACGGAACGTTCCGTGGCGCAGTGGACGCACGCGGTCAACTGGACCAGTACACGGTGGCCCTGAGCGGCCCCTGGAGCGATCTGAACGTGCTGCTGACAGACCGCGAGGGCCTCAGCGCACGCGGCACCGCCTCGCTGCCGGAAGGGCGGTATGACGTGCAGGTGCGCGGCCCCATCGCGGGCGGGCTGTTCGTGGAGGGCAACGTCACCGGGCGCGGCACCGAGCCACGCGGGCGAATCAACGTGCGGGACGCTGGGGGCGGCGCGGCCACCTTGGACCTGCGCGGCTTCTCGGACTTCGATGTGCAGGCACGCGGGCTGACGCTGGCTGGGCAGAAGCTGGTGGGCGATCTGAAGGCACGCGGAGGCGTCCTCAGCGGCACCTTGCAGGCCGGACCCTTTACCGTCAACGCACAGAACGGACGCATCAGCGCCAAAGGCGAGATTGCCGGGCAGACGGTCAGCGCCACCGGACGCCTGACCCTTCCGGCGACGGTGGAGGACCTGAAGCTGAAGGTCAGCGGGCCGTACTTCAGCGCGACGGCGGGGGGCGGCGTGGCCGATCTGCGCGGCACGGTCAACGTGAAAGCACAGCGTTTTGGCACGGCACCGCTGACCGTGAGTGTTCCAGCGCAGAGCTTTCCGCTGACGGCTTCACTGACCGGGGCGCGGGCGACGGTGGGTGGACTGACGTATACGGGCGGCCAGTGGAGCGGCAGTTTGCAGGCGAAATATGCGCTGTCCGGCACTCCTGGCACGGTCAAGCTGCTGGGCGCGGGCCAGACCCTGGCGGCGCTGCCATTCGGGCCGCTGACGGGCCGGGTAGAGGTGCTGCCGAAGGTGAGAGGCGGGGTCACAACCGCCCTCGCGCCCGCCCTACCCCTGCTGCCTGAAACCCTACGCGCCGAGGTGGTGCCGGGCCGCCTGACCGCGCAACTGACAGCCACAGGAGCCACCCTGACCAGCACGGGCACGCGGTATCTGAACCAACCGCTGACCCTGAATGCCCGCGTGAACTGGAAGGACACCCTGAGCGCGTCCGGCACGCTGCGGCATCCGTGGGCGCGGCTGCCGTTCGCCTACAACGGGCGGGACCTGAGCATCCAGGGGGCCACGCTGGACGCCCGCGCGCTGGGGCCGGTGCTGAGCGGTCAACTGGCAGACCTGACGGGCCGGGCCAGCCTCGATCTGACCGTGCCTGGGCTGGACTTCGAACAGGCCAGCGGTCAGGCGCGCGTGAATCTGAGGGCAGCGGGACAGCGCGCGGCGGGCAGCGTGTCTCTGGCGAAGGGGCAACTGGGCGCGGATCTGAACAGCACTCTGGCGGGCCTTAACGTGGGCGTGCGCGGGTCGCTGTACCCACAGGCCGACGCGCGGCTGACGCTGGACGGCCTGAACGCCACCCTGCGCGGCAACGCGGAAAACACGCTGACCTTGCAGTTAACGGGCCAGTACGCTGAACGTGGGGTGGACGTGACAGCGACGGCCACAGGACTCACGAAGGGCACGGCCAGCGTCCAGCTCGGCGGCACGGTGGCAGGGGCGGCGCTGAATCTGGCCGTCAATCAGGGTGCGGGCACGGGTCTGGCGGCCTGGAAAACGGCGGGCAGCGTCAGCGTTCCCGACCTGGGGACCGTGTTGCTCTCGGAGACGGTGGGCAATGTCACGGCAACCCTGGGCGGCACGCTGGCCGATCTGCGACTGGATACGGCGGGCACACTATCTGTGGGAACTGGGGCGGGCGTGAAGTTCCAGGCCCCAGCCTCCTACCGTGACGGTGTGCTGCGCCTGCAAGGGGCCACGGCCACATTGCCGCAGGGAACTGTGCGGGCCAGCGGACCCGTCTTTCCAGAACTGAAGCTGAGCGCGAAAGCCAGGGTGACGGATCTGCTGCCGGGCAACTACACGGCGCGGATCACGGGCGCGTACAGCAAGCCAGACGTGAACGTTCAGGGCGCGCTGAGTGAAGGGGTTGCGGGTCTCCAGGCCCAGGGAACGCGCCTGACCGCCCGCCTGCTGGGCCAGGACTGGAAGGTGGGCCTGAGCGGCGAGAAGCTGGCCGGAACCCTGCGCGGCCAACTGGGAACGAACGCGCTGGGCGGTCTGGCCAACGCCGATCTGAGTGTCAACGCCGCGTATATGGGGGGCAGTCCCGACGCGCCCATCAATGTGCGCCTGAACGGCAACCCCGGCTGGAACGCCCGAACCGGCTGGAGCGGCACCCTGCGCGTGGCGGGCGACATTCCAGGTGGGCCACTGGACGCGGTGCTGGACGGGAACGGGGCGTTGAAGGTGGCCGCACTCGTGGGAACGGGCAACACCCAGGCCCGCCTGACCGGCAGCCTGCCCGCCGACTTGGCCTTCAAACCCGGCGGCACGCTGGATCTGCTGGCCTTTGACGTAGGGGCACTGTGGGGCCGCCCGGAGCAACTGCGCGTCAGCGGAGCCGTGAATGTGGGTGGCGCGTCGTGGACCGCTCCCGAGGCCGCCTTCGCCGGGAAACTGGCCGACAGCGGCAATGAGCTGACGGGCGATCTGGGGGCCTCCTACCGCGCCGGGGACCTCAGCGTGCGCCTGAATGGGGCGAAAGTGGCGGGGGGCGGCACGCTGGTAGACGGGCGTTACACGGCCAGCCTGAAAGCCGACACCCTGCGGCTGGCCCGTCTACTGCCGCGTGAGCTGGATGTGGACGCCCTGACCTTCGCGGGCCGCCTTGAGGCGACGGGCACGCTGGCAGAGGGACCTCAAGTGGTGAGCGTGCAGAATCTGGCACTGAAAGGCCAGCAGGAACAGGCCGGGCCGTTCAGCCTGTACGGCAGTGCGAGTTACCGCTGGCGGGCGGGCGGAGCCGATGAACTCAGGACCGCCCTGAGCGGCAGCCTGCGCGGCGGCGTCCTGAAGGCGGACGGGCAGTTGCCAGACGGCGTGCGCGTGACCGTGCGTGGTCTGGGCACCTCATTCCTGAACACCCCGGTCTTGAACGGCGGCACCGTGGGTGCGGACATGACCCTACGCGGCGCGGTGGGCGATCCAGCGCTGGAAGGTTCGGTCACGGCCAGAACCGACGCTTTCGACGCGCTGGCCACCCTCTCCGGGCGGGTGCGCGATCCCCGCGCACTGGCCCGCGTCAATCTTCTCGGCGCGGCGGGCGGCACCCTCTACGCCGACGCGCAGGACCTGAATCTGGATGCAGGCACGGTGCGGGCGAAGCTGTATGGCACGGTCCAGAGCGGCGGCAACACCGCCAAGGTGAATCTGAATGGCGTCTGGCCCCAACTGGCCGGAACCGTGGAAGCGACGCTGGCTGGATTGAAAGAACCACTCGCGCTGAACGCTGATGGACGCGGCTCCTATGTGCTGGACGGCGGCGAGCTGGGCGGCGGTTCAGTCAGGCTTCAGAAGGGTCAGGGCTTCATTCCCAGCCTCAGCGGCAGCCTGAACCTGACGCCTCTGCCCTTGGTGGGCGGCAGCGGGCAACTGAGTGTCGCCGCCACACTGGCCGGGACGCTAAGTGCTCCGATGCTCGCGGCCACCGTGACCTCGCGCAATGCTTCCGCCTACGGGGTGACGCTGGCGGACACGACAGGGCGGCTGGGCGGCACCCTAAATGCGCTGACGGGAACGCTGAATCAGGCGAGCGGGACGGTGGCGACGCTGGACGGCGGCAAGGCGACCCTGAATGGCCTGCGTCTGAACGCGGCGGGCAGCATCCTCCGCGCCAGCGGCACGGCGGGCCTGGATGGGAGCGCGGACCTGAATTTGAGCGCCAGCGGAACCCTGAGCGGCAACCTGAAAGCCGTCTACCGTGCCCGGTCCCTGTCTCTGGCGGGCAACCTGAGCGGGCCGCAGAAACTGGCGGCAGCAGTGGACCTGCGTGCCGATCCGTTTACCGGCTGGCACGGGGGCGTGCGTGTGACGGGCGGTCCATCCCTGGGTGGCAGCGGCGACGTGCTGACTGCCCCGGCGGTAGTGGACGTGTCCGGGCCGCTGGCGCACCCACTGGCACAGGGCACGGCGGGCCTGCTGGGGGCGGGGGCACGCATCGTGGCGTCACAGACTGGCGTGCAGGTGCGGCTGGTGGACGGCCCCGGCGCGACGGCCAATGGCGCGGTAGGCGTGCGTCCAAACGGAGCAGGCGAATGGCGCTGGAACGGCGCGGCCAGTCTGACCCGTCCCGAACTGAGCCTGAGCGTGACCCCCAGCGGCGCACTGGCTGATCCCAACGTCCTCCTGAGCGTGCGGCGGGGCGAGTGGCGGGCCAGTGGCACGGCCACGCTGGAAGGGGCCGATCTGCGCGTCAGCGACGGCGAACGCGACGGCAGCCTGAGCTTCAGGGGTGGGCAGCTCGCCACCAATCTGCCGGGGCTGCAACTGGCAAGGCTGGGGATTCCCAACCTCAACGGCGTACTGACCGCCAGCGGCACGCTGAACACCAACACGCAGAACGGGCAGGTGGCGCTGAAGGTCACGAACTTCACCTCGCCCGCCGAGATTCCGTATCTGGGGCTGCAACTGTCCGGCGAGGCCAGCGCGAACGTGACCCTGCGCGGCGGGCGTACAGGCGTGGCGGCGCAGGTCACGCTGCCCTCTGGCACGCTGCAACTCAATGCCTTGCAGGGCGAGAAGAATTGGACCGGACGCCTCAGCGGCAGCCTGAAGCAGGCAGGCGGCACGTTGAACGTGAATGTCGGACTGGACAGCGGCGGCCTGACTGGGCTGCTGGGCGTCAAAACCTATCCGGTGGATGTGGCGAATCAGAAGCTCACGGTGGACGGCGAGGTTAATCTGAAGGGCCAGAGCTTTGGGGCCGCACTGACCGCCCGCAACGAGGTGGGCGGGGTCAGCGTGGACGCGTCCGGCGGCATCGCCGATCTGCTGCCGCAGACTCCACTGGGCGCACTGGCGCTGCAACCCACTGGCGAGGGCTACAGCGTTAAGGCCGTGCTGGACGATCTGGAGGTCAGCAACCTGAAGATCGCCCCTGATCTGTCGGGACGCCTGAGCGGCAATGCCAACTTGCAGGACGGCGGCGGCACCTTCGTGCTGCGCTCGGAGGGCCTGATGGTGGGGTCCAAAACGCTGCCCGCCCGGCTGGAAGGCACGCTGGCCGGGGGAAGCTGGCGCATCCGGGGGTTCCTGGGCCAGTCGGATTTCACGGCGGGCCTCAACGGCGGCGAGGTCTTCGGGCAGGGCAGCCTGCGGGCGCTACCGGTGGGCGCGCTGGTGGCGGCCTTCACGGGGGCGGCCCCCGGCGAGGGCGTCGTGACCGGGGTGGCCCGCTTCCGTTTCCCGCTGGCCGATCCGCCCTCCGGCAGCCTCAGCGTGGTGGCCGAGCGCATCCGGGTCAGCGCCACCAACGAGACAGGTGAAGCGGCCTCCACCGAGACCCTCACCGGCACCGGCACGCTGGAATACGCGGCGGGGGAACTGCGCGGCCTGAATGTGCAGCTCACGGGGGCGGGCACCTGGGACGTGCGCGGGCAGTACACCCGCCAGAAGGTAGACGTGAACGCCCGCTTCACCAACACCACCTTTACCCCAGTGCTGCGCCTCATTCCCGGCCTGAGCGAGCTGGACCCCAGCCTGCGCGGCAGCCTGACCCTCAGCGCGGCGGGCACCTATGACCGCCCACGCGGGCTGCTGCGCGTGCAGAACGTCAGCGGCAGTGTGGCTGGCCTGAGCCTGGAGATTCCCAACTTCACGGGCGACCTGCCCGACAGCGGCGCGTTCACGGCGAGCGGCACAGTCCTGACGGGCGGCGCGCTGGGAGCCAACGGCAAACTCGACGTCACGGGGCAGCTCACACTGGGCAAGCTGAGCGGCGCGCGGGTGGGCTTTGCGGGTCTGCTGGCCCCGCAGGGATTGGGCGCGCTGCCGAACAGCACAGTGGTGCTGGCGCAGGACGGGGAGGGCTTCACGCTGGACGCCCAGAGCCGCAGCACCAATGCGGCCACCGGGGCGGGCAACCTGCGGCTGAGTGGTCAGGTTTCGCCCACAATCGATCTGACGCTGGCGGCACGCAACTACAACCTGCCGCTGTCGGTGATCTTCGCCCGCGACAGCGCCCTGAACGCCGATCTGCGCGCAGTGGACGATGGCACCCTGATCCGTGTCAGCGGCGCGGCGGACTTCCTGCGCCTGACGCTGGGCCGTGCCGATGCCAAGACCGCCATCCCCACTCCAGGCAAATCCAACGGACAGGCTGTGAACGGCACAGAAAGCGGCCCGAACTCGAGCACAGGGCGCACCACCGACAACTATGTCAGCCCGCTGCCCGAGGTCTACTCCACGTTCCCGGCCCCGGCGATGAACACGGGCGAGGCGGTCCCCCGACCCGCGCGGCCCTTTCTGGAACGGGTGGTCTTTGAAGACATTCCCATCCGCGCTCCTGGCGGCATCCGGGTGGACGAGAGCCTGGCCCGCGCCGAGTTCAGCACGGCGGGCCTGACCCTGTCCGGCAGCGGCGCGCGGCCCCGCATCAGCGGCAGCGTGCGCTCTGAGCGCGGCTTCATCTACCTGCGCGAGAACGAATTCACGCTGGGTGACAGCCGCGTGACCTTCGCCGGAGACAGCCTGCTGCCCGCCTTCAACATCACGGCGACCGGACAGGTACTGGCCGTGACCACCCGCCAGCGCGTGCCCGTGACCCTGAATCTGAGCGGCGAATTTGCGGCACGCGCCGATGGTCAGCCGGCCCTGAACCTGACCACCACCCTGAGCTGCACCGCCCAGAGCGTGGCCTGCAACGGTCCCGACACCGGGCAGGGGTACACCGAGCCGGAACTGTATGCCCTGGTCGCCACGGGCGTGCCCAACCTGACCGCATTGCCCGGCAACATCGGCGCGCTGGGGGCCAGTGCCGTGCAGACCGCCCTGAACGTCTTCGTGCTGGGGGAGCTTGAGCGCACGCTGGCCCGGGCGTTTGGCCTGGACGTATTCCGCCTGACCCCCAACCTGAACGGCGTGGACGGCAGCGTGAACGCGACCCTGACGCTGGGTTCGTACCTGACCCGCGACCTGTACCTGCAATATCAGGTGGATCTGGCGGGCAAGGGCCTGCTGGACGCCACCTACAGCACGCCAGACGACCGCTTCACCTTCCGGGTCAGCACGCCCCTGACCGGGCTGGACCTGGGCAGCCTGCGCCCCAGCTTCAGCGCCGGGTACAACATCAACCCGCGCACCAACCTGAGCATCGGAGTGACGAACGCGGACGTCAGCACCAGGGTCAGATTCGGGGTGACGTACCGGATTGGGGGGAGATAGGGCTTTCCTACCACACGCAAAGAAGAAGGGCCGCCCAGCATCGGCGGCCCTCTTCTGAAAAGATCAGGTTTAGCGGCTGACGGTCACGCTGGCGCGGGGTTCCAGGGCGTAGAAGGCCACCAGGGCCACCAGGGTGCCGACCCAGCCGGGGGCGCTGCCCAGTTCCATCTCGAAGGGGCGGCCCAGCACGGTGCTGCCCAGTTGCCCGCTCAGATGCTCGCCGGTCTGCTGCGCCACCACGTTCCAGCCGACGATGGGTTCGCCCATGAAGCCGGTCACGCGGTCCACGCCGCGCAGCACCAGCTTCTGGCTGCCCACGTTGCCGCGCAGTTCGCCGCCGTCCAGCTCGATCTTGACCGGATCGTTGCCCACGGTGCCCTGCACGCCGCGCTCGGTGATTTCCAGATCGATGTCCTTGCCGTGTAACTTGCCGCCTGCGCGGCCCGAAATACTGTCGCCCTCGATGGTGCAGCGGATGTCATATCCGTCCGTGCCCCCGAGGCGTCCTTTGATGAGGTCGTCCATGCGCGGAAGTATAGCGGGCGGCGCATGACCGTGGGGTTACGCCTGTGGTGATGCCGGTGAGGACGGTGCAGATGAGGACGCTGGCGTGCGGATCAATCCCAGCCGCTCGAAATACTGGCGACGGGTCAGCGTGGGGCCGCCCTCACCCAGTTGGACCCGGCCCGCGTTCCAGCGCTCGAACAGGATTCGTAGCGCTCCGCCCAGCAGCGCCGCGCCGTACCAGTCGGGGGGCAGGGCGCTCCAGCGCAGGACCGTTCCGTCCCAGGCCAGATGCGGGCAGGTATCATCCCGCGCGGCCCAGAACATGCCGCCCGCCTCTCCCAGCCGCTGGGCACGCACCGTCAGCGGCGGCTCACGGACCTGGATGTCGTACTGCGGGCACTCGAACGCCTCGGCATACAGGTCATAGAGATGCTGCTGCAATTGGTGTGCCTGGGACCGCAGCCGCCCTTCCTCGCGCCCGCTGAGGCCGCCGGGGGTGGAATCCAGCGCCGTGCGGACATCGGCCAACTGGTTTTCGATGTGGACCAGCCGTTGCCGGGCGCTGGGACGCGGCGGGGGTGGCGGCGGATCGCCCTGAAGGTGCCGCGCCGGGTCCGTGTACTCGCGGCTGCCCCAGCCCGTGACCTCGCGGAGCTGGCCGTCCTCGATGACCCACAGACGGTTGCTGACCTCGCGGGCAAAGCGGCGATCATGCGTCACGATCACCACCGCGCCGCCGTAGGCATGGACGGCGGCCTCCAGCGCGTCCAGCGCCTCAATGTCCAGATGGTTGGTAGGTTCGTCCAGCAGCAGCAGATCGGCGCGCAGGGCACTCACCAGCGCCAGACCCGCCCGCGCCCGCTCGCCGCCGGAGAGCTGACGCGGGGTTTTGGGCCAGTCGGCCTCGGTGAAGCCCGCGCGGCCCAGCAGGGTGGTGGCCTGCTTGCCGAAGCGGCCCGTGAACTGGGCGTGCAGGCCCTCACCGGGCAGCAGGCCGTGCCAGGTCTGGTCCAGGCTGGCGACGGTCACGCCGCCAGCCACACGCAGCACGGGGGCGGGTTCGCCCAGGCCAGCGGCTGCGTCCGGGTGTTCCTCGCCCGACAGCAGTTTCATCAGGGTGGTCTTGCCCGTACCGTTCGCGCCCATTAAAGCCACGCGGTCCCCCTGGCGCAGCTTGAAGGCCACGCCTGAAATGACATTGCGCCCGTCGTAGGACTTGGACAGGTGATCGCCCCAGGCCACCAGCGGGGCGCGGGCGCTTCCGGCCAGCAGGCGCATTCGCAGTTGGCGTTCAGGCAGTGGGGCCTCAGCATTTGGCAGCCGCTCGGCACGGGATTTGAGGCCGCGTGAGCGGCGGCCCCAGCGGTCCAGATTCTCCGCACTGCCCACCAGTCGGCGCTGTTCCTGTGCCGAGAGCTTTGCAGCGCGTTCCTGGGTGCGCCGCTCCAGATCGCGCTGTGCCCTGGCGCGGGTGTACCCGCCGGGATACGGGGTGGCCTCGCCTGCCTCCAGCCACAAGCTACGTTCGGCCACCGCGTCCAGAAAATCGCGGTCATGGCTGGTCAGGATCACGCCACCCCGGAAAGTCCGCAGCCAGCCTTCCAGCCACTCGCGCATACGGATATCCAGGTGGTTGGTGGGTTCGTCCAGCAGCAGCAGATCGGGTTCGCGGGCCAGGGCCAGGGCCAGCGCTAGCCGGGTGCGCTCGCCACCAGACAGGGTGGCGGCCTCACGGCCCAGAAAACGGGTCAGGTCCAGCATCCCCAGCACGCGGGCCACGCGCGAGGGCCACGCGTAAGCCTCGGCGTCCTCCAGGCGAGCGTTCAGGTCCGTCCAGGCGGCCAGGACTGCCGGATCACCCAGATCGGCCTCCAGCGCCAGCAGCTCGGCTTCCAGCTCGCGGTAGGGGTGCGCGGCGTCTACCAGGGCACGCACCGTCTTGCCCAGCGGGTGCGTGTGGTGCTGCTCCAGCACGCCCAGGCGCAGGCCGTCCGCACGCCAGACCGTGCCTTCCTCGGGCAGTAACTCCGCCGTCAGCACACGCAGGAGGGTGGTTTTGCCCGCCCCGTTGCGGCCCAGCAGCGCCACACGCTCACCGCTCGAAACGCTCAGGGACACGTCACGCAGCACCGCCCGCTCCGCGTAGAACACGGTCAGGTTTTCGGCAGTGATCAGCGTGGACACGGGGAGGAGGCTAGCGCACATGTGACGGGGAAAAATCGGCGAGGCTCACGCTTACTTCAGGTCAAGTCCATTCAGATCAAAGCCGTTGCCCCTGCTGGATTCGAGGGCCAGACGGGCGCGTTGCTGCCGACTTGTCTGATCATTGTTGAAGAGACCGTCCTGAGCCAGAGCGTCGTGGTCATACGACAGGCCAAACATCCAGTCCAGGCGCTGATCGGCTGACATGGCCTTGATTCTGGAGAAATGGGCTGGCTGAAGCATAGACCGCTGAAGCTGGCTTCTGAGGATGTCCAGCTTGGCCGGATCAGGACTCCTGCCAGAGACCTGCTTCCACATCCCGCCCAGATAGGTGGCCACCAGTTCCGGTAGGCCCGGACTGCGTTGATCGAACGCATTGAAGACCCACAGGCCATTCACCAGATCGTTGTCCTTCAGGTGGGCAACGAAGCTCTGCTTCTCCTGCTGGGACTTTCCCTTCAGGGCCTGATCGGCCAGCGTCTGCCGGAACAGCGCCAGACGGGCTTCACTGAACGTCACGGCCAGTCGCGGATCGGGTCTGTAGGCGGGCGGGACTGTGGTCTTGCCCGACTTGAGGGGCAGTTCGAGGGTTCCCTGAAGGATGGAACTGCTCAGCGCTGTCTGGCCGAAACCCACGCCCAGATCGAAAGTCCCGGAAGGCGAATATTGCGCCAAGGCCATGCCAGCAGAGAGCAGCAGGGAGAGACTCAGGGAACGCCCAGGCCACGAGCGAATGCCCCACCGATTGGCAAGAAGATTCGTCATGCTACTCAGCTTAACCGCTGCGCCGGGCCTGCCACGCTTCCCAGTCCCGCCGTGCCTGTGCCCGCACCGCCGCCCAGAAAGCGGATTCCAGCGCCATCAGATCAGCGTCCAGAGCAGATGGCTGGCGGTAGTCGGTGGCCTCCAGCCGGGCCAGCAGCGAGGGATGTTCCGTCTGTTTGAAAGCCGCGTCCAGCACCTCGTCTTCGGAGGACACGGACGCTGTCCTGACCAGTTCGCCGTACAGCCGCCCCAGAATCTGCAAATCCGCCACATTCGCCGCATAGACCCACGGACCGTATTCCCCCAGCAGCGCCACTAATCCAGACCACTGCGAGTGCATCACATCGGAAATCACTTGCTTTGGAGGCGTGGTAGACATCAGCCACGGACGCGCGGCCAGCAGATCGGGGGCCAGCCACTTCTCGTCCGCGAATTCACGCCCCACCCGTTCAGCGTCGGCAGGCGAGAACACGTCGCGCAAGTCGGTCAGGTGGGACAGGCGAACGCGGGCTTCGGGCGTGAGTGTGACGCTGCGGGGGCGAGGCTGGCCCAGTGCAGCCCAGGCCGCGTCACGCAGGGTTGTGGCCTCCAGAATGATGTCTTGCACCTGCAACGAAGCATCCAGAGTGGCGAGACTGGAGAAATCCGCCTCCGCACAAAGTTCAAACCCCTGCTGTGACAGTGCGGCGGTCAGGCGTTTTAGCCTGTCTTCCACGTTCAACTGCTGGCACTCGTGTAACTGGCGACGGCCCTGAGCCAGAACCAGCGCGTCACGGCGAACAGCGCCAGCGCCACCAGCGGCGAGGCAATCGCCAGCGCGGGCGACAGCCGCCCGGTCATGGCCTGTGCGGGGACGGTGGTGATCAGGGCGATGGGCACCACAAACGTCAGCGCGAAACGCACAGGCACTGGAAAAGCTGTGACGGGAAAACGCGCCGCGCCAAACACGCCGTTGAACAGCTCGGCCACGTTCTGAGTCTTGACGAACCAGAACGCCGTGGTGGATAGCGCCAGCCAGATGCAATACACGATGGTCAGCGCCGACAGATACAGCACGGCAGCGATCAGTACGCCCCCCAGCGTGATGGTCAACGCTGAGGCCGCGTACACGATCAATCCAAGCCCGATCAGGATGTCGGGCACGCGCAGCACGTTCAGGTAACGCGTGCTGACGCTGAACTGCGCGTCTACCGGCTTCAGGAGCGTGAAATCCATGCTCCCAGTGCGAATGGCCTCGGCAATACGGCTCATGCTGGGCTGGATGAACACGGCGATAAACCCTTCGGTGAGGATGAAAAAACCGGTGACCAGCAGTGCCTCACGGAAGCTCCAGCCGCCCACCGTGTCGCTGCCCTGCCCGAACAGCACGCCAATGGCCAGCAGCGCCACGCCCACCTGTCCCAGACTGCTCAGCACGGCCCCGATAAAGTTGGCCCGGTACTCTAGCTGTGCCGAGACCGTGGCCCCGGTGAAGATGCGGACGAGGCGGAGGTAACGGGTCACGCCCCCACTGCCCCGTATTTCTTCAGACCCAGCCGCCACACCAGCAGCCGTGCGAACCAGAAGAAAACCACCCAGCCGAACAGAATCAGTGCGCCAGAGCCTGCCTGCGCCAGCGTGGCCTTGCCCGCCAGCAATTGCGCAGGCAGCCCCAGCATGTAGGGAAACGGTGTCCAAACCGCGATGTCCTGCACCCACTGCGGGTAGAAGGTCAGAGGGGCGAACAGGCCGCCCAGTGCGGCGTACAGCAACCACGCCACTTCCGAAAAGCTGGTGCTGCTTTCGGTCCAGAAGGCCAGCAGACCCAGGGTGTACTCGTAGAGAAAGCGGCAGGTAAAGCCCAGGATGCACAGGCCCAGCGTGACCGGGTAGGCCCACCACTCGCGGGTAAACGACGCGCCGGACAGCGCCGCAAAGATCACCAGCAGCACCAGCATCGGCCCAATACGGACAAAACGCTCGGCGACGTGAGCGGCGTATTCCTGCCACATCGGGTCCATCGGACGCAGCAGCTTGGGCGACAGCGTGCCCTGCCGGATCATGAAATCCAGCTCCCAGCCCACCCAGACCACCAGCAGTTGACCCACCAGCCACACACTCAAAAAGTAGGTGGCGAACTGGGAGCCGTCATAGCCGTTGATCTGCCCACCTGGAGCATTCGCCGCCTGCGCCATCCACACCAGCATCATGACCAGAGAAATCGTGCCGGACAGCATCCAGATGATGACCTCGGCACGGTATTCGGCCATTTCGGCAAAGCGGGTGGCGAAGAGGACACGGGTTTTGCGGATCATGCTCACCCGCTCACCACCTCCTTCTCCACTTCTTCATTTAAAGCTGCCGTCTTCTCTCCCGCCCCAAACAACTCCGCCATCACCGCTTCAATGGGCGGGTCTTCCACGGTCAGGTCCGCCACGTCCAGATCAGCCAGCAACCGGGCGGCGCGGGCGCTGACCTCAGAGCGGGGAACGGTCAGTTCAACGCTCAGGCCGTCCACTTTCACGTCACCTCCATACGGGGCCAACTGTGCAGCGCTGACGGCCTCGCGCAGCTTGAGTTTCACGGTTTTGCCGCCCCCCTTGCCCTGCTCGGCCAGCCGCGCCAGATCGCCGTCAAAGACCAGTTGGCCGCTGTCAATCACCAGGATTCGCTGGGCCAGCGCCGTCACGTCGGCCATGTAGTGGCTGGTCAGAATCACGGTGGCCCCGTAACGCTCGTTGTAATCGCGGATAAAGGCACGCACGGCCTCCTGCATATTCACGTCCAGGCCAATCGTCGGCTCGTCCAAGAACAGCACGCGCGGGCGGTGCAGCAGCGCGGCGGCCAGTTCGCACTTCATGCGCTCGCCCAGGCTCAGCTTGCGGACCTGTTTTTTCAGGATGCCGTCCAATGACAGCACTTCCGTGAACTCGCGCATGGTGGCGTGGTACTGGGCGTCGGGAATCTCGTAGATGGCCTGATTGACCAGAAAGCTGTCCAGCGCGGGCAAATCCCAGATCAATTGCTGTTTCTGGCCCATCACCAGGGTGATCTGCTTGAGAAAGGCGGTTTCACGCTTGCGCGGCTCGAATCCGGCGATCCTCGCCACGCCGTCCGAGGGATGCAGCAGCCCGGACAGCATTTTGAGGGTGGTGGTCTTCCCTGCCCCGTTCGGCCCCAGAAAGCCCACGACTTCACCGGGGGCGAGGTCAAAGGACACGCCCTTGACGGCCTCCACATACTTGGTCTTGCGGCTCACGAAGCTGCGGAGGCTGCCCATAAACCCCGGCTCCTTCTCGTGGACGGCGTATTGTTTTTTCAGGTCTCGGACGTGAACGGAGGCGTCCGGGGATGATGTGGTCATAGGTCTGCATAGGATATGTCAGAAACGGATTTTCCGGGACCAGTAGGCGAAATGGCGTAATGGGCTTGAGAAAAGACGAGGTTGGGGGGATGGGGTGGCTCCCACGAACACCCTCTCCTGCGGAGCTGTACCAGTCAGTCGGCTTCGCCGTCAGATCTCCAGGGAAAGCCGGGAGTCGCAATTGATCGCGTACGCAGCTATCTACTTGCCTCCCCCCGAACGCTTGATGCGCAGAGGGAGGCGCAGAGCGAGAAGGAGAAAAACATCCCTCCGGGCATGGGTGTGAAGGCAGAGAATGGCAGCAACCGCCCCACGCGAGCAGATCAAGATTGATCGTCTGGGACGATACTCCTGCATTATTCACGGATGTAAATACTGTGTTTTATCCAGGTTGACTGGCTGGCCCGGCCCTGAAGCCGTGAGGTTCACCTTCCAACTCCAGCGCCTCCTGCAATTCCGTATGCGTCTGCAAAATCTTTTTCGCCCCCGCCCCCATCAGATGTGCGGCGTTGTCGGGGTGGACGTGGCCCCCGGCCAGCAGGCCCCAGGCCGTCGCCCCCGCCGCCACACCCGCGCTCAGGCCAGTCATGCTGTCTTCGATCACCACACAGCGGGTGATGTCCGTGCCCAGTTGGGCGGCGGCATAGGCATACAGATCAGGGGCTGGTTTGCCGCGTCCGCCGACGTGCGCCGGATCGTAAGCGTGTTCGCCTACCAACTGTGCAAGGCCCGACGCTTCCAGCTTGCGCTTCAGGCGGCTGCGGAGGCTGTTGCTGGCGACGGCGAAGGGCATCCCAGCCTCGCGCAGCAGTTCCAGCGTCCGGGCCGCGCCCTCAATGGCCTGCGTGCTGCCGAACGCCTCATGCAGGCGGGCGTCCATCTCCGGGATAAAGCCTTCGGGCCGCGTCCAGCCGTAGTCGCGTCTGAGCCACTCGAACAGAACGACGTGCGTGCCGCCCACCGCATTGGCCATGAAGGTGGGCAGATCGATTTCCAGCCCATGCTCGGCCAGCAACTGTACCCAGACGGTGTTCGCCTGGAGTTCACTGTCCACCAGCACGCCGTCCAGATCGAAGAGAACAGCCTGAAATTCAGAATCGCTCATCAGGTGTCCGAATCCGGGCCGTTTTCCCAGCCTGCCAGGATGTGAATGTGGGTGTGAAAGACGACCTGCCCGCCCTTCTCGCCGGAATTGACCAGCAGGCGGTAGTCGGCGGCGTGCTGGCGGGCCACTTTCACGGCAGTCAGCCACAGGTGGCCCATCTCCTGTGCGTCGGTGATCTCGTCCAGGCGGGCGCTGACCTTCTTGGGAATGACCAGCAGGTGGATCGGCGCTTTGGGGGCAATATCGCGGATGGCGATGTAATTTTCGTCCTCGTACACGATGTCGCTGGGAATCTCGCGGGCGATGATGCGCGTGAACAGGGTGGGGGAGGCGGTCATGCGCCCACTCTAACGAGGCGGCGGGCCTTCATGCGGCGTTCATGTTCTGGTGGCGGCTGATCCGGTTGGGGAAGCGCCGCATATACCCGGTTGAGTCAGGAGAGACCGACTTCAGTTTCCAGCCCCGCCCACCCGTCTTCCGATCAGGACACGCTCACTGCGCTGTCCCGCCCCGCCCTCTTGCCACCAAGGAGTTTTCCCCATGACCCACAACGACACCGATCAGACCGCCCCCACCGCCCTCAACCGCCGCGCCGCCCTGGGATTCCTGGGCAAGGCGGGTCTGGGTATGGCCGCACTGGGCCTCGCCGCGCCTGCGCTGGCCGCCCCCGCCAAGGACATCGACGGCGACGTGCTGAACTTTGCCCTGAACCTGGAATACCTGGAAGCGGCGTTCTATCTGGCCGCCGTGGGCCGTCTGGACGAGCTGAAGAAGATCGGCGGCGACGCGGCCATCCGTGTGCCCGCCGGGCTGGACATGGCGCGTGGCATGCAGTTCAAGGACAGCACCGTGCAGGCGATGGCCAACGACATCGCCGAGGACGAGTTGTCGCACGTCAAGTTCCTGTACGGCGCGCTGGGCAAGGGTGCCGTGATGCGTCCGGTGCTGGACCTGAACGGGGCGTTCCTGGCGGCAGGCAGCGCGGCCAGCGGCGGGGCCATCAAGGGCTTCAACCCCTACGCCAATGACCTGTTCTTTCTGCACGGCGCGTTCATCTTCGAGGACGTGGGCGTCACTGCCTACAACGGCGCGGCCACGCTGATCACCAACCCCGCGTACCTTCAGGCTGCCGCTGGCATTCTGGCCGTCGAGGCGTATCACGGCGGCGCGATCCGCACCATGCTGTACCAGCAGCGCCAGATCACGGCGGCGGCGGGGCTATACGTGGGCCAGGTCGTGCAGGCCATCAGCAACCTGCGCGGCAAGGTGGGCGGCGGCAAGGACATGGGCCTGACCGACAACGCCGGAAACGCCGTGTTTGCCCCCGCCGACAAGAACGCCATCGCTTATGGTCGTAGCACCCGCGAAGTGCTGAACATCGTGTATCTGGCCCCCGGCGCAAACAAGGGCGGCTTCTTCCCCAACGGCCTGAACGGCGCGATCAAGTAAAACTGGGTGGGAGGTGGGCCTTTACTGCGCCCACCTCCCATCTCCAAAAGTTCGACAAACAGCCCACGCTTGCACGCGGGCTGTTTTGCCGTGCTGGACCGCTCCTAGCCTCCGCTTAAAAACCGCAGCGTTTCGGCGTACAGCATCTCCGTCGTTTCCAGGCTGGTGAAGTTGTGGGTGCCGCCGGGAATCGCCGCTGCGTCGCAGCCTAGAGCCGTGGCGTAGCGCACGCCCCACTCGGGCGGGCAGACCGTGTCGGCGTCGCCGTGGATGACGTGGGCCACCCCGCTCCAGTCGGCGGCAGCCTCCAGCGGGCGCAGGCGTGGCATCTCTTGCAAGAACGCGCGGCCCAGCGGCCAGCCGTCCCTGTCCGTGATGGTGGGGGGCAGCACACCGCCGCGCAGCAGGGGCAGCCACAGCTCCGGCAGTGCGGGTGCCCACAGCAGCAGTCGGTGGGCGCGGACCTGCTTTGCTGCTAGAGAGGCCACCATGCCGCCCATGCTGTAGCCCAGCAGCATCACGCGCTCGGGATCGATGCCGGGCTGATTGCGGAGGTATTCGGCGGCGGCGGCCACGTCCTCCACCTCGCGCATCACGGTCATCTCGCTGAAATCGCCCTGCGAATCGCCGCTGCCCCGGCAATCGAAGCGCAGGCTGGCGATGCCCCGCTCGTCTAGCAGCCGTGACATCAGCACCAGCAATCGGTGGTGGTCAATCCGGTTGCCGGTGAAGCCGTGGACGAAGACCACCGAGGGCCAGCCCTGGGATGGTGCGTCAGCGTCGGGGGTGTGGAGCATGCCGTACATCCGCTGCCCATCCAATGAAAACTGCGCGAACTGTTCCATGCTGGAATTGTGGCAGAACGTGGCGCAGTGGGTGGCGAACGTAGAGCTGGAGCCTACTTCCCGATCTTTGTCAACACCATGCTGAAGCTGCCGTCTGCCGAGGTGGTCTTGACCATCCCAACCCCCTGGACATACCACGCACTGGTGGAGGTTTTGCCGCCAGTCATCTGGTTCAGATCCATGCCCGGCGGCAGCTTGGTTCCGGCGGGCAGGCTCATTTTCATGCTGGTGGTGCTGTCCACGCGCAGGGCCGTGAAGGTTCCAGCGGGCACCGTGACCTTTTCCTGTTTCACAATCTTGCTCACCGTGGTGCTGGTCATGTTCATGCCGCCCACTCCAGGGGCGTTGACATTGACCTTACTGCTGCTATTCCAGCTATAGCCCGCCTTCCACTTGCGGGCGTCGGGCAAGAATCCCGCGTCCACATTGACCTGCGCGCCCCCCGCTCCGGCAGGAATGCTGGCCTTCATGCCCGAGGCCGTGCATGTCCAGACGATGGGCGTCGTCTTGCCGTTCATGGTGGTCTGTACGTTCATGCGGTCCCCGGACAGCGGCGTGGCCTTGATGGTCATCACCGACTTGTCCGCACCGCTGGCCATCTGGCCGCTGCTCATCTGATAGGTGCGTGTGCCGGGCGGGAGATAGGTCTGCATATCACAGGCAGCCTGCGCCACAGATGCCACCGAAAGGCCACACAACATGCTCAGAACGATCAATCTTGACATGGTCGACCTCCGGGGTCAGAGAAGGAATGTGGGTCAAGTGTAGCGCTCCGTCCGTCCTACAATCGGGAGGTGAGCCATCCCAGTATCCCGTCTCCCCTGAAAGTCATTCTCGACGGCGATCCCGGTCTGGACGACGCCGTGGCGTGGCTGCTGATGCTGGCCAGCCCGGAAGTGCAGGTGCTGGGCATCACCGCCACGCACGGCAACGTGGGCCTGCCGTTGACGGTCTACAACGCCGGGGTCACGCTGGCCCTGGCGGGCAAGGCGGGCGCGGGCGTGCCGTATTTTGCCGGGGCGGACCGCCCGCTGGTGGCCGATCTGGTCTCGGCAGCGTCGGTCCACGGCGACTCCGGCCTGCCCGCGTCCCATCTGCCCGAACCCGCGCACGCGCCCGAGGCCGAACACGCCGCCAATTTCATCATCCGTACCGTCCAGGCGCACCCGCACGAGGTCACGCTGCTGGCAACCGGGCCGCTGACCAACCTGGCGCTGGCCTTCCGTCTGGCCCCGGACATCGTGCCCCTTATCAAAGAGGTGGTCTGGATGGGCGGCAGCACCACGGGCGGCAATCGCACCCCGGCAGCGGAATTCAACGCGCTGGCCGATCCGCACGCGGCCCAGATCGTCTTTGAGTCCGGCGTCCCCTTGCGGATGGTGGGTCTGAACGTGACCATGCAGTGCATCGCAGACCCCGACAGAATCGCCGCTCTGCGCGGCCTGGGTAACCGTGCGGGCGAGGTCTGTGCTGAACTGCTGACTTTCTATGCGGGCGTGTACCGCGTGCGCTACGGCACCAGCGGCGGCGCGCTGCACGATCCGCTGGCGGCGGCGGCGGTGATCCGCCCGGAGCTGCTGGACTGGCAGGCCATGCGGGTGGATATCGAGATTCAGGAGGGCCTCAACTTTGGCCGCACTGTCTGCGATCTGCATGGCGTGACCGAACAGGCCCCAAATGCGCGGGTGGCCGTGGGCGTGCGCGACGAGGCATTTTTTGCCTTGCTGCTGGAGCGGATCGCCACGCTGCCCTGAGGAATACTCTGCGGCATGGACCCCTGTCGGGGAGGGTTTGACCACCCGCGCCCCGGCGCGCTAAGATTCCGTGCGCGCTCAAGGGCGCACAAACCCTGCAAAGCAGGCCGATGTGGCGGAATGGTAGACGCACTCGACTCAAAATCGAGCGGGAAACCGTGGGGGTTCGAGTCCCCCCATCGGCACCACACACCAAGAGGTCAACCATGATTCTGAATCTTTTTCTTGTCCTGTTCGCGCTGATTTGCGTGGCGCTGGTCTTTTTCATCTTGTTGCAGGTTCCGCGTCAGGCGGGTCTGTCGGCCAGCATGGCGTCTGGCGGTTCTCTGTTGGGCGGGCGCGGCGTGGAAGGCGGGCTGGTCCGCATTACCAGTGTGCTGGGCGGCTTCTTTATGCTGATTGCCCTGCTGATCGGTATCGTTTCTCGCTGATTGTCCTGCTCTGGACATGTTTCCAGAGCTGAAAGCAATTTTTAAGCCCGGATATGGCTCATGAGAGCTGTCTCCGGGTTTTTGACCGTTGTTGTCGGTTAATTCACATTTCATTCGTAAGGCTGGGTTGTCTGGATCGACGCAAAGTCAAGGAAAGGTGTTTTTATGCTTGACCTTGACTAGGCCACTTCATATATTGACCGCGCTGGAAACCCCACGACAACTCGGCCAAGCGCCCGGCCACCGCCGGAACGTCGCCATTTCCAGATTGTCATTAGCGCAGCCCCGCGTTCACAAGGTGTATCAGGGCGCTGACCCGCCCCATTCCTCTGGAGGATTCACATGAAAAAAGCCCTGTTCCTGGCCCTGGCCATGACCGCGACCACCTCGATGGCCGCCCCCT
This sequence comes from Deinococcus sp. AJ005, assembly GCF_009017495.1. Lineage (NCBI taxonomy): Bacteria > Thermotogati > Deinococcota > Deinococci > Deinococcales > Deinococcaceae > Deinococcus > Deinococcus sp. AJ005. The sequence goes on along the minus strand of NZ_CP044990.1, from coordinate 1,571,920 downwards.
TCGTTTACCCCGCTGCCTGGACCGCCGAACAGAACACCGCCAACAAGCGCGGCGGCGAGTTCCGCAATTCCACCATCTCGGATTTCAAGACCATCAATCCCTTCACCAGCGCCGAATCACCCAGTCTGCCCACCCAGATGTCGGACGGCACCGGCCTGTTCACCCAGGACCCCCGAACCAACGAGTTCATCCCCGATATGGCCGATGGCCCCGCCGTGGTCAGCAACAACAACAAGCGCTTCGTGGTTAAGATTCGTCCCGGCATGAAGTTCAGTGACGGTCAGGCCATCACCGCTGACGACTGGATCACCACCTGGAAGATCCATACCGACGACAAGGTGGGCAGCAACACCTATGACAACTTTTTCCTGAACGACAAACCCATTGTCATCAAGAAGATCAACGACATGACGCTGCAATTCGACTTTCCGGCGCAGAGCAGCAAGGCGTTAGTCCTGATGAGTTACACCCCCTGGCCTGACCATATTTTCGGCAAGGCGTACAAGGCGGGCGGCGCGGAAGCCATCAAGAAGATGTGGGGTGTGGGAACCAACCCGAGCGAGATCGTTTCCCCCGGCGCTTGGACGATGGAAAGCTACAAGGCGGGCGAGCGTGCCGTACTGAAGGCCAACAAGTTCTTTGGCGAATGGAATAAGGACAGCAAGGGCAACGCACTGCCTTACCTCGACAAATACTCGTACCGTATTACGGGTGACGTAAATGCCGCTCTGGCCGCCTATCTGGCCGGTCAGATCGATACCTTTGCGCCGCGCAACGCGGACGACTTGGCGCAGATCAAGAAGGCCATCGACGCGGGCAACCTCAAGGCGTACCTCAAGGCCAACGTCAGCCCGCAGGCACAGTCCTCCTGGATTGTCTTTAACTGGAACAAGTCGGCTGACACTGCCAAGCAGACGTTGTTCCGCGACGTGCGCTTCCGCCGCGCCATGAGCCACATTGCCAACCGTGACGCCATGATCAAGCTGGCGCTGGGCGGCCTGGGAACTGAGACGTACTTCAGCACCTACCCCATCTTCAAGTCTCAGCTCGATGCGGGACAGAAGGCGGGTGCGCCCCAGTACAAGTACGATCTGGCGCAGGCCACCAAGCTGCTGGCGCAGATCGGCTACAAGAAGAAGAACGCCGACGGCTACCTGGTGGACGCCAAGGGCAAGGTGCTGGAATTCAATCTGGCAACTAACTCCGGTAACACCACCCGCGAGCAGTTGGGGCAGATCTTCAAGGACGAGGCCAAGAAAGTGGGCGTCAAGGTTAACTTTACGCCCATTGACTTCAACACGCTGGTGGGTCAGTTGACCGCCAAGGGTGAGAACCGCCCCTTCGACGCAATTTTGCTGGGCCTGAACGGTGGCGATAACGTCTGGTCCTTCGGACAGAACGTGGTGCCATGCGGAACCAACCTGCACAGCTACAACAACCCCACCGATGGCAAGTGCCTGACCAGTCAGGAACAACTAATGACCAAGCTGTATTACCAGGGCGACGCCGAGCTGAACACGGCCAAGCGCCTCGCTATCGGCGGTACGCTGATGAAGACCGAAGGTGAACTGCAAGCCGTCATTTACCTGGTGGGCAATAGCTTCCACGTCACCTTCAATGAGCGTGTGGGCGGCGAGTTCCCGGCCAATCTGATGGATGCCTACTACGGGACCCGCAGCAATCCCCTGACGTTTATCAAGTAATCCAGCCACGTTCTTTTCTGGGGGGTGGTCTGCTGTGGGCGGACTGCCCCTTCCTCCTTTGAATAATCTCCACGGTCTTACGGGGTGAGGCATGTTTCCATTTCTGATCCGGCGCTTTTTTCAGTCCATTCCCACGCTGCTGCTGGCCAGCGTCCTGATCTTCTTCGTGATCTCGCTGGCCCCCGGCGACTTCCTGACCCCGGCCCGCCTGAACCCCGGCATCAGCGAGCAGCAACTCGCCAACCTCAGCGCCACTTTCGGGCTGGATAAACCCGCTTACGTGCAGTACTTCTACTGGATGAAAAACCTGCTGCACGGCGACTTCGGGCTGTCGTTTCAGTACACCCAGCCGGTGCTGCCAGTGATCTGGCCGCGCATCGTGAACTCGGTGTATCTGGTGCTGCTCAATCTGGTGTTCTTCTACGCCATCGCCATTCCCATCGGCGTGTACGGCGCAGTGCGGCAGAACAGCTTTGGCGACAAGGCTGTTAATGTGGTGCTGTATTTCCTGCTGGGCTTTCCCAGCTTCTTCCTGTTCCTGATCGTGATTTACCTGATCCTGAATGTTCGCAACGCCACCGGCTGGGACATTCCGCTGGGGGGCATGACCAGTGGAAATTACGATCAACTGTCGTCCTCTGGTCAGTTCTGGGATGTTCTCAAGCACCTGCTGATTCCGGCGCTGGTGCTGGCGGTCACGGATGCGGCGAGCCTGACCCGCGTGATCCGGGGCCTGATGCTGGAAGTGATGCGCTCGGATTACATCCGCACGGCGCGGGCCAAGGGCGTCAGCGAGCGCAGCGCCATCTGGAAGCACACCTTCCGCAACGCCATCCTGCCCATCGTCGCGGGCATCGGGGGCCTGCTGCCCGCCGCCATCAGCGGGGCCGGATTCGTGGAGGTGGTGTACGCCTATCCGGGCATCACCCCGATGCTCCTGACCGCCATCACCGCGCAGGACCTGTATCTGATCGCCGGATTCACGGTAATTTCCACCATTCTGCTGATCATCGGCAACGCGCTCTCGGACATCCTGCTGGCCGTGGTTGACCCACGGATCAAGGTCGGGTGAGGTGACATGACCACCGCCACTCCCACCCCACAGAAGGCCGAACGCCGCTCGCTGGGTCAGTCTCAGTTCTCGGTCGCCTGGCAACAGTTTCGCAAGAACAGGCTGGCCCAGACCGGCGGCGTGCTGCTGATCCTGATTTACCTGATGGCGATGTTCGCGCCGTTCCTTGCCCCGGACGGTCTGAACAGCTATTCCACCTCTGATATCACGCGCTTTCACCCGCCCACCCCGGTGCATATCCGCGACCCCGAGACGGGCGCATTTACCCGGCCCTTCGTTAACAAGTACACCCAGCAACTGAACATGGACACCTTCGTCAACGAGTACAAGCCCACGGCGGACAGATGTCCGATTTATTTCGGCGTGCGCGGCGCATCGTACAAGATCCTGGGCTTTATCCCCGGCAACCTGCACCTGTACGGCACCGGCAATGACAGCGCTGGCTGCAACGTCTTTCTAATCGGCGGCGAGGCATTGGGGCGCGACCTGCTGACGCGCACGCTGTACGCCTCGCAGATCAGCCTGACCATCGGGGTGGCGGCGGTACTGCTGAGTACCTTCATTGGCCTGTTCATGGGCGCAATGGCCGCCTTCTTCGGCGGCATCGTGGACACCATCATCATGCGTCTGGTCGAGGTGATTTCGGCCATTCCGTACCTGTTCCTGCTGCTGCTGCTACGTTCGGTCTTTCCGCAGAACATCAACCCCATCTTCGCGCTATACGTGATTCTGGGCATTCTGGCGTTCATTGGCTGGGGCGGGCTGGCACGTGTGACGCGCGGGCAACTGCTGAGCGTGCGCGAGCAGGATTTCGTGTCTGCCGCCCGCGCGCTGGGGGCCAGCGACAACCGCGTGATGTGGCGGCACATGTTGCCCACCATGACCACCTACATCATCGTCACGCTCTCCCTGAGTATTCCAGGCTTCATCCTGCTGGAATCGGGCCTGAGCTTCCTGGGCATCGGTGCGGTGGAACCCTACGTCAGTTGGGGCAGTCTGCTGGCACAGGCGCAGGAGGGTGGGTTGTCCAGCCTGAACTCGCGGCCCTGGGTCCTGATCCCTGGCTTTTTCATCGTGTTCACGGTGGGCTGCTTCCAGCTTCTGGGTGACGGCCTGCGCGACGCCTTCGATCCGCGCAAGCGGCAGTGAGATCCATGACGCAAACAGCGAGAATTGTGTCGCAGGCATGTATGATACGTGACGTGCGAACAATGGAGGAAAAATGACCGATCACGCCACCAATAAGGCTGAAGTGCTGCTGGCCGTCAAAGGTCTCAAAACCTACTTCAACACCGATGATGGCGTCGTCAAGAGCGTGGACGGCGTGACCTTCCATCTCAATAAGGGCGAGACCCTGGGTGTAGTGGGCGAGTCCGGCTCGGGCAAAAGCGTGACCAGCCTCAGCGTCATGCGCCTGATTCCCATGCCGCCGGGAGAGATCGCCGGCGGTGAGATTCTGTTCTCCGGGACCGACGGCCAGCCCCGCGACATCGTGAAAATGTCCGAAGCCGAGATGCGGAAGATTCGCGGCAACGACATCGCCATGATCTTCCAAGAACCCATGACCAGCCTGAACCCGGTGTACACCGTGGGCGACCAGATCGCCGAGGCGGTGATGCTGCACCAAGACAAGAACCGCAAGGACGCGATGGGCGTGGCGACGGACATGCTGCGTTTCGTGGGCATTCCTGCCCCGGAGAAGCGTGTCAACGAGTATCCGCACCAGATGTCCGGCGGGATGCGCCAGCGCGTGATGATCGCAATGGCGCTGTCGTGCAACCCGGCCCTGCTGATTGCCGACGAGCCGACGACGGCGCTGGACGTGACGATCCAGGCGCAGATTCTGGACCTGATGCGCAAGCTGCAAAAAGACATCGGCATGAGTATCCTGTTCATCACCCATAACCTGGGCGTGGTGGCCGAGATGGCAGACCGCGTGGTGGTCATGTACGGCGGGCGTGTAGTGGAAGAAGGCGACGTGATCGAGATCTTCAAGGCTCCTCGTCACCCGTACACCATGGGCCTGCTGAACAGCATCCCACGCCCTGGCGTGGACGCGCATATTCCGGGTCAGCCGCGCAAACGTCTTGAAGCCATTCCCGGCAACGTACCTAATCCGCTGAATCTGCCGCCCGGTTGCGCCTTTGAGCCGCGCTGCAAGTTCGCCATTCCTGACTGCGCCAAGGCCGTGCCCGCGCTGGAGGATACCGGCGGCGGCCACATGTCCCGTTGTATTCGCTGGCAGGAATTTGCCAAGGCCGATCAGGAGGTGAGCGCATGACCGCTCCCGTCGCCGCAAGAACCTCCGCCGCAGATTCACGCGGCATGACCCAGAAGGGCGAAACCCTGCTGGAAGTCCGCAATCTGGAAAAATACTTTCCCATTCGTGGCGGCCTGCTGTCGCGCGTGGTGGGCAACGTTAAGGCCGTCAACGACATCAGCTTCAAGCTGGCGCGTGGTGAAGTGGTGGGGCTGGTGGGCGAGTCTGGCTCCGGCAAGACCACGGCGGGTCGCGCCATCCTGCGCCTGATCGAACCCACCGGCGGCGAGGTGATCTTCAACGGCACCGACGTGACCAAGCTGTCCAAGGGGCAGATGCGCGACTACCGCCGCGAGATGCAGATCATCTTCCAGGATCCCTTCGCATCGCTGAATCCGCGCATGACGGTCTCGGACATCATTGGCGAGGCCATGCAGATTCACAACCTCAATCCAGGTAAGGGCCGCATCGACCGGATCGCCGAACTGCTGCAAAAGGTGGGATTGCGCCCGGAACACATGCGCCGCTACCCGCACGAGTTTTCCGGCGGTCAGCGCCAGCGCATCGGGATCGCGCGCGCGCTGGCGGTGGATCCGCTGTTCATCGTGGCTGACGAGCCGGTCTCGGCGCTGGACGTGTCGATTCAGGCGCAGGTGGTCAACCTGATGCAGGACCTTCAGGAAGAGCTGGGCCTGACCGTGCTGTTCATCGCGCACGACCTGGCCGTGGTGGAGTACATCTGCGACCGCATCATCGTGATGTATCTGGGCCGCATCATGGAGATCGCGCCCAGCCACGAACTGAATAACAATCCCAAGCACCCCTACACCGAGGCGCTGCTGTCTGCCGCCCCGGTGCCGGATCCCACCATCAAGCGCCAGCGCATCATCTTGGAGGGGGACATTCCCAGCCCGATCAATCCGCCGAGCGGCTGCGTGTTCCGCACGCGTTGCCGCTATGCCATTGACGACTGCGCCAAGGTGGTGCCCGAACTGCGGGAGATCGCGCCCCAGCACTTCAAGGCGTGTATCCGCGACGACGTCCTGTAGACAGGTTTTTTCCACAAGAGTCCGTCTCCTTGGCTGGGGACGGACTTTTCTAATTCTCGTCTGACTGACCCTCTCACATCTCATAAAGTGGCATCGGCAACTATGCGTGTATGAAAACGACACTGCTGCTGGCCGCTGCCCTGGCTCTGGGAACGGCGAACGCCACCGACCTGCGGATCTATCCCTCATTCGCCGAGGTGCGGCAGCCTGTGACCAGTACAGGCAATACCCTGAATGTGTCGCTGCCGCAGCAGGCATGGCAGAACGTGCTGCCCGGCTCGCTGGAACTGGACGGGCTGGCCTTCGGCAGCGCCGTGCAGAAGCTAGAGGCCAACTGGCTGAGTGGGCTGGAAGGCAAGACAGTGTATCTGGTCAAGGCGACGTCAGAGGGTGAAAAGACCGAACCTGTGACCCTGATCCGCGCCAGCGACCTGCTGGTCAAGGACGCGGCAGGCCGGTATTTCAACGTCCGTTACGAGCAACTGCGCTTCGATACGCCGCCGCCCACCAATCCCGTCAGCCCCTCGCAGACGCTGACCTACAACCTGCCGAAAGCGGGAAGCGGCACGCTGGTCTACCTGACCCGTAGCGTGGGCTGGTCTCCGCGCTACACGCTCAAGGCCAGCAACGCGGGCGCGCAACTTTCGGCCCTGGCCGACATTCGCAACACCACCGAACTGCCGTATGACGTGAAAGACACCGAATTGTATTCCGGCGATGTGAGCGTCCAGGCCAACCCGAACGCACAGGCCAACTTCGAGGCAGCGGACATGGTGATGCGGGCGGCCCCAGCCCCCGTTACCGCGTCGGCCCCCAAGATCGGCAGTGGTTCGGAGTTGCGTGGACTGTACCGCTACGCGCTGTCCACACCGTTCACGCTGCCCGCCAACAGCGTGGTGACCCTGCCGTTTCTGACGCCCAAGCTGACCAATTTCGAGCGCTACGTGGGCCTCAACACCTACTTTAACGTTGCCACCCAGACGGGCACGCTGGACCGTTCCTACCGCTTCAAGGCCGACGCCCGCCTGCCCGCTGGCCCGATCACCGTGCGCGAGGAGGGCCGTCTGGTGGGTCAGACCCGCCTGGACGAAACCCGCGAGGGCGGCACGGTGGAGTTCAGTCTGGGCGATGACCCCGATGTGGAATACACCCGCACGGTTCAGACCGTCAATCAGGCCAAAAACAGCAAGGGTGAAGTGATCAAGACCACTTACAAGGTCACCTACGCTTTCGAGAGCAGCAAGGACCGCCCCATCCGGGCAGAGGTTACCGAGCGCGTCGGCGGGCGAATCATCATCATCGACAGCACCGCGCCCACCAAGAACGGAGGTATTGCCAGCCTGAAGGTGGATGTTCCCGCCAAGGGCAAGGCCAGTAAGAGCTTCACGGTAGTGGTGGACAACTCGTAAGCTAAGGAAATAGCACCGCCGCCAGAGCGCAAATGCTCTGGCGGCGGTTTTTCAGCTTCAGTCTGATTCGAGCGTTGGCGGCAGTTGAGGAACGCCTCCAGCCTGACAGGCCGGGCAGATGCCCTGAAATTCTACCCTGGCCCCGGTGATTTGCCAGTCGTGGCCCTGGCCCTGAGGTTGCAAGTCAGGAAGACTGAGGAAGACGTCTAGGAGCCTGTTGCACTGGTTACAACGCAGATGCGAATGCGGGGTCAGGTTGGTGTCATACCGCAACTCGCCGCCGTGGCCGATCACCTCGCCGATCAGACCATGCTCGCTGAACACGCGCAGATTCTGATACAGCGTGGCGATGGGAATGGGTTCTCCGGCCAGCCGGAAGCGTTCGGCGATCTCTTCCGGCGTGAAGTGCCCATCGGTGTGCGAGAAGAATTGTAATAAACGCAGGCGGGGCTGGGTGGTCCGCAGGCCCCGCCGTTCCAGATGCCGCTGGAGTTCAGAGAGGGTCAAGGCACATCACGTTCATGACCCCATTCTAGCGTGGAAAATCTCACACTGTTCTTCCACCGCTGATCAGCTTCAGGCCATCTGGGCTTCGCGCTTGCCTTCCATCTTTTTCTTATTCTCGCGGACGGCTTTCAGGCCCTCGTCCACGCGGCGACCGTAATCGGCGTCGCACTGGGTGAACAGTTCCACCATGCGGGCCTGCACCTCGGGAATGGCCGCCGAGATGTTCGCCACGAGGGTGTTGATCAGGTCGTCGCGCTCGCGGTCATCGTAGGCGCGGTACTGCTCGCCCGCCTGCTTGAAGTCGTTGGTGCGCTCGATGCTGGCGCGCTGCACGCGGCCCTCAACGTGCGGGCTGTATTCGGGCAGATCGCGCGGGGCTTCCTTCGGGCCATTCATGCTGGACGGCTCGTAGTTGACGTGCGGGTTCTGGCCGGGGACGCTGTCCACCCGGTAGGTCATCTGGCCGTCACGCTGGTTGGTGGCCACTGCTGCGCGGGGCGAGTTGATCGGCAGTTGCAGGTAGTTGGGACCGACGCGGTAGCGCTGGGTATCCGAGTACGAGAAGGTGCGGCCCACCAGCATCTTGTCGTCGCTGAACTCCAGCCCGTCTACCAGCACGCCGGTGCCGAAGGCGGCCTGCTCCACCTCTGCAAAGTAGTTCTCGGGGTTGCGGTTCAGGGTCATCATCCCTACCGCCATCATCGGGAACTGGTCTTCAGGCCAGATCTTGGTGTCGTCCAGCGGGTCGAAGTCCAGCTCGAGGTGTTCGCCGTCGGTCATCATCTGCACGCGCAGTTCCCACTGGGGAAAGTCGCCGCGCTCGATGGCGTTATACAGGTCTTCGGTGGCGTGGTTGAAGTTCTTGCCCTGGATCGCCTCGGCTTCCAGCTGGGTCAGGTTCTTGACGCCCTGCATGGGTTCCCAGTGGTACTTGATCAGGGTGCCCTCGCCCTTGTCGTTGACCCATTTGTAGGTGTTCACGCCGCTGCCCTGCATCTGGCGGTAGTTGGCGGGAATGCCCCACGGCGAGAACAGGAAGGTCAGCATGTGCATTGATTCCGGCGTGTTGCTCATGAAGTCGAAGATGCGCCCGCCGTCCTGGCGGTTGGTCACCGGATCAGGTCTCAGCGAGTGGATGACATCTGGGAACTTGATCGCGTCGCGAATGAAGAAGACCTTGAGGTTGTTGCCCACCAGATCCCAGTTGCCGTCCTCGGTGTAGAACTTGACCGAGAAGCCGCGCGGGTCACGCAGCGTTTCGGGGGAATGGCCCGAGTGGATCACGGTGGAGAAGCGCACGAACACAGGCGTTTCCTTGCCCTCGCTCTGAAATAGCTTGGCGCGGGTGTACTGGCTGATGCTCTCGTCGCCCACCTTGCCGTAAGCCTCAAAGACGCCGTGTGCGCCTGCGCCGCGTGCATGTACCACGCGTTCGGGAATGCGCTCGCGGTCAAAGTGACTGATCTTCTCCAGGAACTGGTAGTTCTCCAGCGTGGCCGGGCCACGGGTGCCCACGGTGCGCTGGTTCTGGTTGTTGCTGACGGGGTGGCCCTGGCGGGTGGTCAGGGTCTGGCCGCTGTTGTCCTTGTTCTGCTTGCTGTCTCTGGCTTCGATCATGGGGAACACTCCTTGGGGAGGGGTGGCAGTGGACGGGCTGCCGGAACAGGGAAAAGCCGGGCGCACGCCCGCGCACCCAGTCTCCTTAATCATAATGATTATGAATTAAGATGTCCACCACAAAGGATGAACATCCCCCCATGAATTGCTTAGGCGACTAAACGATCCCGCCCAGGTACTCCACCACGTCTGCCTTGATGGGCATGAAATAGGCGTGCTGGCCGCGTTCACGGGCAAACGTCAGTAGCTCGCCCGCAAAGCGGCGGTTCCACTCCAGCGTGGGCTGAAACTGCCGGGGGAACACCGCGTGGTTGCGCGTGCGCCAGTACCCCTCTGAACCCTCGGAGGTGACCGAGGTGGCCCCCCACCAGACCTCTGCACCCTCAGGCAACAGGTCGGCGTAGGCGTCCATCAGGCGCAGATCGAAGAACGGCTGGGTGAAAAAGCCGCAGGCCCCGGCCTCCAGCTTGCGCTCCAGGTAATCCTGCTCGCGCGACAGCGACTGGCGGTAGGGGTCCAGGCCCGCATAGATCTTCAGGTGTGGCAATTCCCGGCGAATGCGGCGGATGGCGGCCTCGGCGTCCACGTTGTAGACCTTCGCGCTCATATCGCTGGGGGCGTCCCCGGTGATCACAATGATCTCGTCGATGCCGTGTTCCTCCAGATGCGCAGCCATCGGCAACGGCTCGCGTGGATTCAGATCAACAGCCCGGATGTGTGGAATGGCCCGGTAACGCGGACGAGCAAAGCCACAGCCATGCCATGAGCGCGTGGAAAAGCGCGGGAAGTCAGGAATGTTGATGGTGTCTGCGCCGGGCAGGTGTTCGGCCACTGTTGCCAGCTCGGCCCTTAAACCGGAGCGCGAGCGGGGCACGAGTTCGATGGAGATGCGGGTCACTGTGGGCTACCTGCGGCGACGGTTTCAAGGGTCTGAGGGGCTTCGACGATTGTGACGGCCTGGGCCGCAGGATCGTAGGCCAAAAGCGGCCCAAGCCAACGCTCCGCTTCCTCCACAGCCCAGCCCTTGCGCCCGGCGTAATCCTCCACCTGATCGCGCCCGATGCGGCCCACGGCCAGATACCGCGCTTCCGGGTGGGCGAAGTACAGGCCTGACACGGCGGCGGCAGGAGTCATGGCGCAGGACTCGGTGAGTTTCAGCCCAATTTCCCCAGCATTCAGCAGCGAGAACAGCGTGCGCTTCTCAGTGTGATCCGGCTGGGACGGGTAGCCAGGGGCGGGGCGAATGCCGTCGTAACGTTCGCGAATCAGGTCGTTGTTGTCCAGCGTTTCGTCGGGCGCGTAGCCCCAGTACTTGACCCGCACGTCGCGGTGCAGTTTCTCGGCGAAGGCTTCGGCCAGTCGGTCTGCCAGCGCCTTGATCAGAATGGAATTGTAGTCGTCGTGATCGGCTTCAAATTCGCGGGCCAGTTCCTCCGCGCCGTGAATGGCAACGGCGAAGCCTCCGATGTGATCGCCCCGGTACGCAATGAAGTCAGCCAGTGCGCCATTGGGGGTGGCCTGTTCGCGCTGCTGGCGCAGGGTGTGGAGGACGGCCATTTCCGGTAGCGGTTCGCGTCCCGCCGCGATTTCATGGGTCTGGTGGTCCAGCGTGTCGCTGAGCGGCTCCGTCTGATGGGTATGGACTTCCACCAAGATGTCGTCGCCGCGCCGCTCGGCAGGCCACAGGCCAATCACGCCTCTGGCGGTCAGCAATCCCTCGTTAATCACGCGCCGTAGCAAAGCCTGAGCGTCGTCAAACAGCGTGCGAGCCTGCTCTCCACGGATCGGATCAGTCAAAATGTTGGGGTAGATGCCCTTCATTTCCCAGGCGATGAAGAATGGCGTCCAGTCGATGTAATCCAGCAACCCGGTCAGCGGCTGCTCGATGATCTGGCGTCCCGGTTCACGCGGCGCGGGTGGCACGGCGGGAGAAATACGCGGCGCACGTTCGCGGGCCGTCTCCAGCGGAATCAGCCGCACCTCGCGCTTGCCGTGGCGTTCGCGCAGGGCGTCGTATTCCACCTTGATGCGCGCCTGCACGCCTGCTAGATCGGCCAGGATGTCTGCGGTGGTGGTCACGGCGCGGCTGGCGTCCAGCACATGCACCACCAGTCCGGCGTAGGCCGGGTCAATCTTGACCGCCGTGTGCGCCCGGCTGGTGGTGGCCCCGCCAATCAGCAGCGGCAGCGTCACGCCCCGTCGCGTCATCTCACGGCCCACGCCCACCATCTCGTCCAGACTAGGCGTAATCAGGCCGCTCAATCCGATCACGTCCGCGCCGATGCGCTCGGCCTCGTCCAGAATCTTCTCAGTGGGGACCATCACGCCCAGATCGGTGACCTGATAGCCGTTGCAGGCCAGCACCACGCCCACGATGTTCTTGCCGATGTCGTGGACGTCGCCCTTGACGGTGGCGAGAAGGACTTTGCCTTTCCCCCCGGCCTCCTGCTTCTCGGCCTCCATGTACGGCGTCAGGTGGGCCACAGCGCGTTTCATCACGCGGGCGGATTTGACCACCTGCGGCAGAAACATCTTCCCGGCCCCGAACAGATCGCCCACCACGTTCATGCCGTCCATCAGTGGCCCCTCAATGACCTTCAACGGCGAACCCAGTTCGCGGTACGCTTCCTCCGCGTCTTCCACCACGAAATCGGTGATGCCGGAAATCAGGGCATGCTTGAGGCGTTCGCCCACCGGACGCTCTCGCCACTCGCTCTGGGCGGCGGCCTCGCGCTTGACGCCTTTATACTCCTCGGCCAGCGCCAGCAGGTTCTCGGTAGCGTCCGGCGTACGGGCCAAGATCACATCCTCCACAGCGTCGCGCAGTTTCGGCTCGATGTCCTCGTACACCGCCAGCATCCCCGCGTTCACGATGCCTATGTCCAGCCCGGCGCGGATGGCGTGATATAGAAAGACCGAGTGCATCGCCTCGCGCACATGGTTGTTGCCCCGGAAGCTGAACGACACGTTGGATATTCCGCCCGACACCAGCGCACCCGGCAGATTGGCCTTGATCCAGCGCGTTCCCTCAATGAATTCAAGTGCGTAACGGTCATGTTCTTCCATGCCCGTCGCCACCGTCAGCACGTTGGGGTCAAAAATGATGTCCTGCGGCGGAAAATCGGCCTGTTCTGTCAACAGTTTGTAGGCGCGAGAGGTGATTTCCTTGCGGCGTTCCAGGTTGTCGGCCTGCCCGCGCTCGTCAAAGGCCATGACCACGGCGGCAGCGCCATAACGCCTCAGCAGCCGCGCCCGCTCCAGAAACTTTTCCTCACCGTCCTTGAGGGAAATGCTGTTCACCACGCACTTGCCCTGCACCCGCTTGAGGCCCGCTTCCAGAATGTCCCAGCGGCTGGAGTCCAGCATCAGCGGCACCCGGCTGATGTCCGGCTCCCCGGCCAGCAGATTCAGGAACTTGACCATCGCTTCCTCGCCGTCCAGCATCCCCTCGTCAAAGTTGATGTCCACGATCTGCGCGCCGTTTTCCACCTGCTGCCGCGCGATCTTGAGACCCGTGTCGTAATCCCCGGCCAGAATTGCCTTGTTGAATCTTGGACTGCCCGTGACGTTGGTGCGCTCGCCCACGTTGACGAAATTCAGTTCTGGCGTGACGGTCAGGGCTTCCAGACCGCTCAGGCGCAGGAAGGGCGGCAACTTGGCAGGGGTGCGCGGCGTGATCCTCGCCATCTCGTTGGCAATGGCGCGAATATGCTCCGGCGTGGTGCCGCAGCAGCCCCCCACGATATTGACCAGCCCTTCGCGAGCAAAGTCGGCCAGCACGGAGGCAGTGTGTTCAGGGGTTTCATCGTACTCGCCAAAGGCATTGGGTAGGCCCGCGTTCGGGTGGACGGATACCAGCGTTTCGGTATTTGCGGCAATCGCCCGCAGGTGGGGCCGCAGCAGATCTGCCCCCAGCGCACAGTTCAGGCCCAGACTGAAGAGGTTGGCGTGGGCCGTGCTGATGGCGAAGGCTTCCGGCGTCTGCCCGCTCAACGTGCGGCCCGAAGCGTCGGTGATCGTGCCGGACAGCATCACTGGAAGCGTCTTGCCCGTGCGTGCGAAGGCTTCCTCGCATGCAAACAGCGCGGCCTTGGCGTTCAGCGTGTCAAACACCGTTTCCAGCAGCAGCAGATCAGCCCCGCCCGCGATCAAACCATCGGCGGCGGCGGCGTAGGCTTCTACCAGACTGTCAAAGGTGACGTTGCGGAATTCCGGGCGCTCCACATCCGGGGATAAGGTGGCGGTACGGTTCGTCGGCCCGATGGCCCCGGCCACCCAGCGTGGTTTGCCGTCCTGGGCCTCAAATTCGTCGGCCACCTCGCGGGCCAGCCGTGCGCCCGTCTCGTTCATGGCGTAAGCCAGGGCCTCGGTGCCGTAATCCGCCTGGGAAATGGTGGTGCTGTTAAAGGTGTTGGTGCTGGCAATATCCGCACCCGCCGCAAAATACTCGCGGTGAACGCCCTGGATCACGTCGGGGCGGGTGAGTTGCAGCAGGTCAAAATTGCCCCGGTACATCCGCAGGGGGTCTGCGCCTTCAAACCTGAAATCGGCCTCGTTCAGATTGGCCCGCTGAAGCATGGTGCCCCACGCGCCGTCCAGCACCAAGATTCGTTCACGCGCCGCAGCGCGAATGTCCCTGTTCATTGTCCACCTCTCATTATTAATTCAAAAAAACAGACCGCGTGTGCGGCCTGAGAGTCTTGATGCGCCCAAATTCAACACAGCGCCCGCTTCCGGCCATCGCGTCCTGCCCGCGCCATCGTCGGCGCACCCCAGCAGGAGGCTTTTCTGTCAGGCACCATTGCCGCTATGGGGGCGGGTTGCCGCGTCGTCAGTGGGCAGAAAAAACCCTCGGACGCTCTGGATGACCGCGCTTTGGAGGCGCGATAGGGGGAGGATAGCGCGGCACAGAGGGGACAACAGGGGGGTGGGGTGGACATGTCGATGGATCAATATCAAGAGCCAACAACGTAAGAGGTGACGATAGATATCTCGTAAGAATTCTGAGATATGAGTCTTTATAGCCTAAACCGTCCTGCGAGAGTCCGACTTGGTCGAAACCATGTGTACTGTGGCGCTGCTTTCCGGTCGAAGAGAGGAATAATATGAGATTATTTTTTCCATTGTTAGTTACTGGTATTTTGTTAAATTTTTGCGCGGCTTCCGCTGAGACCTCTAATCTCACTGGCACAACCCTGTGTGTGGATGACGAATCGTTTACCGCTGACATTGGCTCACTTGGCTCGACGAGTAGCAGTGTGGCCCAATCGCTTTATGATTATTTCGTGGCTTCTGCCAAGGCTCAGGGCATTCCTTTTGAAGAGATGGGTGCCACTACCTGTGAAGAATACCCGCTTACCCTCAATTTCGGAGCAACGACTGGAACACCTCGCGCGTGGTCCGGCGAACTCAATATCTGGGATCTCTCTGCCTATGCGTCGCCAAACACCAAAAATAATTACACTGAGGCCGTGAGTATCTGGAGATCAGCCTCCTATGGTGTATTAGCCAGCAATGATGGTTTGGCTGTTTATTTAATCAATGAAGGTAAAACGATAATCAACTCGTTTCTCAAGGATTACAAATCTGCCAACTAGGCTTTACGGATGGGTCAAATTTTAAACTTGTCAGATTGGGCGTTTGGTATATGCCATGTGACCAATCTGATTTTCATTTTTCTTGTCATCGCCGCCCGCAACGACGATAAGGTTTACCGACTGATGGGGCGGCGCTTCGGCTGACTCTTCCGGTTACTTCTTCAATTCACTCTTCAATGTGTCGAAGGCGGCGGGGCGGCTCAGCAAGCGCCAGTTCAACTTGTTCGCGCCGCTCAGTTCGCCCACGCGTTCGCTGGCACAGTCATAGGTGGCGTTGGTTTTCCGCATGATCGGCCAGATCACGGCGGCAGCGCGTCCGGCCACATCACGCCTCTGCACCGTGCCGAACAGGCGCGAGTCCTCCGAGCCGTTGGCGGTGCGGTTGTCGCCCATCACGAAGTATTGGGCGGGCGGTACGGTGATCTCGGCCTGATCGGGCATCACGCCCGCGCGGCTGGAAGTGGTGTTGTTCGCCAGTTCGCTCTGGTTGTCCCAGCAGCCCTGCTGCCGCCAGTAATCGGTGGTCCACCCGGAATCCAGCTTGACGCCGTTCACGGTGACCTCGCCGCCCTGCACCTTGACGGTGTCACCGGGCAGGCCGATCACGCGCTTGATCAGGAAGGGGCGGTAGTCCCACAACCCCAGAAAGTTCTTGTTCAGGTTGCCGATCTGCGCGGACGCCGCCGCCGGGGGCTTGAAGATGACGATATCGCCCCGGCTGAAATCACCGACGCCTGCCTTATGCAGCCACGTCTCGTACTTGGGCACGAAGACCCGCTCGCGGTCCCGCAGGTTGGGCATCATGCTCACGCCGTCCACGCCCACCAGGGTGGCCACGAACTGGGTGATCACCACGGCAAAAACAATGGGTTCTAGAAAATCCTTCCAAACTTTTTGCAACGTGGAGGGCGCGGTGGACTGGAGTCTGGTCATGCACCGCGCAGGATAGCGGATTAAGGGTTGATGGAAGGTTAAAGACGGGCGGCGGCTGCCGGGTTGTTGCGCGGTTCAGCTCTCAGCTCTCGCCCAGCAGCGCTTTCAGGCGCGGCAGGTCTTCCAGCGCCGCGTCCCGGCCCGCCGCGATGGCCTGATCGGTGCGGTTAAAGTTGATCAGATCAATGTTGCCCAGGCGGGGGCGCAGCAGCACGTCGGGGCGGTAGAGGCTCAGGCGCGCGTCGGTCAGTTGCGCCTGCATGATCTCCACCGCACGCCTCAGCGCCCGCACCGGACTCAGGTGGGCCTCGCGCTTCCACAGTAGGACGCGGCGTTCGTGCAACTCCAGCGGATCGGGGGCCGTCACGTCCACCGCCAGCACCTTGCGGACCCCTAAAAACAGCGCGGCGTCCACCGGCACCTGATTCAGAATGCCGCCGTCCGAAAGCAGCATGTCGCGCATGGGCACGCTGTCCAGTGCGCCGGGATAGGCACTGGTGGCGCGCAGCGCATCAAACAGGCTGCCGCGCGTAAGGTAGACGCCCCGGCCCGTCAGCATGTCGGTGGCCGTGATTGCCAGGGGGATGGGCAGTTCCTCGAAGGTCTGTGGCAGGTTCTGGGCCAGCCAGCCTTCCATCGCTGAAATCTTGAGCAGGCCGGTGCCGGGCCGCCAGTCCAGCAAGCGACGCCACGACACCGTGCCCGAGATGCGTTCCAATTCAGCCCCGCTGTAGCCCGCCGCGATAAACGCCCCCACCAGCCCGCCCATGCTGGTCCCGGTAACCACGCTGGGCCTCAGTCCCGCTTCCTCCAGCACCTGCCACACGCCGATATGCGCCAGCCCACGCGCACCGCCGCCGCCCAGCACCAGACCGTAACCGTTCATTTCCCGCGCCTGCCGCTGCACATGCAGGGATTGTAGTCCTGCCGCGCTGCTGCTGGAAACCGAATCCGGCTGCCAGGAACGCAGGCACCGGCACGTCCATGAGTGCAAAATACCTCTGGAAATGTCAGTCTGATAGCGTCTATGTCAATTGCTTCAGTCTGCCCGGTCCAACTGGATTAACATGTGGTGAATGGCTCTGGCAGGACAGGTGGTTGGAGAGGGCGTGCGGTTGGTCAGGCCAATCGGGCGCGGCTCTCACAGTCTGGTTTATTTTGCGGTGGATGCGTTCGGTCAGCCCTGTGCCGTCAAGGTCTTCCGCTCCGATATGAATGCCTTTGCTGACCGTGAATTCGAGCATGCCAGCGGGCTGGACCATCCCCGGCTGGCCTCCGTGCTGGGCCGGGGCACCCTGGAGGACCGTCCAGTACTGATCAGCACCCTGGCACGCGGCGAGGTGCTGTTCTCGCGCTACGTGCGGCGGCCCGCCCTGCACACCGAGCGCCGCGCCTTTCTGCTGACGCTGGCGCACGTGCTGGACGCGCTGGCGTACCTGCATTCCTGCGGGCTAGTCCACCGCGATATCAAGCCGGAAAACATCGTGGTAGAGCCGGACGGCAGCGCCAAACTGGTGGACCTGGATCTGGCTGGCCCGCTGCTGGAAACCTTCCCGGTGCCCACCCGTTTCGGCACGGCGGCCTTCCAGAGTCCCGAGGCGGCGCGCGGTGAACCGCTGGGGCCGGAGGCAGACCTGTACGGGGTGGGCATGCTGCTGGGCTGGGGGATCTTCGGCTCGCTGCCGGACCCCACCCGCCCCGCGCCGTACCACCCGGACCCGCTGTGTTCGCTGTACCTGACCCTGACCCGCCGGGATCCTCAGCAGCGCCCCAGCGACGCTGCCTGGGTTCGCGCCCGGATTCTGAAGCTGTCCCGTGTGAACTCCTGAACCTGAGAAGCTGGCAACAGAACAGCGAAAGAAGCCGCCAGCAGGAGTTTTCCCGCTGGCGGCCTCAAATGTCCGTTTGCTACTCCAGCAGGATGCGCGCCTCGTTGGGCCGCAGCTTCGCGCCGCTACTGGGTTGATCGTTGAATGAGCTGAGCAGCGACTGACCTGCTGCCACCTCGCTCAGATCGCGTTCGTGTGCGCCGAAGTTCAGCAGCACCGTCACGCTCTGCCCGTCCAGCGTGCGGCGGAAGGCGAACACGTCCTTGTGACCGCTGTCCACGCTCTGATAGTCGCCGCCAACGAGAGCAGGATGCTGCTGCCGAAGCTGTGTCAGCACACGGAAATAATTCAGGTCGCTCTGCGGGTCCGCCTCCTGCGCCTGCACGTTCACGGTGGCGAAGTCGCCCGCCAGCGGCAGCCAGGGTGTCGTGTCCGCTGCGCTGAATCCCGCGTTGGGCGAAGCGTCCCACTGCATCGGCGTGCGCTCCGGGTCGCGGCTGGCAGCGGGGGCGTCGGGTTGTTGCAGGCCCGCCGGGTCCACCATGCGGTCTCGGGGAATATCCACGTCCTGCATGCCGATCTCGTCGCCGTAATACACCGTGGGCGTGCCGCGCAGGGTCAGCAGCAGGGTCTGGGCCACACGGTACTGCGCCGCCCCCAGGCGCGATTTGAAGCGGCGCTGATCGTGGTTGCCCAGCACCCAGTTGGGCCAGGTGCCGATCTTGCGACACGCGGCGTCGTAGCTGTCGGCAAATTCGCGCACCGCCGCCGCCTGCCAGGGCCGCAGGATCAGGTGGAAATTGAAGGGCAGATGAACCATCGGGGCCTCTGGGGTTCCGGCGTAGGGCAGCAACTGCTCCACCGGCAGGTAGATCTCGCCCACCATCATCCGGTCATCGAACTCGTCCAGAACCGCCCGCATCTCGCGGATGTACTGATGGGTCTCCGGCTGGTCCTGGGTGTAGATGTGAGAAACGCTGTTGTGTTCGATGTCGCCGGGGGTCCACTCCGGGTTGGCGGGTTCGTCCAGAAAGCGTTCGTCCTCGGCCAGCAGCCAGATCACGTCCACCCGGAAGCCGTCCACGCCCCGGCGCATCCAGAAGCGCAGCACCTCGAACATGGCGGCCCGCACGTCCGGGTTGCGCCAGTTCAGGTCCGGCTGGGTGGGCAGAAACTGGTGCAGATAGTACTGCCCGCTGGCCTCATCCAGTGTCCAGGCTGGGCCGCCAAAAAAAGATTTCCAGTTGTTGGGCAGCCCACCGTCCGGGCCGGGATCGCGCCAGACATACCAGTCGCGCTTCTCGCTCCCTTTGCCAGTCAGCGCTTCCTGAAACCACGCGTGATCCGAGGACGTGTGGTTGGGCACGTAGTCCAGCATCACCTTCAGCCCCAGCCCGTGCGCCTCCTCGACCAGCGCGTCGAAGTCGGCCAGATCCCCGAACAGTGGGTCGATGTCGCAGTAGTCGGCCACGTCATAGCCAAAGTCGCGCATGGGACTGGTGAAGATGGGGGACAGCCACGCGGCCTGGACCCCCAGGCTCTTCAGATACGGCAGCCGCGCCGTGATGCCGCGCAGATCGCCCACGCCGTCGCCGCTAGCGTCCTGATCTGCACTGTCCTGAAAGGAACGCGGATAAATCTGGTAGATGATGCCGCTCTGCCACCACTTGAGTTGCTCGACCGTGTCTGTCATAGGCAGAGGGTAGCAGGAACGTGGCACCGACTTAATCGATTCAGAACACTTAGAGAGCAAAGGTGGAATAGCCCGTCCGGTGTCTTCAGTTCGCCGGGGTGTCGCTGCCCAGCCGCACCGTCACATCTGCGCCCGGCACGCCTTGGGCCTGCACCACCTGCCCGTGGCCCACATCCTGCAAAATGCGGCCTGCCTGGGGACCGGTAATGGTGGTGGTGGCGTTGCCCTGCGGCCCATTGGCGACGCTGACCCGCAGGTAGCCCAGGCCCTCCAGCTTTTCTTGCAGGCGGCGGGCGCTGCCGCTGGGGGCAGCGGTGTTGATCACGGCGATACTCAGGCGGCGCGGGTCGTTGGGGTCGGTGAAGTTGTTCTCCACCACGGTGGCCAGCGCGGCGCGGTCCGCTACCCAGGTGCCGCCGCCGCCAAAATTGCCGGGGACGGTGTGCATGGCGACCTTCGGGCCACTCAGGGCCGCGCCCAGGATCCCGGCCACCTGCGCCCGCGTCAGGTTGCTTTTCATGTTGCGGTCCACCGCACCCACCATGCCGGGCATACGCCACCAGTTCAGCGGGCTTTTGATCTTATTCAGAAGCGCACCCAGAAAATTCTGCTGCCGCGCCACCCGCCCGATATCGCCCAGATTGTCCTTGCGAAAACGCAGGTAGCCCTCGGCCTGTTCGCCGCTGAGGTGCTGCCGACCCGCCTTGAGATCAATGTGCAGTTTACCCGCGTTGTCGTCGTATTTCATGTCCTGCGCCACATCCAGCGTCACGCCGCCTGCCGCCTGGGTCATGGCGCGCATGGCGTTCAGCGACAGCAGGGCGTAGGCGTCCACCTTCACGCCAGTCAGGTTCTGGACCGCGCCCACCAGCGTTTCGGGGCCGCCGTGTGGGTTGGAGCCGTTGATCTTGCCCCAGCCGTTGCCCGGCACATTCACCCAGGTATCGCGCGGAATGCTGAGCATGTTGGTGGTCCCATCAGGGCGCAGTTGCGCCAGCAAAATGGTATCGGTCAGGCCGCTGTAGTCCTCCGGGCGGGCGGGCCAGGGCCACACCGGGGCACTCTCGTCGTACTTGGGGGTCACGCCGGCCAGCAGCAGCGTGACTGGCCCATCGGCCTTGTGGGGAACCGTTCCATAACGCGCCAGAAAGGGAAAGGCTGGAGCCGCCACCGCCACCACACCTGCTAGAACCACCAGAAGAATCACACGCCGACGCACGCCCAGAGCATAACGGCTGCGGGGTGAGGAAGGCGTGCGGCTTTTGGATGACGGGCAGTGAGGAACTGCCGCGCAGGAAGCAAAAGCAGAGGCCGAGCCTTTTCAGGTCCGGCCTCTCACTCCTGATCAGATCAGTTCAGGGTGATCTTGTTTGCCTTCAGCGTGCTGCTGGCGCTATCGATCTCACCTTCGACGGCCACGTTGGCGGCGGCGCGGTCAGTTCCGAAGAAATCCTCGGCGGTGGTGGCGGTCCCCTCAAACACCGTGTCGGGGCTGATCGTCACCGCGTAATTGGCGTCGTTCTCGTTCAGGGTGAAGGTCTGAGCCGTACCGTCAAAGTCAGCCACGGTTCCTTCCAGGCCGTCGCCCACGGCCATATCGACTTCCTCACCTGCGCCTGCATCGTCAGCGTTGGTCAGCGTGCTGTCCGCGCCAGGATCGGCGGCATTGTCGGCAGCGTCAGTGGTGGCGTCGCTCACGGCGTCGGCGGCATTGTCTGCGGCACCGGTCACCGCGTCGGCAGCGGTGGTGGCAGCGTCGGCAGTCGCGTCAGCCGCAGTGGTGGCGGCGTCGGTCGTCGCGTCGGCGGCTGTGGTGGCCGCGTCCCCGATGGTGGTGTCCGTCGTGGTGGCCGCAGTGTCATTCTTGGGCGTGCAGGCGGCGAGCATGGAACCGGTCAGCAGGATCAGCAGGATATTTTTCATGCCTCGATTGTCCTTTCTGTTCCATTGCCCAACATGAAAAAACCCCCGATGAACCTTTACACCCGCCGGTTAAAGGCAACATGAAATCAAAAAAATCCAGGCTGATCTTTATTGCGCTGAACGGCCATCGGGTCTGATAAAGCCTGTGTCAGCGGCGAAACATGGCCTCGCGGTCAGGCTGCTTGTGGCGGGGGCTTCCCTGGGTGGACCGGGGATTATGGAGAGAATGTAAAAGTCCCGTCCTCCACGGAAACATTGACCCTGCCTCCGCCTTTGAGCCTGCCAAAGAGCAATTCATCGGCCAGCGGACGTTTGATCTGTTCCTCGATCACGCGGGCCAGCGGACGCGCGCCCATCTGCGGGTCATAACCCAGTTCGGCCAGCCGGGCGCGGGCCTCAGCCGAGACCTCAAGGCTCACCTTGCGCTCGGCCAGTTGCGCCTCCAGCTCGCGTAGGAACTTGTTCACGATCCCGGCCATGACCTCACGGGACAACGGGCGGAAGTAGATCACGGCGTCCAGCCGGTTGCGGAATTCAGGAGTGAAGGTGCGCTTGACCGCTTCGGCCTCCTCGCCCGCACGGCCCTCGCGCCCGAAGCCCAGGGCCGGGCGGCTGGCGTCGGCGGCCCCGGCGTTGGAGGTGAAGACCAGGATCAGCCCGCGCCCGTCCACCTTCTTGCCCGCGTGATCGGTCAGCGTGCCGTGGTCCATCAGTTGCAGGAAGACGTTGTACACGTCCGGGTGCGCCTTCTCGATCTCGTCCAGCAGCAGTACGCCGTGCGGGTTTTTCGCTACCGCATCGGTCAGCAGGCCGCCCTGATCGAAGCCCACGTAGCCGGGGGGAGCGCCGATCAGCCGGGCGACAGTGTGCGCTTCCTGATACTCGGACATGTCAAAGCGTGCGAGGTGAATGCCCAGGCGGTCTGCCAGGGCGCGGGCCAGCTCGGTCTTGCCCACGCCCGTCGGCCCGGCGAACAGGAACGCGCCCTGCGGCTTTTGCGGATCGCGCAGGCCCGCGCGGGCCAGTTTGACGGCGCTGGCAACGGCCTGAACTGCCGCGTCCTGCCCGAACACGCGCCCCTGCAAGTCTGTTTCCAGCGTGGCGAGCGACTGGATTTCCTCGGCCTTGACCGCGCCTACCGGGACACGGGCCATCCGGGCGACGGTGGCCTCCATATCGGCCACGTCGATCTGGCCGCCCACCCCGGCGCTGCTGCGGGCGGCCCCCGCTTCATCGATCACGTCGATGGCCTTGTCGGGCAGAAAGCGGTCCCGCAGGTGGCGCACGCTCAGGCGCACGGCGGCGTCCAGCGCCTCGGGCGTGTACGTGACGCCGTGGTGCTGGGCATATTTGGGGGCCAGCCCGCGCAGAATCTCCAGCGCGTCGTCCTCGGAAGGTTCGGCCACGTCCACGGTCTGAAAGCGTCGCCACAGCGCCCGGTCCTTTTCCAGATGGCGCAACTCGGCAGGGGTGGTGGCCCCCATCACCCGCAGTTTGCCGCGTGCCAGCGCGGGTTTAAGCAGGTTGGCCGCGTCCACGTTGCCGCCCTCGGTGGCCCCTGCGCCCACCAGCGTGTGCAGCTCGTCGATAAAGAGGACGCTGTTTTTGCCGTCCAGCGCTGCCAGAACCGCCTTCAAACGCTGTTCAAAGTCGCCCCGGTAGCGCGTTCCGGCCAGCAGCGCCCCGAGATCGAGGGCGTAGACGGATGCGCCTTTCAGAAATCCGGGCGCTTTGCCGTCTGCCACGCGTTGCGCCAGTCCCTCGGCCAGCGCCGTCTTGCCCACCCCTGGCTCGCCCACCAGCACGGGGTTGTTCTTGCCGCGCCGCGCCAGGATATGCACCGTGCGCGTCAGTTCGGCGTCGCGCCCGATCACCGGGTCAAATTCCCCAGCTTTCGCGGCGGCAGTCAGGTCCTGGGTGTACGCCTCCAGCGGGTCCTGTTCAGCCTCAGCTTCCGGCGCACCTTCCTCGGTGCCAGCCACGCGGCGTTCCCGGCCCCGGCCTTCCACCTTGGCGGTGCCGTGTGACACGTAGGCCAGCACGTCCAGCCGGGTCACGCCCTGGGCTTCCAGCGCGGCGCGGGCCGGGGAGTCGTCTTCCTCCAGCAGTTCCACCAGCACGCGCGCCCCATCTGCATCCTGGCTACCCTTGCCGCTGGCGTGCAGTTGCAGCACTGCGCCCTGCACGACGCGGTGAAAGCCCAGCGTGAAATCCGGCTCGGAATCTTCCACCGATTCCAGCCGATCCAGTTGCGCCTCCAACTCGCCGCGCAGGTGTTCCACATCCGCGCCCACGGCCAGCAGCGCGTCACGGCCTTCCGGGTCATGCGTCAGCGCCAGCAGCAGGTGTTCCAGGGTCACGTATTCATGCCCGGCCTCCCGCGCGTAATCGGCGGCGCGGGCAATCGTGACTTGCAGATGATCGCCGATCATTCCTGTGCCTCCGGTTCCGCCACCACACGCAGCGGGTGGCCTTCCTGGCGGGCGTGGGCCGTGACCTGCGCCACCTTCGTCTCGGCCACGTCGCGGGTGTAAACCCCGGCCACACCCTGGCCCTTGTGATGTACCGCCAGCATGATCATTTCTGCGTCACCCTCGGTCTTACGGAAATACTGGGAGAGGACCATCACCACAAAATCCATCGGGGTGTAGTCGTCGTTAAGGAGCAGCACGCGGTACAGCTTGGGGCGCTGCGTCGTGGTGCGTTCAAGTGTCTGGGTGCGGCCCTGTTCGTCACGGCCACCGTCTCGGCGCGTCATACCGGGAGTGTAGCGGGCGCGGCGGGCAGGTAGCGGGGCAGAGGTTACGGACGGTGGGGATGCTGAGGGGATCAGGCGAGGTGAGGGGTTATACAGATTCCGTTTGTAACGCGGTAGAGATCGGGAAAGCGTAGGTCTCTACACTCCACGCCCGGAACCTGTTTTTCTCCTTCTCGCATTCGTCATCAACAGACTGTCGTCGTGGAAGAGCACCCTTATGGGGCTACTCCTCCCCATGAGGACGCTCTTCCTCTGCGGCGCAGCTCTGCGAGTCCCGCTCGGATTTCCAGGCGTTTTCAACATCTTTCAATCGGAGTCCATATCACTTCGATCTGCAATCTTTCCTGGCTCTGAAGCAAACCTCAACTTTCCCCCCACCCCCAGCCCACGCGCCTAAACTGCGCCCCATGTGGTGCAACTCGTGTGGATGAAACTGCTGCTGGCCTTTATTCCGATCAGCCTGCTGCTGGAGTGGGTCTTCCACGCCCCGCCACTGTGGATTTTTGCCACCTCCGTGATCGCCATCATTCCACTGGCCGACCTGCTGCGGCAGGGCACCGAGCAGATTGCGGCGCGGGCCGGGCAGACCATCGGCGGGCTGCTGAACGTGACCTTCGGCAATCTGGCCGAGCTGATCATCGCCATTTTTATTCTGCTGGGCGGCAACACCACGGTGGTCAAGGCGCAGATCACCGGCAGCATCATCGGCAACGCGTTGCTGGGGCTGGGCCTCGCCATCCTGATCGGCAGCTTTGGGCGGGAGCGACAGAAATTTAACCGCGAGAATGCCGGGCAGCTCAACTCCATGCTGTTTCTGGTGGTCATCGCCCTGCTGATCCCGGCCCTGTTCGACTACACCGAACGCCTGCCGGATTTCCTGGCGGGCAGCGCAGCGGCCCGCGGCAATCTGGACGAGTACCTCAGCCTGGGCGTGGCAGGCGTGCTGATCGCCGTCTATGCCCTGAATCTGGTGTACACGCTGGTCACACACAAGGACGTGTTCGCGCGCGGCGAGGAGGAAGGGGAACACGACGACAGCCTAACCCTGTGGCCCGTCTGGAAGGCCGCCGCCGTGATGGTGGGCGCAACCGTGTTGATCGCGGTGGAATCCGAGATGCTGTCCGGGGCGCTGGAGGCCACCAGCACGCAACTGGGCCTCAGCCCGTTTTTCCTGGGAATCATCGTGCTGGCGGTGGTGGGCAACTTCGCCGAGTACATTGCGGGCAGTTACTTTGCGCGGCAGGGCAAGCTGGGGCTGGCCGTGAATATCGCCGTTGGGGCCACGATTCAGGTGGCGCTGTTCACCGCGCCCGTGCTGGTGATCATCTCGTACCTGATCGGCAAACCGATGAATCTGGTCTTTTCCAGTCCGCTGGAACTGGTGGCGATTGTGGCGGCGGCGCTGACGGTGACCACCGTGACCAAGGACGGCGAGGCCACCTGGTTCGAGGGCGTGCTGCTGATCGCGGTGTATCTGCTGCTGGCACTGGCCTTCTTCTTCGTCACGCCCAGGATGGAGGGTGAGGCGGCCACCCTTCCCATTTCCTCTTTGTCCACTCCGCCCGCGCACGTCCACAGCCTCAGACTCTAAACTCGCGCCCATGAGCCATTCGTTTACCCCCCCATTTACTGCACAGCGACCCCTGCGCGTCGCCGTGATCGGCAGCGGCCCCAGCGGCGTGTATGCTGCCGAGGCCCTGATCAAGCAGACCGCCCTGCCCACCGAAGTGGATGTGTTTGACCGTCTGCCCACCCCTTACGGTCTGGTGCGCTACGGCGTCGCCCCGGATCACCTGACCATCAAGAGCGTGACCAAGGGATTCGAGAAGACCTTCAGTGATCCGCGCGTGCGCTTTCTGGGCAACGTGGAATTTGGGAAAGACCTGACCCACGACGACCTGAAGGCGCATTACGACGCGATCATGTACACCGTGGGGGCCAGCGGGGACCGCCGCCTGGGTATTCCCGGCGAGGACCTGAGCGGCTCCATGAGCGCCACCGAATTTGTGGCCTGGTACAACGGCCACCCCGACGCCGCCGCCCGCGAGATGGTGCTGAGTGCCACCGGAGTGGCCGTGGTGGGCGTCGGCAACGTGGCGCTGGATGTGAGCCGCATCCTGCTGAAGACGGTGGACGAGTTGCAGACATCGGACATCGCCCCCCACGCGCTGGAAGTGCTGGAGAACAGCCCGGTCAAGGACGTCTGGATTCTGGGGCGGCGTGGCGCGGCGCAGGCCAAGTTCACCACCAAGGAACTGCGCGAATTTGGCGAGCTGTCGGACGCCGATCCGGTGGTCAAGCCCGGAGAGGTGGCGGTGGACGAGGTTGCCGAGGCCGCCATCACCGACAACGTGGTCAGGAAGAATCTGGAGGTGATCCGCGACTTCGCGGGCCGCACCCCGGAAGGCAAGCCGCGCCGCATCCACCTGCGCTTTTTGGTGTCTCCGGTTGAGATTCTGGGAGACGAGAATGGCAATGTTTCGGGTCTGAAAATCGAGCGCAATACGCTGGACGCATCCGGCAACGCGGTGGGCACCGGGGAAACAGAGGTGTTGCCCGTGCAGATGGTCCTGCGCTCGGTGGGTTACCGGGGCGTGGCCCTGCCGGGCGTGCCGTTCGATGAGAAACTCGGCATCATTCCCAACACGGAAGGGCGGGTGGAGGGACGCACAGGCGAGTACACCTCCGGCTGGATCAAGCGCGGTCCCAGCGGCGTGATCGGCACCAACCGCAAGGACTCCACCGACACCGTGGCCCACCTGATCGCGGACGCAGAGGCGCTGCCGCCCGCTGCGAAGGCCAGCCGCGCCGACATCGACGCCCTGCTGCAAGAGCGCGACGTAGACGTCTACACCTTCGCCGACTGGCAGGCGCTGGATACCCATGAACAGGCGCAGGGCCAGGCGCAGGGCCGCCCCCGCGCGAAAGTGGTCCACAAGCACGAGATGCTGGGCCACCGCCGGAAGTAGCTGGAAGTAGAGCGTCAGGCAAACAGAGCGGGCGGGCATTCGTCTCCGCCCGCTTTGCCATACTTTTTCCCTGATGGACGCCCTGCATTCCGACATCCTGATCATCGGCGCTGGCCCAGCCGGACTGCATGCGGCTTTCTACGCCGCGTGGCGCGGCCTGAAGGTGCGCGTGCTGGAAGCGCGGGGCGAGGTGGGTGGCCAACTGAGCGCCCTGTACCCGGACAAACGCGTGTACGACGTGCCAGGATTGCCCGGAGCGCGGGCGGCGGAACTGGTGGCGCATCTGCTACGGCAACTGGACGGGCTGGACGTGGACATGAGCGTGAATAGGGTGGCCCGCGAACTCGAAAAAGTTGACGACGGCTGGCGGGTCAGCACGGACGGGGACACTTTCACAGCGGGCGCGGTCATTCTGGCGGCGGGCCTGGGCGCATTGTTGCCCCGCGCGGCCCGCGTCCCCGGCGCAGACTCACATCCTGATGTCCAAACGGACCTCCCCGATCCCGCTGGATTGAACGGGCGGCGTGTGCTGATCGTGGGCGGCGTCCCGCAGGCAGCGAGGGCGGCGCTGGAGCTTTCGGAGGCTGGAGCGGACGTCACGCTGACCCACAGTCGGGCCTTGTTCCGGGGAAATCCAATGACGCTGGAAAAGCTGGAGGCTGCGCGAACCAGTGGAGGTTTCGAAATCCTGGCCCCCGCCCGCCTGCTCAGGCTCACGCCGCAGGGCGCGGAACTGGAGATGGACGGCACAGCCCGCAGCATCAAGGCCGACACCGTACTGATTCTGGGTGGTTACCTGCCAGACCTCTGCCCCATTGGAGCGTGGCCACTGGACTGGCACGGCGAATACGTCCCGGACGCTCCCGGCGGACGCACCGTGCTGGAAGGCGTGTACGTGGTGGGCGATCTGGCGCAGTCAGGCGGCGATTTCAAGTTGATCTCTGTGGCGTTTGCGCAGGCCGCCATCGCCGCCAACCACGCCGCGCATCACGTCCGGCCCGAACTGAGGGTCAGACCAGGGCACAGCAGCGAGAAACGCTGACTGCTCTGTCCCTCTCTCTCTGCCTGAACTAGAACTGAGTCGTCTGCGGCCCGTTCACGCCCGCCGCCTCCAACAGGCCCACCAGTCCCAGCGAGAAGCCGTCGTTCAATCTGGCCCACTCGGGGGGAAAGGGCTGGGTGCGGGTCACGTCGTTGGGGACCACCACCAGCCTCATTCCAGCAGCGACAGCAGCGATTCCGCCGTTCAGGCTGTCCTCCACGGCCAGACAGTCCTGTGCGCGCAGGCCCAGGCGCTGGGCGGCCAGCACATACAGTTCCGGGTCTGGCTTGACGCGCCGGACATCGTCACTGGTACACAGGACTTCAAACAGATTCAGCAGCCCGTGCTGCTCCAGCCAGCGCGTGACCCAGCGGCGGTCACTGCTTGTGGCCAGGGCCAGCGGCCATCCGGCAGCATGCAAGCCCTCCAGCACGCCGCGCACGCCGGGGCGCAGATCCTGCCCCGCGATGTCGGCCAGGATGCGCTCATGCAGC
Source organism: Deinococcus sp. AJ005 (assembly GCF_009017495.1). Taxonomy (NCBI): domain Bacteria; kingdom Thermotogati; phylum Deinococcota; class Deinococci; order Deinococcales; family Deinococcaceae; genus Deinococcus; species Deinococcus sp. AJ005. The sequence continues at coordinate 1,543,065 of NZ_CP044990.1, read as the reverse complement.
CCAGCATGGACGCTCTCGCGGTCCGCCTGCACCTCCTCGGGCAAACCCGCCCAGGGATCGAACGCCCCCCAGGTGCCGATGCCGCGCTGCCAGTCGGTCAGCGCCAGCTCGCGCCCATGCTGCTGATAGAGCTGCTGCCAGTGCCAGAATTCGCGGGTCTCGGTGTCCAGGATGGTGCCGTCGAAGTCGAAAACGACGGCGCGCAGCGCGTCAGGCGTGGAGGCAGAGGATGACAGCATGGGCCGCAGTCTAAACGCCGTGCCCCTGCGCCGCAGTGGCGTGGCGCTGAAGGGGGAAACGGCCACAACCTGGCGAGAGTGACGGACCCTACATCAGGTTACTGATTTTGTGAAGCATTTAACCTACAGTAAAGGAGTGCAGGAACTGATGACACCACAGGAGCTGACCGCGCGGACGCCGCTGGCCGAACGGGGCGGTGTTCTGAGCGAGGCGGGGCAGTGGCGCGGCCTATCGGTGTTCGTCAAAACCCTGATGGTGGACGATCCCAATGCCCTGGCCCGCTTTCAACACGAGGGCCGGGTGGCGGCAGCGCTGAATCATCCGGCCCTGGTGCCCCTGCTGGCGGCCTCGCCCACCCAGTTGATCTTCCCCTTCATCACGGGCGGTACCCTGCGCGAGCGGCTGGAAAAAGGGCCGCTGGATATCGATGAGGCCACGTCCGTCGGGATGGGCCTGCTGCGCGGCGTGGCTTACCTGCACGGTCAGGGCGTGACGCATCAGGACCTGAAACCAGAAAATGTGCTGCTTCAGGGCGGACTGGCCCGCTGGGACACGGTGCGGATCATCGACTTCGGCATGAGCCACGCCCTGCACCTGCCGCTGGACATCCACAGCGGCACCCGTATGGGCACGCCGCATTTCATGGCCCCGGAGCAGTTTTACGGTATGCGCGGCGACGCCCGCAGCGACCTGTATTCGGTGGGCGTGCTGCTGTTCGACTGTCTGGCCGGCGAGCCGCCCTACGCCGACGCGCTGGGCTGGCTGGCGGGTATTCACACCACGCGGGCCGAATTGCCCGGCCCGGAGGCGCTGCACCCCCTGCTGCGCGCCGCCCTGTCGCGCGATCCGGCGCAGCGCCCTGGCAGCGCCGTGGGCATGCACGACGAGCTGTGTCAGGCCCGGCTGGCGCTGGGGTTGCCCGCCCTGCCCCATGCCGATTTGCCCGAAGCCGCCGTGAAAGTCCTCCACGGTACACGAGAAGACTGTGCGGCGGAGGACGGCGGCTTTTGACCCTGCTGGCCTTTACCGGCAACCGCTTTCTGGCCGAGGAAGCCCTGCGCGAAACCCTGATTAAGCGCGGCCTGAACCCCCGCGATCTGCCCCGGCTGGGCGGTGACGACGTGACGGCCCAGACCCTGGGACCACACCTGTCCCCCGGTCTGTTTGGAGACGGCGGCGTGATCGTGGACTTTGAAGGCGTCAAGCCCGATAAGGCGCTGCTGGAACTGCTGGCGGGCGCGGCAATTACGGTGGCCGTGCTGGACGAAACGGCCCCCGCCACGCGCAGCAAGCTGTATCAGGCACGCGGCGAGCAGATCGTCTCCGCCGCGCCCAGCAAGCCCGGCGAAATCAGTGGCTGGGTGGTGCAGTACGCCAAGAAGCAAAAGCTCCCGCTGGACAGGGACGCCGCCGCTTATCTGGCCGAGGTCTTCGGCTCCGATCTAGCGGGCATTGCCAGCGAACTGACCAAGCTGGCCCTGCTGGGCGGCCCGCACACCCGCCAGAGCGTGCAGCGCATCGTGGGCCGCGAGCCGCCGGGAGACAGCTTTGCCATGCTGGGCGCGGCGACGGCAGGCCGCCCCGGTGAGGCGGTGGGGCAACTGCGCCGCCTGCTGGCTTCCGGCGAGGACCCCTTCAAGCTGATGGGCGCGGTGGTCTGGCAATACAGTCTGGTGGTCCGCTGCGTGGCCCTGCTGCAAGAGGAAGGCCGCGTCACCGAGACGGCAGCAGCCCAGCGCTTGGGCGTCAAGCCGTATCCGGCCAAGAAGGCGCTGGACGTGGCCCGCAAGCTGAACGAGGCCAAGATTCGCACCCACATGGGCCGGATTCTGGACGCCGATCTGGCCATGAAACGTGGCCTGGACGCCGGGGTCACGCTGGAACGGCTGATCGTGCAACTGAGCGTGTAGGAGGGAATCGCCCGGAGCGCTTGCCCTCAAATCCGAATGTCGTTCAGCATAGTCTGCGCCGCCCCGGCGGCAAAACGTCCGGCCACATCGGGGCGGAAGTACAGGGTCAGGCCACTGTCCTTCATGACCTTGAAGCTCAGCAGACCGGCAATGGCAGGAACGCTGCCCAGCGCTATCGGGCGGTTAAAGATGGCTGCCAGTTTGTCATGCAGGGCGTTTGCCACGTCGTGGATGCCAAGACCCGCGAAATTGTCCACATGAATGCCGATCACCCCGGCCTGCCGCGCGCTCAGGGCCACCTCGCGCCGGGCGTCGGGCGGGGGCGAGGCGGCGAACTGCACCGGAATCGTGACCTCGAAATTGGGATCAGGGATGTACCAGTGACCGCTGCTGATCTCGCCGGATACGCGGTAGGTAACCACCCGGTTACCGCTACGCGTGAAGTCGTAGGCGCTGTCGCTGACGCCAATGACCACCACGGAATCGATGTTCACGCGGGGATCGTCGGCAGTGCGGCGGCGAAAGGCAGCGGCAAAAGCAGCCAGCACCTGCGCGCCGCTCAGGCTGGCGGTGGCCGGTTCCACCACGCCGCTCCCCTCGAAGAAGATCACGCCGTTCTGAAAGTCGCTGTACCACTGCCACGGGTTCTGGCCGATGTTCAGCTCATCCGATGTGGGGTAGCCGTATGCGCCGCGCTCCCAGCCGGTCTGCGCCCAGCGGGCACGAATGCCGCCGCGCACCGTCATCGGGCCAGTGCGGGGATGCCAGTAGATACTGCCGTTGCCAGAGCAGTGGTTGTAGCGCCCCACACCATCCGGGGTGCCGGTTTCATCGGTGACGGGCAACGCCAGATCACTGTCCGGCCCCCCCCTGCTGTCGTACTTGCGCCGGATTTCGCCGTGAAGCTCATGCGCCCCGCTGGACGGCGAATAGTAAATGTCGGCGTTCTGAAAGCGTTTGCGGTGGCCCCCGCGCACTGCCTCGCAGCCGGACACGGCGTTGCCAGTGAATCCCGCCCCCAGCGCTGCTGCCTTGGCGTCGATGTTGGGGCAGGGATCGTTCTCGTTCAGGGCCAGGTTGTTCACGTCCACACGAATATCCGCGAAATCGCCGCCCTCGTCGGTGTTGCGGACGCGCACGTTGAAGCCGCGCGAGGCCCCGCTGGCCACCGTGCCGTCAAAACTGGCGCGGCCATCCAGATCGGTGGTGTTCTCGCTGGTGCCCTCATACAGCAGGGCGCGGCCCGACACACTGACCGCGCCGCCCGCCGCCTGCCGATACGTGACACTCAGTTCCACCCGCACCTCGCCGCCGCACTTGCCGATGGTCAGATCGGTCAGCTTTGGCCGGGCAGTGTCCAACACCAGCGTTCCCCCACGGGTCACATGGGCATGTTCGTCGCTGCCGAAGGTCTCGTCGTCGGTGATGTCCATCCTGACGCTGTGCGTGATTCTGTTCTGCATCCCTGCCGCCTCCTTGCAGGCTTCGGAAAGGCTCTCCCCCCGGCTGCAAGTCGGTTGTACCCGGCGGGCCGTGACCGGGCCATGATCGGCAGAGGTGGACATGCAGTGGGCGGCAGAACACAACGCCCACCTCCCGAAATGATAGAATTGAACCCAGTCTAATTAAGTTCCCACCACTTTTCCCCCAGCCTCTTGCAAGGAGTGTCCAGCATGGATTTCACCCTGAACGATGAACAGCGCCAGCTCCAGCAACTCGCCCGCGACTTTGCCCGTAAAGAAATCATTCCGATTGCCGCCGAGTATGACCGTCGTGAAGAACTGCCGTGGCAGGTGGTGGAAAAGGCATTTGAAGTCGGCCTGCTGAACCCTACCATTCCCGAACACGCGGGCGGCCTGGGCCTGGGCATGTTCGACGAATGCCTGATCGGCGAGGAACTGGCCTACGGCTGCATGGGCATCTACACCGTGCTGATGGCTTCCGAACTGGGAATTGCCCCCATCCTGATCGGCGGCACCGAGGAACAGCAGGCCCGGTTCCTGGGACCGCTGACCGAGAAAGCTGGGCTGGCCGCCTTTGCCCTCTCCGAACCCGGCAACGGCTCGGACGCGGCGGGGATGGCGACAATGGCCCGCGACGACGGCGACGCCTGGATCTTGAACGGCGCGAAGATGTGGATCAGCAATGGCGGGCTGGCCGAGTTTAACGTGGTCTTTGCCACCACCGATAAGAATGGCGGGCATAAGGCGACGGTGGCTCTGGTGGTGCCGAAAGATGCCGAGGGTTTCAGCCACAACAAGATCAAGCACAAGATGGGCCAGCGCGCCAGCCTGACCAGCGAACTGGTGTTCGAGGACGTGCGCGTGCCCAAGGAAAACCAACTCGGCGGCCTGGGCGACGGCTTCAAGATCGCCATGAAGACGCTGGACAAGACGCGTATTCCGGTGGCTGCCGGGTCCGTGGGCATTGCCCGCCGCGCGATGGAAGAGAGCATCAAGTACGCCAAGGAGCGCGAGGCGTTCGGCAAGCCCATTACCGAATTTCAGGCCATTCAATTCAAGCTGGCCGAGATGGCGATGGGCATTGAAACGGGCCGCCTGATGTACCAGAAGGCCGCGTGGCTGGTGGACCAGGGAATGCCGCACGGCTTCGAGAGCGCGATTGCCAAGGCATACTGCTCGGAAATGGCCTTCAGCGCCGCCAACGAGGGCATTCAGGTCCACGGCGGCTACGGCTACGTGGGCGAGTACCCAGTGGAAAAGCTACTGCGCGACGTGAAGCTGAACATGATCTACGAGGGAACGAACGAGATTCAGCGCGTGGTGATTGCCCGGAATCTGCTGAAGTAATACGGACTCCGATTGAAAGGTGTTGACAACACCTGAAAATCTGAATGGACGTCCAAGCGTCCTCATGGGCGCTGCTCTGGACAAGACAGTGAGCAGGAGAAAAATGGATTCCGGGCGTGGAGTGCAGGAATCGGCGCTATCACGATTTCTGCATGAAACAGACGGAATCCGTATAAAGACCCCACATCCAGCCCTCTCCCCTGCCCTGCGGAGAGGGCTTTTCACCGCCTGTCCGGCTCCGGCTCCCTCTCCTCATTTCCATTCGTCTGCGGATAAAGCCAGCGCAGGAAGACCAGAAACAACCCGATCACCGTCGCCGTGCTGGTGGTCAGAAAAGCCACCAGCACGCTGCTTTCCAGACGGAAGGGCCGCCCGCCCAGCTCTCCCCATCCCGCCGCCAGCGTCAGGGTTACGTCGGCGGCCAGCCAGCCTGCGGAGAGAATAAACACGATTGCGCCCACGCCCAGCCGCAACAGACGCTGATCCACCGCCTCGCGGTAACGCAGTTGGCGGGTCAGACGCTCCAGATCGGCACCCTGGGCTGGCGAGCGGCGTTCGCTCTCCAGACCCTGCTGCACGGCCCGCTCAATGGCCGCCTGAGTGTCACTGTGCGCGGCGAGAGCTGGTGCTGGAGGCTGAGGTGCCGGGACGGGGCCAATTCGCTCCAGTTCAGAAGGTTCAGGCACCGTCTGGTCAGGCACTCCGAGCCAGACGGGTGTAGTACTCGCGGGTAATCTCGTCGGGAATCAGGTTGTCCTGCAACCCGTAGGTCTGGGACCACGGACTGCCCGCGCGGTGGGTCAGACCGGACAGTGCGCCGCCGTCCATACCGCCGTAGCCGTTCCAGACGCTGCGAATCACGTCCATCGCCTCCTGGTCACCGTTCAGTTCGGGTTCGCCGGGGGCGACGGGCAGGGGGGCAGCAATCGGCACCCTGCCCCGTTCACCCCAGTGTTGCCACAACTGACGCACCACCGGGCCACGTTGCCAGGCATGCACCGCGTTGTACATCAGCGGGCGGCCCAGCAGCGCCAGCGTGTAGCCGTGCGCGATGTACACCAGCTTATGCACCTGCATCTGCGTAAGTTTGCGGCCTTCCGTGCGGGCCAGTTCCAGAAAGGCGTTCGCCACCACCTCGGCGGCGTATCCGGTGCGTGTGGGATCGTCGATGGCAATGGTCATGGCGGGCGTCCTCCTTTGTGTTAAAGCTGTTCATTCAGAGCAACTCGTTCTGACTACAGCGTAACACTGCCAGAAGAAAGAGGCCAGCCGTTCAGTCCAATCGCCCCAGATAGGCATATGTTTGGTAGGTCAGCGTGACATGATTTTCGACTGCGTGATTTTTGAAGGCTGTGTCCAAATGCTGCCCCACAACCGCAAACTGAGGATCGTTCGGAGACGGCAGATAGCTGACGCTTCCCGATAGGGCGCGCAGGCGTTCGCGGGTAAAGGGAATGGGATTGTCGAAAGCCTGGGTCTTGAAGCCCCCCGGCATCAGCGCAGGCAATTCCTGCTCCGGCACGCGCGAAATCAGCTCGCCGTCCTCGCGGCTGAAAAGGGTTACGACTTCGCGGTACGCAGCATTGAACGGTGTATCCACGCCGCGCCAGTCGTTCCAGACAAGCAAGACCCGCCCGCCAGGAACCAGCACACGCCGGAACTCCTGCACGGTGGGGGCGGGGGAAAACCAGTGAGCAGCTTGAGCAGCAGTGATCAGCGAGACAGAAGCGGAAGCCAGAGACATGGCCTCTGAAGTGCCGTCATGGACCCGCAAACGCCCTGCCTTCACTTCATGATCCAGCGCCGTTTCAAGCTGGGCGCGCATTTCCGGGTTGGGTTCCACGGCGTCTACGGCGAAATCTGGCCCAGTTCCGTGCGCCAGCAGCAGCCGAGTGAACAACCCCGTTCCCGCCCCCACATCCGTCACCCGGCCAGAGAGCAGGCCCAAACCGGCCAGCCACTCGCCCAGCGCCGGGGGATATGTCGGGCGGGCGGAGGCGTACACACCCGCGCGGCCCAGAAAGCGGTCTGGGTTGGTCACGCTCTGGCCTTCCGCGCCGCCTTCTTCAACCGCACCGTTTCGGGAGCCGCTGCCACGCGCGCCGAGGGCCGCCACGCGCTCGCCAGGAAATACACCAGCCCGCCCAGTGCCCCCGCCAGGATCAAGAAGCCCAGCAAGCGCCACAGCACCGCCGCCGTTCCCACCACAAACGCGCCCAGGCCCACCAGCAGTTGGCCCAGCAGCCACACCAGCGCCAGGGCCGCAATGGCCAGCAGCACGACGCCGACAGCAGCGAGAATCAGTCTTGCCATGCTGAAAGGATAGGGCAGTTGGGCGGGGCTGGGAGGTCACAAGACGTGTTGTGTGGGTTTATAGAGTTGCTGTCATGGTTTAACCCCCTCTGGTTCGCAATTCTGCGAGTCCTACATTCCGCACCAGTTCCTTTCTGAAGGGAGGCAAGAGTTTTGGAATTGCCCGTCCAATAGCGCTTTCTTGGCTTCCCTTGAGGCGAGCTGGCCGTGAAGCTGATTGAATGATTCGTTTTCCAGACAGCAAAAAGAGAAGGGGCCGGAAGCACCTGCCCCGGCCCCTTCCCTCAACTCAGGCTTTACGCCATGTTGCCGATGATCGCGTCGGCAAATTCGCTGGTCTTGACTTCCTTCGCGCCTTCCATGTTGCGGGCAAAGTCGTAGGTCACCACTTTCTGGGCAATGGTGGCGTCCAGACCCTTCAGGATCATGTCGGCGGCTTCGATCCAGCCCATGTAGCGCAGCATCATCTCGGCGGACAGGATCACGGAGCTGGGGTTAATCACGTTCTTGCCCGCGTACTTGGGCGCGGTGCCGTGGGTGGCCTCGAAGATGGCGTGGCCAGTCACGTAGTTGATGTTCGCCCCCGGCGCGATGCCGATGCCGCCCACCTGTGCTGCCAGCGCGTCACTGATGTAATCGCCGTTAAGGTTCAGCGTGGCGATCACGTCGTATTCCTTGGGGCGCAGCAGAATCTGCTGGAGGAAGTTGTCGGCGATCACGTCCTTGATGACAATTCCGTTGGGCAGTTCGCACCACGGGCCGCCGTCGATTTCCTTCGCGCCGAATTCGTTCTTGGCCAGTTCATAGCCCCAGTCGCGGAACGCGCCCTCGGTGAACTTCATGATGTTGCCCTTATGCACCAGCGACACGCTCTTGCGGTCATTGTCGATGGCGTACTGGATGGCGGCGCGCACCAGCCGCTCGGTGCCGTCCTTGGAGACGGGCTTGACACCGAAAGACGAGCTGTCGGGGAAGCGGATCTTGGTCACGCCCATCTCTTTGACCAGGAAATCGCGCACCTTGTCGGCCTCGGGGGTTCCGGCCATGTACTCGATGCCTGCGTAAATGTCTTCTGTGTTCTCGCGGAAGATGGTCATGTTGACGTATTCGGGGTGCTTGAGGGGGCTGGGCACGCCCGCGAAGTACTGCACCGGACGCACGCAGGCGTACAGGTCAAGCTCCTGGCGCAGGGCCACGTTGATGCTGCGGATGCCGCCGCCGACGGGGGTGGTCAGCGGCCCCTTGATCCCAATCAGGTATTCGTCGAAGGCGTCGATGGTTTCCTGCGGGAGCCACTGGCCCTCGCCGTAGACCTGCACGCTCTTCTCACCCGCGTAGACTTCCATCCACTCGATCTTGCGCTCGTTGCCGTATGCCTTTTCGACGGCGGCGTCCAGCACGCGTACGCTGGCCTTCCAGATATCCGCGCCAGTGCCGTCGCCCTCCACAAAGGGAATGACGGGATGGTTGGGGACGTTCAGTTTGTCGCCCTGCATGCTGATCTTCTCGCCCTGTTCGGGCCGCTGAATATGGCTGCTCATAACCTTCAATCTAGCGCCTCGCGGCCATCCGGGGAGAGGCTCCGGGTGTTACCGTCCGGGTTTGAGGGGGGTTCAGTGTGCAAGCTGAGCGGCTGGCACCGGGGATACCCTTCTGTGATAACGGTCTCTGAAGCCTGACCTCATCCCAATCCCAGTGCGGGGGCGCATGGTGAAGGCACCTTAAACAGGAATCCAATTTCAGGAGGTATTTAACCGTGAGTGACGATAAAAGCACTGCCGAGAACATGCTGGACGCCGCCAAGGCCAAGATTAACGAGGGGGCTGACCGCGCCCGCGCCGCTGGACACGATCTGGCATCGAAGGTAGGCGGCAGCACCCTGGAAAACATGGGCGACAAGGCGAAAGCCGTGGAAGACCGTGCCAAGGCCGAAGTCCACAATGCCGAAGCAAATGCCAGCTACAACGAAGGGAAGAACGAAGCCAAGGACGGCGACGGACACTAAGTCCCGAAACGTCAGGCTCTCGTAGTCCCGGCCTCTGCCCCATGTGGGTGGGGGCTTTTTCATGGTCTGAATGCCAGACAACCGGAAGGGATGGGGCGGACCCTCTCCACTGCGGCCTGCCACCTACGGAACACACCCCGCAGCCCAATCCAACCTTTATCCTTCGCACATGACCACAACCCCCCGGCGAGCCTCGCGCCGAGAACAGCACCGTGTCGGCGGAACAGGTGCGAAAGTGACCACCCGCAATACGCTGATCGCCTACGCCTTCCTGATGCCATTCCTGATCCTGCTGGTCGTTTACCACACCTGGCCGGTCATCTTCGGCACGTATCTGGCGTTCACCAAGTACAACATCATCAGCCCGCCAGAGTGGGTGGGGCTGGCAAACTTCCGGGAGCTGTTTGCCGATGAGCAGTTCTGGTCCGGGCTGAAGAACAGCCTCAAATACATCCTGATCGTGCCGGTGATTCAGGTGATCGCCATTCTGGTGGCGCTGCTGGTCAACCGGCCCATGAAAGGCATCGGCTTTTTTCGCACCGCTTTTTACGTGCCCGTCGTGACCAGTTTTGCCGTGGTGGGGCTGATGTGGAACTGGATGTATCAGCAGGACGGCGCGGTGAATACGGTGCTGGGCTTTATCGGCCTCCCGCAGAAGGGCAGTTTTCTGAATAACCCCGCCACCGCGCTGTACGCCGTGATGTTCGTGACGCTGTGGAAGGGCATCGGCTACTACATGGTGCTGTATCTGGCGGGCCTGCAAAGCATCAGCCCGGAGCTGGAGGAAGCCGCCACCATCGACGGCGCAAGCCGCGTGCAGGTGTTCTGGAACATCACGCTGCCGGGGCTGCGGCCCACGATTCTGGTGTGCAGCCTGCTGTCCACCATCAGCGCCATCAAGGTGTTCGAGGAAATTTACGTGATGACCCAGGGCTATCCGGCGGGCAGCACGTACACGGCGCTTTTTTACACGTATTCGCGGGCCTTTCAGGATTACAAGTACGGGCTGGCGGCGGCAGGAGGAATCATCATCGCCCTCATCTCCATTATTTTCGGGCTAATCAACTTCCGCCTGACGCGGGGGGGCAAAGTCGATGCTTAAAGCCTCTCACCCTGCCATTCAGAACGATCCACATGCATTGTTGGCGGCGCAACTGAAGGCCAAGCGCAAGCAACGCCGCTTTTTGACTGATCTGCTGGCCTACGCCGTGCTGATCGTCATTGCGCTGATCATGCTGTACCCGTTTTACTGGACATTCATTACCAGCATTGAACCCACCGGGAACATCTACGAGGCCAAGATTCTGCCCAAGGCGGTGGGCATCCGCAATTACGCCGAGATGTGGAAGGGGACCACCGTTCCGTTCTGGCGGCTGATCCTGAACAGCGTCATCATCTGCACGCTGGGCGTCTCGCTGACGGTGACGCTGGCGACGCTGGCCGCTTACCCACTGGCAAAGATGCGTTTTCCGGGCCGTGATCTGATCTTCTACGCGATTCTGGCGCTGATGGTGCTGCCTAACGAGTCGGGGCTGATCGTCAATTACATCACCACCATCAAGCTGGGGCTGCTGCAACAGACCAACCCGATTCTTGACGCCATCCGGCAATACATGGCGGTGGTGTTGCCGGGGTTGGCGAGTATCGTGGGGCTGTTTCTGCTGCGGCAGGCGTACCTGACCATTCCGCTGGAACTGATCGAGGCGGCCCGCATCGACGGCGGCTCGGAATTGACCATCTGGCGGCGGATCATGCTGCCGCTGGCAATGCCCACCATCGCGGCCTTTGCCATCCTGGAATTCGTGGCGTACTGGAATTCATTCTTGTGGGCGCGGATCATGCTGCCCGACAAGAACATGCTGCCCCTCTCGGCGGGGTTGCTGGAACTCAGCGGGACTTTCAGCACCAACAGCCGCGCGGTGATGGCGGGCGCGGTGATCACGATTATTCCCATCCTGATCGTCTTCGCCTTCGGGCAAAAGTACTTTATGAAGGGGCTGGAGGGGGCGGTCAAGGGGTGAAGTTGTCTTTTACTCAGTGTTCTGGGATTGCATCACAGCCTAACCCCTCCGGCGCTACGCGCCACCTCCCCTTAGAAGGGAGGCAAGGGTTGTGGAATTGCGCGGTTTTTCGCTCTCCTTGGCTCCCTTTTGAGGGGAGCTGGCTGCGAAGCAGACTGAGGGGTAAAACCGTGGCAACCACCCCAGAAAACGGGCGACTATGACCCTTCCCTACTCCACCCAGTCCCAGACCTGGGATGTGATCGTCGCCGGGGGTGGCACGGCTGGCGCAATCGCCGGAATCGCCGCCGCCAGAGCCGGAGCGCGGGTGCTGGTCATCGAGGCCCTGGGCAGTCTGGGCGGGACCGGAACCAACGCCTGGGTCACGCCGCTGATGCGGAATGTCTCGGCGGGCGAGAACCTGAACCGGGGTCTGACGGACGAGTTGAAAGCCCGAATGCTGGCACGCGGCGACGGCGCAGTTGACCCTGGCGGCAACGACAACTGGTTTAACCCCGAAGGCATGAAATTTGTGCTGGAGCAGATGCTGCTGGAGGCAGGCGGCGAGGTTTTGTATCACACGCACATAGTTCAGCCGTTGCTGTCAGATGGCGAGAAGGCACGGCAGATCGAGTCCCTCGTCATCCACAACAAAGGCGGCCTGCAAGCCTTAAGTGCCGCTGTTTTCATTGACGCCACCGGGGACGCGGACCTCGCCACCCGCTCGGGCGTTCCCTTCCACGCAGGCGACGAGAACGGCATTCATCAGGCCATGAGCCTTCGCTTTACGCTGGCGGGGGTGGATACGGCGCGGCTGTGCGCCTTCCTGAACAGCAACGGGCAGGGGCAGACGGGCGAGAACTTCATGCACTTCTGGATGGTGTGGGGCAAGAACAGCACGCTGGAACCGCTGTTCCGGGCGGCAGTCACAGACGGGGTATTGCTGGAGCGCGACGGCGACTATTTCCAGGGCTTCAGCATTCCGGGCAGGCCCGGCGAGATCAGCTTCAACTGCCCACGCATCCGCGCCGATCTGCATGACGGCGCTAATCCCTGGCAACTCAGCGCCGCGCAGGTGGACGGACGCGAGGCGATTGACCGCCTGACCGCCTTCTGCCGTCAATTCCTACCCGGTTGCGAGACGGCGTTTATCGGCGTGGTGGCCCCGATGGTGGGCGTGCGCGAGTCGCGGCGCATCGTGGGCGAGTACACGCTGACGCTGGACGACATTCTGGACTGCGCCCGCTTCCCCGATTCCATCTGCCGCAACCACTATCCGGTGGACATTCACAGCGTCAAGGGCGGCGCAAAGCTGCTGCACGAGCGCGACGGCACCGCGCCGTATTTTGCGAAGGACGCCTACCACGAGATTCCGTTCCGGGCCATCGTTCCTGTTGGAATTTCCAATCTACTCGTTCCGGGGCGGGCGGCCAGCAGCACCTTTGAGGCGCAATCGGCCATCCGCGTTCAACAGAACTGCCACAGCATGGGCGAGGCTGCCGGAATCGCCGCCGCCTGGGCCGCGCGTGATCATGGGGGGCGCGTGCGGGATATTGACATGGACGCACTCCAAACTGAACTCAGACGACTAGGAGGAAACATATGAGCCGAGCCATAACCCTGCAATCCGAGCGTGCCTACCGAATTGAACCCGAACCGCAGTACACGCCGCAGATCGGCGCTCTGGCAGAGATGATGAACTACGCCCGCCTGACCACACTTCAAACGGTGGAGGGACTAACGACGGAGCAATTGGACGTTGTGCCAGAAGGCTTTGGCAACTCCATCGGAATGCTTCTGGCGCATATCGCGGCGGTGGACCGGATCTACCAGATGATGTCGTTCGAGGGCCGCGATTTTGGCGAAATGGACGGGGCCATCATGGGCGGGCTGACGATGGGCAAGGAAGGCACGCCGCCTCCCACCGGGCAGAGTCTGGACACGCTACTGGCCGAGCTGGAAGCTGCCCGCAGACTCACCCTGAAAACCTTTGAGACCAAAGATGACGATTGGCTGGCCTCGCGTCTGCCCGCCCCCTACGACGACATGAATCAGCACTGGGCCTGGTTTCACGTCATGGAGGATGAGGTCAGCCACCGGGGGCAGATCAGAATTCTGCGGAAACACGTCGCGCCGAAGAAGAAAGAATGAGCGGCGGCTTTCTGCTCATCCGACACGCGAAGGCCAGCGGGCAGGCCCCAGACGCCCCGTTGACGGCTGAGGGCGAGGAGCAGGCGCAGAAGCTGACGCAACAGCTTTCCCAGCACGCCGTCAGCCGGATCGTCAGCAGTCCGTGGGTGCGGGCGGTGGATACAGCGCGGCCACTGGCACAGGCGCTGGGGCTGGAAATTGAGACAGACGAGCGACTGACCGAGCGCGTGCTGAGCGGGCGCGATCTCCCCCACTGGCAGACGGCGCTGAAGGCCAGTTTCCTTGATCCCAAACTCTGTCTGGAGGGCGGCGAATCTGGCGGGATTGCGAAGGCCCGCGCCCTGGCCGCTCTGAATGACGCCCACAACCCGCATGGCCTCACCGCCATCTTCACCCACGGCAACCTGCTGGCGCTGCTGCTGGGGCTGGATTACGGCGGCTGGGCAGACCTGAGAAACCCGGATGTCTGGCGCTGGGCGGAGGGGCTGGCCGAACGCGTCAGACTGGAACCTTGACGCCGCACATCATCCGCATCCATTCCGAGAACGCCGACTTCCAGCTTCTGGAGGCGCTGGGCCGCAACCGCGAGAAACGGCGCAAACATGGCCTGCTCGTGGTGGAGGGTGTGCGCCCGATCAATCTGGCCCTGCAACACGGCTGGACCTTTGACGCGCTGCTGATCCCCGAAGACACTTCGCTGTCGCGCTGGGGACACAACGTGCTGGAGCGGGCGCAGGCGGCCCGGCATTTCCTGATTGCCCCTCAGGGCTACGAACTGCTGACGGACCGCAACGACGGCAGCGAGATCATGGCGTTGCTGCGGCTGCCCAGCAATGACCTGTCCCGGCTGCCCACCTCTCCAGACGGGCGCGTGGTGCTGCTGGACCGTCCGGGAAATCCGGGCAACCTGGGCAGCATCGTGCGATCCTGCGACGCCTTCGGGGTGGGCGGCGTGGGCGTGGTGGGACACGGCGTCGATCCCTACAGCCGCGAGGCCATCCGCGCCTCTACCGGCTCGCTGCTGGCTGTGCCCGTAGTGCATTTCCCCGGCCCGGCAGAGGTCCGGGAGTGGCTGGACACCGTACAGCAGCGGGTGGAGGGTGTGCGCGTGGTGGGCACCGATGAACATGGCGAGCAGACGGCACGGGCCTACGACTTTGCTGGATTTACAGTGCTAGTGGCCGGGAACGAGACGAGCGGGATGAGCGCCGCCCTGCGCGAGCTGTGCGACGTGACGCTGCGAATCGACATCGCAGGATCGGCGTCGAGCCTGAATGTGGCGGTGGCGACGTCCATTCTGCTGTATGAGATGAGCCTGTCCGCGCAGGCCAGAGGCAAACTGTGAGCCGTCCCTTTAACCCCGATGATCCGCACGCCGCACCCACAGCAAACGGTCTGCCCTACCGTGTTGAGCGCCGAGTGCTGGCCGGAATTCCCTGCCTGCTGGAGCTGCCGCCGGAAGGCGAGGCGATACGTGCCGTCTGCCTCGTCTATCACGGGGCCTGGACCGCCAAGGAGGGCAAGCTGAGCGTGTATTCCGAACTGGCGACGCGCGGCACGGCAGTGGTCATTCCCGACGCGCCGCTGCATGGCGAACGCCTGGCCGATACCCCGCCCAGGTTCAACGCCCGCGAATATGTCTGGGAAAGCGTGCGCCGCTCGGTGGCCGAGGCTCCGGCTTTGCTTAACGCACTCGCGGAGCTGCACGGCCCACTGCCCACCCGCGTCGTCGGCTCCAGCATGGGCGGCTACGTGGCGCTGACGCTGGCGCGCACCGAGAAACAGATCGAGAAGGTGGCGGCGCTGATCACCTCGGGGGTGTGGGACGAGCCAG
The DNA here is from genome assembly GCF_009017495.1 of Deinococcus sp. AJ005. Taxonomy (NCBI): domain Bacteria; kingdom Thermotogati; phylum Deinococcota; class Deinococci; order Deinococcales; family Deinococcaceae; genus Deinococcus; species Deinococcus sp. AJ005. The sequence goes on along the minus strand of NZ_CP044990.1, from coordinate 1,527,802 downwards.
AAGTCAGAGACCCGGAGATCCGGGCGTTTCTGGAGGCCAATCGCCCCAACACCCACGCGGACAACTTTGCGCCCACACCTCTGCTGCTGGCCAGCGGAGGCAATGACCCGACTTTCCCACCCGGCGCGCACCATGAACCCACTGCTGGGGCTTTGAGAGCTGCGTACAGGCAGGCAGGTCAGCCGGACCTCTTCCAGGAACTCATCTTCGCGGGCGTGGGCCACTACACCAGCCAGGGGATGCGCGACGCCGTGGTGGCTTTTCTGGAACCCGTATTGGAGCGCTGACACGCATGGTCTTTCACAACACATGGGAAAAACCCCGACATCTCTATCGGGGGTCTTCCTTTCCTGCTCTGTGGTGCCGAAGATGGGATTTGAACCCACACACCTCGCGGCGCTAGTCCCTGAAACTAGTGCGTCTACCAATTCCGCCACCTCGGCAATCCTACTCGTTTGGTGCTGCCCTCCCGCTTGGTAGCTGCGCCCGTGGGGGCGTTTCGGAAGGCTCAGTTACTTTACTGGCGAGTCTGGCAACTGTCAAGGGGCGCGGCAGGTCTGCACACGGAAGCGTGGCAAACAAAGGCGAACGCCCCAGCCCGCAACGGGGTTGGGGCGCTCACTTCTCCGGGACACAGTCAAGGGAGGTTGACAGCGCGTGGGAGCGTAGAAATCAGGTTTACAGGGCCAGGATCGCGGCGAAGTCGCCGTTCAGGCCTTCGGGGAAGAAGCCGCCCTTGACCGCGTCCACCTTCAGGAAGACGATGTTGCCCACCTGACGGGGGGTGCGGCTGAAGGCGATGGAGTTGGCGTCGGCCAGCACGATGTTCGAGCCGCCCGCTGCGTCCAGGATGCCTTGGTCCACGTCGCTGGCCCCGTCCACAGAGTCGCGCAGGTTGCTGATGGCGGCCACCACGTCACTGACCTTGAGGGCCGGGGTGACCTGGGTGTTGCGCTGCTGGTACAGCAGGGTGCGGATCATGCCGGCGTGGTAGGCCTCGACGGCCAGGATGCCAGCGGCGTTTTCCAGGTTGCCGCCTGCCGAGGTATCGGACAGGAAGCGGGCTGCGCCCTTGTACGCGGTGACGCCCACGTCTTCAAAGATGAATGCGCCGTGCAGGAAGAACAGATCGTTGGCGAAGGGATTAAAGCCGGTGATCGCGCCGCCCGAAGCTGCGTTGCCCGCTGCCAGGAAGGCCGGGCCGAGATCGATCATCGGCTGGGCCACTGCACCCTTGCCCAGCACCGTGCGGATGATGCGGACGTGGTTCAGCTCGTCGGAGGCGGTTTCGTTAGCGTAGGCCGCCACGTCTGCCGACTCGAACTTGATGCCCTTGCCGCCCTTGCCGGTAAAGCCTGCGGGCAGGATGACCTTGCTGCTGTCGCCGCCAACCGCGTCCAGCTCTTCCAGGCGGCCCACGGCGGCCAGATAGAAGGCCGCTTCCAGGTACTCCAGGTTCAGCGCGAAGTTGAAAATGGTGCCGTCCAGGTTGGGCTTCTTGTCTGCCGCCATCGCGCCGCCGGTCATGCCGGGCGCGCAGCTTGCCAACAGCGTGCCTGCGCCGACAGCGCCAGCAGCTCCCAGGAATTTACGGCGGTTCAGTGTCTTCTCATTGATTTCGTTGCTCATGGTCTTCCTCCAAAGGGTGAGAGGCGAGGGGACAAGCGGGCAAAGTAAGGACGCAAAAGGGTGGATCTGCCCAGTCATTCAGAAATTGACCCCTTCGCCATGTTGTCCTTCTGGCCAGCTATAAGCAGGCGGGAGCCGGTTGGATCAACATGAACGTGGGCCTTAAGATTGGGTAAAGCCTCATGGGAGCCGCACGGACAATCCAGCCCTTTCTGAACGCAGAATAGCCTTGCCAGTCGCTGTTTTTCCATCGGAAAAGAAAGAGTGGAATAGCCGTCCTGTCCGGGATTGACGGGCCTGACATCCCTGCTGGACTCGCACCTTTAACGCGCGCTCATGAGGGAGAGCTGTTCTCAGCCACCGCCTGACCCGGTCCCGCGCCCGTGCGCCGCACCAGCGCGAAGGCTGCGCCGCCCAGCAGCGCCACCAGCACGGCCCCGGCCAGCGCCACGCCCAGCGCCGGACGCAGCCCCACCTCCTGCGCCACGAAGCCGATCAGCGGCGGCCCCAGCAGAAAGCCGCCGTAGCCGAGGGTGGCCACCTGCGCGATGCCGCGTCCGGCCAGCGCGTGCCCCGCCGCGCCGTACAGCACGGGCACCACGTTGCTCAGGCCCAGGCCCGACAGCGCGAAGCCGATTGTGGCAACCACCGGCCCCTGCGCCAGCAGCGCGACTCCCAGCCCCAGGCCCGCCACTGCCGCGCCCACCCGCACGATGGCCTCGTCGCCCAGCCGGGTGCGCGCAAGGTCACCAAACCAGCGGCCCAGCGTCATGGTGACGGCAAAGGCCGCATACCCGATGCCCGCGTTGCCGCCCGCCTGACCCAGCACGTCGCGGAAATACAGCGCGGCCCAGTCATAATTGGCCCCCTCCGAGAGCATGCCCAGAAAACACAGCAGGCCCAGCAGCAACGCGGCGGAACTGATGCCTATGCGGCGGCGGGAAGGCTGAGCCGCCGGCCCCGCTTCCTGCGTCTGCGTGACAGGTGAATCCGGCAGCATCAGGCGGCCCGCCAGCACGCCGGCCACTGTCGTGATGACCACCACCAGCAGCACATGCGTCAGCATCGGCACGCGGCCCACCAGCAGGGTTCCCAGTGCCGCGCCCAGCACGCCGCCCAGACTGAAATAGGCGTGCAGTCGGCTCAGGACCGGGCGTTTTAGAGCCTGCTCCACCGTCACGCCCTGCGCGTTCATGGCCACGTCCAGGCAGCCGTTGGCGGCCCCCATGACGGTCAGGCCCAGCACCACGCCCAGGTAATTCGGGGACAGAAAAGGCAGGGCCAGCGACACCATGCAGGCCACCACGGCCACGCGCGTGACCGGGCCGCTGCCGTAACGCGCCGTCCAGCCACCGGTCAAGGGCATGGTGATCAGCGCGCCCAGGCCAATCGCCAGCAAGGCCCCGCCAATCTGCGCCTCGCTGAGGCTGAGGGCGTCGCGGACCCCCGGAATATTCACAGCCCAAGTGGCAAAGAATGCACCGTTGACCAGAAAGATCAGGCTGACGGCGCGCCGGGCAGATTCGGCGCGGCCAAGTTGGAGAGGACTGACGGACATGCTGACTCCTCAATAGAAGCGGGGAAAGAGAAAAGGTGAAGAACTTAACGAAATACCCTCAGAAACGAAGCTGGCAGGCTTGCACAATCCTTCAAGTCTGGAATCTGAAACGATTCAGACTCTCTGAAAGTAGGGTAGTCTATTCGCACGATGTCTTCCAGGTCTGCGTCACCGTCCAGCGCGCCCCCCTCCAGCGGGCGTATCACCCTGCGGGAGGTGGCGCGTGCGCTGGGCGTCAGCGTGGCCACCGTCAGCAACGCCTACAACCGTCCCGATCAGCTCTCGGCTGCGCTACGTGAGCGGGTGCTGGACACGGCCCGCACGCTGGGCTACGGGGGTCCCGATCCACTGGCCCGAAGTCTGCGGCGGGGGCGCACCGGGGTGATCGGCGTGGTGTACGACGCACCGCTGGAATACGCCTTTGCCGACCCAGCCGCCGCCCTGTTCCTGGGCAGTCTGGCGCAGGCGCTTCAGGCCGCATCCCTGAATCTGCTGCTGCTGGCCAGCCCCGGCGACCCGCAGACCGATCCACTGGCCCCGGTCCAGGGGGCCAGTGTAGACGGCCTGATCGTCTACAGTGCGGCGCAGGACAGCGAACTGCTGCGTGCGGTGCTGGCGCGCAGCCTGCCCACGGTCCTTGTCGATCAGCCTGTGCCGGTGGATCAGGCAGGGCCTGTGGACCGATCCGTGCTGACAGATCAGGATGGTCAGCCAGCACAGGACCACCGCGCCCAGACCAGCGGCGTCCAGATCGACGACGCCGGGGGGGCAAGGCTGGCGGCGCAGCACTTGATCGACCTGGGCCACACCCACATCGGGGTGCTGTGCCTGGAACTCGGTCCCCGGCAAGGGGGCGGCCCGGTAACGCCGGAGCGGGAACGCCAGGTGGCCTATCACCCCACCGCCGAGCGGCTGCGCGGATACCGTGAAGCGCTGACTGCCGGGCCGTCGGAAACCCGGCTGTTTTTGACCGAGGCCGAACGCAACACCCCCAGCGACGGCGAGACCTGCGCGCTGGAGCTGCTGCAATCTGAGCCGGAGATCACCGCTCTACTATGCATGAGCGATGTGCTGGCACAGGGCGCGCTGCGGGCCGCCCACAGTCTGGGCCTGAGCGTGCCACACCGCCTGAGCGTCATCGGCTACGACGATCTGCCGGGCAGCGCCGACCTGAAGCTGACCACCGTCTGGCAGCCCACGTCGGAGAAGGGGCAACGGGTAGGCGAGGCCATGCTGGAACTGCTGGGCGGCCAGACCCCACCAGATATCCGGCTGCCCACCCGGCTGGTGGTGCGCGGTAGCACGGCGGCAAGGGCCACGCCCGACTGACGCTCAGGCCACCCGAACTTCCCCGCTCCCATAAAGCAGCCCACAATTCCCGCGCCGACGACGCGCTGTTCGCCGCCAAGGCCGGAGGCCGAAACCGGCCAGAACTATCGGAGGTCAAGGCGGACAGGAACGTAGAAACCCTCCTGACCTCCGAACTGTTTCAGGATGGCGAATCCACACCCACCTGAGCAGAGGCCCCGTCCAGTGCCTCCGCCAGCGCGTCCCAGGCCAGCAGTGCACACTTGCGGCGAGCGTGCAGCTTGCTGACTCCGGCCAGCGCTTGCAGATCGCCCAGCGACGCACCGGGTTCTGCCTCGCCCATGACCATAGCCTGGTAGGCGGCAGCCACCTGCCGCGCCTCAGCCAGCGTTTTGCCGGTCAAGGCCACCGTCATCAGGCTGGCCGCCGACTGGCTGATCGCGCAGCCACGCCCCCTGAAGCTCAATTGAGAGATCTGCCCATCCTGAACGTCGGCCCAGACGGTCAACTGATCGCCGCAGCCGGGATTGTCACGCGACACGCCCGCGATGCCCGGCAACTCCCCGACGTGCCGGGGCCGCCGCGCGTGATCGTCGATGATCTGCCGGGAGATGGCGTCAGGCAGCACAGCGTTACTCCGGCAGCGTTAGGCGCAGGGCAGCGGCGTGCAGCATCTTGACGCCCGTTTCCAGGCTGTCCTCGTCGATGGTGAATCGAGGGTGGTGGTGCGGCCAGCGGCTGTCCTGCTCATCGCTGCCAGAACCGACGTTGAAGTAAGCGCCGGGGGCCTTTTCCAGATAAGCGCTGAAATCCTCGCCGCCCATCGTGGGCTTGGCGTCGCGAAAGTGGTCCGGCCCCACCGTTTCCAGCGCGATTTCCTTGAGCTGCTCGGCCACCCAGTCGGTATTGATCAGGGCGCGGTAACCAAATTCGTACTTCAGCTCGTAGGTTGCGCCGTGGGCCTCGCACACGCCCTTGACCACGCGTTCGATCAGTTCCGGCGCACGCTTACGCAATTCAGCGTCGAAGGTACGAACGGTGCCCAACATCGTGGCGCGGTCCGGGATGACGTTGTGGGTGGTGCCGCTGTGAAACGAGGTGATGCTGATCACCAGCGGTTCCAGCGCTGCCACACCCCGGCTGACGATGTGTTGCAGGTTGGTCACCACTTGCGCGCCCACCGCGATGGGATCGATGGCCTCTTCCGGGTGCGCGCCGTGCCCGCCCCGGCCCTGGATGGTCAGTTCCAGCATGTCCGGAGAGGCCATGAACGCCCCCGGCTTGACCGCCACCATTCCGGCGGGAAGTTGGCTGCTCAGGTGCAGGCCCGTCACCAGGTCCACGCCGTCCATCAGCTCAGTCTGCATCACCAGTTCTTCCGCACCGCCAGGGCCAATTTCCTCGGCGTGCTGGAAGATCATGCGGACTTCGCCGGGCACCTCGCCAGGATTGCCGGACAGCAGTTTCGCCACGCCCAGCAAAATCGCGGTGTGCCCATCGTGACCGCAGGCGTGCATGACGCCCGCATTCTTGGAGGCAAACTCGAAGGTGTTTTCCTCAGTGATCGGCAGCGCGTCGATGTCGGCCCGCAGCAGCAGCGTGCGCCCCGGCTTGCCGCCCTTCAGGACCGCCAGCACGCTGGTTTCGGTGGGCCGCGTGACTGTCAGGCCCGGCATCTTGTTCAGCTCGGCCTCGATGTACGCGGAGGTCTCATGCTCGTGAAAGCCCACCTCGGGGTTCATGTGCAGATGCCGCCGCCAAGCCACGAGCTGATCGCGCAGCTCCACCGTCCTCTCCTGGGTTGCTGTCATGGGGCTAGCCTAGCGCGGGGGCAGCACCGCCGTCAGCCCACCCGGCAACCATTCATTCATGTGGGACGGCTCAGACTGACCGGATGAACAACAGAGGATAGGCCACCTAGCCTCTTCCGTTCGCTCGCCCCTCATCCAGCCCCACGCCGAAGCCCTGATCGAGCACCGCGTCGTTGTACGTGCGGAAGGCCAGCATGGTCTGGGTGCGGGCGATGCCCTCCACTTTTCGCAGGTGGCCGGTCACCACGTCGTCGAGCTGGTCATATTCGGCCAGTTTCAGGATTGCCACAATGTCCCACTCGCCGGTGACGCTATAAACCTCGCGCACGGCGGGAATAGCCGCGAGCGCCTCAGCGGTCTCCTGCACGCGCTGGCGGTCTGCCTGAACCATCACGATGGCCGTTACCATTTTGAATTCCTCATAAAAGACATTGTGACGGATCAGGAGAGGTAAGGATGGTAGGGGGAAGGGGTTCACCTTGTAGCTATAAATTGAGTGTTATCTAATTATAAAATAGGCTATCCATGCCTTTGAGATGAGACAACTGAAATTATCATTACCCAGTATATCAAAGAGCGGAAATGAAACTTTGTCCCGGTCGTCAGGTAATCTTAGGGGATAGGCTGAGAATCTAAGTACATATCATGAATTTTAATTATTTCCCATATATTCCTGTATAGATATTTTCGACTTGGTTATCTCTAAAGCTATTTTCTTTACCGATCCTACTTAGATAATCATCCGAAAGAGTGTAAGACCCATCCATAGCAGGTGTCGCAATGACAGATATTTGCCGTGAATGAATGATGCCAATACGATTATTTCTGATCTCACACCCTTGAATGCTGGGAGCGAATTTACCGATAGATATTCCACCACTAGTATTGCCGCTCACTAAAGAATTAAAAACAGAAGCATTAGATGTCTCTAGGTTGACCCCAAATTTCTTATTATTAATTAGACTACTATCAGATAAAATCAATCTTCCTAAGCTATATATTCCACTACCAGCATTATCTTCCGCATAAAGCTTCTGAATATTTAGTTCAGTTTCGCTATCTGAGGAAATGCCGGTTCCACCGTTTGATTTGGTTTTAAGGTCATTGATACCTACTCTTGTACGCTCGTATATCTCCATACCCGAACCGTGAGAATTTTGTATAATAATTTTCGCCCCGTTTAAAATAGATGTACCACCCACACATAGGCCGCGCTCGACAGCTCGATCTATCTTCACATTCGCCAGCACACTAGTTGATTGATCAGTAAAAAGTAGACTGCAAGTTGTATCCTTAATGAGTCCTGGTTCGTTAAAATCTATATCACTGAGTGTCACACTACTTCGTCCTTTGGCAAGCAATGCATTGGCACTCCGGTCAAACACAACCTTAGACAGCGTAAGTTGAGCGTTCTCATCGGCGACGATGCCCTGGGTGCGGAAACTGCTGTTCGAGATCGTGAGCTGAGCGTCACCCTTAACCAGATTCGGCCAGCCACGATCATCAAGTTCAGCTTCGCTCAGTTTGGCTTTAGCACGGCCAGTAACGAAGAGAGTAAAATTAAGAGCGCGGTTCTTGATATTCTTGAAGTTGCATTCAGCATCATCCGCGCAAGTCAATGTAGAATTGTTCGATGCAGTATCAATCCCATCAAATCCATCAAGTTCACATTTTGAATCCTCTCCACAATATACTGCATTTATATCAGAATTCCGAACTTTAACAGCAGTGAATATACAGTTGGCATTTTTCCTACAAGAAAAAAGGTTAAGTTTATCAGAGGAGAAGTTGCTTTTAACCTGAACATCACGAGCTGAGCATATTTTAATCTCGCAATAAACGCCACGTCCATTACCATCAAATTCCAGCTTGCTGGCTGTCAGTCGCCCATCGCCAAAGGCAGCAAGGCCAACGCCTCCATTCTTGATAAAGGTTGTGGACTGCACCGTAAAAGTGTCACTTGCCTTCCCGTTGATTCCCTCTGTGCCGTTGCGGGCAAATGTCGAATCCTTGACGCTGATTGCACGGGCATCATCTATCAGAACGCCCTGGTATGCGTTATCAGAGCTATTGACATTCTCCAAAATCGCAGTTCCCACCTGTTCCACCCACAATCCTGATCCACCGCCCTTAATATCCTTTTCAATGGTGGCCCCATTGATTACTACGTCTTTAAGGCTCAGGCTCTTGAGCGCCTTGAAATACAGCACTTCCGCCTTCCGCGTTTCCGTGTGGCGCACCGTGACCCCTTCCAGAGAAAGATTGATCTCTTCCTCGCCGGTCATCACGAAATCTGCCGCGTTTGAGGTAATCACCGTGGATTTGCTGCCATCGCCCACCAGCACAAGATCCCGGTTGACGATGATCGGGTCCAGCAACGCATATGTTCCCCGCGCGACCTTGACCGTGCCACCACGGGCGATCAGGGCGGTTAGCTGTTCACTGTTGCGGGCGACTCCATCTTTTGGCAGGGCCGGGGAGGCCGAGGCCGAACCGCTGGGCGGACTGTTGGTGGGCGTGCTGCCCGCTGCCGCGCCCCGACTGTCGGCCATCATCAGCCCCGGAACACTGACTTTCAGTTCGCTGAGCAGATCGGCTGGACGCCCCCAGTTCTGCTGCGACAATAGCGTCTTGTCTTCCCCCATCTGCCTGAATGTCAACTTGGTAGGAACATAGGCAAGAACGCTCCCGATAAAACCGGCCCCGCCACTGTTTCCCGGATCGATCTTGGCATCGGTCTTGATCCAGCGGTCGCCATTCGATTGCAGGTTCTCGCCGGTAAAGCCACTGACGACCCCCACGGTATTGGTGATGGTAGGTCCAGCAATACCTGGATACCCCCAAACGTTGACGGTGGCCCCCAGTTGAATGGTGTCCCGTTTAGCGACGGCCACATACGGGAAGACTGTTGCAGACGTCACGGGATCTCCGTTGACATCTGACACAATTCGCAACAGCGCCAGGTCCAGGCTGGCACTGGCAATTTCCGTTCGGGCCAGATAACGGGGCGTTGGTGAGGCGGTCGCTGTATCCGAGAGAAAAATTAGCGCAGATTTGGAAACAGGGCTGTCCAGCTTGTTGGGATCCTGGGCCAGGACATGCCAGTTCGTCAGCACGTAACCCCGTGGACTGATCAACGTGCCGGAGCCAGACACTCCCGGCATACCCGTTGGTCTCACTTGGACCACCACGCGCAGCACATCGGCAGTCGAGTTGAGTTTGATCTGGGCCTGTGCCGAGGCCGCCGCCAGCCAGAACATCAGCAACATCAGCAGTGAACGAAGTGGGCTGAAAGGCATCCTGTACATGCATCTCCTCTATGGGGTTCCTTCCCTAGACGGCAGTCAATTAACACTGAGAACTCCAGTTAGAAAGGACTGTAGCGGCGCTTTCCTCCTGCACCGTTCAGACCAACCTCTTTCGACTTTGGAGACGCGTGGGCGGGCCAATTTTCTGGCGACCTGAGTCCACACTTTTGAAGTGAATGTGATTTGATAACGATTCACATTGTGACATATCCAACGCATCGCAATGCGGGCAGCCGCGAGATGCCAGACGTTGTACCGTGGACCCTTCTTGCTGTGCCAGGAACACGTTTATTTCCTCTGCTTGCCGCCAGGAGACCTGCCTCTATAACACGGCTCTCAGAAAGCCAGGACCGACTTCCCCAGGCTCAACGATGATTCCCCCCCGCCTGACCGCTCGTTCGGGGACGTTTCGCCGCTCCAGTCGGCCTATTCTACGGCCATGACCGCCACCTCGCCCGCCCCAGAAACCACGCTCCCCACGGCGCGTGAGCAGCTTCTCAACCGCATTCAGAAAAACATTCCCATCGTGCAGCGCCCTTATCAGGTGATTGCCGAGGAAGTCGGGCTGAGTGAGGCCGAGGCGCTGGAGATTCTGCGTGAGGTCAAGGCGGAAGGCGTGCTGCGACAGGTCAGCGCCATATTCGACACGCGCACGCTGGGCTATCAGAGCAGTCTGGTAGCGGCAGTTCATGACGTGGATCAACTGGACGCCGGAGCGGAAATTGTCAACGGTCATCCCGGAGTCAGCCACAACTACAGGCGAAACCATGATTTCAACCTGTGGTACACGATTGCTGTGCCACCCGAGAGCGATCTGGAAGCGCATGTGCAAAAGCTGCACGAAATGAGCGGCGCGCGCCTGACCCGGCTGATGCCCACGCTGCACCTGTTCAAGATCGGTGTGGAATTTGATATGACCGGAAAGGAAGACTGGAACGCCAAATCCAAGCCCCAGTACACCTCTGAGCAGCGCAATATCGGCTATGAAGTCACCGATTTAGACCGCGCCTTCGTGACCGAGTTTCAGAAAGACCTGCCTGTGACCGAGGAACCCTACGCCGACGCCTGCGCCGCGCTGGGCCTGAGCATCGCTGAGGTGGCCGCGCACGCCGAGAAGATGAAGGCTGCCGGAGCCTTGCGCCGCGTGTCTGCCGTGTTCCGCCACCAGAAGGCAGGCTTTACCTTCAACGCAATGGGCGTGTGGGCCGTGCCGCAGGAGGACGTATCAGAGGTGGGCCGCCAGATGGCCGAATTCAAGGCGGTCTCTCACTGCTACCTGCGCCCCACCTACCCGGAATGGCCCTACACGATCTTCACGATGGTCCACGGACGCAGCAAGGAAGAGGCATTCGGCAAGATCGCGGCCATTGAGGAAGAGGTGGCAAATGGCGTCGATTACGACATCCTGTATTCGACGAAGGAATACAAGAAAATCCGGCTTGAATTTTACAAGCCGGAATTTTACGAGTGGGAGCGGGCGCATCTGGCCTAATTGGCCCGAAAAACGCCCTGCCGCCTACTTCTTGCAGGTCAGGTCAAATTCCATGTTGTAGACCTTCGCCAGTGGCATCTTGGCCTTCTGCAACTCTTTGATGGACTCCGCACCAGGCCGGATCAGCAGGCGCGTCCATTTTGTCGCCGCTCCCTGATTGCCCGTTCTGGTGTGAAGCGTGACGGACGTGCCGGGGAGCAGCGTATCAATCCATGGTCCTACATGGTTGTTGAGAGGATCAGCGCTGGAATCGGTGGCTGCCACGACTTCTGAGGGCGAGAACGCCATGAAATTGTAAAGCTGTTGTCTGGAAGCACTGCTGAGTTTCAGGGTGACGCCAAAGGTGCCGTCCTCATTCCCAGCCTTGACGAGTTGCACGGTGTAGACCCCATTGAATAGGGTGTCACCCACGCAGCCCTTGACCGCCTCGATATTGGAGATCACGCCCCCAGCGGTAATGGCCCCGATGCGCTTCAGATCGCTGGCCTTGAACTGGTAGTACGTCTCGCCGTCTTTTGTGGTGGCGGTGGCCTGAAGCTCCACGCCATTGATAAAAATCTGCTGGGTGGCCTGGGCCAGCGCCGGGGCGCTCAGCAGAGAGACGAGGGTCAGGACAGCCGTTTGCTTTCTCATGCCTCACGGTACGGGGCAGGTGAATGAGAACGCTCATGAGACTTATCACGGCTCACGATCATCACCCGACCAAAGCGCTGGTGCTGCGGTCATAACCTCATGAGCACGCCCTTAGACCACCTTCTGAACCCGCCGCACAAAGAATGGAAAAGTCCACCACAGCCACATCAGTCCCAGTAGCAGCAGAGAAAGGAACGGGCTGAGCAGGGCCAGAATGCCGCACAGTACCCACCAGACGCCGCCAACGGCTGATTTCAGACTGGAGGGCCGGAGCAGGCTACGGCTTTCGGGATGTTGCTGGATCAAGGCCCGGAGCAGGATATAGAAGGCCAGCGACGTGAGCAGATTGGCAAAAGCATAGAAGTCCACGGCAGCGCTGGCCGATGCAGAACGCAGGTGTTCGGCCACGACAGATGTGGGAAACGGCAGGAATGAGATGGTCAGCAGAAAGAAGCCGTTGGTATAGAGAAGCCCGTGGGTCATCCGTTTGACCTGCCCGATGGTCATGTGATGCCCGATCCAGGCGATCAGGATGGTAAAAACGCCAGGACATAGGCCAGATACGAGGGCCAGAGCTGCCCCAGGCCGCGCCACAATGCCGCCGGGCTGGCATGTTCGCCCACCTGTGGCGCTTTGATTTCCAGTACCAGCAACGTGATGGCAATGGCAAAAACGCCGTCGCTGAGGGCTTCCAATCGCTGCGGACTTCTGAAGAACAGGGCCATGCTGCTGTCGGGTGAGGGCATCGGCTTTAAGGTAAAGCATGATTCGGTCCCCATCCGCCTCCCCCACTCCCAATCCGCGCATTCCCATCATCGTCATCGGCGGCTTTCTGGGCGCGGGCAAGACCACGTTGGTCAACCACCTGATCCGCAGCCTGCCGCACCGGCTGGGCGTGATCGTCAATGAATTTGGACAGGCCGGGGTGGACGGTAGCCTGATCGAACGGTTGCAGGACGACGTGACCGAGCTGACGGCGGGCTGTCTGTGCTGCACCGGGCGCGATGACCTGCTGCGGGCGCTGGTGACGATCTCGATGCGTGAGCAGAAACCCGATGCCGTGATCGTGGAACTGTCTGGTGTGGCCGACCCGACGCCCGTATTGGCAACGTTGCTGGAACGCGGGGTGCGCGCGGCCTTCCGGGTCACGACGCTGGTGGCGGTGGTGGACGCCCGCCACGTGTTGCAAACCCTACGCGAACACCCGGAGGCCGCGCGGCAACTGGCCTATGCCAACGTGGTGGTACTGAACAAGACCGATCTGGCCGACCCGGAGGCACTGGCACGGGCCGAAGCGACATTACGCGGCGTCAATCCGCTGGCCCGTGTGATCAGCGTGGAGCGCGGCCAGATCGATGCCGACGCCCTGCTGGCCCGCGACGACTTCGATCCGCGCGTGCTGGACGGCCAGGAGACCGAGACACACGCCCACACACCGGACCTGAAGACCTTCACCCTGCGCGTAGACCGTCCGCTGGATCCCTACGAGTGGCAGCGCTTCATGACCTCGTTCATCCTGGCCCGGCCTGCCGAGGTGTTGCGCGTCAAAGGCTGGCTGGATTTGCACGGCTACCCGCAGCGCATCCTGTTTCAGGCGGTTCGCGATCTGTTCACCGCCGACGCCTGGGACGATAACAAGGGCGGCAGCGAACTGGTCTTCATCGGACGTGGGCTGGAACGGGAGGAGTACGCGACGGCCTTTGAAGCCTGCCTGACCCCTGATCCGGCAGACCTGATTCCAGATTGATGAACCGATCTTGAGCGTGGACGGCACGTCGAAACGGGATGACCAGCCTATGCTCTGGGCATGAGTCTTCTTCCCTGGCAAGCCGATCAGGACAAGTCCAGTTCCGTCGTCGAGGACGCGGTGGTCAACCACGACGCCATTGAGGAACTGGCCGGGAAACTTCAACTGGCCCTGCGCGGCGCGGAAGGCTTGCTGCCAGACGGCGTGACCGATATTTTGCACGGCGTTCCGCTGGGCCACCCGATTCACCCGATTCTGGTGCATCTGCCGCTGGGCGGCTGGATGATCGCCGGGATGCTGGACTTCTTCCCCAGCCAGAAGTCGGAGGAAACCCAGCGGGCCGCCGATCTGGCGTTGACGCTGGGCACGGTGGGCGCAGTGGCCACCATCGCCACAGGCTGGACCGACTGGGCGGGCGCACGCGGCGAGGCCCGGCGCACTGGCCTGATTCACGGCCTGCTGAACGAAACGGCCTTTTTTCTGAACATCGGCTCGATTGTGGCGCGACGTAAAAACAAGCGGGGGCTGGGCAAAGTGCTGTCGGGGACGGCGCTGGGGCTGGCGCTGGCCGGGGGCTTCCTGGGCGGCGAACTAGTCTACCGACACGGCCTGGGCGTGGGCAAGACCCTGGATCACCCGCAGGGCTGAGGCCGCGCCGGCACCCTATCCTCGCGTTATGACCCTGCACCCGGATCTCAATTTCCCCGCCCCCGAGGACTTCGCCCACCTGACGCCGGAGGAAGTGGCCGCCCGCATCAACGGCCCGCAGGGGGACGGCCTGAGCGGCACCCTGGGCGCACGACTGGGCATCCGCTTTCTCAGCGTGACCCGTGACTGTCTGCGTGCGGAGATGCCGGTGGAGGGCAACCTTCAGCCCGCTGGACGGCTGCACGGCGGCGCGAATCTGGCGCTGGCCGAGGAACTGGCGAGCGTGGGTTCGTGGATCAATCTGGACCCCCGCAAGCAGGTGGCCGTGGGTGTGGACCTCAGCGGCACGCACGTTCGGGGCGTATCGGGCGGCGTGGTGACCGGTGAGGCGACGCTGGCGTACCGGGGGCGCAGCGTGATGGTCTGGACAGTGGAAATCAGGGACGGGCGCGGACGGCTGACCAGCCTGGCCCGCTGCACCTGCAACGTGGTGTCGGTGGGGAACTGAGCGCAGATTCGGTGTTGCACTTCCAGCACCCGGGTTAGACAAATCTCCAGAGCTGTCTCGACGCATTTTCGCGTGCAAGTCGGCCCTTTGCCATAGTGGGACATGATGCTTAGACCCCTCCATAAATTGCGCGGCCCTGAATTGCGCCGCCCTGTCGCCCTTCTGTGTGGCCCGCTACCGGGAGCCTCCGCTTGAGCCACGCCGTGAGCAGCAGCAGCCTGGGCAGCGTGCAGGACTTTCTGAACAGCGTCACACACATGAACCGCAATCAGCCAGAGTTCCTTCAGGCCGTTGAGGAAGTGATGGAGAGCCTGTGGCCCTTCCTTCAGGAGCATCCGCAGTACGCCCGGCAAAGCTTGCTCAAGCGGCTGGTAGAACCCGAGCGCGTCATCATCTTCCGAGTGTGCTGGATCGACGACAGCGGCGGGGTGCAGGTCAACCGGGGCTACCGCATCCAGCACAGCAGCGCCATCGGGCCGTACAAGGGCGGGCTGCGCTTTCACCCCAGCGTCAACCTGTCCATTCTGAAGTTCCTGGCCTTTGAACAGACCTTCAAGAACGCCCTGACCACGCTGCCGATGGGCGGCGGCAAGGGCGGCAGCGACTTTGACCCCAAGGGCAAGAGCGACCTGGAAGTGATGCGCTTCTGTCAGGCGTTCATGACCGAACTGTTCCGGCATATTGGTGCAGATACCGACGTGCCCGCCGGGGACATCGGCGTGGGCGGGCGCGAAATCGGCTACCTGACCGGCATGATGAAAAAGCTGACCAACCGCGCCGACTCGGTGTTCACGGGCAAGGGGCTGACCTACGGCGGCTCGCTGATTCGCCCGGAGGCGACTGGCTACGGCACCGTCTACTTTGTGCAGGAAATGCTGGAACACGAGGGGCGTGGGATGGAGGGGATGCGCGTTTCGGTGTCCGGTTCGGGCAATGTGGCGCAGTACGCCATCGAGAAGGCCATGCAACTGGGGGCGAAGGTGGTCACGGTTTCAGATTCGGGCGGAACTGCCGTGGACGAGGACGGCTTCACGCCCGACAAACTGGCAACGCTGATGGAAGTTCGCAACGTACAGCAAGGCCGGGTGGAGGAATACGCCCGGCTGGTGGGAGCGCAGTACCACGCGGGGGCGCGGCCCTGGGGCGTAGCGGTGGATGTGGCCCTGCCCTGCGCCACCCAGAACGAGCTGGACGAGGACGACGCCGCCACCCTGATCAAGAACGGCGTGGTGGCCGTGGCCGAGGGAGCCAACATGCCCTGCACCTTTGAAGCGGCCAAACGATTTGAGGACTCAGGCGTGCTGTATGCCCCTGGCAAAGCCAGCAACGCTGGCGGCGTGGCCACCAGCGGCCTGGAAATGAGCCAGAACGCCCAGCGCCTGCACTGGACCCGCGACGAGGTAGACGCGAGATTGCACGAGATCATGCGCGGCATTCACCGGGCCGCCCTGATCCACGGACGGCGGCCCGACGGCAGCCTCAGCTACCTTCAGGGGGCGAACGTGGCTGGATTCGTGAAGGTGGCTCAGGCGATGCTGGAGCAGGGCGTGGTGTGATGAGCGCAGCAGGTTAGACGACTCCTCTTGCTTCCCAACACCCATATCAGTTACATTCCCCCCATGATCCGCTCTGGCCTCCTGCTTACCCGTCCTCCGGTGGAGTGAACGGCCAGGCAAATATGGCCCGCCCAGTCCCCCGGAGGAGTCCCCTTCGGGGGATTTCTTGTGCCGCCTCTTACCTCAAGTCTAAAAAATAGGAGTCCACATGACACAGCCCCAGAATCAGACACAGCATCAGCCCCAGAGTAATGACCGCATCATCATCTTTGACACCACTCTGCGGGACGGTGAGCAGTCTCCCGGCGTGGCCCTGAACCACTCTCAGAAGCTGGAAATCGCGCACCAGTTGGCGCGGCTGGGCGTGGACGTGATCGAGGCGGGCTTTCCTATCGCCAGCCCCGGCGACTTGGAAGGCGTGTCCCGCATCGCCCGCGAGGTACGTGGGCCGATCATCACGGGTCTGGCGCGGGCCGGGAAGGCCGATATTGAAGCGGCAGCCAGAGCGGTAGAAGCTGCCGGGAAGCCCCGCATCCACACCTTTATTGCCACCAGTCCCATTCACATGGCAAAAAAGCTGAATCTGGAACCCGACGCCGTGGTGGAACGCGCCGTGCAGGCCGTGACGCTGGCCCGCTCCTTCGTGGACGACGTGGAATTCAGCGCCGAGGACGCCACCCGCAGCGACTGGGATTTCCTGAGCCGGATTTTCAAGGCAACGGTGGAAGCGGGTGCAACCACCATCAACGTGCCCGACACCGTGGGCTACACCACCCCCGACGAGATGCGGAAGCTGTTCGCGTTTCTGAAGGCCGAACTGCCCGCCCACGTCATCCTGAGCAGCCACTGTCACGACGATCTGGGCATGGCGGTGGCGAACTCCATCGCGGCGGCGGAGGGCGGGGCGCGGCAGATCGAATGTACGGTCAACGGCATTGGCGAACGCGCCGGGAACGCCAGCCTGGAAGAAATTGTGATGGCCTTTCATACCCGCGCCGATCACTACGGATACACCACGGGGATTCAGACCCGCGAGCTGTACCGCTCCAGCCGCATGATCAGCCGCCTGAGCGGAATGCCCGTGCAGCCCAACAAGGCCATCGTGGGCGACAACGCGTTTGCACACGAGTCCGGCATCCACCAGGACGGCGTGATCAAGGCGCGCGAGACCTACGAGATCATGAACGCCGAACTGGTGGGCCGCGAGGCCGCCGTGCTAGTGATGGGCAAGCACTCGGGACGCGCCGCCTTCCGCAAGGCATTGACCGATCTGGGCTACGCGGATATGCCGGACGACAAGGTGCAGCACCTGTTCGCACGCTTCAAGGATCTGGCGGACCGCAAGGGCCAGATCTTCAGTGACGATCTGCGCGCTCTGGTGGATTCCCGCAGCGACGTGCCACAGACCTTTTCCCTGGAAGGCTTCCAGATTACGTCTGGCATGAACATGACCCCGGTGGCCTTTGTGCGCCTGCAAACGCCGGACGGCCCGATTGACGCCACGGCCCACGGCGACGGCCCGGTGGAGGCCGCGTTCGGGGCCATCAACAAGATCACCGGTCTGTCGCCCACGCTGGAGAGTTACCGCATTCAGGCCGTCACGCAGGGCGGCGACGCGCTGGGCGAGGTCAGCATCAGTGCCCGCCACGGCGAAACGTTGCTGCACGGTCTGGGCGTCGCTACCGACGTGGTGGAGGCCAGCGCCCGCGCCTGGATCCGTATTCAGAACATGATCGTGGCCGGGATGGGGGCCGAGCGGCGGCAGGGAGAATTTGCGCCGGGGCGGATTTGAGACTTAGAGCAGTAGATGAGGCGGAGAGCATCTTGAGTTCTTAAACAACGCCAAAAAAGCCGGACGGGAATCTTTTATCAGTTCCTGTCCGGCTTTTGAACACATCTGGTTTCCTAGCCCACTGGACTGCCCACTCCGCAGTTCATCCTGACGAGTTCAGAGGCAGCTACAGAAAAGACAGCTCACGCTGTCCCCGCCGATCAATTCCACAAACAAGCCACCGAACTCGGTTTCAATGCCAGTTGCGAGGCGCTGACCGGCCAGTTTCTCAGCACCCTGGTTGCCAGCAAGCCGGGCGGACAGATACTGGAACTCGGCACGGGCGTAGGCATGGGCAGCGTGTATCTGGGCTGAGTGAGTGGGCTGATGTTCTGCGTGGATACACTGGGCCAACCATGATTCACGAAATCGCCCTCCTCCACATTCGCCCCGGCCAGACTGCCGAGTTTGAAACCGCCTTTGCCAGGGCGCAGCAGATCATTGCCAGCATGGGGGGCTACGTGCGCCACGAGTTGCAACGCTGCCTGGAAGATGACCACAAATACGCCCTGCTGGTGTGGTGGGAGACCCTGGAAGACCACACCCAGGGCTTTCGCGGTAGCCCGGAATATGGGGAGTGGCGTTCACTGTTGCACCATTTCTACGATCCGTTCCCGACGGTGGAGCATTACGCACGGGTGGACCTCTAACGGATTAGAGATCAGGCGGCTAGAATTCCTCGATCAGCCCGGCCATCACGAAGGGGCGCAGGATTTCCAGCACGGTGCGGGGTGAATCGCCGCTGCGTTCCAGAATGCTGCGGATATCCAGTTCCTGTGAGACCAGTTTCAGGGCGCGGAACTGCGGTTGCGTGACGGGCTGCGCCTCGGACCAGCGGGGGGTAAAGCGCAGGCGGCGCTGCCAGTCAGGGAAGGTCCGCAGCAGCGGCTCCCAGGCGTCGGTTTCCTCGAACAGGCGGCGCAGCGCCGAATCGCGGTGCAGGTGCAGGCTGCGTTCGGGGGCGCTGACCCCTGGCTCGAAAATAAACGAGCCGCTGCTCAGGCTGGCCAGCAGTTGCAGGGCCGGGTCGCCGCTCAACTGGCCGCAGCGGGCGTGGACGATCTCGCCGCGCTCCAGCCACAGTTGACCCCCGCGCACATGGTCCACACTGAGCAGCCCATCGCGGCCACTGGTCAGAAGCATCTGCATGACGGAAAGGAAGGGGAAAACTGCAAGGTCGCCGCGCACCATAAAGTAAGCACAGTGTAATGCGATTTTGAATTGAAAGGCGCGCTGTCCTTGCCCCCCCCAGTGGGCGGGTCGCCGGGAAGCGCAGCGGGGCGGCCATGCCAGAATGTTCCATGACCGATGTGACCAGGACGCTTTTTTCGCTGGCAGCAGCCGACGCGCTGGGGGCCGCCACCGAATTCAAGACGCCCCAGGCCATCGCGTCCCGCTACGGGCCGACCTTCACGGACTATCAACCGGGCAGCGTGTTCGGCTTCGCGCCCGGCGAGGCCACCGACGACACCCAGATGGTGGTGGCGACGTTGCTGGGATACGCCCGCAAAACTGGCCTGGAAGGCGTGTTGGCCGCCCTGCGCGAATGGCTGGCGGCGGGGCCACCGGACGTGGGCGGCCTGACCGGCGCGGCCCTGCGTTTTGCGGCGCTGGATGGGGGCGTGCGCGCGTGGCAGGGCAGCGGCTTCCAGAGCGCTGGCAACGGCGGTCTGATGCGAATCGCCGCCGTGTGGATCACCGGATACCGGGGCGCTGAGCTGGCCCATGCATCGGCTGCCGTGACCGCCCTGACCCACGCCGATCCCCGCTGCGTGTATGCCTCGGTGTTTCTGACGGCCTTTCTGGAGGCGCTGGCTGGGGGGCAGCCCTACGCCGGGGCCGCCGCCGCCGCGCTGCAACTCACCGACGATTTCGATGCCCGCGCCGCCCTGCTGGACGCTGGCCTGTTCGGGATCGACACCCGCGATGCCCACACGGCGTTCCGGGACCGCGAGCGGCAGGCCCGCGCCGAGGTCCGCGCCCGCGTGCGCTCCAGCCTGGGCGGCCACCTGACCTCCCAGAGCGGTTTCGTGCTGGATACGCTGGAAGCCGCCGTGAAACATGCAGGGGCCGACACCTGGCACGCCTGCGTGGAACCCGCCGTGCTGCTGGGCGACGACAGCGATACGGTGGCCTGCGTGGTGGGAGCCGTCGCCGGGGCGCGCGGGCTGGAGGTGCCCCCCCATCTGCTCGCGCCCCTGCGCCTGGGTCACACCTGGCCGGGCTGGCAGCGCGACTGGGCCTGCACCGGGCATTTTCCAGCCGTGGTGCAGGCCGCCCAGGCAAAGTGAATGAGCAGGATGAACGGGCGGGCATGAACGACGCCGAATTCCTGCGGCTGGTGCGCCTGAATCCGGTCAATGCGTCCCTCCTGGAGCGCCTGCCCGAGTTGGGTGTGGCGCAGGCCCATCTGGTGGCTGGGGCGCTGTTCGGCACCGTCTGGAACGTGCAGAGCGGGCAACCGCCAGCCGCCCAGATCAGGGATTACGACATCTTCTACTGGGATGACGACCCCAGCTACGCCGCCGAGGACGCCGTGATCCGCCGGGCCGGGGCGCTGTTCGCCCATCTGGACGCCCCCATCGAGGTCCGCAATCAGGCGCGCGTCCACCTGTGGTTTAAGCAAAAATTCGGGCAGGACCGCCCGGCACTACGCAGCGTCCGCGAGGGCATCGATCAGTTTCTGGTGGAATGCACCTGTGTGGGCGTCAGTGCGCGCGGCGAGGTATATGCCCCTTACGGCCTGGACGACATGACCGCCGGGATTCTGCGCCCCAATCCCCTCAACCACACGCCCGGCCTGTGCGCCGCCAAGATCGCCGATTACGTGCGGCGCTGGCCCTGGCTGCGGACGCCATGACGGCGGAGAATTGGGGGCTGCCTATCTGGGTTCAGGCCCCGGTCTGCACCGCTGCTGGCGCACACGCAGACAACCGTCAGCTCCAGGCCCTACACTGGCGCACAAGTGAAAGCCATCAATAACCACGAGGAAAGATCTGTGACAGAGAACGCCAGGGCCGCACACGCTCCCGCCAGAGCAACCGGACGGACCCTGTTCCGGGCCGGTTTCCTCCTGGGGACACTCACGCTGGCGCTGACCGCCTGCGTACCGACGCAGATGACCGACCCGCGCACCATCGTTCCCGACAACGATCCCTCGGTGGGGCCAATCTATTCCGGCCCGCTGGTCATCACTCGGGGCGGCACCTATCAGGGCAACTGGCAGAGTTTCGACCCAGCGGTTCCGGCGGTGATGGTCCGCACCCGCGAACCCGTGATCATCGAGAACTCGGTCGTGCGGGGACGGGGCGACCTGATCCGGGGCGAGGAAGCCGACCTGACGCTGCGTAACACCACCGGCTACGGCCTCAATCCCCTGACGGGCGGCGCGTTTCCGGGGCGCTTCCTGTCGGTCTACAGGGCGGTCAATCTGGTGGTGGAGAACAACACGCTGCGCGGAACGTCTGGCATGTACGTCAACCTGTTCGTGGGCGATTCCGCCGCCGGGCAGACCCTCAAGTTTCTTCGCAACCGGGTCAGCAATGTCGATGGACGGTATGTCACGCAGATGGGCAAGCTGACCGGGAAGCGCTATTACGTCCAGGCCATCCAACTGAACGCGGTCAACCGGGTTCCCGGCATCGAGATTGCGTGGAACGAGATCATCAATGCGCCGGGCCAGAGCGCCGTCGAGGAAAACATCAGCATGTACGAGTCCGGGGGCACGGCGGCCAGCCCGGTCCAGATTCACGACAACTACATCGACGGGGCCTACGCCGTCCGCCCGCTGGATGACCGCGAGTATTCGGGCGGGGGCATCATGCTGGGCGACGGGCTTCAGACCGACATGAACGTGGTCGGCGGCTACGTCGATGTGTACAACAACCAGATCCTGCGCACCTCCAATCAGGGAATCGCCGTGGCGGGCGGGCACAACCAGCGGGTCTACGGCAACCGGATCATCTCCAGTGGCCGGCTTCCGGGAGGCGAGATCAATCCCCACGCCAACGTCGGGATCTACGTCTGGAACAGCCAGGCCAGGGGCGCACAAGGCTCCGCGACCTTCTTCAACAACTCGGTGCAGAACAACCTGATCGGCTGGACCCGCTTCGATTCCAGGGGTCAGGTGTACTACAACAACCTGTGGGCACCCAGTTGTCTGGCAGCCAGCGGAAATATCTGCAAGGACAACCAAGACTGGCCCGTACCGATCAGTCAGGAGGTCGAGCGCCAGGAACTGACCCTGTGGCAGAAGAAACTGCGGGACGCGAATATCGTGGTGGGCGTCGCCGGAACGCCCAAGACAGCCACGACGCGGCCCTGAGCCGGCGCATCTCCGGTCAATGTCCAGAACAGGCCAGAGTCCGCAAAAGCTGAAGCCTGCGCTGTCCACCTTTCTGGAAAAGATTTCAAGAGCAGCAGGATCACCCTGAGCGTAGTCGAAGGGTCGGCTGGACGTTGGCGGGTGGCCCCCATCTTCGTCTGACCTGACAGGACTTCTGGTCAACCTGCGCCAGATCGCGCCATCACGTACACTGTTAGGGTTGCCGCGCCGCCGCCCCAGTCCGGGTCAGGCTGGCGCAGGCGGAGGAGAGAACGAATGGGATTAGCGATTGGAATTGTCGGATTACCGAATGTCGGAAAAAGCACGCTGTTCAACGCCATCACGCGCGCCGGGGCGCTGGCGGCCAACTACCCCTTTGCCACCATCGAGCCGAACGTGGGCCGCGTCATGGTCCCGGACGAGCGCCTGAGCGCCCTGAGCCGGGTCTTTACCAAGGGCGACCGCGTGCCGCCGATCATTCCCACTTTCGTGGAATTCGTGGACATCGCGGGTCTGGTCAAGGGGGCCAGCACGGGTGAGGGCCTGGGCAACCAGTTCCTGGCCAACATCCGCGAGGCCGACGCGATTGCCCATGTGGTGCGCTGCTTCGCCGACGACAACGTCGTGCATGTGGCGGGCACCGTGGACCCGCTGGACGACATCGAGACCATCAACACCGAGCTGATCCTGGCGGACCTGTCGGGGCTGGAAAAACGCCTGGGCAACCTCCAGAAAAAGGGCAGGGGCGGCGACAAGGAAGCGCGCGAACACGCCGAACTGGCCGAGGCCATTCTGGCTGTGCTGGGCGAGGGCAAACCTGCCCGCGCCGGGAGCTACGACGCCCCCATTCCCAAAGAATTCGGTCTGATCACCATCAAGCCCGTGATCTACGTGGCGAACGTGGGCGAGGACGATCTGACTGCCGACAATGATTTCGTGCGTCAGGTGCGCGAGTACGCCGCCGCCGAAGGCGCTTCGGTGGTCAAGATCAGCGCGCAGATTGAGGGCGAACTGGCCGAGATGCCCGAGGACGAGGCCCGCGAGTTCCTGACCGATCTGGGCGTCACCGAAAGTGGGCTGGACCAACTGGTCCAGGTGAGCTACAAAACGCTGGGCCTGATCACCTTCATCACCAGTGGCGAGAAGGAAGTGCGCGCCTGGACCATCCGCGACGGCGAGAAGGCCCCGGAGGCCGCCGGGGAAATCCACAGCGATCTGGAGCGGGGCTTTATCCGCGCCGAGGTCATCGAGTGGGACAAGATGGTGGAAGCCGGGGGCTGGGTGGGGGCCAAGGGCAAGGGCTGGGTCCGCACCGAGGGCAAGGAATACGTGATGAAGGACGGCGACATCATGAACGTGCTGCACAGCTCCTAGGGCGGCACTTCTCGCGGACCACACTTTATTTTTGGGCACGCCTGCTGTGCAGGTCTGCCATCTCCTGAACAAGACTGGTAGTTCAGATGGAGGCTGGGAATCTCAAGTGAAGAGATTCCCACCCCCTTTTTTCTGATTCTTCTGTCTGGCCGCAGTCGGGCAGTATGCACCTCTGGCGCAGACTGTTGCTACGGATTGCGTCCAGAACGGGGCGAAAATCGGTACAGCGCAGCTCTCCTCCACTCCGCGCCCAGAGGACTGGTTCTCCCTGCTGGCGGCCCTGTCTAGAACGGCCACGGCCCATCGTGGGGGAGGGCCGTTGGCCTAGACGCTATATGAACGAAACAGCCTAATGGTCAGGCAGCCACGCGTGTATTCTGCACACAGCATTCTGTCGGTCTCCCCACTTCTCAGCCCGCATTGGTATTCATGCGTGGTCCAGTCAGCCAGAGTGTGAAGGTGTCCGCTCTCGTTGACCGGACCTGTCAACCCCCTTCCTGTGGAGTTTTCTTGTCTACCCCTTCTCGCCGCCCATCAGCCGCTTCATCCCCGCCTGCCTGGCCAACCGGGCAGCGGCGGATGTTCCTGCTGGTGGTGGTCATCGAGGTTTGTGCCAGTCTGATGGCGCTGTGGTCGCAGGCACCAGCTTTTGACACTCTGGACGTGTGGGCGCTGCCGCT
Source organism: Deinococcus sp. AJ005 (assembly GCF_009017495.1). NCBI lineage: Bacteria > Thermotogati > Deinococcota > Deinococci > Deinococcales > Deinococcaceae > Deinococcus > Deinococcus sp. AJ005. The sequence goes on along the minus strand of NZ_CP044990.1, from coordinate 1,503,395 downwards.
GCTGTCGGTCACGATGCTGGGGGTCCAACTGCTGCTCGCCCGGGGCGTCATCCGCTTTGAGACTGCCACTTCAGTGGCTTTCCTGGGGGCAGGCCTGTATCTGCTGCTGGCCCTGAGCCACCAGTTTGATCCATTGCCCGCAGGGGTCAGACGGCTCTCGGAGAACACCTACTGGTTTGCCGTCCTCTACACGTCAATCTTCTACATCTACCCGCCGCGCCGCGCCGCCAAGCGCGCTCTGCTGATCCTGGGCATCTCCACGGCGATCTGCGGCGGGCACCTGCTCCTGACGGTTCCGCCCGAAATGCAGCTCAATCTGCTCAGTGCCACGGCACAGTTTCTGCTGAGCAGCAGCGTGCTGATCCTGATCCAGGCCACCTTCGGCGTGCAGCGGGCGCAGCTTCTGGCCTCGCGCTCGGCGGCGCTGATCGATGTGCTGACGGGCGTCGCCAACCGACGCGCCGCCGAGGAACGCCTGCGGGAGTTGGCGGGCAAAAGAGCCACTTACACGGTGGTGCTTTTTGATCTGGACCATTTCAAGCAGATCAACGACCGTCACGGCCACGCCACGGGCGATCAGGTGTTACGGGCGGTGGCACAACTCTCCCGGGACCTGTTGCCGCAAGGGGGTATGGTGGCCCGCTGGGGCGGCGAGGAATTCCTGCTGATCTTGCCCGCGCTGGGTGACACCCAGGTCAGAAAGCTGCTGAACAATCTGCGCAACGAACTACGGCAGCAACGCCACGGCGAGGTGGTGGGCGTCACGGCCAGCTTCGGAGTGGCCAGCGCCGCCGCTGGGGAATCGTCCGATGACGTGGTGGGCCGTGCCGATGAGGCGATGTACAGCGCCAAGCAGCAGGGCCGCAACGACATCCGTCTGGCCGAGTGGCGGCGCAATACGGTGTACTGAGCCACAGCCTTAGAAGTCCTGCCTGATCAGAAGAAGCACAAGCGGCTTCCGCAGCACACGACACTTTCTCTGAAGGCTGTCCGGGATGAGATTCTCGTCCCTGCTGTTTGCCTGTGACGGGGCCATAAAAAAGGCGGCAGGCCCTCGCCGCCGCCCTTCTCCTTCCAGACCTTAATTCACCAGTTTGGTCTTGTTGGTCACGAAGTCCATCAGCACGTACTGGCCAATGTTCTGCGGCGTGGTGAAGTACGCCTTGCCGCGCGTCATCTCGGAGACACGTTTCACGAAGCCCACCAGATCGGGATCGCGGGCCAGCATGAAGGTGTTGACCTGAATGCCGCTTCTTCGGCAGTTGGCGACTTCACGCAGCGTTGCGCCTAACACGTAGGGATCGAGGCCGTAAGCGTTCTTGTAGATGCGTCCGTCGGGCAGCGTCAGGGCGCTGGGTTTGCCGTCGGTGATCATCACGATCTGCTTCATGTCCTTGTTTTCACGCTTCAGGAGTTGCTGGGCCAGCCGCAGGCCGCCCGCCGTGTTGGTGTGGTACGGCCCGATCTGCGCCTGCGCCAGCTTGGAGATCGGCACTTCCTCGGCGCTGTCGTGGAACAGCACGAATTTTACGGTGTCGCTGGGGTACTGGGTGCGAATCAGGTGGGCCAAGGCCAGCGCCACCTGCTTGGCAGGGGTAAAGCGGTCCTCGCCGTACAGGATCATGGAGTGAGAGCAGTCCAGCAGCACCACGGTGGCCGCCGAGGAGTTGTACTCGGCCTGGCGGATGACCAGATCGGATTCCTCCATGTTTTCCATGCCCTTGCTCAGCACGTTGCCCAGCGTGGCGGTGGTATCCAAGTTCAGGGTGTCGCCAAACTCGTAATTCTTGAGTTCGCCGGACATCTCCACGCCGCTGGCGTACTCGCGCGTGTCGTGCGCGCCCGCGCTGCTACGGCCCAGGCCGCCCATCAGATCGCGCAGGGACTTGTAGCCTAGAAAGTCGATGCTCTTGTCGGTGAGCTGGAAGGTGGCCTCGCCGCCCTGGCCCGCACCGCCCTGACCGTCCTGATCCTCAAATTCCTTGCGGATAAAGCCGTCCTGCTGCAACTTCTCCATCAGGTTCTTAATCTGCTGGCCCAGCGCCGTGTCGTGGATGTCCGCCGACTGCATGGCTTCCATGAGCTGCTCTTCGGGAATCATATTGCGCTCGGCCAGGGCTTCCAGGATGGCGTCAAACAGATCGTCCATGCTGGGGCGCGCATTGGGATCGGGGTCGTAGGGATCGTTCATGCCCTGTCCCAGCAAAGCTTCCTGGATCATCTGCATCAGCTCGCTGGAATCGAGTTGATCCAGCTCACCTTCAAACTTGCTGTACCGCGTAATTCGCGCCATGTCTTGACCTCCGTATGCGTACAGCATGGCGCGTGTGGGCCACAGCGTTTGTAAGCGGCGTTTGTAAGGCTGGGCGCGGGAGGGCAGCGTTGCGGGAATCGGCGCTGGACAGAAAGTGGGGCGGTGTTCACCTTTTCCACCAGATCCCGGCCATCACTGTGAACATGCCTCCCCCGGCCCACGCGTGCGGCACAATAGGGCGCATGACCTCCTCTTCATCTTCGATCCGCCCCGATGCCCGGCTGGTCCGCCTGCACGCCGAACGCGGCGATCCACACGCCCGCCTTTCCTCTGCCCTGGCGGCGCTAGAGGGCGCGGCCTGGGGTCTGCTGCTGCCCGGCGAGGCGGCGCTGGCCAAGCAACTGGCCGCCCACCTGGGCCAGGGCACACTGCGCGTGGACTCGCGGCTGCGGCTGAACCGAGACTTCCTGGCCGTGGCCGGACTGGCCGCCGCACCGCTGGACGGCGACTGGCGCGGCGCGAAAGGCGTGTGGCTGCTGGAACCAGAGGCCGGGGACATCGAACGCGCCCGCCGCGCTGGCGTGCCGGTGATCGCCGATGCCACGCTGGCCCCCGGCGGCGGCTGGCTGGGCCTGGGCGCAGAGTTGATCGTGTACCGCGACGGGGCCACCCTGACCGGGCACGGCGACGTGTCGTTGGCCGTCCTGTTCGGCGCAGATTCGGCCCCGGACCCCGTCACCGATCCCCCCAGCGAGCTGAGCGTGGCGCTGGCCCTGCGCGACGTAACCACCCTGCCTCTGCGGCTGGCCCGCGCGGCCCGCACGGTGTCCACGCTGGCAGACCGCCTTGGAGGCGCGGCCCAGGGCGCTGGCCCCACCGCCCTGCTGCTGGCCCCCGACGCCGCCCCCGACACCGCCCAGCCCCCAGGTGGGGTGCAGGCTGCCGCCCGCAGCGTCCCCGCCGGGGTGATCCTGACTCCTGGCCTGGAAGACGTGGAAATGGCGCTGGCATTGCTCTATGGCGCAGCGGAACAAGCGGGGCGCGAGGAAGTGCAAGCCCCCCAGCCCACGCCACGGCAGGAGCAGCCCCGCGACGACGGTGATTCACGCCAGGGCCGCAATGAAGGCCGCCGGGACAGCCGCCGGGAGCGGGATGGAAGGCGCGACTTCAAACCCCGCCAGGAGGGTCGCAACGAGGAAAGCCGCAGCGATAGCCAGGGAGACCGCCCGGAGCGGGGAGACCGTCCCAGCACGCCCGATCAGGCCGAATCCAATCAGAACCAGTCCAGCCAGTTCCAGTCCAATCAGCCCCAGCAAAACCCCTCACAGTCCAGCGCCCCAGAACGCTTTACCTTCGAGGCCCCCACTGCTCCCCCTTCTGCTCCACAGTCCTCCCCCGCACAGACCGAGGAAAGCTGGGAGCCGGAAATCGTCTACAGCTCTTCAGAACGTGCGCCCGTGCGCCTGCCCACGCCGATCAGCTCTGGCCCGGATTTCACGCCCCTGGACGCCGGGGTGCCGGACGTGCGCCACCAGCCGGAGCGCACGCCCGCGCCGGAAGACCATGACGCGCCGGAAAGTGCCGCGCAGAGCAGCGCCCCACAGAACACTGCCGCGCCCGAGTCCCCGGCCCCGCAGGAACAGTCCATGCGGCGCGGCAATGGGCGGCAGCGCCAGCCCCGGCAGGAACCGCAGGACATGCCCGATTCCACCCCAGTGATCCTGCCCCCTGATCTGCCCGCCGCCAAGGAAGACCCCGCCGCCAACCTCAGCGACGAGCAGGCCGCCGTATACGCCCGCCTGCGCGAATGGCGCAACGCCGAGGCTAAACGGCAGGAAATCAGCCGCTTCATCATCGCCAGCAACGCCACCCTGGCCGAGATCGCCCGCCGCGTGCCCTACACCGACGCCGATCTGAAAGCCGTCAAGGGCATGGGGCCGGAGCGCATGAAGAAATACGGCGACAAGATTCTGGAAGTGGTGCGCGGCTGAGCTGAAGCTTTTTGCACCCGGCCCTCTTCCGCGTAGAGAGGGCTTTTTTTGCGCTCAGCAGCTCAGTCTTGACTGCCCTGCACGAAATACATCTGCGTCGCCGCCAGCCGTGAGCCGTGCTTATCGAAAATGCGGCGCATGGCGGCATTCTCCGCCTCCGTGCCTCCAGCATGGGTGGCGAATTGCTGCGCCGCCAGCGCCAGCAGATGCGCGTGCAGGCGCGTGCCCAGGCCCTGTCCACGAAACGGCGGCAGCACGCCGAGCAGGTTGATGCTGGCGGTGTCCAGGCGTCCGCCGGGGCCGACTGCACCCAGGGCGGCAGTCAGTCCGTCTGCGCCGGGCAGGACGATCAGTATCCAGCCCACCGACAATTCGAGGTCCGGCTGACCCAGTCGTTTCAACAGTTCGCGGATCTCGGGCTGATCCGCGTCAACGGTCTGCGCCTGCGAGTCTAGTGGGTAAGTTCGGGCGCGTAAGTCGGTTTCGTACATGACGTGCCGACTGTCCAGCACCCACCCGGCAGCCTCGAACGGTGCAGCTTGAAGCGGGGCAAGGTTATCGTCGAGAATCAGTCCCTGTCCGGGTCCAGCTCCCTCCAGAATCGCGCCTCCCAGCGCTATTACAGCCTCCTCAAACACATCGGCCCGCAGGTTCGGAAAGACTGGAATCTGAGGCACAGCATTAATCAGCGCGTGCCCCTCCACCCCCCGCCCCAAGCGCAGGATTAACGTGTTCTCCAGCTTGAACTGCCCTACGGCAAGGCGTTCACGCATGAAGTTCAGGCGTCTGGCGGCGTCCTCCCGGTCTGCAATCAGGGCGACGAGATCGGGCAGGGTTTCGGCAGTGGCGGGCTGAACGGTGAAGGTGTTCATGGATGACCTCTGAAAAGAGCCACCGGGCAACAGGCGCACGGTGGCTCAGGAAGGATATATAGACTCAGCTTCTGCGCCAGCTCAGCAGCGCGATGATCAAGGTGAAGGCGGTCAGGCTCAGCACTGGAATGGTGATTGTTCCATTCAGACCCGACAGCGCGCCCGCGCCCCAGATCGGCCAGGGGGTGTTGCAGGGAACGACGGTGGGGTCCACCAGGGCGCTGCACGCCTTGAGGGTGGCAATGACGTTCCAGTCTTCCAGGTTCTGGATCAGGGCGACCACCCAGCCCACCGCCGCCAGCGGCAGCACGTAGCGCCGGATCTTCAGGTCAGCGCCCAGCGCCGCGACGCCCAGAATGACCGCCAGCGGGTACATGGCGATGCGCTGATACCAGCACAGCACGCAGGGGCGAAAGCCCTGGACCTCACTGAAGTACAGGCTGCCCAGCGTAGCGGCCAGCGCCACCAGCCAAGCCAGATACAGGCGGTTGTCACGGGTCATAGGAGTTCACATGAATGGGGCTTATTGCTGCGCGGCATCCACGGCCTTGCCGATATCGTCGGGCGAGTAGCTGCCCTGTCCACTGGCCGCCAGTACCTGTTTGCCGTTCACGAAAATGGTGGGGGTAGAGTTCACACCTGCGTCCACCGACTGTTTTTCCATGGCGTCCACACGGGCGGCGGTGGCGTCGGTGTCCAGGCAAGTGGCGAACTTGGTCTGGTCGATGCCCTCGACACTGCCCGCCAGATCCTTTAGGCGGGTCTTGGTGGCCCAGACGGTGGTCTCGTCCCCCTGCGCGCGGAAGAGGATGTTCTTGAACGACTCAAAAGCGTCGTTGCCGCCGTCGTCAAAGACACACAGGGCGGCCTGCCCAGCCAGCTTGCTGTCATCGGTAGGCAGACGGGCATTCTGGGCCAGGAAGGGCCAGATCAGGGTGTAGATTTTGGCCTTGCCAGTATCGACATACTTGGTCTTCAGCTCCGGCTCAATGCTCTCGGTAAACTGCTTGCACACCGGACACTTGAAGTCCTCGATGGTGACGATATTGACGGGCGCGTCCGCCTTCCCAATGAACGGCACACCATCCAGCTTGAAGTTGGCGCTGAGGCCCTTGCCTGCGCCAGCAGCCGGTTTATCACGCACAGCGAAAAGGGCGAGGGCAATCAGTACGACGGCGATCAGCGTGCCGACCACCAGGATGATTCGGTTGGGGTTGTTTCCCTGAAGTCTGGTCATATGGCCCAAAGTTTAGCGCCCGGAGGTGAGGCGTATCCGGGCGCATGTCCTTCACAGCAGGCAGAAGATCAGGCGGCCACACCCACGCGTCCATTTTGCCGCTCGCGCCGCTTCAGCCACAGCCCGATCAATTGCCGCACCAGACTGAAGGCCAACCCCGCCGCCATGGCGATCAGGGCCGAGCGCAGGAACGTGTCGTTGGAGGGCAGCTTTAATGTGGGATCGAATTTAGAGCCAAACCGCGCCACGGCCAGCAGTGTTCCGGCGAAGATCAGCCCGGCGAAGGGCAGCACCAGCACGCCGCCCGAATGCTTGACCAGCAGCAGCGCCATCAGCGCACCGCCCACAAGCGGCAGAATGATCAGCCACTGCGCCGGAGGCAGCGAGGGGCTGAAGTAGCCCAGGCCGCCCAGCAACAGCCCCAGATAACCGAACCACCCGCCGAACTCGTCGGCCAGGATCACCAGTGCCACCCACAGCAGCAGGCTGTTCTGCCACTCGCCCGGGGTCCACATGACATAGGCCAGCACGCCCAGCACCGCCCAGCCGCCTAGCAGGCGCAGCAGGGTCAGAAAGCGGGCGCGGTGCGGGCGGTCCTGCTCGGCCCGGCTGGGCATCGGGGTCAGCGGCGGCGCGGCACGGGCGGGCGACGGACGGCCCAGCTCTTCACCATCCGGAGATTTCGACAGGTTGACCGCAGCGTCGCCAGAGGGCCGCGCCACCACCGTCCGGTCCACGTCTGCCGCCGCGGAGGAGGTGACTTCAGACGCTGCCTGCCCCCTGGCTGGCTGGACGGCTTCAGGGTGAGGATCAGACGGCTCAGGTGCGGGCGGTTTGGTCATGCTGCCCCCTTCTTAGCACGCGGCTTGCGCGCAGGGGCCGCGAGGACCAGTTCACGCTCCTCTTTCTTCGGCTTCGCTGCCACGATTCCCGGCACCCGGCTCAGATATTCCCCCGTGTAGCTCGTGGGATGCGCGGCCAGTTCCTCCGGCGTACCGATGGCCACGATGGTGCCGCCGCGCACGCCGCCCTCCGGTCCCAGATCAATGATGTGATCGGCGCGCTTCATCACGTCCAGGTTGTGTTCGATGATGACCAGCGTGTTGCCGCCCTCCACCAGTCGGTCCAGCACTTCCATCAGCTTGCGGACGTCCTCGAAGTGCAGCCCGGTGGTGGGTTCGTCCAGGATATAGATGGTCTTGCCCGTCGCCCGTTTGCTCAGCTCGGAAGCCAGCTTGATGCGCTGCGCCTCGCCGCCCGACAGCGTGGTGCTGGGCTGCCCAATCCGCATGTAGCCCAGCCCCACGTCCAGAAGAAGCTGCATCTTGCGCTCAATGTTGGGAATTGGCTCGAAGAAGCTGTGTGCGTCCTCCACGGTCATGTCCAGAATGTCGCTGATGGTCTTGTGGTTGTACTTGACCTCCAGCGTCTCGCGGTTGTAACGCGCGCCCTTGCAGACCTCGCAGGGCACGTAGATGTCGGGCAGGAAGTTCATCTCGATCTTCATGACGCCGTCGCCCTTGCAGTGTTCGCAGCGCCCGCCCTTGACGTTAAAGGAAAAGCGCCCAGCCAGGTACCCGCGCCGCCGCGCCTCGTTGGTGCGGGTGAACAGGTCACGGATCTCGGTGAAGACCCCCGTGTAGGTGGCCGGGTTGCTGCGCGGCGTGCGGCCAATCGGGGACTGATCAATTTCGATCACCTTGTCCAGATTGTCGATGCCCTCGATGCGGTCATATTTGCCGGGTGTGGTCTTCGCGCCGTTCAGTTCGCGGGCCAGCGTGGCGTGCAGGATGTCGTGAATCAGGGTGCTTTTGCCGCTGCCAGAGGGACCAGTAACGACGGTCATGATGCCCAGCGGAATCTCGGCATCCACGTTCTGAAGGTTGTGTTCACGCGCCCCAAAGATCTTGAGCTTCTTACCATTGCTGCGCCGCCGCTTTTCTGGCACGTCAATTTTCAGCTCGCCGCGCAGGTACTTGCCGGTCAGGCTGTTGGGATTCGCCTTGACTTCCTGCGGCGTGCCCACTGCCACCACCTCGCCGCCGTGGACGCCTGCACCCGGCCCCATGTCCACCAGGTAATCGGCCTCCAGCATGGTGTCCTCGTCGTGTTCCACCACCAGCAGCGTGTTCCCCAGATCGCGCAGGTTCTTGAGGGTACCGATCAGCCGTCCGTTGTCCTTGGGATGCAACCCGATGCTGGGTTCGTCCAGCACGTACAGCACGCCGGTCAGACCCGATCCAACCTGGGTGGCAAGGCGGATGCGCTGCGCCTCGCCACCCGACAGCGTGTTGGCGGTGCGGTCCAGCGATAAATAATCCAGCCCCACGTCCACCATGAACTTCAGGCGGGTACGGATGGCCTTGAGAACGGGAACCGAGACTGCCGCACCAAAGGCGTTCTGCACGTACTCGTAATGGCGGGGCGCATGGGCGCGGGCCGTACCGCCCAGATGGCCCTTCAGGTAAGGAGCGATGGCGTCGTGGTCCAGAGCGCCGTCCTGCAAATGCCCAAAGTAGGCGTCGGCCTCCAGCACGCTCATACCGCCCACCTGCGCGATGTTGAGGCCACCGACGCGCACGGCCAGAATCTCGGGCTTGTAACGGGTGCCGCCGCAGATGGGGCAGGAGCTGAGTTCCATCAGTTCTTCCAACTTCTCGCGCATGAACTCCGATTCGGTGTCGGAGTAACGGCGCTCCAGATTGGTGATCACGCCCTCGAACTCGGTCATGAAGCGCATGGTTTCCTTGCCGCCCCGTTTGTAGACCACCTCGAAAGGCTGACCAGGGCCGTGCAGCACGGCCTTCTGCGCCGCTGCGGGCAGCTCACGCCACGGCGTTTTGAGGCTGAAGTCCAGATGCTCGGCCAGCGCCTGCAATTTGTCCCAGTAGTACACGCCGCCGCCCGTACCCTTTTTGCTCCAGGGCAGGATCGCGCCCTCGGCGATACTCAGCTTGTCATCAATGACCAGATCCGCCGAGAACTCGTTCTTGGTGCCCAGGCCCGCGCAGTCGCCGCACGCGCCGTAGGGCGAGTTGAAGGAGAAGGAGCGCGGCTCCAGTTCCTCCAGCACGCTGCCGTGTTCGGGGCAGGCGAACTTCTCGGAGTACAGCTCCTCGTGGGCCTCGCCGCCCTCGCCCCCATCGGGCATCAATACGCGCAATAAGCTCTCGCCCCGGCGCAATCCCAGCTCCACGCTCTCGGCAATGCGGCTGCGGTCAGCCTCGCGCAGCGTCACGCGGTCAATCACCACGTCCACATCATGTTTTTCGAATTTCTCCAGCTTCAGCTTCTCGGCCTCGTCCAGCTCGTACAGCGTGCCGTCCACCCGCACCCGCGCGTAGCCCTCGCGGCGCAGATCGCCGAACAGCTTGCGGTACTCGCCCTTGCGCCCACGCACGACAGGAGCCAGCAGAATGGCGCGCTTTTCCGGGAACTCGGTGATCAGACGGTCCGTGATCTCACTGGGACTCTGTTTCTCAATTTTGCGCCCGCAGACCGGGCAGTATGGCGTGCCGACGCGGGCGTACAGCAGACGCAGGTAATCGTGAATTTCAGTGACGGTGCCCACCGTGCTGCGCGGGTTGTGGCTGGTGGTGCGCTGGTCAATGGAGATGGCAGGCGACAGGCCCGTGATGCTCTCCACGTCCGGCTTTTCCATCAGACCCAGGAACTGCCGCGCGTAGGCCGACAGGCTTTCCACGTAACGGCGCTGGCCTTCGGCATAGATGGTGTCGAAGGCCAGCGTGCTTTTGCCGCTGCCCGACACGCCGGTAATCACGATAAATTGATCGCGCGGCAGCTCCACGGTGATGTTTTTGAGATTGTGTTCCTTCGCGCCGCGCACCACTAAGTTATTTTGCAAGAGGATCGCTCCTTGACTTTTAAGAAAAGTGCGGCCAGCACGTCAAATCAGGCCGCTCAAGATTCTGTCTGATGCGTAAGGGATAGCCTCTCCTCCGCTCTGAAACGGGATATTCTATCAGGTCAGGGCGGGTTGGGACTAGGGCGAGGCCGCTTTTCTAATTCAAGGTGAAGAGAGGTTTCCAGAAGACCCCTCACTCCAGATTCCGTCGGAGGCGAGCCAGGGTGAGTCAAAGACATTGTTCTGAATGTCGTCCTGGTGGCACCTCTCTCCATTCCGCATCAACTGTCTCTATCCTCTCCCCCATCTCCCTGCCGCCTGATAAGCTGTGCCTGATGTTGCGGTCCCAGCGCCGCGTTCGTAGAACACACGGGCATGAGGGCGCTGAGGATTGCGGATAGACGGTCAGGTCGGTTTTTACCGGGTTTGAACCCGTGCAAAGGAGTTGGGTTGTGGCGTTTCGGGATGTACTGAATATTGAGGTCAATGCGGGCAATGGTGGCGACGGTGCAATGAGTTTCCACCGGGCCAAATACATGGAAAAGGGCGGGCCGGACGGCGGCCACGGCGGACGCGGGGGCAGCATCATCCTGCGGGCCATCGAGGGCGTGGAGTCGCTGGAACGGCTGCTGGGCCGCCGCAAGTTCAAGGGTTCCAACGGCGCGTACGGCGAAGGCCGGTTGCGGCAGGGCAGCGACGGCGAAGACATTTACATCGACGTTCCGGTGGGCACCACTGCCTTCGACGAGGACAGTGGCAAGGTCATCGCCGATCTGATCCGCGTGGGCCAGGAAAAGGTGATTGCGCGTGGCGGTTACGGCGGGCGCGGCAACAGCACCTTCGCCAGCAGCACGCGGCAGGCCCCCCGGTTTGCCGAGCTGGGCACGCCGGGGCAAAAGCGCCGGGTGCGCCTGGAACTGCGCCTGATCGCGGACGTGGGGCTGGTGGGCTATCCCAACGCGGGCAAAAGCAGCCTGCTGGCGGCCCTCTCACGGGCCAATCCGGCCATTGCCGAGTACCCGTTCACCACCCTCTCGCCCATTCTTGGCGTGGTGGACCGGCGCGATGAACACGGCACCCAGATCGAGGAGCGCTTCACGCTGGCCGACATTCCCGGCATCATCGAGGGGGCCAGTGAGGGCAAGGGGCTGGGACTGGAATTCCTGCGCCACATCAGCCGCACGCGCGTGCTGGTGTACGTGCTGGACGTGACCCGCAACCCGGTGGAGGAACTGCGCCAGCTTCAGGCTGAACTGCGCGCCTATGACGCCGTCCTGCTGGAAAACATCGCCCTGATCGCCCTGAACAAGGTGGAACTGGTCGAAGTTGACCTGGGCGTGATGGTGGAAGATGAGCTGGCCGAATTTGGCCTGCCCGTGCTGCGCGTGAGTGCCAAGGAAGGCAACGGGCTGGACATGCTGCGCGAAACGCTGTTCCAGATGATGCCAGACCGCGAGCTGTGGGCGCAGAAGAACGCCCTGGAAATCGAGTCCGACGAGGTGCGCGAGGAAGGACTGACTGTGACCTTCCGCGAAGACGCACCTGCCAGAGGCGTGGGCATTGTCACCACGGGCGAGAACGAGCGTGTGTGGGAAGTTCAGGGCGGGGGGTTCGAGGCACGTATCGCACGTTTCACGCGCTATATGGAGGACGCCGCCGAGTACCTGGGTGGAGTATTCAAGCGCCAGGGGTTGTATGCCGCCCTGCGGCGGGCCGGGGCGCGCGAGGGCGACACTGTGGAAATCGGCAGCTTCCGCTTCGAATATTTCGACGACGAGGCCGAGAAGAACTGACCATTAAACATAGTGGGGGCTGGGGCGTTCGATTCGCCTCAGCCCCCGCTTGTTTTTCGCCCTGTTCAGCCGTTCTTCGCCTTCTCATACGGATTCCGTTTGTTCCGTGTAGAGATCGGGACAACGCAGGGTCTCCACACTCCACGCCCGGAACCCGTTTCTCTCTTTCTCGCTCTGCTCGGATTACAGGTGTTTCTCAACACCCTTTAATCAGAGTCCTTCTCATCGCGCTCGTCCAGCTTTTTTACCACGCCCTCACTCCACTCCCGGCCCTCATCTCCGCCCCACAGCATCCACGCGATATACCCACGCGAGGGCTTCTCATTCCCCTGACCCGTCTCGTCCAGATTGTCCCCGGCGTGGCGCGGGAAATACTGGGAAACGTGGCGCACCTCGTCCTCGGTCAGTTGGCCGCCCCCGCGAGTTGATCGGCCATGTGTTCGCCGCCCTCGATGCCGCCGAAGCCATATTCATTACGCAGTTCAAGCGCTTTTCTTGCGTTGCTCTGAACTTTTTTGGGGATGGAGAGGGCGATGTCAGCCCTACCCACCGTGCCACTCCACGCCGCGAGAAGAAGGTGTATTGCCTCCACAAGTCAAGAAACCCTTCAGATCTACCCAGGCCACAGGGCAAGGCCGGAAGTTGACCCACAACCCGGACAGTATTTTGTATGACCCTTCGGTGCATAGTGGGGGCAAGATGCGGGAAGCCGTTGCACATGCTCGTTGCGCCAGGGCCACAGCCGGAACCGGATACTGCTGGACCGGCCCATGACGCGCAGTCCACAGCCCAGTGAGGCCGTGCCCCGTTCAGGGGCGGGCGGGGACCGCTGGGCCGAACTGGTGGAACTGTACGAGTACCGGGTGGCCGATACCCTTCAGGGCAGGGTGCCGCGCGGCGGGCGGCGCTCGCTGGCCGACCTGCGGGAAGAACTGCTGAGCGCTCCGCTGGAATCGGCCCTGCACCGAAGACTGCTGGAAGCGGACCGAGAGTACCTGGCCCACCGCAAATCAGCCCGGCCAACGCAACAGCCCGAGCCTGCCGCCGTGCCGCCGCCGCCCGCCCTGTGGGACGCCCCGCTGGGGGGCGAGTCCGCCGAGTCGCGGGCATGGCAGGAATTGCATCTGCTGGCCTGGGGCGACGCGGCGCACGCCACCCTGCGCGCTTACCTGCCCATCTGGCAACGTGAACCCAGCCTGCTGACCCTGCGGGTCCTGTACACCGCGCTGGAAAACGCCGAACGGGCGGGACAGGCGGGGCTGGCCGGACAGGTGTCCTTTCCGGTGCCCGCCGTGCGCGACCCGCTGACCGATCTGGACAATCCCCAGGTCTTGCAGGTGCTGACCGAGGCCGTCGTCGCCCTGCTGGTGCAACCGGACGGACGCGGACGGCTGGAGCTGGCCCTCTCACAGGTGCATGAGGTGCCCTTTCCGCGCCACCCCGATGAGGACGTCTTGCAGGCCAGATTGGAGGCCGCCGGGCGTGAGCCGCTGGCCCCGCAGGCCAGGAACACGCTGATCCAGGCGCTACGAACCCTGCATCCGGCCCCCAGGGACCCGCGTGAGCGTCCGGCCATCCGCGAGGCCGCGCGGGCGCTGGCACACAGCCTGGAGCCGCTGCTGAACAGTGGCCCGCAGGCCACCCTGGGCGGCGTCCCCCAGCACAGCGTGCTGTACGCCGCCCAGCCGGGCACTGCCCTGGATGCCCCGGACGACGCCGCCAGCGAACTGGTCATCTGCCTGCCAGGGGGCCAGACCACGCACTGGCGCGGCACCGACTTCCGCTGGCAGCCGCTGGGGGCACAGTGGCAGCTCCAGGCCGGGGAACAGATCGCGCTGCTGCGGCCCAGGGCTGAAGCCACCGAACGATGCCTGACGCTGGAGCTGCCACAGATTCGGCTGCGCGCATTCGTGAGCGGGGCATACCTGCTGCTGCGCGCCCAGAGCGGTCCGCAGGAAGACCTGACCCGGCTGACCTCGCTGGGCCGCGTGATCGCGCTACTGCTGGACCCAGCCGACGACTATGCGGCGCTACGCCTAACCCGCGCCGCCGCTCAACTGCTGCGCGTGGGCCGGATCGACACGGACTCGGTATCGGCCAGCAGCGCGGCCAGCTATGCCGGGGCAGCCCCGGACGCGCTGCATAACTTCGCCCGCAAGGGGGCCGAGATCCTGTGTGGCCTGCTGGCCCGGAGAAGCACGCCGGGCATCCAGCAGACCGTCCACGATGCGGCGCGACCCCTGGGCCTGGGCGGCCCCCTGACCGGGCATCTGGCAGCGGCATTGACCGTGGCCGCGCATCACCTGGAAACTCCACCCAGCGCCCTGCGGCATAGCCGGGTGGAACTGCCCGAAGACGGCACAGCCCTGTGCGTGGAACTGCGCGACGATCCCCCATTAACCCTGCACTTCGGCGCGCGGGCCGTGACCCTGCGCCGCGATTTCCGGGGCCAGTGGACGGCCCTGCTGCCCGGGCATCCGGCACTGACCCTGCAAGACCTGACCGTGATGCGTGGGCCGGGCTTCAGCCTGATTCTGGCCCGCCACGACGGCTGGCTGTCCGCCGCCGCGCCCCCTACAGACGAATCACCCGCCGAGAATCCAGAGCGATCCTGATCCCCCAGCATCACTGCCCGGAGACGGATGGCAGCCGAAACCGACAGCCAGAGAGAGACGCGCCAGACAGCGAAATAAAGTTCGCGCCTCTCTTACCTGAAGGCTTTGGCAGGGAAATCGGCCTACATGCAGCCAGCCTGGGGATGCGCCTGTGAAGATGCGAAATGGCCCTCCAGACCGCAGAAAATGATGAACCAGCAACGCGCCGCCGCACGTTCCTCACAGCCGGCTCATAAGCTGCTGGGGCGGGGAGGTTAGGGTTGACAGCGAAATGATCCGTCCTCTTCTGACCGTGACCCTGCTGGTGGGTCTGTTACTTCCAGGCCAGGCCCAGGCTGTGCCGGTAAAGCTGGACAGCCTGCCGCTCTCGGTGGAACCCAACGCCAAACTCCTGACCCTGAACCAGGCCGGAATTCGCGCGGCTTTCCCCTCGGCGGCGGGTCGCCCGGACGCCGTCTTCATGACCGAGGACCGCAAGGTCAGCGTCGCCTTCGAGTGGCGAACCAGCAAACTGGCGGCGAACGAGGTGGAAAAGCTGGTGGCCCAGTTTCCCGCCGTGATCCGCGCACAGGTGCCCAATGTCAAAACCCTCAAGGCCAGTCTGGTACAGATGGGCGGCTCGCCGTGGGCGCAGTTTGTGTTCACCACGCCAAGTCAGTCCGACGACCTGCGCCGGGAGCTGATGGTCACCAGTGCCGGGGGCCGCATGCTGGTGGTCACCATTGCCGGAAATGTCAAGGACTACTCGCGTAACGAGGCCGTGATCCGCAACCTGACCAACAGCGTCCGCCTGAACTGATTCACAACCAGAAATCAACGATCATAAGGTCTGGAATCCATCTCCGCGCGGTCTGCGTTCAGATGGATTCCAGATTTTTTGTACTGAACAGAGGACGCGTCCAGGTCAGAGCCAGACAGCCCGATGACACTGCCCAGCGAAGGCTTCAATTGGGGCGATGCTGAAAAAGCTCAACGACGCTCTCCTCTGCCTACAGACACCTGAAAACTCCTACTTCTGCACGATCCACCTGTCCAGCAGTTTCTGATACTCGCCGTTTGCTTTCATCCGGGCCAGGGTTTTGTTGGCGGCGGCGGCCAGATCGCTGTTTTTGGCAAACACCATGCCGTAGTCCTCGGCGGCCAGATCCTTGCCTGCCTGCTGAAACTGCCCCGGCAGGCGCTTTTGCAGGTCGGTCACGGTGGGCGCGTCGCCGATCAGGGCCGCGATCCGCCCGGCCCGGATGTCGGCCAGCCCCGCCGCAAAGTCGTCGTAGACTTTCAGCGCCGCTCCCTTGGGCTTCAGCGTGTCGTCGGCCACATACTGCCCAGTGGTGTTGGCCTGCACCCCTATGACTGTGTCCTTGACATCGGCGGGCCAAGTGAACTTGCCGGGGTTGCCGCCCTTGACAATAAAGACCTGGGCACTGCGGTAATACGGGTTGCTGAAGGCCACCACTTTGGCCCGCTCGGCGGTGATGGTGATGGCGCTCATGGCTATATCCACCCGCCCGGATGTGACCGACTGCGGCATCAGCGCCCCGAAGCCCACGGCCTGAATCTGGAGTTTGACGCCCAAGTCTTTCGCCACCGCCCGCGCGATATCGACATCAAAGCCGGTAATCTGCCCGGTCTTGTCCTTGAACTCGAACGGGGCAAACGTAGGATCGGTGCCCAGCACCAGCACGCCTTTTTTCTTGACTTCGGCAACGGTGGTGGCCCCGGCGGCAGATAAGGTAGAGGCAGCAAGGGCCACGGCAAGCAGAAGGGCACGTTTCATAGGGACAGGATAAGGCGGGCGGCGGGGACGCTACCCTCTTTTGCATGGACTGGCCTGAACCCGCTGATTTCGTGTATGGCGAACCTCTGCCGCCGCCCGCCGACTGGACGCGCCCCGGGCTGCTGATGACCTTCAACCTGGAATGCGCGGGTTGCGTTTCACGCGGCATTCCCTTTTTAAAGCGGCTGCACGCGGAGTTTGGAGAGCAGGTCAATCTGCTGGCCCTCCACACCAGTCACGGTCACCGTCTGCTGCCACGCGAGGAGGTGGAGCCGACGCTGGTCAAATTCGCCCGCGATTTCGCTCGCCTGCCCTTTCCCGTCGCCCTAGACGTGTCCGGCGATCTTGCCCGCGCGTGGCAGACCGAGGGCACGCCGCACTGGCTGGCCTTCGCCCCCGGCGGCGAGTTGCTGAGGAGTGTCTACGGCAGCCAAGACAACGCCCAGACCCGCCTGCATTATCTTTTGGAGGAGCTGCTACTGGGGGAATAGGCCGGATTGGATTCAGAGCCGCAGGGGGAGATCGCGTAACCGCTTTCCAGTCAGCGCAAACACCGCGTTCGCCACCGCTGCGCCCACCGGGCCGATGATCGGTTCACCCATGCCGTAGGGCGTGTCGCCACTTTCCAGCAGATCGACGTCGATCTGGGGCGTCTCGCGCAGGGTCAGCAGCGGGTAGGTGTCGAAGTTGGCCGACTCGATCATGCCGTCCTTGACGGTCAATACTTCGTGCAAGGTGGAACTCAGGCCCATGACCACCGAACCCTCGGCCTGCATCTTCGCGCCCTGTGGGTTGATGACCATGCCTGGATCGACGGCAACGCTCATGCGGTGAACGCGCACCTGACCGTTTTCCACCGAGACCTCGGCCACCTGCGCGCTGGCGGTGTTCACGTCCAGACCGCAGGCAATCCCGCGCGCCCGGCCTGCGGGGGGTGGCATACGCCAGCCCGAGCGGATGGCCACCTGCTCCAGCACGGCACGCAGCCGTTGACCGTTCTCGGTGTCCGGCAGATTGTTCAGGCGAAAGTCCAGCGGGTCCATCTTCGCGGCGTGCGCCAATTCGTCGGTAAAACTCTCCACCGCAAATGTATTGGGAAACACACCCAGCCCGCGCCAGAAGCCCGTGGGAACGGGCAGCGCCTCGCGGCGATTGGTGACGTGATAGGCCGGAATGTCGTAGGGCATGAACAGCCCCAGAATTCCACCTGGGTCAAAGCCAATCGTGTCTTTCACGAACTCTGGCATGCTGGCGGGCCAGATGATGTCGCCGCTGGCTGTGAACTGCTCGACGCCCAGAATGCGCCCACTGCTGCTGACGCTGCCGCGCAGGATGTGGTGCGACGGCGGGCGGAAGAACGCCTGCTGCAAATCCTCCTCACGAGTCCAGCCGACATGCACTGGTTTGCCGCACGCCGCTGACAGCCGCGCGGCCTCCACGGCGGCGGTCTGCCCCGCCTTGCGCCCGAAGCCGCCGCCCAGTTGCATGGGATGGAGCAGAATCTCGCGGTCCTTGCCGAGTGCGGCGCGAATGTCGTCCATGACCTTCTGCGGGTACTGGGTGGCGGTCCAGATTTCTATTTTGCCGTTTGTCCCCGGTGCCACCTGGGCCAGCGCCGCCAGCGGTTCCAGATGCGCGTGCGCGGCCAGCGGCGTGCTGTACTCGGCCTCGATTTGCGTTCCCTGTTTCAGCGCCGCGCCGACATTGCCCCGGCGGCGCACCACCACGCCCGCCCCGGCCCTGACCTGCGCGTCGATCTCGGCCTGATTGACGTTTGTGCCACCCTCCCAGCGCAGATCGAGTTTCTTCACGGCGTTGCGGACACGGGTGCGGCTGTCGGCCACCACGCCCGCGAAGTTGGCCTTCAAGTCAATCACCACCTTGCTCACGCCGGGCTGAGCGGACGCCCCTCCTGCCGAAGCCGCCGCCAGCGTCGCGCCGTAGCGGGGCGGGCGGGCCACCGCGCCGTACAGCATGCCGTCCACCCGCGCGTCGTAACCGTAGGAGCTGAGACCCATCACCTTGTCCCGAAAATCTACACGCGGCATGGCCTTGCCAATGCGCTTGAAATCCTTGCGGGCCTTGAGGCGGGCAGGCTTGTCGGGCAGCGTCCATTCGCCCTGCTTGCCCTCCACGACTTTGCCGTAGCTCAGTGTGTCGCGCCGCCCGGCGATGAAAAACTGCCCGCCCGCCGCCGTCAGGTTTTTGGCGGGTACGCCCAGTTGCCGCGCCGCCTCCGCACGCAGCAGCTCCCGCAACGTGGCGGCAGCCTCGCGCAGCGGCGTGTACAGCGCATTGACCGAATTGGAGCCGAAGGTGAACATCGTCCCGCCCGCGTACCCGCGCACCGTATCGGCCTGCTTCACGGTCAGTTGCTCGGGCTTGACCTCCAGTTCCTCAGCGGCGATCTGCGCCAGCGCGGTGTGGATGCCCTGGCCCATCTCCATCTTGGGGACGTAGAAGGTGATGCCCGTGGCCGTGACCTCGAACCACAGGTCTGGATTGAATGGCGCTTCCTGCGGCCCGGTGCCGTTTTCCACGACATATTCCACCAGCGCAGGGCGGCCCGCGTTGATCGCCAGCGGCACGCCCACCACCAGCACGCCCGCCGTGGTGCCCAGCCCGATCAGCACCCGGCGGCGCGTGACTTTCTTGCGAAGGACCTTATTAGGCTTGAGGGTACTCATACAGACTCCGATTGAATCGTTTGCAGGAACGATGAAATCCGAGCGGATGCGAGAAGGAGAAGGACGGGTTCCGGGCGTGGAGTGGAGGGATCGGCGCTGTCCCGATTCCTGCACGAAACAGACGGAATCCGTATCACAAACTGCCCCGCTTCAATTCCGCCGCCCGCGCCACGGCCTTCCGCACGTTGTTGTAGCCCCCGCAACGGCATAGGTTGATGCCTGCGCTGTCATCGATCTGCTCTGGCGTGGGCGCAGGGTTGGCATCGAGCAGCGCCACCGCCGACAGCACATGTCCCGGCAGGCACCACCCGCACTGGAGGGGATTTTCCACGAATGCCTGCTGAACGGGGTGCAGTGTCACCACGCCGCCCCGCCCAACTTTTGCCAGTCCCTCCAGTGTGGTCACGGCTTTCCCAGCCACGCTCGCCACAGGGGTCAGGCAACTGCGCGTCACCTGACCGTCCACCAGCACGGTACAACTGCCGCAGATGCCGATGCCGCAGCCGTAATGCGTGCCGGTCAGGCCCAGCTCGTCGCGCAGCACCCACAGCAGCAGTTCGTCCTCGCGCTGGACCTGCCGCGTCTTTCCATTGACCTGTACTTGCATGGGCCACCTCCGTGAACCCAACATACCGGGAGGGGCACAAAATGACGGGGCGCTGTCCTGCAAAACATGCAAAGAAAGTCCCCTTTCCCAGTGGAAAGGGGAATACAAGGTTTGTGGTGATGCTCAGCGCATGATTGCTATGGGAATGGAGACTCTACTCAGCCTAAGCGTTTGGCCGCCCGGTCAGACAGCACGTCCACCAGATGTGCGCGGAAGTCGGCGCTGGCGAAACGGTCTCCTAGCAGGTCTGCGCCCTCCACCAAGCCGGTTCCCACGTCCTGTCCAGCATTCAGGCGTTCTTCCAGCTTGGGCAAACGCGCCGCTTTCTCTGCCGCCCCAGTGTAAGCCGCGCGAATCTGGCCGTCGGCATGCCGGGCCATCGCCACACCCACGATGGCGTAATGGCTGGCCGGGTGACGGTATTTCTCGTACACGCTTGAGCTGATGCCTTTAGGGATGCGGATGTGGGTCAGGAGTTCGCCCGCTTCCACGGCACTCTCGAACATGCCCAGGAACATCTCGTCCGCGCCCACCGTGCGCTCACCGCCCATGCCGCGAATGACGAACTCCGCTCCCGTTGCCAGTGCTGCTGCCGGATAATCCGCGCTGGGATCGGCATGCGCCAGAGAGCCGCCGATGGTCCCACGGTTACGCACCATCGGATCACCCACCCAGCCCGCCACTTCGGGAAAGAGGGGGAGGTGACTACGCATCACGTCGGCGTGCGTGGTCATCGCGCCAACCACATAAAAGTCGCCGTCTTCTGAAATGCCCTTGAGTTCCTCCAGATTGAAGATATCCAGCAGTGCGGGCGGCTGGGCCAGACGCAGTTTCATGGCAGGCAGCAGCGAATGCCCCCCGGCAATGATCTTGAGATCGGGATTTTCGGACATGGCTTTGAGGGCGTCATCTACGCTGGCGGCTTTCTGATAGTCGAAATTGGCTGGATACATGTTTGCCTCCCTTTGGTCGGCGTCAAACGGTTCAACTGTCAAACCGTCTAGCCACTAAGAAGCTGCTGCTCATTCTTCTTTTTGCGGTTAGACCTTCAGACCGTTAGACGGTTTGACAGCTCTTAATCGTCCGCTGCCTGTTCCATCCCTGCACGCGAGTCCCGGATGGCTTTCCAGACCTTCTCGGCGGTGTAGGGCATGTCCATATGTTCAATGCCGCACTCCACCCACAGCGCATCCAGCACGGCGTTGGCGACGGCAGAGCTGCTGGCGATCGTGCCGGACTCGCCGATGCCCTTCACGCCCAGTGGGTTGTGGGGGCTGGGGGTCACGGTATGGTCAATCTGGTACATGGGCAGGTCGTCGGCGCGCGGCATGGTGTATTCCATGTAGGAGGCGGCCAGCAGGTTGCCTTCCTCGTCGTATGCGCCCTCTTCCCACAGCGCCTGACCCGCACCCTGGGCGATACCGCCGTGAACCTGACCCTCCACGATCAGCGGGTTGATCAGAGGCCCGCAATCGTCCACGCAGCCGTAGTTGCGGAGGTCCACCTTGCCCGTGTCCGTGTCGATTTCCACCACGGCCATGTGCGTGCCGAACGGGTAGACGAAGTTCTTGGGATCGTAGAAGGCGGTGGCCTCCAGCCCCGGCTCCATGCCTTCAGGAAGGCTGTGCGCCAGGTGGGCCATCAGTGCCACGTCAAAGAAGGTCTTGGACTTGTCCGGCGCACCCTTAATGCGGAAGACGCCGTTCTCGTGTTCCACGTCCTCCTCGGAGGCTTCCAGCAGGTGCGCGGCGATCTTCTTGGCCTTGGCAGTGATCTTCTGGAGCGCCACCTTCAGGGCGCTGCCGCCCACCGCTGCCGAGCGGCTGCCGTAGGTTCCCCAGCCGTAGGGCATCCGGCCCGTGTCGCCGTGAACCAGATCAATGTCCTCAATCGGAATCTGGAGTTCGTCAGCGGCAATCTGCGGGAAAGCCGTCTCATGACCCTGCCCATGGCTGTGCGAACCGGTGAACAACTCCACCTTGCCGGTGGGATACACGCGCACCAAGCTGGATTCCCACTGCCCGGCCTGCGCGCCCAACTGGCCCACCAGGGCAGACGGAGCGAGGCCACAGGCTTCCACGTAGCTGATGACGCTGACGCCCAGGATCTTGTTGCTGCCCTTCATGCGTTCCTGCTCGGCACGCAATTCGGGGTACTTCATCATGTTGAGGGCCATGTCCAGCGCGGGTTCATAGTTACCGCTGTCGTAGACCAAGGCCACTGGGGTCTGGTACGGGAAATCCTCGGGCTGGATGAAGTTCTTGCGGCGGAACTCGGCGGGGTCTTCGCCAATGGCGTGGGCCATCGCGTCCACAGTGCGCTCGATGGCGTAGGTGGCTTCGGGCCGCCCTGCACCACGGTAGGCGTCTACTGGCACGGTGTTGGTCATGACACCCTGCACCTTCACATGCACGGCGGGCAGCTTGTACACGCCGTTGCAGAGGGTGCCGTACAGATAGGTAGGAACAGCGGGCGCGAACAGCGTCTGGTACGCGCCCAAGTTCGCCAGCGTATTGACGCGGAAGGCCAGCATCTTGCCGTCCTTGTCCACGGCCATCTCGGTCTCGGTCTCGTGATCGCGGCCCTGCATGTCGCTCACGAACGCTTCACTGCGCCGCGCCGTCCACTTGACCGGGCGGCCCATCAGGCGGGCGGCCAGCAGCATGATGACTTCCTCCTGATACTGAAAGATCTTGGAGCCGAAGCCCCCACCCACGTCCGGGCTGATGACGCGCAGCTTGTGTTCGGGGATGTTCATAACGAACGCCGCCAGAATCAGGCGGTGAATGTGCGGGTTCTGCGAGGTGGTGTACAGCAGATACTCGCCGCTGGATGGAGTGAACTGCGCCAGCGACGCGCGCGGCTCAATGGCGTTGGGAATCAGCCGCTGGTTCTTGAGTTTGAGCTTGACCGTCTTGTGGGCGACGTTGAACTGCTCCTGAACGGCGGTGGCGTCCCCGATTTCCCAGTTGAAGGCCACGTTACCCGGTACGTCATCGTGAACGACGGGCGCACCCTCGGCAATAGCCGCACCTGCGAAGGCCACAGAGGGAAGAGGCTCGTAATCCACTTCCAGCATGGCGGCGGCGTCCTCGGCCAGCGCACGGTTCTCGGCCACAATGACCGCCACGATATCGCCCACGTGATTGGCCTCAGTCAGCGCAATCGCGGGGTGCGCGGGCGTCTTGAGTTCGGGCAGCAGCCAGCCCACCGGAATGCTTCCAATGCCCGCATCCACGATGTCCTGTCCGGTCAGCACGGCCTCTACACCGGGCATACCCAGAACGCTGTCCTTGTTGATGCCATTGATCTTGGCGTGCGGATACGGGCTGCGGACCATCGCGGCGTGCAGCATGCCCGGAATCACGATGTCGTCGGTGTAATTGCCCGCGCCGGTGATAAAACGCGGGTCTTCCTTGCGCTTGAGGGCCTGTCCGAAATACTTGTCGGTTCTGGATTCGTTGCCAGTCATCTTGTGTGCCTCCGAGAGAGTGACGGTTGAAAGTGGATGGACGGGCCTTTTCCAGCGCCTGTCAATCTCTGACCATCAAGCCCTCTTAGTCGTCCGCTGCCTGTCCCGCCTGCTCGCCCTGCGCCATGATCTCCGCCGCGTGCTGCACAGCCTTGACGATGTTGTGATAGCCGGTGCAGCGGCAGTAGTTGCCTTCCAGGTGGTAACGGATTTCTTCCTCGCTGGGGTTGGCGTTATGCTTCAGCAGTTCCGCACTCGCCATGATCATGCCGGGGGTGCAGTAGCCGCATTGCAGGCCGTGTTTTTCCCAGAAGCCGGTCTGGAGGGGGTGCAGATCGCCGGGCGTGCCCATGCCCTCGATGGTCTTGACATCCATTCCATCGGCCTGGACGGCCAGCACGGTGCAGCTCTTGACGGCCTCGCCGTTCACATGCACGGTACAGGCCCCGCACTGGCTGGTGTCGCAGCCGACGTGCGTGCCGGTGAGCAGCAGGTCCTCACGCAGAAAATGGACGAGGAGCGTTCTGGGTTCCACATCACGGGTGTAGGGTTTGCCGTTGACGTTGACGGTCACGTTCATGGGTGCCTCCTGCCGAAGCTGGCTCAGGTGAGTGAAGATGCCGGGTGAAAATGAGGTGGACGCCATCCGGCGGCGTCTCATCTGGGTTGTCTGACCGTTCATATTCAAGCACACAACGCAGGCGCCGCGCTGTACTCCATCGCCCACCTGTACGGCCCCCTCTGCTGGATAGATCACCACGGTCCCGGCAAGATGATCAGACAACGGTTGCCACGGGTACAGCTCTGTCTCAGAGACGGTGTACAATTGTTCAAAGCTGGTTTACTGGCCAGTACTTCAACTCGTGAATTCGTTCACAGGAGCATGTCGATGAAAACCCTGATCCTCGGTGCTGGCTATGCAGGTCTGGCCGTCGCCACCAAAATGAAGCCCTACGCTGGTCTGGAAGCCCTGCTGGTCGAGCAGAACGCTTTTCATACCTTTGAAACCCGTCTGCACGAGGCCGCCGCACACAACACCCGCGTGACCCTACCGCTGGCTCCGCTGCTGCGCGGCACCGGCGTGGAGCTAGAGCAGGCCAGCGTGGAGGGGGTCAATCTCGACGAGCGTGAGGTGACCCTGAAAGACGGGCGCGTGCTGACCTACGACACCCTGGTGGTGGGTCTGGGCAGCGTGACCAACTTCTACCGCATTCCCGGTCTGGCCGAGAACGCCAGTGAACTCAAGCAGCTCAGCGACGCCGACGACATCTTCAACTTCGTCAACCGCGCTTTCAGCGGTGAATTCCAGGGCGTGCGCGACATCGTGGTGGGCGGCGCGGGCCTGACCGGCGTGGAACTGGTCACCGAGCTGGCCCAGCGCGCCGAACTGCTGAGCAAGGCGCGTGGCCTGCCCCCCATGAACATCTATCTGGTAGAAGCCGGACCCAAGATCCTGCCGGTGCTGGACGACGCCCTGCGCGGGAAGGCCCAGCGCACGCTGGAGGATTACGGTATCCACGTCATGACCGGCCACCGCCTGATGCAGGCCACCGCCGAGACCGTGACCGTGCAGACCCCCGACGGCGAGCAGAAGATCATTCCGGCAGGCAAGATCATCTGGACCGGCGGCATTCAGGCCCGCGACATTCTGAAGGGTGAGAAGCTGGAGAAAGGCCCCGGTGGACGCGTGGCCGTGGACGACAAGCTGCGTGCCAGGGGCTACCCCGAAGTGTTCGTGATCGGTGATATGGGCCTGGCACTGAACCAGGAGGGCAAGCCCGTACCCACCACCGCCCAGCACGCCGGACAGCAGGGCCGCCTGACGGGCAAGAACCTGATGCGTCTGGCGAGGGGCGAGGAGATCGAGACCTACGAACCCACCACCCTGGGCGAGTTCGTGAGCCTCGGCGGGTTGATGGCCGTGGGCTGGATGAAGCTGCCGTGGAACCAGAAACTTGCCATCACTGGCGGCATAGCCCACGTCATGAAGCGCGCCTCGGAATGGCGCTGGCGGGCCAGCATCGACTGATTTTACAGTCCTGCTTTCATAGTTCTGCACCTGACCCCTTTCCTGTGGAGGGGGTTTTTTGTGGTCATACGGACTGCCGTCTGTAACGCGGCAGAAATCGGGACATCGCAGGGTTCCTCCGCTCCACGCTCCGAGGGATGTTTTTCTCCCGCTCACTCTCGTGATGAACAGACGCCCATGACTGGCACAGCTCGAAGAGAGGACGCTCTTACTCTGCGGCGCAGCTCTGCGAGTCCCGTTCGGATTTCTATGTGTTTCCAACACCTTTCAATCGGGGTCCGTATCAAGTGTGATGGCGCTGGTATTCGACTTTCACAGCTACCGCGCAAATCCGCCCGTAATCTGGAGAGTAGTAGATGAGTGCCTCCGCCGCATCCCTGATCACCCTCCCCACCGCCGTTGTGAATCCGAAGTCCATCACCACAAAATGCCCCCCAGCCAGAGTCGGCCAGGGGGCATCTTAGTAAACAGGTTTACTTCGCGGCGGCGTAGCGCTTGGCGACTTCATCCCAGTTGACGACATTCCAGAACGCTTCCAGATAGTCGGGGCGCTTGTTCTGGTAGTTGAGGTAATAGGCGTGTTCCCACACGTCCACGCCCAGGACCGGGGTGCCGCTGGTTCCAGAGATCGCCTCCCCCATCAGGGGGTTGTCCTGGTTGGCAGTGCTGACCACGGCCAGCTTGCCGCTTTGCACGACCAGCCATGCCCAGCCACTGCCGAAGCGGGTCTTGGCGGCGTCCTCGAACTTCTTCTTGAAGTCTTCAAAGGAACCGAACGCACCCACGATGGCGGTCATCAGTTCGCCGCTAGGCTGCTTGCTGCCCTGGGGTCCCATCACGGTCCAGAACAGGCTGTGGTTGGCGTGGCCGCCCGCGTTGTTCCGCAGAGCCGTCTTCTTGTCGGCAGGCACGCTGTCCAACTTGGTGATCAGTTCCTCGACGGGCATGTCGGCGAACTCGGTGCCTTCCAGCGCCTTGTTGGCGTTGTCCACGTACGCCTGATGGTGCTTGTCGTGGTGGATTTCCATGGTGCGGGTATCGATGTGGGGGGCCAAGGCGTCGTAGCCGTAGGGCAGGGGGGGAACTTGGTAAGCCATAACAGGGTTGCTCCTTGCAAGCCGAAGCTGGAGGTCACGCACGGTGCGCACACTCCCATCGGAAAAACTTAGGTCCAGCTTACGCGCCGCCCCCGGAAGCCTGAGAAACCATGAAGTTTTAGGTGATCCTAAAATGAGAAGGCTTCCCTGAGGTGTGCCGTGAAGACTGGAGGCAGCGCCCACCATCACTTTGCTCTAGCATGGGCCGCGTATGCGTTCCCCCCTGCCACGCGCCGTGTTGACCCGACTGGAAACGGGACGGGTGGTGGTTCTCAGTGTGCTGGTGGGGGCGCTGGTGGGCGGCCTGAGTATCCTGCTGCGCCTGCTGCTGGAAGCAGTCCTGCGCCTGGGCGCGCTGGTGACGGGCTACGCGCCCCCCGGCACTCCCGGCGAGGGCGGCCTGCTGATGGCCTTTGGCGACGCGTTGCCTTGGGGGCTGCTGGCCCTGCCCGTGGTGGGGGCGCTGTACGCGTGGCTGGTGCCGGCGGCAGCGGGAGACGCGCTGGGCCAACTGGTGCGCGGCTACCACGCACGCGGGCAGTGGGCTGCGCCCGTGATTCAGCTCCGCACGCTACTGGGCACGGTGCTGGCCTACGGAACGGGTCTGCTGGTGGGCCGCGATTCGGCCTTTACCACTACTGGGCAACTGGGCGCGCGGCTGCTGGGGCGCTTCACGCGGCTGGACGCCGTGGAGGCCCGCACGCTGACCCTGGCTGGAGCGGCGGCGGCGTTGGGGGCCGTGCTGCATGCGCCACTGGCTGCCGCCGTACTGATTGCGGAGGTGCTGTACTGCCGCTTCGAGTTCGAGTTCGAGGTGGTCATGCCCTGTGTGCTAGCCGCCGTGGCAGGAACAGCGGTGTACGGGCTGGCCTTCGGCTTCACGCCGCTGCTCAGCGTGCCAGTGCTGGGGGTGCCGTCTTCAGCCCAGCTTCCAGCGTTGCTGGGAGTGGCCCTGGCCGCGACGCTGGCCGGGTGGCTGTCGCTGCTGGCGGTGCGCGCCGTTCCCGAACGCTGGGCCAGTGGCAAACTGCGTCCGCTGCTGGGCGGGCTGTTCGGGCTGCTGACTGCCGCTGTCGCCTTTTACGGCACCCCCGCCGTGCTGGGCGACGGCAGCGGCTGGGTACAACTGGGCGTCTCGGATTTCGTGGGCACAGACGGCGGCGTGGCGGGCGCATGGCGCTGGCTGCTGCTGGCGCTGGGCGCGCGGCTGGCCTTCGGCGGCGGCGTGCTGCCCTCGGTGGGGGTGGGGGGACTGATCGGCGCGGGGCTGGGCAGCCTGCTGGGCGTGGACCCGGCACTGTCTACCCTGATCGGGCTGGTGGCCTACCTGACCGTGACCCTGAACGTGCCGCTGGCCGCCACGTTGCTGGCGGTGGCCTGGGGCGGCGAGGCCCTGCTGCCCAGCGCGCTTCTGGCGGCTGGACTGGCCCACGTCCTGAGCGGCACGGACGGTCTGGTGCCGGGACAGGTCGCCTCCCGCGCCCAGAGCGGCGTGCATCAGGGCGGGCCGGGATTGATCGGTGGGCTGGCCCAGTTACCAGACTCGGTGCGTTTTATCCCGCGCCGCGCCGTGGACCCTGCCCCGGAAACGGCCCAGGACGCGCCCGCTGTTCCGTATGACGGGCTTCCCACACCATCTGCCGAGGCACTGCCCGATCTGCCTTCTCTGCCCTCCAACGAGCGCGAACTGTACCGCCGGGGCGTGCCGCCGGGCTGGCGCGGCGCGCGCCTGAAATTGCTGAGCCTGCCGCCTGGGGTAGAGGTGGTGGGCCTTGTCCGGGACGGCACGGTGCGGCTGCCCCACCCAGAAATGCGCCTGACCACCGACGACGAACTGGTTTTCCTGGCCCGCCCGGACGCCTACGCCGCGCTGGAGGGCCTGCTGAGACTGCCGGGGGCCTGAGATTGGGCAGGGCAGGACCGGACGCAGGAACCTGGCTTCACCGAGAGTGACGGTGCTTCTGGCTCCTGCCTTTCTTCAAGAGGGCGAGGGGAGCTGGTCTGTGCTGGGCACCGGGACATGTCCATATTTCTGCTCCCAGACCAGGTCGCGCAGCACCCAGCCACTGCCTGGAAAGCGCAGGCCCAGCCGCAGCTCGCCCAGCAGATAATCGCGCACGTCATGCTGGGGCAGGCCCGCCCCAGTGGCCTCGCCCAGCGTGCGTTTGCCGTTCAGGTGGCGGGCCACCGGATGAAGCTTGGCGCGCGGCCCGGCAGGCTGGAGCCGCAGCCGGTACCACTCGTAGCGGTCCAGCGGCCACAGCCGTCCCTGTTTGAGCGCGCCCACCACCATCTGCGCCGCCTGGAACACCGGAATATCCAGCTCGCGGGCCGCGCCACGCACCGAACTGCCGTTCTGGCCGCTGAAAGGAAACAGATCACCCTGAAAGCAGCGGCTGGGGCTGACGATGGCCTCGCAGACCTTTTCCCATTCGTCGCTGACGCGCGCCCAGTCGGTGGTCAGGTGGCCGTAGGGTCCCAGCGGCTGCCCCGCTACCGGACGGTGCGTGAAGTCGAATGTGCCGCTCTCGGGCAGCAGAGGACTGGCGTACAGCGCGTCCAGCCCCATCCAGTCCAAGATGCCGCCCGAGATGATCTCACCGGAAACGAAGGTCACGGTGTACGGCACCTCGGCCTGAACGTCCAACACACCAGTTTGGCGCGTGGTGTGGATCAGTTCCAGAATGCCCAGCAGTGGTAGGTCCTCAAGAAGTCCCTGCATCAATGTGAACAAGTTAGCACTGGCTGTCTTACGACTCTCGCACTTGGGAGGACAAGTCAAGCTTTATCGAACTGACCTTCACGACAGCTTCAAGTCCAGCCACGCGGCCCCCAGCTCATCCGACACGTCGCTGGCGATCAGACCGTAGCCATGCGCCCTGGCGGCCAGTTCGCCCGCGCGGGCATGCAGCCGCACCCCGGCCACCCCGGCGTCGGCGGCGCTCAGGCCCTGGCCCAGCAGCGCTACCAGAACGCCCGACAGCGTGTCTCCCATCCCCGCCGAGGCCATGCCCGGATGCCCGCCGCGCGCGACGCTCAGGGCGTGGGCTGAGGCGACGACACTGGGGCCACCCTTGAGAACCACCGTGCCGCCCAGTACCTCTTGCAAACGCCGCGCCGCCGCCAGAGGATCGCGCGTAACCTCTGGAGTCCCCACCCCCAGCAGCCGCGCCGCCTCGCCGGGATGCGGGGTCCACAGACACTGCGGATGGCCGTGGCCCACCAGTTCGGGGTGCAGGGCGTCGGCGTCCAGCACGGTGGGAATGCCCCAGGCCAGCACCTCGCGGGCCACATCCACAGCCTGCGATCCCAGACCCATGCCCAGCGCCACGGCATCGGGCAGGCCAGAGGCGCGCAGTTCGGGCAGGGCATGGTGCCAATCGGTGTGCTGCCGGACCATCAATTCAGGGGTGACCAGGGGCACGTCCGCCAGCGAATGCACCGTCACCAACCCCGCTCCGGCCCGCAGCGCACCCAGTCCGGCCAGCGCCGCCGCTCCCACCATGCCGGGGTGGCCGCCCACGATCCAGACCCGCCCCGCCGTGCCCTTATGTGCGCTCGCCGTTCGCACGGGCAGCAGCGCGGCCACTCCCACATCGTCCGTGCGAATGCCAAGGGCTTCCTCACGCACCCAATCGGGCGGCACCCGCAGCGGTGCAAGCGTGACCCGGCCTGAGCGTGTGGCGGCCTCACCGAACAGCGAGGCCGTCTTGAATCCCATGAATGTCACCGTCATGTCGGCGCGCACACTCAAACCCTCCACGTCTGCACAGGAGGCATCCAGACCGCTGGGAATATCGATGGACAGCACCGGCAGGCCCGCGTCATGGGCAATATTCAGAACCTCAATGACCGCTGCCAGAGCCGGGCGCAACGGCGGCACAAATCCCGTTCCCAGTAGGCCGTCCACCAGCACCCCGGAGACTACGGAGGCGCGGTGCAGTGAAGCTGGATTCAGCGGCTGGACCTCGCCCCCCACGGCCCGCAGGCGTCGGCGGTTCAGACGGGTCAGGGGGTGTCTGGCAGTCTGCGCCAGCACGCGCACCGTCCGGCCCAGTGCCAGCAGATGACGGGCGCCCACCAGGGCGTCTCCCCCATTGGCCCCGCCGCCTGCCAGGAGCAGCACCGGACCGTCTGGAAAGGAGGCTTGCACGGCGTCAGCCACCGCGCGCCCGGCCTCCTCCATCGCCAGATCCAGCAGCCCGGCACGCTCCAGGCGGGCATCTACCCGCCGCGCACCCTCTGGACTCAGGATGAATTCGCTCATGCCCGCTTATAGCGCACTCGTTGATCAGACACTCCAGACGCATCCTTCCGGTGCAAAGGACCCACGGAGGAGTCCCCTCTCCGCAGTCCGGCACCACGCCAGGTTAAGGCGTCAGGTCATCGCGCCGCGCAGGGCCAGGAACAGCACCAAAATCACCACGGCGATCAGTACCCAGCGCAGGCCCTTGAACAGCGGATTGCCCGCGAACTGGGCCTTGACCTCGGCGTCGGTGTCCTCCTTGGAGCGTTTCATACCCAGCCGCTGGCCGCGCCGGATCGAGCGCACCGCCTCGGCCATCTTGCCCTGTCGGCGCAGGGCCACACCCAGGTTATGCCAGCCACCGTCATAGTCGGGGTTCAGGCGGATCACCTCACGGTATTTCACCTCGGCCCCAGCGTGGTCACCGTTTTCAATGTCCAGATTGCCCAGATTGGTCAGCGCGCGGTAATGCCCGGCGTCAGCTTCAAGCGCCTCCTCAAACAGGGTTCTGGCCTCAGCACTTGCTTCCTGCAACGCCCGCAGCACGCCCTGAATGTTCAGCGCCTCGGCGCGGGTCAGCGGCTGGGCCAGCGCGGGGGCCAGTCCGGCGGCCAGCACCTCCGGGTCCGGCTCCTTGAGATGGGCGTTCAGGGCGTCCAGCGCCGCACCCAGCGCGTCTGGATCGGCGGCGCGGCGCAGCACGCTCAGCTCGGCGGCGTCGGCTTTCCCGGCCAGCGCCTCGCGGTAATCGGCCAGCGCCCGCCGGGCCGAGGGATAACGCCGCGCCCGCACCGTTTCCTGAAAACGGAAGACCGCCTCCAGCGCCTCCTGAACCTCCACCTCCGACTGCTTGATGCGCGAGACGGCCAGCGCCCGTCGCCACTCCCCGGCGCGAATGACCTCATTCAGATCGGGCAGAGCAGCGGGATCGGGAGTGGGCTGAACAGGAGATTTGCTGGCGGAACGAACAGGATCAGACATCTGCACCGATGATAGGCCGGATTGGGCAGCGAGAGGGGTGGGGGCCTCGCATTCCGGCTGTACCAGGGCGGTCGTTCCACATCAAATAGACGACGAAAAGCTACT
This sequence comes from Deinococcus sp. AJ005, assembly GCF_009017495.1. NCBI lineage: Bacteria > Thermotogati > Deinococcota > Deinococci > Deinococcales > Deinococcaceae > Deinococcus > Deinococcus sp. AJ005. Next base: position 1,471,767 of record NZ_CP044990.1, on the reverse strand, counting down.
CCTTTCGGGTTGGCTGCGCACAAAAAGTGACAGGCCGTCTCCACCAGACGACACGCCCACCCCTTCCGTCAATCCAAAGAAACCTCGCCGGACCACATGCCCTGACGTGTGAGGGCCGCCACCAGCCGGGGTTCGCGGCCTTCCATGCCGCCGCCTACGGCGAAATAGGCCCCTAGCAGTCTGGCCCAGTCGCCGGACTGACCATTTCGGGACGCGATGGGATTCATGATGTCCACAGCGTCGCGGATTTCATCGTCGGTGCCCGCGTGGTAGGTGTCGGTATGGATCACCAGCGGGCGCGGCACGCGGGGGCGGTACGGCGTGTCCTCAGCAGATGTGCCGATGGTCAGCGCGGCGAAGGGCAACACGCCAGGGGGCAGTTCCAGCAGATCGATGATGCCGTCCAGGCCGTTCATCACGCCGCCGATCCAGCAGCCCTGGTAGCCCAGCATCTCGGCGGCAGTCAGCAGGTTGGTTCCGGCCATTACCGCGTCCCCGATGCCGAAATGCACTGCGATGGCGGGCCAGTGCCCCGGCGTCTGCCCGGTCACTTCCAGCACCCGCGCCACCCGCCGCACGTCGGCGCAGACCACGAACGCCTCCGAGGCAGTGGCGATGTGCGCGTTGGTGGTCAGGGTGACCATCTGGGCGCGGACCTCTGGGCGGGTCAGGCGCACAAGAGAATACAGTTGCGCGGTGGCGTCGGTGGGGGCACGCTGGGCGGCATGCAGGATGGCTTCCAGGTGGTCTGCGGGCAGCGGCAGCGGGGAGCCGTCGGGAACGGTCACGTACTGGCGGACGGTGCGGTGGGCGTCGTAGAACGCGGTGACTTCTTCGGCGCTCTGGGTGCGGGTGGACAGGGTTGCAAGCATGGGGGGCAGCATAGCGGTCAGGCAGACGACAGAGAAAGGCAAGTCCCACAGCCCCCAGATGCCCGGATCAGCTTCTTCTTTCTACTCTGCATTTCTCTGGAAATTGAAATGCTCCTCTCCCATTGTCCGCACAGCCGCGCCGATATCGAGCTGCCGTGAAAGGCAACGCCTAGCGCACCGTTTCGCTGTTCCGGTCCTCAATGTTCTGGGCACGCACGCGGCGGTGGGCCACGAACCACAGACACGCGGCAATCAGCACGCCCGTCACCACGGTCACCCGCCAGTTCACACCCTGCAAGGCCATGCCCACCATGCCGCAGACCAGTGCCACGCCCCACAGGATCACAGCGGTGCGCCGCGCGCTGGCGGTGCGGGCCAGCACGCGGTGGTGGATGTGGGTCTTGTCCGGGTGCCCCAGCGGATTGCGAATGCCGCGGGCCAGCCGCCCAATGACCACCTGAGTCGTGTCCAGCACCGGCAGCGCCAGCACGATCAGCGGCACCAGCAGACTGGCCCCTGCGCTGAATTTCAGCGTGCCCAGAAGGCTGACGGCGGCCAGAGTGTAGCCAAACAGATAAGCCCCGGCGTCGCCCATGATGATCCGGCTGGGGTTGAAGTTGTGGCGTAAGTACCCCAGCGCCGCGCCGGACAGGCCCGCCAGCAATACCACGGCGGCAGCCCGGTCAGGAAACTGCGCCGCCGTCGCCAGCAGCACGGTGCTGACCACGAAACCCACGCCGCCCACCACGCCATCTACTCCGTCCATCAGGTTGACCGCGTTGGTCAGGCCCACGATCCACAGGATGGTCAGAAAGACGCTGATAGGGCCGTTGATGGCGTCGGGAACGATGGGTAAAAAGGGAATGGCGTTGAAGTCGATCTTGAGACCGTTGACGATCAGCAGCACGGCAGCCAACACCTGCACCAGCAGACGTGACAGCGGCGACAACCCGAACTGATCGTCGATAAAACCCACCAGCACCAGCAGGGACGCCCCCAGCAGGATCGCCAGCACCTGAATATTGACGATCTCCACCACGATGGGCCGCAGCGCCCAGGCCACGATCACACTGACGATAAAGCCCGCGAAGATCGCCAGACCCCCGGCATTGGGCAGCGGCTCGGTGTTCAGCCGCCGTGCGTTGGGTTGATCAGCCCAGCCGACCTGCACGGCAAATTCACGCAGACGGGGAATGAACAGCCAGGTAAACAGCCAGGCGGTCAGAAAGGTGACGAGAACGCTGAAAAAACCCCGTCCGAACAGGTCAGCGATGCCCAGTTGCTGGGCGAAGGCAGAAAGTGAATCCATAAAGTGCCCCGAGTCTAAGGGTTTCGCCGTGCCAGGGGGTTAGCCGAAAGGTGGAGGCGGCTCGTTCAGCGACGTCTATTTTATTTCGTGCCGTAGATCCGGTCCCCCGCGTCCCCCAGCCCCGGCACGATGTAGCCATGATCGTTCAGGTGAGAGTCGATGGCGGCGGTCACGATCTCCACGTCCGGGTGATCGCGCTCGATCACGGCGATGCCCTCGGGGGCCGAGAGGATGCACATCAGCTTGATGCTCTGCGCCCCGGCTTCCTTGAGGCTGTCGATGGCGGCGCTGGCACTGCCGCCCGTCGCTAGCATCGGATCGGTCAGAAAGACGCGGCGCTCGGAGATGTCGGCGGGCAGCTTGTTGTAATACGCCACGGGTTTGAGGGTCTGCGGATCGCGGTACATGCCCAGATGCCCCACCTTGGCCGCCGGAACCAGCGCCACGATGGCGTCGGTCATGATCAGCCCAGCGCGCAGAATCGCCACCAGCGCCAGCTTCTTGCCGCTCAGCATCGGGAACTGACCCGTTTCCAGCGGTGTGGTCAGGGTCTGGGGGGCCAATTCAAGATCTCGCATGGCCTCGTAGGCCAGCAACATACTGATTTCGGCGGCCAGTTCGCGGAATTCCTTGACTCCGGTACCGGTGTCGCGCATCAGCGAGAGCTTGTGTTGAATCAGGGGATGGGAGACAACGGTGACCATGTGGAAAGCATATCGCCTCAGCAGAGTGGAACCGGGTACAGGAACGGTCAGGATAAGATGCGCCGCGTGACCGTCCCCGCCTCTTCTTCAACTATTCCAGCTCTGGAAGCCCGCGAGGTTCGCCAGAGTTTTGGCGAACTGACCGTGTTGCACGGCGTCTCCCTGAGCGTGCAGCCGGGAGAAGTGGTGGCCGTGACCGGGCCTTCGGGCAGCGGCAAGAGTACGCTGCTGCATCTGCTGGGCGGGCTGGACGTGCCAGATTCCGGCGAGATCTGGTGGGCCGGGGAGCGCACCGACACGCTGGACACCCAGGCGCGGGCGCTGCGGCGGGCCGGGCGGGTGGGGCTGGTCTTTCAGCACCATTACCTGCTCGAAGACCTGAACGTACTGGACAACGTGATGATTCCCTGCCGTCTGGCCGGGCAGGGTGACACCGCACGCGCCCACGCCCTGCTGGCCCGCGTGGGCCTGTCGGGACGTGAGAGAAGCATGCCCGAGGTTCTGAGCGGCGGCGAACGTCAGCGGGTGGCGGTGGCCCGCGCGCTGGCTTCCGGCCCGGCGGTGGTGCTGGCCGACGAGCCGACGGGCAGCTTGGACCGCGCCAACGCCACCACGGTGGCCGCCCTGCTGGTGGCCCTGGCCCGCGAGGAGGGTGCGGGCGTACTGCTGGTCACCCACGACGAACGTCTGGCCGGGTACGCGGACCGGGCGCTACACCTGCTGGACGGGCGTTTTACGGAAGAGGCTCCTGTTTACGGCTAGCGACTGGACCTTGCACGCGCGGGTTTGCCGCCAGATCATTCCTCTCCTACCGGGACACCCGGAGAAAGCAGCGGGCCACCTGCGCCGCCGCCCCCGCCTCTGCCATAATTCCGCGCATGGCACCAACTTCCAGCATTCATGACCTTAAAGACCACCTCGGGCAGACCGTCAGCGTTCATGCCTGGCTGACCGACAAGAGCGGCAAGGGCAAGCTGCAATTCCTGAAACTGCGCGACGGCAGCGGCTTCGTACAGGCCACCGTGTTCAAGGGCGACGTGGCCGAGGACGTGTTTGAGGCCGCCAAACGGCTGACCCAGGAGCAGGCCGTGACCATCACTGGCGAGGTCAGGGCCGATGAGCGCGCCCCCGGCGGCGTGGAGCTGAGCGTGCGCGAGATCACGCCGATTTCTGAGAACCACGGCGAATACCCCATCACGCCCAAGGAACACGGCATCGAGTTTTTGATGGATCACCGTCACCTGTGGCTCAGGCACCGCCGCCCGTGGGCCGTGATGCGGGTGCGCGACTGCGTTCAGCGCTCAATCGCCACTTTCTTTCACGGCGAGGGTTTCATCCGCTTCGACGCGCCGTTTTTCACGCCCAACGCCGCCGAGGACACC